>NZ_CP096478.1:3325000-3557500 GCF_056501445.1 Rhizobium sp. K33
CAACCGACAATGGTCTGTTCAACGGCCGCCTGCACCACGCAGCCGTCTGATCGACGCTTCACTGAGAAGAGCGCATGGTCCGGCCATGCGCTTTTTCTTTGAAACAGGGGCCACTTTCGGGTACCGCGAGGCGGAAACCGCACAACCTGAGTGCTATCGCCGTCAAGACATCGAGGACACCCATGCGCATCCTGTCCGAAGCTCATTATCCGGAACTGCCGAACTACTATCGTGGCAAGGTGCGCGAAAACTACGACCTTGCGGACGGCAGCCGGATCATCATCTCGACCGACCGCCTCAGCGCCTTCGACCGGATCCTCACCTGCATTCCTTATAAAGGCCAGGTTCTGACCCAGACGGCGCGCTACTGGTTCGAGAAGACGAAGGACATCTGCCCCAATCATGTGATCGCCTATCCCGACCCGAATGTCGTTGTCGGCAAGCGCCTCGATATCCTCCCCGTCGAGATTGTTGTCCGCGGTTATCTCGCCGGTACGACGGGCACCTCGATCCTCACTCTCTATAAGAAGGGTGAGCGCCAGATGTACGGGATCACCCTTCCCGACGGCATGCGGGACAATGAGAAGCTTCCGACCCCGATCATCACGCCGACCAGCAAGGAATTCGACGGTGGCCATGACGAGCCGCTGACACCGTCCGAAATCGTGGAGAAGAAGCTGCTGACCGCCGACCAGTGGGAGACCTTGTCCCGCTATGCGCTCGCGCTCTTTGCACGCGGTCAGGAACTGGCGGCCAAACGCGGCCTCATTCTCGTCGACACGAAATACGAATTCGGGACGGACGAGAACGGCACGATCATTCTGGCGGACGAAATCCACACCCCTGACAGCAGCCGCTACTGGATCGCGGACAGCTATCAGGCGAGCTTTGAAAAGGGTGAGCGTCCCCAGAGCTTCGACAAGGACTTCGTGCGCGCCTGGGTCGCCGAGAGATGTGACCCCTATGTCGATGAGATCCCGGAAATTCCACAAGCGCTGGTCGAAGAGACATCGCGTGTCTATATCAAGGCGTACGAAGCGATCACGGGAATGGCATTCGTGCCCGATGACAGCGGCGAAAGTCCCTGGGCCCGTGTCCGTCACAATCTGACCTCGTACCTCCCCTGAGAAAGGGTGGACTATGAATCATGATCCTCGCGTAAGGCCTCTCACCTGCTGCCCTTCGGCTGGAGCGGGTGCTGCCATGCGCAGGCCAAGACGGCCGGCGGAGGAAACGCGCGAGGAGATTTTGAACACGGCCGAACGCATGTTCCGCGCTCAGGGCTATGCCAGCGTATCCATTGCGGACATCGCGACAGAGCTTTCGATGTCGCCGGCCAACGTGTTCAAGCATTTCCGCACCAAGACAAGTCTTGTGGATGCGATCGCCACCCGCGCCATCGAACAGACGCTGAATGCCTTGAAGGCCCTCGCCAGCGACAGGCCGGCGCCGGAGCGGCTCTACGCACTTGCCCAGCACCTGATGGACGAACACCTTTCCGAGCAGGTGGATGCTCCCTTCGTGTTCGAGATGATCCTTGTAACGATCACCGAAGAACTGGATTGCGGCGACCGATTCCGCCAGATCGTTGTCGGCATGATCGGCGAGATCATTGCGGCCGGCGTCGAGGAAGGTGTCTATCACGCGGATGATATCCCGCGCCTGGCCAACGCCACCTTCGATGCGCTCGCCTGTGTCATTCATCCTGTCATGACAGGGATGGAGAAGGCTGACATAATGGCAACACGCTGTCGGGAAGTCGTCCGCCTCATCGATGCTGCATTGCGGTCGCCGCTTGCAAAGTGACGTTTCTTGACTTACGTCACTTCGATCATGATGGAGACCTCCTTCAACGGACGCCTCCATAGTTCCGTCATGCCCTGATTCCGATGAAGCAGGACAGGACTGCTCTCGTTCAATGCCTGACCATCTGTATGGGATTATTTGATGCGCCCAAGCCTCAGACTTGCTTCCGCTCTCGTCATCTGCACTGCAGCCCTCGCCGGCTGCTCCGAACAGGAGGCGGCTCAGGGAGGTGGTGGAGCTGCAGCCGGCGGCGGTGAACGCCCACCGGCGGCCGTCAGCGTCGTGGTGATGAAGAAGGAATCCCACGAGCTCACGACAACCCTGCCCGGTCGTGCCTCCGCATTCCAGATGGCAGAGATCCGTCCGCGCGTCAGCGGCATCATCAAGGAAATTGCCTTCAAGGAAGGCAGCGAGGTCCAGGCCGGCGATCTGCTCTTCAAGATCGAGGACGACACCTATCGCGCAGCGGTCGCCCAGGCGCAGGCCAGCCTGCAGAAGGCAGAAGCCGGCGTTCCGACCGCTCAATCCAACCTTGCCCGTCAGGAACGCCTTGTCGGCAGCGGCGCCACGCAGGTCGAGCTTGAAAACGCCCGTGTGACCCTGCTTCAGGCCGAAGCAGATGTTGCCCAGGCGAAGGCCGCCTTGCGGTCCGCCGAGATCGAGCTGGGTCTGACCGAAATCAGGGCCCCTTTCGAAGGCGTGACGACGGCTTCGCGCTACTCCATCGGCAATGTCGTGACCGCCAACCAGACCGACAGCCTGATGACACTGCGCCGTCTTGATCCGATTTACATCGACCTGACGGAATCGAGCGTAAACCTGCTGCGGCTGCGCGAGGCGATCAAGGCCGGCCGCATCGATCAGACCGACAGCGAGACCACAAACATCCGCCTGACACTGGAAGACGGCATCGAGTATCCGATCGTCGGCAAGCTCGACATGTCGGAACTGGCCGTCAGCCAGACCACCGGTACATTCTCGATCCGCGCCCTTTTCGACAATCCCGACAGCCTGATCCTGCCGGGCATGTATGTCCGGGCAACCGTCGATGTCGGCGTCGAGCAAGGCTTTCTCATCCCGCAGCGGGCGGCCACGCGCAGCCCGAACGGCGAGCTGACGGCGAAATTCGTGACCGCTGACAACAAGGTCGAAACGCGGACCTTCGAGAATGCCGAGGTTTCCGGTGACAATTGGCTCGTCGCCTCCGGTATCGAAGATGGCGACAAGCTGATCGTCGACGGCTTCCAGTGGATCGGCGACGGTGCACCCGTTCAGCCTGTCGAGGCGAAGATCAATGCGGACGGGCTCGTCGAAGAGACCGCGGCCCCGGCTGCTGCTCCTGCTGCACAACCTTAATTGTGCGACAGGCAAGGCAACCGAGGCGTAGAGGATAACCCATGGCCCAATATTTCATCCGTCGCCCGATCTTCGCTTGGGTGATCGCGATCATCATCATGCTCGGGGGCGCATTGGCGATCTCGACCCTGTCGATCGCCCAGTATCCGGAAATCGCACCGACGACGGTGCAGATCTCGGCAAGCTATAACGGCGCCAGCGCAGAGACCGTCGAGAAATCCGTAACCTCGATCATCGAGGACGGAATGACCGGTCTCGACGATCTGACCTATATGACCTCGTCGTCTAGCACCGGCTCGGCAACCGTGACGCTGACCTTCGGCAACTCCATCGATCCGGAAATCGCCCAGGTTCAGGTTCAGAACAAGCTCCAGCTGGTACAGGCGCAGCTGCCGGATATCGTGCAGACCTCCGGCATTTCGGTGACGCGTTCGACATCGAGCATCCTGCTCGTCGGCGCACTCGTCTCGACGGATGGCGCCCGCAGCAACGTCGAGCTTGGTGATATCTTCTCGTCCCAGATCGAAGACCAGATCAAGCGCCTCGAAGGCGTAGGCAGCATTCAGGTCTTCGGTACGGGCTATGCAATGCGCGTCTGGCTGGATCCGTTCCAGCTCAACAAGTTCCAGCTGACCCCCACGGATGTCACCACCGCAATCCAGGCGCAGAACACGCAGGTCTCCGTCGGCGCGCTGGGCAGCCAGCCCGCCCCGGCCGGCCAGCAGCTGACCGTAACGGTCACGGCTCAGAGCCAGTTGCAGTCGGTCTCCGACTTCGAGTCGATCATCCTGAAGACGGAAACGGACGGCGCGACGGTTCGCCTGAGCGATGTCGCCCGCATCGAGATCGGCCAGGAAAGCTACGGCACCAAGACCCGCTCCAACCGAAATCCGGCAACCGGCTTTGCCGTGAACCTCGCGACCGGCGCCAACGCGCTGGATACGGCGGCCCTCGTCAAGTCGCAGCTCGAAACCATCGGGCCGTCACTGCCGGAAAACGTGGTCATCACCTATCCCTATGACACAACGCCATTCGTCCAGCTGTCGATCGAGAAGGTCGTTCACACGCTGCTCGAAGCGATCGTGCTGGTCTTCGTGGTGCTGCTCGTCTTCCTGCAGAACCTGCGCGCCACCATCATTCCGATGATTGCCGTCCCAGTCGTTCTGCTCGGTACCTTCGGCATCCTTGCGATCACGGGTTATTCCATCAACACGCTCACCATGTTCGCCATGGTGCTTGCGATCGGCCTTCTGGTCGATGACGCGATCGTCGTCGTGGAAAACGTCGAGCGCATCATGTCGGAAGAAGGGCTCTCTCCGCTCGAGGCGACCCAGAAGTCGATGGGCGAGATCACCGGCGCAATCGTCGGCATCGCGCTCGTCCTGACCGCCGTCTTCATTCCGATGGCATTCTTCGGCGGCTCGACGGGCATCATCTACCGCCAGTTCTCGGTCACCATCGTTTCGGCCATGCTGCTCTCGGCGCTTGTGGCTATCGTCCTCACACCGGCGCTCTGCGCCACGATGTTGAAGCCGATCGACCACCACAAGCAGAAGCGCGGCCTTGGCGGCTGGTTCAACCGGAACTTCGACAGTGCCACCGGCGGCTATGTCTCCTCCATCGGCTATCTCCTGAAGCGCCCGCTCCGCGTCATGCTGATGTTCGTGATCGTGATCGGCGGCATGAGCTGGCTCTTCCTGCGTCTCCCGTCCTCCTTCCTCCCGCAGGAAGACCAGGGCGTGTTGATGACCATCGTGCAGCTGCCGAACGGCGCAACCGTCACGCGGACGGAAGAGATCATCAAGAAGATCGAGGACTACTATCTCGATCAGGAGAAGGACGCGATCCAGGACGTTTTCTCGGTCTCCGGCTTCTCTTTCACCGGGTCGGGCCAGAACTACGCGCTCGTCTTCGCCAAGCTGAAGGATTTCGAGCTGCGTGAAGAGCCAGAACTCGCGGCTTCGGCAATCGTGCAGCGTGCCATGGGGTATTTCTTCACCCTGCGTGATGCCCAGGTCTTCCCGCTGCAGCCGCCTGCGATCCCGGGTCTCGGAACCTCGAGCGGCTTCTCGATGTACCTCGTCGACAGCGGCAAGAACGGCACCGAAGCGCTGACCGCCGCCTCGCAGCAATTGATGCAGGCCGGCAGCTCCAACTCCGCTATTAGCTCGCTGCGCTCCAACAACCCGCCGGCGGAAACCCAGCTGAAATTCCTGCTTGATCAGGAAAAGATGGGCGCCATGGGTCTCGACATCGCAACCGTCAACAACATGCTGTCGACGATCTTTGCGGGCCGTGACGTCAACGACTTCACCCTGAACGGCGAGCTGAAGCCGGTCTATGTGCAGGGTGACGCGCGCTACCGCATGCAGGAAACGGCGATCAACGACTGGCATGCCCGCAACAGCAACGGCGAAATGGTGCCTTTCTCCTCTTTCGTCAAAACCCAGTGGATCAGTGGCGCTCCGACGCTCAGCCGGTTCAATGGCGTTGGTGCGATCTCGATGGAAGGTGCAGCCGGCGCAGGCGTCAGTTCCGGCACGGCCATGGACACGATGGAAGAGCTGACCGCTGCCATGGATGGCGGCTACACCGTCGCCTGGCAGGGCATCTCCTACCAGGAGCGACTGTCCGGCTCTCAGGCGCCGCTGCTCTATGCTCTGTCCGTTCTGATCGTCTTCCTCTGCCTTGCCGCCCTTTACGAGAGCTGGTCCATCCCGTTCTCGGTCATCATGGCGGTGCCGGTCGGCGTGCTCGGAGCGGTCGCCGCGGCAACCCTGTTCGGTCAGTCAAACGACGTCTACTTCAAGGTCGGCCTGCTTACCACGATCGGTCTGGCTGCCAAGAATGCGATTCTCATCGTGGAGTTCGCAAAGGACCGTCAGGCGGCCGGATTGAGTGTCATTGATGCAACACTCGAAGCCGCAAAGCTTCGTTTGCGCCCGATTATCATGACATCTCTCGCCTTCATCCTCGGCGTTGTGCCATTGGCTATTGCGACCGGCGCGGGTTCCGCTGCGCAGAATTCGATCGGTATTGGCGTTCTAGGCGGCATGTTGACCGCAACGGCGCTCGGAATCTTCTTCGTGCCGTCGTTTTTTGTGATCATTCGGCAACTTTTCGGCGGTGCAAAACCGAAAGATGAGCTGTCTAAGGGATGATTGACAAACTACGTTAAGGAATTATTGCGTAGGCTGCTGCGGTAGCCTGCGTGAGTATAGCGGTCGCCGGCAAAGGTATCCAGAGATCCTTCCGCGGCAAGACCGGGGGACCAATACAGGAACACGTGATGCTGAAAATTCGCGCCGCCGCACCTCTCGCAATGCTCCTCCTTTCCGGTTGTGTCGTCGGACCGGATTACGAGACGCCCCAAACGGCACTCCCGATCAAGTTTTCCGAAGGCAGCACGCGGGCTGCTGCAGACGTAACGCTGCAGCCCTGGTGGACGGCATTCAACGACCGCCGCCTGAACACTCTGGTTGATCAGGGCCTCGACCAGAACCTGGATGTTCTACAGGCGATCGAGCGCATCACCTCGGCTGAAGCGAACTTCGAATCCGCCGATTCGGCGGCATTCCCGCAGCTCTCGGTTTCTGGGCAACACCAGACCTCTGGCAGCAGCGGCACTGGTGACTTCGACGGTTCCGGTCAAAGTGGCCAAGATAGCCCTACACGTAACACCACTAGCGGAACGGCAAGCGTTTCATGGCTCCTAGATCTCTTTGGTCAGTATAGACGCTCGAAGGAGAGCGCCAAGGCATCGCTCGACGCGGCCTATGCCAGCGCCGACGTCGCACGTCTGACCTTCCTGTCGAGCGTCGTGACGGCCTATGTCGATGCCCGCTACTATCAGGAGCGCATCGCGATTGCCCGCAAGAACCTCGGGTCCCGCAGGGAAACGCTGGAATTGACGCGCCTGCAGCTTGAAGCCGGTGCGGCTTCCCGCCTCGACGTGGTCCAGTCGGAAGGTCTCGTGAATTCGACGCTGGCTGAGATCCCCGCACTCGAGATCTCGTTCCGCCAGTCTGTGCACCGGATCGCGCTTCTGCTCGGCCTTCCGGCGACGAGCCTTCTCGCAGACCTGCAGAAGGGCGCATCTCAGCCCTACTTCCGCCGCAGCGTGAATGCCGGTGTTCCTGCCGACCTGATCCGCAACCGTCCGGATATTCGCGCAGCCGAGCGTAATCTCGCAGCGGCAACGGCCGAAATCGGCGTGGCTGAAGCCGCTCTTTACCCGTCTATTTCCTTGAGCGGCTCGATTTCACCCAGCTACATTGTGACCTCCGCTGCAAACGGTGGAGTCACAACCTGGGGCTTCGGACCGACCCTTGACTTGCCGATCTTCGATGCGGGTGCCCGTCGCGCCAACATCAAGGCACGGGAAGCGGCAGCGCGGGAAGCCTATCTCGCCTGGAAGCAGACTGTTCTCGGCGCGGTCGAGGAAGTGGAGAACGCCCTCGTGGCCGTCAACCGCACGCGTCAGACCGTTTCGGCACTGACCGCCACCGTCCGCTCCTATGAAGAGGCCCTGTCGCTTGCAACGGCAAGCTACCGTGATGGCGCCTCCTCGCTTCTCGACGTGCTGGATGCCCAGCGCAACGTTGCCAGCGCCCAGGCGAGCCTCGCCCAGGCTGTGCAGCAGTTGGCCAACGGCTATGTCGCCCTCAACGTCGCCATCGGCGGCGGCTACGCATGGGACGGCGCAAAGACCGTCGTCGCCAGCAAGTAAGCGTCCTGAACCAGACGATAAGAAAGCCCGGCACCTGAAAAGGTCGCCGGGCTTTTCTTTGTCCAGAGTTCAGAAAGTGGCGGGCGTATTGATCCAGATGAGCACGGTCTCGCCGCTTGAGATATTGCGCCACGAATGCGGCCTGCGGCTTTCGAAATAGAAGCTGTCGCCGGCATGCAGTTCGAAGAACTGGTCACCGTCGAGGATGATCTCCAGGCTTCCCGACAACATATGGATGAACTCCTCTCCCTCATGCTGATAGGCGCCCTCGCTTGAAGCGCCCGGTGCAAGCTGGAACCGGTTGCACTCCATCATGTTGCGCCCTTCGGCCAGGACCTGAACCGCGACACCGGATGAAGTGGTTGGCCAGGAAGCCCATTTCCCTTCGCGGATCAGGCTCTCCCCGCCCCTGCCCTCCTCCTGTCCGCTGAGCGAGGCCAGCGTCGTGCCGAGGTGGCGGGCAACCTCGTGCAGCGCGGTGAACGAAAGGCCCTGGGAGGTACGTTCGAAGGTCGAGAGCTGGGAGATGGATACGCTGGTTGCCTGAGCGACAGTCTCAAGCGTCTTGCCGGCCTCCCGCCGCAGACGCCGCATGCGGGTGCCCGGCCGGATGTCGGAAGCGTCGTCCTCTGCCTCGCCGGTATCGTCGTCGGCTTCCGGCAAGTCACGAAGGGTCTCGCGGATCGCCGCGGGATTGAGCCCCTTCTCGCTCCGAAGCCAAGCAATCTGCTTCAACCGATCCACCAGGGCGCGATCATAAAGCCGCTGCCCCGTCTCGGTGCGAAGAGGCTGGATCAGTTCCTGGCTTTCCCAGAGCCGCAGCGTCGAGGGCGAAACGCCCGCCATGCGCGCTGCCTCCGCAATCTTGAACCGGATATCGTCCACGCTGCCCTCGATCAAATGTCGCAGTCACGCGTGATAATGCCGACAGGACATATTGCAAGTCTACAGAAAAAATGTAGGAAATATGAAACCGGGCGATCAACCTTGTCGATGACGCCTCTGGCAACCCTTCGCACAGGACGAAAACGATGAAGAACGCCGAAATCTCAGCCCGCAAGAATGACGCCATCTCCCGCGGCGTCGGCATGA
This sequence comes from Rhizobium sp. K33, assembly GCF_056501445.1. Classification (NCBI taxonomy): domain Bacteria; kingdom Pseudomonadati; phylum Pseudomonadota; class Alphaproteobacteria; order Hyphomicrobiales; family Rhizobiaceae; genus Rhizobium; species Rhizobium sp. K33. Next base: position 3,333,984 of record NZ_CP096478.1, read on the forward strand.
CCACGCAGATCTATGCCGACAAGGCAGAGAACTCGGAAATCTGGGACGTCGAAGGCCGCCGCTTCATCGATTTCGCTGGCGGCATTGCCGTACTCAACACCGGGCATCGCCACCCGAAGGTCGTTGAAGCAGTCAAGAACCAGCTCGACCGCTTCACCCACACCTGCCATCAGGTCGTCCCTTACGAAAACTACGTCGCGCTTGCCGAGCGCCTGAACAAGATGGTCCCCGGCAACTTCGAGAAGAAGACGATCTTCGCAACGACCGGCGCCGAAGCCGTCGAGAACGCAATCAAGATCGCCCGCTGCGCCACCGGCCGCTCTGCCGTGATCGCCTTTACCGGCGGCTTCCACGGCCGCACCTTCCTCGGTATGGCACTGACCGGCAAGGTCGTGCCCTACAAGGTCGGCTTCGGCCCGATGATGGGCGACGTCTTCCACGTGCCCTTCCCGCTCGAGATGCACGGCATTGATGTCGAGACCTCGCTCGACGTTCTCGACAAGCTGTTCAAGGCCGATGTTGACCCGAAGCGCGTTGCGGCCATCATCGTCGAGCCGGTCCAGGGCGAAGGCGGCTTCTACGACGTGCCGCGCCCGCTGATGAAGGCACTGCGCGAGATCTGCGACGAACACGGCATCCTGCTTGTCGCGGACGAAGTGCAGACCGGCTTTGCCCGCACAGGCAAGCTGTTTGCCATGGAGCACTATGACGTCGTGCCGGACCTGACGACGATGGCAAAGAGCCTCGCCGGCGGCTTCCCGCTCTCGGCCGTCACAGGCCGCGCCGAACTCATGGACGCGCCCGGCCCCGGCGGTCTCGGCGGCACCTATGCCGGCAACCCGCTGGCGATCGCCGCCGCCCATGCCGTTCTCGACGTGATCGACGAAGAAAACCTCTGCGATCGCGCCAACCAGCTCGGCAGCCGCCTGAAGCAGCGTCTGGAAGCCATCCGCGCGGATGTTCCGCATATCATGGACATCCGCGGCCTCGGCTTCATGAACGCCGTCGAGTTCAAGGTGCCCGGAACCGACAAGCCGAATGCGGATTTCACCAATGCGGTGCGTCTGAAGGCGCTGGAGAAGGGCCTGATCCTGCTCACCTGCGGCGTCTACAGCAACGTCATCCGCTTCCTCGCCCCGATCACCATTCAGGATGAGGTCTTCAACGAGGCGCTCGATCTGATCGAAGCCTCGATCCGTGAAGTTGCAGCAGGAGCCTGAGGCATGACCCTTTCGAACATTCTGACCGACAAATTGAAGGACCCGACACTGGCGACCGACAAGTCGCTGGTCGGTAATGACTGGCTGGCTGCAAGCCAGTCGGGCAAGACCTTCGAGGTCACCAACCCGGCCACGGGCGAAGTCATCGCGGTTCTTCCCGATGTGAGCAAGGCAGAAGTCACCAAGGCGATAGATGCCGCTCACACGGCCCAGAAAGCCTGGGCGAAGAAGACCGGCAAGGAGCGCGCCGCCGTACTCCGCAAGCTGAACGACCTGATGGTCGCCAATGCCGACGACCTTGCGACGATCCTGACGATGGAGATGGGCAAGCCCTGGCCCGAAGCCCGTGGTGAAATCCTCTACGGCGCATCCTATGTCGAATGGTTCGCCGAAGAAGCCAAGCGCGTCTATGGCGACACCATCCCCGGCCACCAGGCCGACAAGCGGATCATGGTCATCAAGCAGCCGGTCGGTGTCGTCGGTGCGATCACGCCATGGAACTTCCCCAACGCGATGCTCGCCCGCAAGGTCGCGCCAGCACTTGCCGTCGGTTGCGCCATGGTGTCGAAGCCCGCCGCCCAGACGCCGCTATCGGCTCTGGCGATCGCCATTCTGGCCGAGCGTGCAGGTCTCCCCGCCGGCCTCTTCTCTGTGTTGACCTCGACCGACGCGGCCATGGTTGGCCAGGAACTCTGCGCCAATGACAAGGTCCGCAAGCTGACCTTCACCGGCTCCACCAATGTCGGCCGCATCCTGATGCGTCAGGGGGCCGACCAGATCATGAAGCTCGGCCTCGAGCTCGGCGGCAATGCTCCCTTCATCGTCTTCGACGATGCGGATCTCGATGCCGCCGTCGAAGGGGCGATGATCTCCAAGTATCGCAATGCCGGCCAGACCTGCGTCTGCGCCAACCGCCTTTATGTCCAGTCCGGCATCTACGACGCCTTCGCCAGGAAGCTCGCCGAAAAGGTTGGCCAGCTCAAGGTCGGCAACGGATTTGCCGAGGGCGTGACCACCGGTCCGCTGATCGACTCCAAGGCCGTTGAAAAGGTCAAGGAGCACGTGGCGGACGCCGTCTCCAAGGGTGCTCAGATCGCTCTCGGTGGAAAACCCTCCTCGGCGGGCGAGCTCTTCTTCGAGCCGACGATCCTGACGGGCGTCACCACGGCGATGAAGGTGGCGACCGAGGAAACCTTCGGGCCCGTCGCTCCGCTCTTCAAGTTCGAGACGGAAGAGGAAGTGATCGAACTTGCCAACGCCACCGAATTCGGCCTCGCCTCCTACTTCTACTCGAAGGACATCGCCAAGGTGTTCCGCGTGGCGGAAGCCCTCGAATACGGCATGGTCGGCGTCAACACCGGGCTGATCTCGACGGAAGTGGCGCCCTTTGGCGGCATCAAGCAGTCCGGTCTCGGCCGTGAAGGCTCCAAATACGGCGTGGATGACTATACCGAGATCAAGTATATCTGCCTCGGCGGCATTGCCTGACCGATTGAAGATCCCCGGCCCTGCCGGGGATCCTCATTTCTGTTGATCGCCTTCGAAGATGCGCTCGGCCACAGAGCGTCCGAGACGCGCTAATGTCTCGAAATGGCTGCCTCGTGCCGAAGACTGGCGCCAGAAGAAGCCGATGTCGCGAATGCCTTCCCAGCCGTCGATCGTCAGCAGCTTGATCCCGTCTTCCTTGGCGAATTCAGAGCGCACATAAAGCTCCGGAAAGAGCGACAAGCCCATGTCGATCGACACCATCTGCCGGATCGCATCCAGGCTGGACCCCTCATATTCTTCGGCCAGTGTGGCGCCAGACATGTCCGCGAGGCGCCGCACTTCGTCCATCAGCCGGTGACCGGCACCGAGCGTGAGAAGCCTCTCGCCCTTCAGCGCATCCGGCGCGATCCTGTCGAACGCAGCCAGCGGATGCGCCTTGGGGACGCCAAGAAGAATCCGCTCCCGACAGATCTGCAGCGAGACGAAACCGTCTTCAGCCGATGGCAGCGGACCCAGTCCGCAATCCGTCTCCCCCTGCAGCACGGCCTTTTCCAGCTGCCGCGGCCTGTCTTCCCGAATGTAGATCTTGAGCTCCGGATACTGCTGGTGAAGGGGCGGCAGAAGATAGGGTAGAAAATAGGGGCCGAAGGAGGGCGCGACGCCGAGGCGGATCGCGCCGCCAAGATTGGACTTCGATCCGGTTGCAAGCGCCCTGATCTCATCCAGACCACTGAGAATGACCTTGGCGGCCGTGATGATCTCGGTGCCGACGGGCGTCGGGGTCACCTGACCCGGCATGCGATCAATGAGCGTCACCCCCAGCTGTTTTTCGAGAAGCGCTACCTGCACGGAGAGCGTCGGCTGGGAGACGTTGCAGCGTTTGGCGGCTTCCCCGAAATGCCCGGTCTCGCCGAGCATCACGAGATATTCCAGCTGCCGGTGGCTTGGTCGGAAGGGCACGGGGTCAACTCCATAGAGAGGGCCTATGGATTTTATATAATCAATGAATTGGAACAATCAAACGAACACCCTCATATTCTGATCGTACGAAAGGAGATAGCCATGAAGCAACTGCTGAAAGCCCTGAGAGCCCGTCACTCGATCGTCGCCGCCAAGATCGATGAAGAACAGCGTCGTCCGCAACCGGATGGCATCCGGGTCCGCGCCTTGAAGAAGATCAAGCTGCACTTGAAGGAGCAGATCATGTTGCTGGAGCAAGGCGGGACCATGAAGGTCGCCTCAGCGCGCTCCAAGGCGTCGAACTTCGGCACACCTCTTCTCGCCGGACGCTGATCCGCCTGCGCGCCGTGATGGCGCAGGCGTGACCGGCGAGAGCGGCCGGCGGGGCACCCTGCGCCCCGCCGGCATTTTCGGGTCGATGAAACGAAAAAGCCCGGCGTCGTTGAACGCCGGGCTTTTTTGGTTTTTGTCGGTCTCGCGCCGGATTAGTTCTTGGCGCGCTCGACGTAGGAATTGTCTTCGGTCGCGATCACGACGCGGGTACCAGCGTCGACATGCGGCGGCACCATGGTGCGGATGCCGTTCGAAAGCATGGCGGGCTTGTAGGAGGAGGAGGCCGTCTGACCCTTCACGACCGGCTCGGTCTCGGTGATCTCGAGCGTCACGTGACGCGGCAGCTGGATGGCAAGAGCGACGCCTTCATGCATCGAGAGGATGCAGACCATGCCTTCCTGCAGATAGGCCTTCTGATCGCCCATCGTCTCGGCATCGACAACGACCTGATCGTAGTTGTCAGGGTTCATGAAGTGGAAGCCTTCACCGTCCTCGTAAAGGAACTGGTGGTTCACATCTTCAACGAACGCGCGCTCGACCTGTTCGGTCGTGCGCCAGCGCTCCGAAACCTTCACACCGTCGACGATGCGGCGCATGTTCACCTGGGTGACCGGCGTGCCCTTGCCCGGATGGAAATTCTCGGCCGTCAGGACGACGTAGAGCTTGCCGTCGACATCCAGAACATTGCCCTTGCGCACGGACGAGGCGATAATCTTGACCATTGGAATTCCTTGTATCTGCGTAAGACCCGTCGTAAAGGACGGCGGTCCCGATGGACCTCTTTGAATTTCTCGGGCGCAACTAACCCAAATCCGGCAAAATAGCCAGCCCGTGTTGAGAAATGGACCGAGATTCCGGCATGATTGACAGCCGCCGATCATCCCCCCCGTGGTGGCGCGCTTCCGTGCATGCGGACCGCCGTCCTTTCCTCATCGGCCGCAACCGGATTCAGGCTGCTTTTCGCGCGCATTTCGCCGGACAGGACTTCATCGAAGTGGACACCGCGACCCTGCAGGTATCGCCCGGCAACGAGGCCCATTTGCATGCGTTCCGGACCGAGGCGATCGGCCATGATGGCTCCGCGGTACCGCTCTATCTGCACACATCGCCGGAATTCGCCTGCAAGAAGCTGCTGGCAGCAGGCGAGATGAAGATCAGCTGTTTCGCGCATGTCTATCGCAACCGCGAGCGCGGCCCACTGCACCATCCGGAATTTACCATGCTCGAATGGTATCGGGTCGGCGAAGGCTATGAGCAACTGATGCGGGACTGCACCGACCTGATCGCGCTCGCAGCCCGGACGGTAGGAACGCGCCAGTTCGCCTATGGCGGCCAGACTGTCGACCCCTTCGCGGAGCCGGAACGGATCTCGGTCGCGGAAGCCTTCTCCCGTTATGCCGGCATCGACCTTCTGGCGACCATTGCCGTCGATGGCTCGACGGATCGCAATGCCTTGGCAAGAGAACTCGAAAACGCCGGCATCAAGACGGCGGTTGACGATACCTGGGCCGACCTCTTCAGCCGCGTCATCGTGGAAAAGGTCGAGCCGAACCTCGGTGATGGCCGCGTCACCATTCTCGATCGCTATCCCGTTGCAGAAGCCGCTCTTGCCCGCCCCTGTGCGGACGATCCACGCGTCGCTGAACGCTTCGAAGTTTATGCCTGCGGCGTGGAACTGGCCAATGCTTTTGGCGAACTGACAGACCCGGCGGAGCAGCGCCGGCGCTTTGAAGCGGAGATGGTCGAGAAAAACCGCGTCTATGGCGAGACCTATCCTTTGGACGAAGACTTTCTGGAAGCGCTCGCCAGCATGCCGGACGCATCCGGCATCGCACTTGGCTTCGACCGTCTCGTCATGCTGGCAACCGGCGCGCTCCGGATCGACCAGGTGATCTGGGCACCGGTCGCGGAGACCCATCTTGGCTGAGGGAACGCTGCGCAGCGTCGGCGACCTCGTGTCGGAAGGTCTCGTGCCGGCCGACGAGGCGGCGTCCCTCACGGCCGTGGCGGAACGCTACGCCATCGCGCTTACGCCGACCGTCCGCGCCTTGATCGACACGAGCGCGCCGGCCGATCCGATCGCCGCTCAGTATGTGCCGTCTGCCGCCGAATTGATCGAACACCCGGGCGAGCGGCCGGATCCGATCGGCGATCATCCGCATTCGCCTGTCGAAGGCATCGTTCACCGCTATCCCGACCGGGTACTGCTGAAGCTCGTCCATGTCTGTCCGGTCTATTGCCGCTTCTGCTTCCGTCGCGAAATGGTCGGCCCCCAGGGTGACGGCAATCTCGGTGCAGAGGCTCTGCAAAGGGCGCTCGACTATGTCCGCGCCGACGCGCGCATCTGGGAAGTGATCCTGACCGGCGGAGACCCCCTGATTCTTTCGCCCCGCAGGCTGCGCGACGTCATGCAGCAGCTTGCGACCATCTCCCATGTGCGGATAGTGCGAATCCACAGTCGCGTGCCGGCCGTGGATCCTGCCCGCATATCCGATGAACTCCTGGAAGCGCTGACGACGGGCGGCAAGACGCTTTATCTTGCGCTGCACGTGAACCACCCGCGCGAACTCACGGCCGAGGTCCGCGAGGCCTGCAGACGACTCTCGACTGCCGGCGTGCAGCTGGTCAGCCAGAGTGTTCTTCTGCGGTCGATCAACGACAATGCCGAGACCCTGGCGGAGCTGATGCGATCTTTCGTCGAGATCGGCGTGAAGCCCTACTATCTTCACCATCCTGATATGGCGCCCGGCACCGGTCATTTCCGCCTGACCATTGCGGAGGGCCAGGCCATCATGCGGGACTTGCGCAGCAAACTTTCAGGCCTCTGCATCCCCCATTACATCCTCGATCTGCCTGGTGGTCACGGCAAAGTGGAAATCGGCACGAACGCGCTGCGCGAAGTTGAACCAAATCGGTACATCGTTCTCGACCGTCACGGCCGGGAACACCTCTATGAAGGTTAGTCCAGGCATATTTCCGCCCTGAAACGGCCTACTGGGACCTCTGCAGGCTTTATCTTAGCTTTCGTTCATTCTGATTTTACCGAAAGCCTTAGCGGAAACTTCGTCTTTCCTCTGTAAGAAATCGCTCAATAGATTTCGAGCGTCCGACCGGAGGGAAAACGATGAACGAAACCATTCGCGCGCTGCTGACCAAACTCGGTGGCCTTCCCGTAGCTGTCGATACGCTTGCTGATGATGCCGACCTTTATGCGGCTGGCCTGTCGTCCTTCGCCTCGGTCCAGCTGATGCTGGGCTTGGAAGAAGCCTTCGACATGGAGTTCCCGGACCATCTGCTGAACCGCAAGTCTTTTGCCAGCATCGCCGCCATCGAGGCGACGGTCGCAACCATCGTCGGGGACAGAAAGGTCGCCTGATGGACCTCTCCTCCACATCGACGGACAAGACACTGAAGGCACGCGCATCTCGCGTTGCCGCCGTCGCCGCTCAGCATGCGGACGATGTCGATAAGGCCGGCCGTTTCCCGAAGGAAGCGGTCGACGCCATGAAGGCGGAACGGCTGATGGGGATCCAGATCCCTCTCGATTGCGGTGGTGAAGGTCGATCGATCTCGGAAATCGCCGAGCTCTGCACCATCATGGCCCAGGGCTGCGCTGCCAGCGCAATGATCTTCGCCATGCATCAGATCAAGGCGTCGAGCCTGGTCTCTCACGGCACCGAAGCCCCCTGGCACCGAGACTTCATGCGCCGGATCTGCGCCGAACAGCTTCTGTTGGGCTCGGCCACGACGGAAGGCGGTATCGGCGGCAACCTGCGCAACTCGATCTGCGCGATCGAGGTCGAGGGTGAACGCTGCCGGCTGGAGAAGGACGCAACGGTCATTTCCTATGGCAAGCAGGCGGACGCGATCCTCATCACCTCGCGTGCCCACAAGGACGCGCCGCCCAGCGATCAGGTAATGACGGTATTCCTGAAAGACCAGTACAGCCTCGAACAGACCCATGTTTGGGACACGATGGGCATGCGCGGCACCTGCTCCGATGGCTTCCTGTTCAAGGGCGAAGCACCGACCGAACAGATCTTGCCGAAACCCTTCGCCGAGATCGCCGCGCAGTCGATGCTCGCCAGTTCGCATCTGCTCTGGAGCGCGCTCTGGTACGGCATTGCTGTCGATGCCTTCGCCAAAGCGCAGTCCTTCGTGCGTGCCGCTGCCCGCAAGGCGCCTGGCACGCAGCCGCCGGGTCTCGTCCAGCTCGCAGAAATGTCGAGCCAGTTGCAGGTCATCCGATCGAATATCCAGGCTGGCCTCACCTCCTACGAACAGGCCCTGAAAGATCAGGACCGTCTGTCGTCCATGGGCTTCGCCGTCGCCATGAACAACGTCAAGATCGCCTCGTCGGAGATGATCCTGCCGGTGATCAACCAGGCGCTGAGGATCTGCGGCATCATGGGCTACAAGAACGGCACGCCCTACAGTCTGGGACGTCACCTACGCGACGCTCATTCGGCGGAGCTGATGATTTCCAATGACCGCATCCTCGGCAATACCGCGACGATGCTGCTCGTACACAAGCAAGAAACCGGATTGTTGGGGTAAAGACATGGACATGCAGGTGAGCTTTCTGGACCGCCTCTTCGACAGCGGTCTTCTGATCGACACGGGCGTCGACGGTCTCTACGGCCGCAGCGGCCAGTTCGAAGACGTCATCGCCGCCTTCGAGCGACTGATCGACAAGGTCGGCGGTGCCGACGGCGCCGAAGCGATCCGCTTCCCGCCCGGCATGAACCGCGCCTATTTCGAAAAGAGCGGCTACATGAAGAGCTTCCCGCAGCTCGCGGGCACCGTGCATTCCTTCTGCGGCAACGATCACGACCATCTGAGCCTCTTGCAGTGCATGGAAGAAGACAAGGACTGGACGAAAGAGCAACAAGCGACCGACATCGCACTGACCCCAGCCGCCTGCTATCCGCTTTACCCGACCGTCGCCAAACGTGGCCCGATCTCGATGGATGGTGGCCTCTTCGACCTGCAGTCCTACTGCTTCCGCCATGAGCCCTCGAAGGACCCTGCACGTCAGCAGCTCTTCCGCATGCGCGAATATGTCTGCATGGGCACCGAGGCCCATGTCACGACCTTCCGTCAGACCTGGATGGATCGCGGCGTCGAGATGATGAAATCCATTGGCCTCGACGTCGAGATCGATGTTGCCAACGACCCCTTCTTCGGCCGCGCCGGCCGGCTGCTTGCCAACAACCAGCGGGACCAGAACCTGAAGTTCGAACTGCTGATCCCGGTCACCTCGCAGGCCAACAAGACCGCCTGCATGAGCTTCAACTACCATCAGGACGCCTTCGGCCAGAAATGGGGTCTCTCGCTGGCCGACGGCTCCGTTGCACACACCGCCTGCGTCGGCTTCGGCTTGGAGCGCATCGCGCTGGCGCTTTTCGCCCAGCATGGTCTGGATGTTGCAGCCTGGCCGGAAGCCGTGCGCAAGACGCTCTGGGGCTGAACCCGCAATGACATCGGTCTTCCCCGGTCTGGATCCGGATGCTTATGTCCCGCACGCTCTCCATGCAAAGGAGCGCATGTGGCCGGAAACCAACTGCTATGTCGATCTCTGGATCGAGGTGCTGGCCTCGGCCGGCTGTGTGCCGGAAGCCATGCTTGGCTTCACCCTGACCCAGGACTTCGAAGGCGACCAGTTCACCTTCTTCAAGGTGCCGCTCGAAGACCTCGAACAGCTCTACGACGTCAGGGTCACAGAACTCGCGATCTTCGACACCGTCGAGGACCACGTCAGCGAGCAGATCGCCCGCGGACGCCTGTGCCTCGTGGAGATGGACAGCTTCTTCATGCCCGACACGCAGGGCGTCGGCTACCGGCAGGAACACGGCAAGACGACGGTCGGCATCAACCGGCTCGACGTCGAAAACCGGGTCATGGACTACTTCCACAATGGCGGCTTCTTCCGCCTGGAGGGCGAGGACTTCGACGGAGTTTTCCAGCGGAACCTGCCGGAAGGCGCGTTGCCCTTCCTGCCCTACACGGAATTCGCCAAGTTTCCGAATGCGCCCACGTCGATAGCCCACCAGCGCGAGACGGCATTAGCGCTTCTCCGCCGGCACTACGCCCGGCGTCCGCAAGGCAATCCGATCGCAGCCTTCGCAGCGGTTTTCCCGGCACAGGTCAAGGCAATCGCCGAACGGCCCTTCGGCTACTTCCACAAATACGCCTTCAACACGCTGCGCCAGTTCGGCGCCAATTTCGAGCTTCTGGCCGGTCATCTGGCATGGATGGATGAAGCCGCTTACGCCTCTGCCATTGCCGAAGCTCTGGCGATCAGCGAATGCGCCAAGACGGTGCAGTTCCAGCTTGCCAGGGCTGTGACCCGCAAGAAGTTCGATCCCTTGGCCACGGCACTCGATCCGGCCATTGCGGCCTGGCAGCGTCTGATGGATGATCTTGGCCAACGACTGACGTAAGGACGCGCCTATGACGGGAACGATCTATCTGGGGGCTGACATGCGTCCCCTGGAGCAGGGCTGGACCCTCATGATGTCAGAGCCCGGGCAGTATCAGGTCCCCGCGGATCTTCCGCGCAATACGTTCAACATCAAGGCATCTGTTCCCGGAACGGTCGCGGCCGCACTGACCGAAGCCGGCCTTTTCGATCCGGCAAGTCCGGCGCCCCTGCATGGGAAGGATGTCTGGTACCGGAGATCGCTCAGCGGCGAAACACCCGGTCCCGCCGTGCTGCGCTTCGAGGGTCTAGCGACCATTGCGGAAATCTTCGTCAATGGCGTCTTGCGGCACACCAGCGAGAGCATGTTCGAACCGGTGGACCTGGCCCTCGACCTCTCGGGCGAAGACGAACTCGTCATCTGTTTCCGTGCCCTGCAACCGCATCTCGAAAGAAAGGGACCGCGAGCACGCTGGCGCCCGCAAATGATGGACCACCAGGGCCTGCGCCTTGTGCGAACAACCCTTCTCGGGCACATGCTCGGCTGGTGCCCTGAGATCCATCCTGTCGGTCCCTTCAGACCGATATCGCTCATTCGTCCTTCACGCGATGCGATCGCCGATTTGCGCATTGGGGCCGACCTCGATGAGTTCGGCACGGGCGTTCTGACCGTGGAATTCCGCGAAGAGGCCGGCGCAGAAATGGCGATCCTCTGTTGCGGCCGTACGGCGCAGTTCGAAAGGCAGCCCGACGGCAGAATGAGAGCCCGCCTCGATCTGCCAGCCGTCGCGGCGTGGTGGCCAAGAACGCATGGCGAGCCCACGCTCCATGATGTGACGCTGGCCATCGACGGGCGTCTTCATTCCCTCGGTCTCGTCGGCTTCCGCCGCATCGAGGTGGATCATGACGAGGACGGCAGAGGCTTCGGGCTGAAGGTCAACGGTGTCCCGGTCTTCTGCCGTGGGGCCGTCTGGACCAATGCCGATATCCTGCGGCTGCCGGGCACGGCTGAAGCCTATGCACCATGGCTCGCGCTGGCGGCCGAAGCGAACATGAACATGATCCGCATCGGCGGGACCATGACCTATGAGACCACCGACTTCTTCCGCCTCTGCGATCGGCTCGGCATCATGGTCTGGCAGGACCTGATGTTCGCCAATTTCGACTACCCGACCTCCGATGAAACCTTCGCGAGCAAAGCGGTGTGCGAAGTCGACATGCTTCTCGGGAGCCTTCAGGGCCATCCGTCCCTGGCCGTCGTTGCCGGCGGCAGCGAGGTCTTCCAGCAAGCGGCCATGCTCGGTCTTCCCGAGCGCATCTGGAAAGGCGAGTTCTTTACCGCCACGCTGCCACGCGTGGTGAGGGACCGCCGGCCCGACGTGGCCTATGTCCCGAACTCACCCTATGGCGGCAGCATGCCCTTCGTGCCGAACGAAGGCGTTGGCCATTACTATGGCGTTGGTGCGTACCAGCGCCCGCTCGAAGACGCCCGGCGCGCCAATGTGCGTTTCGCTGCCGAATGTCTGGCCTTCGCCCATATCCCGCAGCAGCGAACCCTCGACGCCCACCTGCCGGTTGCTCCGGTCCACGACAGCAGGTGGAAAGCGCGTGTGCCACGCGATCGCGGCGCCTCCTGGGATTTCGAAGATGTTCGAGACCATTATCTTGCAGAACTCTATGGCGTCGATCCGGCACGCCTGCGCCGGGAAGATCCCGCAGCCTACCTCGATCATGCCCGCGCAACGACAGCGGAAGTGGTAACGGAAACCTTTGCCGAATGGCGACGACATGGCTCGTCATGTCGCGGCGCGCTCACCTGGACACTTCAGGATCTGGAAGCCGGCCCTGGATGGGGGGTGATCGATGCGACTGGCGAACCTAAACCGGTCTGGTACGCCTTGAAACGCGCCTTCTGTCCGCTCCAGGTTCTGTTGACGGATGAGGGCACCAACGGCCTGGATATCCACCTGATCAACGAGAGGCCGACCAGCGAGAGTGTGACACTCGAGATTGCCTGCCTGCGAGAGGGTGCGCAGCCGGTCGTCTCGGCGAGCAAGGCCTTGTCCCTCGACCTTCGTTCCAGCCATCGCATTCCGGCCACGAACCTGTTCGGGGCATTCTTCGATACGACCTATGCCTATCGCTTCGGTCCGCCGTCGCATGATGTGACGGTTGCGAGATTATTGGATAGCGAAGGCGCCGTTCTCTCGGAGGCTTTCCATTTTCCGTCTGGGCGTCAGCACGCGCGGCATTCCGCCGGCATCGAACACGCCTTCCACCGGATCAACAGCGTGTGTTGGCTAGAATTGAGCACCGATCGGTTCGCCCAGTCGGTCCATCTTGATCTCGAGAACTTCCGGCCGGAGGATGACTGGTTTCATCTGGCGCCCGGCCGCACAAAGAGGATCCGGCTGCATCCGAGAGATGGTGCCGACCACGATCAGAAGCCACGGGGCACACTGCGCCATCTCGGCGCGAGGAGAAGCCATTCGCTAGCCTGACGATCAGGTTTTAGGACTTCACACCTTAGGATCGTGAAAAAGCCGTCCGACCACTTCGTCCCAGGTGAGAACATCGGATGTGTCGATGGTCAGATGGTCCATGACCTTGGCGCGTTCGAAGGCGGAGCGCATGGAGGCCGGATCGTCTGGATCATAGGCACAGACATTATCGCGACCGGCCGCTGCAAACCGCGGCGCCACAATCGGAAGATGGCAGTAGCTGTACTGGATCATCTTCAGGCTCGACTGACTGAGATAATCGGCGCCGGCACCGGGCCGATAAGGCGCAATCCCGATATCGGCAAATTTGATGAAGGGCACGATCGTCTGAAATGACACCTCCCCATGCACCACGATGTTTCCTCGTGGCTGGGAGGGGAGAGCCTTCTTGCCGAAGAGGTGAAAGGTCCAGTCGGGGTTTGCGGTCGCGAGCGTCTCGATGAGACTGGCATCGAACATCATGTCGCCAACGCTGATGGCGTGACGCTCCCCTTCGTAAGGGCTGACCGACGCCTCGTCGAACAGAATCTTGCTGATGCCGTGCGGCACGAAGACCACACGGTCCTGCAATCCGAAATCGGAGCGCATCGCGTCTGCCATGATCCGGATCTGATCATAGAGTGGCAGGGTCCGCTCAAGTTCGTCGATAATACAGGGGTGAACCCGAATGGTCTCCAGCCGATCTGCTGCGTGGTAGATGAATTTGGCCGCGGGCGCGTATTGATGCAGATAGCGCGTCAGAAGAGGCGAAGGTCCGCTCTCGATGACGACGTGCGAGTAGTCGGCCAGACGCTCGATCACCGCCTTTGGCAGAAACTGGCCGTAGCGGCGGTAAAAAGGTGCAGCCACGGCGTTCAGCAAGCCGAACCGCAGATTGACGGGATGGAAGGGCGCGACCCAGACGAACTCCTGCAGACGCTCATCCAGCTCGAACCACTGATTGATCGGACGGGTGCGCGCATGCTCGTAGCGTCCGTCCCGAATGAAACGGCTGATCGGGCTGAGGCGGCAGATCAGGAAATCGACCGCGGCACCTTCCGCACGGAGTTGGTCCGAGATGAAATGCAGGTCGACACGTCTCGGCGCATCGGCGAAATGATGGCCCGAGACGACGAGGATACGCTTGGAAGAAGATCTCATCAGGCAAACGCCTCCTGCAGACGCGGTCCTAGAACCTCGCGGTAGAGAGAAGCATGCTGATCGCAAACGCCCGCCCAGCCATGCTGCGAAGCGCCCGCGATCATCTCCGACCTGAGCGTGGGCGAAGCAGAAAGCCGCTGAAACGCCGCTTCGATCGACGAAGCTGCCAGTTCGGCCTGCGAAAAATCGGCAGTTGCCACCCCTGGATGGCGGGCTGCCAGAGCGCGGAAGGCCTCGTTCTCGTGAAGCACGGGCACCAGTCCTGCGCTCATGGCCTCGACGGCGACGAGCCCGAAGCCTTCATACTCCGATGCCGAGACAAACAAGGACGCGTTGGCGAAGATCTCGCGGACCCGATCATTGGTCACTCCGACATGCAGGTCGATCTCCTTGCCGAGGTCTTGGGCTGCGATCGCGGCACGGAGTTCCGTTTCCGTCTGATCGGAGGGCGAACCGATGATATCGAGATGCCAGCCGCTGGCTTGAGCCTTCAAAGCACGCATGGCATCGATGAGCCGGTCCAGCCGCTTGTTCGCCGAAAACCGACCGATGGTCACCATGCGCCGAACCGGTGTCTCGCTCGCAAGCCCGGCGAATTTGCCGATATCGACGCCGTTCTCGATCAGCCGCGCCTTCTTGCCGGCGATCGGCTTGAACATCCGCAGATCCGGTTGGCTGCAGCAGATGATCGCATCATAAGCCAGAGCCGAGGCGCGGGTCGCGGTCCCGAACCAGAGCTTCTTGATCGCCGCATGGTTCTTCGTATGGAAGAACCCACCATGCGTGGTGGCAACCAAAGGCTTGCGGTGAAACGGTCGGGACCAGGCGAGCGCATCGTAGAAGAAGTCGATGCCGTGCACATGCACGAGGTCGGCATCGACGATATGACGGAACACCTGGGGCGCGACGGGATACCGGCTGCTGCCACGCCAGGGAATGCGGACCACCTCGACGCCTTCAATGACTTCATGAGGCGGCAGGGCTATGCCGGGCTCCCGAAACAGGCGATCGAGGGTGATGACCCTTACATTGACGCCGCGCTCGACCAGCGAGCGGCTCAAGTTGGAGACCACATCCTCAAGACCACCCCGGCCCGGCGCATACTGGCGCACGATCTGCACGATGCGCGGGCTTCCCCCAGAGCCTGTCGAGCCGCTCGGTCGCAAGCCAGTCATGCTCCCCATGCAGCACCTTCGTCTTGGCTATATCCGGTCCATGTCATGCGCCCTGCCTAACGGAAAACCGTTAAGGTCAGGTGTGCGCAGCAGTGCCGGTCGGCTGGCGGCCTCAACCGCCTCCGCTCAGGGAGGGACAGGTCATGGCTTGCGGCGAGAAATCGGAAAGCGCCCGTGACAGGCCCTGCAGCTGCGGACGATCGCCGGCGTCCGTGGGCTGGATGTTCAATGCCTCCTCGGCGGGCCACCAGTCTCCTGCCGCCCAATAGGCCCATCCGATCCACACATCCCGCCCCCGTTCGACGGTATCGACCATGCGACTGAGAGCCTGAATGCAGGCTTCATCCTTCGGCACGCCGAACTCGCCCAGGTACCCGCGCTTGCCATTGTCCCGGAGCCACTGCGTGTAGTTCTCGATTGCGGCGATGGCATCCTCGGCCCTGCTGCAATTGTCCTTGGTCCCGGAGAAGTCGTCGTCGAGATACTGATGGACCTCGAAAGCATAATGGTCGAGCGGATCCTTCACGCCGAGCATGACGACGCCGTTGGCGCCACCATAGTCCTCGCCCATCCAGCTATGTGCTCCCGACCAGGAGTTTCCGGGCACGAGGATCAGGTTGCGCGCACCCGTGGTCCGGATGGCGGCGATCGCGACATTCGCCCCCGTCAGCCACTGCTCCGTCGGCATTGTGTGCGGCTCGTTCATCAATCCGAACACGATGCCATCCTGATTGCCGAATGCGAGGCTGAGCTTGGTCCAGAAATCGGCGAAGGCTTCGTAAGGCACGGCTTCCGAGCCGATCAATTCACCGCGGTAGCGGGCATAATTGTGAGGATCGAGAACAACGATCTGCCCCGCCTCCCGCAGTCGACGCACCGTATCCTTCAGCCGCTCAAATTCATCCGCATCGAAGTCCGCGTTGAGAGAGGTCTGCAGACGCGACCAGGAAAAAGGCAAGCGTACGGAGTTGAAGCCCTTGTCGGCGAAATAGCGGATGGTCTCGTCGGACGGATAGATATAGGCCGTCCCGAAGACGCCATCCTCCTCGCCGAACTCGGCACCCGCGAGATTGATGCCTCGCAGACAGGTCCCGGACGCAAGCACGGCCTGCGACGTCGTTGCCAACAGGCCCAAAGCAAGGCCGCACGCACGAACGAGGGGAAGGATCATGCCTTTGCGGGCGGTGCGCGTCATGGAGGATTTCATCTGCATCTCGTAACGAGGCCTGAGGTTGGCGCAGGTTATTGCCGGCTCTGCAAAGGTCAATGGGCCAGTTCAGGGATGGATAGCGGTTTTATGCATCGTGATCACGACGACGGCGAAGATGCGTCTTTGAAAGGCGCAATGGGAACGAGGTTTTGCTTTTCCTGGCCTAATCTCTGGCCATCGCAAAGGCAGGGAGCTCGCGGCGGCGAACAAAGCCCACCTTTGGAGGACGATAACAATCAGCGATGTTGCACGCTTCCGATCGTGACGGACATGCGATAGAGACACGGCGCCCTGCCATGCCGAGGAGATGAGAGAACCGATGACGAGCTATGTATTGACCGTATCCTGCCAGTCCACTCGCGGCATTGTAGCGGCGATCTCGGGTTACCTTGCCGAGCAGGGCTGTAACATCGTCGATAGTTCCCAGTTCGACGATCTGCATACCGGACAGTTCTTCATGCGCGTCTCCTTCATCTCGGAGGAAGGTGCGGCGCAAGCCAAACTCGAAAAGGGCTTCGTGGCCGTCGCCGATAAGTTCGGCATGAACTGGAACCTCTATGACGCCGCCCAGCGCATGAAAGTGCTGCTGATGGTGTCGCGTTTCGGCCACTGCCTGAACGATCTGCTCTATCGCTGGAAGATCGGTGCGCTCCCGATCGACATCGTCGGCGTCGTCTCGAACCACTTCGACTACCAGAAGGTCGTCGTGAACCACGACATCCCCTTCCACCACATCAAGGTGACGAAGGAAAACAAGCCGGAAGCCGAAGCTCGGATCATGGATCTGGTCGAGCAGACGGGTACCGAGCTCATCGTTCTCGCCCGCTACATGCAGGTTCTCTCCGACGACATGTGCCGCAAGATGTCGGGCAAGATCATCAACATCCACCACTCCTTCCTGCCGAGCTTCAAGGGTGCCAACCCCTACAAGCAGGCCTTCGAGCGCGGCGTGAAGCTGATCGGCGCGACCGCCCATTATGTCACGGCCGATCTCGATGAAGGCCCGATCATCGAGCAGGATGTTGCCCGCATCACCCATGCGCAGTCGGCGGAAGACTATGTCTCGATCGGCCGTGATGTGGAAAGCCAGGTGCTGGCGCGCGCGATCCACGCACACATCCACCACCGGACCTTCATCAATGGCAACCGCACGGTCGTCTTCCCGGCAAGCCCGGGCTCCTATGCCTCGGAGCGCATGGGTTGATCAGGGCAAAGGGCGCCGCAGCGGCGCCCTTTCTCGTTTCAGGCCCGATTTCTCCGGGATAGACGCAAAACCACGCTCTGCTAATCTCCCGTCATGATTCCCCAGGGAGGAAACGTATGGCCGACTCGGCTCTGCTCCAGCGCACTGAACTGCCGCGTCCAAACGTTTCGCTGGCCGATGCCAGGATCATCTTCAATGACTTCTATGGCTTCAGTGGCGAGATCCAGGAACTCGGCAGCCAGCAGGATCGCAACTTCCTGATCGACGCAGGCGACGAGCGCCTCGTTCTGAAGGTCACGCGGGCGGAATATCCCCAGCATGAACTGGATGCGCAGAACCGGGCGATGGACCATCTGCGGGCACTCGACATCGGACTGCGGATCCCGGAACCGGTTGCCGCTCTCACGGGCGAGTTCATTCCGCAGATCGAGATCAACGGCGAATACTACTGGGTGAGGCTCCTGTCTTTTCTCGACGGCCAGCCCCTGACCCGTCAGAGATATCTCTCACCAGAGGTCGTGGCAGCCTTTGGCGACGTTGTCGCGCGTGTCGCCAGCGGGCTGAAGGAGTTTCGCCATGAGGGTCTGGATCGCGAACTGCAATGGGATCTGCGCCGCGCCGGCCCCGTCGCGCTCCATCTTCTGAAATCGGTGACCGACCAGAAGCAGCGGGACAGGATCGCCAAGGCCATGATCATGGCGGTGAAGCGCCTGCAGCCACTCGCCTCCGAACTCCGCATCCAGCCGATCCACCACGACATCACTGACGACAATGTTGTTGCGACACCGGACGCGAGCGGCCGTCTGACACCGGATGGCGTCATCGACTTCGGTGACGTGCTTTACGGCTGGCTGGTGGCCGACCTTGCCGTCACCTGCGCCGCCCTGCTCCATCACGCCGACGGCGATCCCTTCTTCATCCTGCCGGCCATCAAGGCATTCCATGCCCGCTACCCGTTGAATGAAGCCGAGCTCAAGGCTCTATGGCCACTTATCGTGGCGCGGGCGGGCGTTCTGGTGGCCAGCAGCGAGCAACAGCTGTCGATCGATCCCGACAACGACTACGTCCTCGGCAATATCGAGCACGAACGCACCATCTTCGAAGTCGCGACCTCGGCACCCTACCCGCTGATGGAAGCGGCGATCCTGGAAGCAGCAGGCGCGCTTCCCGACGAGTCCGAGGTCACGATCGCTCACCCGCTTCTCCCCGCGCTGCAGCCGGCCGATGTCCGACTGACCGATCTCACGGTGACGAGCCCCGACCTTCCGCGTGATAGCTGGGCTGATCAGGAAATCGACTGGAAGCTGCTGGCGCGGGCCGCGATGGAGACCGGTGTCGCCTCGACACGATACGGCGAATACCGTCTTTCCTACACCAAGCCTCTGTCGGCGACGCCACCGGCAACCTTTGCGCTGCATATCGACGTCTGCTTGCCCGGTGGCACCGAGGCCGTTGCTCCCTTCGACGCGACGATCGTGCTGGACGGCCATCACCTGATCCTTTCCTCGCCCGAGGTTTCGCTGCATCTCGATGGCATCGATTGCAGCCTCGAAGACGGCGCAAGCGTGGAGGCCGGCGATCCGATTGGTGCGGTTGCTGGCGCGGCCGGTGGCGTGGGCGGTCTGCGCATCCAGCTGTGCCGGGATCCGGACCTCGTTCCGCCGCTCTTTGCAAAACCTCAGCAAAGTGCCATCTGGAGCCGCATCTGCCCTTCCCCCTCCCGCCTGCTCGGCGTGGGCATCGATGCCCCCGCGCCGGTGAACCAGGAGCTGCTCGACAGACGCCGCAAGAACTTCGCCAAGCCACAGAAGAACTATTACAGCGAGCCTCCGCAGATCGAACGCGGCTGGAAGGAACATCTCTTCGACGTCAATGGCCGCGCCTATCTCGACATGGTCAACAATGTCACGATCCTCGGCCACGGCCATCCGCGGCTCGCGGAAGCGGTTGGCCGGCAATGGGCCATGCTCAACACCAATTCGCGCTTCCATTACGCCGCTGTCGCCGAATTTTCCGAGCGGCTCGCCTCGCTTGCGCCGGACGGCCTCGACACAGTCTTTCTGGTGAACTCCGGTTCCGAGGCCGTGGATCTCGCACTCCGCCTCGCCTGGGCTCATAGCGGCCACCGCAATATTCTGAGCCTGCTCGAAGCCTATCACGGCTGGACAGTCGCAAGCGACGCCGTCTCCACCTCCATCGCGGATAACCCGCGCGCTCTGGAGACTCGGCCGGATTGGGTCCATCCGGTGCTTTCTCCCAACACCTATCGCGGCAAACATCGTGGCGAAGGTTCCACGGCCGCCTATGTCGAGGCGGTGGCGGAGAAAATCGCCGAGATAGAGAAACAGGGTGGCCATCTGGGTGGGTTCATCGCCGAGAGCGTCTATGGCAATGCCGGCGGAATACCCTTGCCACCGGGCTATCTGAATCAGGTTTACGAGCTGGTGCGCCAGCATGGCGGCCTTTGCATCGCCGACGAGGTTCAGGTCGGCTATGGCCGGCTTGGCCATCACTTCTGGGGGTTCGAGCAGCAGGGCGTCGTGCCTGATATCATCACCGTCGCCAAGGGCATGGGCAACGGACAACCACTCGGCGCTGTGATCACGAGACGAGAGATCGCCGACAGTCTGGAAAAGGAAGGCTACTTCTTCTCCTCCTCCGGCGGCAGCCCTGTCAGCTGCGTTGTGGGCATGACGGTGCTGGACATCATGCGCGACGAGAACCTGCAACAAAACGCCCGCGATGTCGGCGACCACCTGAAAGCTCGCCTCGTAGCGCTCGGCCAGCGCTTCCCGATCGTCGGCACCGTCCACGGCATGGGCCTCTATCTCGGTCTGGAATTCGTCCGTGACCGGGAAACGCTGGAGCCGGCAACAGAGGAAACGGCTGCGATCTGCGACCGGCTGCTCGATCTTGGCGTCATCATGCAACCGACGGGCGACCATCTTAATGTTTTGAAAATAAAGCCGCCGCTTTGCCTTGCCCTAGAAAGCGCCGATTTCTTCGTCGAGATGCTGGAAAAGGTGCTTTCGGACGGCTGGTGACCCACGGCACAAGAATGACCACGAGCCTAACAGGCAGCTCCCAAAAACGCATTTTGCGTAAAGAAAGCGCAAAGCCCAAATCTGGGTAAACTAAATGGCAGCTTCACAGCGTTTTGAAGAGTGGTCTATCTTCGGACACAGAAGTTAGCCGAAGGAATATCCATGCCGACAATACCGGAGCAAATCTCCAGTCATTTGCTGATCTGGGCCGTCGCTCTGTTCATCGTGAAGCATCTGCTTGCAGATTTCCTTCTCCAGACCAGCTGGATGGCACAAGGCAAGGAGCGCCCTCACGCCTGGGCAAAACCGCTTCTCGCCCATGTCGGCGTGCACGCGGCAGGGACCCTGCTGATCGCATCCCTGATGGCCCCTTCGCTCATCTGGCTGGCTTTGGTCGATTTCGTCGTCCATGGGGCGATCGATCGTTGCAAGACGCTGATCCAGCAGCGTCATCACTTCAAGGTGGATCAGGCGGCCTACTGGTGGCTCTTCGGGGTCGACCAGACCCTTCATCACCTGACGCATCTCCTCTTCGCAGTCTGGATTGCTGCGGCGGCAAGCGCCGCCTGATCGGATCAGGCTTTGGATAACTCTTTGACGATCCAGTCCCGGAAGGCAACGAGTGGCGGATAGGCTGCCCGCTCTCGCGGGAAGGCCAGGTAGTAGCGCTGCGCGCTTTGCATCGGTCGGTCGACGGCGGGCACAAGTTCACCGCGCCTCAGCTCGTCCTGGATCAGGAATGTCGGCAACAAAGCCACCCCCAATCCACCGATTGCCGCCTGCGACGCTGTCGCGAACTGGTCGAAAAGCATGCCGTGCAGACTGTCGAATGCGGCGCCGGTTTCGGTGAACCAACGCTCCCAGGCGTCGGGCCTTGTCGTCAGGTGCAGAAGCGGCACTTTGATGAGATCGGCGGGCTGCTCTATCCCGTGCGTCTGCTTGAATTCCGGACTGCAGGCCGGCACCGTCTGTTCCTGCATCAACAAGGTCAGTTCCGCGCCAGGCCAGACCGCGTCCCCGAAATGTATGGCGGCATCGATGGAATCCAGACGGAAATCGAAGGGTGACAGACGGGTCACCAGATTGATCGTGATGCCGGGATTGGCAGCGAGGAACTGGCCGAGACGCGGCGCGAGCCACCGCGCGCCGAAGGTTGGCAGGATGGCAAGGTTGAGGGTGCCTCCATGGGGATTGGCGCGAAGGTTGAGCGAAGCGCTGGAGATCCGCCGCAGGGCCTCCCGGATCTCACGGGCATAGCTGTCGCCAGCGACCGTCAGCCGGATCGTCTGTCGCTCCCTGAGAAAGAGTTCGACACCGAGCTGGCTCTCCAGGGCCTTGATCTGACGGCTGACCGCACTTTGCGTGAGATCGAGCTCGCGGGCAGCGGCGGTGATGCTCCCCGTCCGTGCGGCAGCCTCGAAGGCGCTGAGCAGAGAAAGCGACGGAAGAAAGCGGCGCGCCGGTAGCATGGTCATGCCTTTTCGGAATGATCTCTTGAGAATTTATCGCTGGAGTGGCGTAGAACGCTCTTCTAGAAATCACAAGACTGTACGGGGAGGAATGACATCGGGGGACAGACCCACCCGAACTCCTGGCCCCGCACCATGCATCCGGGGCCACGCCATGCTCAACGATCCTCGCTCCCACGGTCTATGGGAAAAGACGGCCCCTGCCGCCCCGCAGACGACCCCGCTCAAAGGCGCGGCAAAGGCCGACGTCGTCATTATCGGTGGAGGCTATACAGGCCTTTCCGCCGCGCTGCATCTGGCCGAAGCGGGCACCAGTGTTATCCTTCTCGAAGCCAAAGAGATCGGCTTCGGCGGCGCCGGCCGGAACGTCGGCCTGATCAATGCCGGCATGTGGGTCATGCCGGATGATCTCCCAGGCGAGCTCGGTCCCGTCTATGGCGAGCGGCTGCTCGACCTGCTCGGCAACGGACCACGCGTGGTCATGGAGCTGATCGATCGGCACGGCGTCGAATGCGAGCTCGAACGCCAGGGCACGCTGCACTGCGCCGTGGGCTCCACAGGCCGGAAGGAAATCGAGGCCCGTGCCGAACAGTGGCAACGTCGCGGCGCTCCCGTGGAACTGCTCGATGAAGCGGAAACCGAACAGAAGATTGGCACCCGAGCCTATCAGGGCTCGCTTCTCGATCGCCGGGCCGGCACTTTGCAGCCACTCGCCTATGCACGCGGCCTTGCCCATGCCGCGATCAAGGCAGGCGCGACGCTGCACACGGCAAGCCCGGTCGAAAGCTATGTCAGGACGGCAGACGGCTGGCAGGTCAGGACCTCCGAAGGCAGCGTCGATGCGCAGTGGATCGTCGTGGCAACCGACGCTTATAGCAACGGTCCCTTTGCCGCTGTGCGCGAGGAGCAGGTGCATCTGCCCTATTTCAATTTTGCGACCGTTCCCTTGAGCGATAATTTGCGTAAGTCGATCCTGACGGACCGCCAGGGCTGCTGGGATACCAAGGAAGTGTTGTCCTCCTTCCGCATGGACAAGGCTGGCCGGATGGTCTTCGGCAGTGTCGGCGCCCTGCGCGGCACAGGTCTCGCCATTCACCGCGCCTGGGCACAGCGTGCATTGAAGACGATCTTTCCGCAGATCGGTGACATCACCTTCGAAAGCGAATGGTACGGCCAGATCGGCATGACGACCAATGCGCTCCCGCGCTTTCACAAGTTTGCGCCAGGCGTCATCGGCTTCTCCGGCTATAACGGCCGCGGCATCTCCCCGGGCACCGTCTTCGGCAAGACGATTGCACACCATATCCTTGGCCAGATCTCCGAAGATGAGCTGCCCCTGCCGCTCACCGATCCACAAACGCCGGCCTTCCGCACTTTGAAGGAAGCATGGTACGAGGCGGGCGCCCAGGTGGCGCATCTGGCCGGCGCACGATTTTAAACGAACAAGAACCAGGTAGACCTGACGGGAAGGACCATCATGACCCTCGCCACTCTCAAATTTTCCGCCGAAACGGCCTCGCTGATGGCAAGCTTCGGCGTGGATGCCAAGGCTCTGACCGGCGGCACGCTTTCGGTTCGCTCGCCGATCAATGGCGAAACCATCGCAGCGGTCGCAGAGATTTCCGCAGATGACACCCGCAAGGCGATCGATGCAGCCCACAAGGCCTTCCTTGAATGGCGCCTCGTGCCCGCCCCGCAGCGCGGCGAACTGATCCGCCTGCTCGGCGAAGAGCTGCGCGCGGCAAAGAGCGAACTCGGCCGCCTCGTCTCCATCGAAGTCGGCAAGATCACCTCCGAAGGCCTGGGCGAAGTTCAGGAGATGATCGACATCTGCGATTTCGCCGTCGGCCTGTCGCGCCAGCTCTACGGTCTGACGATTGCGACCGAACGTGCCGAACACCGCATGATGGAAACCTGGCACCCGCTCGGCGTGACAGGCATCATCTCGGCCTTCAACTTCCCTGTCGCCGTCTGGTCCTGGAATGCAGCTCTCGCACTTGTCTGCGGCAACTCCACGATCTGGAAGCCGTCGGAAAAGACCCCGCTCACCGCCATCGCCACCCAGGCGATCTTCGAAAAGGCCGTGAAGCGCTACAACGCGCAAGGCGGCGAGGCGCCTGCCAATCTCTCGACGCTGCTGATCGGCGGACGCGACATCGGCGAGATCCTCGTCGACCACCCCAAGGTCCCGCTGATCTCGGCAACCGGCTCGACCGCCATGGGCCGCGCCGTCGGCCCGCGCGTCGCTGCCCGCTTCGGCCGCTCGATCCTCGAACTCGGCGGCAACAATGCCGCCATCGTCGGCCCGACCGCCGATCTGGATCTGACCCTACGTGGCGTCGCTTTTGCCGCCATGGGTACCGCCGGCCAGCGCTGCACGACACTGCGCCGTCTCTTCGTGCATGAAAGCGTCTACGACACGCTCGTCCCGCGCCTGATCAAGGCTTACGGCTCCGTCACCATTGGCAACCCGCTGGAAGCAGGCAACCTGATCGGTCCGCTGATCGACAAAGGCTCCTTCGACCGGATGCAGCACGCGCTCGAAGCCGCAAAGGCCAATGGCGGCAAGGTGCACGGAGGCGACCGCGTGCGCGCCGATGAGTCCGCTGAGGCCTATTACGTCCGTCCGGCTCTCGTCGAGATGCCGGAACAGTGCGGCCCGGTCGTCGAGGAAACCTTCGCGCCGATCCTCTACGTCATCAAGTATGCGAACTTCGACGACGCTCTGGCGCTGAACAACGACGTCCCGCAGGGCCTCTCCTCGTCGATCTTCACCAATGACATCCGCGAGGCGGAAGCCTTCGTCTCCGACCGTGGTTCGGATTGCGGCATTGCCAACGTCAATATCGGCCCCTCGGGTGCCGAAATCGGTGGCGCTTTCGGTGGCGAGAAGGAAACCGGCGGCGGCCGTGAGTCCGGCTCCGACAGCTGGAAGGCCTATATGCGCCGCCAGACCAACACCGTGAACTACGGCAGGACCCTGCCCCTCGCCCAGGGTGTCAAGTTCGACATCGAGTGAATGAACAAAAGGCCGGCGATAACCTCGCCGGCCTTCATCTTTTTCGGCACCCGCGACTTAGCGAAGGTTGAAGCGCACCGGAGCGGTGATGGTCTTGTTCACGCCGGCCGGCGGGGCCGGAACCGGGGATGCAGCGCGGACCATATCGAGCACCGCGCTGTCGAGGGTCGGATAACCGGACGACCTGGACAGAGAGACCGACAGCACATTGCCGGAATCGTCGATCCGGAACCGGACATAGACGGTTCCCTCCTCGCGATTGCTACGTGATGCACTCGGATAGCGTTTGCGGCGCTCCAGATGCGACATCAGCCGCGACTGCCACTTGGCCGGCGAGACGCTGCGCCCGGCGCCATTCGCCGTCGCCGCAGCAGCATTGCGGTTCGACTGGGCCACCTCGGCTTTTGCAGTGCGCGCTGCCTGAGACGCCGGCGGCTGAACCTGTTTCTTGGCGACTTTCTTGGGCGCGGGTTCTTTCTTCTCCACCTCCCGCTTGGGCGGAGGCGGCCGCATCATCGGGATCGGAACCTCGACATTTTCGAGCTCCGCCATAACCATCTGCTCGATCGGATCGATCTCCGGTTCGGGCTCCGGCAGCGGTTCAGGCTCGACCACCGGGGGCGGCTCCGGCAGAGCTTCGGCCACTTCCGGTTCGGGCTCAGGCTCTGGCGGAGGCGGTTCGGGCAGAGGCTGCTCCACCGGTTCCGGGATGGGTTCGGGCAAGGGCTCGCTGGTGGCGGTCTTCACCTCTTCGGCGTCCACCTGCTCCGTGGAGATTTCATTCTCTTCCGTGTTGACGGCTTCTGGTTCGGGCGCCAGTTCGATCATGATCGCAGGCGGCGGTCCGCTATCGGCAACCACCATGTCCGGTTCGCGCAGGAGAACTGCTACCGCTCCCGCATGCGCGGTCGCGATCAGGAGGCCGGCTGTTGTCCACAACAGCCCCTCGCCGACGACACGCTTCGTGGAGCGGGGCTCGATCATGGCGCGGTCTCCACGCCAGCCGCCGACGCTGCGGCCGCGTCTGCTGGTGCCGCCGGCACGGTCTCCAGCCCGACGAGCGCGATCTTCAGGTAACCCGCATCCCGAAGGAGGTTCATGACCTCCATGAACTGTCCGTAGTCGACCGTCTTGTCCGCCCGTAGAAAGATGCGTGCGTCCTTGTTGCCTTCGGTTATCCGATCAAGCGACGGGCCGAGCACATCACGGGCCACGGTGTCGTTGCCGAGCGAAAGGCTCATGTCTTCCTTCAGCGTCACATAGACAGGCTCATCCGGCCGCTGTGCAGGCTTTGCAGTGGAGGCCGGAAGATCGACATTCACGTCGACCGTCGAGAGCGGCGCTGCAACCATGAAGATGATGAGCAGCACCAGCATGACGTCGATGAACGGCGTCACGTTGATCTCGTGGTTCTCGGCCAGATCGTCGCCCGAATTGTTTTCTCTGATACCGCCGGCCATCAGATCACTCCGCCGCCATTGCCATGGCCTTGGCCGCCTGGGCAATCCGCGCGCTCTTGCGGAAATCGAGATCGCGGCTCACCAGACGCTCGATGCCGGCACCGGCATCGGCAAGCAGCTGGCGGTAACCCGTCACGGAACGGGCGAAGACGTTGTAGATGATGACGGCGGGAATGGCGGCAACGAGACCGATGGCGGTCGCAAGAAGCGCCTCGGCGATGCCGGGTGCCACAACGGCAAGATTGGTCGTCTGCGTCTCGGCAATGCCGATGAAGGAGTTCATGATGCCCCAGACGGTGCCGAACAGGCCGACGAAGGGTGCCGTCGAGCCGATGCTGGCCAGCAGACCGGTCCCGTTCGACATCTGGCGGCCCGCGCGCGCCTCAATGCGCGACAGGGCCGAGGCCACACGCTCCTTCACGCCATCGCCGCCGACCTGATCGATCGCGGCATCCGACAGGCTCATTTCATGCTGCGCGGCGCGCACCATGGTCGCCACCACGCCACCACGCTTTTCGAGTGCCTTCAGCGCATCGCTCAGCTGTCGGGCCTGACCCACGGCCTTCAGCCCGCGCTTTGCCCGGGCACGGGCGCCGAAGAGCTGCAGCGACTTGGCGAGCCACACGGTCCAGGTCAGCACGGAGGCCAGCGCGAGCAGGATCATGACCGACTTCACGACCCAGTCTGCTGCCATGAACATGCCTTCTGGTGACAGATCATGCGGCATGATCGCGGTCTCTGCCGCAGACACGTCCTGCGCTACCGGAGCGGCCGGTTCGTCAACAACCGGCGTCGCGGAGGGCTCGGCCGGCGCAGGATCGGCATTAGGCGCTTCGACGGGCGCGGCATCGGACGAAGACGGTTGAGCTGCGGTTGGAGCGGGCTGCGTGGTCGGAGTGGCCGCAACCGGTTGAGAGGGCTCTGCGGGAGCGACCGGCGGCACTGCAGGTGCGGCGGCCTCGCCGGTTGAACTCTCCGGCTGGGTCGCGGCAGCGGGCGCCTGAGCGGGCGTGGCCGACTGGGAAGGCGCAGTCTCCGGCAGTACCACACGGGGCTCTGTTCCAGCGGGAGCGGTTTGTTGGGCCGTCGCGGTGGATGCTGCCGCAACGAGAGAAAGCAGAAGCACAAATCGCTTGAGCGAGGGTCCCGAATGGATGAACGACATTGGGAGCTCCTTGTAAAATGGTGATGAAAAACGGGCGCAACGAGCACGCCCTTACGCTGCCTTCCCCATAATAAACTTGATTATCTGTGACAAGTAATAAAACAACCGGCGCGCGGTTTTCCCGCAACCGTGACCATCAGCGAGAGCTTAAACCGCGGCACGCGCCCGCTCGAAGAGATCGTTGACGTCCTGCCTCCGGCAAAGTTCTGTACCGGCCGTCATGACGGTGGCCGCGCCCGCGGCCTGACCGAAGAGAAAAGCGTCTTCGATCGTGTTTCCTTGCGCAAGCGACCAGACCATGCCAGCCACGAAACTGTCGCCGGCACCGGTCGCCGAATTGACCGGCACTTCGATGGCAGGCAGACGAATGATCTGGTCGGCCGAGGCAAGAACGGCACCATCGCCGCCAAGGGTGACTGCGATATACTGGGCGGCCCCGCTTCGCGCATAGGCTTGCGCCGCCGCACCGACTTCGTCATGGCTCAACTTGCGTCCGAGAAACGCCTCGAACTCGCCCAGGCTCGGCTTGACCAGGAACATTTTGGATCTGGACAAGGCCTCTGCGAGCGGAGCGCCGGATGTGTCGAGCACGAAGCGTGCACCCGCTTTCGCAACGATTTCCGCCAGACGGACATAGGTATCATCGGGTGCGCCTCGGGGCAGGCTCCCGCTGGCGACCACATAATCTGCATCGCTCGTCTCGATTGCCTCGAATACGGGAGCGAGTTCCGCGTCGCTCACCAGAGGCCCTTCCGGCACGAAACGATATTCGAGGTTGGTGGAAGTTTCGTGGACCGCAAAAGCGACCCGGACAGGATCGTGGATCTTGAACGCCCGCTCCACGATTGGCAAAGGCTTCAGCATGGCTTCCAGCAATTCCCCGGTTGCCCCTCCCGACAGGAACATCAGTTCACAGGTCCCGCCGAGCGTGACGATGACCCGGGCCACATTGATCCCGCCGCCGCCCGGAAACTGCTGCTGATTGTGGGTCCGTGTCTTGTGCGTGTGTCGGACCACCTCTGCATCGCTTGAGATGTCGATAGCGGGGTTGAGGGCAAGGCAAAGGATTTTGGGCATGAATCTGGCCACCACTGAGGAAGAAACAGGATACTGCAATACGGATGCGACAGATCTAGGACGCCAGGGGCGGTAGCCGCAAGCCGGTCAAAAGGCGCAGCCCCTCAACCGCGATGGACAGCTGGCGTTCCACAGGGAGCGTCCCGGGTGAACAGTGCGGTCGGCTCGACAGGGATTGTCTTTGGCGATTGAGACATTACCTTCGCTGCGCATCTCTCGAAGGAAAACCAGCAGCCATGTATACCGGCATCGTCCAGACCGTCGCCCCTGTCAAATCTATTGTGCGCCACGACGGCTACACCACCTTCTTCATTGAACTGCCGGAACGGCTGATGGCTGACCTTCAGATCGGGGCCAGCGTTTCGGTCGAAGGTGTATGCCTTTCCGTCACGACGATCGACGGCAATACGGTTACCTTCGATGCGATGGACGCGACGCTGGAACGGACCAATCTCGGAACTCTTCAGGCAGGCCACGCCGTCAACATCGAGCGCTCGGCCAAGCCGACGGATGAGAATGGCGGCCACAACATCGCCGGCCATATCGCGACCACGGCCGAGCTCGTCGCCGCGAAGATGGAAATGCCTGGAGCGTTTATACGCTTCCGCGTGCCGGAAGAGTGGGCGAAATACGTGTTCAAGCGAGGCTATCTGGCCGTGAACGGCGCGAGCCTGACGGTCGCGGAGGCCGAAGGTGACACCTTCACCATCAACCTCATTCCCGAGACGCTGCGCCAGACGACCTTTCCGCGCTACAGGGTGGGCGATGCAATCAACATCGAGGTCGACCATCAGACCATGGTCATGGTGGATGTCGTGGAACGCACCCTCGAACGCCTGATGGCAAAGCGCAGTTAGCCTGCCGCCTTCAGTGACGGCTATGGGATCCTGACGAAGGGACGTCTTTCATCAGAGAGACCAACACCTGCCGGTAATCGGCGGGCTTCGGCGCACAGAGTTCCTGAGGTATCCCGTTTTCTTCGATTTCCTTGATGGCCGAGCCCGAAACGATGCGGAACGGGATCCCGTTGCGCCTCAAGCGCTGAACGATCGGCGTCACCGCGCCGTCCCGCACCTGAAAATCGAGGATCGCGCCGGAGATATGTTCGGTATCGAGAATCTCCAGGGCATCGCGCACACTCTCGGTCGTGATGACATTCACACCAGCGCGTGCGACGGCGTCTGCAGCGTCCATAGAAATGAAGACGTCGTCCTCGACGATGAGGATCGTGTCGATCGCTAAAGCCTGTCCTGGTCTCATCTTCGTTCTCCTTTTGCCACCACAACGTCTTCAACCGCGCTTTGTTCAGTTTTTCTTAAATTGCTAAACGATATGGTAAACATAGACTTAACGCGTAATTTCGTTCCCATGTTGCGCTGCATGGATGGAACCCGAGCCCACCTTGGAACATCCATGCAAAGCCCTGCGTTTTCACTCCGCAGAACAACGGAGATCACACATGCAGATCATTGGAACGGAAATCATTGAAAGCCCGCAGCCTCACACGGCCTTCATCGTCGAGTTTCTCGGCGACGGCGGAGAAAAGGTTTCGGTTCACATGGCCGAGACGGAAAACGGCGGCCTGACGCGGGATAACGCGGTCCAGAAGGCACAGGTCCTGTTGCTTCAGGCGAGCCGCTTTGGTCTTTCCGATCAGGCTGACGATGACGAGACTGCCGACAAGGAGCCGAGCGCTGCCGTCGAAAGCCTTCGTCAGGAGCAGCAGGAGCGCAAGGTCGACGAGCGCAACGGCTCTCCCCTGCAGGAGGGACTGGAGGACACCTATCCCGCCAGCGACCCTGTCTCGGCCACCTACACCTCGACCATCGGTGAACAGAAGCACTAACAAAGCCGCATCGGCTTTACGGTAACGACATGCCCGCCGAATTGAACAGCTTTGGCTCGGCGACTTTTCTGGAGCTGTCTGCCATTATCGTTCGACTGCTGATCGCCATGGCCTGCGGGGCCGCGATCGGGGTCGAGCGAGAGTGGAAGAGCCATGCTGCGGGCTTGAGGACGCACATCCTCGTTTGTCTTTCAGCGGCGATCGTCGCAATCCTTACCATCGAAATCGCGCATCACAATGCTTTCAACCAGAACGAAGTCAGGCTCGACCCGATCCGCCTGATCGAAGCAGTGACGGCGGGCGTCGCCTTTCTGGCGGCAGGCATGATCGTCTATGCGAAAGGCGAAGTGCATGGCCTGACGACCGGCGCCGGCTTGTGGTTCGCCGGCGCCATTGGACTGTCCTGTGGCCTCGGCTTCTGGCAAATCGGCCTCATTGCCACGGGCTTTGCCCTGTCTGTTCTCTGGCTCCTTCGGGTGATTGAGAACAAGCTTCCAGAAAAACCTGGCGAGAACGACTAGTCGCTATCGAAGCAGGCTCTGGCCGCCGTCAACCCAGATCGGGGTTCCGGTCACATGCCTCGAGGCATCGGAAGCAAGGAAGGCCACGACATCGGCGATATCGTCGATCGTGCCGGATTCGCCGCCAGTCAGAGGAATGTCCCCTTCGGGAAACTCGACAGGCACCTCCGTCTGGCGCTTCTTGCGAACATTTGTGTTGTCGTCGATCTCAGTCTCGATGGCACCGGGACATATCGCATTGATGCGGATGCCGTGGCGCCCCAGCTCGAGTGCCAGCTGCTGCACCATGGCAAGCTGTGCCGCCTTGGTCGCCGAATAAGCGGTGGCACCGGGCGTGGTAAAGGTCCGTGTCCCGTTGATCGAGGACATGACGATGATCGACCCGCCGGTCTTCTTCAGGAACGGCACCGTATGGTGCAGGGTCAGATAGGTGCCCCGCAGATTGATGGCGATCGTCTTGTCGAATTCCTCGGGCTTCAGGTCGTCGATCGGCGCCCATGTCCCGTTGATCCCGGCATTCGCAACCACGATCTGCAGACCTTTTCGTGCGTCGATCAGTCGTCCGACCGCCTCCGCCATCTGATCCGCCTGACTGACATCGGCGACCAGTACCATACCGTCGCCGCCACCGGCCCGGATCTCGGCAAGCGTTTCCTCAAGCTCGTCTTCCGTGCGACCCAGAAGGCCAACAAAGGCGCCGCCTTTTGCGAGCCTCAGCGCTGCACCTTTGCCGATCCCGGACCCGGCACCCGTGACAAGTGCGGTATCCCTCTCGAATTCAGCCCCGTTCATGAACGATCGTCCGCATGCTCGGGTTTACCCTTGCGCTTCGTGGAAGCGAGATCTTCGAGTTCCTTCTCGCTCATGCTCTTTTCCATGCTGCGGGACGCGCCTTTAAGATCCGAGACCTTCGCGTCCCCTCGCTTGGCCGCAAGGGCCGCACCGGCCGCCTTTTGCTGTGCTTTCGACTTCGCTGGCATTGCCATCTCCTCTGGTGGTTCAGGGCCTGTCGTGTCGCAAGCAAACCGGCTAAAGAAACGAAAGTTCCTGGCCGCTCACGGCGCGGAACAAAGAGCGGGCCTTGCGGATTAAGCTGCGCAACTCCAGACATCAGAGGATCAGATGGACGCCAAGAGCACGCATTTTCATGTCACGCCGGGCGAGTGGCACAAACTGGGCGCGTGCTTTGATGGGGAGGGAACGAATTTCGCGCTGTTTTCCGCCCATGCCGAACGCGTCGAGCTCTGCCTCTTCGACGAGAGCGGGAGTGTCGAGATCGCACGGGTCGAATTGCCGGAATATACGAATGAGGTCTGGCATGGCTATTTGCCGGGCGTGAAGCCGGGTCAGCTCTACGGCTACCGCGTCCACGGCCCCTACGAGCCGGAAAACGGTCACCGCTTCAATCCGAACAAGCTGCTGCTCGATCCCTATGCGCGTGAGATCGTCGGTGACTTCGCATGGTCGAAGGCCCATTTCGGCTATGACTTCGACGCCGAGGAAAAGGATCTCTCCTTCAACGCACTCGACAGTGCGGACTGCTCCCCCAAATGCCGCGTCATTGATCCGGCGGAAAGCCGCGAGACGAACGGGTTCAAGATGATCCCCTGGGCGGAGACCATCGTTTACGAAACGCATGTGAAAGGCTTCACCAAGCTCCATCCGGCAATCCCGGAAAACCTGCGCGGCACCTTCGAAGGCCTCGGGCACAAGGCGGCAGTGGACTATGTGAAGAGCCTCGGCATCACCTCCATCGAACTCCTGCCGGTGCACGCCTTTCCCGACGATAGTCACCTGATGGACAAGGGGCTGCATAATTTCTGGGGCTACAACACCATCGGCTTCTTTTCGCCGGCGAGCCGCTACTACGGTCCCAAGGGTCTCCACGGCTTCCGAGACATGGTGCGGGCCTTCCACGATGCCGGCATCGAGGTCATCCTGGACGTCGTCTATAACCACACGGCGGAAGGCAACGAACTCGGCCCGACCCTTTCCTTCAAGGGCATCGACAACTTTTCCTACTACCGAACACTGCCCGACAATCACCGTTATTACATCAACGACACCGGGACGGGAAACACGGTCAACACCTCGCACCCCCGCGTCTTGCAGATGGTGATGGACAGCCTGCGCTACTGGGCGGAAGAGATGCATGTCGACGGCTTCCGTTTCGACCTGGGCACCATCCTCGGCCGCGAGCCGGAGGGCTTTGACCAGCGTGGCGGCTTCTTCGACGCCGTGACACAGGATCCCGTGCTGTCAAAGATCAAGCTGATCGGCGAGCCCTGGGACATCGGCCCTGGCGGCTACCAGGTCGGCGGCTTCCCGCCGGGCTGGGCCGAGTGGAACGACAAGTATCGCGATTCCACCCGCGAATACTGGCTGAATGCGGACAACACTTCTCAGGACTTCGCCGCCCGGCTGCTTGGCTCCGGTGATATCTATGACCTTCGCGGTCGCCGTCCCTGGGCCAGCGTCAACTTCATCACCGCCCATGACGGCTTCACTCTGAACGACCTCGTCTCCTATGACCAGAAGCATAACGAAGCGAATGGCGAGGACAACAACGACGGTCACGACCACAACCGCAGCCACAATTACGGCCACGAAGGCCCGACCGACGATGCGGAGATCAACGCGATCCGCGATCGGCAGAAGCGCAATTTCCTGGCCACCCTGTTCTTCTCGCATGGTACACCCATGCTCTTGGCCGGCGACGAATTCGGCCGGTCGCAGATGGGCAACAACAACGGCTATTGCCAGGACAGCGAGATCAGCTGGCTGCATTGGGAAGACCTCCCGCCAGCCTGCGAAGAGCTGAGAGAGTTCAGCCGACGGCTGATTGCCCTGCGCAAGGCCCAGCCCCTGTTGCGTCGTGAGAGCTGGCGCGATGGCATGATCATCGACTGGTATCATGTCGAGGGCGGCCATCAGGAGGCGGAGCACTGGCTCGACGGCAATCCGCTTGCCTTGAAGCTGCTGCGACAGGATCTCGAAAGCGAAGAAGGCGTGTGGCCGGAAGTGCTTCTGCTGTTCAACCCGGTTGCCGAGGACATCGAGTTTGTCCTGCCGGAAACCGGAGCCGGCGACTGGCAGCTGGAACTGACAACCTTCGACACAGAGCGACGTGGTGATATCGCGGAAGAAGGCAAGCCCTTCCAGCTACAAGCGCGATCAATGGCCCTGTTCCGCCGGGCCTAAGCCCAGAGGTCAGAAGTTGGAGGTCAGGCGCCCGAAGCGCGCTGCAGGACCTCGAAATCATAGAGCTGCCCGGCGACCGAGATACGCCGGGCGGAAATGACGACCGGGATCATGTTGCCGGCTCCGTCGCGGATCTCGCCGCGCTGCCCGGTGTAGCCGCCGTCACGGTCAAGCAGCATCAGCCGCTCGGCCCGCGCCTCGCTGCCGGAAACGACGCCGGAGGCCACCATTTCGCTGCCGCCGATCTCGTCCCAGCTCTTGCCGACGAGATCTAGATAGGCCTGGTTGACCCGGACATAGCGCGAGCTCCTCTGCCCGATGCTGGAGATCGAAAAGGCAACGGGCGAGAGGTCGAACAGCGCCTGGATGACGGGTCCTGAGAGTGCCGTGGTTTCCGCCTGCTCGATCATCTCACGAGATGGCCCTTCCGCTTCATCGCCCGAAGCAATCTCATAATCGGCGGGCATGGCCCATTCATCGCGAAGGACGGCTACGAAGCGCCAGAGATCGATTTCCAGAAACTGCGGTTTATGCGTGTCATCGACATTCTCGAGCCGCGCCGGCAGCCTGTCGATCGCATGGGTGAGACGCTGCGTCTCCCGCGGACTCTTGGCGCTCTCCAGCAGGGCTTTGAGCTTGCCAAGGGCAATCTCATGGATCAGCGCATAGGCATCCTGCAGCATCTCGGCGCGCTCGGCCTCGACTTCCTCCACCGGCCTTGACCCGTCGGCGACCGGCAACTCCTCCAGCAGGGCCCAGATCTTGCGCTCCTCGGGACACTCCTCGTGTTTTGCCGTGCCTTGCGGCGCGTACCGTACGAGGCTGAGAATGATGTCGGCCCCGAAGGCATCGACATTGGCAGGAACGGTTTCGCCGCCAGAGGCGGTTTGGAGCGCCGTGAGACGCGTCGGACTGCCATTGTCATCGAAATAGACGCAGACTTCGGAAATTGCCTCGGGAAACTCCAACCAAGGGTGCTCGTTGCGGAACACCTCCAGCGCGGAATGGTCGAGCACTGTCAGAGCATACATGGCGCCTCCTCCACAACCGGCTGTGGTGCCAAGCACCCGCCCCCTGCTTCCTCAAGCAGGAATCGCCGCTTATCAGCATAAAGCAATCTTCCCGGCTTCTGAACGTGTTTCTATGGCCGGACAAGTATATGAATGTTTAAGCTGAAATCTTGGAGTTTCGCCAGTGACGCAAGAATGCGACAGTCCGGCACCCAAACCCATAAATAGTCAGGGACGCCAGACTGGTAAGGCTCGAATGAGCGATCAGAAGAAGGCCTGGATGCCCGTCTGCGCACGCCCGAGGATCAGGGCATGCACGTCATGCGTGCCTTCGTAGGTGTTCACGGTTTCCAGGTTCTGCGCGTGGCGCATGACGTGATATTCGATCTGGATGCCGTTGCCGCCGTGCATGTCGCGGGCCATGCGGGCGATATCGAGCGCCTTGCCGCAATTGTTGCGCTTGACGATCGAGATCATCTCCGGCGCGAACTGGTGTTCGTCCATCAGACGACCGACCCGCAGCGAACCGAGTAGGCCGAGCGCAATCTCCGTCTGCATGTCGGCGAGCTTCTTCTGGAAGAGCTGCGTGCCGGCAAGCGGCTTGCCGAACTGCTTTCGATCGAGACCATACTGGCGAGCCCGATGCCAGCAGTCTTCGGCCGCGCCCATGACGCCCCAGGAAATCCCGTAGCGGGCGCGGTTGAGGCAGCCGAACGGTCCCTTGAGACCAGAGACATTCGGCATCAGCGCATCTTCGCCGACTTCGACGCCATCCATGACGATCTCACCCGTGACGGAGGCGCGCAGCGAAAGCTTGCCGCCGATCTTCGGGGCAGAGAGCCCCTTCATCCCCTTTTCGAGAATGAAGCCACGGATCTCGCCGCCATGCGCCTCGGACTTCGCCCATACGACGAAGACATCGGCGATCGGCGCATTGGAGATCCACATCTTGGAGCCACGCAGACGGTAGCCACCCTCGATCTTCTCGGCACGCGTCTTCATGCCACCCGGATCCGAGCCGGCATCGGGCTCCGTCAGGCCGAAGCAGCCGATGAGCTCGCCGGAAACGAGGCCTGGCAGATACTTGTCCCGCTGTTCTTCCGAACCGTAGGCATAGATCGGATAGATGACCAACGACGACTGCACGCTCATCATCGAGCGATAGCCGGAATCGATGCGCTCTATCTCACGCGCCACAAGACCGTAGGATACGTAATTGGCATCAGCGGCGCCATACTTCTCCGGCAGCGTGACGCCGAGAAGACCGGCCTTGCCCATCAGGCGGAAGAGTTCCGGCTCGACCGTTTCGCCGAGATAGGCGTCTGCCACGCGGGGAGCAAGCTCGGCTTCGGCAAAGGCCGCCGCTGCATCCTGGATCATCCGCTCGTCCTCGCTGAGAACCTCGGACATCAGGAAGGGATCACTCCAGGAAAAGGGTCGCATCTCGCTCATTGGTCTCATCCATTTGTTTCGTTATGCCAGATTGCTCATGTCTGAGCACAATTCAAGGCATGTTTACTCATGTTGCTATTAGGTCTATTCATATCCCATGCTCACACACCAACGCCGTTTCCTGCCGTCCACCAGCGCGCTCGCCGCCTTTGATTCCGTTGCCAAGCTTGGCAGTTTCTCGGCTGCCGCCAACGAGCTGGCGCTGACCCAAGGCGCCATCAGCCGCCAGATCGGCCTTCTCGAAGATCAGCTCGGCGTCAAGCTTTTCGAGCGCACCAATCGCGGCGTCGAACTGACGGCGATCGGCAGAACCTATGCCAAGGGCATCGGTGATGCGCTCGCCACCATTCGGACGCTGTCGCTCGAAGCCATGGCGACGCGTGACGATACCCATCTGCATCTCGCCATTTTGCCGACCTTCGGCACCCGCTGGCTGATGCCGCGCATCCCCGACTTCCTGTCGAAGAACCCCACCATCATCATGGATTTTGCCACCCGCATCGGCCAGTTCGATTTCGAGGGATCGGGGCTCGATGCCGCAATCCATATCGGCGAACCGAACTGGCCCGGCACGGATTGCCAGTTCCTGATGCATGAACTGGTGGTGCCCGTCTGCAGCCCGGCCTTTCTGGACGCCAATCCGGTCAAGCGGCCGGAAGACCTCCTGGCGAAGCCGCTGTTCGACATGGCCTCGCGGCCCCGTGCCTGGGAACATTGGTTCGCCAGCCTCGGCATCAGCGAAGGCCGGGGTGGTGGCATGCGCTTCGAGCAGTTCTCCAACGTCGTCCAGGCCTGCCATGCGGGCCTTGGCATCGCGCTGGTGCCGACCTTCCTCATTGAGCCGGAACTGGCGAGCGGACAGCTTGTCCGTGCCTGGGATCACGAGGTCAAAAGCGCAAGCGCCTACTACCTCGTGCGCCCCCTGTCGAAAATGGCTTACGGCCCGGCAAGCACCTTTGCCGCCTGGATCCTGGACCAGGCCAAATCCTTCAGCGAACGGAGCAAGCCGGCTGCGTAAGCAGTCTGGGAGAATGAATTCGGCCTGTGTCCCCTGCCGATTGACAAGCCTCCGTCATGAGCGAAGACTAACGTCCGAAGCCCATGATCAGGCTTGGAGGGGACCATGTTCAAGAACCGTTTTTCAGCACTTTTCACGCTCGCTCTGGCTCTTGTCCCTCTCTCCCTTCCCGTCGTCGCCCAGGACATCCGTACGGTCGAACGTATTGACGATGCAGACTATTTCGGCTTCGATCTCAGGACGGAAAAGAATGTTTCCATTGATGAATGCGAGGCGAGTTGCATCGGCGACGCCTCCTGCCGGGCCTTCACCTACAATCCGAAGGTCAACTGGTGCTTCCTCAAGTCCGACTATGACCAGCTGAACAGTTTCCCCGGCGCGATTGCCGGGCGGATTGTCGTGCAGACGGCGGAGGAAGACATCGGAGCTCCACCGGCGCTGACCTTCGTTTCCGACTATTTGAAATCGGAAGCCCGCAACCAGCGCGCCAATCTATCCATCGCTCAGGAGCAGCAGGGACTGGGCCGCGATACCCTGATCGAAACAGGGCGCGCCGCCTTCGCAAGCGGCAATATTGATTACGCCTTGGCGTCGTTGAAGGGGGCGCTGGCGATCGACGCGGATGATGCGGCACTCTGGCTCGAATTGGCTCGGATGGCCAACACGCTCACCGGCAATTATTCCATGGCCAATGAAGGGGCGATGGCCTCCATTAACGGCTATCTGCTGACCCGCGGGGCCTCGACCC
Organism: Rhizobium sp. K33; assembly: GCF_056501445.1. Lineage (NCBI taxonomy): Bacteria > Pseudomonadati > Pseudomonadota > Alphaproteobacteria > Hyphomicrobiales > Rhizobiaceae > Rhizobium > Rhizobium sp. K33. The sequence continues at coordinate 3,372,666 of NZ_CP096478.1, forward strand.
GCGCCGACGCACTCGCCACGCTGGCAAAGTCCCTCGAGAATAGCGAGAGCTGGCGCCCGGCGCTGAGCGCCTACAAGGCAAGCCTTGAACTCGCATCGAATGGGCAAGTGCGCGCCGCCTTCGAAGATCTGCGCTCCCGCCAGGGCTTCCGCGTCGTCAACAACACGGTCGATTCCGACAGCGCCTCACCGCGCGCCTGCGTCGAATTCTCCGAACCGCTGGTCAAGCGTGGCGTCGACTACTCGTCCTTTGTCACCCTCGACGGCAAGACGCCCAAGGCGCTCGAAGCAAAGAACAACCAGATCTGCGTCGAGGGCCTGGAGCATGGCGGTCGCTACCGCCTCGCGCTTCGCGCCGGCCTGCCCTCCTCGGTCGACGAAAACCTGGAAGCCCCGGTCGAACTCGAGGTCTATGTCCGCGATCGCAGCGCAACCGTGCGCTTCACCGGCGACGCCTTTGTTCTCCCCTCTTCCGCACGTCAGGGCATTCCGCTGGTATCCATCAACAGCGAAAGCGCCAATCTCGAACTTTACCGTATTGGCGACCGCAACATCGCCCCGCTTTTGGCATCGTCGCAATTTCTCACCCAGATGGACGGCTATACCGCCGGTCGCGTGAAGGATGAATTGGGCGAACTCGTCTGGCAGGGCTCGGTCGAGATCGCCAACGAGCAGAACAAGGAAGTCGTTACCAGCATTCCGCTGCAGGAAGCCCTGCCGACCCGCAAGCCCGGCATCTATGTGATGACCGCGGTCTCCCCGACCGGTATCACCGAGAATTGGGATAGCCGCGCAACGCAATGGTTCGTCGTCTCCGACATCGGCCTTTCGACCTTTGCCGGCACTGACGGCCTGCATGTCTTCGCCCGCTCGCTGGGATCGGCGAGCCCGCTTGCCAATATCGAGCTGCAGCTGATCGCCAAGAACAACGAGATCCTCGCAACCGCAACGACCGATGCCGAAGGCCGTGCCCGCTTTGATGCCGGTCTCGTGCGAGGCGGTGCGGCCATGGCACCAGCCGTCATTGCGGCCCGCAGCGGCGCCGACGACAACGTCTTCCTCGACATGACCCGCGCGGGCTTCGATCTCTCCGATCGTGGCGTTACCGGCCGCCCGGCGCCGGGCCCAGTCGACATCCTCGCCTGGACCGAGCGCGGGATCTATCGCCCCGGCGAAACCGTGCATGCCGCAGCTTTGGCCCGCGACACCAATGCCGATGCTATTTCCGGCCTGCCGCTGACCTTCCTCTTCTCGCGACCTGACGGTGTCGAGTTCCGCCGCATGGCAGTGACCAGCGAGACACTCGGTGGTTATGCCGTCGATCTGCCCATCCTGGGGAACGCCATGCGCGGCACCTGGACAGTCGCCATCCACACCGATCCCAAGAAGCCGGCCATCGCCCAGTCGACCTTCCTCGTCGACGACTTCGTGCCGGATCGGCTCGACCTGAAACTGTCAAGCGAAGCCACGGCAATCTCGACCGAGGAGCCCGTGACCGTCGCGGCCGATGGCCGTTACCTCTATGGCGCGCCGGCGGCCGGCCTCACGCTCGAAGGCGAAGTCGTGATCCGCCCGACAACAAGCCATCCGGACTTCGACCGCTACAGCTTCGGCCTGGCCGACGAAGAAGGCATCGAGGACATGCGCCTGCCGCTCGAAGGCCTTGACGTCCTCGATGACGAAGGTCTGGCCACCATCGACGTTTCCCTGACCGACTTGCCGTCCACGACGCGACTGCTCAATGCCGATGTGGTCCTGCGCCTGCGTGAAGGCGGCGGCCGCGCGGTTGAGCGCAAGCTGACCCTGCCGGTCACGCCGGAAGGCCCAATGATCGGCGTGAAGCCGGAATTCGAGGGCGACCTGGCCGAAAACACCAATGCCGCCTTCAACCTGATCGCGCTTGGCCCCGATGGTCAGCGTCAGGCGCTGCCGGGCGCGCGCTGGAAGCTGATCAAGCTGGAGCGAAATTACCAGTGGTACCGCGATGGCTCGTCCTGGCGCTACGAGCCGATCACCACGACCAAGCTCGTGGCTGACGGCACGGTCGACATCGCAGCCGATGGCACCCCGCTTTCGGTCCCCGTCACCTGGGGCAGCCACCGTCTGGAGGTCGAACAGGGTGGCGCCGTTACCAGCGTCGATTTCGATGCCGGCTGGTTCGTCACCGCAAGCTCCACCGAGACGCCGGATGCCCTCGAAATCGGCCTGGACAAGCCCTCCTATCAGATCGGCGACACAGCGAAGCTCAAGATCTCGCCGCGCTTTACCGGTCAGGTCATTGTCACCTCCGGAACGGATGCCCTGATCTCCACCCAGGTGGCCGAAGTTCCGGCTACGGGCACGGAAATCGAGATCCCCGTGACAGCAGAATTCGGCGCCGGAGCCTATGTGACGGCAACCCTCTTCCGTCCAGGTGATGCCGAGGAAAGCCGGATGCCGGCGCGTGCGATCGGCATTGCCTGGCTCGCGGTCGATCCGGGTGCCGACAAACTAGCCATCAAGCTTTCACCACCGGAAAAGACGCTGCCCCGCCAGCCGCTGGAAATCCCCGTGGAAGTGACCGGGGCCGGCATCGGTGAGGAAGCCTATGTGATGGTCGCTGCCGTTGACGTGGGCATCCTCAACCTCACCCGCTACGAGACACCCGATCCGGAAACCTATTACTTCGGTCAGCGCCGCCTCGGCCTTGAACTGCGCGATCTCTACGGCCGCCTGATCGATGGCTCGCTGGGCGCCACCGGGCGTCTGCGCACCGGTGGTGACGGCGGACAGGTTGCCCTTCAGGGCAACCCGCCGCGCGAAAAGCTCGTGGCCTTCTTCTCGGGTCCCTTGACGCTGGATGCAGACGGGAAGGCAACCGTCTCCTTCGACATACCCCAATTCAACGGCACGGCGCGTGTCATGGCCTGGGCCTGGTCAAAGACGGGCGTCGGCCACAGCGAGACAGACGTGATCATCCGCGATCCGGTGGTCGTAACGGCCAGCCTGCCGAAATTCCTCGCACCCGCTGACGAGAGCAGCCTTCGCCTCGATATCGCAGCGACCGACGCTCCATCAGGCACCTACACGCTCGCCGTCACCGGCGACGGTCCTGTCAGCGTCGGTGGCGGAGACAGCCAGCAGGTGGAACTGACATCAGGCGAAACAACGACCATCACCCTTCCGCTGATGGCCAACAGGCCCGGCGACGGAGCCATCGACATTGCGCTTTCCGGCGCCGACGGCATCGCCGTCAGCCAGTCCCTCGATCTTCCGGTGCGCCCGGCAACCCTGCCGATCACCGAGCGTCAGGTCATTGCGCTCGCCCCGGGCAAGAGCCTCACCATCAATGGCGACCTCCTCGCCGACAGCCTGCTGCAGGGCGCCTCGGTGAGCCTCAATGTTGCCCGCGCCGATGGCCTCGACATCCCGGGCCTGCTGATGGCCCTCGACCGCTATCCCTATGGCTGCGCCGAGCAGACAACCAGCCGCGCGCTGCCACTTCTCTATTTCGATGAACTGGCCAAGCTCTCCGGCCTGCCGGAGGACGAGGCGATCAACAAGCGCGTTCAGGATGGCATCCTCCGCGTGCTCGCCTACCAGTCGTCAAGCGGCTCCTTCGGCCTCTGGGCACCCGGTTCCGAAAGCCTCTGGCTGGATGCCTATGTCACCGACTTCCTGACCCGCGCCCGCGAGCAGAAGTTCGACGTGCCGGAAGAAGCCCTCGTCCAGGCGCTGCAGAACCTGCAAAACCGCATCGCCTACGACAACGACATCCGCACGCGCGGCAACGAGATCGCCTATGCGCTCTACGTGCTCGCCCGCAGCCGCAAGGCTTCGCTCAGCGATCTACGCTACTACGCCGACACGATGCTGGGTGATTTCCCCACCCCTCTCTCCAAGGCGCATCTGGCGGCAGCCTTGTCGCTTTACGGCGACAGCGAGCGGGCCAATGCCGTCTTCCTCGATGCAGCCGGCATGAGCGAACAGGCACGTCTCACGCCGGTCAGCTTCTCGCGCTCCGACTATGGCTCTGCATTGCGCGATGCCGCGGGCGTTCTGGCGCTTGCCGCAGAAAGCCGACCGGTTCCGCCGGTCGTGCCGATCCTGACAAAGGTGGTGGCGGACGAATGGAAGGCGAAGCAGACGCTGAGCACCCAGGAACAGACCTGGATGCTGCTCGCCGCCAGAGCGCTCCAGCAGGACGACAAGGGTCTGAAGCTGGACGTAAACGGTGCGGAAAAGACCGGCGCCTATGCCGCCACGATCCCTGGCGACGCGCTCCTGCAGGCGCCGCTGACGCTGACCAATACCGGCCTTGATCCGGTGAGCGCCGCCATCACCACGGTCGCAGCACCCGTGCTTCCCCCGGCGGCCGGGGGCGAAGGCTTCGCGATCAGCAAGACCTTCTATAGCCTGACCGGCGAAGAGGCCAATATCACCGAGGTCATCCAGAACGAGCGCTACGTCGTCGTGCTGGAGGTGACGGAAGAGGACGAATGGCCGGCGCAACTGCTGGTGACCGATCTGCTTCCCGCCGGCTTCGAGATTGACAATCCGAGCCTGGTCGATAGCGCCGCCCTCGCCAACTTCGACTGGATCGGCGAAACCGAAACGGCGCATCTCGAATTCCGCAGCGACCGCTTCGTGGCAGCCATCAATCGTGGCGAAGGCGAGAACGGCACGATCACGCTGGCCTATGTCGTCCGCGCCGTCACCCCCGGCACCTATGACCTGCCGGCAGCCAGTGTCGAAGACATGTATCGCCCGCAGCTGTCGGCGCGCACGGCGGCCGGTGCGATGACGGTCTCGACCGCACCCTGATGGGTCGGGCGCGGCGCATCGGGATCAGCATCGGGGCGGTCGCCATCGCGGCCACCGCTTCGCTCGCTGGGCTCGACTGGGCAGACAGAAACTTTCCGCCCCCGCTGGAGGCGGCGCAGGAAGTCTCGACCGAAATCCTCGATCGCGATGGCCAACTCTTGCGCGCCTTCGCGACCCGGGAGGGTCTCTGGCGGCTCGAAACCACAATCGATGACGTCGATCCGGCCTTGCTGCGAATGCTCGTCGCCTATGAGGATCGCCGCTATGATAGCCATTCCGGCGTCGATCTTCTGGCGCTGGGGCGAGCCGCCTGGCAGCTTGCCGCCAATGGCCGCATCGTCTCCGGCGCCTCGACGCTTTCGATGCAGGTCGCACGCCTGATCGAGCCGCGCCGGGAACGCTCGATCAGCGCCAAGCTCATCCAGATCGCCCGCGCGATCCAGATCGAGCGGCGCCTGTCGAAGACGGAAATCCTCAACCTCTATCTCACCCACGCCCCCTATGGCGGCAATCTCGAAGGCGTGCGCGCGGCAAGTCTCTCCTGGTTTGGCAAGGAACCCAAACGCCTGTCGACAGCAGAGGCGGCCCTCCTGGTCGCATTGCCCCAGCTGCCGGAAAGGCGCCGCCCGGACCGCTATCGCGACAACGCACTCGAAGCCCGCAAGCGGGTTCTCGAACGCGCCCGCGAGGCCGACGTTGTCGACGACATGGAAGTCGAACTCGCCTTCAACGCATCGCTCCCCACCGCACGGCGTCAACTTCCAGCCCTTGCGCCCCACCTGGCGGAAGCCGCACGACGCAAGGCCCCCGCGGCAAAAACCCACCAGACCACCATTATCCGCCCGGTCCAGGAAACCTTGGAAAAGGTGGCGCTCGAAGCGGGCCGCAAGCTCGACCCGAAGGTCTCGCTCGCTTTGCTGATGGCCGATGCCACCACCGGCGAGATCGTCGCCGAAGTCGGCGCGGCCAACTATTTCGATGCCTCCCGTTCCGGATGGATCGACATGACGCGGGCTGAGCGCTCTCCGGGCTCTGCGCTGAAACCCTTCATCTACGGCCTCGCCTTCGAGCAGGGTCTCGTCGCCCAGGAAACCATCGTCGAGGATCGCCCGGCCGACTTCTTCGGCTATCGCCCGAAGAACTTCGACATGCACTACCAGGGCGACGTCAGCATCCGCCAGGCGCTGCAGCTGTCGCTCAACGTGCCCGCCGTGCGCCTGCTCGATGCCGTCGGTCCCTCCCGCCTGATGGTGCGCCTGCGCCGCGCCGGGGTGACGCTGAAGCTCCCGCCGAACGAGGCTCCGGGCCTCGCGATTGCGCTTGGCGGCGCCGGGATTACGCTGAAGGATCTGGTGCAGCTCTATGCCGGTCTCGCCAACCGCGAGCAGCCCCTCCGGCTCGGCGACGGCATTCGCGACAAAGCCGAACTGATAGACGAGGAGTCGCTTTTCGAACCCGCAGCCGCCTGGACCATCGCAGACGTGCTCGGTGACGTCCTGCCGCCAACCGGCAGCCCGCCCGCCGGCATCGCTTACAAGACCGGCACCAGTTACGGTTATCGCGACGCCTGGTCCGTGGGTTATGACGGCCGCTATGTCCTGGGCGTCTGGATCGGCCGGCCGGACAATGCCGCCGTCCCCGGCATCTCGGGATATCAGACGGCAGCCCCCATCCTCTTCGAAGCTTTCAGCAAATCCGGTCTCGCCGGAACCGCCCTGCCGCGTGCACCGGCAGGTGCCAATCGCATCGCCGCCTCCGAGCTGCCGCAGTCCCTGCGGCGCTTTTCGGTGGACTCAAACGGGCTCGTCTCCGTCTCGGCCCGCGAGCGCCCGCCGCAGATTGTCTATCCGCTGGAGGGATCCGTTCTGGAACTTGGAAAGAGTGCAGATGGGAAAGCTCTGCCTGTTGTCATGAAGATGCAGGCCGGACGGGCGCCTTTCCGCTGGTTGGTCAACGGCAAGCCGATGAGCGAATCCACGCGGCGCAGAACCGGGGAGTGGCATCCGGAAGGCACCGGCCAGTCCACCTTGACCGTCATCGACGCGGAAGGCCGGGCCGCCTCGGTCAATGTCTTTGTCCGCAATTGAAGCATCTGTGACTGCCGCGCGTGATCCGGCTGTTGATGCGGAGCGTAAAAGACCCCGTTAACCCCATTGAACGGGAGACCTTCGTTATGACCAGCAGCTTTCGCGCCGGACTGATTACGCTCCTGACGCTCGCTTTCGCCGTCCCCTCCGCCATGGCCAACGAGCGCTTCACTGCCAATGACATCAAGGGCGAGATCATCGGCAAACGCATCTATCTCGCAGTACCCTTTGGCGGCGAATTCCCGCTGAACTATCGCCCCAATGGCCAGGTGGATGGCTCCGGCGAGGCGCTGGGCCTCGGCCGTTTCGCCAAGCCGAATGACAAGGGCAAATGGTGGATCAATGGCGATCGCCTCTGCCAGCAGTTCACCAGCTGGTACAAGGGCGAGCCCATGTGCTTCGAACTGATCCGCACCGGTGACAAGCGCCTGAAATGGATCCGCGACAACGGCCAGACCGGCACGGCCCGCATCGGCAGCAGCATCTGACCCGCCTTGTCGCCGCAATATCGTGCCCCTATTCTGATCCGTCATCAGGATGGGGACACGAATGGCAGATCTGAGAAGCCGGCCGATCGGCGCAACGGCCAGCCTGGGCCGGACGGGCTATCCGTCAATTCGCTCGGCAACAGGCGGTGAACTTCAGATCGTGACGGGCCCAGCCCAAGCCGGCTTCAACCCGCTGGACCTGCTGCTGGCGTCGCTCGCGGCCTGTATGAGCATGAGCGCGCGGATCGCAGCCCGGGAGCTCGGGTTCTCGGACACCTTCGAAGGTCTCGAAGTCGACGTCAGCGGCGAAAAGTCCGCGGACGAGCCGTCCCGCTTTGTCGGCTTCACCGTGCGAATGACCTTCCACGGCGAGATCCCATCAGAACAGCAGTGGTTGATTGCCCGCCGCGCCGAAGAGATCTGCACGGTCAGCAACAGCCTGGCAGTTCACCCTCAGCTGTTGCTCGGCCCGGTCTGATCCTCGAGAAGCCGCAAGGTTGCTCGGTCCGGCTCGCCATTGCAGAACACCGCGAGGGCGGTCCGGAAAAGCGTGCCCGCACCCGGCTCGGCTGCCTCGGCAAAAAGCGTCATGGACGACTGAAACTTCATGTCGTCAGGCTGTCCGAAGATCTCTCCCAAGCTGCGGTTTGAGTGCGCGAGCGCCGCGCTGGTGACCGCCCGCAGGCGTTCCCCCAGCACGGCATGAGCAAGATAGGCTCGCGCCTCGTCGAGCGACGTCAGCGCGAAGTACTGCGCCGTTGGCGAACGTCCGAGCCCCGTGAGCTGCGGGAAGATGAACCACATCCAGTGACTGCGTTTCTGCCCCGCCTGGAGTTCGCGCAGCGCTTGAGGGTAAAGGTCCTTCTGCGCATCGACAAAGCGGTCAAGGCCGGTACTAGAACGCTTGTCGTCCATGGATGCTCCTCCTTCGGCCTGCTGGAGCCAGAAGCCAACCTGCCCATCGCCTTTGGCCGATACGATCAACTGTTTGTCCTTGCACGCCATAAATCTTGACGCCGGGGCAATGTTCGTTAACAAGAACGTGAGGCGCCGTGATTTCAGCATCACCGCGTCCAAACCTGGTGCCGGGCCCCTCTGGCGAGAGTTTTACGGCGCTCTCGTGATGTCGGTACCGCCAGCAATTTGAGCCGGCGGATTCTAGAACAATGAACACTTGGATCATGCTTCGTGCGAAGGCGTGCAGGGCGCTTCGCATCTCCACAATTTCTGTGTCCTCGAGCCTGGAGGACCGCACATGAGCACCTCAGCAGCAACAGGCGCCACGTCCACGCTCGGCTATTTCCGCTGGGCCTTCATCGTCACCGCGATCGGCCTCGTTATGGGTGCCGCCCTCGGATGGCAGATGAGCGGCACCATCGCCGGCATGGCGACCATCTTCTTCATCTGCTGGGTCCTGGCCGTGCTCGAAATCTCGCTTTCCTTCGACAACGCGATCGTCAATGCCAACAAGCTGAAGGACATGACGCCGGTCTGGCAGCGGCGCTTCCTTACCTGGGGCATCATCATCGCCGTCTTCGGCATGCGCATCATCTTCCCGCTTTTGATCGTTGTGATCGCGGCGCAGATCGGCCCCATCGAAGCGGTCATTCTCGCAGCCCGCGAACCGGCCGAATATGCCCGCATCATGAACGAGGCCCATCTCCCGATCGCGGCCTTCGGCGGCACCTTCCTGATGATGGTCGGCCTCACCTACTTCTTCAATCAGGAGAAAGACGTCCACTGGATCGAATGGCTTGAAAAGCACATGGCGCGCTCGGCCTCCATCAAGGGCATCGAGATCGCCGTCGTGCTGCTGCTCATCCTGCTGTTCTCCAACCTTCTCGAGGGCGAGGAAGCCACCACCTTCGTCTATTCGGCGATCTACGGCCTTGTGACGTTCCTCGCCGTCGAAGTGCTGGGCGGGCTGCTCGACGCATCCCAGAAGGCCATGAGCGAGGCGGCGAAGGGTGGTCTTGGCGCCTTTATCTATCTGGAAGTGCTGGACGCCAGTTTCTCCTTCGACGGCGTCATCGGCGCCTTCGCACTGACGCAGAACCTGTTCATCATCGCCATCGGCCTTGGCATAGGCGCCATGTATGTGCGCTCGATGACCATCATGCTGGTCGAAAAGGGCACGTTGGCGGAATACCGCTATCTGGAGCACGGCGCCTTCTACGCGATCCTGATCCTGTCGGTGATCATGTATGTCCAGACGCTGGTGCATATCCCGGAAGTCATCACCGGCCTCGGTGGCGCAGCGCTGATCGGTATCTCCCTCTGGTCCTCGATCAAATACAATCGGGAAGAACGCGAAGCGGAAGAACGTCTCGCCCACGAAAGCGTGGCCGAGAATATCTGAGCGTATCATATCAGCATCAGACGAAACAGAAGGCCGGTGTGTGCGCACCGGCCTTCTTCTTTGAAGGTATCTCAATCGGGGCCGACATCCGCCCCTTGCGAGCCGACATCCGGCAAGGAACCCGTGCCCGGCGTTTTCATCGGATCCTGCAGCTCCTCCTTGTCGTGCGGGCCGGCCGCAGGCATGTCCTCGGCCTTGGTCTTGTCCTCATCCGGCTCCGGCTTGCCGGCATTTTCGATCTTCTCGCTCATGGCTATCTCCGTTTTCGGGACAGGAGAAACATGCAGTGATCCTTTCAGGTTCCGGCGCCACAGCATCAGTTTCTCGGGAACCGCAGAAAGCCGCTGACGTTCGGTAGGCATGACCAATGGAGGAGGCTCATATGACCGCAGATAAAACCGCAGAACCGCACCGTTTGCAGCCGGATCCGCCCGAGGGTGACCGGCGGACGATCGAGCGCGAACTGGCAAAGCAGGACGACCCCGACGAAGAACCAATCGAACAGGGTGTCGACCTCGATCCGAAGCGACGGATCGATTGAAGGGAGCATCATCATGAACAGCAAACTGCCACCCGTTCCGGAGGAAAACCGCAGCCACAAGGGGACCGGCGAGACCGGATCGATGAAGAAGGGCGAGGAGCAGCATTTCTCGCCGGAAAAGAACCCCGACAAGCTGGGCCAGCAGGGCAACAGCAAGGTCAATACGACCCATCAGGGATATCAGCAGGACCGATAGGAGCAGACCATGTCGACATCGACGAAAAGCCCATCGACTATCCGCCAGGGCGGCCCGGGCGCATCGCACGAGAATGCCAAGGCGCCTCTGGAAGTAGAAAAGCCCGCGCCGAAATCGGATCGCAAACACCATAGCGATGTCTCGGGCGGTGGTGGCGAGCGGGATACGCACCATACCCACGACCCTAAGCGGAAGTAGAAGATGAACACCGCGAACCCTCAACTGGAAGGTCTCTACCTGGCCATCTCCGCACTTGTCCGTCGCATGATCGAGAAAGGCATTCTGAACGCCGAGGATCTCCATCAGGCGATGTCAGAGGCAAGGCAGGCCGCCGAACAGGATCTTGAGACCTCCTCTTTGTCGGAGGCCAATCGCAAAGCGGTTCTCTTCCCGATCGATTTTCTCGACAAGGCGGATGGTGATGTGGAGAGCTTCCGCAGCCTGGTACGCCGCATCGCTGCAGGAAACTGAGCCGTTCAACTTTGCGAGAGAGCATTCTTGTGCGCCATCCTAGGTCTCCTACATCTGCGCCGAGATAGGAGAACCGAAGAATGACCAACGCCGCGCCGCAAGTTGATCCCGCCCTGGAAGGCGGCGTGGCGTCCAGACGGCTGGCGCGCCTTCGAGCCCAAGCGCTGGAAGCGGGCTCGGTTACCCTCGACGGATTGATGTCTGCCATGGGCCGCAGCAGCATCGCTTTCGCCATCCTCATTCTCTCGCTGCCTGCGCTGACCCCGATCCCCGGCCCCTTCGGCATGGTCTTCGGAACCTGTCTGGCCATCGTTTCCCTTCAGATCATTGCTGGCTTCCGTCGCATCTGGCTGCCATCCTTTCTCGGCCGACGCCAGGTTTCAGGCGGCACGATCGACCTGATGGTCCGCTACACCGCACCTCTCGTGGCCCGCGTAGAAACTCTCCTGCGAAAGAACCGCATGCGTCGGTTCGCGGGACCGAGGGCACAGGCATTCCTCGGCATCCCCGTGCTACTGCTCGCCATTGCCGTGGCACTCCCCATTCCGTTCGGCAACATGCTCCCCGTCGCGGCTCTAGTGATGATCGCCCTCGGTTTGATGGAACGGGACGGGCTCGTCACTGTTCTCGGCGTGGCCATGGGTGTCTTCGCGCTCGGCGCAACGGGCGGCCTTGTCTATGCCGCAGCCTGGGGTATCGGCACACTTGCCGGCAGCTGAAAAATTTTCCGCGTCTGATGGAATAAGCCTGCCACCGGCTCCGTATACTGGGGCATGACGACGAACTCGAACCCGTTCAATGTGATTGGCCAGCTCGCAGCATTGCGACGCTATGCCCGTTCGCTCGCCAGAAACCCCGATGAGGCCGAAGATCTCGTTCACGACGCGCTGGTACGCGCGCTCGAGCGCAGGTCGAGCTTCAGGAGCGGCGGCAGCATTCGCAACTGGCTGATGTCGATCCTGCACAATACCCATATCGACCGGCTTCGCCGCGACCGGGCTGTCCATCGCCGTCACGATGCTGTGGCCGATCTGGCCGATGCCGTGGCTCCAGCTGGACAGGAGCATTCCGTCCGGCTCGCCCAGGTGCGGGACGCGTTTCTCGCTCTGCCGGAAGACCAGCGCGAAGCCCTTCATCTCGTGGCCATCGAGGAGCTCTCCTACCAGGAGGCCGCCGATGTCCTTAACATTCCCGTGGGCACATTGATGTCTCGCGTTTCCCGCGCCCGCGCCCGGCTGAGGGCGATGGAAGGCGGCGAGGAGACGAGCGCCGTGCCCCACCTCAGAATCGTTGGAGGAAACCCCGATGACCAGCCATGATCCTGTGATCGAGGCCGACCTGCACGCCTATGTCGACGACCAGCTGGATGTCGGCCGCCGTATCGAGGTCGAGGCTTACCTGTCGGAAAACCCCACGGTCGCCGCCAAAGTCATGGCTGACCTCCGGGTCCGCGACGAGTTGCGGCTGGCTCTAGCCGGCATGCCGTCGGTCGTGCGCCAGGAAACGCGCGATGCGGCACGTGCCCTTGAAAGCGCCTTCAACCGTCCCCGCACCATCGATGTGATGCGGCGCGCGGCAGCGGTTGTGCTTCTCGTCGGTGCCGGCTGGATTGCCCATGGCTGGATTTCTCCCGGCAGCATCGGCGAAGTCGTGGCCTCCGTGCCGCCACCACAGTTCGTTGAGGAAGCCATTCGCGCGCATCAGACGGCCGAACTGCGCGAGCAGATGAGCTCGCAGACGGTGACGAACAACTTCGATCCGGCAGAGATCCGATCTGCCACGGCAATCGTGCTGCCCACGATGCCGAGCGAATGGGCGGTTCGTGACGCCCAGGTTTTCCCCTCGACCTATGGTCCGAGCGTCGAGCTCGAGGTCGAACCGCAATCCGGCGAGAGGCTGTCCCTCTTCGCCGTCCGGCCTGGCAATTTTGCCGTTCAGCAGGTGCTGCTGAAGCAGGAGGGCCGGACCAACGCAGCCTATTGGCAGATCGGCGAGGTTGCCTACGCGCTGATCTCCGAAACCGAAAACGCGGACAAGCTGGCCGAAGAGGCCCGCAGGCTTGCCCGCACCCTTTATTGATCCATCCAAGGAGGTAATCGACTATGGATCCCATTCAGAACCGCTTCGGCTACGGCGCCCAGGCCCAGTCCGCGGCTCTCTTCGACGAAGGTCTGCGCAAGCACATGCTGCGCGTCTACAACTACATGGGCCTCGGACTGGTCATCACCGGCATCGTTGCCTTCGTGGTAAGCCAGACGCCGGCGCTCTATGTGCCGATCTTCTCCACGCCGCTGAAGTGGGTCGTCATGCTGGCGCCGCTCGCCTTCGTCTTCTTCTTCTCGTTCCGCATCCACGCGATGTCGGCTGCCACCGCGCAGATGGCCTTCTGGGCTTTTGCTGCCGTGATGGGTCTGTCGCTGGCCTCGGTCTTCCTGGTCTTCACCGGAACCTCAATCGCGCGCACCTTCTTCATCACCGCAACCATGTTCGGCGCCATGAGCCTTTATGGTTACACGACCAAGCGTGACCTGTCGCAGTTCGGCTCGTTCCTGATGATGGGTCTGATCGGTGTCGTCATCGCCTCGATCGTCAACATCTTCCTAGGCTCGAGCGCCCTTCAGTTCGCGATCTCGGTCATCGGCGTCTTCGTCTTTGTCGGTCTGACCGCATGGGATACGCAGAACATCAAGGAACAGTATGCCGAAAACTACGACCAGGAGAGCCAGCAAAAGCTCGCCGTCTTCGGCGCCCTCTCGCTCTACCTGAACTTCGTCAACCTGTTCCAGCTGCTGCTGAGCCTGACGGGCCAGCGCGAAGAATAAGAGAAAAAAGCGTCGGGAGAACGCTGAAACAGGAAACGCCCGGGTTTTGCCCGGGCGTTTTCACGAGATGAGAATGAGATCCAGCTTAGACGATCCCGCCGGAACCGCCCTTTACCGCCGGACGCTCGGCCGCAACCCGGGCCCGGTAGCCGCTCGCACGATAGGTCGCGACCGGATCGATCGCACCACCGGCCCGCCGACGCGCCTCCGCCAGGATCGGCTCGACATCGGCGCGATAGGCTCGCTTCAGTGTTTCCGTCGCCATCAGCGCGTCATTGCCCTCCTGATAGCCTTCGAGCGCTGCGCGATCCACCAGAAGCGCCTGCGCATAGGCTCTACGGATCTCGTTGGCGCTTGCAATCAGGCTTTCGATCGGGTCGGTCACATTGTGGCTTTGGTCGATCATATGCGCCGGATGGAAACCCTTCACACCGCGATGCTCGGCATCAACGAGTTCGTTGAAGACGAGGAAGAGGCGGTAGGGTTCGACCGATCCTGCATCCAGATCGTCGTCGCCATACTTCGAGTCGTTGAAGTGGAAACCACCGAGCTTGCCGAACTGGATGAGCCGCGCGACGATCATCTCGATATTGGTGTTCGGCGCATGATGTCCGAGATCGACGAGGCAGAAGGCCTTGTCGCCGAGCGTCTGTGCGATCAGGTAATTCGTGCCCCAGTCCTGCACGACCGTCGAATAGAAGGCCGGCTCGTACATCTTGTGTTCGGAGAACAGCCGCCAGTCATCCGGCAGCGCCTGGTAGATGTCGCGCATCGCATCAAGGTAACGCTCGAACTGGCGGGTGAAATTGCTTTGCCCCGGGAAGTTGGAGCCATCGCCGATCCACACCGTCAGGGCCTTGGAGCCCAGGGTGCGGCCGATCTCGATGCATTCCAGGTTATGCTCGACCGCCTGACGACGGGTCCCGGCGTCCACATGGCTGAGCGAACCGAACTTGTAGGAATGCGCCTGATCGGCACCATCCGAAAACGTGTTCGAGTTCATCGCATCGAAGCCGAGCCCGAGCGCATCGGCCTTGGCCTTGAGCTCCGTCGGATCCGACTTATCCCAGGGGATATGCAGCGAGACTGTCGGCGTCGCGCGGGTCAATTGCTGGATGACGCCGCAGTCATCAAGCTTGTCGAAGATATGCCGCGGCTCGCCAAGTCCGGGGAAACGAGCAAAGCGCGTGCCACCCGTGCCGACACCCCAGGAGGGAACGGCGACGAAGAAGTCGGCGACCTTCGCGGTCAACTTGTCGATGTCGATCGAGCTGCGGGCCAGTTTTTCACCCAGCGCCTGATAGTCGCTGCGATGGGCGGCTTCACGCTTGTCATTCTCCGCCGCGACGATTTCGGCGGCAATTCGCATCTCGGTCATTCTTTCCTCCACCTCGCGCGAACGATTGTTACCGAAGCGCGTTTATCTGCAATCTGAAACAACAAACGGAGCCACTATGGACGTCCTTCGCATTCTGCTTGCCATCCTCCTGCCGCCGCTGGGCGTCTTCCTCCAGGTCGGCATCGGCCTGCATTTCTGGCTGAACATCCTGCTGACCCTGTTCGGCTATATCCCCGGCATCATCCACGCGATCTGGGTCATCATCCGCAAGTAAGCGGTCCGCGGCATTCGCGCCGCGAGCGCCTCGGGGGATCAGCGCGTAAAGCTCTGCGCGTTGCCGGCATCGACATTGATGATGTTGCCGGTCGATTTCGCCGAAAGGTCAGAGGCGAGGAAATAGATCGCCTCTGCAATGTCTTCCGGAAAGACATTAAGCTTCAGCATCGAGCGCTTGCGGTAGTGCTCCTCAAGATCATCCACCTCGATCTTCGACGACGCCGCGCGCTGCTCGCGCCACTCGCCATTCCAGATCTTCGAGCCACGCAGCACCGCATCCGGATTGACCGTGTTCACCCGGATGCCGGCATCTGCGCCTTCGAGTGCCAGGCAGCGGGCGAGATGGATCTCGGCGGCCTTGGCCGTGCAATAGGCGGACGCGTTCGGCGACGAGGCGAGCCCGTTCTTCGAAGCAACGAAGACGACGTTGCCGCCGAGCCCCTGCCGCCGGAACAGCCGGAAAGCCTCGCGGGAAACCAGGAAATAGCCGGTTGCCAGGATGCTGATATTCTTGTCCCACATGGCAAGCGTCGTGTCTTCGACCGGAGCCGACGAGGCAATCCCGGCATTCGACACGAGGATATCGACGCCACCGAATTCCACGCAGGCTTCGGCGAAGGAACGAATAACCGCATCCTCGCGCGTCACATCGAGCTGCACGGAGCGGACCACATCCGCACCATGGCGCTTCGAGAAATCGGCGACGGTCTGTTCGAGCGCTGCCGCATCGATATCGGCGAGCACCACGCAAGCCCCTTCCGCCATCAGCCGGTCGGCGGTCGCCCGGCCAATGCCGCCGGCGCCGCCGGTGACGAAGGCAACGCGGCCGGCCAGGCTCTTCGGCTTCGGCATGCGCTGCAGCTTTGCCTCTTCGAGCAGCCAGTATTCGATATCGAAGGCTTCCTGCTCCGGCAGCCCCTGATATTCGGAAACCGTCGAGGCGCCGCGCATCACGTTGATTGCATTGACGTAGAACTCTCCGGCGATGCGGGCGGTTGCCTTGTCCTTGGCAAAGGACAGCATGCCAACGCCGGGAACCAGGAAGATCACCGGGTTCGGATCGCGGATCGCAGGCGAATTGTCGTGTTTGCAGGTCTCGTAGTAGCGGGTGTAGTCGGCGCGATAAGCTTCGAGCGCCTTGTCCAGACCGGCAAGAACCGCATCGACATCCGGCTTTACGGGATCGAAATCAACGATCAGCGGCCGGATCTTGGTGCGCAGGAAATGGTCGGGGCAAGAGGTGCCGAGGCTGCCCAGCGGCTGCAGGTTCTTCGAGTTGACGAATTCAAGCACGGCATCCTGATCGTCAAAATGGCCGAGCTTGCGCTCTGCCTTGCCGATGCGGCCGCGGATCTCGGGCATCAAGCGCGCGGCAATCGCACGGCGCTCCTCCGCCGGCAGGCTCGTTGCGACGGCACCGCCGAAGATCGTCTTGCCCTCGGTCTCCTTCGCAAACCACGCGATCGCCTTGTTGATGATCTCGAGCGTCAGCAGGTAGCAGTCCTTCGCGTCGTTTGCCCAGGTGAACAGGCCATGGCTTTCAAGCACGACGCCCTTGGCGGTCGGATTGGCCTTCACGAAGGCTTCGAGGTCGAGGCCGAGCTGGAAACCGGGACGGCGCCAGGGCAGCCAGCCGATCTCGGAGCCGAAGATCTTCTCAGTCAATTCCTTCGAATTCTTCGAGGCCGCGATCGCGATAATCGCGTCCGGATGCATGTGATCGACATGCGTAAACGGCACGAAACCATGCAGCGGCGTATCGATCGAGGCCGCGCGCGGATTGAGGTTGAAAGTGCAATGCGGCAGGAAGCCGACCATGCGGTCTTCGTCATGCACGCCCTTGTAGATGCCCTTCAGCGCGTCGAGCTTCTCCTGATAGAGCGTCGCAAAGCCATCAAGCTTGATCGTCCCGACGTCGCCACCAGAGCCTTTGACCCAGAGCACCTTGACCTTCTCACCGGTCAGCGGGTCGATCTCCATCACCTTGGCAGACGTGTTGCCGCCACCGTAATTGGTGATGCGCTTGTCAGCGCCCAAGAGATTGGAGCGGTAAAGAAGCTTGCCGGGCTCATCCAGCTTGGCCGCGTGGGCGTCATCCCAACGGTTTTCGAGAAGGCGGGTTTGGCCCGTCATGACATCCTCCCTGCAATGATTTTCATGAGCGGTCAGCGACGGCTCATCTCCTTCTTGTTCGCAGATATCGCGCAGCCGTCCCGCGATTGTCAATCAGTTTCGATCATTTCTTTTCATTGTGCGCTGCAATATTATTATTTTTGATCGTTTCTGATTGACAGCGTAAAAACATTACGAATAAATCACCGTCAGGAGGACCCCATGCACGAACGCGAACGCCATCGCATTATTCTGAGCGCCATCCAGGAAAAGCCTGTGATCACGGTGCAGGATATCGCCGAGCTGACCGAGGCTTCAGAAGCCACGATCCGCCGCGATATCGCGTCTCTTCACGTGCAGGGAAAGCTGAGGCGCGTCCGCGGTGGCGCAGAAGCCGTTCACCCGCCGCAGCTCGGCAATCTCGCCGCCCGCCCCTTCCGCGTTTCTGAATCGGTCAACATCGACAAGAAACGCGCAATTGCGCGCGCAGCCGTCGATCTCTGCGAAGAAGGCGATTCGATCATCATCAATGGCGGCACCACCACCTTCCAGATGGTGCATTTCATGTCGGCCCGCCGCCTGCAGGTCATGACCAATTCCTTCGCGATCGCGGAACACCTGGTGAAGCACTCGAAATGCACGGTCTCGGTTCCCGGCGGCGCGATCTATCGCGACCAGAGCTTGATCTTGTCGCCTTTCGACAATGACGCGATCCGCAATTTCTACGCCCGTCGCATCTTCATCGGCGCGCAGGGCATCAATGCGCTCGGCGTGATGGAGTCCGACGCGCTCGTCATTCAGAGCGAGCAGAAGCTTGTGCGCCAGGCCGAAGAGCTGATCGTCATGGTCGACTCCAGCAAGTTCGCCAAGCGCTCCAGCCTGATCCTGTGCGCGCTCGACAAGGTGTCGACGATCATCACCGATGACGGAATTACCGACGAGGCGGCCGCCATGGTCACCGACGCCGGCGTGAAGCTCATAACCGTGAAGCCGATGGCTTCGTCGGCAAGGGAGGATACCTCATCGGTCGCCTAGAGGAGGCGCCGGGAGGGAGAGGGAAGCAGTTCATCAACCTGGGAGGAAAACATGAAACTGACGAAAATGTTGCTGGCCGGTGCAGCCATTGCACTCGCAACCATGGGCTCGGCCGCACAGGCCGCCGACATGAAGATCGCGCTCGTCGTCAAGTCGCTCGGCATCGGCTTTTTTGAAGCTGCCAACAAGGGCGCGCAGGAAGCCGCCAAGGAGCTCGGCGGTGTCGAAGTGATCTACACCGGCCCGACCTCGACCACGGCCGAAGGGCAGATCGAAGTCATCAACTCGCTGATCGCCCAGGGCGTCGATGCCATCGCAATCTCCGCAAACGATCCCGACGCGGTCGTCCCGGCTCTCAAGAAGGCCATGGATCGCGGCATCAAGGTCATCTCGTGGGATTCCGGCGTAGCGCCCGAAGGCCGCATTATGCACCTCAACCCGTCGTCCAACGCGCTGATCGGCAAGATGTGCCTGCAGCTCGCCGCCAACCATCTGCCGGATGGCAAGGGTGACTTCGCCATCCTGTCCGCCACCACCACCTCGACCAACCAGAACATCTGGATCGAGGAAATGAAGGCACAGCTGAAGGACTTCCCCGGCCTGAACCTCGTGACCACCGTTTATGGTGACGACCTGGCCGACAAGAGCTACCGCGAAGCCAATGGTCTCCTGACCTCGCAGCCGAACGTCAAGGTCATCGTTGCCCCTACTACCGTCGGCGTTCTGGCCGCCTCGCAGGCCGTCAAGGATGCCGGCAAGATCGGCGACGTCTATGTCACCGGCCTCGGCCTTCCCTCGGAAATGGCCGGCGCCATCCAGTCGGGTGCCACGAAGGAATTCGCCATCTGGAACCCGATTGACCTCGGCTACTCCGCCACCCAGATTGCCTATCGCATCGTGAAGGGCGAGACCGACGCAGCTCCGGGTTCGGAAATCGAAGCCGGTCGCATGGGCAAGATCAAGGTCGGCGACAACGGCGAAGCCGCCATGGCTGACCCCTTCGTCTACGACGCCTCGAACATCGAGGAATTCTCCAAGATCTTCTGATCTCGGCGGACCAGCCCCGGCGGCCAAAGCCGCCGGGATTTTCCTTCAGTCGGTAAGTGAAATGATGACCGTTCAATCTGCCAAGCTCGCGGCGGGCGCGATCCCGGCTGGCGAGCCCATTCTCGAAATGCGGGGCATTTCCCAGATCTTCCCGGGCGTCAAAGCTCTGGATCAGGTGAATATCGCTCTTTATCCGGGCAAGGTGACCGCGCTGATCGGCGAGAACGGCGCCGGCAAGTCGACGCTCGTCAAGATCCTGACCGGCATCTATCGCCCGAACGAAGGCGAGATCCTGATCGACGGCAAGCCGACCAGCTTCGCCAACGCCCAGGACGCTATCGATGCAGGCGTCACGGCCATCCACCAGGAGACCGTGCTGTTCGACGAACTGACCGTCGGCGAGAACATCTTCCTTGGCCACGCACCGCGAACCCGCTTCGGCCTGATTGACTGGCGCACGATCAACGAGCGGTCCAGGCAATTGATGAAAGCGCTGGAAAGCGACATCGACCCGACCACCAAGCTCAAGGACTTCTCGATCGCCCAGCGCCATCTGGTCGCGATCGCCCGCGCACTCTCCGTCGATGCCCGCATCGTTATCATGGACGAACCGACGGCCGCCTTGTCGCGCAAGGAGATCGACGATCTCTTCCGCATCGTCGAGGGCCTGAAGCGCCAGGGCAAGGCAATCCTTTTCATCAGCCACAAGTTCGATGAACTCTACGAGATCGCCGACAACTATGCCGTCTTCCGGGATGGCCGCATGGTCGGCTCCGGCGTTCTCAAGGACACGCCGCAGGACGAGATCGTGCGTCAGATGGTCGGCCGCGACGTGCACGACGTCTTTCCAAAGACCGAGGCCGTGATCGGCGCGCCGGTTCTCAGTGTCATGGGCTACAGCCACGAAACCGAATTCCGCGATATCAGCTTCACCCTGCGCAAGGGCGAGATCCTCGGCGTATACGGCCTGATCGGCGCCGGTCGCTCCGAACTCTGCCAGTCGATCTTCGGCATCAACAGGCCGAAATCCGGCAGGCTGGAGCTCGAAGGCCGCGAAATCGCCATTCGCAACACCTCCGATGCGATCACAGCCGGCATTGTCTATGTGCCCGAGGAACGGGGTCGCCATGGTCTGGCGCTGGAACTGCCGATCTACCAGAACATGTCGCTGCCCTCGCTGATCCGCACCTCGGTTGCAGGCTTCCTGAAGGCGACCAACGAACTGAAGCTCGCGCGGCGCTTTGCCGAGCGGCTCGACCTGCGCGCGGCGGCTCTCTCGGTGCCCGTCGGCACGCTCTCGGGCGGCAACCAGCAAAAGGTCGTGATCGGCAAGTGGCTCGCCACCTCGCCCAAGGTCATCATTCTCGACGAACCGACAAAAGGCATCGACATCGGCTCCAAGGCCGCCGTCCACGCCTTCATCTCGGAACTCGCAAGCGAAGGCTTGTCGATCATCATGATCTCGTCCGAACTGCCCGAAATCCTCGGCATGTCGGATCGCGTCATGGTGATGCGCGAAGGCCTGCAGGCCGGCATTTTCGAGCGCGAAGGCCTGACCGCTGAGACGCTGGTGCGCGCCGCCACCGGCAATGCGTGAGGAATGACAATGCAGAAGCTCTTGAAAAACCGGGAAATGCTGCTGGGTCTGATCATCATCGGCATGATCCTCGGCTTCACCACCCGCGCACCCAATTTCGCCACGCCTGAAAACCTGGCTAAGATCTTCAACGACACCTCGATCCTGGTCATCCTGGCACTCGGCCAGATGGTCGTGATCCTCACCAAGTCGATCGACCTCTCGGTTGCCGCCAATCTCGCCTTTACCGGCATGGCCGTGGCCATGCTCGACAGCGCCTATCCGGGCCTGCCGCTGGCGCTCCTGGTTCTCATCGCGATCGGCATTGGTGCCGCCCTCGGTGCCATCAACGGCTTCCTCGTCTGGGCCCTGCAGATCCCGCCGATCGTCGTCACGCTCGGCACGCTGACCATCTATCGCGGCATGAGCTTCGTGCTCTCCGGCGGCGCATGGGTCAATGCACACCAGATGCAGCCGGACTTTCTCGGCGTACCGCGCCTGCCGGTGCTGGGGCTGCCGATCCTCTCCTGGGTCGCAATCGCGGTGATCCTGCTCATCGGCTTCATTCTCGCCCGCACCGCCTTCGGCCGCTCGACCTATGCTGCCGGCGGCAATCCGGTCGCGGCCATCTATGCCGGCATTGATGTCGGTCGCGCCCGTTTCCTGGCCTTCGTGCTCTCGGGCGCGCTTGCCGGCCTCTCCGGTTACCTCTGGGTCTCGCGTTATGCGGTCGCCTATGTCGATATCGCCGCAGGCTTCGAGCTCGACAGCGTCGCGGCCTGCGTCATCGGCGGCATCTCGATTGCAGGTGGCATCGGCACCGTCATCGGTACGGTTTTGGGCGCCCTCTTCCTCGGTGTCATCAAGAACGCGCTCCCCGTCATCGGCATCTCGCCCTTCGCCCAGATGGCGATCTCGGGCATCGTCATCGTGCTCGCCGTTGTCTTCAACGCCCGCGCCGAGGCCAAGAAGGGCCGCATCATCTTGCGCGACCGCGCAGCCGGAAAGGAGGTGACCGCATGAGCACTGCGACCGAACAGACGAAACGCGTCATCCCTGACCGGCTCGAAACGCCTTTCCGCCGACTGCTGGGCAGCTGGGAAGTCCTCCTCTTCTGCGTGGCGGTCGCGATCTTCATCGCCAATTCACTGGCCTCGCCCTACTTCCTGAACGCCTGGAACCTGTCGGACGCCACCTTCAACTTCACCGAAAAGGCGCTGATCGCCTTTGCCATGGCGCTGCTGATCATCGCCGGAGAGATCGATCTCTCCGTTGCCGCGATCATCGCGCTCGCATCGACGGCCATGGGCTATGCCGCACAGCTGGGCGTCGGTGCGCCCGGTCTGGTCGCGATCGGGATCACCACCGGCCTTGCCTGCGGTGCCTTCAACGGCCTGCTCGTCGCCGGCCTGAAGCTGCCCTCGATCGTCGTGACGATCGGCACCACGAGCCTATTCCGCGGCATCTCCTATCTGGTTCTCGGCGACCAGGCATTCGGCAAATACCCGCCCGAATTCGCCTTCTTCGGCCAGGGTTATGTCTTCTGGGTCATCTCCTTCGAATTCGTTCTCTTCCTGGTGATGGCCGTCATTTTCGCCATCCTCCTGCACCGGACAAATTTCGGCCGCCATGTCTATGTCATCGGCAACAATCCGCATGCCGCACGGTTTTCCGGGATTCCGGTCGAGCGGGTCAAATTCATCCTTTTCCTGCTGACCGGCCTGATGAGCGGTATCGCCGCCGTCTGCCTCACCTCCCGCCTCGGCTCGACCCGCCCGTCGATCGCTCAAGGCTGGGAACTCGAAGTCGTCACCATGGTCGTGCTCGGCGGCGTCTCTATCCTCGGCGGATCCGGCACCATCGTCGGCGTGGTCATCGCCGCCTTCGTCATGGGCCTCGTCACCTTCGGTCTTGGCCTGCTCAACGTGCCGGGCATCGTCATGTCGATCTTCATCGGCCTGCTCTTGATCATCACCATTGCCCTGCCGATCATCGCTCGCCGGATCAAGCATGCGAGGAACGCATAATGAGCGAGACCGAACGCCACGTCTTCAAGATGAAGCTTAATCCCGGTATGGAGGCGGAATACAGGAAGCGCCATGACGAGATATGGCCGGATCTCGTCGACCTCCTGCATGATGCCGGCATCAGCGACTACACGATCCATCTCGATCCGGAAACGAACCTTCTGATCGGCGTCCTTACGCGCACGAAGACGCACAAGATGGCCGACCTGCCCTCGCACCCGGTGATGAAGCGCTGGTGGGCGCATATGGCGGATATCATGGCCACCAACCCCGACAACTCCCCCTGGGCGGTGGATCTGAAACCCGTCTTCCACATGCCATGAGCCAGTCCTTCGAACGCATCGCTGTCATCGATATCGGCAAGACCAATGCCAAAGTGGTCCTGGTCGATGGGCGCACGGGGGCCGAGCTTGCCGTCCGCAAAACGGCAAACACGGTCCTGCCGGGACCGCCTTATCCGCATTTCGATATCGAGGCTCTCTGGAGTTTCATCCTGAAGACGCTGAAGGATTTTGCGGCTAATCCGGGCTTCGAAGCTCTGTCGATCACCACCCACGGCGCCTCCGCAGCCCTCCTGGACCAGGACGGCGAGCTTGCGCTGCCGGTCCTCGACTACGAACATTCCTACCGCGACGCCATCGCGACCGCCTATCGAGCGTTGAGGCCGAGTTTCTCCGAAACCTTCTCTCCACCGCTGACCGGCGGGCTGAATGTCGGCGCGCAGTTGCACTACCAGAAGACGGCCTTTCCAGACGAATTCACGAAAGTGCAGACGATCCTCACTTATCCGCAATACTGGGCCTACCGGCTAACCGGAATTGCCGCCAACGAGCGCACCTCTCTCGGCTGTCACACCGATCTCTGGCGTCCGTTTGAGGGAGAATATTCCGATCTGGTTGACCGGCTGGAAATTCGCGACAAGATGGCGCCGCTGCGCTCCGCCTTCGAGGCCCTCGGCCCGATCCGACCTGAGATCGCAAAAGACTTGGGGCTCGCCGAACCGGTGCCCGTCTTTTGCGGCATCCACGATTCCAATGCCTCGCTGCTGCCGCATCTCGTCGGCTTCGGCAGCCCCTGCACGGTCGTTTCCACCGGCACCTGGGTGATCAGCTTCGGCGTAGGTGCGAAGCCGGAGGAGCTCGATCCCGCCCGCGACACCTTGGTCAACGTGGACGCCAATGGCGCAGCCGTTCCCTCCGCCCGTTTCATGGGGGGCCGTGAATGGGATCTTCTGACGCGAGACCTCGAGGCGACCTCCTATGACGAAGAGCGCAACGCAGCGGCTGAGGTGATCATGGCAGGCGCCATGATCCTGCCGAGCGTCGTGAGTGGCACCGGACCGTTCCCGGACGCACAGTTCCGATGGCAGAATGAGCCACAAAAACCCGCAGAGCGAAAAGCCGCAGCAAGCCTCTACACCGCCTTGATGACGCAGACCTGTCTCGATCTCATTGGCGCGGAAGGACCCGTTGTCGTCGAGGGTCCCTTTGCGCTCAACCAGCTCTACCTCGAGGCTCTGCACACCCTTTCGAGAAGGGTCGTATACGGATCGGAAGCAACGACAGGCACCGCCATCGGTGCGGCGCTGCTGACCGGAATCGGTCTCGAAGTCCCGATGACCCGGATCGATGGGCAAATTGAAGGCCTGGCAGCCTATGCCGAGCAATGGCGGGAAAGCGAGGAAAAGCGATGGACCTCGCGCAAAGGCTGAAAGCCATAGTCTCGGCCGCCGTTGGGCGAGGAAATCTGTTCAGAGAGCCACAACCAGAAACGCGAGAAAGCCGATTGAGAGCGTGGCCGTTGCCATTGCGATCCGCTGCCTGCACATCTCAGCCGAACGCCAGCACCGGGGCTCTCCGAAAATCTTGGCAATCGCATGTGACATGGCAGTCTCCTACGAAACGGGACCAGTCATTGGTCCGGCTGACAATGACACATTTTCGTCATAATCAGCCGGCCGTCAATAATCACGACTAGATTGGTATTCTAAAGATAGCCGCGATCGAAAAATGCCTCACTCCGCAGGAAGATGTCCCCGCACGTCTGATCCATCGGCCATTTGCTCCGCCCTTCACTCCTCTCTGAATGCCCTCATGATTTGGTCTGTGAATGGTTTTGCAAGGAACGAGATGACGGTTCGTTCTTCGGTTTCGATATAGACTTCGACGGGCATGCCGGGGGTGAGTTTGGCAGCGAGGTCGCCGAGGTCCTGGGGGGTGAACTCGACGCTGGTTTTCGTAGAAGGGCAGATTGGTTGCCTTGTCGATCACGGTTGCGGCGGGGATGACGTCGACGGCGCCGACGATTTCGGGGGTGGTCTGGCGGTTGAAGGCGGTGAAGCGCATGCGGGCGGTCTGGCCGACGGTGATGCGGTCGATGTCGGTGGGGGCGACCTTCACATGCACGGTGAGCTCGCTGTCTGCAGGCACGATCGCCATGATCACCTGGCCGGGTGCGACGACGCCGCCGACGGTATGGGCCTGAAGGTCGTAGATCGTTCCGCTTTCCGGTGCTTTGACGATGGTCCGCTCGAGCCGGTGGGAGAGCTGCAGCGCCCGCTGTTCCAGCTCCGTCAGCCGTGCCTCGACCGAGACGATCTCCTTTTGCAGCTCCGTACGGCTCGTCTGGTCGACCGACATCAGGCGCACATTGAGCTCGCTGATCTGGCCTTCGGCCTCGGCGACACGGGCGAGCAGGTCGCCGATCGTGCCTTCGATGCGCACCATCTGTCGGCGAAGCCCCCGCAGTTCGGCCGCCTTGGCAAGCCCCTTCTGCACCAGCCCCTCCTGCATGGCCAGTTCCTCGGCGAGCAGCTCGTTCTCCGCAAGGTTCGCCTTTTCCTGTTCGCGCAGACCGTCGATCTGGTTGCGCAGCTGCGAGATCTGCATCTCGATCTGCTGCTTCTGGTTCGCCCGCATGAAGCGGTTCTCGTCGAAGAGCTTGGCTTCCTCGCGCATCACCTCAGGAGCAAGCGCCAGCCCCTCGAAGGAGAGCACATCAAGACCGTCGCGTTCGGCCACCAGGCGAGCCATCATCGCCTTCAGCTGCCCGACCTGCGATTGCACGATGCCGAGTTCGATCCCGACCTGGGTGTCATCGAGGCGCAGCACCACATCGCCCTTCTGGACGACCGAGCCGACCTTGACCGGGATGTCGACAATCGTACCCCCATCGACATGCTGGACCTGCTTGGTCTCTCCGGTCACCACCAGCTCGCCCTGCGAGATCACGGCGCCGGCAAGCTTGGCCTGGGCCGCCCATCCGCCGATCCCGGCCGCCAGCAGCAAAGCAAGCCCGGTTGCGGCAAACATGCGGGTCTTCAGCCCCTTGCCGGAAAGCGAGACCTTCGTGTCGGTGTTGTCGAATCGCTGTGTCATGTCATGTCCCCCTTACGCAAGTTACAGAGTGAGCCTTTGAACTAGGCAACGAGCCCTTCGGTCTGGCCGGGCAGGTGGAAGGTCGTCAGGATCAGGTCGTCCTCATCGAGAGCATGCGCGCTGACGATGATGATCTCATAGTCCTGATCACCGTCGATATCGGTCACCAGCTGCAGCACCTGATGTCCGGCATCGTCGTCGTCGATCATCTTCTTGTAGAGTTTGACGAGCGTCTTGTGGTCGTGCTGGTCGAGGTCGAGCGTGGTGTCGCCATCGTCGAAGTAGAGCCGGCCGAGTTCCTGCTCGAGCTTCGACAGATCGACCTTGTCGCCGACATTAAAGTCACGGATCTGGTCGAAGCCGGCGCCGTGATTGCTGATCGAGGCGACCGAGCCGAAGACGAAGGTGTCATGGCCGCCCTGGCCATAGAGAATGTTGACGGCCGAACTGGCGGTGATCGTGTCGTCTCCCGCACCGCCCACGGCATGCTCGATCGAGCTCAGCGTGTCACAGCCGATCTCCTCGCCCTCGGCCGTCCCGGCTGCCAGATCGATGTCCACGGCCATCGTCGCGGCCGATGCATCATAGGTATCCTCGCCGTCCCCGCCATGAACGACATCGTCGCCATCGCTCGCGCCCGCATCGCTTGTGCCCGCATCGCCCGCGCTCACATCACTCGCGCCGGGCGCACCGGCTTCGGCCAGTCCGCGCCTGTGCAGAACCGGCTGGAGCCCGGCGACATAGACGTCGTCGCCGTCACTGCCAGTAACCACATCATCACCCGCGCCGCCGGCGAGCGTATCATGGCCGGCACCGCCATCCAGCACGTCATTGCCGGCATCGCCCGAGAGCACGTCATGGCCGGCTTCGCCGAACAACCGGTCATCGCCAGCGCCGCCGGAGAGCACGTCATTGCCCTCGCCGCCCAGCAGGCTGTCGCGCCCGGCCTCGCCGAACAGCAGGTCGTCGCCGGCCTCGCCGAACAGCACGTCATCGCCGTCGCCGCCGAAGATCCGGTCGTGGCCGGCACCGCCATGAATGACATCGCGGCCTTCGCCGCCGATCAGGAGGTCATCGCCCGAACCGCCGAGGATCAGGTCGTCCCCTTCGCGTCCATAGACCGTGTCGTCGCCGGCCCCCGCATCGATCAGGTCCTTGCCCGGCGTGCCGAGAAGCACATCGTCCTCCTCGGTCCCGATGATCTCCTTGTCGGGGTGGGCCTTGAGATCGAGGAAGGCCTGGCCCTGGATCGAGGCCTTGCCGTCGCTGATGGTGAAGGTCAGGGTCACCAGACCCTGGCTGTCGCGTTCGGGAACATAGATCCAGGCATCGCTGCCATAGGCGCGGATCTGACCCGAGGTCGCCTGGATGGCGGAGATCGACAGGCGATCGCCGTCGGGGTCGATGGCCGCACGGGCAAAGTCGGCCCACATCAGGAGCATCGACAGATTGACGAGACCCGCACCGAGATAGACCGGGCCACGCGACAGCGGCGCACGATTGGCCGGAGGCGTGTTGCCGCCCGGTGTGCCGCCCCCAGGCTGCTGGCTGCCGCCACCGGTGGAGCCCTCTCCACCGCCCTCGCCCGCACTGCCGGCGCCGCCACCACCACCGCCCTTGCCGGAAGACATCCCGACCTCCACGCCCGGCAGGGCAAAGCCGCCGAACTTGGGCTTTACGACGCTCGGGATGGCAAAGCGGAAGCCGTTGGCGGCCACATCGATGGACACGCCCTGGAAGGGCCGGTCCGCATAGCTACCCTCCATCAGGTAGTCCTGGGCGTTGAAGCGGATCGAGGAATAGTGCCGGCGGGCCGGCTGGATCTGCTCCACGGTCTCTTCGTAACGCCGCTGGATCTCCTGCCAGAACGCTGCGATATCGATCCCGCTTTCGGGCAGGTCTTCATCGGCCGGAGCAAGTCCGTCCTCGAGCGGGCGGACCGGCCGGTCTTCCGGCTCTACGGCATTGGGGGCCGGATTGACGATATCGCGCAGCCGCCCGAGATAGGCGCCGAGCCCCATCGCCAGCACGGCGAAGATGCCGGGTGACAACAGCGTTCTCTCAGCCTCGTCGCTGAGGGCGAACTTGCACGCCGGCGCCTTGGCCAGAACGGCATCGCCATGACCCAGTTTGAGTGTCTCGTCCTGATCGGGGGCAAAGGTGCTCATGGCTCTTACTCCGCAGCAATCGGCATGACGCGGGTCGGCCGCAGGGGTTTCTTCTCGGACGTATTGGCCGGCACCTTGATGATGTCTTCCTTCGGACCGAAGGAGACGAGCTTGCCGCCCTGGACGACGCCGACCATGTCGACCGCCTGGAGCACGCTTGGACGATGGGCCACGATGACGACGATGCCGCCGCGTTCGCGCACCTTGACGATTGCCTTCATCAACGCCTCTTCGCCCTCGGCATCGAGGTTCGAATTGGGCTCGTCGAGCACCACCAGGAAGGGATCGCCGTAAAGCGCCCGTGCCAGCGCGATGCGCTGCTTCTGCCCGGCCGAGAGCGACTGGCCATTCGCGCCGATCTGGGTCTGGTAGCCGTTTGGCAGACGCACGATCAGATCATGGATACCGGCAGCGCGTGCGGCGCGGAAGATCATCTTGGCATCGGCATCGGGATCGAAGCGGGCGATGTTGTCGGCCACCGTTCCGTCGAGAAGCGCCACCTCCTGCGGCAGGTAACCGATATGCTCGGTGAAGAAGCGCGTCGGCCACTGCTTCAGATCCGCCCCGTCGACACGCACCGAACCGCGCAGCAGCGGCCAGATGCCGAGCAGCGAGCGGGCAAGCGTCGTCTTGCCACCGCCCGACGGACCGATCAGCGCCAGCGCCTGGCCGGCCGTCAGCTGGAACGAGACATCGCTCAACAGAACGGTGCCCGTCGTCGGCGCAACCGTCGTCATGCCCTCCACGGCCAGGCCTTCGCTGGGGGCTGGAAGTTCGAACTGGGTTGCCGGCCGGTCGAGCACCGCCAGCGTGTCCTTGATCCGCGACCAAGAGCGTCTCGCCGAGATCACGCCCTTCCACTGGGCGATCGCCTGGTCGACCGGGGCGAGCGCCCGGCCCGTGACGATCGAGGAGGCGATGATCGCACCCGCCGACATCTCGCCCTTTATGGTGAGATAGGCACCGAGCCCCAGCGTCGCCGACTGCAGCATCATGCGCAGCACCTTCGAGATCCCGGCAAAGGTGCCGGAGATGTCGGATGTCGCCGTCTGGGTATCGAGGTGACGGCGATTGGCGCTTTCGAAGCGGTCGACCGCGCGCTCGGTCATGCCCATGGAATAGAGGATGTCGCCGTTGCGCACATGGTTGTCCGAGACATTGTTGCGCTGGATGGCAGCCCGCGTCATCTCCTTGGCATGGCGCCGCGACAGAAGCTCCGCCGCGATCGTAAGACAGGCGAGGAAGGCAGCACCCCCAAGCGTCAGCATGCCGAGCACCGGATGCAGCATCCAGACGAAGACGAGATAGACGGGGATCCAGGGCAGGTCGAAGAGGGCAACCGGCCCCGCACCCGACAGGAACGAGCGCACCGTGTCGACATCGCGGCCGCGTTCGGCAGCTTCCGCCGAGGAATAGCCGAAGCGCGGCATATCGATCACCACCCGATGAACGAGCGGCGCGATCTGCCGGTCGACATTCGAGCCGAAGCGCACCAGCATCTGGGACCGGAGGATGTCGAACAGGCCCTGGAACAGGTAGAGCCCGACGGCGATCACCGACAGCCAGACCAGGGTCGGAATGCTGCCGCTGGTCAGTGCCCGGTCATAGATCTGCAGCATGTAGAAGGCGCCGGTCAGCGCCAGGATGTTGATGATGCCCGACAGGCCGAAGACGAAGCCCGTCACCAGGCCGACGCCGGACAGTTTGTAGTTTGACTGCTTGCTCATGGCTTCCCCCACTCAAAAGTCTGTCTGCCGGCCCCGCCGGGCCGGCAATTCGTGCCATGCAGTCCTCAGGAAACGCCGAGGAAGTCGTTGATCGTCAGGTTGTGACGGCCATGCAGCGAGAGTTCGAAGTCGGCGGCATTGTCGCCTTGCGTGTTGCCACGGATGACCGTGAACTCCTCTCCATCGCGGATCTCGTGCGTCACGGTGATGTCGCCGATCGCATCGATCGTCTGGCCCGCCTCGAGCTTCATCGCCCCCATGCCGGTAAAGTCGATCCGGTCGCCGGTCTGGAAGCCGTAGATCGTATCGCCGTTCGCAGACGCAGCCGAGGTGAACTTGAAGACGTCGTCACCCAGGCCGCCATCGATGATGTTCACCGCCGTCGAGGCCGTGATCGTGTCGTGGCCGGCACCGCCGATGAAGTTTTCGAAGCCGTAGAACGTATCCGAGCCCGTCGTGCCGCCCGAGACCGAGCCGCGCTGGTTGAGGCCATTGCCGAGGTCGACGGTCAGGTTGGCGCTGCTCGCCGCATAGTCGAGCGTATCGATGCCGTCTTCGCCGTAATAGACGTCGTTGCCATCATTCAGCGTCGCAATGACAGTGTCATCGCCGCTTCCGGCCCAGACACGGTCGTCACCGGCTCCGCCCTCGATGACATCGGCACCGGCACCGGCAAAGATCTGGTCGGAACCAGCCCCGCCGAAGACGATGTCGTCACCCTCGCCGGCATGCACCTCGTCGTCGCCCTGGCCGGCATTGATGAAGTCGTCCCCGTCACCGCCGGTCACAACGTCATCGCCATCCTCGCCACGCAGAATGTCCGAACCACCCTGGCCGACAAGAACATCCGTCCCGGCACCACCCAGGATCGTGTCGTTGCCCGCGGCACCCAGCAGAGCGTCCGCAGCCGCCGTTCCGATCAGCGTCAGCGCTGCGACCGGGACATGGGTTGGTGTCGTTCCGCCACCCGTTCCGGATCCCGAGCCAGAGCCAGAACCCGAACCAGATCCGGCACCATCGCCATCGCCATCGTCGTCGCCAGCGTCACTGCCGTCATCTTCGCCGTCGCCATCCGACGAGCCCTCGCCATCATCTTCGCCGTCACCGTCATCTCCACCGTCGATGTCGCCGTCATCGTTGTCGTCACCATCGTCCTCACCGTCATTGCCGGTCTGGCCGTCGTCATCGCCGTCGTCCTCATCGTCACCGCCGGCGCCATTGTCGCCGTCAGGGCCGTCTTCGACGTCGGAAGAGAAGATGTCTTCCGGCAGCCCCGTCAGACCGGTGTTGCGAGCCACGATGTCCGAGAAGCCCTGGCCATCGATGAAGTTTTCGTAGAGATCGAAGTTGTCGAAGCGCTCCAGATAGTAGAAGCGATCGGCCTCCTGCAGGCGGTCGAACTGCTCGTGCAGGACGACCCAGAAAGTATCGCCAGCCATACCGCCGTTGAAGTGCTTCTCGGCTAGGCCGCCGACCCAGAGATCAACGCGATCGATACCCTTGACCAGGCCCGTTCCGTCCTCCTGCATCGTGACGATGTTGCCGTTGATCGCCTTGAAGGCGTCGATCTGGTTGGCCTGCAGGACGAGGTCCGGATAGGCCTGCATGAACTGCGCCAAAACGACGTCAGTAATACCGTTGCGCTGCTGGAAATCCTGCCAGCTCGAATAGGGGTTCATCGAACCGCCATTGGCTTCCAGGAACTCGACCGCGAACTTGATATATGGGTCGGTCGAAGCCTGCAGATCGGCCTTGACCTGATTGAGCGTGCCAAGCCCCACGTCGCGGCCGCGTGCCACGTTGAAGGCGAAGAGATCGGCGCGGATGCGAACGAGGTCGTTCCGAACCGCATCGACAACGTTGAAGTCGACGTCTTCCGCCGGCTGCTCGACGATGCCGGCGAGGATCGCTCCGGTGCCCAGCTGTTCGTAACCGGGCTGCGGATTGTAGCCCATGGCCTGTAGCTGAACGAGCTGTTCTGGCGTGAAGACGTCGTTGGTCGGGTTCAGGAAGGCATCGAACAGATTGACTGAGACATTCTGCCCATCCGGCCCCTTGACGGTGATCGTGTCGCCGATCAGCGAGTGGCCAATGCGGTAGACCGCTGCGGCAAACTCGTGGCTGATACCAGCATCTGCCTGGTCGTTATAGCCTTCGAACCCGTGGCTACCATTGCCCTGGATACCGCCGATGAGCGCATCGGCGAATTCCGTGAAGACGACACGCTGATACTCGGCTTCATTGACCATCTTGGCCGCCTGGAAGAGTTCTTCCGGGGTGCCCTCAAAACCGGCTGCCTGCAACTTCTCGACATGGAAGTTGTGGTTGCGGGCCCAGATGGTGTGCATCGAGGTCAGCGTGAAGTTCTCGTTCGCGCGACCATCACCACCGATATAGTGGTCGAGCGGACTGATCACCGGGTTCGCGTCGAGCAACAGCGCGTGGCTCGATCCCATGAAGTCCCCGGCAAGCTGGCCGACAACGGTCATGTCGTAGCCGCCGCTCTCAGTCCAGAGCGTCGGGTAGTACTCCATAAGGGTCTTGCCGGCGCCCAGGCCCGGGCCTTCGAAGACAGTCCCGGCCATCCGATGGTGGTCAAGCAGCTCGCGCAACGTCGACATCAGGTGGAAGCCAGGCGCCGACGGATCTTCCGGACCCATCAGGATGTGCGAGCCTACGCCGCCATTGCCATCGCTTTCGCGCAGGAACTGGCCGACAATGACGTTCGATCCATAGACCTGGTTCTGGTCGACATAGGGCGAAGTCTTGTTCAGATGTTCCGGCGTATCGGTTGCCGATTCCAGCGGGTTCGCCAGCGAACCACGGGTTAGATCGGTAAAGTTCGGCGGCATCGGTCTTGAGGTGTCCACCCCGTCGATCACCACCTTGCCGGCACCGCCCTTTGGCAGGAAGTCAAGCCCATGGTCGAAGTACTGACCGAATGCCATGAAGAAGATATTGGCATCGTTCGGTGCCTTCGGCAGGTCTGCCTCCTGTGAGCCGACGATGTTGGAGATCGCCCGCGGATCGAGTCCGTCGAAGATCGGGTTGAGAGCACGGTTGATGATGTTGCCCTGGCTGTCGAGCTCAACCCCCGTGCCATAACGGGCTTCGGTGAGGCGAATGAACGGTTGGTCGGCAGAACCGAAAGTCGGATTGTCGACATTGTTGCCGTTGCCCGAGAGATCGCGGACGCCGCCTGCACCCGCCGTATCGTCGTCGCCAGCAAAGGCCGGCAAGCCCTTTACGAGATTGGTGATCCCCGCAACGTCGCGCGCGGTGTATTCGAACGCACCGGTCGGACCGTTGACAGGATCCGGATTTCCGCCTTCTCCTTCGGCGACCATCGTGATGGTCTGGCCGCCTTTTGCAAAGGAGACGGATCCGTCGGCATTGACCGTGCGAGTGAACGTCGACAGTTCAGAACCATCTGCTCCGAGCACGACATCCTGTGGACGCAGCGTACCGACAATCGTGTCGTTGCCACCGTTGGACCGGAAGACGATCCGGTGCGCCGAACTCAACTGCGAGATGTCGACGACATCGTCACCACCAGTGCCTTCGATCGTGATCGTGTTGAGCGCCAGGCTCGTCTGAGTGAAGTCACCGAAGACCTGGACCTGGTCACCACCGATTGTCGTACCGACCGGGCCACCCGGAGGCGATGCCGTACCGCCGTTGATGACGATCTCCTCGACACTATCGAGTTCCGTAATCACCGAGGTCTGGCCGAGGATGTTCGTCCGGGTAACGACGATTTCCGTCGCAGCGTTGATCCCTGCAAGGTCATTGCCAGCAGCTTCCCAGGCAGCACGCGTGTAGATGCGGAAAGTCTCAGGCAATGCGCTGCCGGTGATGCGGACGGTATCCGCTCCGCCTTCTCCGTCGATGAAGTCGCGGCCGTCATTGGAAAACAGACCGGCAGACCACGTAACTGTATCGTCACCGGCACCGGCCAGGATAATGTCATCCCCACCCCCGCCGTTGAAGGTGCTGGCTGCTGCATTCCCGATCAGAATGTTGGCGGCACCGGTGCCGTCAACAGTCCCTGCTGTGTCGGTGGAAACCGCAATACTGGCGTTCGCCGTTGCTGCAGTCGGGGTTGCGCCATCCGTCACAGTGTAGGACAGCGTGCCCGTGTTGCCTGTCTTGGTGATCGAGATCCCCTGCCCCGCGACCACGGACGCAGCGAACCCGTTGACGCTGTTCACCGCGCTGATCGACAGAGACGGACCATCGGTGTCGGCGTCATTGCGCAGAAGTGTCCACTGCGGAATGAAGACCGTACCCGTCTGCACATTGGTGATGACGCTATCGTTTCCTGCTGTCGGTGCGTCGTTGACAGAAACGACCGTGACAGTGTTGCGCGCCACCGTGCTGTTGAAGTTCCCGTCGTTGACGGTGACCTCGATCACGCGCGGCGTGGTGTCCGGCGCGTTGGAGGTGTTCACAAAGGTCACCGCCTGGATCGCGGCCTGATAGGCGGCAATCGATGCAACGCCGGTCAACGTGACGGTGATGGCACCATTGGCATTCGTGGTGGTGGCATTGATGCCATTCGGCAGACCCTGGGCGGTGAGTTGGTCGCCGGGCCGCGCATTTGTCAGAACGATGCTGGCAGAGGCAAGCGTTGCACCGTCGTCCGTGATCCTTGGCTCCGAGGCCACCGAGATGGGCTGGGCGTTTTCCGTGAATGTCGAGAGGATATCGACGGAAGGACTTGCAGCCGGGCGCGTGACCGAGACGTTGACGTCGTCAACAAAGAAGAACTCGTTGTTGGCCGTTGTTCCCGTTGTCGTAAACCGGATAAGGGCATTTTGGACAAAAGGACCGGGCAGCGTGACGGTCTGCGGGCCACCGTTCAGACCATTGAATTCACGCAGCGTGTCGAAGTTTACCCCACCATCGGTTGAGTACTCGAGCGTCAGACGTTCGGTATCACCCGCTGTGATACCGTCATCCGAAATCTGGAACGTCAACTGCGCGGAGCTGACCCCAGAGAGATTGAGCTCGCGAGTGATGGATGCGCCATCACCACCGACCTCGCCGAAGCGCAGCGCTCCATTGACAACGCGAATGGCGCCTGTGGAGGCTGCATTTGCAGTCGGATCGCTATCTTCAGTCCAGGCTGTTGTCCAGGCTGACGTTCCATTATTGTTCGTATAGCTCCCGCCACCAAAAGCATCACGATAGGCCTGCGGCGCAGTATCGAATCCATTGAGTTCGATCCTCGGTGGCTGGATCCGCAGATCCCCATCCGCAAACCGCAGCACCTCGACGTTTCTCACCCGGTCGACACCATCCGAGTCGACGAGCCCGAGCGCGCCGGTCGGATCGACCTGAACATGAGTGACCGTGAAGCTGCCGTCGGCATTTTGCTCGATGGAATAGTTGGCGCGGATATCCGAGTAGACGGCAACGTCGAGATCGCCTGTCTGGCCGCCATTGACGATTTCACGCACGATTTCCATCTGGCCGGGTGTGATCGTCCGCTCCAGAAGAAGGTCTGACAGCGCCTTGCCCCCGAAGGCGGGCAGGGCATTTGCCGGGATCTCGCCATTGACGAGCTGCGACTGCAGATAGACCGGACCGGCAAGGCTGTCGGCCGTGTAGACCGGTCCATTCGGCGCAGTTGAGATCCTGATGCGGACGTTGAGCCACGCATCCCCATCGATGACGTCATCGCCGCCGCGACCTTCGATGATGTCGCTGCCGCCGCCACCCAGCAGGATGTTGCCGTCGTCGAATGCGATTTCGGCTTCGCGGGCAGCTTCACCGACGGTCGCCGTGTTCTGGACCAAATTGCCAAGCAGCTCTCGCAGACCATCGATGCGATCGATGCCGGCCTGGCTGAGATGATGCTTGACCATCGTGTTTTCGGCACCGGCGAGGTTTGCACCAGGCTCGGCTTCCGGATCCGGCTCTGCCGGGAAGGCTGTGGACCGGTTATCCCCTTTCAGAACGTCGTTTTCGTTGTAGCCGGAAAGACCTTCGACGGCATCGAAGCGATTGCGCAGGATATCCTGTTGATCCGTCGTGAAGATCGGGCGCATGAGGTCGGCATCCGCCGCCTTCGTGCTGCCCTTGTGGATCGCCCAGTCATAGCCCCACATGCCTTCATTGCGCATTACGCTCTCGCCCTGCACCATGATGTCATCGCCGGACTCAGCGTCGAAATCGTGCTCGTTCTCTCCCGCGAACATGACGTCATGGCCGAGGATGGTCGAGTTGAAGAAGAGTTCGGAATTGTCGCCGGCTGTCGTATCGAAGCCGTTTCCGCCCTCGATCCAGTCATCGCCTTCATTGCCGAGCAGGAAGTCGCCGCCTTCGCCGCCCAGCATGAAGTCGTCGCCTTCGCCGCCGAACATTTCCTTGCCGTCGGGGCCGGCGATCAGAACGTCTGAGCCCTGATTGCCGAAGACGAGAGCCAGGCCCGACCCGCCATGGATGACGTCGTTGCCTTCTTCACCCATCAGGAAGTCGGTCTCACCGATGTCAGTGCCCGAATTCGTGATGATGTCGTCGCCTTCACCGCCATGGACCTTGTCGACGCCATAGCCGGCTTCGATGCGGTCATTGCCACCGCGGCCCCAGACGGTGTCGTCACCGCCACCGGAAATGATGGTGTCGGCCTGGTTCGTGCCCTGGATCAACGCATGATCGAGACTGTTGAACTGGAGGAAATTGGCACCCCGCTGCACCATGGGCGACAGCGCATTCTGGAAGGGGTCACCGCCGACCGGGTCGGCGCCGACCCATTTTGCCTGCTCTAGAGGGTCGACATAAAGGACATGATCCGGCACCGAGAAGATATCGCCCGGTACGGCATAACCAGTGTCACCGATATCGGTGTTGCGGATGACCATTTCCGCGAAGGAATTGGCCTCCAGCTCGTTGAGCAGGTTGAGGCCCTGGGTGCGCGAGAGGTAGTAGAAACGATCGCCGTTCTGCAGATTTTCGAGCTGGAGCTCGAAGACGAAGGAGAAAGTGGAGCCCAGCATGCCGCCGAAGGCCATCTTCTTTTCGGCAAGGCCACCGATCCACAGATCGACGTCGTTCAGGCCGCCGAGATTGGTATAGGCGCCGGTACCGTTGAGGAAGTCCAAACGGTCGGCCGGGGCACCGGTACCACCGAAGACAATCTTCATCGCAGCGTCGCGTTTTGCGTCTGCCGTGGTGGCACCCGTGATTGTGGAATGCGTGCCGTAGGCTGCGATGAAGTTGACGATCGAGGCCGGGTTCTTGAGGTTCATGCCGAAGTCGACCCAGTTCTTGTAGGGGTCGAGCTGCGTGTCGCCATTGGCGATTGCCTTGAACTGGGCACGCGCAGCATTCAGACTCGGGATGCCGGTTTCACGGCCGCGGGCGATATTGAGCGCTGCCAGATCGAGCGGAATGCCGACCAGATGGTTGCGCAGAACGTCGGTGACGAATTCGTCGATCTCGTTGCCGACCTGGCCGGTCATTCCGCGAATGACGGCGCCGGCGCCCTGATCCGCCGTGATCTGGCCCGGCGCATAGGCCGTCGGGTTCAGAAAGGCCGTGAACAGGTCCATCGACGTCTTGGCACCGCTGGCGCTGACGCTGTCGACTGTCTCGTTCAGCATCGAATGCCCGAAACGATAGACGACATGGGCGAACTCAGCGAAGATCGCCGGATTGATGTCCATGGACGGATTGAAGACGAAAGCATCCACATCCGGCTGGATCTTGCGGGCGAACTCCTCGAAGACCAGGTGCTGGTACTGCATCTCGGTGGTGAAACGGGCCGCCTGGAAGAGACGCTCGCCATCCCAGTTCAGCGCGTCTTTGATGGCCGCGAGGTTTCCGCCTGGCAGCGTCTGAACATCCGTTGCCAGCCACTCGTTCAGGAAGGTGAAATCACCGTTCTGAGCCGCCGCAATCGCCTGTTCCTTGACCTGCTCGACGATACGGTTGTGCTCGGAATGGAAAATGTGATGGACAGCGGTCAGGCCGATATTTTCGTTGCCACGACCGTCGCCGGTCACGAAATGCGCATCGAGCAGTTCGTCATCATAGGTGGTCGCCTGGCCGAACTCATTGAGCGGGATTGCATTGTTGGCCACACCATCGGCATCAGCCGTCTTCAGGATGTCTGGCGTCCCCGGATTGCGATCGTGATCGACCATGCCGGGCACCGCATTGTGTGCGATGTCATCCAGGAAGGTGTGGTTGGTCAGGACAGCGTTTTCGAGGCTGATCGGATTTTCCGGATCGCCTTCGAGCCAGCCAGTCGCCGTCCGCACCTGCGGATAGCCGTTCGGCCCACGCACGAACTCACCATAGGCGTCCATGAGGAAAAGCGGTACGGTGCCGACATATTCATCCGTGAGGTCGATTCCGAGAAGCTCACGGGCCTGCTCCTTCACCTCGCCCCAGGTGGCAATGCCCTTCGCGCCTTCCAGAAGGTGGCCGGTCGAGACCGGTTTGTCATCGACCAGCTTGTATTCGCGCAGGAAGAGCTGCTTCGAAGCGACCGAGGAATAGGTCTGGTTCTGGTCGACGAACGGCGTCGTCAGATTGAGCGGCGTCTGAGGTGAGCGCGTCAGCACCATATAGTTCGTGCGGCTGCCCTCGACATAGAGTGGATCGTCCGAAGAGAGCGGAATGTAGATCTTGTCGTTTCCACCTTTCTGGACCAGATCGAGACCATGATCGAAGAACTGGCCGAACAGCGTGAACCAGGAATTGTAAGGCGCTGACAGCCCTTCATCCGGTGCCACATTCTCGATCAGGATGGACGGGCCATCGAAACTGAGACCATATCGGCTCTCGAGGCCAGCAAAGGCTGGAGAAGAATCGGTCGCCGCGCGGTCCGAAGCAAGCGTTTCAGTCACCTCTGCGATTAGAACGGCAACCGTTTTTTGCTCTGCCAATGGGAGTAGAGCATTCTGGGATTTGGCCGTGTTCAGTGCCGTGTAGAACTCGGCACGGATAGCATCGACGGCGGCCAGCACATCTCCAGAATAACCGCCCTGCACCAAAGCCGTGTAGATTGCAGCGGGATTGGACAGCGTCTGATCGACGATCAGGTTCGAGATCAGTCGGGGGTCGGCATCCGCAACAGCGCCGGTCGGCGTGTAAGCACCACCGATCGTCGCGAAGCTGTTGGCGCCGGTCCGGATCTGGAACGTATCGCCATCGCTGACACGCCATTCATCGCCCAGCAGGTCGATGAACGGCTGATCGACGGCACCCCAGTTCTCGCGCCCCTCACCCAGATTGTTGAAGCTGCCATCGACCGTGCGCAGGCCATAAGGCACATGCTCGGCGCTGATTGCGAGCGTCGCGCCAGGCGTCCCCTCAGCAACGACGTTGCCCAACTCGTCGACCCAAATATTGGTGAGCTCCCTCGCATTGGCGCCGGAGTGCGCGATCGAGTTTGCCTCGGCAATCTTGATCTGACGCAGAATGAATTCGAGATCGTGCTGATTAACCTGGACCATGACTTTATCGGGGAAGCCCCCGCCTCCGATGTTTACCCCTGGACGGTTTGTCAG
Organism: Rhizobium sp. K33; assembly: GCF_056501445.1. Taxonomy (NCBI): domain Bacteria; kingdom Pseudomonadati; phylum Pseudomonadota; class Alphaproteobacteria; order Hyphomicrobiales; family Rhizobiaceae; genus Rhizobium; species Rhizobium sp. K33. The sequence continues at coordinate 3,412,637 of NZ_CP096478.1, forward strand.
GGTTTTGTCAGGGAAGCAGGGTTGCACAACCCGGAAAAATCGGAAGGGAACTTGGTCTCACGACCTGTAAGATCAAAGTCCAAACTTAGTTCAGACCAAGGTCTGATCTTTTATCGACTACAGTCGACAATGCGAAATGGACAGTGCATCTATAAAGCAATGGGAGTACGGGAGGGTCACGGATCAATACTCTGATCCGGGACAAAGCACAGGGAGGCGTCATGCTGCGATACTTCGCGCAAGTCGAAGAGCCATGACTTCTGACAAGCCATCGCAGGCAGGACCATATGTGTCAGGCTCTGCTGCGGCTGGACGTTTCTGGACTCAATTGAGTTCACTCTCGCTTTCTGCCCAGTTCCTGATCGCCGCCTCTCTGATCGTCTTCGGACTGATGGCCGGTGTCGGCATGTTCGCGGCTGCGCAGGTGGAGAAGGCAGCGTTGAATGCCGCCGGAACTGCCGGGGCGGTGAGAATGCAGACCCTGATAGCACCTCTCATCGAAAGCACTCCAGACGGCGATATTCATTTCGACGATGCGCTGCAGAAGAAGGTGGCAGCCCTGATCGGCCAGGGCCCCCCAGGACAGAAAATCCGCAATATCAAGATCTGGTCCAGCGATGGTCGACAGCTATTTCCGGCTGGTAGCGTCAATGACGAGCCGGGCCTCTTCGATGAACTCGCAGAGGCTCTGTCTGGTGAAACCGTCGTGTCGCGCACCTCTGTCGCAAAACATGAATATAGCGAAGAGGAGACCTCGGAGCCATTGCTCGAAGTTTATGCGCCTCTGGTGCGCTCCGCTGATGGCACGGTTCTGCTCGCCGGCGAAATTTACGAAGAATCCTACATCCTGGAGGCACAGATAGCCGAGACACGTCGCACATCGATGATCGGCGTGTTCCTGCTCTCCGTCCCGATGCTGTCGCTGCTCTATCTCGTCGTCAGGCGCGGCGCACGATTGATCGAGCAGCAGCGCAGAACCCTGCGCGAAAGCCTGCGTAATGCAATCGAACTCTCGGTGGAGAACAACCGGTTGCGCCTGATGGCCGATAACGCCCGGGTTGAGGCGGGCAAGCTCAACGAGCGCATCCTCGACCAGATCGGTGCCGACCTCCATGACGGATCGGTCCAATTGCTGACGCTGGTCAAGCTGAGGCTCAGCGACCTTGTGACACCCCGACCCGACATTCAGCCACCGGTTCGGGATGCCTTGAGCAAGGTCCTCGATCTTGTCAGCAACGTGCTGGAGGAGATCCGAAATCTCTCAGCGGGTCTCGTTCTTCCCGAACTGGAAGACGCCAGCGTCGACGAGGCGCTGCAGTTGGCGGTCAAACGCTTCCTGGAGATCACCGGACGCGAAGCGGCGCTGAGTGGGAGCTCTGTGCTTGACCTTCGAATTCCGGATCTGTCGATCTGTCTCTACCGGTTCGTGCTCGAAGGCCTGATGAACAGCTACCGGCACGCGACCAACAACACGCATCTCGTAAGATGCAGCTTCAAGGCCGGGCGGCTGTTTGTCGCCGTGGTCGATATCGGCGAACGCCCCGTCATGCCCTCAAAACGGGAAGTGCAGCGGGCTCGTCTGGGGAAAGTCAGCCAGAAGCGGCGGATCCGCAGCTTTGGCGGTCGCATGCGCTATTTCCCGCGAAGAAATGGATCTTTCGCCGTCGCAATCCTACCGATTGAGGCGAATACTTGATCACCGTCGGAGCCAGAAACCAGCAGACGGCATCCGACCCGCACCCCGCCGTCAGCTGACGACCCGATCTCGCGGTGAGGTGCGGTTCTTCACCGCGATGACGAGTTCCACGCGGTTGCGGACATTCAGCTTGTTCATCAGCGAGGTCATGTAATGCTTGACCGTCTTCTCACTGATGTTGAGCGTCAGGCCGATCTCGCGGTTGGTCTGACCCTTGAGAAGACCGCTCACGATCTGCTCCTCGCGATGATGCAAGCGCTCAGGCTGTTGCGCCTTGCGTCTGAGCTCCGCCGTCTTCATGGACACGATCACCTTGGTCGCGAAGCCGGGCGTTATGTAGGTCTCGCCATTATACGCGCTGATGATTGCGTCATGCAGGTCCGATGAGGACGAACCCTTGAGCACATATCCGCTGATCCCGGCCTCGATGAGTTCGACGGCAGGCTGGATCGCACTCGAAGCTGTAAAGACGATAACTTTGGTATCCGGATGGGTCGCGAGCATCAGCTCGATCGCGGCGAAGGAATCCCCCGGCATGCTCAAGTCCATCACGATCACATCCGGACGGTTGTTTTCGAGAATGTTGAGAGCATCGACAGTGGTATGCCCCATTGCCACCACGTCAAGGTCGGCTTTGGTACTGTATAGGCTGACCAGCCCCTCCAGCAAAATCGGATGATCGTCAACGAACGCCACACGCACCAGCATAATTCCTACCCCCTTGGAGTATGAATTAACACAGAAGCGATGAGTACGGAAGCATATGCTTAAATATGGGTTAATGTGCCACCTGCTCTTTTTTGGTCGAAGTAGAACATATGCGTCGCATACGGATTTACATCGAAATATCTATGGAACTTTGAATTTTACGATCTTCTAATTTTTATTCCCGATGGCCCGCACAAGGATCATCGAACCGTCTCGCCCCTTGCGCCCTAAGCTCTGCTAGAGCTAAACAGATGAGAAATTGTCAGACAACATGACAAAACGCCCGGATCTCAGGGCTTGCGGAGGAAATATGACGACACCTGCAACCGATCACGCCGGACGCGGCATCAGCGGGCTTGCCGGCTTTGCAGGGCCTGCAGTGATGCTTCTTGGCATGCTGCTTTTTGCGATGAACGATGCCATGGGCAAGTGGTTGGTGGCGAGCTACGGGCTGGGCCAGGTCATCCTGATCCGAAGCATCGCCGCCCTCCTTATACTGGCGCCGTTTCTATGGATGGCAGGCCTGAAGCCGATCGTCGAGGCGGAGCGGCCATGGCTGCAGTTCACGCGTGTGGTGCTCTCCACGCTCGAACTCTTCTGCTTCTATTACGCGGTCATGTATCTTCCCCTGGCCGATGTGATGACCTACTGGCTTGCCGCACCGATCTATGTCGCAGCAGCATCCCCTTTCCTACTTGGCGAGAAAGTGGGCTGGCGGCGCTGGACGGCCATCGCGCTGGGCTTCGTCGGCGTTGTCATCACGCTGGAACCGTCGAGCGCCATGTTCACGGCTCCTGCTCTGATCTCGATCATCGGTACAGCCGCCTTCGCTTTCATGATGCTCTCGGGCCGCAGCCTGCGCGGCACGCCGGACAAGACGCTGGTCCTGTTCCAGACGGGTGGCGCGGCAATCGTCGGTCTGGTCGCCGCGCCCTTTGGCTGGACACCGATCACGTCGGTGAGCGAAGTCCTGCTTCTCGGTCTGCTCGGCATCGTTGCCATGAGCGCGCATATGCTGGTCAATCGCGCCCTTAAGATCTCGGATGCAGCAACGGTTGCGCCGCTTCAGTATACTCTGCTGCTCTGGGCCGTCGTCTTCGGCTATTTCTTCTTCGACGAGGTCCCGCGCCTGACCATGGTCATCGGCGCAGCACTCATCGTCGGCTCAGGTCTCTTCATCTTCTTCCGCGAACAGCAGTTGAAGAAGCGCGACAAGGTCCTGCCTTCCGTTCCGGAATGACAAAGCAAAAAGCCCGCAGCGCTCATCACGCTGCGGGCTTCTTCTGGTGCGGCCCATTAAGGTGAGCCACGACCAGGGAGGTTACTTCCGGACTTCGGCGAGTTCGGCGAGAATGCCGTCCACGACGTCAGCACCGATCTCTTCCTTGTGCTTTTCGTAGACGACCATGGACTTCTCGCGGATGCGCTGCTGCTCTTCCGGAGACAGAACATTCACCTCGAGACCGGCTTCCTTGATCTTCTCCAGCGACTTCTTGTTGAGGTCGGCAATCACGGAACGCTCGACGTCACGACCAACGGTCGCGCATTCGCGCAGTGCAGCCTGCTCTTCCGGCGTGTAGGTGTCGAAGATCGCCTTGGAGAAGAGGAAGAGGAACGGCGTGTAGGCGTGGTTGGTCTCGGTGACATACTTCTGCACTTCGAAGAACTTCGAGGTATCGATCGTCACATAGGGGTTTTCCTGCGCGTCGATCGTCTTGGTTTCGAGTGCCGAGAAGACTTCGCCGAATGCCATCGGGGTCGCATTGGCGCCAAGGTTCTGGAAGGTGTCGAGGAAGATGTTGTTCTGCATGACGCGAACCTTCATGCCCTCGAAGTCTTCCCATTTGGTGACCGGACGAACCGAGTTCGACAGGTTGCGGAAGCCGTTTTCCCAGTAGCCGAGATTGACGAGGCCAACGGCTTCGAGCTTCTCGTTCATCATCTCGCCGAACTTGCCGTCGAGAACCTTGTAGGCTTCGTCGGCCGAGGCGAAGAGGAACGGAAGGTCGAACACGCCCAGTGCCGGCTCGATGCCGACGAGCGGCGAAGACGAGGTGACGACGGCTTCCTGAACGCCCGAACGCAGAGCCTGGGTGGCCTGAAGGTCACCACCGAGAGCGCCGCCCCAGAAAGCCTGAAGCTTCAGCTTGCCGCCGGACTTTTCGTCCAGGCACTTCTGCATGGCATCGATGCCGTTACCGACAGGGTGGTCGGCATTGATGCCGTTGGAAACGCGGATCGTACGCTCGTTGAATTCGGCAAAGGCCGGTGCAGCTGCCGAAACGGCAAAGGCGATGGCGGTGGTCGCTAGCAGATATCGTCTCATGTTATCCTCCCATGGATATCGTGGTTTGAATGTCGCAGGTCATATCAGCCATCGTGCGGGCACGATGACGATCTCGGGGAACAGAACCAGCAGCAGGAGCACCAGCACCTGCGCGATAAGGAACGGCCAGATGCCGGTGACGACCTTGCCCAGCGGCACGCGACCGACACCGCTGACGACGTTGAGCACGACGCCGACGGGCGGGGTGATCAAGCCGATGCAGCAATTCATGATGAAGAGCACGCCGAAATAGACGGGATCGATACCGGCCTGCTTGATGATCGGCATCAAGACAGGCGTCAGGATTAGAATGGTCGGCGTCAGGTCGAGTGCGGTCCCGACCACCAGCACGAGGATCATGATCACCAGCATCAGCAGTTTCGGCTGGTCGATCAGCGGCTCGATGTAGCGCGTGATTTCACCTGGAATATTGGCAGCCGTGATGAGCCAGGCCGACACGAGAGCCGCGCAGACCAGGAACATGATGATCGAGGTGGTCTTCGCCGCCTGCAGGATGACATGCGGAAGATCCCGGACCTTCAGCTCGCCATAGATCACGGTGCCGACGAACAGCGCATATGCCGCGGCAATCACGGCGGCTTCCGTGGGCGTCACGATACCGGCCTTGATACCGCCGAGAATGATGACGGGCATACCAAGTGCCCATGCAGCGCGGCCCGTCGCATGCAACCGCGCTTTGAAAGGTGCCTTGGGCAAGGCCTGGACGTCGTCCTTGCGCACGAGGATCTGCCAGGTGATGATCAGGACCAGACCCATCATGATGCCGGGCACGATGCCGGCCATGAACAGCTGGGTGATCGAGACGTTGGCAGCCACACCGAAGACGATGAAGGCCATAGACGGCGGAATGACCGGCGCAATGATACCGCCCGACGCAATCAGACCCGCCGAGCGCGGCACGTTATAGCCGGCCTTTGCCATCATCGGGATGAGAATGGCCGCGAGTGCTGCCGTATCGGCCGCCGCAGAACCCGAAATGCTGGCCATGATGATGGCAGCGACGATCGCGACGATGCCCAGACCGCCACGGATGTGACCGACACAGGCAATTGCAAACTCGATGATGCGCTTGGAGAGACCACCCGAATTCATCAGCTCGCCTGCGAGCACGAAGAATGGGATGGCGAGAAGGGTGAAGGTGTCAGCACCCGCGATCATGTTCTGGGCGATGATCTGGCTGTTGAACATGCCCATGTAGGACATCAGAGCAACGCCGCAGAACATCAGGGCGAACGAGACCGGTACGCCGATAGCCATGGCGCCGAGCAGAGAAACGATAAAGACGATGAGGGTCATCAGCCGCGCTCCGACAGCTTTTCGACGCTGAGATGTTCACCGGCAAAAGCCGCGACTTCCTCGTCCGTTACCCGTCCGGTCACAAGACGAACTAAGCGTTCTAGGGCAATCAGCGCGCACATGCCGCCGGTGAAGAAACCGATGCCATAGACCCAGCCCATGGAGAGACCGGTCACCGGCGCGCTCATGCTGATATTGATCGGCAGCTGCTTCCAGGTTCCCCAGAAGAACAGGATCGAGACGCCGAGGATCAGGAGATTGCTCAGGATCATGCAGATGACCCGACCACGCTTGCCGAACATGGCAACGAGCGACTCGACGCCCAGGTGGCCGTGTTCGCGAAAGCCGACGACAGCACCGATGAAGGTCAGCCAGACGAAGAAATAGCGGGCCATCTCATCGGAAACCGTGAGGCCCGAATTGAAGCCGTAACGCAGCACGACGTTGAGGAAGACCATGATGGCCATGCCGCTGAGCAGCAGGATCAGGAGGAGGTCGAGGAAGCGGTAGAAGAGCGATATGACCTTGCTCATGCCTCAGGCCTTTCCAAGAAGACCGCGCGCGGCAAGGTTTTCGAAGAGCGCCCGCGTGCCGAAGGTCCATTCCGGGCAGGCATCGGTGCGATTGACCCAGTTCACAAGCCGCCCAAGGCTGGGCGTGGAGATCTCGACGCGGTCGCCTTCTTCGTGCGTGAAGCCGAGCCCGGCGCCGCGGCGATCCTTCACGGGCGCGAACATCGTTCCGAGGAACAGCACGGCGCCATCGGGATATTGATGATTGCGATTGCGCAGCTGGGCGACGAGATTTTCCGGCGCTCGACTGATTGCCTCCATCGGGCTCTCCCCTGTCATTTCAAACCCGTCTTCGCCACGCACGAGCAAGGAAACGCGAACCGTCCGCAGAACATCCATGGTGAAGCCACCGTGGAACAGGCGGATGAACGGCCCGATCGAGCAGGACGCGTTATTGTCCTTAGCCTTGCCCAGAAGCAGGGCCGACCGCCCCTCCACGTCCCGCAGATTCACGTCGTTGCCGAGGGTCGCGCCGATGATCTTGCCGTCGGAACGAACGGCAAGAACGATTTCTGGCTCCGGATTGTTCCACTGGGAGATTGGATGAATGCCGACTTCGTCGCCACAGGTTACCGAAGACATAGGCTGCGCCTTGGTGAAGATCTCAGCATCGGGGCCGATCCCGACCTCCAGATATTGCGACCAAAGGCCCATGTCCTGGAGCAGAGCCTTGACCTTGCCGGCCTGCTCGGATCCGGCAACGAGACCGCGCAGACTGTCGCCGAGCACAGGCGCCAGCTTCTCGCGGATCGTCTGCGCCCGACCGGCATCGCCCTTGGCCTGCTCTTCGATCACACGCTCGAGCATGCTGTCTGCAAAGGTGACGCCCGCCGCCTTGACCGCCTGAAGATCGACTGGAGCGAGAAGACGCCCGGCCTCGCCAGACAGGAACTGGTCCAGCGTGCCAAGCTCCGCAAGATCGGCATTGGCAGCCAGTTGGTCCGCAAGATTGTCTATCTCGAAGAGACCCGACATCGTCGGGGAAAGGCCTGTCAGGTCGAGAACAAGCCCGTTGCGAATGAGGACCGGGCACGGACCACCTGCCGCATTGGACCACACACGCCCGACCAAAACGGCCTCGGCGGCATCCGAGGGCAAAATATAGGCGGACTCCAGACGTTCTCGGCGCTGCAAGATGGACCTCCTCCTTGTCCTCCGGCAAGAACACTCCTACTGCCCTTGCCATATTGTCAGGATGTCTGACAACCATTGACCTGCATTCATATGGTCAGAATTTCCGGCTGTCTAGCCCGAAAGGTGCTCTTGTGGACAAACCAGCCGAGGCGCCGCGCCTCAGAATTGCTCCAGGCTAAGGTCGATCCGGCTCGCGGCTCCATGCAGATGGGCCCGCATGGCCTCGCGCGCCGCGACGGGATCACGCGCCGCGATCGCATCTCTCAACCGCACATGCTCCGCGATGGTGACCTCGACGATCTCCTCCAGCACGGCTCTTGAGCGTGCGGTGTCGATCGCAAGGCTGATACGCTCGGCGATGAAGCCGATAAAGAGCGCGAAATACTCATTGTGGGTTGCTTCGGCCACGGCACGATGAAAGGCAAGGTCGGCAACGATGCCCTGCTCCGTCCATTTTTCCGCCCCGGTCATGCGTGCCAGAGCTTCATCGATCTTTGCAAGATCGGCGGCAGTGTGGTGAACGGCAGCAAGACCTGCGGCTTCGATCTCCAGCGGCACGCGCAACTGGAAGAGGGCGCGAAAGCTCTGCGGCTCCGAGAGCTCGCTGTCCTTGATGCGGATCGGACGGGCGGAGGGTTCGCTGACGAAGGCCCCCACACCTTGCCTCGTCTCCACCAGGCCCTCATTGCGCAATTGCGCGATGGCTTCGCGGATCACGGAGCGGCTGACGCCGAGCGTTTTGGCCAGCACATGCTCGGTGGGCAAACGCTCCCCCGGCTTCAGACGTCCCTGGCTGATTTCTTCGGCAAGCTGCATCGCGATACGGGCGGGCAGGTGCTCACTGCGCCTGATCTGTCCGAAGTTCATCTGCCCGAGGTCGATCGACATGCCTGCTGGTCTCCTTGCCACCGCATCGGTATTTCATGAATCCGCACTGAAATTCAATTGGCAACCCGGGTTCATGATGCCGGCGGGATCGACCGCTTGCTTGATCGCCGTCAGCAGCTGCAGCTGCGTTGCCGGCACACGCGCCAGAAAATCCGCCTTCTTGAGGCGACCGATGCCGTGCTCCGCGCTGATCGATCCTTCGAAGCCGTCGAGCACCTCGTTGACAACAGCCTTGGCCGCATAGATCCGCTCAGCAACCTCTTCCCGCGACAGGCCGCTCGGCGGCAGCACGTTGAGATGCACATTACCATCGCCCACATGGCCATAGGACACGCAGAGGCAATCGGGCAGTTGAGCGGAAATGGCCGCCTCCGCTTTCTCGACGAACTCCGGGAGGCGCGACAAGGGCACGGAAACGTCCGTTCGCAGATGCGCTCCGCGTTTCGCCTGCCCTTCGTTCATGCCTTCCCGGAAGAGCCAGAGATTGCGCGCCTGGTTGCGAGAGGCCGCAATGACCCCGTCGAGCACCAGCCCATCTTCCATGACCCCTTCGAGGAATCGGTGCATGAGATCGTCGATGTCGACAAGGCCGGATCCCGAAATCTCGAGAAGTACATAGGCAGGGTAGTCGCCCGGCATCGGCAGTTGAAGATCCGGGATCGCCTCCTGCGCCAGAGTAAAGGCCATGGGCGGCATGAACTCGAAGGCCGACATGAGATCGCAGCAGTCGCGTCGGGCGCGTCGATAAAGCGTGATCGCGTCGGAAAGTGCACCCAGGCCCAGCAGAGCGGTCGCAACCTTCTCGGCCGGCGGCATCAGCTTGAAGGAAACGGCCGTGACAATTCCAAGCGTTCCCTCTGCCCCGATGAACATCTGCTTGAGGTCGATCCCCCGGTTGTCCTTCCGCAAGGTCGACAGACCGTCGAAGATCGAACCGTCGGGGAGCACCACTTCGAGCCCCAGCACGAGTTCGCGGGTCATGCCGTAACGCAAGACGTTGATACCGCCCGCATTGGTGGAGACATTACCACCGATGCGGCACGATCCCTGCGCGCCGAGCGCGAGCGGAAAATAGAGCCCGGCCTCCTCCACCCTATCCTTGAACTCGGACAGGATGACGCCGGCTTCGACCACGGCCGAGAAGTCATCACTATCGATCCGCCGTATCGCCGTCATGCGCTCGAGGCTGATCACGACCTGGGTGCCCGGTCGATCAGGCGTCGCCCCGAGCACGAGTCCGGTATTGCCCCCCTGCGGCACGACCGTCAGGCCCAGCGCGCCGATGGCACGAACCGCCTGAGACACCTCTTCGGTGTTGCGCGGACGAACGACGGCAACGGCTCCTGTTGTCACGTCTCCATGCCAGTCACGGCAGTAGCGTTCCACTGCGGGGCCAACCAGCACGAGGTCCTGCCCGAGCTGCTCAATCAGTGCGGATGCAGCAGCCTCGTCACCAGACTTGAACTCGTTTTCCAAGGTCGTGCTGTCCGCGGTCATTGTCAGTCCCCCAACCGGCCAAAGAGCCGGAGATCAAGAATTCGGTTTTCATCCGGATGATATAAGGTTATCAGACAACCTTACAAATGGTTTTTGTAAATGGCCCTTGTGTTGACGCACGCAGGGTCGAACAATGGGACGGGAGGAGACGGTTTATGCATATTCTGGTGATTGGAGCGGCCGGCATGGTCGGGCGCAAGCTCGCACAACGGCTGACACGCGACGGAGAACTGCAGGGGCAGCAGATCACCGCCATGACGCTGGCGGATGTCGTTGCTGCCGAGCCTCCGGTCGGCTTCACTGGCAAGGTGGCGATCGAAACCGTCGACCTGTCCGAGCCAGCGGCTTCGAAGAAGCTGATCGCGGGCCGCCCGGACGTCATTTTCCACCTCGCGGCGATCGTCTCCGGCGAGGCGGAACTCGATTTTGAAAAGGGCTACCAGATCAATCTGGATGGCACGCGTTATCTCTTCGAGGCGATCCGCCATGCACATATGGCCGATGGATACCGGCCGCGCGTGGTCTTCACATCCTCGATTGCCGTCGTAGGCGCGCCACTCCCCTACCCGATTCCGGACGAGTTCCACACGACGCCGCTTACCAGCTATGGCACCCAGAAGGCGATCTGCGAGCTGCTGCTTTCCGACTATTCCCGCAAGGGCTTCTTTGACGGGATCGGCATCCGGCTACCGACCATCTGCATTCGTCCTGGCAAGCCGAACAAGGCCGCCTCGGGCTTCTTCTCCAACATCCTGCGCGAACCGCTGGTCGGTCAGGAAGCCATTCTGCCCGTAACAGAGGATGTCCGCCACTGGCACGCCTCCCCGCGCTCTGCTGTCGGCTTCCTTATTCACGGTGCCAATATGGATCTGGAACAGGTTGGCCCGCGCCGCAATCTGTCGATGCCGGGCCTCAGCGCAACGGTCGGCGAACAGATTGAAGCGCTGCGCCGTGTTGCCGGCGAAAAAGCCGTCAAGCTGATCCGCCATGAACCCGATGAGATGATCATGCGCATCTGCGCTGGTTGGGCTCCGGGCTTCGAAGCGACGCGCGCCCGGGCGCTTGGCTTCACCGCCGAAAGCTCCTTTGATGAGATCATCAAGGTTCACATCGAAGACGAGCTGGGAGGCAAGCTTTGAACGCAGCTGGCAAGAAGAATATCGCCTTCCTCGGTACGGGGCTCATGGGCGCGCCGATGGTGCGCCGCCTGCTCGGCGCAGGATTCCCCGTCACGGTCTGGAACCGCGACATAGTGAAGGCCGAGCCCTTGGCCGCCGCCGGCGCACGACTGGCGAGGGACCCCGCCGAGGCCGTCGATGGCGCGGACGTGGTCTTCACCATGTTGTCGGATGGCTCGGCGGTCGAAGACGTTCTCTTCGCCAAAGGTGCTGCCGAGGCGATCTCTCAAGGGGCGACGGTCATCGACACCTCGTCGATTGCGCCCCCTGTGGCAAAGGATCATGCGAAACGGCTTGCCGACCTCGGCATTGCCCATGTTGACGCGCCCGTCTCGGGTGGCGTCGTCGGTGCAGAGGCGGGTTCGCTTGCCATCATGGCGGGCGGTGATGCCGCCGTGATCGAAGGCCTCGCCGACGTCTTCGCGCCGCTCGGCCGCGTCACACATGTCGGCCCCTCCGGCGCAGGCCAGATCTGCAAGCTCGCCAACCAGCAGATCGTCGCCATCACGATCGGCGCCGTCGCGGAAGCCATGATGCTGGTGGAAGCCGGCGGTGCATCGCGCGAGAAGTTTCGCGAGGCGATCCGCGGCGGTTTTGCCGAAAGCCGGATCCTGGAACTGCACGGTCAGCGCATGGTCGAGCGCCGCTTCGAACCGGGCGGCCCCTCGCGCCTGCAGCTGAAGGACCTGAACGCCGTAGCGGCGATGGCCGAGACCTATGATCTGGAGCTTCCGTTGACTGCGGACGTTCGAGCCGCCTTCGACGCCTTCGTGCAGGCGGGCAATGGCGAACTCGATCACAGCGCGCTACTGCTCCACCTCGAAAAGATCAACCACCGCAAAGGTGCCTGAGATGACTGAGACTGAAAAGCCGAAACGCCGCCTTCGCTCCCAGGACTGGTTCGACAATCCCGACCATCTCGACATGACCGCGCTCTATCTCGAGCGCTTCATGAACTATGGCACGACGCCGGAAGAGCTGCGCTCGGGCAAGCCGATCATCGGCATTGCCCAATCGGGATCCGACATCAACCCCTGCAACCGGCATCATCTGGAGCTGGCAAAGCGTGTCCGTGACGGCATTCGCGATGCAGGCGGCATCCCCATCGAATTCCCCTCGCACCCGCTTTTCGAGAACTGCAAGCGGCCGACGGCCGCGCTTGACCGCAACCTCGCCTATCTCGGGCTTGTGGAACTGCTTTATGGCTACCCCTTTGACGGTGTCGTGCTGACGACAGGATGCGACAAGACCACGCCATCGGCGCTGATGGCCGCTTCCACTGTGGATATACCGGCCATTGTCCTGTCGGGCGGCCCCATGCTCGATGGATGGCACGATGGCGAACTCGTTGGCTCTGGCACGGTCATCTGGAGATCGCGTCGCAAATACGCGGCCGGCGAAATCAGCCGCGAGGAGTTCCTCGAACGCGCCCTCGATTCAGCTCCCTCCCCCGGCCATTGCAACACCATGGGCACCGCGTCGACCATGAACGCGATGGCCGAGGCCCTCGGCATGTCGCTCACCGGCTGCGCGGCCATTCCGGCAGCCTATCGCGAGCGCGGACAGATGGCCTATCGCACCGGCAAGCGCGCCGTCGAACTTGTCCTCGAGGACATTCGCCCCTCCGACATTCTGACGCGCGAAGCCTTCCTGAACGCCATCCGCGTCAACTCGGCAATCGGCGGCTCGACCAATGCCCAGCCCCATCTGATGGCCATGGCCAAGCATGCCGGCGTCGAACTCCTGCCGGAGGACTGGCAGGTTCACGGATACGACATCCCGCTGCTGGCGAATGTGCAACCCGCAGGCGCCTATCTCGGGGAGCGCTTCCATCGCGCCGGTGGCGTACCGGCCATCATGTGGGAGCTGATGCAGGCCGGCAAGATCGATGCGACCTGTCGCACGGTGAGCGGCCGGACCATGGCCGAAAACCTGGAGGGTCGGGAGGCAACGGACCGCGAGGTGATCAAGCCCTACAACGAGCCGATGCGTGAACGCGCTGGTTTCGTGGTGCTCAAGGGCAATCTCTTCGACTTCGCAATCATGAAGACCAGCGTCATCTCCGAAGGCTTCCGTCAGCGATATCTTCAGGAAAAGGGTCGCGAGGGGATCTTCGAGGGCCGCGCGATCGTCTTCGACGGTTCGGAAGATTATCATCACCGGATCAACGACCCGGCGCTCGAGATCGACGAAGACTGCATCCTCGTCATCCGAGGTGCCGGTCCTCTCGGCTGGCCCGGCTCGGCCGAAGTGGTCAACATGCAGCCGCCGGACCACCTCATCAAGCGCGGCATTCTAAGCCTGCCGACCATCGGCGACGGGCGCCAGTCCGGCACCGCCGACAGCCCCTCGATCCTCAACGCCTCCCCGGAAAGCGCGGCTGGAGGTGGTCTGGCCTGGGTGCGAACCGGAGACATTATCCGGATCGACCTCAACCAGGGACGCTGCGACATGCTGGTGGAGGACACCGAGATCGCCAGAAGGCAGGCGGAAGGCATACCGCCCGTTCCGAAGGATGCAACGCCCTGGCAGCGGCTTTATCGCCAGACGGTGACCCAGCTCGCCGACGGCGCGACCATCAGGGACGCGGACGAATTCCGTCAGATTTCGAAGACGCCGCCGCGGCACAACCACTGATATTCCGGCGCACGCCGTCAAGCGTGCGTCGGAAAACCTGTGCAAAATCAGGGTTAAAATCCATCTCATCGGGAACCGTCTCCGGACAATTACATTCTCCTGTCACCAGACGACGAGGGAGATCCCGATGAAACCCGTTCTACAACTGCTCGCAGCTTCAGCCCTTTCGGCCGGCATGGTGATCGGTGGCGTGGTTCTCGCATCCGCGGCACTTGCCCCGGAGGAAAAGCCCCGTCAGTTTGCAGGCATGTATGTCGACGGCCTTTGGACGACGAAACCCGTCCGGATCGACAGGAACGCACAGAACCTGGAGCGCCTCCCGCCCCGTTACGCCAGCCATGTGGTCATGAGCGAGCCGACGGAGCCGGTCGTCGAAACGGCCTCCGCTGCGGGAGACACAGATCAGGATCTGGCGGATCTCTCGTCTAGGGTGGCCGAAATCGATCTCATCTCGACGAGTGCGCTGGATGATGCAGGCTCGGACATGGCCAATGTCCTGCCGCAGCAGCATGTCGCCTGGTGCTCGGCCCGCTATCGCTCCTATGATCCGACCGACAACACCTATCACAGCTACAGCGGCGAAATTCGCGATTGCACGTCACCCTACCAGACGGGCGTCACGGTAGGCATCGATGAAGGTGAGGCAGAATTGCTGACCGTCAGCAATGAACCGGCATCGTCCAATGCCTATGCCGTGCAGGGTGATCACGTCGCGAGCTGCATGCAGCGCTACCGCTCGTACCGCCCATCTGACAACACGTACCAGCCATATGGCGGCGGCCCGCGCCGGCAGTGCGAACTTGCATCGTTCTGATGTAAGGCGATTACGAGTTGGAGAGAATGAGACCCGGCGGCGGAGTGACACTGTCCCCGCCGGCGACTGCCTCGGCAATATAGCTCAGCGCATTCTGCAGGCCATTCATCGTATAGGGCTTCTCGATCGCCCCAATCGCCCCGACAAAATCCTCCGGGATCCGCTTGATATTGCCGGTGACAAAGACAAAGGGGACATCCTTGTCCGCCAGTCGGCGACCGATGTCGATGCCGGTCGGCCCGTCGCTCAAATGCACGTCCACAAACGCAAAATCTGGGTCGCCTTCATCAATAATATCGAAAGCCGCCTTGCGCGAAGCGGCAATTCCCACGACCTCGTGGCCGGCCGCCTCGACTTCGAGTTCCAGTTCGAGGGCAAGCAGCGCCTCGTCCTCGACAATCATGATCTTCAAGCGTCTGCTTCCTTCATTTCTTCGACCAGCATCGTCACCAGCACATCGGTCCGGTGGCCCTCCACTTCCCGTACGATCTTCGCGCCGAGCTGCTTGGCACAAGTCTCGAGCATCAGCTTGCCGAAAGCCTCTTCTTCCGGGTTGACGGAGACCGGAGTGGTTGTGTCTGTCACCCGGATCAGGAAGTGCCCGTTTGTCCGCCTAACCTGCAGGTGAATATCGCCTCCGCCATCACTCAGCCCTCGACGCACGGCATCGAGGACGAGTTCGTTGATGATCAGCGCGAGTGGCGATGCCTTGACGGCTGGAACGAGCACCGGCGAGAGATCGATGACGACCCGGATATCGTCCCGTTTCAGAGCGCCTACGAGATCCTCGATAAGGTCCTTGGCAAAATCCGATACATCGAAACGCCCAAGATCAGCGCTGGTAAAGAGCTTTCGCTGGACGGTGCTGAGCGCCTCGACGCGGTTCAGAACGGAAAAGAGTGTCCGCTTGACGAGATCCGTCTCGGACATCCGGGCCTGCAGCTTCACGATGGACGCGATGGTCAGGAGATTGTTTTTGACCCGATGGTCCACCTCATGCACTAGCAACGTCTTTGCCTTCAGGGCCTCCGACAGGTCATGGGTCCGTCTGGCAACTTCCCGTTCAGCGGAATTGCGTGCCTCGGCGAGGTCCTTCTCCTTGCTCTTGATCGTGGTGAAATCGAGCTGGGATGCAAAGAAATAGATGACATCGCCGTTCGCGTCGCGCACCGGGCTCACAAAGAGCGCATTCCAGAACGAGCTTCCATCCTTGCGATAGTTCAGGATATCGATGGAAATATCCCGCTCGTCGGCAATCGCTTCCCGCAATTGAGCGACGGCATTCCGGTCCGTCTCCGGGCCCTGCAGAAGGCGGCAGTTGCGCCCGATCAGCTCGTCCCGGCTATATCCGGTGAGCTTGGCAAACGCCTCGTTGCAGAAGATGATCGGGTTGTCTGGCTGCTGCGGATCGGTGATCAGCATCGGCATGCGCGTCGCCTTGAAGGCCGCGGCAAACGGATCTTCCGATGGATGGGAGGCGAGGAGGCGGTCGCCGGCGTCTTGAGCGTCACGCCGCGAAGAGTTTTGATCTGACATTCACACCACTGTCCTGGAGCAGGCTGCTGAAGTGAATGACCGACCTTGAGAAAAGTTCCGGCTCTTCGCAGTTTTTTTCGGATGCGATGAATTCGGCCCTCTGAACCTCCTCCCCATATAAGGGATGACTAGAACAATAGACAGGGGCACCTGTTTAGCCTATCTGACATAACATGCCGAAATCGCGCAGTTCAGGGCAGCAGGATTGATGTCAACCGACGAGCACCAGAACGCCAGACCCGGCTTCCTCAGGAATGGCGGCTTCATGGCCGACCTCATCCTCGACCGAGACTGGTCGGATGGCCTCGGCCCCATTGACACGTGGCCGGCGGCACTTCGCTCGGCTCTCTCGATCTGCCTTAACTCCAGCTTCCCGACCGCCATCTACTGGGGCCCGGAACTGCGGCTGCTCTACAATGACACCTGGTCCCCCATTCCGGGCGAACGCCATCCCTGGGCATTGGGCAGACCCGCGGCGGAAGTCTGGTCGGATATCTGGGATGTCGTCGGGCCGCAATTCCGGCAAGTGATGGAGACCGGCGAAGGTGTAACCACTTACGACCAGTTGCTGGTCATGGATCGAAATGGCGTTCCGACCGAAGGCTACTGGAACTACAGCCTGTCGAGCATCCGAGACGAATTCGGCAACATCTGCGGTGTCTTCAATCAGGGCAACGAAACGACAGCTGCCGTGCTGGCGCGCCGACAGACACAGGAAGAGATCGACCGGCTGGGCCGGCTGTTTGCCGAGGCCCCCGCGGCGATCGCCATCACGGAAGGCCCCTCGCATGTCTTCAAGCTGGTGAATCCAGCCTACGAAGCGCTGGTGCGGCGCACGGGCTCCCTCGGCAAGCCCGTGGCAGAGGCTCTTCCCGAGGTGGTAGATCAGGGCTTCATCAGCCTCCTGGACAGTGTCTATGGGACCAACGAACCCTACAAGGGTACGGCGGTGCCGGTGGAATTCGTTCTGCCCGATGGCGAGCGCCAGTTGCGCCATGTGGACTTTGTCTTCCAGCCGATCACCGACAAGGCGGGGCAGAGTGCCGGCATCTTCATCCAGGCTTCAGACGTGACCGAAGCCGCGACCGCCATGGCTGCGCTGCGCGAGAGCGAGCAGCGGTTCGAAGCAATCGTGAACTCCATCGACCAGATGATCTGGTCGACGCGGCCTGACGGCTACCACGACTACTTCAATCAGCGTTGGTACGAATACACCGGCGTGCCTGAAGGCGAAACGGATGGCGCGGACTGGGAGACGGTATTCCATCCCGAGGACCGCGCCGAAGCCTGGGCGCGCTGGCAGGAGAGCCTGGCGACCGGAAAGCCGTATCATGTCGAATATCGGCTACGCCACCGGTCCGGCACCTATCGCTGGGTGATTGGGCGCGCCCAGTGCGTGCGCGACGACAATGGCGAGATCATTCGCTGGTACGGCACCTGCACCGACATCCACGACCTCAAGGTGGCGGAAGAAACGCGCCAGCTCCTGCTCCGCGAGCTCAATCACCGCGTCAAGAACCTCTTCGCCATCACGGCCGGCATGATCAACATGACGGCGCGTTCGTCCGAAACGGTCGGCGCCATGGCGCACTCTCTCCATGGGCGACTGCAGGCGCTGGCGAAAGCCCACCATCTTATCCAGCCGGCGATATCGGCAGGAATGCCTGGTACGGAGTATGTCGGCTTTCACGCCCTGCTGGAGGAAATCCTGTCACCCCATCTTGCCGATCGGCAGCGGCAGGTTTCGCTGGCAGGCCCAGAGCTTCAGCTCGGCCCGAATGCGTCGACGAGTTTTGCCCTGATCTTTCACGAGCTGGCCACCAATGCTGCAAAATACGGCCCGTTCCGCGATGCGGACGGTCGCCTCGACGTGAGCTGGCAGATGGATGGCGGGTCGCTGAATCTCGAATGGCGTGAAAAGGTCCCTCATTCCCAGATCACGGCGCCGAAGCAGGAAGGCTTCGGAAGCAAGCTCGCCCGCACCAGTGCCACCCATCAGCTCGGCGGCAACATCGATTTCGAGTGGCAGCCGGGTGGCGTCAACATCGCTCTCAAGGCGGCAACGGATCGCCTGAGCAAGTGAGCCGCTCACTGCGCTCGTTCGCACCTCTGATGCAGAAACAGAAAGAGCGCCCAAAGAGAGCGCTCGTGGTATCGGTGTGATCGGGTATCAATCCGTTGATCAGACAAGCGACGACATGGGTCGCCACGCCTTCGGCGATCAGTAGCGCGGGAAATCGGCCGGGTTGATCCCGAGCGTCTTCAGGTGGTGATCCTTCGGACGACGATGTCCTTCGACAGCGGCCGCTGCGGAGCTTGCTGCGCCGAGAACGGCGAAGGCGCGACCGAGGAAACCCTGCTGGATGGACTTGCGGAGGCTAGACATTTCTTTGCTCGCTTTCTTTGTTTGCAAGCAGAAAGTGGTCCCGTTACCGCTAAATTACAATAGTTGCAAAGTCACGCCAGCCATGCAGACGACGCAAGCCCGGTTAACCAGACCCTGCGTCGTTGCACGTGTTTCGAAGCATCAGTCCTCGCTGCCGGCAACTTGAGCCAGAACCTGACCTCTGCCCCGCGCCCGAAGAAACATCGGAACGAAGAGCGCAATAGCCGCGAGCGCCAGCAGGACGGCGGCAATCGGCGAGGTGAAGAGCACCGTGGCATCGCCCTGGCTGATCGAAAGCGCACGCCGCAGCTGTTGCTCCGCCATGGGGCCGAGGATCAGACCGACGATAACGGGTGCGATCGGGTAGCCGAAGACGCGCATGACGTAACCCAGCACGCCGAAGGTCAGGAGCAGACCCAGTTCGAAGACGGACGGGTTAGCCCCGATCGTCCCGAGCGTCGCGAAGACCAGAATACCGGCGTAGAGCCAGGGCTTCGGGATCGTCAGCAGGCGCACCCAGAGCCCAATGAGCGGCAGGTTGAGCACCAGCAGCATGAAGTTGGCAATCAACAGCGATGCGATCAGACCCCAGACAAGCTGGGGGTTGGTTGCGAACAGCAACGGTCCCGGCTGCAAGCCGAACTGCTGGAAGCCCGCCAGCATGATCGCCGCCGTCGCCGTCGTCGGCAGGCCGAGAGTTAGAAGCGGAACGAGAGTGCCCGCCGCGGACGCATTGTTTGCGGCTTCCGGTCCCGCGACCCCTTCGATGGCGCCCTTGCCGAACTCCTCCGGATGCTTGGTGAAATGCTTTTCCGCCGAATAGGAAAGGAAGCTCGAGACATCGGCACCACCGGCAGGCATCGCACCGATCGGAAAGCCGATTGCAGTACCCCGCAGCCAAGGCTTCCAGGAGCGCTTCCAATCGGTCTTGTTCATCCAGAGCGAGCCCTTCACGGCCTCGACCTTCTCAGGCGCCCTCGCCCCTTGAGCGGCGACATAAAGCGTTTCACCGATGGCGAACATGGCGACCGCGAGTGTGGTGACTTCCAGTCCATCCAGAAGATCCGGAACGCCGAAGCTGAGGCGCGTCTGGCCGGTCAACTGATCGATGCCGACAATCGAGAAGGCAAGCCCGATAAAGAGGGCGGTGAGGCCGCGAAGCGTGGAATCGCCAAAAGCGGCCGAGACCGTCACGAAGGCAAGCACCATCAGTGCGAAATATTCGCGCGGCCCGAATGACAGCGCGAACTGGACGACGTAAGGAGCGATGAAGGCGAGCGAGATCGTGGCCAGAAGTCCGGCAACGAAGGAGCCGATCGCGGCCGTCGCCAGAGCCGGACCGCCGCGCCCTGCCCGGGCCATCTTGTTGCCCTCCAGCGCCGTAACGATCGACGCGCTTTCGCCCGGCGTGTTCAACAGGATCGACGTGGTCGAGCCACCATACATGCCGCCATAATAGATGCCGGCGAACATGATCAGCGACCCCGCCGGATCGAGTTGATAGGTGACGGGCAGCAGCAGCGCGACCGTCAGCGCCGGGCCGATGCCAGGCAGAACGCCAACGAGCGTTCCGAGCGTGACGCCGATCAGGGCATAGAAAAGGTTGATCGGCTGAGCGGCGATCGCCAGCCCCTGGAGAAGGAAATCAAACGTATTCACGGGGTTCCCCTCAGAAGAACAGCCGTTCGAGTGGACCCGCCGGCAAGGACAATTGCAGGAAGCGCGCGAAGATGATCCACACGACGAAAGAGAGTGCGATACCGGCAGGCAACGAGATCCAGAACTTCTTCTTTCCGAAGCCGGCTGCGGTCAGGGCGAACAGGACGCCAGTCGCCAATGAAAAGCCCGCCGTCTTCAGAAGCAGCATCTGCGCCGCCAATCCTCCAACGATGAACAGAACCGGCGGAAGTTCCTGATATTCCCGCTCAGGGAAATCGCGCCGCATGGCGGCGAACACGGTCCAGACGCCCAGCACGAGCAGACCGATGGCAATGCCCTTTGGTACGGTTGCGGGTCCGAGCCCGGAATAGACATTGCCGCCCTGAAGGCGCGCAACATCGTAGAAGATCAGAGCTGCGATCGCGAACAGCACAATGGCGATGGCCAGCGCCGCCCAATCCGGGCGGCGCCTGCCATGCATGGAAGCACGGTCTTCCGAGCTCATTTTACCAGCCCGATGTCTTTCAGGATCGCCTCGGTCGCAGCTTGATCCTTGGCGAGCTGCTCGTCAAACGCAGCACCGGCGAGATAGGTATCCTGCCAGTTCTTCGTCTTCAGCGTTTCCTGCCAGGCGGCAGACTTCGCCAGCTTTTCGACATCTGCCGCAACAGCGGCCTTCTGCTCGTCGGTCAGGCCGGGTGCTGCAGCAACCATGCGCCAGTTCTGAAGCACCACGTCGAGGCCGCTTTCCTTCAGCGTCGGTGCATCGGCACCTTCGATGCGTTCAGCGCTCGAGACGGCAAGCAGACGCAGGGTGCCGGCGGCAACCTGGGCCTGGAATTCGCCATAGCTCGAAATACCGACGGTGACCTGACCGCCAAGGATGGCAGCCAGTGCTTCGCCACCACCGGAATAAGCGATGTAGTTGATCTTGGTCGGGTCGACACCAGCAGCCTTGGCAATCAGGCCGGCACCGATATGGTCGACACCGCCGGCCGAGCCGCCGGCCCAGGAAACCGAACCCGGATCGGCCTTCAGCTTCTCGACGAGCTGACCGATATTCTGGATATCGGAATTGGCCGGAACGACGACAGCCTCGTATTCGCCGGTGAGGCGCGCGATCGGCGTGACATCGGCAAGCGTCACGGGCGACTGGTTGGTCAGGATGGCGCCGACCATGACGTAGCCACCGACGATCAGAGCATTCGGATTGCCCTTCTGCTGGCTGGCAAACTGGGCGAGACCGATCGTGCCGCCAGCGCCGGGAACGTTCACGACCTGAACATTGCCGGAAATGCCTTCAGACTGCATCACCTGCTGCAGCGAACGGGCGGTCTGGTCCCAGCCGCCGCCGGGCGCTGCGGGAGCCATGATCGTGTAGTCTGCAGCCACGGCCGGAAGAGCCAGAGCGCCTGCGAGAAAAGAAGCCAGGAAAAAGTGTTTCAAGATAGTCCTCCACCATCTATGCGGCTCTTGCCGCTTTCAACTTATCTGTGGGGAGAAGACAGGACTCACGTCTTGCAGCTCGAACCGCATCAGGCCAAGGCCTGCTCCTCCCATGTCCCATCAATCCCGCCTCCACGGGACGATGTGAGCATACGCCTTATCAGCTGAACCTGTCACCCACCTGTCACCGGCAACACAGACTCATTTGCGAGATGTGAAGCAGGCACCAGCCCTGCGAGACCGGATCAGGACGCATGCGCCTGGGGATCGTTCAGGTCACGGACCAGCCGCTGGTGGCTGCGCACACTGGCAAGCACATCGCCGAACTTGACGAGCCCCTGCCCGGCAAGCATGTCCTTGAGCTTGATGAAGACATCCGCCGTGGCGATGGCATCACCCAGGGCGGTGTGGCGATCGTCTTCTTCGATGTGAACGCCGAGCCGGCTTGCAAGAGCATCGAGCGTATGGGTCTCGGCGCGACCAAAGGCCGTCGCCGAGACGAGCACGGTATCGAGGATGGGATGCAGGAATCGCAGCCCAACCTCTTTCTCCCGCCGATAGAGAAATTCCATGTCGAAGGGCGCATTATGCGCCACCAGAACCGCTCCTTCGGCGAAGCGATGAAATTGCCGTACAGCCTCCTGGACACTCACCGCATCTGCAACCATCGCATCACTGACACCATGGATCGCCGTGGCTGAGGCCGGAATCGGACGGTCGGGATTGACGAGCAGGTTGAAGACTTCGCTCTTGACCCGCTTGCCATTGACGATGCGAACGGCAGCGATCTGCACGATCTCGTCGCCCTGCTCGGGCAAAAGCCCGGTAGTCTCCGTGTCGAACACGACGAAGGTCAGCGCATCGAGCTTTGCATCGGAGAGTTTCTCGTAATGCATGCGCGACAGGAGATCGAAGTCGTAGACGACATGGCGCGACAAGTCGGTGCCGACGGGGCGCAGTCGCTCGATCGGCCGCAGCCGCGTCTTGACGCAGGGGCGATCGCCCAAGACACCGACGGAGAGCGAATTGCCATGGGCTTTCAGGATGGTCTCGCAGGTCACCCCGCCCTCATAAACGGGGTCACCGAGCCAGGCCTGCAGCTCTTCCTGTGGGATCGAGCCTCCCGACCATGAAAGAGAGACTTCGGCGGCATCCCCTGCCTCCGAGATCGCGAGTTGAAAAGCCGTAGCGGATGTTGCGCCATTCACGCGGGACACGACATGCGCCAGCAGGCTGACGATGTCGAACGCATTGCAGCGAACGGCAACCTCCGCCGCCTCGATCTCCAGCGACAACCCCGATCCCTGCAGTTCCCGGCGTAGCTGGCTTCCAAGCTCCCGCGCATCCGTTGGCGCCATGGGCCAACCGTCGGACCGACAGTGTTCGAACCGGTCTTCCAGGGCATCGAGCGTCGCGTCAAGCGTTTCGATCTGCCGCCGAATGGCATCCCCCTCGCTTTGCCGCGCCCCATTCCCGACCATCAACTGTCGCAGCTGCGAAACAGCCGGCCGGACCTGCAGGAAGACGTCCCCCAGCAGCACATCGCGCCGTCCATAGGCCGCCACTTCGGTCGTCACGTCGCGAAGCGTCATCACATAGGCGCCACCATCGCCACCATTGTCACCCGCAAGTCGCATGCGGCCGGCCAGCCGGCGTCGCCCGCAGGGGCTGAGACAGATGAACTCCACCACGGCGTCGCGGTCTGCACTCTCAAGAAGCCTATGATGCGCGTCGCGGATCGGGCCTTCGCTCAGATAGTCGAATATGTTTCGGTCCAGGCAGACAGGGCGCTGCGAACCCGCGAGGAACTGTTTCGCCACGCCGTTGTAGAAGACAAGATGATGCCGCCCGGTGCAGAGCAAGACGGCAGGCGGGACATCGGCCAGCAATTGCTCGAGCTTGTTCTTGTCGGAAGAAAGCCGTGCCGTTTCGCGCTGAACGGATTCCGCCAGCGCCCCGCGCGTCTGGGCAAGCGTGGCGGCCGTCGCCGAGGCGGCTGCCGCAAGATCTCCGAGATAACGCGCTTCCTCGGTCGCAAAGTCCTGCTCGACATCGGCGTGAGCCCGAGCGCGCATTGCGGAAGCCACCTTGTCGATGGGCCGCGCCACATGGGTGTCGAACAGAAACCAGATCCAGCTCACCAGCGCCAGGATCAGAAAACCTGCGGCGACCGCCCCTTGAACGAAAGCGTTCAACATGTCGGGGCTGCCTTCACGGTGGTAACCGAACCACAAGCCGACCGCCAGCGCCGCGACCGCGCCCGCAGCCAACGCCACGAAGAACAGAAGTATGCGGCCGCGCAGCCCGATCTTGATCAGCATGTCCTCCTCATCCCGTCGTACAGGCAATCTTCAAGGCGGGATCTGACCCATCGACCTTGACCCAGTCAGCGCCGACAAGACTGCCATCCTCGGCTATGCTGACAGAACCATCGACCAGATCCGCCCGCTGCGTATTGGGGCAATCATAGACCACCTTGACCCGCGTGATCGGCTGCCAGCGCCCGACCAGGAGCACATCGACCATCACCAATCCTGCCTGGTTGGGATGGCGTTTGGCGGTTTTCAGATCGACGGCGGTGAAGCGGGTCGTGACCGGTTCGACATAGGACCACGGACGCCAGAAAGCCGTCTGCTCGTTTTTCCAGGAGACCTCGGTGCCCGGCAGGGCAACATTCATCCGGTCGAACCAGCTGTACTCGCTCCAGACCGAATAGCCCAGCATGCCGAGGCCCGCCGTGACAGGCACGATCCACTTCGGCAGCAAGCCGCGGCTCAACCAGCGCAGCAGCATCGCAATACCGGCGAGAGCAACACCGGCAACGACTGCAGCGATCAACTCAAACAGCATTCTTCATTCCTTTAGACGGGCGCCCGACCGCCATTGGCGAGCGCCGATTGCATGGTGCGGACGACCACGAACGCGTCGCGCAGATGCGACCGTTCGAAGTCTCCGAAGTCATAGGGTGCGAGGAAGTTATCCGGCTTTCGCCCGTCCCGCACCTGCCGTACCTGGTTTCGCAGACGCATGTCGGCAATGAGATCGTAAGCGGCGAGCAGGTCCCGCGCACCGGCTCCGGAGATGATCCCGCTTTCCTCAGCCGCGAGAAGCCGGGCGCGCGTATTGACTGGCGCCAGACGCCCCATCAGAGCATAGACCCGGCCGAGATCGACCACTGGAACGACGCCATTGTGCTTCATGTCGATTTGGTTGCGGTGTTCGCCGCTGCGGATCGTGGCAAAGCCGCGAAGCAGACCAAGCGGCGGCGCATGTTTCAGCGAATTGCTGATCATATGCGCGGTGAAGATCGAGTTTCGGCTCGCGTCCTCGAGCGTTTCCGCCTGGAGATCGCGAAACAGCGAGGACGCGCCGCAGATCGGCCTCAGGTCGAACATCACGCTCGCCAGCATCTGTGCCGTCGGGTCCGGCTTGTAGATCCAGTCCCGGAAATAGCTGCGCCAGACGGAGACCGGCTGACACCAGCGTGGATTGGTCGCCATCATGTCGCCGGGGCAGTAGAAGTAACCGCAGATGTCGAGCCCGCGGCTGACCTTCGCCGCGAGCTGCTGGAACCAGGGCATCTCTTCGGGCTCGACGCTGTCTTCGATGAAGATGCAATTGTCCTGATCGCTGACGCCGGTCTGTTCCTGCCGTCCCTGGCTGCCGCAGGCAAGCCAGACATAGGGCACCGGGGGCGGCCCGAGCTCCCGCTCGGCAAGCATGATCAGCCGCCGGGTGACGCTGTCGGCGATGTCGGTGATCAGGCGCGTGACGACCTCATGCGCATTGTTGCTGCCGACGAGCTGCACGAGCAGCTGTGGGATCCGCGCCGTGATCGCGTGCATGTCTTCCGCCCGCTCGGCCGACGCGATGTCGCGGATCAACTGGGCCGAGCTGATGGCGTGGAAGCGGATGAGATCCGTCTGGGTGATCATGCCCACCAGACGGTCGCCCTCAACGACGGGCAAGTGCCCGACGCGACGCTCCAGCATCAGATGCAGGATATCGGAACCGAGCGCCTCACCTGGCAGGCCGGCCGGATCGGGTGTCATCACCTGGGAGACAGGCGTCGTGTCCGGATTGAGCCCCTCGGCCAGCACACGACCGGTCAGGTCACGCGCCGTGAGGATGCCGAGGAACCGGCCATCGTCGACGACACCAAGGCTGGAAACATGCCGTTCACGCATCAGGGTGGCCGCTGAACGCACGGTGTCGGAAGGTGCGCAGACGATCGGTGGCCGCGACATGAGTTCGCTGACCTTCTGGATCGCCATGTCGCTACGCCGCGTATCGGCAAAGCGTCCGCGCGTGAAGAAGCGGGAAAAGACCGGCTGCTCTTGCATCAACCGCTGAAACTCGCCTTTCGGCAGGATGAGCAGGACACTGTCGGAGCGGGCAATGGCGGTGGTTGCGGCCAGTCCATCGGACAAAAGACCGCGCTCGCCAAAGGAATTGCGGGGCGCAAGCTCGGAGACCACCGTGTTGGCGGCATCCAGGATTTCGACGGCACCCTCCATGATGAGATAGATGCCCGGCAGGACATTGCCGCGGTGGTAGATTTCAGAACCTGTTGAGAAGGAAACCTGCTCGAACCGAGCAGAAAGCCGCTCGATCTCGTCTCTCGGCAGACTGTCATAGGGATGAACGGTCTGGAGGAACATCAGCACGTCGGACTGTGCCTGGCTCATCCGTTTGCCCTCATGCGGCACGCTTGTGCCTTGGCTGTTTGAGGGACAGGAGGGGCGAATTCATCGCCCCTCCCGATTGGTTTGGGATCAGTGACCGGTCGCTGCACCAGCGCCACGCGGGACGCGGATGGACTCGACGAGGTCCTGAACATGCTTCGGCGGAGCCTGGGTCATCGACGACACGACATAGGCCGTGGCGAAGTTGAGCAGCGCGCCGATCGGGCCGAATGCCGTCGGCGGGATGCCGAACAGGTAGTTGGCCGGAACGTTTTCGAGCATGTTGGTGCCTGCGATGAAGAACCAGCCCAGATAGGTGAACAGGTAGACGCAGGTGACCACGAGACCGACGATCATGCCGAGCGTCGCACCGACCGAGTTGATGCGCTTGGAGAAGATGCCCATCATCAGAGCCGGGAAGATCGTTGCTGCGGCCAGACCAAAGGCGAGAGCAACGGTCTGGGCGGCAAAGCCTGGCGGGTTGAGACCCAGCAGCGTTGCGACCAGAATTGCACCGGCCATCGCGATACGGGCTGCCAGGAGCTCGGACTTTTCGGAAATGTCCGGCTTCAGGAAGTCCTTGATCAGGTCGTGGCTGATGGCAGACGAGATCGCAAGCAGAAGGCCGGCAGCGGTCGACAGAGCAGCAGCGAGACCGCCGGCTGCGATGAGGCCGATGACCCAGCCCGGAAGCTGTGCGATTTCCGGATTGGCGAGTACGAGGATGTCGTTGTTGATCGTCAGCTCGTTGCCCGTCCAGCCACGCTGGGTCGCGGTTTCGGTGAAGCCCGCAGCAGCGTCGTTGTAATACTGGATGCGGCCATCGCCGTTCTTGTCTTCGAACTTCAGCAGGCCCGTGACTTCCCAGTTGCGCATCCAGTCCGGACGCTCATCATAAAGCACGGCTTCCTGCTGCGTACCGCCCGGATAGATCGTGTCGATGATGTTCAGGCGTGCCATGGCGCCAACAGCCGGAGCCGTCAGGTAGAGCAGCGCGATGAAGACCAGTGCCCAGCCAGCCGACCAGCGAGCATCTGCGACCTTCGGAACGGTGAAGAAGCGGATGATGACGTGCGGCAGACCGGCCGTACCGATCATCAGCGACAGGGTGAACAGGGTCATATTGAGCATGGAGCCCTGTGCGGTATAGGCGTTGAAGCCGAGGTCCGTCACGACCTGGTCCAGCTTCTGCAAGAGCGGAAGCGCGGATTCGGTATGCGTGCCGAAAAGGCCGAACCACGGGATCGGGTTGCCGGTCAGCTGCAGCGAGATGAAGATCGCCGGGATGGTATAGGCGATGATCAGAACGATGTACTGCGCGACCTGCGTGTAGGTGATGCCCTTCATGCCGCCGAGAACGGCGTAGACGAAGACAACGGCAGACGCGATCCAGAGACCCGTCGAGACGTCAACTTCGAGGAAGCGCGAGAAGGCGACGCCGGCGCCGGTCATCTGCCCGATAACGTAGGTGACCGAGATGATGATCAGGCAGACGACAGCAGTCAGGCGTGCGCCCTGGCTGTAGAAGCGGTCCCCGATGAACTGCGGAACCGTGTACTTGCCGAACTTGCGCAGATAGGGCGCGAGCAGGAGCGCGAGCAGCACGTAGCCGCCGGTCCAGCCCATGAGGTAGGTGGAGTTACCATAGCCGACGGTGGCGATCAGGCCGGCCATCGAGATGAAGGAGGCTGCAGACATCCAGTCGGCAGCGGTTGCCATGCCGTTCATGACCGGATTGACGCCGCGGTTCGCAGCGTAGAACTCGGCCGTCGAGCCGGCGCGAGCCCAGATGGCGATACCGATGTAGAGCGCGAAGGACGCCCCCACGATAATCAGATTGAGTGTATACTGATCCATTGTTGGTCCGCCTTACTGCTCATCGACGCCGAATTCGCGGTCGATCTTGTTCATATACATCGAGTAGCCGAAGATCAGCACGATGAAGACGACGATCGAGCCTTGCTGGGCGAACCAGAAGCCGAGATCGGTTCCACCGACGGCGATGCCGGAAAGAGCCGGGCGGAGCAGGATGCCGAACCCGTAGGATACGACGGCCCAGATCGCCAGGCAGATGTAGATGATGCGAACGTTTGCTGACCAGTAAGCGTTGGACGAAGAATTATCCGTCACGAGTACTCCTCCCTTTCCTCGACGAGGCGTCCCCCGGGACGCCCCTTCCTCCAAGTCCATCTCGCCAATCCATGTCCCAAGGCGAAATAGACAATTGTCTAGGAGTAACGAATCCGCTGGAGAACGTACATTCTCCGTTAGTCGCAGGGCGGACTGCTTGAGAGTTCTGGTTGCAGCGCAACAAAACGCGGCTGGCATCTAAGGTTGCTGGGCACCCGAAGGAGCACGCCCGGTGCTCCGAACTTCAAAGACGCAATCAGATCCTGGGTCTTCTCAAGGAGATGACGTTCTCTAACGGAACAGCCGCTGCAGACGGGGACGAATGCGCAGAAAGTTGCGATAGGCCGCTTCGAATACCGGTGTGGCCGGCCCCCACCCGGCCAACAGGCCAAGCGGCCGCAAGACGGGGATTGCCCGCCACATGGCGGCGAAAGCCTCGGCGCCCGAGAAGAGCCTGCCCTCTTCCTCGGCATGAAACCTGGACAAGAGCTCGGCGCGATAGAGGGGACAGACGCCCTGGGGATCAAGGACGTCGATGAACTGGATCGCGCCGCGGCGATCAAGACGCCGCATCAGGGCGATCTCGCGAATGCAGAGCGGGCAACTGCTGTCATACCAGACAGTGACGCGGGAGGGCATCAACGCATCTCCACTGTAAGAAGATTATGTAGAAGATGTGGAGCACCCAAAGCCATCCGGCAATGCGTCCGGCCGTCGCGGCCGAAAGTGCGTACTGAGCCCGGTAAATAGTCGGGGCTAGAACCTCTTAGGCGATCGTCAAGGCCGGAGCTTCCGTCGGCTTGCGTCCCCGCCCCTCAAAGGCATCCAATCGAGGCTCATCCGTCGTGACATCATTAAGCACCATGTCCCGATAGGCCGATGGCGAGCACCCAAAACGGGTCATGAAGAGCTGGCGCATGTTCGCCTGGCTCCCGAGGCCGCTCAAACGTGCGATATCCTTGATCTTGCGCTCGCCGGACTTCAGCATCTCGCAGGCATAGCCGAGACGAACGGAGAGCACGAACTCTCCCACCGTGTGTCCCGTCTTCTGCTTGAACGCCCGCGAAAGCGTCTTCTCACCCATGGCGACCATATCCGCCAATCGCCCGACACTGAGATCCCCGGACGGATTGGCCATCACCCATTCCTGCACCCGCTCGACCGGACTTCCGGAATCAAAACTCGGCGCCCGCGATGTCCGCTGGCCGTAACGCGTCTCTGCATCGGCAAGCCGCATGCCGAAGCGATAGGCCACCTCGGCAGCCGTTGCCCGGCCGAGATCTTCCTCGATCAAGGACAAGGCCAACGACAAGCCCGGCGAATGTCCACGCGCCGTCCAGATCTTTCCGCTCTTGTGGAGATCGGAATGTGGCTCGACGATCGTCTGTGAGCAGAGCGTGGCCAGCCGGCCCTGCACTTCGCCATCGGCAACGACCGTATGGCCACGGGTAATGCCGGCGGCAGCCGCGAACAGAACCCCGTTCCCGAACGCGGCAACGCGTCGGACCGAGGGAGTGCGCTTGCCGAGGAATTCAATCAGCCGAAGGTCGTGGTCCTTAAGGGATACGGCCGCTCCATCGGGAATGAGAAGCGTATCAACCTCAGGTGGTGCGCTTGCAATATTGTAGACCGCACTGAAACGGATCCAAGGCTCTTCCGATTGGAGCGCATCATAGCCCGCCGCACACGACGTGAGCGCATAGGCGCGCTCTCCGGAGACCTCGCAGGCATAGCGCAAGGCTTCGACAACGGCCGCCAGATCTAACATTCCGCAATTGCTGCGCAGCACAATCATGATCATGCGCATATTCGAAACGAGCCCCCTCGACACCACGACACTCAGTAAACGCGTGTTAATCTTTGAATATAGATCAGCCTAAAAAGTGTGCATTAACTGTTCACAAAACAGTCACAATGTCTCAGAATCGGAATAGACGAACTATGATTGCAATCAAAGCAGACAAGACAACCAAAGCATAACAGTGGAACAATACTAATGCGAATATGAACCCGGTTTATTGCAATCTAGTCTTAAAATCTCATCCATTTTTGGGTATAAATCCGGCCGATTTGACTAAAATTGTATGCTGCAGCGCAAAGATGCCGACAATCTCCAGAAGGATTCGGACAACGTGACGCTGCGGTCGGAACCAGGTCTTCACATTCCGCTCGATCCCCTCCTAACGTTAACCTGAGATTAACCTCACACGCCTTCTGCACAGGCTTGCTCCATCCCTCAACTACAATCGAGAGATGCATGCGCAACTGTTTGTCAGACATCCCAAGCGCAGTGTGGGGCAATCGACGAACGAACTCATGAGGAGTCCAAAGTCGTGCGAACTGTTTTTCGCTATGCTGCTTGGCTGGCCATCGTTGTGGCGATGTTCCTGCTCATTGCACAGCCTGTCGGCCATTCGGCCCGCTTCAACCTGTCGGTCATCGTCATCGCGATCCTGGCAGCCATCATGCTCTTGAAGCTCGACGGCTTCTGGCGCCACGTCTTTCTCGCACTCGCGAGCGTCGTCATCCTCCAATATGCCTACTGGAGAACGACAAGCACCTTGCCCCCCGTGGAGGACCTGTATTCCTTCATTCCCGGAATCATTCTCTACGCGGCAGAGATGTACTGCATCCTGATGCTCGGCATCAGTCTCTTCGTCGTCGCCGATCCGATCGAGCGCCCGCGCGCCCCCGAGCTGGAGGAGGATGAATGCCCGGAGGTGGATGTATTCATTCCGACCTACAACGAAGACCGCGAAATCCTGGCCCTGACCGTCGCGGCCGCCAAGGCGATGGATTATCCGTCCGACAAGTTCACCGTCTATCTTCTGGATGACGGCGGCACGGACCAGAAGCGCAACAGCGATGATCCGGTTGCGGCTGCCAAGGCCAAGGAGCGTGCCGCGATCCTCAAGGATCTCTGCAGCGATCTCGGCGCCGTCTATCTCACCCGTGCGGAAAACGTGCATGCCAAGGCCGGCAATCTGAATGCGGCCCTGTGGCGCACTCACGCCGATCTCGTGGTTGTTTTCGACGCCGATCATGCGCCCGAACGCAACTTCCTGCGGGAGACGGTCGGCTACTTCCTGGAAGACGAGCGCCTGTTCCTCGTTCAGACGCCGCACTTTTTCTCCAACCCCGATCCGATCGAGCGCAACCTCGGCACGTTCGGCCGCATGCCGTCTGAGAACGAGATGTTCTACGGAAAGATCCAGAAGGGCCTGGATCGCTGGAACGCATCCTTCTTCTGCGGCTCGGCTGCAGTTCTGCGCCGCGAGGCGCTCGAAGAAGTCGGCGGCTTCTCCGGTATTACCATCACGGAAGACTGCGAGACGGCTCTAGAACTTCACGCCCGCGGCTGGAACAGCCTTTACGTGGACAAGCCTCTGATCTCCGGCCTGCAGCCGGAAACATTTGCCAGCTTCGTCGGCCAGCGTTCCCGCTGGTGCCAGGGCATGGTCCAGATCCTGATGCTGAAGAACCCGCTGTTCAAGCGCGGCCTCTCGTTCCCGCAGCGCCTCAGCTACATCTCGAGCTCGCTCTTCTGGTTCTTCCCCTTCGTACGTTCCGTCTTCTTCGTCGCGCCGCTCCTCTTCATTCTTTTCGACATGAAGATCTTCGTCGCATCCTTTGAGGACTTCTTCGCCTATACGGTCATGTATCTGATCGTCGGCGAAATGGTGCGCACCTATCTCTATGGCAGCGTGCGCTGGCCCTGGATCTCCGAACTCTACGAGTATGTTCAGTCGGTCTATCTCTTCCAGGCCATCATCAGCGTGCTGATGAAGCCGAAGAGCCCGACATTCAAGGTGACCGCCAAGGGCGTATCCCTGAAGCACGATAGCCTGTCGGAACTGTCGCTGCCCTATTTCATCATCTTCGGCATCCTCAGCTTCACACTCTTCGTGGCGGCTTATCGCTACAACACCGAGCCTGAGATCTCGAGCCTGCTGCTGATCGTCGGCGCCTGGAACTGGATGAACCTTATGATCGCCGGCTGCGCGCTTGGCGTTGTCACCGAGCGTAGCCAGGATCTCGCCGGCGTGGAACTGCCGCTGCGGACCAATGTCGAACTCCAGTTTGGCGAAACCGTCTTGCGCGGTGCCGTCATCGAGGCTTCAGCTCAGGGCGCCAAGCTCATCCCGGCTCAGGGCTCGTCGCGCAATCTCCGCAAGGGGGAATATGGTCGGCTTCAGTTGCTCAGCGTTTCCTCCAACCTGCTGGTGACCTCGCTGCCAGTCAGCATTGCCGGCGCCACCCCGGGCGAAGACGGAGCGATTAGCCTGCGTTTCGATCCGGAGCCGCATCACTTCCCGATCATCGCGGAACTGCTGATGAACGACATGTCTGTCGTGCGTGAACAGCGCGCCCTGCGCCAGCGCCCGAAGAGCATAATCGCAGGCAGCTTCCGGATCCTGCGCTGGGCCATCACCTGCCCGCTCGCCGCCATCGGCGTCGCGCTGGGCGGCAAGCCGGAAGACAAGATCGAGCCGCAAAGACTGAAACCCCTTGCCGGCGCGGCAATCGCCGCCGCCCCGGTGCGTCACAGGGAGGCAGGCGAATGATCAGACACCATCTCTCTCTGCTCGCCGTCGCGGGCCTGCTTATCGCGGCTTCCCCGTCGCTTGCAGCAACTTCGGGGGGTTTTGTTCTTGCTCCTCAGGCCACGCCGCAAGCCGAGACCAAGGAATACTTCCAGGATGTAAACCAGATCCGTCGCCTGATCGCGGACAAGAAGGATCTGTTCTTTCCCGGCGAGACGGCCAATCGGGAATACCCCTTCGTCGTCCTGCCTTCCGAAATGACGGGCTCTGCAAAGCTCATCCTGACGCTGCAGACGGCGATCTCGGTTGCCCCTGAGCGCTCGGCCATGCGCATATTCGTCAACGACCGCGATATCGGCACGGTCAACCTGAAATCCGGGGATGCCCATCAGGTCGAGCTCGAACTCCCCAAGGGTCTGCTCCAGCCCGGCTACAATGCCGTGACGGTGCTGCTCGATCAGTCGCACCGCGTCGATTGCTCGGTCGAGGCCACCTATGAGCTTTGGACGCAGATCGATCCCGGGCGTAGCGGTTTTGTCTTCACACGCAATGCAATTGACGATCCCAGCGACGTATCCACCCTGCTCGCCTACAGCCGTGACGTGAACGGACACGCTGCGATCAACGGGCTGATAACCCGTGGCGCAGCCGGCGAGGATATCGACCGGACCTTTGCCGTCGTGCAGGCGCTCTCGATTCTTGGCCATTTCGACCGGCCTGTCGTCACTGTCGGCAATGAAGTCGGTTCCGGCCCCGGCATCGATCTTGTCGTCGGAACCTTCGGGACCGTCCGGGACCTTATCGGCGTTACCCCGCAGCAGTCCGGCGTCGAATTCGACATCGACTCTGCCAGCGGTCGAAGCCGCATGATCGTCGCGGCCCGCACGGCTGACGAACTGGCATCGACCATTCGCGAGTTCACACTGCGCGCCCAGACCGAACTCACGGACGGCTCGCCGCAGGGGCGTCGTGCGCTTGGCAATCGCAGAGGTCGGCTCCTGGCATCCGGCAGTGAGAACTCGCTCGCCGAACTCGGGCTGGTCTCCCGCCCCTTTGCCGGCCGTCACTTCCAGCAGTCGATCGCGTTCAGTCTTCCGGCCGACTTTTATCCGGGTGACTATGGAGCCGCCAATCTGAAGCTGAATGCCGAATATGCAGCGGGTCTTTCGCCAAGCGCCCAGATGGTGGTGCGTGCAAACGGCGATACCGTGGCCAATATCCGTCTCGGCGAAGGCCGCTCGGGCCGCATCGAGGGACAGGTCCTGCCGATCCCGCTCGCCAAGCTGAGACCGGGCTACAACGTCATCGAGTTCGAAGCGCAACTGTCAACGGCAGCCGATGCCGTCTGCGATCCCGCAACGCTCAGCAACCCGACGGCTCGTTTCTTCATCAAGGGAGACAGCACCCTCAATATCCCGGCTTTCGCCCAGATCGGCCACGCACCGGACCTCGCCGTCGTCTCTGCCGGCAAGGCACGTTTCGGCGGCGGAGATGGCGCGACCCCGCTTTATGTCGAAGGCATGGATGAAACCATGCTGGGGGCCGCTGGCAGCTTCCTCGCCAAGATGGCCTATGCATCGCGTGAAGTCAGCCCCGTCTCCGTCACCTCGGGCTGGCCTCTGGACAGACAAGGTCCGCTGCTCGCCTTCGGGACCTTTTCCGGCTTCTCCGGCCAGTTGAAGTCCGATCTGGGCATCGACCTCAATCCTATCGCGACCGACGCAGCGCTCTCGCTCGACCAGAACCAGGCGCAAGCGGCACCCACCGAGGAGGCCGCCCCGGCCTTGTCCATCGACGGCGTGGCCGCTGCACCTGAAAATGCAAGGCCGACATCGGTCGTCGCACGTCTGAGGGAGGGTGTGGACAATATCCTCGAGGGCATCAAGGTACGGGTACGGATCCAGGCGGCCGAGCTCGGGCTGGTCGATGATCCAACTGTGCTGACAGAGGAGGCCGGCTACCAGGTTTCGGCCGAGGCCGACATGCTGGTCGCACAGCGCCTGGTCAACGACCGCGATGTCTGGACCGTTGTGGCCGTGCGCGAGCCGGCTGTTCTGGGTGAAAGCATGCGAAGCCTTGCCCAGGCCGACGTCTGGGGCGGGCTCTCGGGCTCGGTCAACACCCTCACACGGGAAGGCGTGGTGATCGATCGCAAACTCGCCGCTCACGAGCGCCTGTACGAGACCGAGCCCCTCAGCCTGCAAAACGGCCGCCTGATCGTGGCCGGCTGGTTCTCGAACAACGCCCGCGAATTCACCATCGCGCAGATCCTGGTGGCGATCCTGCTCGGCGCATCGACCTATCTCGTTCTCCGGCAGGGACGCAAACCGTGACGCTACGTCTTCGCATCGCGTCATTGGCTCTCGGTTACGCCCTTGTTACGGGCGCCGCCACAAGCGCGCTTTCCCAACCGCAGGAGAATGTGGCCGCCGACATCGCAGCCGGTGCCTGGCTCGTCTACCAGCACAACTTCGTCACCGACGACGGACGCGTCGTCGACAACAGGGCCGGCGGCATCAGCCACAGCGAAAGCCAGGGTTACGGCATGCTGATGGCAGAGGCCGCCGATGATCGGACCAGCTTCGACAAGATATGGGCCTGGACCCGCGCAAATCTCTTCGTTCGCGAGGATGGTTTGGCGGCCTGGCGCTGGGATCCGGCCCAAATCCCGCCGATCACCGACCGCAACAACGCGACCGATGGTGATCTTCTCATCGCCTGGGCCCTCATACGCGGCGGACACCGCTGGAGCGATCCGGCTCTCCAGCGCGAGGCGCGTCGCATCTCCCTGGCAATCGCCGAGAGAGCGATCATCGAAACGCGGCACGGCCTCGTCCTGCTGCCCGGCGTTCAGGGCTTCGGGCCCAACGAGCAATCGGACGGCCCGGTGGTCAACATGTCCTACTGGATCTTCCCGGCCCTGATGGACCTGGGACGACTGTCGGACCGCTTTCCCGCCAGAGACCTGATGAACAGCGGCCTCACGCTGGTGCGAGACTCCCGGTTCGGTCCCGCTCGACTGCCGGCGGACTGGCTGTCCCTCTCAGGTCAGGTCCCGCAGCCCGCCATCGGCTACCCCTCGCAATTCGGCTACGACGCGATCCGGGTGCCGCTCTATCTGGCTTGGTATTCCCGCGACTATCCCGACATTCTCGAGATCTTCGCCACCCACTGGAAACAGTTCGGCAAGGCCTCGATGTCGGTCGTGGAACTTGCCACCGCCACCCGCCTCTCTCCCATGCCCGACCCCGGCTATCAGGCCGTGGCGGCCCTCGTCGAATGCAGCCTCGGACGACGTCCCGACGTCGCTCTGCTGTCTGACTTCAGCTCCCAAGACTACTACCCCTCCACGCTCCATGTGCTGAGCCTCATGGCAATCGCTGAAAGGTACCCCACATGTTTGACCGACTTCCCTTAAAGACCGCACTTCTGGTCGGCGCTTGCCTGATAATCCCGATCAGCAAGGCAACCGGCGACAACGGAACCGGCTATCCCGTATTGGGTGCCGTCCTTCCCGGCGGCGTCGCTGTGTCGAACGTCGCCGCGCCCGCGGTTGCACCACCGGTCATGCCGACCTTCCAACCGGTATCCGCACCGGTCGTTGCGCCGACAATGCCCGCCGTTGCCCCGGCACCGGTGGCAGTCCAGCCGATCCTGCCGGCCACGCCGGCTCCTGCCCAGGTCGTGTTGCCAGCGCAGATGCCGACCGCCGTGACCCCAGCCGCGGTACCGCCCGCTGCCACGGTGATCCGCGACGTCGCTCCTGGCGAAAATCCATTCGGCCCGACGGCAACGGCAACGACACCAGCGCCGGCCCGTCAACCTGCGGCTGCAGCAACCACGCTTCAGCCCGCGACGACCGCCGCCCCTGCCGACATCGAGGCTCAGATCGCAAAGCTCAGCCAGCAGGCGGAACAGCCGGCAGCGGCCACGAGACCCGAAGTCGATGAAACAGCGTTGCGTTATTATGCCCAGACGCGGGACTTGAAGCGGCTCGGTGCGGAATTGCGCCGCTTGAAGACGCTCTACCCCGATTGGGATGCTCCCGAAGATCTGTTCGACGCTCCGACCAATGTTTCCGAGCAGCCGCTCTGGGACATCTTCGGCAGCGGCGACTACGTGCGTGTCCGGACCGAGATCGCGAAGCTCCAGAGCGACAACCCCAACTGGAAACCGAGCCAGGAACTGCTCGACAAGCTCGCTCTGGCAGAGACGCGCAAGTTGATGGAGCGCTCTTACGCCCAGCGCAACTGGGCACAGGTGATCACTCTCGCGGAGGCGACGCCGCAGATGATGGTCTGCGCTGAAATGAACACCATGTGGATCACGGCAGAATCGCTGGCGCAGTCGCGCGACTTCGCCCGCGCATTCGATCTCTACAAGTACATCGTCACGACCTGCGAAGACCCGAACGAGCGTCTGTCGACCGTGCAAAAGGCGAGCCTCCTTCTGCCGGAGGCCGGCACCCGCTCGCTGGTCGCCCTCGGCAACATATTGCCGGATGGAACGGGCGAATTCGACAATGTCTCCTTCGACCTCGTCCGCCGCAAAATGGGCCTGGTTGCGCAGGGCAACAGCCCGGCAAGCGCACTCACGATGGATGAACTGCAGCGTTTCAGCGACTTCGTTCAGCGATCCTTCTCCGCCGACGATGCCGAACTGTTTGGCTGGTTCTACTATGGCCAGCAGAGCTGGGAGGCATCCTATCACTGGTTCGTCAGCGCGACCCGGATGACGAGCAGCGTGAAGAGCATCGAAGGCGTCATCCTGACCCTGCGCAACCTGCAGCATCGAGACGAAGCGCTTGCTCTGGCCCGGCAATATGCGACCCAGACGCCGGAACTTAAGAAGATCTACATCGAGCTGGTCTCTGCCGGTCTGACGGATCAGGAAACGCCGCTTGCTGTGGATGAGAAGGAGCTCAAGACCTTCGAGACTTACGTCTTCGAACAGAAGTCGGCTCTCGGTGCGCAAGCGCTTGGCTGGCACCGTCTGGAGAACAAGAACTCCAAGGATGCCGCGCGCCTCTTCGAGCAATCCATCGAATGGGAGCCCACGGAAGGCGGCGTGGTCGGCCTTGCAGTGCTTGCCTCGCGCGCCAAGAATTGGGGGCGTGTTGCCGCCATCAAGAAGCAGTATGGCGAAGAATTCGCGGCGCTCGAGGACGTGAAGGTTTACCGCCCCAAGGTCATTGCGAGGAAGCCCACGCCAAAGCCCAAGGAGAAGCCGAACCTGCTCACCTGGCTCCTGCAGAAGGACAAGCGCGACGAAAAGAAGGGGCGCGTCGAAGTCGAATAAGACATCGTCCACGCACACCAGCAGCGATCGACACCGGAAGCCCTCTTCCGGTGTCGTTTTTCGTTCGGCCCTCCATTCGCAGATCAACCGGCCAGCACAGCGTCTGTCGGTGAGAGACGGAAAATTTCAGCGCCTGCTGCACGTTGAGCAAGCGCACGCATTAAGGCATCACCCTGTGCGGAATATGATGCTTTTCCGGCCCCGGGCTTTTGCCTTATCGAACGCATGAACAACGATGCGAGGGGATGCGATCATGGCCAGACCATTCTTCTGGAACGAATTGACGACGACAGACTTCGCAGACCTTTCTCCGGAGACGACCATTGCCGTTCTGCCGATCGCGTCGACCGAGCAGCACGGTCCGCATCTGCCGATTGCCACCGATGTCGCCATTGCCAACGGCATGCTGGCGGAGCTGAAGGTCCAGCGTCCTAACGACCTCGATTTCCTCGTTCTGCCGACCCAAGAGATCGGCAAGGCCAATGAACACGTCTATGGTCCTGGCAGCCTTTCCTTCGGACCGGAGATCCTGATCCCCGCCTGGACGGCGATCGGCACAAAGGTCGCCGAAGCCGGCATCCGCAAGCTGGTCATCGTCAACTCCCATGGCGGCAATGTCGATGTCATGAGCATCGTTGCCCGCGAGCTGCGCGTCCGCCACCAGATGGTCGTCGTCTCCACCCAGTGGGGCCGCTTCGGGAACCCTGATGGCATGATCTCGGAGCATGAAAGCCGCTACGGCATCCATGGCGGCGAGGTCGAGACCTCGCTGATGCTGCACTTCCGCCCGGAGCTTGTGCGCATGGACAAGGCAGAGAATTTCGTCTCGAAGGCCGAGGAGATGCGGGCCAATTCGAAATATCTGACGCCGCTGCCGCCGCATTCGCTCGCCTGGATCGCCCATGACCTGAACCCGCATGGGGTCGTCGGCGATGCCTCCAAGGGCACGGCGGAGAAGGGAGCGGCCATCTGCAAGCATCAGGTGGCCGGCTTCATCGAACTGCTGCGCGACGTCGCCGCCTATCCGCTCTCCAACCTCTATACGCCGAACTGAGACTGCTCAGGCCTGTCCGCGAATGGCCTCGGGAATATGCCCGCGGGCTTTCAGATCATCGACCAGCGCCAGCAATTCCTGCATCAGATATTCCACGAAGAGGCTGGTGGCGGAATCGAGCGGCGCCCGGGCGCGGGCGAAGAGCTTCATCGGCTGGTGGCGGATATGCGCCTCGGTCAGGGGCCGGAAGATCAGCTCGCCCCGCCGACACTCGGCCACCGCATCGAGCGGATTGAGCATGGTGAGCCCGGTTCCGGCTTTCACGAGCTGCTTCATCAGTTCCGACGAATTGGTTTCGACCACCGGCTCGACCAGCAGCGGCAGCGGCGCGAGCGCCAGATCGATGATGTTGCGCAGGCTGGTGCCGGATTGCGCGAGGATCAGCGGCTCCTGCACCACCTCGACCAGATCGACCGGCCCCTCATCCCGTGCCAGCCGGTGCCCCGGCGGCAGCACGACGCCGACGGGTACGTCGAAATTTGCGAGCGTTCGGATCCCGGGGGTCGCCGGAATGTTGAAGCCGAGGCCGAGATCGACTTCCCCGGTCAGCACCGGATTGATCGTCGTCGAGCCGCCGTCGTTGCGCAGCTTGATCTGCATGCGGGGATGCTCCGCGACGAAGCCCGCCAGGATCGCCGGAAGCGGGCCGGAGGCAAGCCCCACGGTCGTAACCAGCGAGACCTTGCCCGCCTGCGGGGTCTTCAGACCGCGGATCCGCCCTTCCAGCCGCTCATAATTTTTCAGCACATCTCTGATATGCTCGACGCACAGTTCCCCGGCCGCCGTCAGGCGTAGCCCCTTTGGCAGGCGCTCGAAGATCGGCGCACCCAGCTCCTCCTCCAGCGCGAGGATCTGCCGATTGACGGCGGAGGATGCCACGTTCAATCGCGCGGCTGCCTTGCGGATCGAGCCGCAGCGGACGATTTCATTGATGTAGACGAGCTTTCTGGAATGCAGCACGGGACCTCCGCTGCGCAAAAATTAGTCATGCCGCATCACTATGCATCAATCCTGAGAGCAGTGCAAAAAAAGCATCAATGCGGACGAATTTTGATGCTTTTCAAGACGCATGCGTCCCGATCAAATGACCAAAAAGGGGAACCCGAAACGGGTCCTGCAACGAACAGGGGAACGATCAATGCGCGACATGCTTACCAAGACCAGCCTCCTCGCCCTGATGGGTCTGGCGGCTTCGCTGGCCTCGACGTCTTCGGCGCTTGCTCTCGACGAGGTGACCTACGGCACCAACTGGCTGGCCCAGGCCGAACATGGCGGCTTCTACCAGGCCGTCGCAGACGGCACCTATGAAAAATATGGGCTGAAGGTCACCGTCGTCCAGGGTGGCCCGCAGGCGGCGAACCGCGCCCTGCTCATCGCCGGCAAGGTCGACTTCTACATGGGAAGCCCGCTCGGTGAGATGGATGCCGTCAAGGAAGGCATCCCGCTGATCGACGTCGCCGCGATCTTCCAGAAGGACCCGCAGGTGCTGCTCGCCCACCCCGACCAGGGTATCGAGACCTTTGCCGATCTCGCGAAGCTCGATAGCATCTTCATGGGCAAGGACGGCTATGTCACCTATTACGAGTGGATGAAGAAGAATTTCGAAGGCTTCACCGACGAAAAGTACAAGCCCTACACTTTCAACCCGGCCCCCTTCATCGCCGACCCGAAGTCCGCCCAGCAAGGCTACCTGACCTCCGAGCCCTATGAAATCGAAAAGCAGGCCGGCTGGGCTCCGAAGGTCTTCCTCCTCGCCGACAATGGCTACAATCCCTACTCGACGATGATCACCACCACGACGACCATGGTCGAGAGCAAGCCGGACGTGGTCCAGCGCTTTGTCGATGCCTCGATCGAGGGCTGGTACAACTACCTCTACGGCGACAACAAGGCTGCCAACGACCTCATCAAGAAGGACAATCCGGAAATGACGGATGGTCAGATCGAGTATTCGATCGCCAAGATGAAGGAATACGGCATCGTCGAATCCGCCGAAGCGATGGACAAGGGCATCGGCTGCATGACCGACGAAAAGTACAAGGCCTTCTTCGACGCCATGGTCCAAATCGGCGTCCAGCCGGCCGACCTCGATTTCAAGAAGGCCTACACCACCCAGTTCGTCTGCAAGGGTGTTGGCCTGGCACTGAAGAAGTAATCCCCACCTCCCCCTTGAGGGGGGAGGTCGCAGCGAAGCTGCGGGTGGGGGTGATCGGCCGTCTCCCGCTGATATCACCCCACCCCGGCACTGCGTGCCGACCCTCCCCCTCAAGGGGAGGGTAGACGCCCACCACGATCCGATCTCCCCCTTGAGGGGGAGATGTCCGGCAGGACAGAGGTGGGTACCCCGCCTCGCAACGCCACCCTGCCGCAACACCTGAATGCAACGCGAGACAGAATGACCAGTTCGCCAGCCACGGAAGACCCCATCACCGCCCCTCCCCCAGAACAGCGCCGGGCGCTGGTGGTGATGAAGTACGTGTCCAAGGTCTTCTCCAGCGGCACGGTTGCCCTGACCGGCATGTCGCTGACCGTCAACGGTGGCGAATTCGTCTCGCTGCTCGGCCCCTCCGGCTGCGGCAAGTCGACGGCGCTCCGTATCATCGCCGGCCTGGGTGACACGACGACCGGCACCATCGATTGGCCGAGCTCCCGCATCAATGCCAAGGGCCTGCCCGAAGGCGATATCTCCTTCGTCTTCCAGGAGCCGACGCTGATGCCCTGGGCGACCGTCTTCGGCAACGTCTATCTGCCGCTAAAACTGCGTGGCGTCTCGAAACATGCAGCCTATGACGACATCATGGCCGCCCTGACCCGCGTTGGCCTCAAGGATTTCGTCGACGCCTATCCGCGCGAGCTCTCCGGCGGCATGAAGATGCGCGTCTCGATCGCCCGCGCTCTGGTGACCAAGCCGAAACTGCTCTTGATGGACGAGCCCTTCGCTGCCCTCGACGAGATCACCCGCCAGAAGCTGAACGACGACGTGCTGCGTCTCTGGAAGGAGACCGGCATCACCGTCATCTTCGTCACCCATTCCGTCTTCGAGAGCGCCTATCTTTCCAACCGCATCGTCGTCATGAAGGCGCGCCCCGGCCGCGTCCACGCCGATTTCCCGCTGATCACGAGCCTGGAGCGAGATGCCTTCTACCGGACGTCGGAGCAATATCGCCAGGCCTGCGAAACCGTCTCGAAGACGCTGCTCGAAGCGATCGGCGGAGAGGAGCACTGATGACCGCGCCAGCCGAAACCCTCGCCAAGATCCTCGTGCCCATTCTCGTCGTCTGTCTGCTGATCGTCATCTGGCAGGTCGGCGTCTGGGTCTCGGGCGTTCCGCAATACATCCTGCCGGGCCCAATTGCCGTGGCCGGCGCCCTCGTCAAGGACTGGGGCACGCTCTCGCCCGCGCTTTGGGTGACCACGCAGATTACCATGATGTCGCTGGCGCTTGCGCTGATCGGCGGCGTTGGCATCGCGGTCTTCCTCGTGCAGTCGAAGTGGATCGAAGTCGCCTTCTATCCGATCACCGTCATCCTGCAGGTGACGCCGATCGTGGCAATCGCGCCGCTGATCCTGATCTACGCCCCCTCGACGCAGGTCGCGCTCTTGATCTGCGCCTTCCTCGTCGCCTTCTTCCCGATACTCTCGAACATGGTGCAGGGCCTGAAGAGTGTCGATCACAACCTCCTGAACCTCTTCGACCTCTACGGCGCCTCGCGCTGGCAGACGCTGCTTTACCTGAAGCTCCCGGCCTCCCTGCCCTATTTCATGACGGGCTTGCGCATCGGCGGCGGCCTCGCACTGATTGCCGCGGTGGTCGCGGAATTTGCCGCTGGTTCCGCGGGCGCCGGCTCAGGCCTTGCTTTCCGCCTGCTTGAGGCCCAGTTCCGTCTGAACATTCCGCGCCTCTTCGCCGCCCTCTTTCTGCTCTCCTGCCTCGGCGTGGTGATCTTCGCCATCACCTCCTTCATCTCCTGGCTGGCGCTGCATCGCTGGCATGAGAGCAGCCTGAAACGAGAAAACTGATGTCGACTGCCATTGCCACCCTGCCTGCCGCCAAGCGCTTCGTCCTCGCCAATGCAACGCTGCCCGAGATCTGCGTCGATGGTGTCGATGCCCCCGCCTGCGAAGGCCTGATCAGCGCCGACATCATCGTCGCCGACGGCAAGGTCGAGGCGATCCTGAAACCCGGCGAGGCGCCATCGGGCCTGCCCTCGACGGATCTCCGCAACGGCATGGTCTGGCCGACCTTCGTCGACATGCACACCCATCTCGACAAGGGCCATATCTGGGACCGCAGGCCGAACCCCTCGGGCGATTTCATGGGCGCGCTCGAAGCCGTGAAAACCGATCGCGAGGCCCGCTGGTCGGCGGAAGACGTAAAAGCCCGCATGGAATTCTCATTGCGCACGGCTTATGCCCACGGCACGAGCCTCATCCGCACCCACCTCGATAGCCTGGCGCCCCAGCACCGCATCTCGTTTGAAGTTTTCTCAGAAGTCCGCGATTCCTGGGCCGGCAAGGTCGACCTGCAGGCCGCAGCCCTTTTCCCCTTCGACCAGATCACCGACGAGACCTTTTTCAAGGATCTGGTCGAGGTCATCGTCGCCCACAAGGGCCTGCTCGGTGGCGTCACCTACCTGATGTCTGGGCTTGATGAGAAGCTCGACATCCTCTTTCGCACGGCAAGCGAGAAGGGCGTCGACATCGACCTGCATGTCGACGAGACACAGGACAAGGAAACCCTCACGCTGAAGACCATCGCGGAAGCCAAGCTCCGCAATGGCTTCGAGAGCGCAGTCACCGTCGGCCATTGCTGTTCGCTCGCTCGCCAGGACGACGATCTGGCCAAGCAGACGATCGATCTGGTGGCTGAGGCCGGCCTCTCGGTCGTCTCGCTGCCGATGTGCAACATGTATCTGCAGGACCGTCACCCGGGCCGCACGCCCCGCCAGCGCGGCGTGACCCTCTTCCATGAGCTCACAGCAGCCGGCGTCCAGACCGCCGTCTCCTCCGACAACACCCGCGATCCCTTCTATGCCTATGGCGATCTCGACCCCGTCGAAGTCTTCCGCGAGGCTGTCCGCATCATCCATCTCGACCATCCGCTGGATACCGCAGCAAGGGTCGTCACCCGCACCCCGGCCGACATCCTGAAACGCCCCGATCATGGCCGCATCGCCGTCGGCGGTCGCGCCGATCTCGTCCTCTTCAGCGCTCGCCGCTGGAGCGAATTTCTCTCCCGTCCGCAGGCAGACCGCATC
Organism: Rhizobium sp. K33; assembly: GCF_056501445.1. Lineage (NCBI taxonomy): Bacteria > Pseudomonadati > Pseudomonadota > Alphaproteobacteria > Hyphomicrobiales > Rhizobiaceae > Rhizobium > Rhizobium sp. K33. Next base: position 3,457,400 of record NZ_CP096478.1, read on the forward strand.
GTGATGCGGAATGGCATGGGCATCGACCGCAGCCTGCCGGATTACCGCGAACTTGACCCGTTGCTTGGAGTTTAGACATGGCCGACTACGCCAAAATCAAGGAAGAGCTGGCAGGCATCGCCGTCGAGGACAATCCGGCGCTCGTCAAGCAGAAGAGCCGTGACTTCTACTGGTATTCGCCGATCCTGAAGGAAGAACTCGACAATGTCGTCGGCGATCTCGTTGTCTCCCCGACGACGGAAGAAGAGGTGATCCGGGTTCTCAAAGTCGCCTACGCCCATGGCGTTCCCGTCACCCCGCGCGGCGGCGGCACCGGCAATTACGGCCAGGCCATGCCGCTCTCGGGCGGCATAGTCTTGAACCTCATCAACATGAACAAGGTGAAGGAGATCCTGCCCGGTCGGGTCATCTGCGAACCCGGCATCATCATCTCCGAGCTCGACAAGCAGACCAAGGCCCATTCCGGCCAGGAATTGCGCTTCCACCCCTCGACGGCCCAGACCGCCTCGATCGCAGGCTTCATCGCCGGCGGATCCGGCGGCGTCGGCTCGATCACCTGGGGCGGCCTGCGTGACCTCGGCAATATCCTGCGGCTCCGCGTCGTCACCATGGAAGCCGAGCCCCGCGTGCTCGAACTTTCCGCCTGGGACCTGCAGAAGGTCTCCCACGCCTATGGCACCAACGGCATCATCACCGAAGTCGAGATGCCGCTGGCACCGGCTTACGACTGGGTGGACGTCATCGTCGGCTACGATGAGTTCATGGACGCGGTGAAATTCGCCGATGCACTCTCCCACAAGAACGGCATCCTCCTGAAAGAAGTCGCCCCGATCGCTGCCCCGATCCCGTTCGACTACTTCACCCGCCACAAGCCCTGGCTGAAGGAAGGTCAGTCAGTCGTGGTGCTGATGGTGGCACCGCATTCGATGGAGCCATTCCTGGCGCTTGCGGAGCGGATGAAGGGCGATGTGCGCTTCCGCTCCGACACCGTCGACAGCATGAAGGGCATCCCGCATGCCTATGAGCTGACCTGGAACCACACGACGCTGCGGGCACTGAAGCTCGACACCAACATCACCTATCTGCAGGTCCAGTATCCCGGCCCCGATCATGTCGAGAAGGTCCGCGTCATGACCGAGCTCTTCCCCGACGAGGTGATCGGCCATCTCGAATTCATCAAGTTCGACGGCCAGATCCAGTGCGCCGGGCTGCCGCTGGTGCGCTACACCACCAAGGAGCGGCTGGAAGAGATCATCCGCATCCACGAGGAAAATGGCTGCCCGATCTTCAACCCGCACCGCTACACGCTGGAAGAAGGCGGCATGAAGCAGACCGACCAGGTCCAGCTCGCCTTCAAGAAGGAAACCGACCCGAAGGGCTTGTTGAACCCCGGCAAGATGATCGCCTGGGAGAACCCCGACTTCGATTTCTCGGCAGGGAAGAATTACCTGTTTCCGGGGCTGGAGGTGTTTGCGGAGGCTGGAGAATAGCGGCTCGACGGTTTGCCTTGGTGCTCTTGATACCCCCCTCTGCCCTGCCGGGCATCTCCCCCACACGGGGGGAGAGCGGGATACGGCCGACGCCTTGCACAAACGCCACCGTTGAAGATGCGGCTACGGTATTTAGACATGACAAACTTGGAGCAGGATTTCGTCATTCGCAACGATTGAGGGAATGAAGCCGGCGCGCCCATCCACTCTCCCCCCGTGTGGGGGAGATGTCCGGCAGGACAGAGGGGGGTACCCCGTGCGCAACGACAAACAACAACAAGGAACTACCCTACCGCCACCACCACCATTCCGAAGGTACTCCCGGCCGGACATGTTTGGCCCATGCGAAACACGACATGGCATCCCCCACCCCTCGACATCAGGCGGCGAAGGACGGGCATGCTGGGACAAACGGCGCGGAAGTTTTGAATTGAACCCCAACTGCGAAAGCGGCGGGCAACGACTTGGAGCTTTTGACATGCGCGTACTCGTCCTCCACTCCCACCCCCTCGATGAAAGCTTCGGCCGTGCGCTCTACAAGCTGACCTGCGAAAGCCTGGAAAAGGCCGGGCACGAAGTCGATGGCTGCAATCTCTACGAGGAAGGCTTCGATCCGGTCCTCTCGGCCCACGATCGCCGCGTCTATCACGACATTCCCGACAATCTGACGCTGGTGAAACCCTATGTCGACCGCCTGCTGAAGGCAGAAGCGCTGGTGATTGTAACCCCCGTCTGGAATTTCGGTTTTCCTGCCATGCTCAAGGGCTATTTCGACCGGGTCTGGCTACCCGGTGTGTCGTTTGATCTAGTAGACGGCAAGCTGACGCCCACGCTCCGCCACATCAGAAAGCTCGCCGCCGTCATGACCTATGGCGCGACCCCGATCCGCGCCTTCCTTGCCGGCAATCCGCCGAAAAAGATCGTCAAGCGGGTCATCCGTGCCCAGATCAAGATCGGCGCACCGGTCAAATATCTCGCCCATTACGACATGAACAATTGCACGGAAGAAACCCGTGCCGCCTTCATGGCCAAGGTGCGCCGCGAGATGGAAAATTTCTGAGAGAAAGGCTGGCGGTCAGACCACCTTGGCCGCCGTCACCTCGACTTCGACCAAAAACTCCGGCCGCGTGAAGCCACCCACCACCAGCAGCGTCGAGACCGGTTTCGGATCGAGCGTATAGCGATCGCGCACCGCCATATAGTCCGGAAAATCCTCCCGCCGCGTCACGAAGCCGGAGATCCGGATCACATCCGCGAAAGTCATGTCCGCCTCTTCGAGAATGGCCTTGATCGCCTCGAAGCACAATTCGGCCTGGCCCGTGACATCGGCTGGGATCGTGTCGTCAGGCCGGATACCCAGCTGACCTGACGTCACCAGCAGGCTGGCGCCCGGCGGCACCAGCAGACCGTGATTGTAGTGCCCGAAAGGACGGCGGACGGAGGGGGGATTGAAGACCTTTTTCATGGGCTTGAGCCTAGCGCGGCGGGCCGGTGCACGAAAGCGTAAAGCGCGCTTTCGCGTGGCTTTCTTGGCTCAGACAGTCGGCTCTTTTATCTAGCGAATACGCCGCCCCGACGCGTCGAAGAGAAAACTCGTCTTCGCCGATAGCCCGACGGTGATTTCATCGCCCAGCCGACCGCCCTGACGACGCTCTTCCTGCTCGATGATGATCTGCTCCCCGGGCACCGTATGCGCATAGACATAGCTCGTATTGCCGAGATGCTCGACGACATCGACATGCACCGTCAGCTGCGCATCGCCACTGCCCACTGGTAGAAAATGCTCCGGCCGCACCCCGACCGTCACGGCATCGCCGATCTTCGGCGGGCTCGCGCAGGAAACAGTCAGCTGCGTCTCCGGCCGCGCCGTAAGCGCCACCGTGACCTGTCCGCCACCGGACAGCCCGATGACCGATGCGGGCAGGAAGTTCATCCGTGGTGAGCCAATGAAGCCGGCAACGAACATATTGTCGGGATCGTCGTAGAGTGCCAGCGGCGCCCCGACCTGCTCGACAATGCCGCCGCGCAGGACGACGATCTTGTCGGCCAGCGTCATCGCCTCGACCTGGTCATGCGTGACATAGACGATGGTGGCATTGAGCTCCTTGTGCAGCCGGGCGATTTCGACGCGCATATGGACGCGCAGCTCAGCGTCGAGGTTGGAGAGCGGCTCGTCGAACAGGAAAACGTCAGGCTGCCGCACAATGGCACGGCCGATGGCAACACGCTGGCGCTGCCCACCGGACAGAGCTTTCGGTTTGCGGTCCATCAGCGCGTCGAGTTCCAGGATCTTCGCGGCCGCATTAACGCGCCACTGGATCTCGTCCTTCGCCATGCCCGCAAAGCGCAGCGCAAAGCCCATGTTCTCGCGCACCGTCATATGCGGGTAGAGCGCGTAGGTCTGGAACACCATGGCAATGCCGCGTTTGGACGGGTCGACATCGTTCATCACGGTGCCGCCGATGGTCAGCTCACCGGAGGAGATATCCTCCAGCCCCGCGATCATCCGGAGCAAGGTGGACTTGCCGCAGCCGGAGGGACCGACGAAAACAACGAATTCCCCTGAGGAAACCTCGAGGTTCACCCCCTTGATGACCTCGAGCGAGCCGTAGGACTTGCGGATATCGGTGAGCCGGACCTCTGCCATTTAAGCCTCGCTCAGGTGACGTTGAAGGTGATGCGCTTGGTGCCGAAGGGACGGCACTTGGCCGTCAGCGTCAAGCGCCCGGCTTCGTTTCCAGCTTCGACATAGACACCGACGGCGCCTCCCTTGAAGGACAGAAGCGTGGGTCCGACGATGCGCCCCGGTCCTTCGAGGCTGACCTCGACCGGATCATCGAAGAAGCCCAGGACATTGCCGCCCTGATCGAGCGCGCGCAGGATCACACGAACCGTATCCTTCTCGCCAGCCCTGAGCTCTGTGTCATCGGCCGCGATATCGAGGGTCGTCGGCAGCGGATCGGCCGGCAGATGACGGCGAACGACTTCCTCGCCGTTGATAAAGCCAACAAGTTCGCCATCCCGCCAGGTCATGCCCCATTCGCCGAATTCCTCCGGCGTGACCATGCTGTGATCGAGAATGCAGGGCGGATGCGGCAGATGCGGATAGGTCTTGGTATCGGGCTCGATCCGCTTGACAATATGGCCCATGCGGATCTCGACATAGTCGCAATTGGTCAGCACGATCAGCGGCAGCACCCCGCCGATATTGCGCTCGCCACGCGCCCAGAAGCTGACCGGCTGCATGACGATCTTGTCCTTCGGATCGCCCTGCGACGCATAGGCGTAACCGGCGAATTTCGGCTCGCGATACATGTCGAGAACGCCGTGATAGCAGATGCGGTCGCCGGAGCCGAAATCCTTGTGGGTGTTGTAGTCGAACATGCACCAGCCGGTGGAGCCTGAGATCGAGGGGTCGCCAGCGGCCGCATTCAGGATCGCCAGGTGACGGCCGACATGCTCCGCCTGCCGCTGCTCCTGGTCGAAGCGCTTGGTCGGATACATGTGACCGCCATATTCGGTGATCATGTAGGGCACCTTGCGGTCGAGCCCGGTCACCTCGCGCTGGTCGCGCAGCACAAGCCTCTCGCGATTATGGCCCGGCAGTTCCTCCATCCCGAGGATGAAGTCGTTCATCGTGTAGACGTCTTCGAGCAGCTCGCTGTCAGTGATGTAGCGAACACCGCCGGTCTGGCGGGTGGCGTCGAGCGAGCGCGCCATGGCATTCGTCTCGACATAGAAGTCGTGGGCGTCCTGGCTCTCATTGATGCGCACGCCCCAGATGATGATCGAGGGGTGGTTCCAGTCGCGCTCGATCATCCGGCGGACGTTCTCTACGCTCTCCGCCTTCCAGGCATCACCGCCGATATGCTGCCAGCCGGGGATTTCTTCGAAGACCAGCAGGCCGATCTCGTCGCAACGGTCGAGGAAGTATTTCGACTGCGGATAATGCGAGGTGCGGGCAATGTTGCAGGCGAGATCGAATTTCAGGATGTCGGCATCCTTCTCCTGACCGCGCCGACCCATGGCATAGCCGAGATGCGGCCAGGCCTGGTGACGGTTGAGGCCACGCAGCTTGACGACGCGTCCATTCAGCTTGAAGCCCTCGATCGTGTATTCGGCCGAGCGGAAGCCGAAACGGCTCGTGACGGCGTCGGTGCCGGCAGTCGTCTCCAGCGTCACCGTGAGGTGATAGAGAGCGGGATTGTCGATATCCCAAAGTGTAATGCCCTGGAGCCCGGAAAAGCCGAGCGAAACCTCCGCGCCTGATACGGTCGCCTCGGTCCGCGCAAGTTCCTGACCTGCACCATCTTTCAGAACAGCCATGACCTTGCCCGACAGCGCCTGATCCGTCGGATTGGAAATCCAGACCTTCGCCGTCACCTGCTTGGCTTCGGCCAGAACATCCGGCGTCTCGATCTTGACGTTCTTGATCGAGACGGGCGCGGTGATCTTTAGCCAGACGTCGCGATAGATGCCGGCATAGGTGAGATAGTCGATCACGCCGCCGAAGGGCGGGATCTCGGGGTTTTCTGAGCCGTCGATCTTCACCGTCAGCAGGTTGTCGCCGGCTTTGAGATGCAGCGTGAGCCGGGCCTCGAACGGCGTATAGCCATCCTTGTGGGCAGTGATCTCCACGCCATCAAGATAGACCACGCTGTCGGCCATCGAGGCATCGAACACCAGCGAGACTTCTTTGCCCTCGAACCGAGGATCCCAGGCAATGACCTTCTGATAGGTAAAGGCCTTCTGATAGCTCTTCTCGTCGAAATAATTGTAAGGCAGCTCGACCGCCGTATGGGGAAGCTGGACCGTCTCGCCGGGCTGCAAAGCCGAAGCGAAAGCCGGCTCAAATCCGGCGCGAAAAGTCCAGTCTCGGTTGAAATTCTCGATAATGCGCATTTCAAAGTCCTATTTCACGGAGCCGAGCATGCCCTGCACGAATTGCCGTTGCATGGCGAAGAAGACGAGAAGAGTGGGAAGGGTGGCGAGGATCGTGCCGATCATCACGGTGCCGTATTCGGGCGAATAGGCGGACGCGAGCGAGGAGACGACCAGCGTGATCGTCTTGGTGTCGTTCGACTGCAGCACGATCAGCGGCCAGAGATAGTTGTTCCAGTTCAGCATGAAGACGATGACGAAGGCCGCCGCATAGGTCGAACGCATCACCGGCACATAGATATAGAAGAAGATCTGCCACTCCTTCAGCCCGTCCACCTTGGCGGCATCGCGAAGCTCGGTCGGAAAGGCTTTTGAGGCCTGGCGGAAATAGAAGATGATGAAGGCCGACGCGATCATCGGCAGCATGATCGCGATATGCGTATTCAGCAGCCCCGCCTGCCCCATCAGCATGAAGAGCGGGATCATCAGCGCCGCAAACGGCACCATCAGCGTGAGCAGGATCACCGTATAGACCCGCTCCCTGAGCTTCGAGCGGAACATCTCGAAACCATAGCCGGCCAGTGACGAGACGAGCAGCGTGAGCGCTGTGCCGACCAGCGCGATCTTCACCGAGTTCCAGAACACCAGCGGCACATCCACCTGCGCGAAGAAGGAGGCGATGTTGTCGAAAAGAGCCGTACCGAAAGTGACCTTGCCGCGGATGATCTCGCTCGTCGAATTGGTCGCCCCGATCACCATCCAGATGAACGGGAAGATCGAGAGAAAGGCGGCAAGCGAGAGAAAGACATACTGCACGACGTCAGGCAGGTGGCGACGAAGTTTGGTCATCATCGACGCTCCCTCGCGGCATAAAATTGCAGGAAGGACAGGACCGCCACCATCAGCACGATCACATAGGAGACGGTCGCGGCATAACCGAAGCTCGGCATGAAGCGGAAGGTGAGATTGTAGATGTAAAGTGACAGCGTCAGCGTCGAGTTGGCCGGGCCGCCGGTGCCCTCGGTGAAGTTATAGACCTCGTCGAACAGCTGCAGCGTGCCGATCGTCGAGGTGATCGTTGTGAACAGGATCACCGGCTTCAGCATCGGAATGGTCAGGAAGGCGAAGCGCCCCCAGGACGGCACGCCGTCAATCTTCGCCGCCTCGTAGATCGACCGGTCGATGTTCTGAAGCGCCGCCAGATAGAAGATCATGTTGTAGCCGGTCCAGCGCCAGGTGATGGCGATGATGATCAGGACCTTGGCCCAGAAGGGGTCCGTCAGCCAGCCGATCGGCTCGCCGATGATGCCGATCGCCAGCAGCGTGTTGTTCACCACGCCGTCGAGCGAGAACATGCTCTTGAACAGGATGGAATAGGCGACCAGCGACGAAACACAGGGCAGGAAGATCATTGTCCGGAAGAGGCCGGAATAGCGCAGCTTCGGATTGTTCAGCATGGCCGCCAGGATCAGCGCCATGGTGATCATGATCGGCACCTGCACGACGAAGAAGATGACCGTGTTTTGCAGCGCCTGCCAGAAGACCGGGTCGTTCCACAGACGCACGAGGTTTCCCGTGCCGGAAAACTTCAGCATCATGCCGCGACCGGTATAGAGCGACAGGACAAGCGACCGCAGGATCGGGTAGAGCATGAAGACGGAAATCAGCGCGATCGCGGGCGCCACGAACAGCCATCCGTTGACGTCGTAATAGCGCTTCAAGCTGGATCTGGATGTGGTGGCCATGCGCTGTCCCCGAACCCGATCAGTGGTCACTGACTGCAATCAAATCGACGGAAGCCGCGCGGCATTACCGCCGCACGTCTCCGGGAGGACAGGGGCGAGACGAAGAAGCCTCACCCCTGTGGGATGGCTTACTGGATCTGGCCGGCAGCCTGATCCTCGATCGCCTTCAGCACGTCATCGACAGGGGCACCCTTCACGAGCGCCGGGAAGTTCGCCGTGACGGCGGTGTCGAGTTCATTGGTGAAGATGCCGTAATTGACGGCCGGGACCTGCACGAGCCAGTCGGCAAAGTTCTGCCAGACGGTCTGGCCGCCGAAGAACTCGTCCGGCTTCTGATAGGCTTCACCGGTGCGGGCGGCGAGCAGCGAGCCGACGGCGCCACGCTCGGTCAGGATCTTCTGGTAGAAGTCGAGATCCTTGGCATAGATCTCGTTGAGGAAGTCAATGGCCTCGTCCTTTTCGGCGGAAGCTTCGAGCACATACCAGCTCGATCCGCCAAGGTTTGAGGCGGCCGTGGCACCCTCGATGTTGAGCTTCGGAATGGCCGTCAGCGCCCATTTTCCGGCCTGATCGGGCTGCGACTTGACCGTGCCGGTGATCCAGACGCCCATCAGGACGGAGGCGACGTCACCCGAGGTGAGCGCACTGATGCCGTCGTTCCAGCCGCTGGTCGGCTTGGCAACGCCCTCGTTGACGATGCGGGCCTGGGTTTCGAGTGCAGCCTTCAGTGCAGCATTGCCGGTGATGTTGAGGCTGCCGTCCTCGTTGAAATACCACTGGCCACCGGACTGCATCATGATGCGGATCAGACCGCCATCATTGGCATCCAGTGCCATCATCTCGTGACCGGTCTTCGCCTTCACTTCCTTGCCGATTTCGATGAAACGGTCCCAGGTGAGGTTCTGCATGTCCTCGGGCTTGAAGCCGGCCTGCTCGAGATAGTCAGTGCGATAGTAGAGGCCGGTGACGCCGGAATCGAAGGGCACGCCGTATACTTCGCCTTCGAGCGTCATCAGATCGACCTTGTATTTGGCAAAGCCCGAATAGTCGATCTTGTCCGTGAGCGCCGCAAAGGAGCCGGGGAAGGACTGCAGGTATTTCTGCGCGCCGTAATCCTCGATCAACACGATATCCGGCAGCGTATCCGTCATGCCGGAGGCAAGACCCGTCTGCAGCTTCTGCTCGACATCGGCCTTGGCGAAGTCGACGATGTTGAAGGTCGTATCAGGGTGCTTCGCGGTGTAGCGCTCGGCTGCTTCCTTCATGATCGCGACGTTGAAGTTCGGGTCCCAGCACCAGATGGTGACTTCGCCGGCAAAGGCCGCCGTGCTGCACAACAGTGCGGCACCCGTCAGCGCAGCCGAAACGGAGCGCTTGAGCACGCGAGAATAATCCATGTGTTCCTCCCATTATGACGTTAACCGCGGCAGCCTCATCCCCTGCCTCATCGCCACTATTTCCGAAAATCGGAGGACAGCCAAGAAAATTTTTACTAAATATTTTTTGCATTGCGGTAAGTGCTTGGGATTGCGCAACCTCCCGTCGCAAGAGCTAAGAGCGGGCAGGCTTCCTAGCGCTTGCGCGCCAGACCATTTCGGTGGGCAAGGTCACATGCTTGGAATAGTCGCGACCATTCAGCCGCTCCACCAAAAGATCCACCGCCACCTCGCCGATCAACTCACCCGGGATCCGCATGGTCGAGAGCGGCGGCGTCAGGAACTGTGCGACGGGAATGTCGTTGAAGGCAACGACCGCGACATCATCCGGAATGGAGAGCCCTGCCTCCTGAATGGCCCGGTAGGTCCCAATTGCCATGTTGTCGTTTGCCGCCACAATCGCATCCGGCGGGGTTTCGAGGGCAAGCAGTGACTTCGCCTGCTGATAGCCTGTTTCCAGACGAAGGTTCTGCCCGAACCGCTCGCTCTGCCCAAGCGCCAGCAGCTCCGGCGCGTAACGGCCACGCTGTTCATGCCACTCGATGAAGGCCTTGCAGCGCTGCTCGCCATGCATCAGCGCATCATTGTCCATCAGCTCATAGCCCCCGACGAAGCCGATCCGCTGGTATCCGGCACTGTTGAGACTGTCGAGGATCGCGACCGTTGCCTCACCCAGATCGGCTCGAACGCAGTCGAACTGCAGCATGCGGGGATTGTAGTCCGCCATCACGAGATGCGGGCAGACCTTCGCCATCACCTCGATCTCGGCCTTCGGATGATGCCCGACAACAATGGCCGCGGAGATGCCGGTCAGCATGGCGAGATCGACGGGCACATCCGGATTGAACACGCGCGCGATCTCGATCTTGTATTCGCGACAGCGCGCTTCGATCCCCAGCCGTACGCCGACATAATAGGGATCGACCAGTTCCTCGTTCGGGGCAAGGAAGTGAATGACGGCGATATTGGCGGAAACCTCGGCATGGCTGCCCATGGGGATCGCAAACGACGGGCCTTGGGCGCCCTTGCGCGCCCGCGGCGTCGCGTAGTTCAGCGCCTCGGCCGTTTCGATGATCGCCTGCCGCTTGGCCTCGGAGACCGACAGGGTGTGGTCATAGTTCAGGACCCGGGAGACGGTGCCCGAGGAGACGCCAACGGCCTTTGCAATTTCCTTGATTGTTACCATCGCGGCCGCTCCTCCTCACCCACATCCGGAAGCAGTGGTAAACCTCCAGAAAATATTTACTAAGCCAGTCACCGCGCAGACACAACCGCTTGATGCCAGGTCGGAGAGGATCCAACACGGGTCGAATTAACCTGAGCTGAAATATCATCTTTCTTGACGCAGCGGCCATTCTGCCTAAAGGTGGCTGCCGCCGCCTCAGGGCGCACCAGTCCGCAAACCGTAAAGCGCGGGACCCCCGACAGTGACCTACCTTCACTCCATGCAGTCAGAGATCCATGGCATCCGGGCGTTGAGCCCCGCCAAGTGGCGGTCGCTCGATGGCATCGTCGGCGTTCACTGGGACGCGGAGGGACAAGCAGGCGCGAGCGGATATTACCTGTCGCCCGATCCGCGCATCATGCTGTTCTTCACGGACGTTTCGGATCAGATCAAGGTCGCCGACCGCGCCGCCGATCTGAGCAGGCGTGACCGCGGCCTGTGCCGGGCAGTTTATGTGCCGGCCGGCGTGCCCATGTGGACACGCTTCACCAAGGCTCACCGCTTTTCCCATCTCGATCTGCATCTGCATCAGGATCGCCTGATGCGGTTCCTCTCTCCGGCGATCGGCAACTCTTCGGCGCGGACGGCGCTGCGCAAGCCGATCGAGCTTGCCGATCCCGGCCCGATCGCAGCACTGGCCAGTCTCGTGGTCGACGAACTCGCACCCGCAGCACGTCATCCGGCTTTTGCAGAGAATTTGGTCGGCAGCATCGTCACCGGCATGCTCGACATGACGGCCGAGACAGAAGAGGCGGTCGCCAAGACCGGCCGGCTCACCCAGGCACAGATGAACCGGCTCACGGCCCATTTCTCGATGAACGGCGAACAGCGGATGACGGTATCGGACATGGCAGATCTGGTCGGCCTGTCCGAAAGCTGGTTCGCCACCGTTTTCCGCGAGACCACCGGCAAGACACCGCTTCAATGGCAGCTGTCACGCCGCATCGAAGCGGCCCGCGAGCTTCTCGACGATGAGGCCCTCAGCATCGCGGAAATCGCAGCCCAGTTCGGCTTTTCGGACCAGGCCCACTTCACCAAGGTTTTCCGCCAGTTCACTGGCGACACACCGGCTGCCTGGCGCAAACGAAGCGACCGCCTCTGAGAACGCGCTCGACCGGATCGGGTCCGGCCAAGCGCATTGGCCTCACCACGTCTGGCGGATCGTCGCATAGATCGCCCGGCCGGGATTGTAGAAGTCCGCACCATAGCCGGCATTTGCAATGTATTTCTCGTCGAACAGATTGCTGACATTCAGTTCGAAGCTTGTGTTCTCGCGGATCTTATAGGTCATTGCGGCATCGAAGAGGAAGTTGCCGTCAGTCGAACCGGTATTCTCATCCGTGTAGAAGTAGGAACCGATGTACCGCACGCCCCCGCCAACAGTCACGTCGCCACGCTGACCGTCTCCTTCGATCGTGTAGTTCAGCCACAAGGACGCTGTTTGGCGCGGCACCATTGCCAGTTCGTTGCCCTCGTTGCCTGACGTTCCGTTTTCGATGATTTCGGATACAAGATAGGAGTAACCACCAGTCAGGCTGAGATTGTCCGTCACTTCCGCCTTGGCTTCCAGATCGATGCCTCGAACTCGAACTTCACCGATCGTCTCTGACAGGGCCGTCGAGGGGTTTGTCCGGGTGATGTTGTTCTTCGTCAGATCATAGATCGATGCGGTGAATAGAGCCGGGAAAGCATCCGGGCTGTATTTCACACCCAGTTCCATCTGCTCGCCGCGTTCCGGAGCGACGCCGATGCTCGGTGGTGCGACGGATTCCGCATAGCTTGCATAGACGGCGAACTCTTCGGTCAGGCGATAGGTCGCTCCGATACGCTTGGACAACTCGCTGAAATCGTCGGAACTGTTGGTGGTGATCGGAGAGCCAGTGGAATACCATTGGGTGTCGACAGACGACAGATCCATCCAGTCGTTCCGTAGACCGACGGAAAGGATGAGCTTGTCTGCAATCGTCGCCTCCTGCTCAACGTATAGGCCGACCGTCGACTGCTTGCTGACATCGGCAACGTAAGGCGTGGCATAGCTCGGAGCACCACTATAGACCGGGTTGGTCCAGTTGATGTCAGGCGCACTCGTATAGTAGGTGGTGCCTGTCCCATCATGCCGCTTGTAGTCGAGACCAACCAGGGTTCGGCTGTCTACGACGCTGAAGTTCGCATCGTATTGGACATGTGCATCGATGACAAAGTCCTCACGGCTCTGCGCATTGCCGTAATAGGCTCGGCTCACTGTCGTCCCGGCATAGTCCGGTGAGTTATCCTGGACATAGGCATAGCCAAAGCCCGTATTCGACTTGCTGTAGCGGGCATTCGAACCGAAGGTCAGACCATTTCCGAAGTCGTGATCGAACAACACGCTGAAGGTGTTGCGGTTCGTGACATCGTAGTTGTAGTCGGGTTCACCGAGGAACACACTGCGATCGAGGTCGGTGCCGATCGGATGCCCGCCACCGCCAGGAACGCTGTCGCGGTTGAGGTGATCGTAAACGACGCTGAGGCTTGTCATGTCGGTAGGCCGCCATGTCAGGCCACCCATGATGAACTTCTCGTCGTCCTGCGAGAAATCGTACTCCTTGTCAGCGTTCTGCAACTTGCCGGTCAGTCGATACGACAGGGTGTCGTCTTCGGTCAGGTTGTCGCCGAAGTCGAAACCGACCTCACCATGCTTGTTCGATCCGGCCGTGCCATAGACTTCACCGAAGCGCCCCGTCTTGGGCAGCTTCGTCGCATAATTCAGAGCACCGCCAGGATCGGATACCCCATAAGCGGTTGAACTTGCACCTTTTAGCACTTCCACACGCTCGAACGCATAGGGCTCCTCACGGATGCCGCCAAAGGGGTCCCCAAGCGTCAGGCCGTCCCGATAAGCCCAGGCATCAAAGCCGCGTATCTTGTAATAGTCGAAACGATCGTCCGAACCGTAAAAGTCCGCATTCACCGCCGGCGTATACTGCAGCACTTCTTCGATGCTTTTAGCAGCCCGCTGCTGGATCTCCTTGGCCGTGACCACCGAAACCGAAGCCGCGGTGTCCATGATGTCTGTCGTCATCCGGCTACCGGCAGCAGCGTCTCGAGCAACCACCGTCTTGCTGTCGTCAGCCTGGCCGGCCCCTTCGACGGTGATCGTCTGCAGCACCGTCGAGCCGTCGTCCGTCTCCGCATCCTGGGCGATGGACCGCTGCGGCGCGAATGCGACGAGGGCGGTGCAGCCGAGCAGGATTGCGGTGCGGTAGCGAATGGAAATCTTTGCGCTGGCGCCGGTGGTTTTGGTCCTGACCATGTTTCTTTCCAACAAAATACGTGTCCCACTGATCACCCGGTCGCCCACCTCTGCATCATCGATGCTCAAGAGGTCCAGCGATGCATGCCCATCCCTCGGCAGGCCTCGGTTGGACAACCCGGTTTGCCCCATTAACTGGAGAATTAAAATCCAGTATTGTAACTTTTTCGGCTTTGTAGGATTCCCCGGAAAATCCAAGCCAACGGGCTCCTGACCATATCATGGTGCTTGACGTCACGGCATGAAGCTGAGACGGACAATCAAGTTTTAGCCGTTTGAGGGAGCCGTTCGATGCGGATCAACCCACGTCATCTGTTTCTTCTGTCGACCATGCTTTTCCAGAGCCTGATGGGTTCCTCCGCCATGGCGCAGGAGAAGGAGAGCTTCCCGGTTCAGATCACCCATGCCTTCGGCACCACGGTCATCGACAAAAAGCCGGCGCGCGTCGCAACCGTCGCCTGGGCTAATCACGAAGTGCCCTTGGCGCTCGGCATCGTGCCGGTCGGCATGGCCGCTGCCAATTTCGGCGACGATGATGGGGATGGCGCCCTGCCCTGGGTCGCCGAGAGGCTGAAGGAGCTTGGTGCACAGACGCCTGACCTGTTCGACGAGGGCGATGGCGTTGATTTCGAAGCGGTCGCGGCGACGGAGCCAGATGTTATCCTCGCCGCCTATTCCGGCCTGAGCCAGGCGGAATACGACACGCTCAGCCAGATCGCACCTGTTGTCGCCTACCCGCAGGCGCCGTGGTCCACGGATTGGCGCGAGACCATCCGCCTGAACAGCGCGGGACTGGGCATGGCCAGCGAAGGCGAGGCCTTGATCTCAAGCATCGAAGGAAAGATCGCCGCAGAAGTCGCGAAATATCCTGAACTGAAGGGCAAGACGGCCATGTTCGTAACCCATCTCGATGCGACCGACCTCAGCCTCGTCAACTTCTACACCACGCAGGACACCCGCGTCCGCTTCTTCCAGGACCTCGGCCTTGCCATGCCGAAAAGCGTGGCGCGCGCCTCCTCGACCGGCAGCTTTGCCGGCTCGATCAGCGCAGAACGGGTTGATGATTTCGACGATGTCGACATTCTGGTCACCTATGGCGACCAGACGCTTTTGGCGGCGATGAAGGCCAATCCGCTGCTCGCCCATATGCCGGCAGTTCAGCACGAGGCGATTGTCCTTCTCGGACGCGATCCCGTCGGCACCGCCGCAAACCCCACCCCGCTGTCGGTCACCTGGGTCCTGCCGGACTATGTGCGACTGCTCGCCGAGGCGGCACGGAAAACCGAATGAGCACTGCGAAGACCGCCGCAGCCCCTGTCTCCTTTTCACGCGCCGAAGCAGCCGGTAGCCGCGTGGTCTGGCTGCTGGCGCTTTTCGCCGCCGTGGGCATTCTCGCGCTTGCCTCGCTGATGATTGGGACGCGAGATGTGCCGCTTGCGGAAGTCCTCTCGGCGTTGCGCGGCGAAACGCAGACCATAGCCCAGGCGGCCGTGTCGGCCCGCATCCCCCGCACCGTGCTTGCTCTCTTGGCCGGTGCAGCGCTGGGCCTTGCAGGCGCCGTCATGCAGGGCGTCACGCGCAATCCGCTGGCCGATCCCGGCATTCTCGGCGTTAATATCGGCGCCTCGCTTGCGGTCGTCATTGGTATCGCCTGGTTCGGCATCACCTCCTCTCAGGCCTTCGTCTGGACCGCGATAGCAGGTGCTGGCACTACGGCGGTCTTCGTATACCTCATCGCGTCACTCGGTCGTGGCGGCGCAACCCCGCTCAAGCTTGCGCTCGCGGGTGCGGCAACCTCGATCGCCTTCTCCTCCCTGGTCATCGCCGTCGTCCTCCCGCGAGCCGACATCGCAGGCGGCATCCGTTCCTGGCAGATCGGTGGCGTCGGCGGCGCCACATTCGATCGCATGCTGCCCGTTCTCGCCTTCTTCGCAGTCGGCTTCCTCATCTGCCTCCTCTCCGCCCGTCGGCTGAACTCCCTGGCGTTGGGGGATGAACTGGCAGCAGGTCTTGGAGAACGTGTCGCCTTCGCCCGTGCCAGCGCCACGCTCGGCGCCATCCTGCTCTGTGGCGCAACGACCGCGCTTTGCGGCCCGATCGGCTTTGTCGGCCTCGTCGTGCCGCATGCATGCCGCCTGTTGGTCGGTCCGGACCATCGCTGGCTCCTGCCCTTCTCGGCCCTTGGCGGTGCAGCCCTTCTCACCGCGAGCGATATCGCCGGCCGTATCGCCGCACGCCCGTCCGAACTCGATGTCGGCATTGTCACCGCGCTGATCGGAGGCCCGTTCTTCATCCATATCGTCCGCCGGCAGAAGGTCAGGGACCTGTGACCGCGACTTTGACCTCCACTTCCAGCGCTGCCACGCAGCGGTTCGCCGCATCTCGCCGTAGCGACGGTCAAAAGAGGCGCCTTCTGCTCGGCGGCATAACGCTCGCCATCGCGGCGATCGTCTTCGCCAGTCTCATGATCGGCCGATCCGTCACGCCGCCCGCAGATGTCATCCGCGTTCTGCTCGGTGAGACGGTTCCGGGCGCAAGCTTCACCGTCGGCCAGTTGCGGCTGCCGCGGGCTCTGACGGCCCTGGCCGCCGGCATGAGCTTCGGCCTTGGCGGAGCAGTCTTCCAGACCATGCTGCGTAACCCGCTGGCAAGCCCGGACATCATCGGCATCAGTTCTGGTGCCAGCGCCGCCGCCGTCTTTGCAATCGTCGTCTTGTCGATGAGCGGTCCTGCCGTTTCCATCCTGGCCATTGCGGCCGGGCTTGGCGTCGCAATCCTCGTCTACGGCCTGTCCGCCTGTGACGGTGTCGCCGGTCCGCGCCTTATCCTTGTCGGCATCGGCGTCTCGGCCATGCTCGAAAGCATCATCGCCTATGTCCTGACCCGTGCCCCAGGCTTCACGCTGCAGGAGGCCCTGCGCTGGCTGACCGGCAGTCTCAATGGCGCGCAGATGGAACAACTCTTTCCCCTGCTTCTGTCGCTGATCGTCTTCGGTGGCATCCTGTTCATGAAAGCGCAGGATCTGGAAGCAATGCGCGCCGGCGAAGAGACCGCAGCAGCCCTTGGCGTCAATGTCGGCCTCGTCAGGATCCTTGTCATTGTCTCGGCCGTCGGTCTGATTGCGACCGCCACCGCCATCACTGGGCCAATTGCCTTCGTCGCTTTCCTGGCCGGGCCGATTGCGGCCCGCACCATCGGTCGGCGTGGCTCCATACTGCTGCCATCGGCCCTGGTCGGCGCCGGCCTCGTCCTCATCGGCGATCTCGTCGGCCAGTTTCTCCTGCCCGGCCGCTTCCCCGTGGGCGTGGTGACCGGCGCCCTCGGCGCCCCCTATCTCATCCTGCTGATCATCAGCGTCAACCGCGCGGGAGGTAAGTCGTGACGGACACACGTCTCGAAGCCCGGAACCTGTCGGCCGGCTACGGAAAGAATCTTGTTCTGGAGGAACTCGACCTCGAAGTGCCGACCGGCCAGATCACCGCCATCGTCGGCGCCAATGCCTGCGGCAAGTCCACATTGCTGAAGGCAATGTCGCGGCTGATCGCGCCTCGCAACGGCGATGTCGTGCTCGACGGTCAGGCCATCCACCGGGTGCCGACGCGCGAACTCGCGCGCAAGCTCGGCGTCCTGCCACAGTCGCCGGTGACCCCTGAAGGCATCACCGTTGCCGATCTCGTCAGCCGTGGCCGTCATCCGCATCATGGTCTCTTCGCCCGCTGGACAAGCGCCGATGACGAGGCGGTTGCCGCCGCGCTCGAAGCGACCCAGACGCTCGCGCTCTCGGATCGTCCGGTGGACGAACTCTCCGGTGGCCAGCGACAGAGAGTCTGGATCGCCATGGCACTGGCACAGGAAACCGAAATCCTGCTGCTCGATGAGCCCACCACCTTTCTCGACATCAATCATCAGGTCGAGGTGCTCGATCTTTTGACCGATCTCAACCGCAGCCGCGGCACGACGATCGTGATGGTGCTGCACGACCTGAACCTCGCCGCGCGCTATGCCGATCACCTCGTCGCCATGCTCGCCGGTCGCCCGCATCTGACCGGACGGCCGGAGGAGGTCTTGAGCGAAGCCATGGTCCGCGATGTCTTCGGCATCGAAAGCCGCATCATGACCGATCCCACCTCTCAAAGGCCGATGATGTTGCCGATCGGCCGTCATCATGCCCGCACGCAACAGTCCTCAATCGGAGCCTGACTCATGACCGACGTCCAATCCTTCGAGCTGTCCGGTATCGCCCGCCCCGTGAACGTAAAGGCCATGCTGGACGAGATCTGCGAGCATTTCGTCGAACATGCGGAAGTCACACGCCAAGAAGACAAGGCCGTTCTGGCCTCGTCGCACGCACGGATCGAGCTTCTACCGAAGCCGGATCATCTGGAGATCCGTCTCGCCTGCGGCAGCGACGAAGAGCTGGAATCGACCCGCACGATGTTCGCCGAGCATCTCTACTATTTTGCCGGCGAAGAACCTTTCTCGCTCGATTGGTCGAAGCCCGCGCCGAAAATCCAGCCGGCCAATCTCCAGGAAGCTTTCGTGGTCTCGACCGCGCAGGTGACGCCCAGAATGCTGCGGGTGACACTGTCAGTCGAAGATGTCACGCCGTTTGTGGATGGCGACATCCACGTCCGCCTGCTCGTACCGCCCCATGGGCGCGCTCCGGTCTGGCCGACCTTGCGAGCCGATGGACGCATCGACTGGCCCAAGGGTGAGGACAAGCTTCTGGTGCGCATCTACACGATCCGCTCGGTCGATGCGGCACAAGGCCAGATCACCATGGATTTCTTCCAGCATCCCGCAGAAGGTGTCAGCACACCGGGCGCCGACTTCGCCCGCGACGCAATTGCGGGAACACGGGTTGCCATCATCGGGCCCGGCGGCGGCAGCCTGCCGGAGGCTGGGAAGATCCTCTTTGCCGGTGACGAAAGCGCCCTTCCCGCCATCGCCCGCATGATCGAGGAAGCATCTCCCGGAACCCAGATCACGGCGATCATCGAAGTGGAGAACGAGGCCGAAGAGCAGGCGATCATCAGCGCTGCGGACATCAGCATCGAATGGCTGCACCGCGGATCTTATCCCGAAGGCTCTAAGAACCGGCTTGCCGAGCGCGCCAAGGCCGCGATCGATCGCATGCCGGAGGATAGCTACGTCTGGTTGGCGGCTGAAAAGGCTGCCATGCGCAGCGTCAAGGCGCATCTGGCCTCGCGCGGCCACGACCGCAAGCGCCAATATGTCGCCTGGTATTGGGAAGAGGGCAAGCACGCCGACGAGTGATGCGCGGGCTGAGGGCTTTGCACTGATGCAGCTGGCTTACTGGTCGGTCATGCCGTGCCCTGGATCAGGATCGCGCGGAAGTCGTTGACATTGGTGAGGGTCGGCCCTGTCACCACCTGGGCATCGATCTCAGCAAAGAAGGAATGCGCATCGTTCCGCTGGAGCGCATCTTGCGAGTCGATCCCTCTTGCCGCTGCTTTTTCCAGCGTATCAGGCCCGATCACGGCACCAGCAACCTCTGCGGCCCCGTCCACGCCGTCCGTATCACAAGCGAGCGCATGGATACCCTTGGCGCCACCGAGCGCGATGGCAAGCGCCAGGCAGAACTCGGCATTCGGCCCGCCGACGCCATCTCCCCGGCGCGTGACCGTCAGCTCGCCGCCGGACAGGAGCAGGATGGGCGGATCACCAGCTTTCATGGAGCCTTGTAGGGCAATGGCCTCGCGGGCCTGCGCTGCCGCGACAGTCCGCGCCTCGCCCTCCGACGCATCCCCAAGCAGGCGCACGTCGCAACCTTCAATCCTGGCCAAAGCCGCCGCAGCCTCGAGCGATTGGCGAGGTGCTGCGTAAATCACATTCTTCGTGCGCGAAAGGCGCGGATCGTCAGGTGCGATAACGCCTGAGCCTTTCGTGAGCGCGTCTTTCACGGAGGCGGGAACCTCGACCTGCCATTGCTCGATCACCTCCAGCGCGTCTGCCGGCGTGGATGGATCACCGACGGTCGGGCCTGAACCGATAAAGGCTGGGTCATCCCCCGGCACATCGGAAATGATCAATGCCAGCAGGTCCGCCGGCCAGGCAGCGGCCGCCAACTGGCCACCCTTGACCCGGCTTAAGTGCTTGCGCACCGTGTTCATGCGGTCGATCGGGGCGCCCGACGCCAAAAGTACCTGATTGACCGCCTGCTTCTCCGCCAGCGACACCCCGGGCACCGGTTGCACGAGCAGGGCCGACGCGCCGCCCGAAATCAGCGCCAGAACGAAATCCCCCTCTTGAGCGCTGTCGACGAGAGACAGCATCCGTGCCGTCGCCTCCAGCCCCACGGCATCCGGCACCGGATGAGCCGCCTCGACGATCTCGATGCCCTGGCAAGGTCTTGCATAGCCGTAGCGGGTGATGACGAGGCCCTCGCAGGGGCCCCAGGCCGCCTCGACGGCTTCCGCCATGCGGGCACTGGCCTTGCCGGCACCGACGACAATGATCCGGCCCTTTGGCTTCTCCGGCAGAAAATCCTTGAGTGACCGCATCGGATCGGCCACCTCGACGGCACGGTCGAAGAGTTGTCGTAGAAACGGTTCGGCTTGCTCGATCATACCCTGTCCCTTGCCGGCCCGATCCTGGTCAGCCCGCTTTGTGCCGCGCCAGGAAACGGTCCATTTCCCGCGGCTCGGGTGCTGTGCCCGTGAAGATCGCCACATATTCCGGAATGCGCTTCAGTCGCAGTTCGAGGTCTTCCTCGGTCTGCATGGAGATATAGCCGATCTGCACGAGATAAAGCGTCCGGGCTCTGACATCCGCAGCGACAGGCTCATGACCAAATCGTTCGAACATGCGCCCGAGCGCTGCAAGGCGTGCATTGTCGGCGGCCTGCACCTCGTTGAGGATCTCTTCCGATTGCAGCGCCCAGCTCCGGATGGCGAATTCGAATTTGGCGTCGAAGAGGTCCCTGTCGAGCCAGCAATCAAACACGTTGAGCGTCGCTTCCGCGATGCTTTCCGCATAGGCTTCCGCCTGTCGGATCAGATTGCCGGTGTTCTTGTCCCGCCACCGCGCGATCAATGCCGCCAGCAATTCCTCGCGATCCTTGAAGAACCAGTAGAAGCTGGTCCGCGAAAGCTTCAGCCGTTTGGCGAGCGGCAGAATCTTGACCGCATCCACCCCGCCTTCGAGCAAAGCGTCATAGGCAGCCTCGAGCCACCCGTCGATTGAACCACGCCATCCAGTGTCGCTCGCGATCTCGTCCATCTGCCTGTCCTAAAGCAGCACGCGGAACGACGCAACGCTGCAGCCGGCGAATTGTACATGGCCGTACGTGAAATTGACATAGGTGTACATTTCGGCTTAGCATGCGGCATCCTCGAACGGAGCGCGCCATGTCCAACGACCCCCTCCTGCAACCCTTCCAGCTGAAGCACCTCACGCTGAGGAACCGCATCATCGTCACCTCGCACGAGCCGGCCTATCCGGAAGACGGCATGCCGAAGGAGCGTTACCGCGCCTACACCGTAGAGCGCGCGAAAGGCGGCGTGGCGCTCACCATGACGGCAGGCTCCGCGGCGGTCTCCAAGGACAGCCCGCCGGTGTTCAACAACCTGCTGGCCTACAAGGACGAGATCGTTCCCTGGGTGCGCGAGATGACCGATGCCGTTCACGAGGCCGGCGCTGCCATCATGATCCAGCTCACGCATCTTGGCCGACGGACCCGCTGGGACAAGGGGGACTGGCTGCCGGTCGTCGCCCCCTCCCATCTTCGCGAGCCGGCGCACCGCGCCTATCCGAAGAAGATCGAGGACTGGGATATCGAACGCATCATCAAGGACTTCGCCGACGCGGCCGAGCGAATGAAGGCTGGCGGCATGGACGGTGTCGAACTCGAAGCCTATGGCCATCTGATCGACCAATTCGCGTCACCGCTGACCAACGAGCTCGACGGCCCCTATGGCGGCTCCCTGGAAAACCGCATGAAGTTCTGCTTCGACGTCTTCTCGGCGATCCGAAAACGGGTAGGCGAGGATTTCATTCTGGGCGTGCGCTACACCGCCGACGAACAGCTGAAGGGCGGCACGAGCAAGGCGGAGGGGCTGGAGATTTCCCGCCTGCTGCGCGACAGCGGCCTGATCGATTACCTCAATGTCGTGCGCGGCCATATCGACACCGACCCCGGACTGACAGACCTTATCCCCATTCAGGGCATGGCCAACTCCCCGCATCTCGATTTTGCCGGCGAAATCCGCGCCGCGACCAATTTCCCGACCTTCCACGCGGCCAAGATCCCCGACGTCGCGACCGCACGTCATGCGATTGCCGCCGGCAAGGTGGACATGGTCGGGATGACCCGCGCGCACATGACCGACCCCCACATCGTCCGCAAGATCATGGAGAAGCGCGAGGAAGACATCCGCCCCTGTGTCGGCGCCAACTACTGTCTCGACCGCATCTATCAGGGCGGCGCGGCCTACTGCATTCACAACGCGGCAACCGGACGTGAGCTGTCCCTGCCGCACGAGATCCCGAAGGCAGAAAGCCGCCGCAAGATCGTGGTTGTCGGCACCGGCCCCGGCGGCATGGAAGCCGCGCGTGTCGCGGCCGAGCGCGGTCACGAGGTCGTCGTGTTCGAAGCGGCCGACAAACCCGGCGGCCAGATACGCCTGACGGCCCAGAGCCCACGCCGGCGCGAGATGATCAGCATCATCGACTGGCGCATGACGCAATGTGAAAAGCTGGGCGTCACCTTTCACTTCAACACCTGGGCGGATGCTGACACCGTGCTGGCAGAGCAGCCGGACGTCGTGGTGATCGCCACGGGCGGCATGGCGCATACGGAGGTGCTGGAGGAAGGAAACGAGCTGGTGGTCTCGGCTTGGGACATCATCTCTGGCGACGTGAAGCCCGGCACCAATGTGCTCATCTTCGACGATGCCGGCGATCATTCGGGTCTTCAGGCCGCCGAGATCATCGCCGCGACCGGCGCCAAGGTCGAGATCATGACACCGGATCGCTCCTTCGCGCCCGAAGTCATGGCCATGAACCTCGTCCCCTACATGCGCTCGCTGCAACACAAGGACGTCACCTTCACCGTGACCTTCCGCCTGCAGTCTCTGATGCGCGACGGCAATCGCCTGGCGGCCCGGGTCGGCAGCGACTATGGCGGCGTCGACCAAACCCGCTTCGTCGATCAGGTCGTCGTCAACAACGGCACCCTTCCGCTCGACGACCTCTATTTCGAACTGAAGGCGCTCTCCTCTAACGGCGGTGAAGTCTCCTACGACGATCTCATTGCCGGCAATCCGCAGCGCGTGGTTCGTAACCCTGAAGGCACATTCCAGCTGTTCCGGATCGGCGATGCAGTCGCCGCCCGCAACACCCATGCAGCCATCCATGACGCCCTGCGGCTGGTGAAAGATCTCTAGCCGCCCAAGCCGAAACCAGCCATCGGCAAGGCAGCCGGTGGACGAAAAAGAACGCCCGCGGAAAGCGGGCGTCGAGGTAGGCACGATGCGGGATCGATCGTGGTCCGGGAGAATGCACTTATCGATCAATGACGAGATCGGTCAGGGGCCTGGAACAGCAGGGCAGGAAAAAGCCGGCATCGATCTCGCGCTGGCGGATCCCGCCTTCGTGCTTCATGTCGACGAGACCACTGACGAGCTTCGACTTGCACGTGCCGCAAATGCCGTTGGCGCAGGATGAGGGGATGCGGACACCCATTTTCTTCGCGCAGGACAGCACAGTCTGCCCGGCATCGACATCGAGCACTTTAGCCTGCTTCAGAAACTGTACCTTGTAGCTGACTGCAGCCGCCGGCACCTCCGCGACGACTGCCGGATTATCGACGACGGATGCGTCGAAGCTCTCCTCCAGATACCGATCCGCGCCGACGCCGAGGTCTGCGCAGATCGTTCGAGCCGTAGCCATGAACGGCGCGGGGCCGCAGCAGAGAACGTGTCGGGTGGCGATATCTGGCACCATCAAAGACAGCAATTCCCTGGAGATCCGGCCGCTCAGACCCGACCAGGCGGGATCGCCCGTCAGCACCTCCGGCAGGAAGACGAGCCTCAACCCCTTCATGCGGCGCGCCAGAACGGCAAGCTCCTCGCGAAACAGCAGATCGAGCGGCGTGCGGCCGGCATGCAGAAACACCACATCCACCGGCTCGGCTCTGTCTGCCATCTCCCGCACCATCGCCATCACAGGCGTGATCCCGGAACCGCCTGAAAGCATCAGGTACTTCTCGGCCTCCGGGCGAATGAACTTGCCCATCGGACCCGACGCCCGCAGATCCATGCCGGGTTTCAGATTGTCGTGCATCCAGTTCGACACCTTGCCGCCCGCCACCCGTTTGACGGTCACGGTAACGGCGTTCTGGCGCAGAGGGGATGAGGAGATGCTGTAACAGCGGCCATTCTCCTCATCATCGATCCCGGGCTCGAACAGGAAGTATTGTCCCGCCTTGAAGGCAATCCTCTTGCCCTGCGGCGATGCCAGCGTGAAGCTTTTGACATCATGGGTCTCGTCGTGGACATCGAGACAGACCAGTCTGTCGTCTGTTTCGGGATCCCACACGTCGCTGGCGACAGGGCGGGACATGGTTTCGCCGTCAGTAGCCATGGGAGCGCATCCGATCGATGTACCAGGTGGCGAAGTCGTCGAGGGCGCGCTCGCTGAACCGCGAATAGGGGCCCGGCTCATAGGCCGGATCGCTTACCCCGGCCTGCGACCGGGCCACCAGATCGGCATCCTGGTTGGTGGTTTCGATCCACACATGGGTGAGCTTGTGCAGGTCATAGTCGACACCCTCCACCGCGTCCTTGTGGACCAGCCACTTGGTCCGCACGAGTGTCTTGTCGGCAGAGAGCGGAATGACCATGGACGTGACGGCATGGTCGCCCATGAAGTGGTTCCAGCTGTTATGGCCCCACAGATGGGTGTCGCCCAGATCCTTGCGCGTCATCTTCCCGAGAAGTTTCGAAGACGCCGCCGTTGCATCCTCCGTCTGGGATTCGCCGGCGCCGGCAATGATCAGCCGCTGGGTGCGGAAATTGGTCTCGCAGTCCCGCACCTGCTCCACCGTGGCTGAGGGAAAACCGTCGGCTTCCCAGGCCTTGGTCCGTTCGGCATACATGGCAAAATGCGCCTCCGCCTGTTCCCGATCCTCCGCGCTCAGGCTCTCCGGATCGAAGCCGAAGTCCAGATCGACGAAGGAGACGCAGAGCTCGGGGTGATTGGCCGAGCAGTGGTAACACTCGCGATTGTTTTCCATCGTGAGCTTCCAGTTGCCCTCTTCGATGACATCGACCTGATGGGCGACCTTTGCATTTCGCAGATCGTAGGGCGCGAGCCGCTCGCGCATCACTTCGTCGAGGGTCTCGATATCCTTGGGTGCCTCGTCGGCCAGACAGATATAGATCAGCCCGCCGATCGACTTGAACTGGACCGGCTTCAGGCTGCGGCAGCTCTTGTCGAAATCCTTGCCCATATGCGGCGCATAGGAGAGCCCACCATCGAGCTCGTAGGTCCACTGATGATAGGGACAGACCAGCTTCGAGACGACGGTCGGGCCGGCATCCAGAATGCGGGCGCCGCGATGACGACAGACGTTTCGGACCACGCGGATCTCGTTCTCGTCGTCACGCAGAAGAATGACGCTGATTTTGCCGATATCGATCACAACGGCATCGCCTGCTTCGGGCACTTCGCATTCTAGGCCGACATAGATCCAGTGCCGCATGAAGAAGACGTCGAGATCGGCTTCGAAGACATCATCGCGCGTGTAGAGACCCGCGGGCAACGAATGGCCGTCAGCACGCGCGTCGAGAAGCGAGGAAATGGGGGAGGCGAACCGGTTGAGCATAACACACCCTTATCTGAGGATATGCCGATCATGGCAGAGAGTAAGGGGGCCTCAACTGCACAAATAGAGCAGCTTGACATTACCTGAAGTCATGCAAATCTGACCTTGGGAGATCCACATGAAGAGCTTGCGACGACAGCTTCCGCCAATGACCGCCCTGATGGCGTTCGAAGCCGCGGCACGCCTCTTGAGCTTCACCAGAGCGGCGGAGGAATTGGGGGTGACGCAGGCTGCGGTCAGCCGCCAGATCCATGCTCTGGAGGAAGACTTCGGCTTGCCTTTGTTCAACCGCCTGCATCGCAAGGTGACCTTGACTGCGCAGGGCCAGGCGCTCGCCGCAGCGACCAGCAACGCCTTCGGCTTGATCGCCGATGCCGCCTCGGATCTCCGCCAGGGGAGCAATGACGATCTGACGATCTCGGCCACAGTGGCCTTTTCGCATTTCTGGCTGTTGCCGCGGATCTCGGAGTTCTGCCGCCGGCATCCGGACACGACGCTGCGGATCGTCAGCCAGGATGCCATGCCGGCTCTCGATCAAGGCGACGTGGATGTTGCCATTCGCTTCGGCGAGGGCAACTGGCCGAATGTTCAGGCGGAAAAGCTGTTCGACGATCTCGTCTTCCCAGTCTGCAGTCCGGAATTCGCGCTGTCGCTCGATCCGGATCTGCCGCCCGAAGACCTGATCCGTAAGCCGCTCATTGCACACGAGGCCGATGATCCCATGTGGATCGGGTGGATTGAATGGCTCAGCCATTTCGGCATCACCACGACCGGCAGGCTGAAAGGCATGCGCTGTAGCTTCTACACCGAAGCCATCTACGCCACCCTGAACGGTCAGGGCATCACGCTTGGCTGGAACCGCCTCGTCGGTGACCTGATCGACCAGAACCGCCTGGTCCGACTGGGAGATGCCTCCCTGGTTCCGAAAGGCGGCTATTTCGTTCTCGTGCCCGCAAAGCGCAGACAGAGCCAGGCGTTGCAGCAGTTCATGACCTGGCTCTTCGAAAGCCATTCGGAGACGTGACACGGCGGCCACGCTGACAGACGAGCCGGTAGCACCAACTGTTTGGCAGCTGACGGGGCTACTTCAGCGGCTTTTCCGGTTCACGGACAGACTCCGACGCCTTCGGCAGGATGAAGGGAACGGCGGCCAGGATCAGATAGACGACAAAGGTGGAAAGAATGGCCGTCGCCTCGAGCCCGAGGCCAGCGATGACACCGATCGCGGCCGTCGCCCAGATATTGGCAGCGGTGGTGAGACCTTCGACCTGACGCTGCGCCGAGCGAACCAGAATGGCGCCGGCGCCGAGGAAACCGATCCCCTGGACAACGCCTTGCAGGACACGCGAGAGATCGCCGATCTCCATACCCGCCTGCTGGGGACCGATGACGAAAAGCGCGGCACCGACCGCCACCAGCATATGGGTTCGCACACCGGCACTTCGACCCTTGCGCTCGCGCTCATATCCCAGAATGCCGCCGAGCACCGCTGCGATCGCCACACGGACTGTCACGCGAACAATGGTCGACGCATCGGGCAAATCCGAAAATTCGCTGACAAGCGTCGCCCAGATTTCTTCTAACATGGTGCGTCCCTCATGCGCGTCAGAGCCGCACCGGTCCCGGCCGGGCGCTCACCGACGCGCTTCCGGCAGCCGTCATCCCGCCGCTTAAGCTTTGGCAAGTTCGCCATCCCCCGCGGCCGCGGCGTTGCGTGCATGAGGCCAGGCAGCATGATCGAGATCGAGCTCCGGAAATGCCGTCGGCTGGAAGACCGGCCGCGCCACGCCAGCCTTCAGCTGGGCACGGAAGTCGTCGAGAATGCGCAGCGCCACGGGGAACAGCATGATGATCGCCATCAGGTTGACCACCGCGAGCAGCCCCATCAGCGGATCTGAGAAGAAGAAGACCGCTGTCGCACCCGGCGCCGTGGCCCCGAGGAAGACTACGACGACGATGGCGAGACGCAGCGCATGCAGGGCGCCCACCTTCGACGTCATGACCTTGAGCGCGGTTTCGCCGAGATAGTAGTTGTAGATGATCGAGCTGAAGGCAAACAGGAGGATCGCGAAGGTCAGGAAGTACTGCGCCCAATTGCCGACCTGGCTAACCAGCGACTGCTGGGTCAGCACCACGCCATCCACGCCTTCCACGCCCGGCTGATAGACGGGGCTGAGCAGGATGATGAAGGCGGTACAGGAGCAGATGATGATCGTGTCGACGAAAACCGAGAATGACTGGGTGATACCCTGGCTGACCGGATGGCGAACATCGGCGGTCGCCGCGACATTGGGGGCAGAACCGAGACCTGCTTCGTTGGAAAAGAGACCGCGTCGCAGCCCCTGTGCGAGAGCAGCGCCGAAGCCACCGGCGACGGCCTCTTCCAGCCCGAAAGCATTCGCGATGATCGACCAGATCACGCCGGGCACGGCGGTGATGTTGGATGCAATCACCAGCAGCGCCAGACCGATATAGATGAAGGCCATGATCGGAATGATCACATCGGCGACCTTCGCGATGCGTCGAATGCCGCCATAGACGATGAAGCCTGTGATGATCGCAAGCAGGACACCGCTCCACAACCGGTCGACACCCAGACTGTCATTGACGGCGCCCGCAAACGTATTGCCTTGGAAGGCATTGAAGCCGAAGGCGAAGGCAAGCATTAGGCAGATGGCATAGACAATCGCCAACCACCGATATTTGGCGCCAAGGCCGTAGATGATGTAGCTGGCCGGTCCGCCCCTATAGGTGCCGTCGCCATTGGAACGCTTGTAGAGCTGCGCAAGCGTCGCCTCCACGAGACTGGTCGCCATGCCGATCAGCGCAACCGCCCACATCCAGAACACGGCACCCGGGCCACCCAGCGTGATCGCAACCGCAACACCGGCAATGTTACCACCACCAACACGACCGCCGACCGAGACGAGAAGCGCCTCACGGGCGCTGATCGCGTTCGGATCGCCACTCTGGTTCTTCGAAGACAGCACGCGGAACATGCGGGTGAAGTATTCGATCTGAACGAAGCCGCTCATCACGGTGATGAAGACACCGAAAACAACCAGAATGGGAATGAGTGCCCATCCCCAGGTCAGGTCCTCGATCAGCCCGAAAAAGCCGGTGATGAAATCCATAGGCTATGCCCCCACAAGTCAGTTACCCCGCCACGCGCCGTCTGGAGCGCCGCCTGCCGATCACGCGGCTCGGTAGACAATCTCCTCCGGCCGGATGGCACCAGAAGCAGTGTGAAAGTGCGAAAACGTGAATTGTTCCATCTCGAACTGCAGTGAGAGGATCAGAATAAGTCGCGACTTACGCACCAGCACCATCTTCACCTTCCTGTAAGCACGGTGATCTCGCCAACTTCTGCCGCTCCACAGACGGGAAAATAACCCTTGAAAAAACAGGGTTGGACAGAGCGACCTTTTTTGGGCTTATTGCTGGAAACCGTGTCAGGAGCGTGCCGTGCTGCATCATACCGACGACACCATTATTCAGATCGCATTGGACAGACTAGACGACAGCTCGGACGACGTGCGCAGGGTCGTGACCGATCTCGTGATGAGCGGCTTCAACGACGTCGACGAACTCGTCGAACTCGCCGGCATTGCCCGGGACAGCATCCTGTCCCTGCATCAGGACACTTCGGCCGCGACGGCAACCCATCCGGGTTGAGTCGCCCGCTCAGGCGGCTGCGATCGAAGGCAGCAAAAACTTAGATCACCCGCCTGCACCGAACGGCCCGTTCTTGGCCATTTCGGGATATTGCACAGTCTCTTGGCTATCCGTATCGACGGTGGTCGTAGAAGGTACTGAAAGCCGGATACCGACACTGCCGGCAGCGCTGGTCGCTCGCTCGTCGATGAAGCTGATCCCCGCATCTTCCAGAGCGGATCTGAGCGCAGTGAGGGCTGCCTCATCGCCATCGTTGCCGCCGGTTTCGATCGACTGCAATGCCTCCGCCGCCAGCTTTGCCCGTCGAGCAAGCTCCTCCTGCGTCAGGCCAAGCAGCACGCGAGCCGCAGCGATCTGTCGTCCGGTGATCATCGATATTTCTCCAGGTGATGAGAGCGATCAACAGCAACCCGCCGCTGAAAGTTCCATCGCCCCTTTGGGAGCCCCACCCCCCTAGCGCTATCCGATGAGCCAGACGAAGGCTCCGCCAACAACGATGAAGGCCAGAATAAAGCCGAGGATGCGCAGCATCCCGATATTGGAGCCGTCATTGCCGACGATCAGGGAAAACCAGTCGGCGCGCTCGGATGAATTGGGTGGGGTCATGATGATACTCCTTCGGTAAGGTCACTCACTCGCGCGCGCGACAAAGGGCCATTTGCGCGAGACATGTTCGGGCAGCAGCGCTAGCCCTGCCC
Organism: Rhizobium sp. K33; assembly: GCF_056501445.1. Taxonomy (NCBI): domain Bacteria; kingdom Pseudomonadati; phylum Pseudomonadota; class Alphaproteobacteria; order Hyphomicrobiales; family Rhizobiaceae; genus Rhizobium; species Rhizobium sp. K33. Next base: position 3,487,690 of record NZ_CP096478.1, read on the forward strand.
CGCATAGATCCGATCAATCACTTCGGCACTTGCAATCAGCGCCTCGCAGGCTGGGTCATAGCCAGGCGCAACGGCCAGCTGCTTGGCCCAGGACATGGCCGCCAGACCGCCCCAGTCGTCCTGCACCCCGCCCAGGGCCTCGCGAGAGGTTCCTCTGAACCGTTCGGCAGCCAGATGATAGAAGGATCCATCTACATTGCTGAGCAGGGCGCCTCCCTGCGTGCCATAAAAAACTGCGTTGATGACGGCATCGCAGCCGGCCTGGAGTCGCCAGGAGCAGGCCAGTCGGACGACGGTCCCGCCGGCGAGGGTCAGGGTAACTGCCGCGAAGTCTTCAACCTGCTCGTCGCCCGCCTTCAAGGGAACGCCCGCCGACATGAGATGCGAGGACACGTGCTCGACCTCCGGAAAGTCGAGCGCCCACAGCGCGAGGTCCACGAGATGGATGGCAAGGTCCATCACACAGCCACCACCCGACAGGCTCCTGTCGTAGAACCAGGGTTTGTCCGGCCCATAGGCATTGTGGAAGGTCAGATCGACGGAAAAGACGCGTCCCAAGGCATCCGCCTTCAAGAGTGATCGGATCTCCTGCATCGGTTCGGCATAACGATACGAAAGATCGACGCCGAGCAGCCTGTCGTTTCTTCGGGCCGCCTCGACCACCGCCCTGACCTCATCCGCCGAGCGACCGAGAGGTTTTTGGCAGAACACCGCCACCCCAGCGTCGAGCGCTGCGATCGACTGACTGGCGTGAAAGGCACTCGGCGTTGCGATGACCAGTCCGTCGATATCTCGCGAAAGCAGATCGTCGAGGTCATGGCAGACAGCTGCCCCCGGCGCCGACTGAAGGGCGGCATCCACCGCCTCCTGCGAGGGGTCACTGATGGCCACGGCCTGGATGGCGCCGGTATCGAGCATGGCCTGCATCCGGTGGCGACCAATCCAGCCAAGGCCGAGAAAACCGATCCGCATCGGACGCGACGGTACAGATGTCTCCGTCAGGTAAAGAGTATCCGTCATGAGTTGATGACCAAGCCTTTCATGAAGGCGCCGGGCCTGTCACGGGTGGCATTCAGCGCTTGATCCAGCTGGGAAAGCGGATAGCGATGCGTAAACAGCGGCGACGGGTCGAGCCGGCCTTCGCTCACAGCGGCAACGGCCTCGCGGATGCCGTCGATATACACCTGCGGGTCCCGCTCATGCGCGTTGATCACGTCGAGCCCTCGCCAGTTCCACATCTGCATGTTCACCTGACGTGGCCCGTCCTGATGATAGCCCGCAACCAGCAGACGTCCGCGCTCCTTGGTCAGTTCGCCTGCGAGATCAAGCGGCCATTGCTTGCCGACAGCCTCGATTACGCAGTCGCACATCTTGCCCTCGGTCAGCGCCCGGACGTCTTCGATGATCTTCCAGTGATCCTCCATCGCTATCGTGTGCTCGGCACCCATGTCTATTGCCACGGCAAGCGATTCCGGACGGCGTGAAATCGCAATCACGTGAGCCCCGGCTTTGGCCGCCAGCTGGGTCAGAAGCGCCCCCAGAAACCCGATCCCGACGATCGCCACGGTCTGACCGGCTTCGATGGCAGAGCGACGGTAGATGTTCATCGCGCAGCCCAGGGGCTCACCCGGGAAAGGCATTCCGTCAAGCGAAGCCGGCAAAGGCACAACTCTGTCGACCGGTGCAAAGTCATGGCTGGCATAGGCGTTGTAGCTCAGCATCGCGACGCGTTGGCCAACCTCAATCGTATCGACCCCTTCGCCGAGAGCATCCACGCGTCCCCAGCCTTCGTGTCCGAGGCCGCCCGGCTCTGTAGGAAAGGTCATCCAGTCTGCCCCGGACCAGGGCCCGAGATTGGATGCGCACACGCCGCAGCCTTCGAGGCGCACCCGCACTTCGCCTGGCTCCGGCGATCGCAGCGGGGACTGGGTGGTGATGACTTCGCCGGCTGCGGGAATGACGGCCGAGACCAGTTCCTCCGCGACCTGCCGGTTCGCTCTGTCCATGTCTTTGCTCCTGACGATTGTTCCAAGTCAGGGGCTCCAACCGCATTTTCCCGGCATGGTTCCCGTAGAAGTGAAAGAAGAAGATGAAGCCGGTTGCCGAGGGTTCTTCGCCATGGCGCACGGCCATCTGCCAGGCATCCCACGGAAGGCAGCGAACCAGAGAAGAAGCCCCGCCTGTCGCTGCGACCATGATGTCATTGATGAAGTCATTGATGAAAAAGATGCCATAGAAGAAGGAACCATCGCACCGCGCTCCGGTTCGGCCCCCTGATACCACCAGGCTTTTTCGTATTTCAGAGGGTTGAAATGGCAAGGATTTTGGTCACCGGCGGCAGCGGTTTTATTGGTCGCCATGTCACTGAAGAGCTTCTCGACAACGGCTATCAGGTGCGCGTCCTCGATGCCCTGATCGATCAGGTGCATGGCGACACGGAGGCTGCATTGCCGGAAAGTGTCGAGGTCATCCGGGGCGATGTGCGCGACAGGCACATGGTCGACAAAGCTCTGGAAGGCGTGACCGGGGTCATTCATCTCGCCGCCGAGGTCGGGGTCGGCCAGTCCATGTACGAGATCGCACGCTATGTTGGCGCGAACGATCTCGGCACTGCCGTTCTGCTCGAAGCGATGATCGACCAGCCGATCAAGAAGCTGGTCGTTGCCTCCTCCATGAGCGTCTACGGAGAAGGCCGCTACACCACACCGGATGGCGACATGCTGGGCTTCCTGCGTCGCCGGCCAGAGCAAGTGAAGGGCGGCCAGTGGGATCTCCGCTCCGAGGACGGCGAGTCCCTCGTTCCGGTTCCGACCGATGAAGAAAAGCCCGTGGATCTCTCCTCCATCTATGCGCTCACCAAATACGCGCAGGAACGGCAATGCCTGATCTTCGCGGAAGCCTATGGGGTGGAGGCCGTGGCGCTCCGCCTGTTCAACGTCTTCGGCGCAGGTCAGGCGCTGTCCAACCCCTATACCGGTGTGCTCGCCAATTTCGCCGCCAGACTGGCGAACCATCAGCCGCCGATGATCTTCGAAGACGGCAATCAGCGGCGCGATTTCGTCCATGTTCGCGATGTCGCCAAGGCCTTTCGCCTCGCGCTCGAGAAGCCGAAGGCGGCAGGCCAGGTCATCAACATCGGCAGCGGACGCGCCTATCGCATCAAGGATGTCGCGACCTTGCTGGCAGACGCCATGGGTCTCGAAAACATTGCCCCGGAAATCCTCAACAAGGCGCGTTCGGGAGACATCCGCAACTGTTTTGCGGACATCTCCAAGGCACGCGAGCTGCTCGGGTTTGAACCCACCCACATGCTCGAAAACTCGCTCGGCCCCTTCGTCGAATGGGTCGCCAATGCCGGCGCAATCGACCGCGCCGCGGAGATGAAACGTCATTTGGAGGAGCGAGGGCTCGTATCATGACCACGCGCCCTCCTCTGACCGCCAAAGCGAAGCCCTTCGGCTTCGTCGAATGGTTTCGTCCCGGCGAGTACGAACGGGTCGACCAGGTCATGCCCGATCTGCTGGCCAGCGGCGCCAGCCATTTGCGTACGCACCTGTCCTGGGCCGAGTATCTCGCGCCAGGCGGCGAAGCCTGGTTCGACTGGCTGATCCCGCGTCTCGGCAAGCAGATCGATCTCTTGCCTTGCATCCATTACACGCCGCCGTCGCTGTCGCGGACAGGCCGTTCGTCAGGGCCGCCGCACGACCTCAAATCCTATGCCGACTTCATCGATCACATTCTAACCCGCTATGGCAGCCACTTCTCCCATATCGAGCTCTGGAACGAACCGAACAACCTGCTGGACTGGGACTGGCGCGAAGATGGCGATTTCCAGCTGTTCTGCGAAATGGTCGGCGGTGCGGCCTATTGGGCTAAACACCGGGGCTGGAAGCCTGTTCTCGGCGGTCCCTGCCCCTTCGACCCCTTCTGGCTGAACCTCATGGGAGAACGCGGCGTTCTTTCCGTCGTGGACGCCGTCGGCTTTCATGGCTTCCCGGGGACCTGGGACAGTGAAGAGGGCACCTGGGGCGGCTGGGACATGCATCTGGGCGAGATGCGCAAGATCCTGGACCGGCATAATCCCGAAGCCGAGATCTGGATCACGGAGACGGGCTATTCGACCTGGCGCAATGACGAGGTGGAGCAGGCGCGCCGTTTCCTCAAAGCCGTCAATGTCGCAGCCGACCGGCTCTACTGGTACGCGTGGTCCGATGTGGCGCCTGACATCGCAGTACAGGAAGGTCTGTGGTTCGATCCCCGCCATTATCATCTGGGCGCAGTCACGCACGACAACCAGCCGAAACTTCTGGCAAGACTTCTGCAGGAAGGCGGCGTTGAACGCCTTGAGACCGTCACGCGGCTTTCGACACCCCATGTGGCGAGCAAGGCGGCGCCCGTCGTCATCACCGGCGGCAGCGGCTTCATCGGCTCGAACCTCGCCGACAGTCTCTTAAGTGACGGCGAGGATGTCGTCATCGTCGACAATCTCGGTCGTGCCGGCGTCGATCAGAACCTCGCCTGGTTGAAGGAACGTCATGGCAGCCGTGTCCATCCGGCTCTGGAGGATATCCGAGACCTCCACGGCATAGAGGCGGCTTTTGCCGACGCCAAGGCGGTGTATCACCTCGCAGCGCAGACCGCAGTCACGACAAGCCTCGTTCATCCCCTCGGCGATTTCGAAACGAATGCCCGCGGCACGATCAACGTACTGGAAGCGGTGCGCAAGGCCGGCCGCAATGCGCCGGTAATCTTTGCCAGCACCAACAAGGTCTACGGCGCGCTCGAAGATGTGGAGATGGCAGAGACGGAAGATCGTTTCATCCCCGTGCAGGCGGAGATCCGCCTGAATGGCATAGACGAAAGCAGACCTCTCGATTTCTGCACGCCCTATGGCTGCTCGAAAGGCGTAGCCGACCAATACACGCTCGATTACGCCAAGTCCTTCGGATTGAGGACGGCCGTGCTGCGCATGAGCTGCATCTACGGTCCAAGACAGTTCGGCACGGAAGATCAGGGCTGGGTGGCCCATTTCCTGATCCGGGCGCTGTCGGGCGAGCCGATCTCCATCTACGGCAATGGCAAGCAGGTGCGCGACATCCTTCATGTCGAAGACGCCGTCGCCGCATACCGACTGGCGCTTGCAAATATCGACCGCATCGGAGGACGCGTCTTCAATCTGGGTGGCGGGCCTCAGAATGCCGTCAGCATCGGCAATGTGCTGAAGGAGATCGAGACGATCTGCGGGCACTCTATCGAAACCCACTATGGCGACTGGCGCGCTGGCGACCAGCTTTACTTCGTGGCTGACACCCGCAGCCTCGAGGAGACGCTGGGTTGGCAGGCGAGGACGCGCTGGAAGGGCGGTCTGCGCAGCCTGGCGCAGTGGCTGGCGACCCATCGCATCGCAAGCCGTGAACAGCCGACGCAGCTGCGGAGCGCGACCGCATGATGGCTCCCGCTCCGCAAAACCGCAATTTCCGGCTTCTGATGACCCTGGATGCCGTCGGCGGCGTCTGGCGCTACGCGCTGGATCTCGCAAGCGGACTGAAGGCGCATGGCGTCGAAACGGTGTTTCTGGGATTCGGCCCCGCACCATCGGACGCTCAAAGATATGAAGCAGAAGACATCGGGCAGCTGACGTGGAGTGATGCACCACTCGACTGGATGGTCGACGATGCATCACAACTCGACGCCATCCCCGGGATCATCTCGGACCTTGCCGCCCGGGAACGGGTGGACTTTGTCCATCTCAACCTGCCTTCACAGGCAGCAGGCTTGGACGTTCCTGTACCGATCGCCGTCGTCTCGCATTCCTGCGTCGCCACTTGGTTCAAGGGCGTCCGGGGTCAGTCACTCCCCGACCCGTGGCAGTGGCAGCTGGACCTGACGCAGCAAGGTTTCCGCAATGCCGATATCGTCCTGAGCCCCAGTCTCAGCCATGCAAAGCTTTTGAACGCCGTCTACGGCGAGATCGCCGGTCTCACCGTGATCCCCAACGCCAGCCGCGTTTCTCCCGAAAACTGCTCGAAAGATGAGCTCGTATTCGCCGCCGGACGCTGGTGGGACGAGGGCAAGAACGGCGCCGTCCTCGATGCAGCCGCGGCAGCGGTAGAATGGCCCGTCATCATGGCCGGCGCGACGCAGGGTCCAAACGGCCAGACACTTGTGCTCCGCCACTCGGATGGGCGGCAAGAACTCGGCCATGGCGAAACGCTGGCCCTGATGAGCAGGGCCGCAATCTTCGTGTCGCCGTCAATCTACGAACCCTTTGGCCTGGCAGCACTTGAAGCGGCGCGGCACCACTGTGCGATGGTCCTCGCCGACATCCCGACCTACCGGGAGCTTTGGGAAGGGGCCGCACTTTTCGCCGATCCTCACCAGCCGCGGGCCTTCGCCGAGGCCATCAACACGCTGGCTTCCGATGAGCGCCTGCGCCAGCGCCTCGCAGCAAAAGCCTGCCTCGCCTCCGAACGCTTCTCCCTGGAGGCACAGGCCAATGCGGTCATGCGCCACTACGGGCGTCTGTTGCATCCGATGCCCCATACTCGCTTTGCGGAGCAGACATGAAATTCGTCTTCTACACCCATTCCCTGGTTTCCGATTGGAACCACGGCAACGCCCATTTCCTGCGCGGTGTCATGCGCGACATCGTGGGCCGAGGCCACGAGGCAATCGCCCTGGAACCGGAGAATTCCTGGTCCCGCGACAATCTTGTCCAGGACCAGGGCAAGCAGTCCCTTGCGCGTTTCAGGCAAGCCTTCCCCACCTTGAAGTCGCAGGTTTATGATGAGCAGTTCGATCATGAGAGCGCGATCGATGATGCCGATGTGGTCGTTGTCCATGAATGGACAGACCCCGCCTTGATCGAGCGGCTGGGTAGGGCCCGACGCTCGGGCGGCAAATTCACGCTCCTCTTCCACGACACCCATCACCGCGCGGTCTCCTCCGCGGAGGACATCGCAGGCCTGGAGCTTCAGGATTACGATGCCGTCCTCGCCTTTGGTGAGACCTTGAGACAGCGCTATCTCGCAGCCGGATGGGGCAACCGCGTCTTTACCTGGCACGAGGCCGCTGACACCGCGCTGTTCCACCCCCTCCCGGAAGTCGAGAAGACGGGCGATCTCATCTGGATCGGCAACTGGGGAGATGACGAGCGGTCACAGGAGATCATCGAGTATCTGGTGCATCCGGTCCGGGATCTAGGGCTCAGCGCCAAGGTCCGAGGCGTCCGTTATCCGCAGCATGCCCTGGATGAATTGCAGAGCGCCGGGATCGACTACGGCGGCTGGATCGCCAATGCAGAGGCACCGCTTGCCTTCGCCCAACACCGGGTGACCGTTCACATCCCGAGACGGCCCTATGTCGAGACTTTACCGGGTATCCCGACGATACGCGTCTTCGAAGCTCTGGCCTGCGGCATACCCCTGATCTCCGCCCCTTGGGACGACGCGGAGGATCTCTTCCGACCGGGCAAGGATTACCTCATCGCGCGCGATGGCAGTGAAATTACGAGGCTGCTCAAGGAGGTTCTCGCCGACCCCGCATTGGCGAAGGCACTGACCCAATCTGGCCTCGAAACCATCCGCGCCCGCCACACCTGTCGGCATCGCGTCGACGAGCTCGTGTCGATCCTCACGCTTTGCGGGTCCGAGCGCGTCACCCGCCAACTCCCATCTCTGGAGGCCGCCCAATGAAGATCGCCTTTTACGGTTCAAGCATCGTGTCGGCCTACTGGAACGGCGCTGCCACCTATTACCGCGGGCTCCTGCGGGCTCTTGCCCTCAAGGGTCACGAGATCACCTTCTACGAACCCGATGTCTATGATCGCCAGAAGAACCGCGACATCGATCCGCCGCCATGGTGCCGCGTCGTCGTTTATCCCGGCACTGTAGAGGCGCTGAAGCAGGTTACCTCAGAGGCAAGCGCCGCCGATGTCGTGGTGAAGGCAAGCGGTGTCGGCTTCGAGGACAACATGCTGCTCGACCTCGTCCTTGCCAATGCACGACCGGGTGCCCTGAAGATCTTCTGGGATGTCGATGCGCCAGCAACCCTTGCCGAACTGCGAGCCGACCCGACCCATCCGCTGCATGCGGCACTCGCGAAACTCGATCTGGTTCTGACCTATGGCGGTGGCGATCCCGTCGTCGAAGCCTATCGCAGCCTCGGGGCGGCCGATTGCATCCCGATCTACAATGCGCTCGATCCGGAAACCCATCATCCGGTTCCGGAGAATCCTGACTACACCGCCGATCTCGGTTTCCTGGGCAACCGATTGCCCGATCGGGAACAACGCGTTGAACAGTTCTTCCTCGAGCCGGCGATGCGCCTGCCGCAGCAGCAGTTTCTCATCGGCGGTTCCGGCTGGACCGACAAGCCCATGTCTTCCAACATCCGCTATGTCGGCCATGTCTCGACCCGCGACCACAATGCTTTCAACGTGACCCCGAAGGCCGTGCTGAACATATCCCGGTCGAGCATGGCGGAGAACGGCTTTTCGCCGGCGACCCGCGTCTTCGAGGCAGCCGGGGCCGGAGCCTGCCTGATCACCGACCACTGGGAAGGCATCGATCTCTTCCTTCAGCCGGGCGAGGAAGTCCTGGTGGCCCGGGATGGGCAGGATATGATCGACATCCTCGCGAGCCTCAGCCGGGAGCAGGCCGCGGCCATCGGCCGGCGCGGCATGGAACGGGTGCTCGCCGCCCATACCTATGATCGCCGGGCCGACGAGGTGGACGCACTCCTCCGATCCCACGGAGCGCGGACAAGGGAGGCAGCGGAATGACGCTATCCTCCAAGCCCCTCGACATCGTCATACTCGGATTGTCCCTCTCATCCTCATGGGGAAATGGGCATGCCACCACTTACCGTGCACTGATCAAGGGCCTGAATGCCGAAGGGCATCGCGTGCTGTTTCTCGAGCGTGACGTGCCTTGGTATGCCGAAAACCGCGACCTGGCCGATCCCGATTTCTGCGAACTTGTCCATTACCAGGACCTCGACGGAATCCTTGAGACCCACCACGATCGGCTATGCGCGGCCGATGCCGTCATCGTCGGGTCTTACGTGCCTGAGGGCAGAGATCTGATCGATCGCCTCGCACAGCTTAATCTGCAACGGCTGTGTTACTACGATATCGACACGCCGGTGACCCTGGCCATGCTGGACCGCGGCGAGCACGCCTATCTGTCTCCGCAGCAGATCCCGCTCTTCACCGCCTATTTCTCCTTCTCCGGCGGCGAGGTACTGACCCGCCTGGAGCGGCAATATGGCGCGCAACAGGCATTGCCGCTCTTCTGCTCCGTCGATCCCGACCTTTACCATGAGACCGGCGAACCGCCGCTCTGGGACCTCGGTTACCTCGGCACCTATAGCCCGGATCGACAGCCGACCCTCGAGCGCCTGCTGATCGAGCCGGCGCGGCGCCTGCCGCATCTGAACTTCGTCGTCGCAGGTCCGCAATATCCGGCTGACATCGACTGGCCGCACAACGTGGAGCGGATCGATCATCTGCCGCCCCGGGAACATTGCGCATTTTACAACCGTCAGCGTTTCACCCTGAACGTCACGCGCGCCGACATGATCGCGGCCGGCTGGTCACCCAGCGTCCGCCTGTTCGAGGCCGGCGCCTGCAAGACGCCCATCATCAGCGATGACTGGCGCGGGCTTGATGAATTGCTGCCCGACGGGGAGGCGATCCTGATCGCGCGACAGAGCGAGGACGTGATTACCGTACTGACCGGCATGGACGATGCTGCTCGCCAAAGCCTCGGAGAGGCAGGCCAGCGCATCGCGCTCCGCTCGCATACCGGCCTCGCCCGCGCCCGCGAAATGGCGCGCGCGATAGACGAGCTCCCGACCCTAATCCGTCAACGACAATCCGAACGTCAGCAGAGATCAGCATGAGGAACGATGCGATGGTAACGATGAACAAGAACAGAAGTAAGCGCACTGTACTCGTCGCCGGAGGCGCAGGGTTCGTTGGCTCACACCTGACCGACGCCCTGCTGGTCCGCGGGGATCGCGTGATCTGCGTCGACAGTTTTCTCACCGGTTCGCATGCGAACATTCGCCCTCTGCGCAATCACCCGGGTTTCCGGCTTATCGAAGCCGATATCTGCGGCCTGCATCAGATCGATGAACCCATCCACCAGATCTACAACCTCGCCTGCGCCGCCTCGCCGCCGCAATACCAGGCAGATCCCGTGCACACCATGATGACCTGCGTCCAGGGCACCGGCAATCTGCTCACGCTTGCGGAACGTCACCAGGCATCCTTCGTCCAAGCCTCGACCAGCGAGGTCTATGGCGATCCGGTCGAGCATCCGCAGCGCGAAGACTATCGGGGCAACGTCAACTGCACCGGGCCACGTGCCTGTTACGACGAAGGCAAGCGCGCTGCCGAGGCCCTTTGTTTCGACCTTTTGAGGGCGGGGCGTGTTGATGTCCGGGTCGCCCGTATCTTCAACACCTACGGTCCGCGCATGCTGCCGAGTGATGGCCGCATCATTTCCAATCTTCTCGTCCAGGCCATCACGGGCGAGCCCCTCACCATCTATGGCTCGGGTGAGCAGACGCGGTCCTTCTGCTTCGTCAGCGACCTCGTCCGCGGGCTCATCGCCCTCATGGATGTTCCAGAAAACCCGCAGGCGCCCGTCAATCTCGGCAATCCCGGCGAATTCACGATCAACCAGCTCGCCTCGATGGTGCTCGCCATGGTGCCGACGCGCTCGGAGATCGTTTACCGACCGCTGCCGCAAGACGACCCGCAACGCCGGCGCCCCGATATCTCCAAGGCGAGCGAGCTTCTCGGCTGGGAGCCGAGAACTCCCCTGTCGGAAGGATTGCAGCAGACGGCCGACTGGTTTGCCACTGCCCTGACGACGAGGACTGAAGACATCGACATGCCGACCCGACCGACGCCTGCAGCGGTGGCACTGCCGCTTGGAGTATGATGATGGAGGGTTCAAGCAGATCATCCGATCCGCAGTTGAGACAGAGGATCGCCGAGCTCGGCCCCTGGTTCCACAACCTGCGGATCGGTGGCGTCGAGACGGCCCCCGATCACTTCCTTGGCGACTATCCGCGGTTCAAGTGGGAGGGCTTCCGGCATGTCATCCCCGATGACCTCGAAGGCTGCAGCGTTCTCGATATCGGCTGCAATGCCGGCTTTTACGCGCTGGAAATGAAGCGGCGCAATGCCGGGCGGGTTGTCGGCATCGATTCCGATCCGCATTATCTGCGCCAGGCACGCTTCGCAGCCGAACACGCGGGCCTCGACATCGAGTTCCATCAGATGTCAGTCTATGAGGTGGGACGGCTCCAGGAGACGTTCGATCTCGTCATTTTCATGGGCGTGCTCTATCACCTGCGCCACCCTCTTCTGGCGCTCGATCTCCTGTTCGAACATGTGGTTGGGGACAAGCTCCTGTTCCAATGCCTCCAACGCGGCGATGCCCGTGTGCCTGATCTCGAGGAAAACTACGATTTCTCCGAATGGGCCGTCTTCGACCGACCGGATTATCCCAAGCTGTTCTTCGTCGAAGAACGCTACGCCGCGGACCCGAGCAACTGGTTCATCCCGAACGGCGCTGCGGTCGAGGCCATGCTGCGCAGCGCAGGCTTTGTGGTCGAGCACCATCCGGAGCGCGAAGTCTACCTCTGCCGACGCGGCGAACGCCACTATGCCGTGGATCCTCCACCTCGGGTGGCAGGATAGGCGAACTCCTGACTGCGGGGCCCGCGGTAGGCCCCACCACCTGGAAGTCACCGCCCCACCAAGGCCTCAGCATGCAAATCGTGCAATTGCCGATATCGCCCGTCCCGGAGATCGAGGAGTTCGAGGGGATGTCCCTGCTCGGCAATGCGCCCTTTCTCGATAACCACGACCCGATCTGCATGGGCAACGGTGGCGAGACGGTGTGCCACGACGAGCGTCGTGCGCCCTTTCGCTAACTCTGCGAGGGACTGCTGGATGGCGCGTTCCGTTTCAGTGTCGAGCGCCGACGTCGCTTCATCGAGGATCAGGATAGGCGGGTTCTTCAAAAAGATGCGCGCAATGGCCAGTCGCTGTTTCTGACCTCCGGAAAGCTTTACCCCCCGCTCTCCTATAACAGTATCAAGGCCTGCCTGGAGTGAGGTGATGAGGCTGTCCAGCTGCGCGCGACGGGCTGCCTCCAATATCTCCGCTTCCGTGGCTTCAAGACGGCCGTAGGCGATGTTGTCGCGGATCGTGCCAGCGAACAGGAAAACATCCTGAGCAACGATCCCGATATTCGATCGCAGCGACTTCAAGGTCATGTCACGAACGTCGATCCCGTCGATCAGGATCGCGCCTTCCGTCACCTCGTAGAAGCGCGGCAGTAGCGAGCAAACCGTCGTCTTGCCGGCACCCGACGAACCGACAAAGGCAACCGTCTCCCCCGCCTTGATCGACAGATTCAGCTGCGTCAAAACAGGCTTTTCAGCCTGGTAGCCGAAACTGACATTGTGATAGACAATGGTCCCATCCAGGCGTGCGACCGTTTTTGCAGCCTCGGCATCCGCGATATCCGGCCTCGTATCAAGAAAGTGACAATAGCGCTGAAAACCGGCGAGACCTTTGGGATAGGTCTCAATGATCGAGTTGATCTTCTCGATCGGGCTGAAGAAGACGTTGAGCAGCAACAGGAAGCCGACGAAACCTCCTGCTGTCAGTTCCCCGCGCACCACGAACCATGCGCCAGCCAGCATCACGACAACCTGCACGAAGCGCATCGACAGATAGGAAAGCGACATTGACGCCGCCATCACCCGATAGGCCTGAAGCTTCGTCGACAGATAATTCTGATTGTTCTGCGCAAACAGCGCCCGTTCGTGATCCTCGTTGGCGAAAGCCTGAACGACCCGAATGCCGCCAACATTCTCCTCGACGCGGGCGTTGAAGTCCGCCACCCGGCCATAGAGTGCGTGCCAGGTCTGCGTCATCCTCTGCCCATAGACGGTCGTGAGAATGGCCGTGACAGGGACGAGGATTGCCGTGACGAGCGCCAGCGGCACATGCACCCACAGCATCAAAGCCAGGGCACCGATCAGTGTCATCATGGCGATGAACAGATCCTCAGGCCCGTGATGGGCCACCTCCCCGATCTCTTCCAGATCCTTGGTGAGCCGCGCCACCAGATGGCCGGTCTTCTGATTGTCGAAGAAACCGAAGGAGAGTTTCTGAAGATGATCGAAGGCCTTGCGGCGCATCTCGGTCTCGATCCTCAGCCCGAGCATGTGTCCCCAATAGGTCACGATGACCTGAAGCCCGGCGTTGACGACGTAGATGAGCAGCAGGCCGAGCGACGCCAGCACGATCAGGCCAAGCTCGTTCGTAGGGAGCAGCCTGTCGATGAAGGTCGTCACTGCAACTGGAAACGCCAGCTCCAGCAATCCGGCGGCAACGGCGGAGGAGAAGTCGAGTACAAACAGGCGGTCATGGGGACGGTAGTATGCGGCAAACCGCGTCAGGAGGTGCTTCATGACGCCGTCCCTTCCTTGTCGAGACACCGATCCACAGAGGCATCAACCGACATGACGCGTCCCCTTGGCACAATCAGCGGCGAGCCGGCGACCGGATCGCGGATGATGACGGAGGCGAGGCCAAACACCTCCTCAACCAGCTGTTCCGTGACGATCGAAGACGGCTGGCCTTCTGCAAGGACCGCGCCATCTTTCATGGCGATCAGATGCGTGGCGTAGCGGCAGGCTTGGTTGAGATCGTGAAGCACGGCAACGATTGTTCGGCCTGCAGCGTTAAGATCGGCAAGCAGTTCCATCAGTTCGATCTGGTGGGCGATATCGAGGAACGTGGTCGGCTCGTCGAGCAGCAGGATCGGCGTCTCCTGCGCCAGAACCATGGCAATCCAGACACGCTGTCGCTGCCCGCCGGAAAGCTCATGCACCAGCCGCCCGGAGAGCTCTGCAACCCGCGTTGCTTCCATCGCCCTGATCACCGCCTCCTCATCCGCCTTCGACCATTGGCGCAGGAAGGACTGGTGTGGGTAGCGCCCCCGCGCCACCAGATCCGCCACCGAAATGCCCTCCGGTGGGCTGGAGGACTGCGGCAGAAGGCCAAGGCGGCGCGCAACCTCTTTCGGCGGCAGATCACGGAGGCTCCGTCCATCGAGGATCACCTGGCCCGCGGCGGGAGCGAGCAAGCGCGACAGTGCGCGCAGCAGAGTGGATTTTCCGCAGGCATTCGGCCCGACGATGACGGTGAAAGCCCCGTCGGGAATAGTGACCGAGAGCTCCCGCGAGATCGTGCGCTCGTCGTATCGCAGGGTGATGGTGTCGGCGTACAGGCGGTCGGAGACGGATAAGGAATTGGTCATTTGCGACCCTCGCGAATGAGAAGAAAGAGGAAGTAGAGCCCGCCGATGCTGACCGTCATCACGCCGACCGGCAGCTGCTGACCCAGCGCATGCTGGGCAGCCCAGTCTGCGGAAAGCAACAGCAGCCCCCCTGTCAGGCCTGAGGACAGGAGCGCAACACCTGCAGAGCGGGCAAGGCGGCGGGCAATCTGCGGGGCGCAGAGCGCGATGAAGGAAATCGGGCCCGCGGTTGCCGTGACAAGCGCCGTCAGCGCCACGCCGAGCACCATCAGCAACAGTCGAGAACGCCCTGCATTGACCCCGGAGGCACAGGCGATCTCCTCCCCCAGCTCAAGCTGACGCATCGGGCGGGAGAGAAGCAGCGTCAGCGGCAAAAGAAGACAAAGCGCCAGCGCGACAGGCCGGAGTTGCTCGGACCCAAGTCCGTTCAGCGAACCCGCCCCCCAGATCGCAGCGGCCATGGCCACCGGAAGATCCGCCTCGCGGATCATCCAGGCATTGAAGGCCGAGAGCATGGCAGCAACACCGATACCGACGATGATGAGCCGAAAGCCCTGCACGCCCTGCCGCCAGGCCAGCAGATAGACGGCGGTGGCCGTCACGATGCCGCCCACCAGCGCGCCGAGCGCCGTCTCGTAATAGCTCCCGGATGCCATGAGGATCACCAGGAGCGCACCGGTATAGGAGCCCGCCGAGAAGCCGATGATATCCGGCGAGCCCAGCGGATTGCGCGTCAGGCTCTGGAAGATTGCCCCGCTTGTGCCGAGTGCCGCCCCCAGCAGGATGGCCAGCGCCACGCGCGGCAGACGCCATTCCACCACGATCATACGCACCATGTCCTCGCCCCGACCGGCAAGCGCCCAGAGCACTTGCGCCGGCGCAATGGGGTATTTGCCACTCAGGAGCGACAGCACGGCAAGTGACGCAATGAGCCCCAGCAGCACCAGCGTCAGGATGAGTGTGCGACCGTCCAGCCGCAACGACAGGCGGCCAGATCGCAGGCGCAGCACAAGCGAGGAACGACCGGAATCGAGCGTGTGGGAAGGATGCGAGGATGGCGATCTCATAGCCCACTCACCTGTCTGCGCCGCGCCAGCGCAATCAGCACCGGCGCGCCGAGGAAGGCGGTGACCACGCCCGCCTCCAGCTCGCCCTGAGAGAGCACGAGCCGTCCGGCCATATCGGCTGCCAGCATCAGCGCCGCGGCGTAGATCATCGTCATGGGAACAATCCATCGCTGGTCCGGCCCGGTGAACCAGCGGACCACATGCGGCACCATCAGGCCGACAAAGCCGATCGGGCCGCAGGCGGCGGTTCCCGCACCAGCCAGAAGTGTCACGGCAACCAGCGTCAGGATGCGCGTGCGCACAAGGCTTGCCCCAAGCGCGCGGGCGAGATCCTCACCGAGTGCCACGGCATTCAGCGAACGGGCGGTCATGAGCGCGATGACCAGGCCAAGGCCGATAAAGGGGGAGACGGCAAAAACGACATCCATGTCGCGCCCGGCCACCGATCCGACCGACCATTGACGCATGGCATCGAAGGCCTGCGGGTTCAACAGAGTGATCGAGGAGCCGATGCCGCCCAGCACCGCCGACAGCGCCACCCCCGCAAGCACCAGACGCACCGGAGTTGCGCGATCGCTCCCGCTCAATCCCACGCCCGCCGTTCCGAGCCCATAGACCGCGAGCGTTACCAGCATGGCTCCGAGAAGCGCGAACCAAAGGTAGGCGTTGACCGAGTGCAAACCCAGCAGTCCGACGGCGAGCGTCACGAAGAAAGCCGCCCCGGCATTGACGCCGAGAATCCCGGGATCCGCCAGAGGATTGCGGGTCGCCACCTGGATCAGCGCGCCCGACACTCCGAAGGCCATCCCGCACAGGAGCGAAAGCAGCGTGCGCGGCAGGCGGGAATCGACAATCACGATATGGTCGACCGCATTACCGTTAAAGGCAAACAGGGCGTCGAGCGTGGTCGAGAGGGCGACAGGCCGCACCCCGATGAGAAGGCTGGTGATCGACAGGGCCACCAGAAGGCCAAGACCGAAGACAATCCCGGCCATACGCGTAGCAAGCCCGGCCCTCACGGCAGGCGCCTTCTCGCCGGCCTTGATGGAAAACGCTTCGTTCAAACCCGGGCCTGCCCTTCGATCCAGTAGCCGACGGCATCGATGCGGCGCTTGTCGAAACCGAGCGCATCGCGGAAATGCTTGCGGCACTCCGAAACCGCTCTGGCTTCGCCGGCGATATAGATATAGCCCGGCCCCTCCGGCAGCGTGGTGATTGCGCGCGCGATGCGCGAAAGCTCCGTATAGCCCGGCCGCTCCGGGCGCAGTCCGTGGCAGGCGTGCCAGGTCACCTCCACATCCGCCACCGTCTTGATCAGCTGCCCGATCTCCTGACGATCGGCATCCGACGGGATCTCCACATGCACCACCGCCCGGAAGCCTTGAGGCAATTCCTCCAACACACGGCCGACGGCGGGCAAGCCGGTGATATCCGTCAGCATCAACAGCCACCGGCTGCCCTTCGGCAGCCAGAACCTGCCTTCCGGATTGCAGATGCCGACGATATCGCCGACCTTGGCCGCCATTGCCCAACTGGCGGCTACCCCGCCCTCATGCACCACCATGTCGAGTACCATCTCGCAGGTCAGGGCATTCCAGCGGCGCACCGTATAGGGCCGGTTCGGCGCATAATCCGCCCCCTCCGGCATCTCCCACCGGCCATTGTCGCCGAGCACCGGCAGCACCACTGGCGTTCCATCATCTGCCGGCACCGCGAGGCGCACCCACTCGTCCGGATGGCCGCTTGGCAAGAGCCGCTCCCCGCCATCAAGCTTCAACACCACACGGATCATCGACGGTGTCAGCCGGCCGATCGACACCACGGAAGCAAGGAAATTGTCCTCCACATAAGCTTCGTGGTCGTGATCCTCGGCGCCAGAGAGAGCATGCGCGTTCGCGTGCATTTTCAGCGCACCTCCCTTACGGCGGCGGTTTCCATGCGCCTGAGAATCTTCGGAAATGCATAGGGGATGGAGAGAACACTCGGCCACGACGCAGCCCAGATCTCCGAGGGGTCATCGAGCCCGACATATCGGCTTTCACGAACGGGCGAGAACATCTGAAATAGGCGCTGGCCTTCCAAGGCAGCACGGGCTCCAGGCTCGTACCACATGACAAGGAGGTCGCCGGCAACGCTCTCGAGATCTTCAAGACTCGCATCCGCCGATGTCTGACGGCTGGATGCCGCAGCAAGCCGCTGAACACCGGCCGACGGCTTCATCCCAATCCCGATCATCCAGTCGACGCGCGTCTCTCCAGGCAGATAAATGACGATTCGGCTGCTGCCGGCGAAATAGGAGCCAAAGGTGAAGCTCCTGCCCTTGAGACCCGGATAGACGTCACCATATCCGTTGAGAAGCCGGTCCGTCTCCACGACGAGCTGCCTCGCCTTCTCGTCCAAGGCCAGAACCGCACCCGCGATTTCCGTCTGTTCCTTCCAGCTCGCCCTGTAAGGCCCGCTCCTATAGGCGATCGTGGGAGCGATCCGGCTCAGCCTCGCGTATGACCCGGCATCGAGTTGCGAAAAGACTCCGACAATGACGTCCGGATCAAGACGCGCGATCTCTTCGAAGTCGATCATGCTGCCATCGAGCAGCACCGGCTTTGAGGTGCCGAACTTCTCCTCGCACCAAGGCGTCATGCCGCTTGCAAACATGCCGGAATAGACGATGGCGACCGGCTTGTGCCCAAGTGCCAGAAACGGCGCCTCGTCGCCGTATCCGATTGTGACAAGCCGCCGCGGCGCAAAGGGCAATTCGGTCCGCCCGAAGGCGTGATCGACGATCCGTGGATAGCTGTCGTCATTGGCGCGCGCGAAGCTCGGCGACAAAAGCATTGCCGCCGCGCTCATCGTCAAGGCACGTCGCGTCATCAGGCGCACGATCAGAACTTGAACTTCGTCGAAACGCTGAAGCTGCGCGGCTCGCCATAGTAACCGGTATCGAAGTTGCCGAGCCCGACATAGTATTTTTCGTTCAGAAGGTTTTTCACATTGAAGGTTATATCGACCTTCTCGTTCAGCTTGTATTTCGCCATCAGATCGATGAGAAACACGTTCTTCTGAGAAACGTCCTCATAGACATTCGCCGGGCTCCAGACGTAGCCGTAGATCTTGTCCTGCCACCGCACACCGCCGCCAATGGTCAGCTTGTCCCATTCGCCGGGCAGCGTGTAGGTCGTATAGAGCTTGACGACATTTTCCGGAGCAGACGTCTGGATGAAAGAATAGACCCTTTCGCCATCCGCCTTGCGGGCGTGGGCGTAGGTGTAGCCCGCATAGAGGTTCCAGTCGGGCATGATTTCGCCGGAAGCCTCGATTTCGAAACCCTCCGTCGTGACGCCGTCGACAGCCTCGTAGTAGTTCTGGCCCAGGACCGGGTCGTATCCAGCAGTCTCGGCCAGATTGTCCTGCTTGATCATGAAGACCGCAGCACTGGTATTCAGCCTGCCGTCAAACAGTTCGGCCTTCACGCCAGCTTCATAGCTATGACCTTCTTCAGGATCGAGATAGGCTCCATTCACGTCCTGATTACCCTGCGGCTTGAAGATGCCGGTGTAACTCGCATAGACGGACCAGTTTGAATTCAGGTCGTAAACCACCCCAAGATACGGGGTGATCTTGCCATTTGTCGTGTACTGGCTGGCGCCACTCCAGGTCCCAGTCGCGTTGTCGTAAGATCCTTGGTCGTCGTAATCATACCAGCTGACACGACTGCCCAGAATGAAGGACAGATCGTCGGTCGGCCGCAGCCTCGTCGCGGCATACGCACCGTACTGAGTCAGGCTGTTCTCGTATCGCCCCGTCAGATCGAAATCAGGCTCATCGGTATTGCCGTCCCAGGTGAAGAAGTCGGGAACTGCGGGATCGTAATTGACGCCGCCATAGCCATACAGCGGGCCCTTGGTGGTCTTGTGCGAGGCCGTGGCGCCGAACATCAGATCGTGCTCGCGACCGAAAAGCTCGATAGGCCCAGACAACTTCGCGTCCACTGTATCTTGGGTCAACCGGCCGGAATACTTGCCCACATACTGATACACCCCTGCCCCTGTCACCGGATCCGGATAGCCACTGCCAGCAGAACCCAACACACTGTCATGCCCGTTACGGCGATGGTTGTAGGTGAGGCCGGCTTGCCATCCATTGTCGAACTCATGGTCCAGGGTGACAAAGAAATTGTTGGTGAAGGTGTCGCGCCTACTCCAGTCTGTCGCCGGATTGGTCGAGACGTCGAAATCCGTCCGGCTGCCGTCACTGAAGAACATTGGCAGCCCTGTCCAGCTCGTCCCGCGAGGCCGACTCTGCTGATAATCGGCCCCAAGAGACAGCGTCGTGTTGTCGGTGATATCGGCTTCCAGAATGCCGTAGAGACTGAAAGACTTCTTCTCGTAGTGATCGAGGTAGGATTCGGCATCCTCGAACGAGCCGACAAGGCGACCGCGCAGCGACCCGTCCGGATTGAGAGGCCCCGAAACGTCAGCCTCTGTGCGATAGGTATTCCAAGATCCGGCAGTGCCCGTGACGGATGCCTGGAATGTGTCAGTCGGCTTCTTTCTCACGAGATTGACGGCGGCACCAGGACTTCCTGCCCCTTGCAGCAGCCCGTTAGCCCCCTTCACGATTTCGACCCTGTCATAGATCGCCGTATCGGGATTGGTCAGACCGAAGTCATAAACGCCTTCGTTCTGGATAACCACGCCATCATACTGGAACTCTCCAACGGTAAAGCCACGCGCCAGATATTCGGTCCGGTCACTGTCATACTTCTGGATCGAAATGCCACTGGAGGTTTCCAGAACGTCCTGCAGCGAGTTGCTCGCCTGATCTTCCATCCGCTGACGCGTCACCACGGATACAGACTGCGGCGTCTGGCGGATGGAAAGCGGCAAACCGGTCGCCGTGTTCATCTGCCCAGTTGTGTAAGAGCCGGTCCCCTCCGTTGTACTGCCCCCCTGCCCCTGAACCGTAATCGTATCCAGAACGGTCGAGCCATCTGCGGCCACACCGCCAGCATCCGCTGCCTGCGGACCGACGAGAGCCGCCGATCCTGCGCCGCTGACCCTCACCGCAATCCCGGTGCCCCGCACGATCTGCTGCAAAGCGGCGACAGGGGTCATACTGCCGGATACGGCCGTCGAGGTCTTGCCGGCGGCAAGTTCCGACGAATAGCTGATTTGCCAGCCGCTCTGACGGATGAAGGTGTTGATCGCTGCCGAGAGCGGCTGGGCGGGGATCTGGAAATTGATGGCCTCAGTGGCACCGGCGACGGTCTGGGTCTGCGCGTCAGCAGCACCCGGAGCAAACCCGGCCATGCAGGCCAGCATGCTGGATGCGAGAAGCACCCTCGTCCTCCGGCGACGACGCTCGCCCGTGATTGTCCCAACGCGTGGATCAGTGCCCCTTGCCATACTCTTGCTACCCTCATTCAAGACATGGAGTCGTCCGCGCATCAGGCGTTTCCGACCCCTCTGTCAGCAAGGACGCAGCAGAGTTCCAAAACCGGCAAAAAAAGTTGATAAATTATCGAAGGATTATAAGGCCGCCCGGAACGCGGTAGAATCCGACGCCTGCCGCATCGGCAAGGGTCCGAACCGCACCGTCGACATCATCAAGCCGATAGTTGCCGGTGACCCTCATCTGGTTCACCCGCTCATCCGCAACGAGGATTGCTCCTCGATGATAGCGACCCAGTTCTTCCAGAACATCGCCAAGAAGCGCATCTTCAAAGATGATCCTGCCCTCGCGCCAAGCGAGTGTCGCAGAGGGATCGGCCGCATGAACGGAAGACACGGCGGACGCAGTGACGCTGACAGCTTGGCCGGGCGCAAGCACGGCCTTGTCCTTGCGCTCGCAAAGACAGAGGACCTGCACGCGGCCTCGCTCCAGCACGACCTCGTCTTCACCAGGGCCGGTCCTGACCGCAAATGCGGTGCCCAGCACTGTCACCTCGCCATAGCGGCCGCTGACCGTGAAGGGATGGGCGGGATCATGCACCACATCGAAGAAGGCCTCGCCGCGCAGCAGGCGGACATGACGCCGACCTGCATCGAAATCGAGCGCCACGGCGGTGTCGGTGTTCAGCAAGAGAGTGGAGCCGTCCGGCAACGGAACCCGCCTCTGTGCGCCAGTCGCAGTGACATAATCTGCCTGGAGCGCGACCACGAGCGCCGGATACTGCCAGATCCCCGCAGCAACCAGAACTGACGCGGCCAGCGCAGCGGCACGCATCGACCAGCGACCGCCCCTCGGTCGCCTAACCTCGGGCTTGGCGACAGGCAGCGCTTTCAACGCATCGAGGAACGGTTTCGAGTTCCATAGGATCTCAAGCCCCCGGAATTCCTCTTCATGACGCGGATCCTTCGCCAGCCAAGCGAGAAAATCGGCGTGTGTCGCCGCATTCTGCTTGCCGTCACGTAGCCGCACGAACCAGTCCAAAGCCTGATCCGCAACAGGATCGGCATGATTGAAGTCGGTGACCGTCCGGTCCATGTCCTGCGCACCCTGATGTCCCACTTAGCCGATCCATTCGCAGTGTGTTTGCGGGCTCCTGATACCTTGACGCATAAGCACATCAAACCCGGCAAAATTCGTCGCGGAGACGGACCGCCTGGCTCCCTCTGTAGCGCGTTTGGTCGAGACGGTCGAAGAACGCATCCTGTTTCTCACTTCCCGTCCAGACGTGCCAGGGCATCACGGCAATGGGCCATGGCGAGTTTGAGATCATTGAACACCGTTCGTTCAGAGATGCCGAGATGGTCTGCGATGCGAGCATTCGTCCATTCTTCGATGCGGCTGAGCACCAGCACCGTCTGGGCGCGCTTCGGTAGGGTAGCAAGCGCGGTCTGGAACGCGCCGAACGTCTGCCTCTCGATCAATGCCTGCTCGATCGAGGGAATGTCGGCAGAAACGGCGGCCAGAAAGGTCTCATCCAGGCCTTCCACCTCCGAAGCTTCGCGCGTTCTGCGTCGCCGCAGGTGATCAAGCGCAAGGTTGCGGGCCGTCTGGTGGAGAAATCCCTCGAGATGCTCGACCCGACCACTCTCGACCGCCTTGCGGGCACGCAGATAAGTCTCCTGCGCCAGATCTTCCGCCGTCTGGGGATCGCGCACGATCCGCATGACTGTCCACAACAGAGAGCGCCGGTGGGCGGCAAATATCGCGTTCAGAATGGCAGGCAAGCGCAGTGCCTCCTGCTCATGGGCGGCCAATCACCCGGAAACCCCGTGCCTCTTTCCGATCGCTGCACCACGCACAATCGCCTTGTTCTGGCCGGACTGGCCGCGAGCTTTATCCGGCCGACAACGCCTGTAGCGGCCTTTGATCGCCAATATTACGACAAGATCGGATGCGCAATGAAAACTTGATAAGCCGATACAGGATTAAAAGGGGAGAGTAGCCATCTGGCGACAGGAGTGACTGCAAACCTTGGCGTTGCCGTCACGGGATATGGCAGCAGGCCGCCCGAGACGGCCTGCTCCTTCCACCTGGTTACCCTTAGCCGATGCGGATCGACTTCACGTTCACGAACTCCTTCAGTCCTTCTGGACCGTGTTCCCGCCCGTAGCCCGACGTCTTCACGCCGCCGAACGGCATGCTCGGATAAGCCACATTGAAGGTGTTGATGAACACCATGCCGGTATCGAAATAGTTGGCTGCCAGCTTGCGCGCCCGCTCGACATCGCGGCTGAAGATGCCCCCGCCGAGACCATAGCGGCTGCTGTTGGCGATCCGCAGGGCGTCCATATCATCCTCCGCGCGAATGACTGCGGCGGCGGGACCGAACAGCTCATCCTCATAGGCGGGCTGGCCGGGTGCGACATCGGCGAGCACCGTGGCCGGATAGAACCAGCCTTTGCGCTCCGGGACGTCTCCGCCGACGACCAGTCGCGCGCCTTTTTCGATGCTCTCCTTGACCTGTTGATGCAGCTCGTCGCGCTGCTTCTTGGTCACCATCGGACCGAGCTGCGTGTCATCGGCTTTCGGATCGCCAAGCTTGATGGAGCGGAAGGCCTCGGCATAAGCCTCGACGAAGGCGTCGTAATTCTTCTCCGTCACGATGAACCGCTTGGCGTTCACGCAGGTCTGGCCATTGTTGTAGATGCGGCCCTGTACGCAGGTTTTGACCGCAAGATCGAGATCGGCGTCATCCAGCACCAGATAAGCATCGTTGGAACCGAGCTCGAGAACGGTTTTCTTCACCAGTTCCGCGGCCTTCGCGCCGACGGCCCGGCCGGCTCTGTCGCTGCCGGTGAGCGTCACGCCACGAATGCGTTCATCCTCGATGATCTTGTCGGACTGGTCATGCGAGATCAGGAGCACGCCGAACAAGCCCTTCGGCAGGCCGGCGCGCTCATAGAGGTAGCGCAGGAACAGGCCACTGCCGGTGCAGGCTTCGGCATGCTTGAGCAGCACGCCATTGCCCGCCATCAAACTCGCAATCGAATAGCGCACCGCCTGATAGGCCGGAAAATTCCATGGCTGGATCCCGTAGACGACACCGATAGGCGAATGCGTGACATAACCCTTCCCGCCCTCGATCTCGCGCTCTTCGTCAGCCAGAGCATCCGGACCGATCTTGGCGGTGTAATCGCAGATCGCGGCACACAGATCGACTTCGCTGCGACTGTCCTTCAGCAGCTTGCCCACCTCGTCCGTCATGAGCTGGGCGAACTCCTCCTTGGACTTGCGCATCTCGGCCCCGATGGCGGCGATCACCTCGGCCCGCTCCTCCAGGCTTTTCAGCCGCCAGTCGAGAAAGGCCGTGTGGCTGGCTTCGACAACGGCCATGGCCTCGGCATCGGACATGTGGGGATAGGTCTTGAGATCTTCCTCGGTGAACGGATTGATGGTCTTGAGCGAATTGGACATGTCGGCGGAATTCTCCTGTTCTTGTTGACAAGCGAGTTGAGATTTTCACGCGTGTTGGGCACGCAGATAGGAGGTCAAATCTCACTCGAAGCGACACTCGGCTGAGCCTTCGTCACGCCCCTTCGCGGGGCCTTCGGGCGCAAGGTCAACCAATGCCTCGGGGCGTCAACGGCTCCCCCGACCCGCAGGTTTCACACAGCGGAGTGCAAATACTTGTGAGAAGAAGAAGCTTGACGCGGCGCCCGGGAAACGGCCGCAGCGCTCCAAACCAGTTTCGACTTGCGGGCCGAACTGGTCGAGCAGTCATCACGGCGCCTCCCGCTGGTGTCGTTGGTGATGCGAGCATGCACCGCAATCAGGCACGTAAAAGGCTGCAACACAGATCCGAGCGCCCGACGGCAGTACGCGCGATCAGGCCGAAACCTATCAATTATTTAATTAGTGACGCTGGCCGTTTCATAAGGCTTCTTGCCACGGTCGGCACTTGGGAAAACCGATGGAGGAGCAACATCATGATCTGGAGCATTGCGCCGCAGCGGTAGCAGTCAGGAAAGGTCGTTCAAGGAGGCGGCAAAGGCTCGCCCCCGCCCCGCACACACTCTGCTCGTTCAATCCTGTGGCTGGACGCCCTGAAGCTGGTGCAGGAGGAACGCATGCGTGGATTGATTGGCGACGATCAGCAGGCCGGATTGTTCGTAGTGCTCCGCGCCGCGGCCCCACCAGTCGGTCACAACGCCGCCGGCTTCTTCAACGAGAAGAATGCCCGCGGCCGTATCGACGAAGCCTGTCTGTTCGAAGTAGCCGGTGAAACGTCCACAGGCGACATAGGCGCAGCAATTGGCAGCGCTTCCGAGCACCCGCACGGCACCGATCGGCGCGCGGATCGCGTCGAGCCTGGCATAGGCGCCCTCATGCATGGAGAGATTGGGTGTGGGCAGACCGGTGCCGACCACCATCTGACCGACATCCACGCTGTCCCGCATCATAAGCCGCGCCCCGTTTAGATAGGCGCCTTGCCCCTTCAGCGCCGTGAACATCTCATCCGTCACCGGATTATAGACGAGCCCGCAAACGGTCTCTCGGCCCTGGCGGAGCGCGATGGTGATCGTGTAGTCGAGGCCATTGAGGAAATTGGTGGTGCCGTCGATCGGATCCACCAGGAAACGGTAGGATGCATCCTTGCCTTCCACGGGCGGAAACTCTTCGCCGCTCAGGCTCCAGTCCGGATACCGGCTGAGCAGGTGGTCACGGATCAGCGTCTCCGACTGCTCGTCGGCAATACTGACGAAGTCACCGGGGCCTTTGACGCCGATCTGCAGCGTGTCCCGACGGTGAAAGAAATCGAGCGTCAGCGCTCCGGCACGTCGGGCAGCCTCGATCATGTCTTCGAGAACACGGGCGGGATCGACGGACATCAGCTTTTTCCTTCAGCAATGGCTTCGGCGAGACCTTCGGGGTCATCGGTGGTGATCTGGTCGACGCGCAATTGGAGGAGACGACGAACCTGCGCAAGCGTGATGGAATTGATCGTTCGGATCGTCCAGGCATCGACACGACGCTTGTCCGCATGAACAGCGCCAATCAGATCCATCCCTGCCGCATCAGCCGCGAGAACAAGCTCGTAATCGAGATAGATCATGGCGGCATCCGGCGCCTTTTTCAGCGCCGCTGCAATGAAGTGTGAGAAATCCTCAGCCGTTCTGAGGTCATCGAGAACGCCGACATAGGTCGGATCATAACCCGCGCGCAGACCGGGTGTGACCGCGGCCAGCGCTGCCACCGCAGCGCTGTCTCCGCCGGACAGGATCATGTTCGAGGCAACGGGAGAGACCGCTTTGGCAAATTTCTCGATCACACCCGGCGACAGCCTTGACAGATCCTCCTTGTAATCGAGTTGCAGCAAAGCCTCGGGATGGGCGGGATTGGCGTTCAGCAAGTCACAGAGATCTTCGAGCAGCATCACCCTGTCGCTCAGCGGCACTCCGTCATTGCCCCGCAGGTAGAGCTGTCGCAGCGTGTCAGCCGAGGTCTCGGCGACGAGACCGGATCCGGTTGTCCCATGATCGAGCTCCAGATCGTGCAGGATGGCAAAACCGTGATCTCTGTGCACGACCAGATCGACCTCGACGCTGGCGCCAAGCTGCATGGCTTCCAGAATGCGCGTCGGTGTGAATTCCGGATCGGTGGCCTTGCGCCGTCCGCGATGCCACTTGAGCAGGGTACGGTGTCCCTGATGCTCGACGAAAATGGGATCACTGCGCATGGGTCGTGCCATAGAGTTTGACGTTGTCGCGGAAGGCCGCAAATGCGCGCGGGTTGAGCGCAACGGTCTCGCCGGCATTGAAGGGTTCCGGACTGGCGACCATGCATTTCACGCGGGTTCCGTCTGACAGATGCAGATCAACGAGCCCATGCGTGCCGAAGTCGGTGACGCGATGAATGGTGGCCTTGCCACCGCCCTGATGGACGAGGTCGAGGGCCTCGGGCCTCACTGCCAGCGTGAGCGGTCCATCGGCGACCGGAAGATCGACGGCGAGGTCGGCATGCAGGAAACGGCCATTTTCGACACGGCCCTCGATGAAGTTCATCGTGCCGATGAAACCGGCGACGAACGGCGTTTGAGGATCCCGATAGATGCGTTCCGGGCGATCGGCCTGCTCTGTCCTGCCATCACGCATGACCACGATGCGATCCGCCATGGAGAGAGCCTCATCCTGCCCGTGGGTGACGAAAAGGGTCGTGATCTTCAAACGAAGCTGGATATCCCGCACTTCCTCCCGCAGCCGCTCGCGCAAATGCTGATCGAGGCTCGCGAAGGGTTCATCGAGCAACAGGATCTTCGGCTCCAGGATCAGCGATCGCGCCAGCGCCACGCGCTGCTGCTGGCCGCCCGAAAGCGCGCTGGTCATCCGCTGACCATAGCCCTTCAGGCCCACGAGCTCGAGCACGTTCTCGACCCGGTCGCGGATTTCCCCCTTGGGACGGCGACGCAGTTTCAAGCCGAAGGCAAGGTTGTTGAAGACGTTCATGTGTGACCACAAGGCATGGCTCTGGAAGACCATGCCGGTCGGCCGTTGTTCGGGTGGCAGGCGTGTCACGTCCTGATCGTCGATGGCAATCCGTCCCGATGTTGGCTGCTCGAAACCGCCGACCATACGCAGAAGGGTGGATTTGCCGGAGCCGGACGGCCCGAGCAGGCAGACAAGCTCGCCATCGGCGACCTCGAGCGAGACATTCTCGACGGCTGTCGTGCCGCCCGCAAAGACCTTGGAGACCGCGCGGATGCT
Organism: Rhizobium sp. K33; assembly: GCF_056501445.1. Lineage (NCBI taxonomy): Bacteria > Pseudomonadati > Pseudomonadota > Alphaproteobacteria > Hyphomicrobiales > Rhizobiaceae > Rhizobium > Rhizobium sp. K33. The sequence continues at coordinate 3,515,263 of NZ_CP096478.1, forward strand.
CAGTTTCGACATGTCGGAGTTCCTGTGATGCAGTTTTTCATCCGCCGAACCCTTTCGCGAAGGCGTTTCCGCCGATCACGCGCCGGGCGAACATCAGGGCGATGAAGGAGGGGACCCAGAGCATGACGGAGAGAACCGCTCCGAACTGAATCACCATCTGATTGTTGATGAAACTGATCATCAGCACGGGCATCGTGCGAATGCCCGGCGCGCCGATCAGCCATGCGCCTTCCGTCTCGTAGAAGGTGCCGACAAAGGTCAGGAGCAGCGCAGCCGCGATGGTCGGCGCCGCCTGCGGGAGCGTAATTGACCAGAAGACGCGGAGCGGACCGGCCCCGACGTCCCGGGCGGCCTCTTCCATGCGCCGGTCGACCGCCTGGAAAGCCGCAACCGGGATCCAGATCATGAACATCAGCGTGTTGACCAGCTGAATGAGCGCCACGCCCCAGAAGGTGCCGATCAGGTCGAGCTGCAGAAAGATCGCGGCTATGGCGACCAGCAGTCCGAACTTCGGAAAGGCGTGGCCTGCAAGAAACGAGAAGAACAACAGGTCACGGCCCGGAAATCGCATCCGCGCAAAGGCATAAGCTGCTGGCAAGCAGATGATTGCGGAGGCAAGCGTCACCACCGCCGAGAGCGTCAGGCTCAGCCATAGCGCGCTCCACACGTCCGAGCGGTTGAGGGTCTGCTCCCAGAACCGCAGACCGAATTGCTGCGGCAGGACGTTCGGGTAGCGCCAGACCTCGGTGAAGGCCCAGACGCCGACGACGAGCAAAGGCAGGACGACGACAATCGAAAGCACGAGCGCGAGCAGGATGCCGGTGCCATCAATCCGGCGTGGTGGGGCAATGGGTAGGTTCATGGGCCTCACCTCCCCTGGTTGCGGGCGACGGAGCGCACGTAGAACAGGCCAAAAACGATGCAGAAGCCGAAGGTGATGACAGCCTGGGTAATGGCGCTGACGGGATCGTTCAGGTCACGGAAGGTTCGCTGCATGAAGGGTCCCATCATCTCAGGTGAGGCGGGGCCAAGCAGATAGGGCAGCGTGAAGGCCGAGAAGATGCCGAGTACAGCGAAGGAGAGCGCCACCAGAATGGAATTGGTGATCTGCGGCAGGATGATATGCCAAAGCACCTGAAGCCTGCTGGCCCCGACATCGCGTGCGGCTTCGATCGCCATATTGCCGACCGATCCGAGACCCGAAAGCAGGATCAGCACCGTCAGCGGGATATTGTCCCAGACGAGGCCGATCACCGGCCCCCAGGGCGTGAGGTAAGGGGTCCGCAGTTTGGGCAGGCCGGCGAAATTCAACAAAAGGTCCACCATGCCGTTCGGTCCCAGGACGCGGATCAGGGCATAGGCGAGGATGATCGAGGGCACGAACATCGGCAGGATTGCCAGAGCCTGGACATAAGAGGCGACCGGACCCTTGGCGAAGCGCAGGTAGAGCGCGATCGGCAAGGACACGATGAGGAGCAAAACAGCACAGACAGCCGTGGTCCAGAGGGTCAGGCTGAGATTGTTGAGGCTGTAGGCGTCGGAAAAGAAGAAGATGTAGCTCGACAGGTCGAAGCCTGACTCCCCCTCGGGCGAGGTCCGCCACACCGTGCGCAGGACGGCACTGATGATTGGCCAGATGACCAGCCATCCGACGAGCGAAACCGGCACGGCGACGAGCAGGAGGCCAATCAGCCCCCTGCCCGACTTCGTTCTGGAGATGCCAGACGTTGTCACGCCTGCACTCACGACTTCCGGTCGATGGTCGGCGCCACGTTGCGATACCAGCCGTCATTGACCGCAACTTCCCAGGCACCCGACGGGAAGGTCGGGATGCTGCTCGGGATGATGTCTGCAAACTTCTCGCGCAGATCGGCAGACACATGGTCCCAGCTGACGCCCGGGAAGCCGCCGAGCTCGGACAGAATGGCACCCTGGATCTCTTCGGTCAGGATGAAATCGGCGAGCTTCAGCGCTGCATCCCGGTTCTTGCCATTGCTCAAGACGACGGCACGGGAGAAGTTGCCGCAAAGCGCCAGATCCTGAAGCTGCACGATACCGGTCGTTTCCGGCAGAACGCCCTGATCGATCGCCTGGAGAACCTGGTCGGACCAGACCGGGGTCATGGTGACCACGCCCTGCGCGAGCAGCTGGATCGACTGGGTGTTGCCGGAGGAATAGGCACCGTTGTCATAAAGCGACGGAGCAATATCCTTCAGCAGCTCCCAGGCCTTGCCCAGCGCTTCGTTGCCGAAGGCTTCGGTGTAGTTGTCGACGGTGAAGGCCTTGGGATCGAGGCCGTTCGCCTGATGGATGGCGCGGCGGACGAAGTTGCCGCCCGAACCGCCCTTGTCCGGACGGTTGTAGACGAACTGGCCGGGATTTGCCTTGATCCAGGCAACCAGCGCATCCCAGGTCTTCGGCGCATCGGCGGCCGAGAGCTTGGTGGTGTCGTAAGCCAGAAGAACCTGGCTGCCGCGATAGGGAAGCGAGTAATCGCTATCGATGGCAAGCGGATTGACCTTGGAATAGTTCGAAAGGCCGGCTTCCTTCATGTTCACGTAAAGGCCGGCTTCGATGGCCCCCTTCGGCAGACGCGGATCCGTATGCTCGAAGTAATCGGCCTGCGGATCGGTGTTGGTCTGCATCGCCGCTACGGCACGCTCGGCGATTGCCTGGATGCCTGCATTGTCGCCGGCGTCGACGAGGTTCAGCTTCACACCGGCATTGGCTGCCTCGAAAGCCGGCTTGACGCTGTTGGTCCAGAAATCAAGGACGTTGGCATCGGAGCCGGTGTACCAGTCGATCTGACCCTCGGCTGCGAAGGACAGCTTCGGGAGGATCATCATGCCGGCCACGGTGCCAGCGGTCGAAATGAGGAATGCGCGACGCTTCATCGTCTTCTCCCTAGATTGCCGCGCTCAGCGCCGGCTCGGTCAAACCCTGAGACATCCAATCACCAGCCTGATAGCTGGGCCTGCGTCTCTTCGGAATTTTGTGCCCGGGCATGGCCGCCGATCACGCCGGCCGCCTCCGGCCACACGACAGGACCCAAGATTGCACACGCGTGCAATCTGTTCGCCCGGACGGGAACTTCCTAACGGGTTTAGACGAAGGTTTGATGACATCGGCGCGATGCACACCCGTGCATGATCACTGACCGGAATGCGGACGGACCGAGCGTCTCCACACGGCGACCGGTTCAAAGACGGCCTCGCCGCGCCCGGCAAGATCCGGTCGCTCGCCGGAATCCGCCCGTTCGTCCACATCTGTCAGCAGCGCAACGACATGGCCGGCTATCTTTTCCAGCGGCTGCTCGAATGTGGTCAAACGATATGCCTCCCAGGACGCCTGCTCGATATTGTCGAAGCCGATGACGCACAGATCCTCGGGAATGCGCAGGCCGAAGTCTGATCGCGCTCCGTCCATGAACCCCAAGGCCAGGAGATCGGTGACACAGAAGACGCCGTCAGGCGGGGCGGAACGGGCAAAGACCCGTTTGGCAATCTCGAGACCTGCGCGATAACTGGTGGCTTCCGCCTCTACCGTCAGCACCGAAAGCCCCTCTCGCTTGGCTGCCTCGACGAAACGCTGCTCGCGCTCGACGAGGCTCGGCGTTCGCGCGGCAGAGGTCAGGATCCCGATCCGCTCACAGCCCGCCCGGCGCAGCAGGAACAGTGCCTCACGTGCCGCGGTCGCATTGTCAAGCCCGACATTGTCGCAGCCCTCAAGCCGATCGTCGCGATTGATCAGGATGACCTGTTGCCCGTTGGCGAGCGCGGTTCGGACGAGCGCGGTGGAAGGGGTTCCCGAGAGAACGACTGTCGCATCGGCCCGGTAATGCAGGGTGAGCTTCAGGGCCTGATTGACGTTCGCGTCGTCGCTCTCGGTGTTCAAGACCACCGTGATCTTGCCGGCAGCCTGAAGCTTGCGGGTCAGGTGATCGACCATGGCCGCCCGGACCGGCGTGGTCAGATCCGAGACGATCAGACAGACGATGTTGCTCCGCTCGCGGAGTTGCCGGGCGAGATGATTGACGTGATATCCGAGCGCCTCTGCCGCCTCGATCACCTTGCGCCGCGTCTCTTCCGAGACGCTCGCGCCATCGGTGAAAGTCCGCGAGACCGCCGATCGAGACACGCCCGCGCGCTCCGCCACCATCTTGGCGCTCACAAAAACGGAAGAACTATTCCTGCGCATGCGGCGATATCAACTTCACGAGCGAGCTACGGGTAAGAAAACCTCGCGGCCGATGCTGCCTGACCGAACTAATACCGGACCAATCCTCAGCCACGCTAGGCGACGTGAGCGGAGGATCCGGTTGCTGAGTAGACACATGCGGTCAAAGACATGTCAATTGCGTGACATGCAGGTGGTTCATTGCCAACCGGCCCGGTCGAATCCTTGCAGATCGAGGACCGGCACCGCCGTTGACGGTCCGCACCTCGCCATCCTTGATGACCATGCGCTCCGGTCCCAAAACACGAGTATCGTGCGGATCAATCCTCAGTGACTGATCATCCAGGGGCGTGCGGAAGGGAAAGCTTTGGCGCCATCAGCCCGGTACACCGTTTTCGACTTTTTCGGTGCACCCGAGCAGCAACTGCAGCCGGCACCGTGGCCTAGGGATTTTGATGTCTTGGGTTCGTGAGCTGCCTTCTCGTTGGTCCCGATCGCTGTTCGCGTCGCCTTGTCCATCAAGGCAAAGAAGGGCGTCGAGAAGAAGGCCCTTGGCGAAGGCGTCCCGCATTGCGGGCATTTGCAAGGGTCGCCCGACATCGCCATGGGCCGGTTCTCGGTGAATCCGCCGCAATCCGGGCAGTTGTAATCGTAATTGGGCATGATCGGTCTTCCTCAAGATATGCTTCGATGCGCAGGACGCAGCTAATTCCACGCCCTGCGCCTGCGCCTTAGAGGTCGCGAGCCAGCGGCACGTCGATCTTGCCGTCGAGGAACTTCTTCGGCCCGTCCGCACCCGGCTTCATGTCGAATTCGAAGATGTCGAGCGGCAGCCAGAGTGTGGCGCAGGCATTCGGAATGTCGACAACGCCTGAAATATGACCCTGGACAGGGGCGGTACCGAGAATGGCGTAAGCTTGCGCCCGGCTGTAGCCGAACTTCGTCATGTATTCGATGGCGTTCAGGCAGGCCTGGCGATAGGCGATGTGCACGTCGAGGTAATGCTGCTTGCCGCTCTCGTCGACGGAAATGCCCTCGAAGATCAGGTAATCGTCATATTTCGGCGTAATCGGCGACGGCCGAAAGATCGGGTTCTTGATCCCGTATTTCGCCATTCCGTCCTTGATCAGCGAAACCTTGATATGCAGCCAGCCGGCCATTTCGATCGCACCGCAGAAGGTGATTTCACCATCGCCCTGGCTGAAATGCAGGTCACCCATCGAAAGACCGGCACCGTCGACATAAACCGGGAAATAGATCTTCGAACCGCGCGACAGGTCCTTGATGTCACAATTGCCGCCATGTTCGCGCGGAGGCACGGTGCGCGCGCCTTCTGCGGCAGCCTTGTCGCGAGCCTCGCCTTTGAGGCTGCCCATATGGGCGGTCGCTCCACCGTCCGGCAGCGCCGCCAGCGCAGGTACCCGCGTCGGATCGGTATCGAACAATGCCTTTTCGCGGCTGTTCCACATCTCCAGCATCTTGTGATCCGGCAGGCAGCCGATCAGACCGGGATGGATGAGCCCGGCATATTTGACGCCTGGCACGTGGCGCGAGGAGGTGAACATTCCATGGAAGTCCCAGATTGACTTCTGTGCCTCGGGGAAGTGCTCGGTCAGGAATCCGCCGCCGTTCTTCTTGGAGAAGAAGCCGTTGAAGCCCCAGAGAGAGTTGTCGAAGGCACCGATGTCGAGGATGTCGACGACCAGCAGGTCGCCCGGTTGAGCCCCTTTGACGCCGATCGGTCCCGACAGGAAATGCACCTGGCTCAGATCGACATCGCGGACATCGGCCGCATCGTCGTCATTCTTGATCTGGCCGCCGGTCCAGTCATAGGTCTCGACCAGGAAATCGTCCCCCGGCTCCACCCAGCAGGCCATCGGAATGTCCGGGTGCCAGCGGTTGTGGATCTTCTCGTTGGTATAGGGCGACTCGCTGAGATCGACCTTGATCAGGGTATCGGGCATGGCTTGGCTCCTTCCTTGGATGTAAAGCGGCTGGGTTTGGTGGGATCAGACGGAGAGGAAGCTGGAGACGCGGGCCTCATCGATGCCGGCGCGCGGGGCTTCATGGACGAATTCGCCCTTTTCGATCACCAGCACCCGGTCGGCCATGTCGAGGGCAAAGCTCAACACCTGCTCGGAGACGACAATGGAAAGACCGATCTCGTCGCGGATCCGGCAGAGCGTTCGCGCCATCTCCTTGATGATCGATGGCTGGATGCCTTCGGTCGGCTCGTCAAGCAGCAGCACTTTCGGCTTGGACGCCAGCGCGCGGGCGATCGCCAGCTGTTGCTGCTGACCGCCGGAGAGATTGCCACCGCGCCGCCCCTTCATCTCGAGCAGCACGGGAAAGAGTTCGTAGATCTGCCCTGGCACGGTCTTCTCCCCGGTCACGGTCAGCCCGGTTTCGATGTTTTCCTGGACCGTGAGCGTTGAAAAGATCATCCGCCCCTGCGGCACATAGGCGAGACCTTTGGCCACCCGTTCGTAGCTTTCGAGCCGCTCGACCGGTGTCTCGCCGATCCGGATCGATCCCGCGGCGGAGGGAACGACCCCCATCAGCGACTTCATAAGCGTCGTCTTGCCCATGCCATTGCGACCCATGATCGCAACGATCTCGGCGGGTTTGACGTCGAAGGACAGGCCGTGAATGACTTCGCTCTGGCCGTAGCTGACCTTCAGTTTTTCGACTGACAACATGACGATCTCCTAGTGACCGAGATAGACTTCGACGACCCGCGGATCGCTCTTGACGCGCTCCATGCTGCCTTCCGACAGGACCTTGCCCTGGTGCAGCACGGTGACCCGGTGGGCGATGTCCTCGACGAACTTCATGTCGTGCTCGATGACGATCACCGATTGGTTCTTGGTGATCGTGTTGAGGAGTTCCGCCGTCTTGATGCGCTCGGCAACGCTCATCCCGGCCACCGGCTCGTCGAGCATCAGAAGCCGCGGCTTCTGGATCAACAGCATGCCGATCTCCAGCCATTGCTTCTGCCCATGACTGAGGATTGCCGCGTCGGTGTTCAGCTGATCCTTGAGGAAAATCAGTTCGGCCACTTCCTCGACCCGCTCGATGACCTCCTTGTCCCGGCGAAAGGTGAGCGCCCCGAAAACGGAGCGGCCGCGGGGAAAGGAGAGTTCGAGATTTTCAAAGACGGTGAGATCCTCGTAAATCGACGGGTTCTGGAACTTGCGACCAACGCCTGCGTGCACGATCTCGTGCTCGCGCATACGGGTGAGCTCCCGCCCGTCGAACCGGATGGAGCCGGACGTCGCCTTCGTCCGCCCACAGATGAGATCGAGCACCGTGGTCTTGCCGGCCCCGTTCGGTCCGATGATCACACGGATCTCGTTCTCATCGACATAGAGCGAAAGGTCATTCACCGCCTTGAAGCCGTCAAAGGACACGGTGAGGGCGTCGATGCTGAGAATGAAGTCTTTGGCGGGTTGAGAAGCAACTTGCATGCTCGCCTCCATCATTCGGCCGCTTGCGGCTGCGTCAGCGGCGCGCGTTTCAGGAAACCGGGTAGCCGGCGTGTAACGAACGGTTCGACATAGTCTTTGACCACACCGGCAAGGCCGTAGGGGAAGGCCATGACGACAGCGATGAAGAGGCCGCCCATGGCAAACAGCCAGAGTTCAGGGAAACTCTCGGAAAAGGTCGTCTTGGCGGCATTGACGAGAAGCGCGCCGTAGATCGCCCCGAACAGCGACAGGCGTCCGCCGACGGCCGCAAAGATCACCATCTCGATGGATGGCACAATTCCCACGAAGGACGGCGACATGAAGCCGACCTGCAGCGTGAACATCGCACCACCGATGGCAGACATCGCAGCGGCCAGGCAGAAGATGAAGATCTTGAAATTGGCGACGTCATATCCGGAGAATCGAACCCGGTCCTCGCGATCCCGCATGGCGATCAGCAACCGGCCGAATTTCGAGATGCGAACCACCTGGGCGAGGAGGAGCACACCGATCAAAAGCACGGCGTTGACGAAGTAGAGGATCAGCTTGGCCTCGTCGGTACGGATATCCCAGCCAAGCAAGGTCCTGAGATCGGTGATCCCGTTGACACCGCCGGTATACCCCTGCTGGCCGATGATCAGGATGGTCAGGATCGCGGCAACGGCCTGGGTGATGATGGCGAAATAGACCCCACCGACGCGCCGCTTGAACATGGCCGAACCAATGATGAAGGCGAAAATCGACGGCACCAGAACGATCGCGGCAAGCGTGAAGGAGAAGGAATAGAAGGGCGCCCACCACGATGGCAGTACGGTGATCTGGTTCCAGTCCATGAAGTCGGGAATGCCTGGCGTCGACTGGATCTTCGTCGCTTCGGGCGTGGAGGCCTCAAGCTTCAGGAACATGGCCATGCAGTAGCCACCGAGACCGAAGAAGATCCCCTGGCCCAGGCTGAGGATGCCGCCATTGCCCCACAGCAGGACGAGGCCGATGGCAACGAAGGCATAGGTCAGATACTTGCCAATCAGATTGAGCCGGAAGATGTCCAGCCCGAGAGGCAGGACAATGAGCAGCAGCGCGGCCAGGATGGCGAAGTAGAGCCATTCCTTGCGGGAGAAGAGAAAGCCGACAGCAGGCATGGGAGATCTCCTTAGCGGCGGATGTTGAGGGAGAAGAGGCCTTGCGGTCGCAGCATCAGGATCCCGACAACGGTGAGCAGGGTCAGAACCTTGGCCATGGAGCCGCTGAGGAAGAATTCCATTGTCGACTGGGCCTGGGAGATGGTGAAGGCCGAGGCGATGGTGCCGATCAGACTGCCCGCACCGCCAAAGACGACCACCAAGAAAGTATCGACAATGTAGAGCTGTCCCGCCGTTGGCCCGGTCGAGCCGATCATGGTGAAGGCGGAACCGGCAATGCCGGCGATGCCGCAGCCGAGACCGAAGGTCATGCGATCGACCTTCTTGGTATCGATGCCGACGGCACCGGCCATGACGCGATTCTGCACCACCGCGCGCACCCGCTTGCCCCAGGACGAGCGATACATGAGGAAATAGACACCGGCGGCGATGATCAGGGTGAGCGCCATGACGAAGAGGCCGTTGAGCGGCACCTCGATCGTATCGCTGACGGCAACGGACCCCATCATCCAGTCAGGGAGGGTTACGCCGACTTCGCGGGCACCGAAGATCGAGCGATAGAGCTGCTGCAGCACGAGCGACAGGCCCCAGGTGGCCAGCAGCGTGTCGAGCGGTCGACGATAGAGATGACGGATCAACGCCCATTCGACGAAAACGCCGAGCGAGAACGAGGCTGCGAAGGCAAGTGCCATGGCAACGAAGAAGTAGAAAGGGAAGAGCCCGGGCAGATAGGTCGTCACCAGGGTGGAGACGAGATAGGTGACATAGGCGCCGAGGATCATGAACTCCCCATGCGCCATGTTGATGACCCCCATCTGTCCAAAGATGATGGCAAGACCGAGTGCCATCAGCACGAAGACGGAAAACAGGATAAGCCCTGCAAAGCCCTGCATGGCCAGGATCGAGAAGAATTCGCTGTAGGTATAGTCGCCGATCATTGCGTCACCTCGCATGTCCTCGAAAGACGTTCGGGAAAAAGGGGCCGGCCAGGCCGGCCCTCCAGGCGGGGAACGAGGCTTATTGATAGCCTTCCGGGAATGGATCGGGCTCCATCAGGTCCGTGGTCTCGTAGACGACGTCGTACTGACCGTCGGCGCGAGCGTGTCCGATACGGGTCTTGGACCAGAGGTGGTGGTTTTCGTGAACCTTCACATAACCTTCCGGTGCCGTGGAAAGTTCGATGCCCGGCGAAGCGGCGCGCACCTTGTCGATGTCGAAGGAACCCGCCTTCTCCACCGCGGCCTTCCACAGCCAGGGGCCGAGATAGGCGGCCTGGGTGACGTCGCCGATGACGATATTGTCGCCCCACATCTTCTTGAACTCAGTGACGAAGGACATGTTGTTGTCGTTCGGCAGGCTCTGGAAGTACTTCATGGCGGCATAGGCCCCAACCATGTTTTCCCCGCCGATGCCAAGGATCTCGTCTTCGGTAACCGAGATCGTGAGAAGCAGCGGCTTCTCCTTGGTCATGTCGATGCCGGCCGCCTTCAGCTGCTTGTAGAAGGCGACATTCGAACCGCCGACGACGATCGCATAGATCACGTCAGGCTTCTTCAGCTTGATCTTGTTGATCACCGAGTTGAACTGGGTATGGCCGAGCGGGTAGTATTCCTCGCCGACGACTTCGAGGCCGAGCTTCTCGATGTGCTTGCGGGCGATCTTGTTGGACGTGCGCGGCCAGATATAGTCCGAGCCGAGCAGATAGAAGCTCTTCGCACCCTTCTCCTTCACCACCCAGTCGATGCCGGCGAGAATCTGCTGGGTCGCTTCCTGACCGGTGTAGATGACGTTCGGCGACTGCTCGAGCCCTTCGTAGAAGGTCGGGTAGTAAAGCATGCCGTTATACTGCTCGAAGACCGGCAGAACGGCCTTGCGCGAAGCCGAGGTCCAGCAGCCGAAAACGGCAGCGACCTTGTCCTCAACAAGCAGCTTCTTCGCCTTTTCGGCAAAGGTCGGCCAGTCGGAGCCACCGTCTTCCTGGATCACCTCGATCTTGCGGCCGAGAATGCCGCCGCTGGCATTGATCTGCTCGATGGCGAGCTTCTCGGCCTGCACGGAACCGGTTTCGGAAATAGCCATGGTGCCGGTGACGGAATGCAGGATGCCGACTTTCACCGTGTCGTCGGTCACGGCAAGACCAGTCGTATTGATCGCCGCAGTGGACGTGTCCTGTGCAAGCAGCGGTGTGTTCAGGGCGGCCAGCAGCGGGATCGATGCCACCCCCGCAAGCAGGGCTCGGCGACTGATGCTCATCTGTGGTTTCTTGGGGTCGTCAGACATGGCGTGCCTCTTCATCGTTCTAGGAGGTTGCGGCGGGGGCTGGCAGCAATTGAACCGGCCAACTGGCGGTAAATTCGTCGCAATTTGTGCAACGCAACAATGGAGCGTTTGACGTATACCCACCCGGGTCTTTATCCCCTATGGTTCCCTTCAACAGAGGCAATCCGTTCGGGAAACCAAGGAAAAACAGGAGCCTGCGTCATCGGTTCATTTGGCCCGCAAGGTCTGGCGCCAGGATCTGAAATCGCGATTTCCCCGAATGGTACGAGAATTGCCTCCCAAAGCAGGGGCATAGCGCGCGGCAGGCCGCCTCGCCGGTCGCAGGGGGATGAATTGAACCAGGCCGAACGAATTCCCAGAATTCGGCGGACCTACAACAGGTGGGTCGCCAACCAGACATTGGAGGACTACGCCCTGCGCTTCACCGCGCACGAGGTGCGCCGTTTCTCGCCGGGTCGGATCGCCAACACGGCGCTGGGTGCGATCTCCTTCCTGGCGCTGGAAGCGATCGGTGGGGCCATCACCCTGAGCTACGGCTTCACCAATGCAACGCTAGCAATCCTGGTCGCATGCTCGGTCATGCTGGTCATCGGCATCCCGATTGCCTACAGCGCCGCCCGCTACGGGGTGGATATCGATCTTCTGACCCGCGGTGCCGGTTTCGGTTATCTCGGCTCCACCGTGACCTCATTGATCTATGCCTGCTTCACCTTCCTCTTCTTTGCCATCGAGGCGGCGATCATCGCCAAGGCGCTGGAATTGATCACGGGACTGCCGCTGACGATCGGCTATATCGTCAGCGCGGTCGCCATCATCCCCCTCGTCACCCACGGCGTGACCTTCATCAGCCGGTTCCAGGCATGGTCGCAGCCTTTCTGGGTGGTGCTGCAGCTAGCCCCCTTCGTCTTCATCGCAGCACAGGGGCTTGAGCCGGTGCGCGACTGGACCGGCTATACCGGTCTCCTTGGCCCGGTCGACCATGGCTTCGATGTCGCGCTCTTCGGTCTCTGCTCGGCCGTGGTATTTTCGCTCGCGGCACAGATCGGCGAACAGGTCGACTATCTGCGCTTCCTGCCGCGCCAGACCGCTCAAAACAGGGTCCGGTGGTGGCTCGCGCTGTTAAGCGCGGGCCCCGGCTGGATCGTCATCGGCGGGCTGAAGATCCTGGCGGGTTCGTTCCTGGCCTTCTACGCCTTTCGAAACGGCGTTGCGTTTGAGGATGCCTCCGATCCGACGCAGATGTATCTGACTGTGTTCAGCCAGATGCTCGGCTCGCCGGAGTTTGCGCTGGGCGTCACCGGCATTTTTGTCGTCATCTGCCAGGTGAAGATCAACGTCACGAATACCTATGCCGGGTCCATCGCCTGGTCGAACTTCTTTTCGCGCCTGACCCACAGCCATCCGGGGCGCGTCGTCTGGCTCGTGTTCAACGTGTTGATCGGCCTGCTGCTGATGGAATTCGGCATCTACAAGGCGCTGGAAACGGTACTAGGCCTCTATTCCATCGTCGCCATTGCCTGGACTGCCTCCATCGCCGCCGACCTGATGATCGCCAAGCCTTTCGGCCTGTCGCCGCCGATCATCGAGTTCAAGCGAGCACATCTCTACGACATCAATCCGGTCGGTTTCGGCTCGATGACGATCGCGGCACTTGCCGCCTTCGCCGCCTATGGCGGCCTCCTCGGCGAACTGACGAGCAAGATCTATGTCTATGTCGCGCTTGCCCTGCCCTTCGTACTCGTGCCGCTGATCGCGAGCCTCACAGGCGGGCGCTATTACATCGCAAGAAACAGCAGCGTTCACGCGGACGCTTCAGGCCATGCGGGATGTTCGATCTGCGAGCTGAATTTCGACCGGGAGGACATGGCCCACTGCCCGGCCTATTCGGGACCGATCTGCTCGCTCTGCTGCTCTCTCGATGCACGCTGCCACGACCTGTGCAAAACCGATGCACGCTTCAGTCAGCAGGCAAAGGCCGTCGCCCGCGCTTGGCTGCCGGCCGGGATGGCCGAGGCGGTCCATGGCAGCGTGATGCGCTATATCGCGCTCTTCACGGTGGTGAATGCCTTCATGGGCAGTGTCTTTTGGCTCATCCACTTCCAGAGCACGATCGAATATCCGGATGCTGCCGAACTGATCGGCTTCGAGCTCTGGAAACTCTACATCATCCTCTTCATCCTAGCCGGCATCGTCACCTGGCTCTTCGTGCTGGCTCAGGAAAGCCGCGACTTTGCCGAGGAAGAAGCCAGCCGCCATACCAGACTGCTGATGGACGAGATCCGGGCCCATGAGGAAACCGACCGACAGCTGCAAAAGGCCAAGGAGGCAGCGGAATCGGCGAACCTTGCCAAAAGCAAATACGTCGTGGGCCTGAGCCACGAACTGCGCACGCCGCTGACCGCGATCCTCGGCTATGCGCAGGTTCTCGAGCGCCAGCAGGGCATGCCGAACTTCGTGCACAATGCCGCCCGGACGATAAAGCGCAGCGGTGAGCACCTCGCCGACATGATCGAGGGTCTGCTCGACATCTCCAAGATCGAAGCCGGCAAGTTCGAGATCTACCGTCACAAGATTGCACTTGGTCCCTTCCTGGACCAGATCGTGGACATGTTCAGCCTGCAGGCACAAGCAAAGGGCATCAGTTTCGAGTTTCGTGCCACCTCACCCATTCCGGACTATGTCTATACCGACGAGAAACGGCTGCGGCAGGTCCTGATCAACCTGTTGTCCAACGCCATCAAGTTCACCCATTGGGGCCATGTCTGCTTCACGCTGTCCTATCGCGGCCAGGTCGCGACGTTCGACATCGAAGACACCGGCGTCGGGATCAAACCCCAGGACCTGGAGCGGATTTTCCTGCCCTTCGAGCGAGCCGAGCAACCCGTCGACCAGACCCAGCCACCGGGCACGGGTCTCGGCCTGACGATCACCCGGTTGCTGGTCGAGATCATGGGCGGCGACCTCAAGCTGACAAGCCAGCCTGGCAAAGGCACGCAGTTCACCATCCGCCTGATGTTGTCGGAAGCCCAGAGACCTGATGACCTGGCGGCACCGGCGCTCGCTGTAGCCGGTTATGAAGGGCGCCGCAGGACAATTCTGATCGCCGATGACGATGCCACACAGCGCGCGCTGATGGAGGAGGTTTTGACCCCGCTCGGCTTTTCGGTGATCACCGTGAACGACGGACCGGCCTGCCTCTCGACCCTTGCCCTGCACCGCCCGGATATCGTCATTCTCGACCTTGCGATGCCCAGCATGTCCGGCTGGGACGTCGCTCGGCGCATCCGCCAGCGTTACGGCCGCGACCTGCCGATCCTCATACTGTCTGCCGACGCCGGCACCGAGCGCACCAGACCGGAATACGCGCCGCTGTTCGATTCCTATCTGATCAAGCCGTTCAACTTAGAAGGCCTGTTCGAACGTCTGGCAACACTCATTCCGCTGACCTGGATACTGGATGACGGGGTTCATGTGGAGACTTCCCAGCGCCCATCGTTCGCGCCCGACGAACTGCCCGACACGCGCCGGCTGCAGCAACTCAGGACGCTGGGCCAGACGGGCTTCGTCCGCTCGATCGAAGCAATGCTGAACGACTTGGAGATTTCCATGCCCGGGACCGAGCGTTTTTGCAGACATATGCGCCAACTGGCCACGAACTACCGCATGCGCGAGTTCCTGGCGATTATTGAGGATACCAGGAACCATGCCTGACACGTTCGACGGCAGCCGCGTTCTGATTGTAGACGATTCCGGCGAGGCACTCGCCATGCTATCGGACGCCCTGAGCCTGGAGGGGCTTGAGGTTCACACCTCGAGCAGCGGCCGGTCCGCCATTTCCATGGCCAATTCCAAGGTGCCGGACATCGTGTTGATGGACGCGATGATGCCGGGACTGGATGGTTTCGAAACCTGCCGGATTCTCAAGGCGGCGCGAGGTTTTGAAGACCTGCCGGTGATCTTCATGACCGGCTTCAACGAGAATGAGCATGTGGTGAAGGCGCTCGCCTCCGGAGGCGTTGATTTTGTCGTCAAGCCGATCCTGCTCGATCAGCTTTTCGCCCGCATGCGCGTCCATCTGAGCAATTCCAAACGGTCGCGTTCAGCCCGCCATGCGCTCGATTCCACCGGCCGCTGGATCGTCGCCTGCGACCCCAACGGCTTGATTGGCTGGTCGACACCCCAGGCATCGGATCTCTTGGCCAAGGTCGGAATCCGTGCCGATGCCAATAGCTATCTACCGCTGGAGATCCTGTCCTGGCTGGCCGACGGGGCAGGAAACGACATTGGCGGCAATCCCAACATCTTCCATTACTCTCGCCTCGGTCACGACATCGAATTCCGCCGCCTGACAGAAGGCCAGACCGACGAAATCCTGTTGCGACTGGTCGACCGCCATCGCGGCGCAGACGAGGAGCAGCTGGCAAGAGCCTTCGGCCTGACCCTGCGCGAGGCGGAGGTTCTTCTCTGGGTGGCCCATGGCAAATCCAACAAGGAAATAGCCGATATCCTGGAGATGTCGCCGCGCACCGTGAACAAGCACATGGAACAGATCTTCAACAAGCTTGCGGTCGAGAAGCGCACCTCTGCTGCGACGTTGGCCGTGAGGGTGCTCTGGCGGGAGTAACACAGGCAAGCATAAGCATCAGTCCGGCCCTGCGCTCACTGCGTCGCAGGGCCGGACCTAAACCTAGCGGGAGAGCCTCATTCCGCCGCGGACATTTGCACGATGCCTTCGTTTCCATGCTGACGCAGCGGCCGGTTTCCGGCAAGCAACCGGGCCAGGAGGTAGAAGACCGGCGTCATGAAGATGCCGAACAGGGTGACGCCGATCATGCCGGAGAACACAGCGACGCCCATGGCGGAGCGCATTTCCGCACCCGCACCGGTCGAAACGACGAGCGGAATGACGCCCATGATGAAGGCCATCGACGTCATCAGGATGGGCCGAAGGCGCAGGCGGCTGGCTTCGACTGCGGCTTGGAACGGCGTGCGGCCCTCGAACTCGAGTTCGCGCGCAAATTCGACAATCAGGATCGCGTTCTTTGCCGAAAGCCCCACCAGCACGACAAGCCCGATTTGGGTGAAGATGTTGTTGTCTCCGCCCGTGTACCAGACACCGACCAATGCGGCGAGCACGCCCATGGGCACGATCATGATGATCGAGAGCGGCAGGGTCAGGCTTTCATACTGCGCGGCCAGAACGAGATAGACGAGCAGCAGCGCAAGCGGGAAGACGACGATACTCGAATTGCCCGCCAGGATCTGCTGATATGTCAGATCCGTCCATTCGAAATCGATGCCGGCCGGCATGGTTTCCTTGAGGATCTTTTCCATCGCCGCCTGCGCCTGCCCCGAGGAAAAGCCGGTCGCAGGACCACCATTGATGTCCGCGGCGAGGAAGCCATTATAGCGCGTCGTGCGTTCCGGGCCGGTCGAGGTTTCGACCTTGAGCAGGGCCGAGAGAGGTATCATCTCGCCGCTTGCCGATCGCACCCTCAGCTGACCGATGTCTTCCGGCTGGGCGCGATATTGCGCATCCGCCTGAACGCGCACACTGTAGGTGCGACCGAACGCATTGAAGTCGTTGACGTAGAGCGAGCCCAGATAGATCTGCAGGGTCTGGAAGACGTCCGTCACCGACACGCCGAGCTGTTGCGCTTTCACCCGGTCGAGATCGGCGAAGAGTTGCGGCACGTTGATCTGGAAGCTCGAGAAGATGCCGGCCAGTTCCGGCGTCTGATAAGCCTTGGCAAGAACCGCCTTGGTCGTCTCGTCCAGCGTCTGGTAGCCAAAGCCGGCACGATCCTCGATCTGCAGCTTGAAGCCGCCGGTGGAACCGAGACCATTGACGGGCGGCGGCGGGAACATGGCGATGAAGGCGCCGTCGATGGCAGCGAACTTCTGATTGAGTGCCATGGCAATGGCCCCACCCGACAAGGACGGATCCTTGCGCTCGTCGAAATCGTCGAGCACCGCAAAGACGATGCCGGCATTCGAGCCGATAGTGAAGCCGTTGATCGACAGGCCCGGGAAGGCGAGCGCGTTCTTCACGCCGGGTTCCTTGAGCGCGATGTCGCTCATCTGACGGATCACCTCTTCCGTGCGGTCAAGTGTTGCCCCGTCAGGCAATTGCGCAAAGCCGATGAGATACTGCTTGTCCTGGGCGGGAACGAAGCCACCGGGCACGCTGGTGAACATGCCATAGGTGGCGGCGACAAGCGCGAGATAGATCACCATCACCAGGCTCTTGCGGCCGAGCAGCCCACCAACCGTCTTTCCGTAGCCGTTTGAGGCCGCGCCAAAGGCCCGGTTGAAGCCACGGAAGAACCAGCCAAGCAGGCTGTCCATCACGCGGGTCAGCCGGTCCTTCGGTGCGTGGTGGTCCTTCAGGAGCAGGGCCGCGAGCGCCGGCGAAAGCGTCAGGGAGTTGATCGCCGAGATGACAGTCGAAATGGCAATCGTCAGGGCAAACTGACGATAGAACTGTCCCGAGAGACCGGTGATGAAGGCAAGCGGCACAAAGACCGCGACGAGCACGAGAGCGATGGCGATGATCGGCCCGGAGACTTCCTTCATCGCGCGATAGGTCGCCTCGCGTGGCGAGAGACCGTTTTCGATATTGCGCTCTACATTTTCGACGACGACGATCGCGTCATCAACCACGATGCCGATCGCCAGCACGAGACCGAACAACGTCAGCGCATTGATGGAAAAGCCGAACGCGTACATGACCGCAAACGTGCCGATGATCGAGACCGGGACGGCAATCAGCGGAATGATCGAGGCACGCCAGGTCTGGAGGAAGAGGATCACGACGAGCACGACAAGGGCAATCGCCTCGAGAAGGGTGTCGACGACCTTGTCGATCGAGGCACGAACGAATTCGGTGGTGTCGTAGACGATCTCGAAGCGAACACCTTCCGGCATGGCCTGCTGCAGGTCGGCCATGGTCTGCTGAACGGCATCGGAGATAGCGATCGCGTTGGAGCCCGGAGCCTGAAAGATCGGAATGGCGACGGCCGGTTCGCCGTCGAGAAGCGAGCGGAGTGAGTATTCTGCGGCCCCGAGCTCGATGCGCGCAACATCGGCCAGACGGGTGATCTCGCCGTTCGGGCCCGCCTTGACCACGATCGCGCCGAATTCTTCCGGCGACTGAAGGCGACCGCGCGCATTGATGTTCAGCTGAAGGTCGACCCCTTGTGGCGAGGGCGAGGCGCCGATCGTGCCGGCGGCCGCCTGGACGTTCTGTTGGGCGATGGCGTTCGTGATGTCGCTGGCCGCCAGCCCGTGCTCGGCCACCTTTTGCGGGTCGAGCCAAATGCGCATCGAATAGTCGCCCGCGCCGAAGATCTGGACCTGGCCCACGCCTTCGATGCGTGCCAGGCGGTCCTTGATGTTGAGCGTGGCATAATTGCGCAGATAAGTGAGGTCATAGCGATCACCGGTAGAGACAAGATGCACCACCATCATCAGGTCAGGCGAACTCTTGACCGTCGTCACGCCGAGCGCCCGCACTTCAGCCGGCAGCCGTGGCTCCGCCTGCGCAACGCGGTTTTGAACGAGCTGCTGCGCCTTGTCCGGATCCGTCCCGAGGCGGAAGGTGACGGTCAGGGTGAGCACGCCGTCGGACGTGGCCTGGCTCGACATGTAGAGCATGTCCTCCACGCCATTGATCTGCTCTTCGAGCGGCGTCGCCACGGTTTGGGCGATAACGGTCGGATTGGCGCCTGGATAGACCGCACGGACCACCACGGATGGCGGCACGACCTCCGGATATTCGGAGATCGGAAGTGCGCGCAGACCGATGAGGCCGGCGACGAGGATGAGGATCGAAAGCACGCCGGCAAAGACCGGCCGATCGACGAAAAAGCGGGAGAAATTCATCTGAGGACCCATAAGGCGGACAAAGGGGGAGCGATCCCGCGATCGGCATCACGGGAGGGGCGAATTTCGATAAGGGTGCTGGGTGGTGGCGAAGCGCTCTGACGAAGACGTCAAAACTCTTCGTTTGCCACCTGGCTGATCAATTCTTGAGAGCTGTCTGTTCCTGCGGCGCGACCACGGCGCCGGGGCGAATGCGCTGCAGGCCGCTCACCACGATCCGGTCTCCGGCCTCAAGGCCGGTTTCCACGATCCGTTGGCCATCAACCGCAGCGCCAAGCTCGATCTGCCGATAGCTGACCGTATTGTCGGGGGCGACGACGAAGACGAATTTCTTGTCCTGATCGGTCCCGACAGCGCGTTCGGAGATTGTCATGCGGTCTTGTGCCTTCGCCTGGCCGAGCCGGATGCGCGCAAACTGTCCGGGAATGAGGCGGCCATCAGGATTGTCGAAGACGGCGCGCACGCGGATCGTCCCCGTCGCTGCGTCAATCTCGTTGTTGATCAGCTGCAGCCGACCGGGAATGGGAGGGCTTCCCGGAGCCGCCTCGACTTCGACCGGGATCTGCTCAAGCAGCAGGCCTGCATCATTGGCCGGCAGGGTCGACAGGACATCGCGCAGATGGTCTTCGGCGATCGTGAAGCTTGCATAGATCGGGTCGACCGAGACCAGCGTCACCAGGGAGGGCGAAGAGGGGCCGGCGGCAACCAGATTGCCGACGGTGACATCCAAGGTGCCGATGCGACCTGCAATCGGCGCACGGATTTCGGTATAGGCGAGATCGAGTTCGGCGAGCTTCAAGGCCGCCTTGGCAGACTGCAGCTCGGCTTCGGTCGATGCTTTCGTGCTCTTGCGCTGGGCGACTTCGCTTTGAGAAATCGTGTTGCGTTCAAGCAGCGCGTTGCCGCGTTCGAGTTCCGTCTCGGCAAGCACCAGCCGCGCTTCGGCGGATGCCACCGCGCCGCGTGCCTGGTCGACCACGGCGCGATAGGGCTCAGGATCGATCGAGAAGAGCAGGTCACCCTGGCTGATATCGCCGCCCTCGCGGAAATGGACGGCCTGGATCGCACCTGCGACGCGCGAGCGGATTTCGACCCGATCGACGGCCTCGAAGCGGCCGGAGACCTCACGCCAGACCTGCACCGGTCGAGGTTGGACTGTCGCGACCGTGACTGGCACCGCCGGTGGTGCGGATGTGGTTTCCGTCGATGCAGCGTGCGCATCCCAGGTTGGTTCGAAATAGACGACGCCGGCAATTGCCAAAGCTGTCGCCATCGCGGAACCCCATAGGGCCGCGTTCCTGATCCTTGCGGTCATGATCGTCTCCTTCGGTTCGCCTGGAACCGCTATGTGGTGGAAGCGGGTTGGGAGCCCGCCGTCAGTGCGGCAGTTCCTGCAGGAACTGCGAAAACTCCGTCGAGACTTGCGAATGCCATTCGCCGTCTCGACCATGGTAAAGCCCTGTCCATCCGAGATGGTCGGGCAATAGTCTGGTTTTCACGGACACGCCTGACGACTGCAGACGTGCCGCATAATCCAGGGCCTCGTCGCGCAGCGGATCGTCATCCGACGTCACGACCAGGGCGGGAGCCGCTCCCATCAGCCGCGAGCACAGACACGGGGCAGCATAGGGATGCTGGCCGTCGCTCGCCTGGGCCAGATAATGGTCCCAGCCGTCCGACCAGCGTTGTTGGAGCCCGATCGCATCGGCTCTGCGAAAGGACACTGTCACCATGCGGGGATCGAGCATGGGAGACAGAAGAACCTGCCCCGCGAGCTCTCCCGGCATGGCATCACGCGCCTTCAGAGCGAGGCTCGCAGCGAGGTTCCCGCCCGCCTCATCTCCGGCAACCAGCACCGGAGAATGCAGGTTGGCAAAGCGCTTGCGCTTGGCAAACAAATGCTTCAACGCCTCGAAAGCCTTTTCGAGCGCCCCTGGAAACAGGTTGCGCGTCGGCCCGCCAAAATCGGCTTCCACGACCAATGCGCCGGCTTCTGCCATGGCCGCTGCGGCCGGTGCATCCCCCAGACGCGATGGAGCTGCACCGAACGCATTGCCGGAAAAGTACAAAACGAGCGGCCGGCGCTTTCCTTTGCCAGTCCCGTCATAGACGCGGAACGGCAAGGGAAACCGTATCTCTCCGTCCTCTCCGCTCTGCCATTCCTTGCTCATGCTAGTCCGTGGTCATCTGCTGAATTCAGCTTCCGCTTGTTGGGTCTTTATATTATTATCCACCGAAGCGGCACAAGTCTTGCAAATCCGAGAGCTCTGTTTCGGAATTTCGAATAATAACCCTCTTATTGAGCTAAGGCGTATAATGGATCAGCTATCGGCCATGCGGGTGTTCACGAGAGTGGTGGAGACCGGCAACTTCTCCAAGGCGGCCCACTCGCTCAAGATGCCGAAGACCACCGTCACCACTGCGGTTCAGGCTCTGGAGGCGCATCTGGCGACCAAGCTCTTGAACCGGACCACCCGCAAAGTGGTGGTGACGACCGATGGGGCGCTCTACTACGAACGCGCTGCGCGTATTCTATCGGAGCTGGACGAGCTCGATGGAAGTCTCTCCAGCTCGCAGGCGCAGCCATCAGGCAAGGTGAGAGTTGCTCTCTCCGGTGCCTTTGCCGATCGCATCATCATGCCGGCCCTGTGCGACTTCCACACGCGCTATCCGAAGATCCAGCTCGAATTCGATATTGGCGACCGGATCGTTGACTACGTCGCCGAGAATATCGACTGCGCCTTGCGGGCGGGCACTCCGACGGACCAGTCGCTTGTGGCCCGGAAAGTGGCAGACCTCGAACTGCGCACCTATGCCTCGCCGATCTATCTCGAGCGGATGGGGTTCCCCCGCCACCCGCGCGATCTCGAAAACGGGCACTTCGGCGTCGGCTACATGAAAGCCTACGAAGGCCGCGTGTTCCCGCTGCAGTTTCGCAAAGAAGACGAAGAGGTCGAAGTCAGGCTGGATTATGTGATCTCGGTGAATGAATTCAGGAGCTACATGGCCGCAGCCGTTGCCGGCATCGGCGTCGCCCAGGCCATCGCCTTCACTGTCCGGGACTATGTGGATCGCGGCGAACTCGTCGAAATCTTGCCCGACTGGCCGCGGGATCCCGTCCCGCTCTACATCGTCTATCCACAGACACGCCATTTGAGCAACAAGGTGCGGGTTTTCGTCGACTGGCTGGCGAAGAAGCTCAACGAGGCGAACCAATGCGAAGCGCAGCTCAAGTCCGCGGCGCCCAAGGCTGAGGCATGAGGTAACGGCCCGGTCCATGACCGGCCACCATGCAAAGCAGGCGCTCCTTCGCAATTCCTTAAGACATCACTGCAACGGTGACGCCAAAACTGAAGGCAAAAGCATATGCGCACGATCACCGTAATACTGCTGCTGGTTCTCTCCGGCTGCTCCGGCACAGCCAATGGCGGACACGAATACGAGCCGCCCAAGAGCACCCCTTGGTCAGAAGGCGCCTCGTAAGCCGCATTAGCGTTGGCAGCCGGTTCAACTCCGGCCGAAGGTCCTCGGAAGTCCTGCTCATCAACGCCGGCCCGGTACCGTCTTGGAGCAAGAATTGGCCCCCATCAGGGGGCCAACACCGTTCAGGCTAACCATCCGTCAAAGGTTGTTTGCCCGCTGCTGCATCATCATGAAAGTGTCGAAGGTGTAATCCGGCAACTGCATCCAGAGATAGGCCTCCTTCTTGAATGCCAGCTGGCTATCGTAGATCTTCTTGAAACGCTCGTTCGACGCATTGATCTCGGCATAGGTGGACAGCGCCGCCTCGTAGCAAGCCATCATGATTTCCTGGCTGAACGGGCGCAAAACGGCGCCTGACGCCGCCAGTTCCTTGACGGAAGCCGGGTTCTTGACGTCGTATTTCGCCAGCATATTGGCATTGGCGAAGGCACAGGCATCCTGCAGGATCGCCTGATAATGCGGAGGAAGGCGGTTCCACTTCTCCAGATTGACCATGGCATGGAGCGCTGCGCCCCCTTCCCACCAGCCCGGATAGTAGTAGTACTGCGCAACCTTGAAGAAACCGAGCTTCTGGTCATCATAGGGCCCGACCCATTCGGTGGCGTCGATCGTACCCTTCTCGAGCGCCGGGTAAATGTCGCCACCCGCGATCTGCTGCGGTACGACCCCGAGCTTTTCGACAACCTTGCCGGCAAAGCCGCCAATCCGCATCTTCAGGCCCTTGAGGTCGTCGACCGTATTGATCTCCTTGCGGAACCAGCCCCCCATTTGCGCACCGGTATTGCCGGCTGGCAGGCCATAAAGGTTTTGGGTGGCGAAGAACTCATTCAGCAGTTCGTTGCCGCCACCCTGATAGAACCAGGCGTTCTGCAGGCGCGCATTGAGGCCAAAGGGAACGGCTGTGGCCAGCGCATAGGTCGGATCCTTGCCCCAATAATAGTAGTTGGCGGTGTGAGCCATCTCGACGGTACCGGCAGCGACCGCGTCGTTGGCCTGAAGCCCCGGCACAATCTCGCCGGCCGAAAAAACCTGGATCTCGAAGTTGCCGTTGGTGGCCGCCTTGACGCGTTCGGCCACATCGCTTGCAGCACCAAAGATCGTGTCCAGTGCCTTCGGAAAAGATGATGTCAGCCGCCAGGTAATTTTCGGGTTCTCCTGCGCGATGGCGGGTGCCGCAAAAACGGCAGACGCGGCGACGCCCGCACCGGCTGTGCCCGCATTGCGGATAAAGCTACGACGATCCATGAATTACCTCCCAATGTTGCCCCAAAGACGTTTATCGCCTGCCCTCCCGGCAGCAATGATTAAGCTAATCATCACATTTGGAATGTTTCAAGCACGACTGGATTGGGAGGCCCATCCAGCCTCGCCTATCGGCATCATGAGCCGATTGATCCCATACGCTCGGAACTCTCAACCGGCATGCGCTCGGCCCTCATCGGCTGGTCGAAAACAGTTGTTGCGGAAGTCGCCACCCGCAGCCAGCCGTTCAGCTAAGTGTGTCGAGGAAATCGCGACAGGCCCCGCAGCCGTCATTCCGGCTGCTCGCCCCACAGACCCGTCTTACGGCTCCAGTCCGGCGCAGCGGGCGGTGTTGCGGATATGGGTTTCCATTTCGTGCTTTGCCCGCAACCCGTCATTGGCGCTGAGGGCCGCGATGATCTTGCGGTGCTCGCCGATCGATTCGCGCATGCGCTCGGGATCGGTGATCGGGATCGGCTGACGTTGCGTCTCGGTCACCTGGTCACGCACGGTCTGATAGAGTGCCTTCAACATGGCATTGGAGCAGGCGGAGACGATAACGCCATGGAACTCCAGATCCGCCTCGACATTGGCGAGCAGATCCTGGTTGGCCCAGCAGTCCTCCATCGTCTGCGTCGCCCGCTCCATCTTGTCGAGCTGCAATTGCGTGAGGCGCCCGGCGGACAGCCTGGCGATTTCCCCCTCCAGGAGGATGCGCGTCTGGAAGACGTCGAAGACGGAATAGCTGTCCGAATAGCGCCAGGGCGCCATATGCCCGCTCACGCCTGCATCGGAGACCGAGGGGCTTGCGACAAAGGTCCCCCTGCCCGCCTCCGTCTTCAGGAGACCTAAGGTTTCCAGCGTCAGAAGCGCCTCACGCAGGGAGGCGCGACTGATCCCGAATTTCTGGGAAAACTCCCGCTGTGACGGGATCTTCTCGCCCGGCTTCAGCTGCCCGGACTGGATCATGCCCTGGATCTCGCGTGCCACCGATTGCGGCACGAGCGTCTTGTTGAACATGCGGTCCCTTCCCCGGCGGCCTGTCTCGAAGCGGCAAGTGTATTTTTTCCGGCCGCCCCTTGCCAAGCGGAAAGCAGCATGCTTGTTTGGCCTGACTGGTCTGACCAGTTAGACCAATGTAGATTGAGTCACGTTCAAAAAACAAGGGGAACTCTCATGACACGCTCCACGACATTCAAGGCGACGCTCTTTGCCGGGCTTCTCGCCGCATTCTCCACCAGCGCCCATGCCGCCGACCTGACGGTCGGTGCCAATATCGGCAATGTCCCATGGGAATTCGAAGACGCCAGCGGCAAGGTCACCGGCTTCGAGGTCGACCTCGTCAACGAAATCGCCAAGCGCCTCGGCAAGACGGTCGAATTCGTCAACACGCCCTTCAACGGCCTCTTCCCGGCGGTTCAGTCGGGCCGCATCAACATGGCAATTTCGTCGATCACCATCACCGAAAAACGTCTCGAATCGGTCTCCTTCGCCCAGCCCTATTATGACAGCGACCAGTCGCTGACGGTCACTGCCGCCTCCGGCATCACGGGTCTGAAGGACATGGGCGACAAGGTTGTCGGCGTCGACACCGGCTCGACTGGCGACATGTGGGCCGAAGCCAACAAGGGCGAATACAAGCTCGGCGAGATCCGCCGCTTCGAAGGCCTCCAGCCCGCCATGCTCGATCTGGTCGCAGGCCGGATCGACGGCTACATCTCCGACATCCCGGCCCTTCTCTACTACGTCAAGGACAAGCCGGAACTGAAGGTGGTCGAGCGCATCCCGACCGGCGAAAAATACTCGATCATGTTCAACAAGGATGATCCGCTCGCAGCCGAGGTGAACACCGTCATCACCACGCTGAAGCAGGAAGGCTTCATCGCAAAGCTGCACGAGACCTGGTTCGGCGCCAAGGCTGAGGACACGACCTCGACCGTCACCGTCCTCGACATGCCCAAGGCCATGTAAGCTCGAAACGCAACCGGCGGAGCGCAAGAGTTCCGCCGGCCTGCCATGGGAGCCGGTCCGGCATGACACTCATCAATACCTTCTTCAACCTCGACGTCCTCATGAACAGCCTTCCGGCTCTTCTCTGGGGTCTCGTGGTCACCCTGCAGATCGGCGTCACCAGCATTCTCGTCGGTCTGGCAGGCGGTCTCTTTCTCGCGGTCACCCGCCTCTATGCGCCCGCCTTCATCAAGCTCCTCATCCGGATCTATATCGACATCTTCCGCTCGATCCCCCTGCTGGTGCTTTTGATCGTCGTCTACTACGCGCTTCCCTTTGTCGGCATTCGCCTCTCACCCTTCCTGTCGGCGGTCACGGCGCTCTCGCTGGTGTCGGCGGCCTATACGGCAGAAATCTTCCGCGCCGGCATCGAAGCCATCCCGCATGGACAATTCGAGGCGTCGGCAGCACTTGGCCTTTCCAACCGCCACACCATGGTGGACGTGATCCTGCCCCAGGCAATTCGCATCGTCATTCCGCCACTGACCAACAACTGCATCAACGTGATGAAGGACACGGCCCTTGCCTCCGTCGTCGCCATGCCGGATCTCTTGAAGCAGGCGACCCAGGCCCAGGCGCTTGCCGCCAATCCGACGCCTTTGATCGGCGCCGCTCTCATCTATATCGCCCTTCTCTGGCCCATGGTCGCGGTCGTCTCGCGCCTTGAAAAACACTTCAGCCGGGGGAAACGCTGATGACTGCCACCAACGCGCCGCTCATCTCCATCCGCGGCCTCACCAAGGCCTATGGCACCTTCACCGTCCTGCACGGGATAGACCTCGACATCGCCGAGGGAGAAGTCGTCTGCGTCATCGGCCCCTCGGGTTCGGGCAAGTCGACGCTCATCCGCTGCATCAATCATCTGGAAGCCTTCGCGCCGGAAAGCCGCATCACGGTCGATGGCATCACCGTCGAGCCGGGCCCGAGCCTGGCCAAGGTCCGTGCCGAAGTGGGCATGGTCTTCCAGTCCTTCAATCTCTTTCCCCACATGACGGTTCTGAAAAACGTCATGCTCGCTCCCATGCGGGTCCGCGGCACGCCGGAAAAGGAAGCCGAGCGCAAGGCGCGCGATCTTCTCGCCCGCGTCGGGATTTCAGAGCAGGCGGAGAAATTTCCCGGACAACTCTCCGGCGGTCAGCAGCAACGGGTTGCCATTGCCCGGGCGCTCGCCATGGAGCCGCGGGTGCTGCTTTTCGACGAGCCGACATCGGCACTCGATCCGGAAATGGTCGGCGAAGTGCTCGACGTGATGCGCAAGCTTGCGGGATCCGGCGTCACCATGATCGTCGTGACGCATGAAATGGGCTTTGCCCGCCAGGTTGCCGACCGGGTGATCTTCATGGATGGCGGCCGTCTGGTCGAAAGCGGACCGCCGGAAGACATCTTCGACAGCCCCAAACACGAACGGACGCGCGGCTTCCTGCGCGCAGTCCTCAACCACTGAACAAGAACAAGACCGGAGGACACCCCGCCATGGCGACCCAAGACCAGAAGGCGCTCGATCTCGATTATGTGCGAAGCCAGTTCCCGGGGCTCTCCCGCGGATGGACCTTCTTCGACAATGCCGGTGGATCGCAGATCCTCAAAGGCGCTGTCGAACGCATGAACACGTTCCTCTATGAAAAGAATGTCCAGATCGGCGGATCCTACGAGGTCTCGCAAGCGGCAGCGGCAGCCCTTTACGAGGCCCGCACGGCCGCCATGCATCTCGTGAATGCCAACCGCCCCGAAGAAATCGTCTTCGGCAATTCGACGACGGCACTCCTGCAGAACCTGGCGCGCGCCATGCACAGCCAGCTGTCGCCGGGTGACGAGATCATCATCACGGTCTCCGACCATGAATCCAATATCGGTCCCTGGGATCGCCTGCAGGAACGCGGCGTGGTGCTGAAGATCTGGCCGCTCAACAAGGAGACCCTGACGCTCGACCTGGCTGATCTCGGCGCCCTCATGACCGAAAAAACCAGGCTGGTTTGCGTCACCCATTGCTCGAACCTTCTGGGCTCGATCAATCCGATCCGCGAGATCGCCGATTTCGTCCATGCCCGTGGGGCCAGGATCTGCGTCGATGCCGTCGCCTATGCCCCGCATCGCGCCGTCGACGTCCAGGCCTTCGACGTGGATTACTATGTGTTCAGCCTCTACAAGACCTATGGGCCGCATTACGCGCTGATGTACGGCAAATACGATCTGCTCCTCGCGCTCGACCCGCTCTATCACTACTTCTACGGCTACGACAAAGTCCCCGGTAAGCTCGAGCCCGGCAACCCGAACTACGAGCTCGCCTATTCGACCTGCGGGATCGTTGATTACCTCGTCTCTCTCGGCGAACAGGCCGGGGAGACCGGTTCGGTCAGGCAGAAGATCGAGGCCGCATATCGCGCCATCACGGTCCAGGAAGACGCACTCACCGAACGCCTGCTGACCTATCTGCGCTCGCGCAACGACTGCATGATCGTCGGCCAATCCGTGAACAGGGAGAGCCAGCGCGTACCGACGATCGCCTTCCGTTTCGATGGACGCGAGGCGGCCGACCTCTGCAAGGCGATGGACGCGGAAAAGATCGCCATGCGCTTCGGCGACTTTCACTCTCGCCGGCTCGCCGAATATCTTGGCCTCACCGACCACGGCGGCATGCTGCGCGTCTCCATGGTCCATTACAACACGATCGAGGAAGTCGATCGCTTCACGGCTGCTCTCGACCGCATTCTGGCCGGGGAAGCGGGCATGGCAAAGGCCAGCTGAGAGCCAACACGAAAGGATGGACGGGATGCGCTTCGATACGGTGATCCGCAACGGAACGGTGGTGACAGCGAGCGATACCTTCGTCTGCGACGTCGGCATCAAGGACGGCCGGATCGCCGCGCTCGCGACCGGCCTGACAGACGCCGATGACGTCATCGACGCCACCGGCCTCTTCGTGCTCCCCGGCGGTATCGACAGCCACGTCCATCTCGACCAGCCCTCCGGCGAAGGCATTGTCATGGCCGATGACTTCGACAGCGGCACACGCTCGGCCGCCATCGGCGGCAACAGCACCGTGCTTGCCTTCTGCATGCAGGAAAAGGGGCAGTCCCTGCGCGAGGCACTCAAGGTTTATCACGCGAAGGCCGAGGGCAAGTGCCATGTCGACGTCTCCTTCCACCTGGTGATCACGGATCCGACGGCGGAGGTGCTCGGCCAGGAATTGCCGGCGCTTGTCGAGGATGGCTACACATCGCTTAAGGTTTTCATGACCTATGAGGGTCTGCGTCTGCGCGATGACGAAATCCTGGCAACGCTGGACACCGCACGCCGCACAGGCGCGCTGGTCATGGTCCACTGCGAGAACGAAGACGCCATCCGCTATTTGATCGGTCGCCACGAGGAAGAGGGGAAACTCGCGCCGAAATATCATGCCACGACCCGACCCGTGGCTGCCGAGCGCGAAGCAACGCATCGGGCGCTCTCGCTCGCCGAAATCGTCGATGTGCCGATCGTCATCGTGCATGTCTCGAACCGCGAGGCGATGGAAGAAATCCGGAGGGCTCGTCAGCGTGGCCAAAAGATCGCCGGCGAGACATGCCCGCAATATCTGATGCTGACCGCGGATGATCTGGAACTCGAGGGCCTCGATGGCGCGAAATATGTCTGCTCTCCGCCACCGCGCGACAAGGCGAGCCAGGACGCCTGCTGGGAGGGGATCGAACAGGGCGTCTTCGACCTCTTTTCCTCTGACCATTGCCCCTTCCGCTTCGACGATCCGGAAGGCAAGCTGAACGAGAAGGGCAAGCGGCATTTCCGCTGGATCCCGAATGGCATTCCCGGCGTAGGGACCCGTCTGCCGATCCTCTTTTCCGAAGGCGTGATGAAAGGCCGGATCGACATCAACCATTTCGTGGCCGTCACATCTACCAACCATGCGAAGCTCTACGGCATGTACCCGCAAAAGGGCACAATCGCGATCGGATCGGACGCCGACATCGCGCTTTGGGATCCGAGGAAGAAGGTCACCCTGACCAACCAGATCCTCCAGCACGGCGCCGATTACACGCCTTACGAGGGGCTCGAGCTTCAAGGTTGGCCGGTACGGCTGCTCGTTCGTGGTCAGACGATTATGGAAGACGGATCGCTCATCAAAGAAGCGCGCGGTGAGTATCAGAGCCGCAAGCGCTCGAACCTGATTGCGGACACCAGTTCGGTCGCCTCACTAACGCCCTAGAGAGACAGGCAGCGCTGCTCTCAAGTAGCTCGCCAGGAAAACCTAAACCACCGCTTCCGCTTCAATCTCGACTTCATAGTCACCGACCAAAGCGCCGGCCTCGATCAGGGTGTTGGCTGGAAGCACGTCTGAAAAAAAGCGGCCATGCGCGCGAGAGACTGGCTCCCACTTTGACGCATCTTTGAGATAGATGCGCGTGCGGACGACATCCTCCATCTTACCGCCGAGAGCAGAGATGGAAGCCGCGATCTTGTCGAGAATATAGGTCGCCTGCGCGCCAGGGTCGCCAGGCGCCACACAACGGTTACTGCCGTGGGTCGCCGTCGTGCCGGATACCAGGATCCGATCGCCGATCCGCACGGCCCGGCTGTAACCGGCCAGCGGCTCCCAGATGCTGCCGGAGGAAACACGCATCCGGTTCTCACGCCCTGGTACGGGAACGGCCGTGTAGACGGACGGGATCGCATCGAGGTGATGGCTGAGGTCACCGGATGCGGTCAAGAAGGGCGGCTTTCGATATTCATCGCCGCAATCGCCGGGAATGGGTGTGGCCTCAGCGAAGGCGCTGTCGAGCAGGTCCCGGTCCTCCGCATCCAGTGCGAAGGTGAAGACCCTCAGGTTGTCGTTGCGATGCTCGTTCTCACCGAGCCGGGCCCCGATGATCGTAGCGGCAACGGCCGGGTGTTCGAGAACCCAGCGGCTGGCGACGTTCGAGATCGAGACCCCGTGTTTGCGGGCGATCGTGGATGCCGCAGTGAGAATACCCTGATAGACGCTCCATCCGCCGGCGGTATCAATGAAGCGCTTGTATTTCGAGCGGCTCCAGTCGGCAATCGACGCAGGCTCCGCCTGACCGAGCCATTTCTCCGACAGGAAGCCGCCGCAGAGTGTGCCATAGGCCAGAAGCTTCACCCCACGCTTGAGGCACAGCGACGAGAGGTCGCCGGCGGCGCGCCGGTCGATCAGGGAGAAAGACACCTGGTTGCTGGCGATGTCGATGCCATCAGAGAGCGCGACGTTGAGATGCGCTGCATCAAAATTAGTAAGACCAACAGCGCCGATCAGCCCCTCTTCTTTCATCGCCTGCATTTCATGCAGGGCATCGAGCCAGGCCGGATGTTCGAATGTCCACCAGTGGAACTGCAGAAGATCAACCTTGTCGACGCCGAGACGGGTAAGTCGGTCCTCCACGCCCCGTCGCACCACGTCGCGCGTCATCGGACCAGGCTCGGGGCACCATTTGGTGAATGCCACCGGTCGCTTCTCGCCAGCGGCGTAGCGCTTCAGGAGATGGCCGGTGATGATCTCGGCCGATCCGTAGTGATCGGCCATGTCGAAGCTGTCGAACCCGGCCTCCGCATAGGCCTGAAGCGCATCAGCCCCCTGCTCCGGATCGACCGTGGCACCATCCTTTTCGATGTCCGCAACCTGCCAGAGGCCGCAGACGAGACGGCTGATCGACAGGTCCGGCGTGAGCGTGGTACGTTCGGGATGCTGGGACACGGCGTGATTCCTTGATGATCAGGGTTGTTTGCTGCGGCTGAGGCGCGCGAGCGGGCTCACCTCGCCGAACAGGCCGCGCGGCCGCAGCAGCAGCATCAGGCAGAGCCCCAGGCCGATCGCGACGATCTGCAAGGCGGCAGCGCGCGCCTGCTCTTCGGGCGGCACGAAGGCGGAGACGGCAGCGGCCGTGAGCGCCCAGAGCCCCCAGACGAGAATGGCGCCGGCAATCGCACCGCGATTGTTGCCCGAGCCGCCGACGATCAGCATGGCCCAGACCTGGAAGGTGAGCACCGGCATGTAGTTGTCGGGTGCGATAAAGCCGATGAAATGTGCCTGAGCAGCGCCAGCAAGGCCCATGATCGCGCCGCCGAGGGTAAAGGCCTGCAGGCGAAAGCGAACGGGCCGTTTGCCGAGCGCTTGAGCGGCCGCCTCGTCTTCGCGGATCGCCCGCAAGACGCGTCCCCAGGGGCTGCGCGACAGGTGCTGCAGACCGAAATAGAGCACCAGCACGACAAGCGCCATGAGAGCGCAGTTGGCGAGACTGAAAAGCAGTGCATCACCCTGCAGATCAGCAAAGGGACGCGGAATGAAGCCGATCCCGAAGGCTCCCCCGGTCACGCTCTGAAGATTGAGCATGCAGAGCTGAACGGTGACGGCGACGCCGAAGGTCGCAATTGCGAGATAGTCCGACCTCAACCGGATCGTCAGCGCGCCGACGGCCCAGGACAACGCTCCCGAGACGATGGCAGCCCCAAACCAGCCAACAGCAATCGGCAGTGCGAAACCGCCAAAGCGTTCCGCAGTATCAGGAGTGGTGAGGATGGCCGACGTATAGGCCCCGACCGCGACGAAGGCCGCGATGCCGACATTGAACAGGCCTGTCATGCCCCACTGAATATTCAGCCCCAGGCAAATGATCGCATAGGTAAAGGCCATGGTCAGGAAGAAGGCGCCATAGGCGATTAGATCGATGCTCATGTCGCTTTTCCAAAAAGGCCGCGGGGCCGGACGAGAAGGACCGCAATCAGGATGGCAAAGGAGACTGCCGCACGCCATTCTGCGCCAATGAGCTGGACCGTGAAGGCCTCGGCGAGGCCGATCAGCAGGCCGGCGATCATGGCACCGGGGACCGAACCGATACCGCCGAGGATCGCGGCTGCAAACAAGGGCAGCAGCAGGTCATGCCCGAGATAGGGGCGGATCTGGATGATCAGCCCGCTCATGATGCCGGCGATACAGGCCAGTGCTGCACCGAGAAACCAGGCCGTCCGGATGACCCGGCGGACATCGATTCCGGCGATACCGGCAAGGCCCGGGTTTTCGCTGACGGCGCGCATCGCCCGGCCAATATCGGTCCGCGTCATGACAAGGTGAACGGTGATCACCGAAATCAGCGACACAACCAGCATCGCCAGCTGGTCCGGCGTCGCTCTGAGCCCGAGGCCGAGCTTCATGGCGATCTGCAGCGCCTGGCTGAAATAGGCGGGCTTCGAGGTAAACAGGAATTCGAGCAAGCTGCGCAGTGCAAGCGATGCACCGAAGCTTGCCATCACCATGATGATGATGGCGCTGCCGCGTCGCCGGAAACTCGAAAAGAGTGCCGCATCCACCGCCAGTGCAAGTAGCCCCGTCAGTGCGATGGCGAGGAGCGCTGCGATCGGAAGCGACCAACCAAAGGAGAACGGGCCGAGCGGCGTCGTCATCCCTGCCCCGAGCACGCCGAGGGCACCGCTGATGCCGAGTGCGAGATAGGCGCCCCAGGATAAGAGCTCGCCATGGGCGAAATTGGCAAAGCGGAGGATCGAGTAAGTCAGGGTAACGCCGACGGCGCCCAGCCCGATGATTGCGCCTGCAATCAGCCCGTCCATCAGGAATTGCGGGTTCATCTCGACACCCCGTCGGCTGCACGGCCTGTGGTCCCAAGATAGATCTGCCCGATCAGCGGATCATCGGCGAGCTCCGCCGGTGTGCCCTCGTGCCGAATAACGCCCTCAGCCAAGATCACGGCACGATCGGCAATCGCCATGGCCGCCTTCACGTTCTGCTCGACCAGAATGATCGTCACGCCCTCACCATTGATACGCTTGAGCATGGAAAAGACTTCGCCGACGATCTTGGGGGAAAGACCGGCAGATGGCTCGTCGAGGATCAGCACCGGCGGATCCAGGGCCAGTGCCCGCGCCACGGCCAGCATCTGTCGCTGCCCACCGGAGAGCGCGCCTGCCAGACGCTTCGGCTGGATTGCGAGATCGGGAAAACGGGTCAACATCGTCTCGATGGCAAGGCGGCGCGCGTTGTTCGGCAGCAGGGAAACTGCGATCTGCAGGTTCTCCAGAATGCTCATGCTGGCAAAGACATTGTCCGTCTGCGGCACGAAGGCCAGACCTTCCGCCACTTTGCAATGGGGCGCGACGTCCGTGATGTCCCGTCCGGCAAGGTGGATCCGGCCCGAATGCACAGGCACCATGCCGGCGATCGCCTTGACCAAGGTAGACTTGCCCGCACCGTTCGGGCCAAGAAGCACGACGAGTTCGCCCCGTGCGACCGCAAGATCGACGCCGCGAACGATGGGAAGATCCGGCTCGTAGCCTGCGACCAGCGCCGAGGTTGCAAGAACGGCGTCTGTCATGCACCACCACCGAGATAGGCTTCGACGACGGCGGGATTGGCGGAAACGTCCGCCGGTGATCCCTCGGCCAGCAGCTTGCCGAGCGCCATCGCAATAACGCGCGAGCAGAGCCTGGATACCATGTCCATGTTGTGTTCGATGAGCAGTATGGACTTGCCCTCCGCGTTCAGCGCCACCACACGATCCATGATCACCTCGAGCAAGGCAGGGTTTACGCCGGCGGCCGGTTCATCGAGCAGGATCACCTGCGGGTCGGCCATCAGGACGCGCGCGAGTTCCAGAAGCTTGCGCTGCCCGCCGGACAGCACGCGAGCGGGTTCATGAGCAAGCCGCGAGAGCGTGACGAACTCGAGCATGACATGTGCCTTTTCAAGCGCCGCCTTCTCCTCGCGGAGCACCAGGCCCGGCCGGAAAAAATTGGAAAACAGCCGTTCTCCCGTCTGCTTCTGAGCGCCGACCAGCACGTTTTCCAGCACGCTCATTTCGGAGAATGGACGTGGGATCTGGAAGGTCCGTGCGACACCATGCGCGATGCGCTGCTCGGGCGCTTGGCTGGAAATGTCTTGCCCCTCGATGAAGATCCCGCCGGAGCTGGGCTTGAGGCTGCCAGCCAACAGATTGAACATGGTGGTCTTGCCTGCACCATTCGGACCGATCAGGCCGAGAATCTCTCCCTTGGCGAGCTGCAGCGACATGTCGGAAACCACGGTCAGCCCGTCAAAATGCTTCGTCACATGCCGCGCTTCGATGGCTGGCGGTAACGAGGCCGTTGGAAGGGACGCGGGTGATGGGGGATGCACGACTGTCGCTTCCAAAATGAGCCTTGATTTGATCCGTGATGTTTGATCAAACTTTACGCAGACGCGAAAATCAACCGATATTTCCGGGGAGTTGAGGCGGAATGACGGATACGATCGCCCAGTCGGATGATCTGCTGACGCCTGTCGGCCGCGAGACGCTCCAGGATCGCGTCTACGAGCAGTTGCGCCGCACCCTGATCAATGGCGGCTTTGCCGCAGGCGACATGTTGCGGATCGTCGACATGGCGGACCGCCTGAAAACCAGCACCATGCCGGTACGCGAAGCGCTGGGCCGCCTAGTCTCCGAACAGGCGCTGGAGGCCCTGCCCAATCGCTCTGTTAGGGTCCCCCTGATCACCCGTGAACGTCTCGATGACCTGGAGCGCGCCCGCATCCTGATCGAGGGGCGTCTGGTAGCGCTCGCCTGTGACAGGCTGACGGCGGAAGACATCGAAAGCCTGAAACAGATCAACCGGGATTGCGAGGCAGCCTTTGAGCGGCATGGCCAGGACGTCGGCCCCGTTACCTCTGAAATCAATCATCGCTTCCATTTCCACATTTATCGCGCCGCCTCCTCGCGTGTGCTGATCCCGATGGTCGAGAGCCTTTGGCTCCAGTCCGGCCCGGTGGTCCGGGCCGCTGCCCATATCCATGACGAACAAGGCGGCCTTGCCGCGACGAACCACCACTGGACGCTGATCGCTGCTCTCGAAGCACGCGATGAAGAGGCTGCCGTGAACGCGCTTTCCAACGACATCGGACGCTCCTTCGATCTCGTGCGAGGGCGCCTCGACGCTGGCGACGAAGCAGCGTGAGGGAAATCGATGGGCGCTAAAGATGATACTTTCGAGCTTTATGATCTGCGTGTCGAGGTGGTGATCTCCGAAGACGGCGCCGTCTACTGCGGCGCCAGGCCAGGCGACTATTTCGAGCTGCAGGGCGAGATGCTTTATCTTCCTCCAGGACAAGGCATCTCGATTTATTCGCTCGCCTCCGTACTTCCCCTTCTCGCCGCCAAGCAACGCCCCACCCATGCGCATGACTGGATGACAACGGATGCGGAGATCGCCTGTCCGGATCCCAACTGCTCAACCCGCCTGAGAATTCGCCGGACCGGGCTTCGCAGTTTCAGCCATGCCGCAACGACGGCCGTGCCCCTCGAAGGAAAAGAATAAGATGCAGCGTATCTCCATAGCCCCCGGTTACGAAATCTCCCGCGTCATCCGCGGCGGATGGCAGCTGGCGGGCGGCCATGGCGCCATCGATGCGGAGATGGCGATCGAGGATATGGTGGCCTTTGCCGATGCCGGCATCACCACCTTCGACTGCGCCGACATCTACACAGGCGTGGAAGATCTGATCGGACGGTTCAGGCTGCGCTACCGCGACCTGCACGGCCAGGCCGGACTCGATCGCATTCGCGTTCACACCAAATTCGTACCCGATCTCGGCGTTCTCCCGACAATCACCAGATCCTATGTGGAAGGCGTGATCGACACGTCGCGCAAGCGGCTGAACATGGAGCGGCTCGATCTCGTCCAGTTTCACTGGTGGGACTATGCAATGCCAGCCTGGCTGGACACGCTCGGCTGGCTGAAGGAACTGCAAGCCGATGGGCGGATCGACAAGATCAGCGCCACGAATTTCGACAGCGAGCATGTCACGGCGATCCTCGATGGCGGGATCCCGCTGACCTCGCTGCAACTGCAATATTCGCTGCTCGACCGGCGCCCCGAAAAGCGCATGGTCGGGCTCGCTGCTCAGCGTGATTTCGCGCTGTTCTGCTACGGCACGGTCGCCGGTGGCTTCCTCTCCGATCGCTGGCTTGGCAAGACGGAGCCAGAGCATCCGCTCGAGAACCGTTCGCTGACCAAATACAAGCTGATCATCGACGATCTCGGTGGCTGGGATCTGTTTCAGGCATTGCTTGCAACGCTTCGCAAGGTGGCGGACCGTCATGCGACCGACATCGCCACGATTGCCAGTGCCGCCATGCTCCGCCGGCCAGGCGTCACGGCGGTGATCGTCGGCGCGCGCAATCGCGATCACCTCGCCTCCAACCTCGCCATCTCCGATGTCATCCTGTCCGATGCCGATCTGGCGGAGATCGAGACCGCCATGGCCGGCGCGCGCGAACTGGAAGGGGACGTCTACACGCTCGAGCGGGACCGCACCGGGCGCCACGGCAGCATCATGAAATATAATCTCAACAAAGGGGAATGACATGAGTAAGGGAAATCAACTGAAACACCTCGTTCTGACATCGACCATGCTTGCCGGCCTTGCGGTCGGTGCTGCACCGGCCTTCGCGCAGGAATGCGACATCACCGTCGGTGTGGTCATGGAGCTCACCGGCCCCGCAGGCGAATACGGCAAAGCCGGCGCAAAATCCGTCGAAATGGCCTTCCGTGACTTCAACGAAGCGGGCGGCGTTGATGGCTGCAAGCTCGTGATGGACACGCGCGACAGCCAGAGCCAGGGCAATGTCGCCGTGGATCAGGCCACACAGCTCGTCAACATCAAGAAGGTGCCGGTCGTCATCGGCGGCATCATTTCCTCGGTTTCGATCCCGATCCTCACCTCCGTCACCGCACCTGCCGGTGTCGTTCAGGTATCTCCGGCATCCTCTTCCCCGACGCTGACGGCCCTCGGCCGCGAGGGCAAGACCAATGGTGTGTTCTTCCGCACCATCACATCTGACGCCCTGCAAGGAACAGCCGCAGCGAGATACGCGCTCGACCAGGGCATGAAGAAGATTGCGATCATTCACGTCAACAACGACTTCGGCAACAACCTGATGCAGGAGTTTACCGCGGCCTATACCAAGCTTGGCGGCGCGATCACCTCGACGACACCCTATAACGAGAAGCAGGCCAGCTACTCGTCAGAAGCGTCGGTTGCCATGGAAGGTGAGCCGGATGCGCTTTATCTCATCTCCACGCCGGTGGACGGAGCAACGATTGCCCGCGCCTGGATTTCCAGCGGCGGCGTCCAGAAATTCCTGTTCAATGATGGCATGAACTCCAAGGACTTCATCGCCAGCGTCGGCCCGCAATATCTGAACGAGGCATACGGCACATCTTCCGGTACCACGCCGACGGCCTCGACCGAGTACTTCAACGCGAACTACGCGGAGTTCTCCGGCGGCATCGAGCCATCGGCGCCGGCAGCAGACCGCTCCTATGATGCCGGCGCGATTGTGGCTCTCGCGATCGCCAAGGCAGGCAAGGCCGACAAGGACGCGATCAAGACGGCGATTTCGGAAGTCACAGCACCCGGCGGCACGCCGATCTACGCCGGCAAGGCCGAATTCGAGAAGGCGCTCAGTCTGCTCAAGGACGGCAAGCCGATCAAATATGAAGGCGTCATCGGCCCTGTGAGCTTCGACCAATACGGCGACATCACCGGCCCCTTCCGTCTGTGGAAGATCACCGATGGAGAAGTGACGACAGTCGGCCAGATGGAGTCCGGGACAGTGGCCGAAATCAAGGCCAGCTTGGCCAAGTAAGTCTGAAAAGGCGATCAACACTGGGCGGCTCTCCAGCCGCCCAATTTGTCACTCCTCCCGGACCCCTTCATGCCTTGATCCACGAACGGTTTCGCAAGGCAAGAGATGACGGTTCGCTCTCCAGTCTCGCTATAGACTTCAACGGGCATGCCCGGTGCGCGCTTTTCAGAATTTGTGTTGAGATCCGCGGGTTCGAAACTGATGCGTGTCGCGCCGATCTGCCATTCCGCGGCGTCGACTGACCTTGCCCCCAAGTTTTATCCGGTTTTGAATTCGCTCCGGCGATTTTGGGTTGCTGCATTGTGGGCGGTAGCGGCGGGTTGCGGTGCGGAGCCATTCCGGCTGCGCAGCACCGCATCACGTCGCGGGTTGATGGTCTGGGCAAACTCGGCCGGTGTCAGCCAGCCGAGGCCGGAATGTGGTCGATGATCGTTGTAGTCGCTACGCCAGCTTGAGAGCGCTGATCGGGCATGGCTCAGTGACGAGAAGAGCGTCTCGTTCAGGAGTTCATCCCGCAGTCGGCCATTGAAGCTTTCGATGAAGGCGTTTTGGATCGGCTTGCCCGGTGCGATGTAGTGCCATTCCACCTTGACCTGGTCAGTCCATTGCAGGATCGCGTTGCTGGTGAACTTGCTCCCGTTGTCACTGACGATCATCTTAGGCTTGCCACGCTTCTCGATGATCCGATCCAGCTCACGAGCAACCCGAAGGCCCGAGAGCGATGTATCGGCGACGAGGCCCAGGCATTCCCTGGTGCAATCATCGACGATCGTCAGCACCCGGAACCTGCGGCCATCGGTGAGTTGATCCGACACGAAGTCCAGCGACCAACGATCATCGGCCGTCATCGGGACCAGCATCGGCGCACGTTTGCCGATCGCTCGTTTCCGGCCGCCGCGCTTGCGCACCGTCAGCTTCTCCTCCCGATACAGCCGGAAGAGCTTCTTGTGGTTCACACGGTGCCCTTCGCGCTTGAGCAGCACGTGGATGCGTCTATAGCCAAATCGACGGCGCTCATGCGCCAATGCTTTCATTCGCTCGCGAAGACGATCATCGTCGCTGCGCCTGGTTTCGTAACGGACCGTCATTCGGCAAAAGCCGCTGGCTTTACACGCCCGCCGTTCGCTCATCTGGTGGTGATCCATCAGATGCACGACAGCTTTCCGCCTTGCTGCGGGCGTCACCACTTCTTTCCCAACAGGTCCTTCAAAGCCGCATTGTCGAGCATTGCGTCCGCCAGGAGCCGCTTCAGCTTCGCGTTCTCGTCTTCCAGCGTCTTCAGCCTCTTGGCTTCGGACACGTCCATGCCGCCGAACTTCGCTTTCCATTTATAGATGCTGGCATCGCTGACGCCGTGCTTGCGGCAAAGCTCCGAGACCGACGTGCCTGCCTCGTGCTCCTTCAGTATCCCGATGATCTGTTCGTCCGTGAAACGGTTGCGCTTCATTCTCTGGTCCTCTCGATGGGCCAGAGCTTACTTCAAAATGGATTAGTTCAGCGGGGCAAGGTCACGACGAACACCGCTGTGTGCTCCTTAAGGAGGTAAGAGCGCTGCAGTCGAATCTCGCCAAAGGAAAGATTGCGGCCCATCAAGCCAAGGAGAAGGCGCAAGAGATGGAACTAAGCCTCAAGGCGCAGTTGGATCGGGACCTGCTGGCCTGTCACCTGTCGTGTGACATCAACAGCTTTACCGGCTGGCGCCGCTGTTGGCCTGTGCCGACGGGCTTTTGCGAGATCGGCGTTTATGGAGGGTTTTTTTTGGTTGCGGGGGCAGGATTTGAACCTGCGGCCTTCAGGTTATGAGCCTGACGAGCTACCGGGCTGCTCCACCCCGCGCCAAGAGCGTCGAACGGCTGTTCTGACGCATGAAAGACTTTTTAAAGCGAAAGGGCCGCTTTGAGAGCGGCCCTAAGATTTCGGCTTGGGCCGAGTGTGTGTTGAGAAGATTTTGATTGCCTTTAGCAGACCTGGCAGCGACCTACTCTCCCGCGTCTTGAGACGAAGTACCATTGGCGCTGGGGCGTTTCACGGCCGTGTTCGGAATGGGAACGGGTGCAGCCACCCCGCCATAACCACCAGGTCGGCTAAGGGCAATCAATTGAGAAGCTGGCAGGCATTCGCCTGTTTTTTTGAACACGTCTTTTGTTTTTCAAGCGATGGGTATGGCACCCATACAGGCTGATAAGCCGTCGCCAAGAGTTTGGCGCGCCGTCCGCAGCGAAGCATCCGAAGGATGCGACAGCGTGAGGACAAAACAGATGGCTTTTGTTCATCTTCGATGAACACAAGCAATGAGAACGATCAAGCCAATCGAGCTATTAGTAACGGTAAGCTTCACACATTGCTGCGCTTCCACACCCGTCCTATCAACGTGGTCGTCTTCCACGGCTCTGATAGGGAATACTCGTTTTCAGGTGGGTTTCCCGCTTAGATGCCTTCAGCGGTTATCCCTTCCATATATAGCTACCCTGCTATGCCCTTGGCAGGACAACAGGTCCACCAGAGATATGTCCATCCCGGTCCTCTCGTACTAGGGACAGATCCTGTCAATATTCCTACACCCACGGCAGATAGGGACCGAACTGTCTCACGACGTTCTGAACCCAGCTCACGTACCGCTTTAATTGGCGAACAGCCAAACCCTTGGGACCTGCTCCAGCCCCAGGATGCGATGAGCCGACATCGAGGTGCCAAACAACCCCGTCGATATGGACTCTTGGGGGTCATCAGCCTGTTATCCCCGGCGTACCTTTTATCCGTTGAGCGATGGCCCTTCCACACGGGACCACCGGATCACTATGACCGACTTTCGTCTCTGCTCGACTTGTCAGTCTCGCAGTCAGGCGGGCTTATGCCATTGCACTCGACGACCGATTTCCGACCGGTCTGAGCCCACCATCGCGCGCCTCCGTTACTCTTTCGGAGGCGACCGCCCCAGTCAAACTACCCACCATACACTGTCCCGGATCCGGATGACGGACCGCGGTTAGACATCCATGACGATAAGGGTGGTATTTCAAGGATGGCTCCACTCAAACTGGCGTCCGAGCTTCAAAGCCTACCACCTATCCTACACATGCCGACACGAATGCCAGTGTAAAGCTATAGTAAAGGTGCACGGGGTCTTTCCGTCTGACCGCAGGAACCCCGCATCTTCACGGGGAATTCAATTTCACTGAGTCTATGTTGGAGACAGCGGGGAAGTCGTTACGCCATTCGTGCAGGTCGGAACTTACCCGACAAGGAATTTCGCTACCTTAGGACCGTTATAGTTACGGCCGCCGTTTACTGGGGCTTCGATTCAAAGCTTGCACCTCTCCTCTTAACCTTCCAGCACCGGGCAGGCGTCAGACCCTATACGTCGTCTTGCGACTTCGCAGAGCCCTGTGTTTTTGATAAACAGTCGCTACCCCCTGGTCTGTGCCACCCCATTACACTTGCGTGCAAAGGGGTCACGCTTCTTCCGAAGTTACGCGTGCAATTTGCCGAGTTCCTTCAACATAGTTCTCTCAAGCGCCTTGGTATACTCTACCTGACCACCTGTGTCGGTTTCGGGTACGGTCTGTACGGTGGAGCTATTTCCTGGAACCGCTTCCTCGCCCATTCAATCCAATAAGAATGAACAAGTTACGCAATCCGTCACTACCACCAGGCCCACGAATATTAACGTGGTTCCCATCGACTACGCATTTCTGCCTCATCTTAGGGGCCGGCTAACCCTGCTCAGATTAACTTTAAGCAGGAACCCTTGGTCTTTCGGCGAGAGGGTCTCTCACCCTCTTTATCGTTACTCATGTCAACATTCGCACTTCCGATACCTCCAGGAGCCCTCACGGGTCTCCCTTCACAGGCTTACGGAACGCTCCGCTACCACGTGCATTGCTGCACATCCTCAGCTTCGGTGCATGGCTTTAGC
>NZ_CP096478.1:3562500-4032500 GCF_056501445.1 Rhizobium sp. K33
TCCAACGGATCGGTGCTGACCGATGGCAATACCCAGGTCGCCGCGCTCTATTATATCGATCCACGCCGCTTCGACACGGAGGACACCGGCCTCGATCTCGCCGTCGGCATGACGGCGCGTATCGTCGAGGAAAATATGAGCATCGCCGAGCCCGAGATCATCACGCCGATGACCCCGGAATATGCCGATGACATCCTGCCCGCGCGCCGGCCGCAATCGGTCGCCGCCCTGATGACGGCCGCCGGCTATCCCGCCGCCAAGGCCGAGGATGTCGGCGAGGCGCTGGCCCCCTTCATGCGCAATCCGGAACTGGTCGAAGGCGACATCATTCGGATCGGCCTCTTGCAGCGCGGCGACGAAGTGCGGCTCGTGCGCTTTTCGCTCTACAACCGGACCGAACACATCGCGACGCTTGCCGTCAACGACGCGGGCCGCCTTGTCGAGGGGTCGGAACCGCCGGTCATAGACGCGATCGCCGGCGCTTTCGACAGCTCACAGCCGACCATGATGTCAGGGCGTGATCTGCCGCGGGTCTATGACGGCATCTACCGCGCAGCCCTGTCCTACGGCATGAACCAGGATCTAACCGCGCAGGTCATCCGGCTGCTGGCAGCCAATGTCGATTTCCAGGCACAGCTCAAGCCGACCGACATGCTGGAAGCCGTCTTCTCCGTCACCGATGACGAAGGCAAGGCGACCGACGACAGCGAGCTTCTGTATGTGCGTGCCCGCTTCGGCGACACGATCACCCAGT
This sequence comes from Rhizobium sp. K33, assembly GCF_056501445.1. Classification (NCBI taxonomy): domain Bacteria; kingdom Pseudomonadati; phylum Pseudomonadota; class Alphaproteobacteria; order Hyphomicrobiales; family Rhizobiaceae; genus Rhizobium; species Rhizobium sp. K33. The sequence continues at coordinate 3,563,255 of NZ_CP096478.1, forward strand.
TCTACCGCTTCCAGGATCCGGAAGACGGCTCGATCGATTATTTCGACGAGAACGGCAAGTCGATCCGCCAGTTCCTGCTCAGAAATCCCGTGCCGAACGGTCGTTTCACCTCGGGCTTTGGCATGCGCCGGCATCCGATCCTCGGTTATTCGCGCATGCATACCGGCGTCGACTGGGCAGCCCCGCGCGGCACGCCGATCATCGCGTCGGGCAATGGTGTCGTCGAAAAGGCGGGCTGGGCCTCGGGCTATGGCAATCAGACCCTGATCCGTCATGCCAATGGCTATGTCACCTCCTACAACCACCAGAGCGGCATCGCCAAGGGCATCGTGCCCGGCGCCAAGGTCAAGCAGGGCCAGGTGATCGGTTTCGTCGGATCCACCGGTTCGTCCACCGGCTCACACCTGCATTACGAACTGATTGTCAACGGCACCAAGGTCGATGCCATGAAGGTGCGCCTGCCCGGCGGCAAGGCCCTGGAGGGACCGGCCCTTGCCGCCTTCCAGCAGGAGCGCCAGCGTATCGATACCCTGCTGCAGACGGGCGGGCGTCCGGCCCAGGTCGCAAGCCGATAGGCGGCAGCAACAGCGTCCAAATGCAAACGGCGGCCCGCAAGGACCGCCGTTTTTGTTTCAGAAGATGTGCCGCACGTTAGGCCGCAGCACTCACCGCCCCCTTGGGCGCGATCAACAGCCGGTCGCTTCCGGCCTCGATCGTCACCTCGGATCCATCCAGCACATGGCCCGAGAGGATCTGCTCGGCGAGCGGATCCTGCAGGTATTTCTGGATCACCCGCTTCAGCGGCCGGGCGCCATAGACCGGATCGTACCCCTTGTCCGCAAGCCAGGCCCGGGCGTCCGGGGCGAGATCGATGACGATCTTGCGTTCGGAAAGCAGCGACAGGAGCCGCTTCATCTGGATGTCGACGATCGCGCCCATCTCCGTCCGGCGCAGCCGGTGGAAGAGGATGATCTCGTCGACACGGTTCAGGAATTCCGGCCGGAACGAGGCTTTCACCACTTCCATCACCTGGTCGCGAACCTGGTCGACATCCTGATCCTCGCCGAGCGAGGTCAGGTAATCGGCCCCGAGGTTCGAGGTCATGATGATGATCGTGTTCTTGAAGTCGACCGTCCGACCCTGTCCATCCGTCAGACGCCCGTCATCGAGCACCTGCAGGAGCACGTTGAAGACGTCAGGATGCGCCTTCTCGATCTCGTCGAACAGCACGACCTGGTAGGGCTTGCGCCGAACCGCTTCCGTCAGCGCCCCGCCCTCCTCGTAACCGACATAGCCGGGAGGCGCCCCGATCAGTCGGGCAACGGAGTGTTTCTCCATATATTCCGACATGTCGAGCCGGACCATCGCGGTCTCGTCATCGAACAGGAAACGCGCGAGCGACTTGGTGAGCTCGGTCTTGCCCACACCCGTGGGGCCGAGGAAGATGAACGAGCCGATCGGCCGGTTCGGATCCTGAAGACCGGCACGGGCGCGACGGACGGCACGCGACACGGCCTGGACTGCATCCCCCTGACCGACGACCGATTTGGCAAGCTCGTCTTCCATGCGAAGCAGCTTGTCGCGCTCGCCTTCCAGCATCTTGTCGACCGGAATCCCGGTCCAGCGCGACACGACATGGGCGATGCCATCGGGGGTGACGACTTCCTGCACCATGTTGCCGGCAGCCGAGCCGTCCTGGGCTTCCGCGTCCACCAGCTCCTTCTCGAGCTTCGGGATTACCCCGTAGGCGAGCTCGCCCGCACGCTGGAACTCGCCCTGACGCTGTGCGATGGCAAGTTCATTGCGGGCTTCATCGAGCTGGCGCTTGAGGTCGGCAGCCAGGCCCAGCTTCTGCTTTTCCGCCTGCCAGCGGGCCGTCAGCGCATCCGCTTCTTCCTCGAGCGAGGTGAGCTCGGTTTCGAGACGGGTCAGCCGGTCGGCCGAGGCCGCATCGGTTTCCTTCTTCAAGGCCTCGCGCTCGATCTTCAGCTGGATGATACGGCGATCGAGTTCGTCGAGCTCTTCGGGCTTCGAATCCACCTGCATACGAAGCCGCGAGGCGGCCTCGTCCATCAGGTCGATTGCCTTGTCGGGCAGGAAGCGGTCGGTGATGTAGCGGTTCGACAGGGTCGCCGCCGCCACGAGAGCCGAGTCCGAGATCCGCACCTTGTGGTGCTGCTCGTATTTCTCCTTCAGGCCGCGCAGGATCGAGATCGTGTCTTCCACGGTCGGCTCATCGACCATGACCGGCTGGAAACGCCGGGCAAGGGCCGGATCCTTCTCGACATGCTTGCGATATTCATCGAGCGTCGTGGCACCCACGCAATGCAGCTCGCCGCGCGCCAGAGCGGGCTTCAGCAGGTTCGAGGCGTCCATCGCGCCATCGGCCTTGCCGGCGCCGACCAGCGTATGCATCTCGTCGATGAACAGGATGATCTCGCCATTCTCCGCCTGCACTTCGTTGAGCACGGCCTTCAGCCGTTCCTCGAATTCGCCGCGATATTTGGCACCCGCGATCAAGGCACCCATGTCGAGCGCCATCAGCTTCTTGTCTTTCAGGCTTTCCGGCACGTCACCATTGACGATGCGCAAGGCAAGCCCTTCGGCGATTGCCGTCTTGCCGACGCCGGGTTCACCGATCAGCACGGGATTGTTCTTGGTGCGGCGGGACAGAACCTGGATCGTCCGGCGGATCTCGTCGTCACGGCCGATGACCGGATCGAGCTTGCCTTCGCGGGCTTCTGCCGTCAGATCACGGGCATATTTCTTCAGCGCGTCGAAACCGGCCTCGGCATTGGCGCCATCGGCGGTGCGACCCTTGCGGACCTCGTTGATCACCTGGTTGAGGGCATTCGCCGTCACGCCACCCTTTTTCAGTGACGCCGACGTCGATGCAGAGGATTCGATCGCGAGTGCCAGCAGCAAGCGCTCGACGGTGACAAAACTGTCGCCGGCCTTCTTCGCCGCATCTTCGGCGGTCGAAAAGACCTTGGCCAGGGGCTGCGCCAGATAGACCTGCCCATTGCCGCCCGAAACCTTCGGAAGCTTGGCAAGGGCGGCATCGTTGGCCATGCGCACTTCTTTCGAGTCACCGCCGGCTCGGCTGATCAGCGACGAAGCCATGCCCTGCTCGTCGTCGAGCAGAACTTTCAGCACATGTTCGGGCGTGAATTGCTGGTGCCCCTCCGACAGGGCATAGGTTTGCGCGGACTGCAGAAAACCGCGCACGCGTTCGGAATATTTCTCGATATTCATCGTCACTCTCCGTTTCCCCGCCCTGCCCGCAATCGGCACAGGTCGGATGGTTTGGATGAGGCCCCCGGAAGCGGCGGACCCCGGAGCGGAAACCGCTCTCTTGACCGAGATATGGGAGCGGAATTTTGCCCTTTAAAGAGGCAGATAAACGAAAAACTCCGGGCCGAGGCCCGGAGCTTTGCAATCGTCAATTCGAGCCGGAAAAGCTCATTCGGAAGCGGCCTCGGCCAGCGCCGGGGCGTCGCCTCCCTCGCCGTTCGCGCCCTCGCCGCCTTCGTCTGCAGCAGCGCTGCGACGGGGCTGGCGACGCGGACGGTTTCCGGCGTTGCGGCGACGCGGCTGGCGCTCGCCGCCGGCTTCGGCGGCACTTTCGGCGGCTGCGGCTGCGGCTTCCGCCGGCATGTCCTCGATCACCGGCTGCGGACCCGATCCGGCAATTTCCGGCTGTGGCTGCGGCTGCGGCTCGCGCTGACGGCGCTCATGCTGCTGGCCGCGGTTCTGCTGCTGCGGTTGGGGCTGCTGCTGGTTGCCGCGATCGCTGGCCTGGGCGCCATTGTCGTCCGAACCGTCGAAATCCTCGCCGTCGCGCTCGCTGTAATCCTGGCGATCGTTTTGATCGTCGCGATCGTCACGCTGGAAGCGTTCCTGCATCTGCGCCTGGGCGGCCGCGATGATGCGGTTGTAGTGCTCGGCATGCTGCAGGTAGTTTTCCGCCATGACGCGGTCGCCGGCGCTCTGGGCGTCGCGTGCGAGCGTGGCGTACTTCTCTGCAATATGCTGGGCAGTGCCGCGGATCTTTATGTCAGGGCCGGAGCTGTCATAGGTCCGGGTCAGCGGGTTCTGGCCCTTGCGGTTGAAATTGTTGTTTCCACCGCCGCCGCCGCCATTATTGTTACGCCCCCGACCACGCTTGTTCTGCTGTCCTGGCCTCATAGATGCTTCACCTGAATGTCTTTGTTGTGCTGATAAAGGGCAATGCCATTGGCTCTGGTTGAACCGGACCAAGGATCCACGCGCCGCCGACAGACCGCGCTCTCGCCTTGCTCGCCGCTGGTGAAAGTCGAGTTTACTGAGTTACGCAACAGTCCTGTCGTGCTTCGCCGAGTTCGACAGCGAACCTTTTTCGAAGCCGGCCCAGTCGCGAACGAATCTTCGTTCTTTCCCCGCCGCCCGTTGCGTGCCCGCAAACTATTACGCTTCATTCGGAAAACCAAGCCTTTTTCTCGGTTTCCCGAAATTATCCTTAGCAGACGCAGCAAAGCCGCTAATCAAGGTTAAGCGCAAACACCAGGACACGGTCGTTGCCGCCATAGTCCCGGCGCTCTTCCAGAAGAGAAAAGCCTGCTAGTTCAAAGATTTGAACGACCTCATTCCGTTGATCGAAGCCGATCTCGAGCCCCACCACGCCATGCGTCTCGAGGTGTCCCGGCGCGGCTTCCGCAATCGCGCGATAGGCGTCGAGACCATCGGACCCTCCGTCGAGTGCTGCCATCGGATCATACTTCACCACCTCGGGTTCCAGGCCAGCAACCACTGCGCTGCGGATATAGGGTGGGTTGGAAACGATGATGTCGAAGCGTTCCGGCGTCTGGTCAAACCATGGACCGGGTCTCGTCGCAAAGCGCGCGGACAGTCCGTTGCACTCTGCATTGTCTTGGGCAGTCCTCAACGCGTCTTGTGAAATATCGACCCCGATGGCCTCGGCCTCTGGGCATTCTGATAACAACGCGAGCGCAATGGCTCCGGTTCCCGTTCCAAGATCGACGATCTTCGGTTGACGACCTTCAAGCACCATAGACCGGAGATGTGGCAAGATCACGTCAACGAGGATTTCGGTATCGGGTCGCGGTTCAAGCGTTCCGGCGGATAGGGTCAGATCGAGCCCATAAAAGTCGCGGCGCCCCAGGATCCGGTAAACCGGCTCCCGCGCGAGCCTTCGCAGGATCGCCTGCTCGACTTGGGCAACCATCGCGCTTGAGACGGGCTCGTCCCCGTGCAGCAGCAGCGCGCTAGCGTCAAGGTTCAGCAGTCCGCAAACCAGGATCCGTGCATCCGTCGCCGTATCGACCAAGCCGGCTTCGGCAAACCGACGGCGGGCCTCGGCGATGAGAGATTTCGCCGAGGGCGCTCCGGCACTCATTGCGTCTCGCCGAGCTGAGCGAGCTGGCCCGCCTGGTAGTCGGAGATCAAGGCATCGAGCATTTCGTCGAGGTCGCCTTCGATCATCTTGTCGAGCTTGTAGAGCGTCAGGTTGATCCGGTGATCCGTCACACGGCCCTGCGGGAAATTATAGGTCCGGATGCGCTCCGACCGGTCGCCCGAGCCGACCTGGCTCTTGCGGTTGGCGGAACGCTCGCTGTCCATCTTCTGCCGTTCGATGTCGTAGAGTCTCGACCGCAGCACCTGCATCGCCTTGGCGCGGTTCTGGTGCTGCGACTTTTCCGACGAGGTCACGATCAGCCCCGTCGGCAGGTGCGTGATGCGCACGGCCGAGTCGGTCGTGTTAACGTGCTGGCCGCCGGCGCCCGACGATCGCATCGTGTCGATCCGGATGTCTTCGGGCCGGATTTCAATATCGATCTCCTCGGCCTCCGGCAGAACAGCAACGGTTGCCGCAGACGTATGAATACGTCCGCTCGCTTCCGTCTCCGGAACGCGCTGCACCCGGTGAACGCCGGATTCGAATTTCAGCCTGGAGAAGACGCCCCGCCCGCTGATTGTCGCGATGATTTCCTTGAAACCACCCGCTTCTCCTTCGCTGGCGGAGAGGACCTCGACCTTCCAGCCCTTGGTCGAGGCAAAGCGCTCATACATGCGGAAAAGATCGCCGGCGAAGAGGGCAGCTTCCGATCCGCCCGTGCCGGCGCGGATTTCGAGGATCGCGCTCTTCTCGTCGGCGGCATCCTTCGGCAGGAGCAGGATCTGTATCTCGCCTTCGAGCGTCTCGATCCGGCTCTCCACCTCCGGCAGCTCCATATCCGCGAGATCGCGCATCTCCCGGTCGGTCGCCTTGTCGGCAAGCATGGCGCGCAGGTCGGCCGCTTCGCCGGTCGCCGCTTCATAGGCGCGGATCTTCTTCACCACGGGCTCGAGTTCGGAATACTCGGAAGCCAGCTTCACATAGACATCGGCTGCCGGTCCTGCCGACATTCGCGCCTCGATCTCGCCGAACCGGCGCTCAAGCTCGCGCATTTTCTCGACAGGAAGCTTCGCCACCCTTTACTCCAAGGTCAGTCGCCAAAAATCAGACGGGGATATTGTGCTCTTCCGCATGGCGGACCAGCAGGTCGCGCACTGACACGCCCGGGGTGTCGTCGTCAAGCGCAGCCGTCAGAACCTCCGACAAGCGGCCGACATCCAACCCGAGCAGCATGGCCTTGACCGGGCCGATTGCCGTCGGTGACATCGAAATCGAGCGGAAGCCGATCCCGAGCAGCGCCATGGCGGAAAGCGGCTTCGACGCCATTTCCCCGCAGAGCGTGACCGGCGTTTTGTTGCGCTCGGAGGCGCGCACGATATCCCGCAGGATCCGGAGGAACGGACGACCCAGCACATCGAAGCGATCCGACACGCGCGCATTGCCGCGATCAACCGCCATGGCGAACTGGAACAGGTCGTTCGAGCCGACCGAAACGAAATCCACCTCGTCCATCAGCTCATCGAGCTGCCAGAGCAGCGCCGGCACTTCGAGCATAGCGCCGAACTGCAGCTTCTTCGGCAGCTGATGGCCGAATTTGGAGATATGCTGGATCTCCTTCTGCATCAGCTCGCGCACCTGCCGGATCTCCGAAACCTCGGTCACCATGGGCAGCATCATCTTGAGCTCGGCACCGGAGGCGGCTTTCAACAGCGCGCGCAACTGGGTGCGCAGCAGGCCCGGCCTGTCGAGCGACAGGCGGATCGCCCGCCAGCCCAGGGCCGGGTTTTCCTCTTCCTGGCTGCGGAAATAAGGAACGACCTTGTCCCCGCCGATATCGAGCGTGCGGAACGTGACCGGGCGCCCATCGGCCTGCTTCAGCACATTCCGGTAGAAGCTCTCCTGCTCCTCGCCCTTCGGCATGGTCGAGGAGATCATGAACTGCAGCTCGGTCCGGAAGAGCCCGATGCCATCGGCGCCGGAATCGGCCAGCTGCGGCAGGTCGACCAGCAGGCCGGCATTCATCTGCAGCTTGATCCGATGCCCGTCCTTGGTCACCGGCTCGACATCGCGCAGGGCGCGAAACTGTTCCTGCCGACGGGCGCGCAGCCGCACCTTCTCCTCATAGGCCTTCTGCAGGTCGCCGACCGGGCGCACATGCACCTTGCCGTCATCGCCGTCGATGATGACGGGATCGCCGTTTTCCGCGAGCGCGACGGCACCGGCCGCCTGACCAACGACGGCAATACCCATGGCGCGGGCCACGATCACCACATGGCTCGTGACCGCACCTTCTTCGAGTACGAGGCCGCGCAGATTGGCGCGCGGATAGTCGAGAAGCTCGGCCGCCCCCATGGCGCGCGCAAAGACGATCGCATCGTTCGGAAAGCCTTCGGCGGCACTGTGCGGCGAAAAGCCGGTGAGCTGGCGCAGCAAGCGGTTCGCAAGATCGTCGAAGTCATGCATCCGCTCGCGCAGATAAGGATCCGTCAGGCGCATCATGCGCGCCTTGGTGTCGCTTTGCACCTTCTCGACCGCGGCTTCCGCCGTCAGGCCGTTATGGATCGCCTCTTCCATGCGCCGCACCCAGCCCTGGTCATGGGCGAACATGCGGTAGGTCTCGAGCACGTCGCGATGCTCGCCTTCCATGGAGATCTCGCGCCGCGACAGCATGTCGTCGATCGAGATGCGCAGCGAACCCAAAGCCGTTGCCAGTCGACGGATTTCAGTTTCGCTGTCTTCGTTCAGCAGGTTGGTGACGACGATGCGCGGCTCGTGCAGCACGACATAACCAAGGCCGATGCCTTCGGAATAGCTGTCGCCCTCGATCGTCACCGGACGCGTCAGATCGAGCTCGAGCCCCGGTCGCGTGATCTTCTTGAGCTCGCCGGTCGCAATCATCTCGGCGATGACCATCGCGGTCGTCTCGAGTGCTTCGAGCTCATCCTCGCGATAATTGCGCTGCGCCTTGTTCTGCACGACGAGAACGCCAAGGCTTCGCCCTGCGCGCAGGATCGGCACCCCGAGGAAGGAGTGGTAGATCTCTTCGCCGGTTTCCGGCAGGTAGCGGAAGGCCGGATGCGCCTGAGCATCCGAAAGATTGAGGGACTGGGCAGAGGCCGCGATCGTGCCGACGAGACCCTGACCCATCTTCAGCTGGGCCAGGTGAACCGCGTCCTTGTTCAGACCTTCGGTCGCGTAGAGTTCGAGCACCCCGTCGGAGCGCAGCACATAGACGGAGCACACCTCTGCGACCATGTTGTTCGCGATCTGGCGAACGATCCGATCCAGTCGCTCCTGCGGCTCGAGCGGCTCCGCCATCAGTTCGCGCAGCCGCTTGAGGAGGACGCGGGGACCCGCAGAAAGGTCTCTCATCGCGTTTGTGCTCCACTTCCCATTGGTCAGCGGATTGTTACCCTTACCTTTTCAGGGGTCGGGTCACGCCTGTCCGCTCTCAGGAATCAATTCTTATCCAGACCGTAGCAGGAATGCAAAGTCCGAACCGCAAGCTCGGCATAGGGACCGTCGATCAGGATCGAGATCTTGATCTCCGAGGTGGTGATCGCCTTGATGTTGATGCCCTTGTCGGCCAGCGCACGGAAAGCGGTCGCGGCAACGCCCGCATGGCTGCGCATGCCAATGCCGATGACGGAAACCTTGACGAGACCCTTCTCGCTCTGGACTACGTCGAAGCCGATCTTTTCCTTGTTGGAGCCGAGAACGGCAAGCGCCTTGTCCACGTCGCCCGAGGGCACGGTGAAGGTCATGTCGGTCTTCGAACCATCTTCCGAGATGTTCTGGACGATCATGTCGACATTGATGTGGGACTCGGCGAGCGGTCCGAAGATCGCGGCAGACACACCCGGCCGGTCGGCCAGGCGGCGCAGCGAAATCTGGGCTTCATCCTTGGCATAGGCAATACCGGTGACGACTTCCTGTTCCACGATCTCTTCCTCATCGCAAATCAACGTACCGGGCGGGTTCATCAGATCGCCCATGCCCGGCGCATCGGGATCTTCAAAGCTGGAGCGCACGAAGGTGCGGACCTTGTGCACCATGGCGAGTTCGACGGAGCGGACCTGCAGCACCTTGGCGCCGAGCGAGGCCATTTCGAGCATTTCCTCGAAGGCGATCTTCTTCAGGCGGCGTGCCTTCGGCTCGATGCGCGGATCGGTCGTGTAGACGCCATCGACGTCGGTATAGATGTCGCAACGGTCGGCCTTCACGCCGGCCGCAATGGCAACGGCAGAGGTATCCGAGCCGCCACGGCCAAGCGTCGCGATGCGGTTGTCGGGACCGATGCCCTGGAAGCCGGCGACGACGGCCACCTGACCCTCGCCCATGCGGCGAATGATATCGGCGCCATCGATCTCCTGGATACGGGCCGCGCCATGGGCGTTATCGGTCTTGATCGGGATCTGCCAGCCCTGCCAGGAGCGGGCATTGATGCCCATTGACTGGAGAGCGATCGCAAGCAGACCTGACGTGACCTGTTCGCCGGACGCCACGACGGCATCATATTCGCGCGCATCGTAGAACGGCGAGTCGGCACCGGCCACCTTGGGCATGTTCTGCACCCAGTCGACCAGCTCGTTCGTCTTGCCGGACATGGCCGAGACGACGACGGCCACTTCGTGACCCGCATCCACTTCGCGTTTCACATGGCGCGCGACGTTATAGATGCGTTCCAGATTGGCGACGGACGTCCCGCCGAACTTCATGACGATGCGAGCCATAGACTTGAACCATATGCCCTAGAAAGACGCCGGAAACTCCGGCACAAAAATCACAAGCCTGAGCAGAAAGCCTCAGGTTGCGGGGCTTTTAGTCTATATGTTCCCGGGGCGCAACGGCCACTTGCCCCCCAAACGGTACGGCACATCCGGCCTTTTTCAAGTAGGTAGCCGGCAAAGCTGGGCTATCCCTCCCAGGCACCGGCACGCAAAAAGGGGGCTCGAAAGCCCCCTTTGTGATCTTCGACCATCCGATAAAACTGCTCAGCGGCAGGCGCTCGGATCGCGCTCGCAGCGCTGCTGCTGCATCATGCGACGCAGCGGATGCCGATCGCGGTCATCCATGTCTCTGGAGTTTTCCTGCCTGCGGCGGTCGTCGTCCCGCCATCTGCGGTCGTTGTCGGCGCGGCGATCGCGGTCGCGGTCCCGGTCACGACGGTCGTCTCGCCAGTCGTTATCGCGCCAGCGGTCACGATCGCGATAGAAAGAGCGTCCGCGATAGTGGTCATCCCAATAACGTCCGATGCTGAAGGTCACGGTCGGGATGCCGAGCGGGCGATAATATTGCGGCCCGACATAGACCCGGCGCTGCGAATAACTGGTCTGCAGGTAGGATCCCGAAACCCAGCCGCGATAGCCGGCGTAGGAGACGTCGCACCAATTGGCGCTGGAGAGGCACCCCTGAATGTTGACGCGACTGCCCGAGGGGACCACGATCACGGCAGGATAGCGCGTGCTGGGTCCAGACCGCATGTTCACATTGGCCGTCGAAAAGGCCGTGGCGGCCTCGGCAACCGCCGGCAGGGCACCGGCGGACATGGCCAGCGCTGCGATAAACCAGGTTGTTTTCATAGCTTCTTCTCCTGTAGCCCGGGACAAGGCGAACCTCACCCGTTTGAGCCGACAACGTTTCGCCCGCTCATCCGGTTCCTCGCCAGGCAGGCGCCTGCGACGACCGCGCCCTTGACTTTGCAGGCCATCGGGACGACTTCATGGCCAATTGCCGCAGGAGGTTCCATCATGAGTGCAGAAGCACGCACCACCATCGATCAATCCGAGGTCGACCGCTTTTCCGCCATGGCGGCCGAGTGGTGGGATCCGACCGGCAAGTTCAAGCCGCTGCACAAGATCAATCCGGTACGCTTGGCCTACATCCGGGAGAAGGTCATCGAGCATTACGGCCGCGACCCGAAAAGCGCGCGCCCGCTCGAAGGTCTTCGGGTCCTCGATATCGGCTGCGGAGGCGGCTTGCTCTCAGAACCGGTCGCCCGCATGGGCGCGAGCGTGCTCGGCGCGGATGCATCCGAGAAGAACATCAAGATCGCCATGACCCACTCCGCCCAGAGCGGCGTCGATGTCGACTACCGTGCGGTCACGGCGGAAGCGCTGGCTGCCCAGGGTGAGACCTTCGACATCGTGCTCAACATGGAAGTCGTCGAACACGTCGCCGACGTCGATTTCTTCCTGTCGACCTGCGCCTCGATGGTTCGCCCCGGCGGCTTGATGCTGGTCTCCACGATCAATCGCACGCTGAAGGCCGCAGCGCTTGCCATTGTCGGCGCCGAATATGTCCTGCGCTGGCTGCCGCGTGGCACGCATCAGTATGAAAAGCTCGTCCGTCCGGAAGAAATCGAGCGCCCCCTGTCGGCCAACGGCATGCATATCCTTGAAACCAAGGGGGTTTTCTTCAATCCCCTGCAGAACCAGTGGAACCTCTCGGCAGATACCGATGTGAATTACATGATGCTGGCCGCCCGCCCGGGTCAGACGGCATGAGTTCGCCGCACGACGTCATCGAATGCTGGCTCCGCCACGGTCCGGGAGCCTGGTTCTCCCGCAACGAAGCACTCGATGCCGAAATCGAGGCGGACTACGCAGACCTGCACTTCAAGGCGTCACGCTGCGAGCTGTCGGATTGGGAAGAAACGCCGGAAGGCACGCTCGCCCTGCTCCTGTTGCTCGATCAGTTCCCGCGCAATCTCTTTCGCGGCAGCGCCCATTCCTATGCAACGGATTCGCTGGCACGCACGACAGCGCATCGTGCGCTCGCCAAGGGCTTTGACAAGCGCGTCGAACCGGTCCTGCGTCCCTTCTTCTACCTGCCTTTCGAGCACTCGGAAGAGATGGAAGATCAGAGGTTCAGCGTCTCGCTGTTGGAGAAGCATCGCGACGAGACCGGCGATGCCGAGCCACTGAAGTGGGCGATCGTCCATCTCGAACTGATCGAACGCTTCGGCCGCTTCCCGCATCGCAATGCAGCCCTCGGCCGCCAGACGACGGCAGAAGAACAGGCCTATCTCGACGACGATGGCTTCAAGGGCTGAACGGGCTCAGACGGGCAGGGTCTCGACACGCTCGAGCAGGTCGGCCTGCCCACGCGAGTTTTCCGCCGCAAGGGCCTTCACCCGGGCCCTGTCGATGCTGAGCGCGCTTCCATTTGGGCCGAAGGCGGACTTGAAGCTGAAGGCTTCAGGCGTGGGGCCGTGATCGGCGAGCATCTCGAACCGCTTGACCGCCTCCTCCCAGTCCGGTCTCCTGCCGGCAGGCACCCAGAAGAGCACCAGCGGCGGCCATTCCTGCACCATATTCCAGTTGCGCGCGTGCTTGAGGGCGTCCGCATGCACGCCGGTATAGGTGAAGGCCATCAGGCTTTCGATGTCCTGCCAGAGCGAGAGCGACGACACGCCGGCACCATCGCCATGCTGGGCGAGAAAGCGGGGGAAGACGAGAGGACCCCAGCTGCGTGGTCCAGGAACACCCTTGTATCCGGACCTTGCGACAAAACCTGCAGCCCGTTCCGCCGCCGCAAAGTTCATCGGCTCCCGTAGGACGAAGCCGCGAACGGCGGCACTGTTGGAGGCATCGACATGGATGCCGAAATTGTAGATCGCCAGATGGTGGGCGCCCGCCGTCAATTGACGTCGTCCGGCAGGACCGGCAGCGGCGCGATCTCGATGCCTTCCTCGATCAGCGACTTGACCTCGACGGGCGAAGCCTGACCAATGATGCCGCGCGCTTCCGCCTCGCCGTAGTGGATCTTGCGCGCTTCCTCGGGAAACTTCTCGCCGACATCCTCGCTGCTCGCACGGATCTCGCGGATCGCTTCCTTGAGCTTCACAAAGGCCTGTTTCTGTACTTCCGAGACCGCCAGCGCCTGGGTCTCTTCCTTCTGACGCGCCGTCGAGACTGCCGGTGCCATCAGCACCTTCGACACCTCCGGCGAACCGCACACGGGACAGGTCAGATATCCCGATGCCTTCTGACGGTCGAAATCGGCACTTTCGGAAAACCAGCCCTCGAATTCATGCGCTTTTTCGCAGCACAGGGAATAGCGGATCAAACCGTGACGCCTCCCTTGGCCAGCACGGGGGCGATGTCGAGCGCGAAGTCGCGACCATTCTTGAGGTTCGGGATCTTCGCCCGGCAGGCCTTGACCGCCTCTAGATCGATCTCGGCAACAATGACGTCCTCACCGGTCCCACCGGCCGACGCCAGCACCTTGCCCCAAGGCCCGACAATCATCGAATGGCCGAAGGTCTCGCGACCGTCCTCATGCACGCCCGCCTGCGCAGCCGAAATGACATAGGCGCCGTTTTCGATGGCGCGCGCCCGCAGCAGGATCTCCCAATGCGCTTCGCCGGTCTGCTTGGTGAAGGCGGCCGGCGTCGTCAGGATCTCCGCACCCGCCATGGCCTCGGCCCGGAAGAGATGCGGGAAGCGCACATCGTAGCAGACGCCGAAGCCGAGTTTGGCAAAGGGTAGATCCGCGACCACGGCCCGTTCGCCCGGGCGGTAGACCGCGCTTTCGCGCCAGCTCTCGCCATTGTCGAGATCGACGTCGAACATATGGATCTTGTCGTAGGAGGTGATCTTCTTGCCGTCGGGACCGAACAGGAAGGCCCGGTTGGCAATCTTGCCGTCCGCGAGCTTGATGGCCGTCGACCCCACATGCAGATGGATGCCGAGCTCCTCGGCAAGCTCGGAAGCCTTCTTGACGATAAGGTCCGTCTCCTCGTCGCGGAGTACGGCGGCGAGCCCGGCGCGATCCTTCTGCACGGCACCGGTCATTTCCGGCGTCTGCACATAGATCGCCCCGCGTCGCGCGGCCTCGCGCACGAGGCGCGCCATGGCCTCGGCATTCTTCTCCGGATCGACACCGGAGCACATCTGGACGGCAGCAGCCTTGAACACCATGATCGGTCTAATCCTTACTGAGCAAGAAGCGGATCGAGCTTGCCGGCCCGGTCGAGTGCATGGAGGTCGTCGCAGCCGCCGACATGCTGGCTGCCGATGAAGATCTGCGGGAAGGTGTTGCGGCCGGACTTGGCAATCATTTCCTCGCGCAGGTCGGGCTTACCGGTTGCGTCATGCTCCGTATAGGCGACGCCCTTCTTGTCGAGCAGCGCCTTGGCGCTGGCGCAATAGCCGCAGAATTGCCGTGTATAGATCGTGACGTCAGCCATGGAATTCTCCACCGGAAAGCATCGGAGGGACAAGGGATTGGACCCTTCATATAGGCCCGGCGAGCGCCCTTGCAAAGGTCAAAACAGTGACATCCGCAGCCCCTGCCTTTTTCAGGGCAGTCGTCGCCGCACTCACCGTCGCCCCTGTCGTGTAGACATCGTCGATCAGCACCAGCCGTTTGCCGAAGACGAGATCCACCCGTCCCTCCGGCACCTCGAAGGCACCGCGCACATTGAGCGATCGCTGGTTGGCCGTCAGCCCCACCTGTTGCTGGGTCCGCTTGCGCCGCACCAGGGCTTCCGCCAGAAAAGGCTTGCCCGATTGGCGCGCCACATGCCGCGCAAGCTCGGCCGACTGGTTGAACATCCGCATCCGATGCAAGGGCACCGCCAGGATCGCATCGGCCTCTGCGACTTCCAGCGAGGCCGCCCGAACCATCCAGCCTGCCATCATTGGGGCGAGATCCACCCGGTCCCGGTATTTCAGATCATGCACCAGATGGCGCGCCACCCCCTCATGCAGAGCAACCGAGCGGAGCCGATCGAAGACCGGCGGCTGTGCGATTGCCTGCGGTGACACCATGCCCTCGCCGGGATCATGCGCAAAGGGCAGGCCCAGCACCGGGCAGTATGGTTTTTCGATCAGCCGCATCTCTCCCCAGCAGGCCGGGCAGAGCGCGTGATGGCAGGCGACACGGCCATGGCAATGTGCACAGGCGGGTGGATAGACGAGATGAAAGAGCCCGCGCAGAACCGTTCCGGCGCGATGCCGGCTGACGGATGCGCTTTTCTGCACTAAATGAGCCCACATGCATCGACTTTACGCCGCACACGGCGTTCCGCCAATGCCCGAAACCATGCCGAAATCCCGGGATACCTGCCATGAACGAGCTTTTCGACGAAGCCCTGATCGCCCGCAACCGCGAGCGGGCGCTTGCCCGCAACGGCGCCGGATCCGATTTTTTGCTGGAACTCACCGCCCGCGAACTGGCTGACCGGCTGGCCATCGTCCAGCGCCACTTCGATGATGCGGTCGAGCTCTTCGGCGGTACGGGCCTCACCGCGAAAGCCGCGCTCGCCACGGGCAAGATCGGCCAGCTACGGCGGATCGAGACCAGCGCGAGCTTCGGCGACGAGGACCATGAGGTTCGCGCCTCGAATTTCGAGAGCGTGCCCCTCGAGCCTCAGTCGGTCAACCTGATCCTGTCGCCGCTGTCGCTACACCTCACCAATGACACGCCGGGCATGCTGATCCAGATGCGTCGCGCCCTGAAGCCGGATGGCCTGCTTCTCGCGGCGATCCCGGGTGCCGGCACTCTGGCGGAACTGCGCGAGGTGCTGCTTGCAGCGGAAACCGAGATCTACGGCGGCGCAAGCCCCCGCGTCGTGCCCTTTGCCGATATCAGAGACATCGGCGCGCTCCTGCAGCGCGCAGGCTTCGCCTTGCCCGTCATCGACGAGGAAAGCTTCACCGTCCGTTATGATCACATCTTTGCGCTGATGCGGGACCTGAAGGCCATGGGCATGGCAAACCCCTTGAAAGGCCGCAGCCGCCGTCCTGTCTCGCGCAAGTTCTTCCTGCGTGCAGCCGAACTCTATGCGGAGCGCTTCTCAGATCCGGATGGCCGTATCCGCGCCACCTTCTCGATCGTCTTCGTATCGGGCTGGGCGCCGCACGAGAGCCAGCAAAAGCCGCTCAAGCCCGGTTCGGCAAAAATGCGCCTCGCCGACGCGCTCGATCCTACGAAGCGCATCATCGAGCCCTGAAGGAAGGATCAGTCGTTGGCGTCTGCAAAGTGGGTTTCGACGGTGTTGAACGTGTTCAGCAGCGATCCTGTGAAGGCGCTATAGCCGGACAGCAGCGCCACACTGATGATGGCTGCAATCAGGCCGTATTCGACGGCGGTTGCACCGCGCAGGTCGGACATCAACTGACGGAAGAGATGCATTCTGGCTCCTGATGATCTGGACCCGAGATGGTTGCCCCCCGCCCCCGGCCGTGTTGGGTTAGCAGCCGGGGCCGGAGCCGTAGCCGTCGATGATGCAGACGGAACCGGGCGTTTCCTGAAGCACGCTGCGGCGGATCGTGTACCGCTTGCCGCTGTCGTCCTTCGGGATGGACCCGGTGGTGATCATGTCGAATTCATCCGGCTGAAAGGCCAGGGTCTTGCGGTCGGTCTTGGAAGCAAGCATCGGCGTCAGGACCAACGACAAAGCGATCGCGGCCGTGCCGAAAAGCAGGGCGATGTTCAGGACCCCGGTCCTGCCAGTCTTGATCGAAGACCGCTCTCGGGACCGTGCGGCCTTCCAGAAATCCTCGTTTACCATATTACGCTCCACACACGTATCCGACGCATGAACAGAGCGTATATTGCGGTCAGGGTTATAAACTTTTGATTAACGACAGCGATACAAACAGAGACTTCTTACAGAAGGTCCTGCAGAACGGGAATGAGCGGTTCGTCCGCCGGCGGCATCGGATAGTCGCGAAGAGCCTTGGCCTTCACCCACTTGATCGCCTGCCCCTCGCGGCCCTGCGGAATACCCTCATAGCGCCGGCAGATGTAAAGCGGCATCAGCAGATGAAACGTCTCGTAGGTATGGCTGGCAAAGGTCAGCGGCGCGAGGCAAGCGACCTTGGTCTTGATGCCGAGCTCTTCCTCAAGCTCCCGCACCAGCGTCTCCTCCGGCGTCTCGCCGGCTTCCACCTTGCCGCCCGGGAATTCCCAGAGCCCTGCGAGCGACTTGCCCTCGGGGCGTTGCGCGAGCAGGATCCGGTTGTCGGTGTCGACAAGCGCGCAGGCCGCGACCAGCAGGATCGGCTTCTTTCCCTCGGTCATGCGGCAGCCTTTCGCCAGTAGACGTAACGATAGGCTTCCGCGAAACCCATCTTGCGATAAAGCGCCAGCGCTTCGGCATTGTCGGCCACGACCTGCAGCCATGCGGTGCGGGCACCGCGCATCCGCGCCCAGCGCAGCGCTGAACTCAGGATCTCGACGCCAAGCCCCTGTCGGCGACGATCCGCCCTGACCGCAAGCGACAGGATGCCCGCAAGGTCGTTGTCCTGTACGCAGAGTGCGGCCGCAAGCGGCCCTTCGGCCGCATCTTCGATGACGAAAAGACCCGATGGCGGCTTGATGCCGGTGATGATCTCCGCGAGCGCCGGCTTCAGCGTGGGATCGCTGCCATGCACGGCGATATCCGCGTCCACATAGCGCCCGACATCCTGCGTCGGCAGATGGTCGAGCGTGTCGGGAAAGGTCATGTTTGCGAGATCCGCGGTCATCGTCACCACGTCCTCGAAGCTCTCCCAGCCGTCAGCGGCGAGGAAATCGATGAGCGGCTTCGGCGACAGCGGCGTCTGGCGCACCAGAAGCGGCCGCCCGTGGGCTTCGAAGCGCTTGCCCGCCTTCTCGATGCGGATCGCGATGTCGCGGCTGTCCGAGGGATCGAGCGGCACGATGCAGTTCAGTCGCTTGCCCGGATGCCCGCCGGTCAGCCGCACCTGCCAGCTGCCGTCATAGACGACATTGCTCGCCGGCCAGGCCCGGAAGCCGACCGCCTCGAGACGCCGGACGAGCGGCAGGTTGGGATCGCTTACCATTGCATGCATTCAGACGTCAGCTCCGATAGTCGCCATTGATGGCGACATATTCCTTGGTCAGGTCGCAGGTCCACACTGTTGCGGTGCCGGAACCGAGACCGATATCGACGGTCACCGGGATGTCCTCCCGCTCCATCACGGCCGTTGTCGCCTCTTCCGAATAGTCAGGATCGCGCTCACCGTTGACGGCGACGCGAACATCGCCGAACCAGATGGCCAGTCGGTCGCGGTCCGCCATCTCGCCGGACTTGCCCACCGCCATGACGATGCGGCCCCAATTGGCATCTTCGCCGGCAACGGCCGTCTTGACCAGCGGCGAGTTCGCGATCGAGAGCGCGATCTTCTTCGCCGCCAGATCGCTCTCGGCGCCCTTGACGGTGATCTCCACCATCTTGCGAGCCCCTTCGCCATCGCGGACGACCTGCAGCGCGAGATCCTTCAGAAGATCGTTGAGTGCCGTCTTGAATTCGCCGAGCCGGGCATCGCCCGCGTCGCTCACCTTCGCCTGCCCATCGGCACGCGCAGCGCCCGTCGCAAACAGCATCAGCGTGTCCGAAGTCGAGGTATCGCTATCGACGGTGATCGAATTGAAGCTCGGCTCGACGCCAGCCGAAAGAAGCCCCTGCAGGGCGGCCGGCGCGATATCCGCATCCGTCACCACGAAGGACAGCATCGTCGCCATGTCGGGCGCGATCATGCCCGCACCCTTGGCGATCCCGTTGATGGTCACGGTCACACCGTCGATCCTGGCACTGCGGGTCGCGACCTTCGGGTACGTATCCGTGGTCATGATCGCCTTGGCGGCCTCGAACCAGAAATCACCCGTCGCGTCCTTGGCCATCTGGTCGAGGACGCCGGCAAACTTCGTCGCATCCAGCGGCTCGCCGATGACGCCGGTCGACGCGAGATAGATTTCGTTCTCGCCACAGCCGAGTGCTGCAGCCGCCGATTTCGCGGTGAGCTCCGTCGCGGCTTTACCCTTCACGCCGGTGAACGCATTGGCATTGCCGGAATTCACGACCACGCCACGCGCCACGCCGTGCGGCAGGTTCTGCCGGCAAAAATCGACAGGCGCCGACGGGCACTTCGACTTGGTGAACACACCCGCGACGGCGGCCGGCTGGTCGAAGGCCATCAGCAGCACGTCGGTGCGGTTCTTGTACTTGATGCCCGCTGCGGCGGTTGCCATCCGCACACCGCGGATTTCAGGCATCTCGGCATAGGTTTTCGGAGCGAGGGGAGAAATGCTGGAAGACATGGCGCGGCCCGTAATGGAAGGCCCGCAAACTGCGGGCCTTGAGAAAAACAATGATGCGGCGAAGCTTACTGCTGCTCGGCCTTGTTCGCCTCTTCATAGCCCTTGCGCAGGGCTTCGTCGGTGATCTCGATCTTCTGCTCGCTCTTCGCCTTTTCGATGAGGGCGAGATACTTGTCGCGCATCACCAGCTGGCGCACCTGCTGCTCGACGGCTTCGAAAGCCGGCGGCGGCGCATCGCGCTTGTCTTCGAGCAGAATGACGTGGAAGCCGAACTGGGTCTGGACCGGGGTCTTCGTATAGGCACCCTTTTCAAGCGCAAAGGCAGCCTGTTCGAATTCCGGTACCATGCGGCCCTTGGTGAAGTAGCCGAGATCGCCGCCTTCGGTCTTGTTCGGATCCGTCGACTTTTCCTTGGCGATTTCGATGAAGTCCTTGCCGGCGTCGAGATCGGCGATGATCTGCTTGGCCTCTTCCTCGGTCTTCACCAGGATGTGGCGGGCGCGAACCTCTTCCTGCTTCGGAAGCGCTGCGATTTCCTTCTCGTAACGAGCCTTGACCTCGTCCTCGGTTACGGCGTCGACGACGTTCTTCTTGAAGAAGGCATTGTGCAGCTCGCGCTCGGCGATGAAGGCCATGCGGCGCTTGTATTCCGGATCGTCCTGCAGGCCGGCAGCGGTCGCGTTGGCGGCGAGCAGCTTCACGTCGATCGCGCCCGAGAGAGCGGCAACCTTCTTCTGTTCGTCAGGAAGCTGGGCCAGCTGCGGATCGAGGTTGGCGATCGCCAGGTCCAGTTCCGACTGGGTGATCTCCAGGTCGCCGACCTTGGCGACGACCGTGGTGTCCTGAGCAAAGGCCGCGCCGGTCAGGGCCGAGATGGAAACGCAGGCGGCAAGCACGATTTTGTTGAGGCGAAGCATGAAAGACCTTTCGGATGGTGAACCGTTTGAAGACCGTTCGAATCGGGCAAAAGATTGTCAGATGCCCGGCGACCGAGGGGATTTGGCACCAGCCTGCGCCGTTGACATCATTCGACCCCCCTCTTATCTGTCACGCAACCTCGCGTCCAGAGTAGTTTCGGGACGCATTGTGCCTATTCGACCGCGCTAATGGTGGTCCGGAAGGTACGTCAACGATATGACGAAGGTCAGAAAGGACCATCGATATGGTCAGTCTTGGTGGACTTGCGCGCAAAATCTTCGGCTCGTCGAACGAGCGTCGGGTGCGCTCCTATGGACCGCGTGTTGCGGCGATCGGCGCCCTCGAAGAAAAGATGAAGGCGCTGTCGGATGCCGAACTTGCCGCCAAGACCGAAGAATTCAAGGCACAGCTCGCCGCTGGCAAGACCCTCGACGACATCCTCGTCCCGGCCTTTGCGGTGGCCCGCGAAGGTGCCCGTCGTGCACTCGGCATGCGTCCTTTTGACGTACAGCTGATCGGCGGCATGATCCTCAACGACAATTCCATCGCGGAAATGAAGACGGGTGAAGGCAAGACGCTGGTCGCGACGCTGGCCGTCTACCTCAACGCGCTTGCCGGCAAGGGCGTGCATGTCGTGACCGTCAACGACTACCTCGCCCGCCGCGATGCTGCGACCATGTCGAAGATGTACGGCTTCCTCGGTCTGACCACGGGCGTCATCGTGCACGGCCTCTCCGACGACGAGCGTCGTGCGGCCTATGCCTGCGACATCACCTACGCGACGAACAACGAGCTCGGCTTCGACTATCTGCGCGACAACATGAAGTATGAGCGCGCCCAGATGGTGCAGCGCGGCCATAACTTCGCGATCGTCGACGAAGTGGACTCGATCCTCGTCGACGAAGCCCGCACGCCGCTGATCATCTCCGGCCCGCTCGATGACCGTTCTGAACTCTACAACACGATCGACGCCTTCATCCCGCTGCTGACGGAAGAAGACTATGAAATCGACGAGAAGCAGCGTTCGGCAAACTTCTCCGAAGTCGGCACCGAAAAGCTCGAGAACCTGCTGCGCGAAGCAGGCCTCTTGAAGGGCGAAAGCCTCTACGACGTCGAAAATGTCGCGATCGTCCACCACATCAACAATGCGCTGAAGGCCCACAAGCTATTCCAGCGCGACAAGGACTACATCGTCCGCAACGGCGAGATCGTCATCATCGACGAATTCACCGGCCGCATGATGCCGGGCCGTCGTTACTCCGAAGGCCAGCACCAGGCGCTTGAAGCCAAGGAAAAGGTGCAGATCCAGCCCGAGAACCAGACGCTCGCCTCGATCACCTTCCAGAACTACTTCCGCATGTACAAGAAGCTGGCCGGCATGACCGGTACGGCGGCGACCGAAGCGGAAGAATTCGCCAATATCTACGGCCTCGAAGTGGTCGAAGTCCCGACCAACCTGCCGATCAAGCGTATCGACGAGGACGACGAGGTCTACCGGACCTTTGAAGAGAAGTTCAAGGCGATCATCGAGGAGATCAAGGCCGCCAACGAGCGCAACCAGCCGGTTCTCGTCGGCACAACCTCGATCGAAAAGTCGGAACTGCTCGCCAACATGCTGAGCCAGTCCGGCTTCAAGGACTTCAAGGTCCTGAACGCCCGCTACCACGAGCAGGAAGCCTACATCGTCTCCCAGGCCGGCGTCCCCGGCGCCGTCACGATCGCGACCAACATGGCCGGCCGCGGTACCGACATCCAGCTCGGCGGCAACCTCGAAATGCGCCTCGAGCACGAACTGGCCGAGATGGAGCCGGGTCCGGAGCGCGACGCCAAGGCCGAAGCCATCAAGGCGGAAATCGCATCCCTGAAGCAGAAGGCGCTCGAAGCCGGCGGTCTCTACGTGATTGCCACCGAACGCCACGAAAGCCGCCGTATCGACAACCAGCTGCGCGGCCGTTCCGGCCGTCAGGGCGACCCTGGCCGTTCGAAGTTCTACCTGTCGCTCCAGGACGACCTGATGCGCATCTTCGGCTCCGACCGCATGGACGGCATGCTGCAGAAGCTGGGCCTGAAGGAAGGCGAAGCCATCGTCCATCCCTGGATCAACAAGGCGCTGGAGCGCGCCCAGAAGAAGGTCGAAGCCCGCAACTTCGACATCCGCAAAAACCTTCTGAAATACGACGACGTCATCAACGACCAGCGCAAGGTCATCTTCGAACAGCGCATCGAACTGATGGACGCCGCAGACGTATCCGCGACCGTCACCGACATGCGCCATGAAGTCATCGAGACCATGGTGGGCATCCACGTTCCCCCGAACGCCTATGCCGAGCAGTGGGATGTCGCCGGCCTCAAGCAGAAGGTCGCGACCACCCTCAACCTCGACCTGCCGGTCGATGCCTGGGCGGCGGAAGAAGGCATCGCTGAGGACGACATCTACAACCGCATCATGGAAGCCGCCGACAAGGCCTATGCGGAGAAGTCGGAACGCTTCGGCCCCGAGCTGATGGCCTATGTCGAGCGCTCCGTCGTTCTGCAGACCATCGACAACCTCTGGCGCGAGCACATCGTCAACCTAGACCACCTGCGTTCCGTCGTCGGTTTCCGTGGCTACGCCCAGCGCGACCCGCTGCAGGAATACAAGGCCGAAGCCTTCGAACTCTTCCAGGCCCTGCTCGCAAACCTGCGCGACGCCGTGACCATGCAGATGTCGCGCGTCGAACTGGTACGGGAAGCCCCGCCGGCACCGACCCCGCCGCCGATGCAGGCCCATCACATCGACGCCACGACCGGCGAGGACGATGTCGGCGAAGGCTCGGCCGTCCCTGCCAGCGATCGCGATCCGCAGGATCCGAAGTCCTGGGGCACCGTCGGCCGCAACGAGCCCTGCCCCTGCGGCTCCGGCAAGAAGTACAAGCACTGCCACGGCGCGCTCGAGGCCTGATCCCCAGGCCCTCCGGTTTGAGGCTTTCTCAACATTTCGCCTGTAGTCTCCGATGATGAGGGGAACCGCGCCGCCCGGCCCGGTTCCCCTTTTCCTTTGGAGGTCGGAATGTCGGCTGGTTTAGCACGGGAGCATCAGTGGGATTCGCTGCGCGCGTTCCTGATGCTTCTCGGCATCCCCTACCACGCCGCCATGGCCTACAATGCCCGTGTGCTCTGGGATATCCAATCGCCCGACAAGAGCGAGATCCTCACCTTCCTCAGCGGCGTTCTCGTCACCTTCCGCATGCCCGCCTTCTTCATGGTCGCCGGCTATTTCGCGGTGATGATGCTGGAGAAGCGGCCGCCCGTGCCATGGCTGCGTGGCCGCCTCACCCGGCTCGGTGTCCCCTTCCTGACCGGCCTCGTCCTGCTTGCCCCGCTCCAGGTCGCGCTGATCGACCTCAACGGTGCGATGACCGGCACCACATCGCTTCCGACGGCTCTTGATCGCGCCGTCTCAGACGTGCTCCATCCGGGCTTCAGCTGGAT
The DNA here is from genome assembly GCF_056501445.1 of Rhizobium sp. K33. Classification (NCBI taxonomy): domain Bacteria; kingdom Pseudomonadati; phylum Pseudomonadota; class Alphaproteobacteria; order Hyphomicrobiales; family Rhizobiaceae; genus Rhizobium; species Rhizobium sp. K33. The sequence goes on from NZ_CP096478.1 coordinate 3,587,094, forward strand.
CATGCATCTCTGGTTCCTCCCCGCGCTGATGGCTTACAGCATCCTGCTGGCAGTGGCATGGCGCCCACTTCACCAGACACCCTTGGCGAGCCTGATGGCACGCATCCATCGCCACGCTGTCGCCCATCCCTTAATGAGCCTCTCGGCCCTCGCCTTTGCGATCGCGTGCTGGGAAGTCAGCGTCCACCTCTCCCATCAGGCCATGCTCTCGCTGCCCGGCACGCTGCCCTATCTCCTCGCCCACGGCATCGACCCCTATCTGCGTTACCTGCCTTTCTTCCTGGTCGGCGCGACCCTGAGAAGCGCACCGCCCCTCCGGCAAGCCTTCGTCTGGCAGAAGGGCTGGCAACTCCCAACCATAGCGATCATCGCAGCGGTACTGGCATCCCTCCTGCGCGGGCGCGGCGCTTCCGAGATCGAGGCGCTTTACAACGCCGTGGACGGTGCCGCCGCCATCCTCGTCAGCCTTGTCGTCATCGGCATTGCCGAACGCTTCTGGAACCGGCCGGATGCCCGCGTCGACCGGATCGTCGTCGCCTCCTTCACGATCTACCTCCTGCATCATCCGATCATCTACGGCCTCGCCACGATCGGGCTCCTGGTCCACTGGCCTCCCATCCTTGAATTCCTCCTGATCTGCGTGGTGACCTTCGTCCTCTCCTACGCAGCACACCGCCTGATCCGCCTCTCGCCGGTCGCGCTCTTCCTCTTCAACGGCCTGCCGATGAGCCGCAAATCCCTGGACGACAGCCGTCCGCAAAGCGGCATCACCACACTTCGTTAACCCTGATCTGTCATCACTGGAGCCCACACCCGATCCAGCGAGAAGTATTGCGTCCGTACCGATGACTGTTCTGGAGACAGCGGAAAAATGGTTGCCCGCGGGCCCGCGTCTGGTCCGTGCGCTCCGTGCCGAAGGCGAAACGGCCCGCGCCCAGCGCATGGCCGCGACCGCCTTCGCCATCCGCGTCGCCAGCGCCGGCATCGCCTTCGTTTCGCAGATCATCCAGGCCCGCCTGATGGGCGAGTTCGAATACGGCATCTTCGTTTTCGTCTGGGTGCTGGTGGTGCTGGCCGGCAACTTCTCCTGCCTCGGCTTCCACACCGCCGTCATCCGCTTCCTGCCGCAATATGACCTTGAGCGCGCCGAAGCCGAAATCCGAGGCCTCACCTCCACGGCGCGCCTCTTCGCCATGACGAGCGCCAGCATCCTGGCTCTTACAGGCATTTCGGCCCTGCATCTCTTCGGCGACAGCATCGAGCACTATTACCTCGTGCCCCTCTTCCTCGCCGTCTTCGCCCTCCCGATGATCGCCCTCGGCGATGTGCTGGACGGCACGGCCCGCGCCAACCGCTGGGCAATCCTCGGCCTGAGCCCGACCTATATCGTCCGCCCCAGCCTGATCCTGATCTTCATGCTGGGCGCGGTCGCCGCCGGCGCGCCCGCAACCGCCGTCACCGCCATGCAGGCAGCCCTTGCCGCGACCTATATCACCTCGCTCGGCCAGTTCCTGATGGTCGATCGCCGCCTGATCGATCGCTTCGCCAAAGGCAGCCGCCGGATCGACTTCTCCGCCTGGATCAAGGTCGCCCTGCCGATCTTCTTCATCGAAGGCTTCGGCTTCCTGCTCACCAATTCGGATGTCATCGTTGTCGGCTTCTACCTGCGGCCGGACCAGGTGGCCGTCTACTTCGCCGCGGCAAAGACCATGGCGCTCGTCCAGTTCGTCTTCTTCGCCGTAAAGGCTGGCGCCACGCCGCGCTTTTCCGGCCTGATCGCCGAGAACGACCGACAGGGCCTCGCAAGCTTTGCCGTTACCGCCGCCCGCTGGAGCTTCTGGCCGTCGCTCGCTGTCGGCGCCATCGTGCTGATGCTCGGCGAACTGCTGCTCGGCCTCTTCGGCTCCGCCTTCACGGCAGGCTATGTCCTGATGGTCATCCTCTTTGCCGGCAACATGGCCAAGGCCCTTGTCGGTCCCGCCGAAATGCTGCTCACCATGGCCGGCCGCCAGCAGCTCTGTGTCGCCGTCTATGCCGTGGCGCTCGCCTGCAATATCGGCCTCAACATCACGCTGATCCCCGCCTGGGGTCTGGCAGGCGCCGCCACCGCAACCGCGACGGCCATGAGCGTCGAGGCGCTCCTTCTGCATCTGGCCGTCCGCCGCGCACTCGGCATCACCGTCTTCGCGCTTGCCACGCCGCATGCCCTGACGCCCCGCCCGGAGGCCGTCCACCCATGAGCGATCGCATCTACAACGAGAGCATGAACAGCGACGCCAACCGTCTGGTCGGCAGCCTCGCAGGCGGCCCCGCGGCCCCCGTGGCCGATCTGGAAGTCTCGGTCGGCCGCCCCGGACGGCGGCTCAGCGTCTATCCCGGCCAGATAGGCTACGAGCTTCAGGACGAGCTCGAATACCTCACCTATCGCGTGATGGAGGCCAACGTCTTCTTCGCGCCGCGTTTCCTCGCGCCCGCCATGCCGCGCCTGGAAGAGCGTCAGGTTCGCTTCGCCGTCATCCGCGACGAGGACGAGCGCCGCTCGCGTCTGCGCCTGCTCTTCCCCTTCTCGGTCGAAAAGCCCGGCTTCTCTGTCGGCCCCTCGATCATCCGCGTCTGGGCCAATCCCTTCGGCCCGCTCGGCACCCCGCTTGTCGATGCCGAAGGTGCCGCCGAAACCATCGACAACCTGCTCGAAGCGCTCGCAAGACCGGAAGCGCGCCTTCCCGGCCTGCTAGTGATCCCCGACCTTCGCCTCGAAGGCCGCTTCGCACAGCTTGCACGTGCCGTCGCCCTTGCCCGCGACCTGCCGCTCACCGTCACCAACGAATTCCAGCGGCCCATGCTGCAGAGCTTCGAGGATGGCCCGAACTACCTGCAGGCGGCTCTGAACAAGAACCACCTGCGCGAGATGCGCCGCCAGTTCCGCCTGCTCTCCGAGCATGGTTCGGTCACCTACAACGTCGCCCGTCAGCCGGATGAGATCCGTCTGCGGATGGAAGAATTCCTGGCCCTGGAAGCAAGCGGCTGGAAGGGGCGCAAGCGCTCCGCCATGGTCAACGACCGCCTGCGCGCTGCCTTCGCCCGAGAGGCGATCACCAATCTCGCCGAAGCCGACGCCGCGCGCATCCATACGCTCGATCTTGACGGCCGGGCGATCGCGTCCATGGTGGTCTTCATCATGGCCGGTGAGGCCTATACCTGGAAGACGGCGTTCGACGAGACCTATGCCCGCTTCTCGCCCGGCAAGCTCCTGATGGCCGATCTCACCGAATGGCATCTCGACGATGCCAACATCGTGCGCACCGACAGCTGTGCCGTGCCGGACCATCCGATCATGAGCCGTTTCTGGAAGGAGCGCGAAGCCATGGGCACGCTGGTGATCGGTCTGAAGCCGAACGCGGACCGCGACGTCCGCCAGGTCGGCGCGCAGCTGCACATGTACCGCAATACCCGCAACATCGCCCGCATCCTGCGCGACAAGGTCCTGAACCGCCGCTTCGGCAACTGAGCGCGCGGCGGGTAGAAGGATCAATCTGCCGGCTCAGCTCGCCTTGGCGATTTCCTGATCCCGCAGCAGCCGGCGGATCACCTTGCCGCTCGTCGTCAGCGGCAACTCGGCCACGAATTCGATCTCGCGCGGATATTCATGCATCGACAGCCGGTTCTTGACCCAGTCACGGATCTCGGCCGCAAGGACCGGATTGCCGGCATAGCCGTCCTGCAGCACGACAAAGGCTTTCACGATTTCCGTCCGCAAGGCGTCCGGCTTGCCGATGACCGCTGCGAGCCGCACCGCCGGATGCCCGATCAGGCAATCCTCGATTTCCGCCGGGCCGATGCGATAGCCGGAAGAGGTGATCACATCGTCGTCGCGGCCGAAGAACTGCACATAGCCGTCCTCGTCCTGCCGGCCGAGGTCGCCCGTCTTCATCCAGTCGCCGACGAACTTGTCCGCCGTAGCCTTCTCGTTGTTCCAGTAGCCCAGGAACATCACAGGATCCGGTCGCTTGATCGCCACCTGCCCCGTCTCGCCGACCGGCACTTCCTGTCCGTCGCCGTCGATGATCGCCACCTCATGGCCGGGCACGGCCTTGCCGATGAAGCCTCCTTTGCTCACGCCGAGATGGGCGGCCGAGGAGAGCACGAAATTGCATTCTGTCTGGCCGTAAAATTCATTCGGCACGATGCCGAGCACAGACTTCACCCATTCATAGGTCTCGCGACCCAGGGATTCGCCCGCCGAGCCGATGCTGCGCAGCACGAGATCGTAAGCCTCACGCGGCGCCTCCACGGCCTTCAGGAGCCGGAGCGCCGTCGGCGGGATGAACGCATTGCGGACCTTCATCTCCGACATGATGCGGAAGGCCATATGCGGGTCGAACTTCTGCGCCGGCGAGGAAACGACCGGAACACCGAGCATCAGGGCCGGCAGAAGGGCATTCAGAAGTCCGCCCGCCCAGGCCCAGTCGGATGGGGTCCAGACCTTGTCGCCCGGCTGCGGCAGATAGTCATGCGCCAGTTGGAAGCCTGGGATATGACCGGCAAGCACCCGATGCCCATGCAGCGCGCCCTTGGGCGGCCCAGTCGTTCCCGAGGTGTAGATCATCAGCGCAGGTGTATCGGGACCACTTTCGGCGATCTCGAAATGGATGGGCTGGCCATCAATCAGCGCGTGGAAGCCCATGACATCAGGCCCGGGCCCGTCGATCGAAATCACCGTCTCCAGGGCCGGCAGCCTCGCCTTGATCGTCTTCAGGCGCGGAAGACCGAAGCTGTTGGTCACGATCACCTTGGCGCCGGCATCCCGCAGCCGGTATTCGAGCGCCTCTTCGCCGAACAGCAGCGCCAGCGGAAGCGCAATCGCGCCCATCTTGTAGATCGCCACATGCGCGACGACGGTCTCGAAGCTCTGCGGCAGGAGCAGCGCAACGCGGTCACCGACCAGGACATGAAGATCGGTCAGCGCATGCGCCAGCGCGGAGGATTGCGCTGCAAGCTCCCGGTAGGTCATCGAGAGGTGTTGGCCGTCGGGAGAAAAATGCTGGAGGCAGACCTGATCCGGCGCCTGGGCTGCCCAATCGTCGGAAACCACGCGCCCGATGTTGAAGTCGGCTGGAATATCCCAACGGAAATCCCGGCGAAGTGCCTCGAAAGTATCGCGCGGCTCAAGCAGCATGGCTGAGGTTCCGGATCGTCATGCTGTCTCTGCTAACATTCATCTCGCAGATGCACAACAACAGGCTGAAATCAGCATGAACGGGGCGGAAATGTTATGTCACGACGCCTGTTTGCATGAAGTCGCGAGCGGGAAGCGATCGAGCAGGCTCGCACGAGAGGGCGAGACCGGCTTGGCAGTCAGGCCTTTTTCTGCGCCGCTTCCGCACGCATCACGGCGACAAGCGCCTTCAACTCGCCACCACGCACCATCTGGGCCGGGGTGCGGCCACCGAAACTCTCCAGATGATGGCTGCGATACCACTTCTCGGCCACCTCTTTCGATCCAAGTCGCTTGAGCGCGAGCGCGAGGACCAGCGCCTTGGCATCCGCCGCCGAAACGGTGCCGGCCTCGATGGCTGCATCGATACGCGCGATCTGCGACTGGACCGACTGCTGCTTTAGCTTCTGGCGCATGGCCGCGACCTGCGGCGCGACAGGTGCCACGATATTCACCTTGGCCTTGCCGTCTGCTGCCGCCACCGGAGTTGCAAGGACGGGGCCCGCGGCCTTGGTCTTGCGCTTGCCCTTGGTCGCGACGGGTTTTGCCACAGCCTTCGGCAACAGCGCCGCATCCACGACCACCTGCTTGACGGGCTGGGGGATACGGATCTTGCCGGAAGTGCTCATCGCGTCTGCCTCTTTGGGATGGTGGTGCCCCATGCCGGAATCGAACCAGCACTCCTTTCGGAACTCGATTTTGAGTCGAGCGCGTCTACCAGTTCCGCCAATGGGGCACATGAGCGTCGGTTGGACTGCGCCGGACTATACGAGGCAGGGTGTGACGGTCAACGCCTTTTTCGCGGTGACATCACACAAACCCAAGCGATTGCAGAAGGGAGAAGCCGCCCCGCCATTTACACCGGGCAACGAGGCTCCTAGAACGCAGCAGAACTTGCAGAACGGAACACTCAATGCTTCGCCGCATCTACGACTGGACGATGTCCCTTGCCGGCACCCGGCATGCCGATCGGGCCCTCGCCAGCGTCTCCTTCATCGAAAGCTCCTTCTTTCCAATCCCCCCGGATGTCCTGCTCATTCCGATGGTGATCAGGCGCCGGAGCGACTGGTTCAAGCTGGCTCTCATCTGCACGGCGGCATCCGTTCTTGGCGCATTCCTGGGGTACGCCATCGGCATGTTCCTCTTCGAAGCGATCGGACGGCCGATCCTCGCTTTCTACGGCAAGGAGGATGCCTTCGAGCAGGTGGCCGGCTGGTACAACAGCTGGGGTGGCTGGGGCGTCCTCTTCGCCGCCATCACGCCCTTCCCCTACAAGGTGCTGACGATCTTCTCCGGTGCCACCGGGCTCAATTTCATCGTCTTCACCGTCGTCAGCATCATCGGCCGCGCCTTCCGCTTCTTCCTCGTTGCCTTCCTGCTGAAGCTCTATGGCGAGCCCATTCGGCTCTTCATCGAGAGATATCTCGGCCTTCTTTTCACCCTCTTCATGGTGCTGCTGATCGGCGGCTTCTACCTCGTCAAATTCGTGCTCTGAGAGTGTCGCAGATGAATTCCCTTCTCTCTCCCTTCAAGTCCGACGCAGCGCTCGCCGGTCTCCTGACCTTCGGCATGGCGCTGGTCGTCGGCTCGGCGCTCGGCTTCGAGCATATCGGCGGCTATATTCCCTGCGCGCTCTGCCTGATGCAGCGCAATCCCTATTACATCGGCATCGGCGTCGGCGCCTTGGCCATCCTGTCTGCGGTCTTCCGCCTGCCGCCCGTCGTCACCAAGGTCCTCTTGGTGGCGATCGCACTGCTGATGCTGACGGGCATAGGTCTCGGCATCTACCATTCGGGCGTCGAATGGGGCTTCTGGGAAGGTCCCGCCAGCTGCACCATCGGCGCCACGGGCGGCGATACCCCGGTCAATGTGCTGGAAGCCTTGAATGCCACGAAAGCGCCATCCTGCACCGAAGCGACGCTGCGCGTGCTCGGTCTCTCCTTCGCAGGCTGGAACGTGCTGACGAGTGCTGCCCTTGCAGCCCTGGCGATCTGGGGCGTCTTCCGCAAGCCGGCTAACTGAGGCAGGCCAGGGCGGCGCGACAGCGCCGCCTCTCCGGGACGAATGCAGGCCTTAGGGCTGCAGTTCGGTATCCCAGTAAAGATAGTCCATCCAGCTTTCATGCAGGTAGTTCGGCGGGAAGAGCCTGCCGTTGTTGTGCAGATCCTGCACCGTCGGCCGATACGGCGTCTGGTGCGGGTGCATGCCGGCCTGCTTCGGGAGTTTCGATCCCTTGCGCAGATTGCACGGCGAGCAGGCCGCCACGACATTCTCCCAGGTCGTCTCGCCACCATGGGCGCGCGGGATGACGTGGTCGAAGGTCAGGTCTTCGGGCGAACCGCAATACTGGCACTCGAACTTGTCACGCAGGAAGACATTGAAGCGGGTGAAGGCCGGGTTCCGGGTCGGCTGAACATAAGTCTTGAGGCTGACCACGCTCGGCAGTCGCATCGTAAAGCTCGGCGAGCAGACGGAATGATCATACTCGGCGATGATGTTCACACGGTCGAGGAAGACCGCCTTGATCGCGTCCTGCCAGGACCAGAGCGACAAGGGATAATAACTCAGTGGCCGGTAGTCGGCATTCAGGACGAGCGCCGGCAGGGCCTGGGGAGAAACTGCAATCGTCAAGGCGTGCTCCTGAGCGATTCGGCATCTGCCCTTCTATATTAGGTCCGTTGTTACAGCATTGTGAAGCCTGAATCTTTGAGCCGCATTGCGACCTCTCGGCGCGGGCTCATCGGGGCAGCGCGACACGTCCGGTGATCCGCGCATAATGTGCCCAGAAGAGGCGAGCCGCGACCGATCGGACCGGCGCCCAGGCCTGTGCGATTTCGGCGACGACATCGGGTGCGGGCCGCTCGCCGGCGAAGAACACGTCGCCCACCGAGATCCTCAGCGCCACGTCTCCCACGGGAAAAATATCCGGGTGGCCGCCGCAAAACATCAGATAAACCTCGGCTGTCCAGGGGCCGACGCCTTTCAGGCCGGTCAGGGCCGCCATCGCCGTCTCGGCCGGCATCTCCGCCAGTTCGTCGAGCCGGAAGGGACCGCCGAGATCGGCCTTGGCGGCCGCTTCGAGCGCCTGCGCCTTGCCGCGTGACAGGCCAAAGGTGCCGATCAGTTCCGGTCCGAGCGCGAGATAATCCTCCGCCAGCGGCCGGTTTCCCAAGACCGCCGTCATCCGACGCCAGATGGCATCGGCACTCGCCCGCGACACCATCTGCGAGACGATGATCGAGGCGAGCCCGGCAAAGCCGGGCGCCGACAGGCGAAGCGGCAGCGGTTGACAGACTTCCGCGATCGGACAGAGCCGCGGATCGCGTTGAAGCAAAAGGGAAAGTCCCGCAGCGAGATCGGCCTCGCATAGGATCGTCGTCAAACCCGGTCCCCTTTTCCTCATTCCACTCTCATGCGAAGGAAAAGCATGACCGAACCCGATCGTCAAACCGCAGGCAACACTGCCCCCGTCTTTCGCTTCGCGCCGAGCCCCAATGGCCGGCTGCATCTCGGGCATGCGCTTTCGGCCCTATTGAACGCGGACATGGCCGAGACGCTGGGCGGTCGCCTGCTGCTGCGCATCGAGGACATCGACCTGACGCGCTGCACGCCCGAACTGGAACAGGCCGTCATCGAGGATCTCACCTGGCTCGGCATTCCGTTCGAGAAGCCGGTGCGCCGCCAGTCCGAACATTTCCCGCTTTACCGCGAGACGCTCGATCGGCTGAAGGCCATGGGCATCGTCTACCCAGCTTTCCTGACCCGCGGCGAGGTCAAGGCCCGTGTTTCCGCCTTCGAGCGCGAGGGCGGCCTTTGGCCCCGCGATCCGGATGGCGCGCCGCTTTACCCGACGGAGGAGCGGTCGCTTGGCGAGGCGGAGCGGGCGGAGAACCCGGCAAGCACGGAGCGCCATGCCTGGCGGCTCGACATCGACAAGGCGCTGCGCCTCATAGGCAAGCCCCTCACCTGGCAGGAAACCGGCGACGGCCCGCAAGGCGAGATAAAGGCCGATCCTGCCGCCTGGGGCGATGTCGTGCTCTGGCGCTCCGATGCACCGTCCAGCTACCATCTCGCCGTGACGGTCGATGATGCAGCGCAAGGCGTAACCCATGTGGTGCGCGGTCTCGACCTCTTCCACGCCACTTCGGTGCATCGCCTGCTGCAGGAACTGCTCGGCCTGCCAGTGCCGGTCTATCATCATCACCGGCTTATCCTGGGACCAGATGGTCGCAAGCTTTCAAAAAGCCTCGGCGATACGGCACTGGCGGCGCTGCGGGCTGAAGGTAAGACGCCCTCAGATATCCGCGCCATGGTCGGGATTTGAAATCCCGACATCCGGCTCGCCCTTTACCGGCACCACCTTGAACTTCATCAGCGCCGCGTTGAATTCCGCCCCAATAATGAAGATCGCGCCGACCATGTAGAGGAAGACCAGGACAATCATGATCGAGGCGAGGCCGGCATAGGTCGCGGCGTAATTGGCAAACGAGGCGAGGTAGTAGGCGAACAGCAGCGCCCCGACCAGCCAGAGCGCCAGCGTCAGCAGCACACCCGGCAGCACATCGATCAGCCGCCGCCGTCCGGCGGGCAGGCCGAGATGGAAAACCACCAGCGCCAGGATCAGGAAAACCACGGTGCCGTAGACGCGCCAATTGGCAACGGTCGCCAGAAATTCCTTGAGGAAGGGGAAGAGCCTTTCCGCATAGGCAAGCGCCACGGGAACGGCAACGAGAAGCGCGCTGATCGCCGCCAGCACGACGACCGCCGCCAGCACGAACCCGAGGCTGACGAGGCGGGTGATGTACCACGGCCGCGTCTCGGGCACCCGGTAGGCACGGTTGAGCGAGACCCGCAGCGCCTCCACCCCGTTCGACGCGAAATAGGCCGCCGCCAGCACGGAGATGGTGAGCAGGCCACCGCGCGGGATCGTCAGCACCTGCACGACCTGATCGGACAGCGGCTTGGCGATCGTCTCCGGCCAGGTGTCGAAGATCAGATGCACTGCGGTCTCGGCGAACTGGTCGGCGCCGAGGAAGCTTGCAAGCGCCGTGCCGAAGATCAGGAAGGGGAAGAGCGCGAGAATCGCCGACAGCGCCACATGGCTTGCCATCGCCCAGCCGTCGTCCTCGGTGAAGTGCCAGAACGCATCAAAGCCGACCTTGTAGAGCATACGCAGGAAAGTCGGCATCCAGTCTCCTCAAGTGTCGGGCACGATTGCAGGCTGCGGCCGAATATGGGAAACCGATCGCCGTTTGTACAGGAACGACGAGGTTTTGTCCGTGAAGAGCATCATCGTCACCGGTTGTTCGTCCGGCATCGGCGCCTACTGCGCCGAGGCCCTGAAGCGGGACGGCTGGCGCGTCTTTGCGACCGTGCGCAAGCACGAAGATCTGGAACCTCTCGAGGCCAAGGGCATTGAGGCCCTCCTCATGGACTATACCGATCCTGACAGCATCGAGGCGCTCGTATCGACCGTCTTCGAGCGCACCGGCGGCCGGCTCGACGCCCTCTTCAACAACGGTGCCTATGGCCAGCCGGGCGCGGTCGAGGACCTGCCGACAGAAGCCCTGCGCGCCCAGTTCGAGACCAATCTCTTCGGCTGGCATGACCTCACCCGCCGCGTGATCCCGGCCATGCGGGCGCAAGGCGAGGGCCGCATCGTGCAATGCTCCTCGATCCTCGGCATCATCCCCTATCGTTGGCGCGGCGCCTATACGGCTTCCAAGTTTGCGCTGGAGGGCCTGTCCCTGACGATGCGCATGGAGCTGGAAGGCTCCGGCGTGCAGGTGAGCCTGATCGAGCCCGGGCCGATAGAAAGCCGCTTCACTGCCAACGCGCTCATGCATATTCGCCGGGCGATCGATCTGGAAAACTCTGTTCATGCCGAGGACTATCGCCGCCAGCTGGCGCGACTCGATGGCACAGGCCCGGTAAACCGCCATAAACTGGGGCCTGATGCCGTCTACAAAGTCCTGACCCATGCCTTGACCGCCAAGCGCGCCCGCCCACATTATCTTGTGACCAAGCCGGCCAAGCAGGGGGCCCTGATCAAGCGCTGGCTGCCGGCCGACCTCTTCTATCGACTGATGCGCTCGCTGGACTGACCGGCGACGAACAAAGGCTCATCCCACGTTATGTCCACATTCACCTATGTCCTCGCCATCATCGTCATGGGGCTTGTCGCCCTCGTCCTCCTGAGAGGCCTCATCAACATGATGAAGGGCGGCGATGGCAATACCTCCAACAAGCTGATGCAGGCCCGTATCGTGCTGCAGGCGATCGCGATTGCGCTGATCATGCTGACGCTGTGGCTGACCGGCGGAGGCCGCTGAACCCATGGTCAAGCTCAACAAGATCTACACCCGCACCGGCGATGACGGCACCACGGCCCTGGTCACCGGCCCGCGCCGGCTGAAGCATGATCTCCGCGTCGACGCCTATGGCACGATCGACGAGACCAATTCGGCAATCGGCATCGCCCGGCTTCACACGGGCGAGATGCCCGAACTCGACGCCATGCTGATGCGCATCCAGAACGACCTCTTCGACCTCGGCGCGGATCTGGCTGCTCCCGAGACCGGCGAGGTTCTCTCCTACGAGCCGCTGCGCGTCATCGAGGCGCAGGTCGATCGGATCGAAAAGGAAATCGACCAGCTGAACGCCGACCTCGACCCGCTGAAATCCTTCATCCTGCCTGGCGGCACGCCGGCGGCCGCCTACCTGCACCTCGCCCGCACCACGGCCCGGCGCGCCGAGCGCATCATGGTCGAACTCTCCCGCTTCGACGGCGAGGAGGTCGGCGAGCCGGCACTGAAATACGTGAACCGGCTGTCGGATTTTCTCTTCGTGGCAGCGCGCCATGCCAATGACGGCGGTCGTGCGGATATTCTGTGGGTGCCGGGGAAGAACAGGTAGGTGGCTAACGTCTCGTGCGAGGCCCATCTCCCCCTCGGTGGGGGAGAAAGCGATTTCGATGAATTAGGCGTGCGTAAGCCGCCTAAACATCAGAAATCGCAAGCGAGGGGGTCCGTTCATCGTGCCTGGAGCACCGATCCCCTCACCAACAAAATCTGAGGTTTAGCCGTGATCGCTCTCAAGCCCTCGATTTTGTAACCTCTCCCACAAGGGGGAGAGGGGAAAACCAATTGTCAAAAACCCCATGCTTCGCCGCCGGTCGGGATCATCTCCCTCCGGGTCATCAATGCTTGTCTCGGACGAGGCGCCAGAAGCAACCTGTCTAAGTAAATATGTGGCTCCTTCCGGCGCCTCGTTCGGCGTCTATTCCCGCTGCATGCGTCTCTCTGGCAAGGCGGCGACGGTCTTCTGTCATCCTCGGGCGTGACCCGAGGACCGAGGATGACCGGGCGCGGGTCCGGCTGCGGCAGTCTCGTCCCGAAGAACTTGTCTGCCATAGCCTGGCCGGTGGCCCGGGAGGTTCCCGCCGGATGGTGCACCATGCCGACCGGGACCCTCGCCCGGGGGATCGCTTCCGATCATTGCTGACCGTCCGCCATCCCCGCCGTTTTTGTCGCCCCGCCGTCTGGTGATGTTCGCGACGGCGTGGGCGCCTTGTCTGTGTGCCTCTAAGGCACGTCCTTCCGATCGGGGTATCCGGTGTTGGGGCATCCGACCCCGTCACCTTCGTTACCAGCCCCTCGTCCGGAGGGAGACCGTTGCAGCGGGCCGGGAATTTGGATCTGCGACAACCCTCCACCCCGGCGCCGGCCCCGCCTCGCCTGACATCGCATCGTCAGGTGTATCCGAGGGCGGGACGGCGCTGATTCTAAGGGGGTGGACATGGGCGCGGATGAAAAAATGTGTGGGGGTCTGAATTTGTTGAGGAATCGCTGCGGGGCGTCCCCCCTTTTTACGATTTGTGGCGTGTCTGGCGTGTGTCCTAGCCGTAGAACGCGGAGCTTGTGGCCTTTGCCCCTCACCCTGCCCTCTCGCCGCAGGCGGGGAGAGGGGGGCGCAAGCGGTGGCCGTCGTGGCCTTCTCCCCGCTTGCGGGGAGAAGGTGCCGGCAGGCGGATGAGGGGCAGAGGCGGCAAGGGCGGCCGTCATCTGCTAGCAGGCTTGTGACTGGATCCTCGGGTCAAGCCCGAGGATGACGGAGGGTCGGGAAATTGCTGTATCCCCCTCGACCGTTGACCCACGCGAGTCCTGAGGAGAATACCGTTTCCCTCCCCCAACGGTCGTCATCCTCGGGCTTGACCCGAGGATCCAGTCACAAGCCTCGGCATGCCCGGCCAAACCTCGCGATTTCGCGAGAGGGGGCCTGGTAATGTCCGCACCAGCCGAACCGATCCCCTCACCAATAAAATCTGAAGTTAACCCTGATCGGGCTAAGCCTTCGATTTTGTAACCTCTCCCAAAAGGGGAGAGTGGGAGCCGCCGCTCGCCCCTTTCCCCCTGTCCCCATCCCCGAACCTGCGCTAGCATCCGCCGACCCCATTCCGGCGAACCGACGAGGCGCGATGTTCATTCCCCTGCATGACCGAAACGCGCTCAAGCACATTCGCAAGCAATATGTGACGCTGGGGCTGATTGCGGCGAATGTGATCACCTATGCGCTGGCGAGCGTAATGCCGGATGCCGCTTATGAGCTGGGGGTCTATGGCCTCGGCTTTATCCCGGCGATCCTGCTGGGTGGGGCGACCCTCGATCCGTCGCTGGTGCTGGTGCCGGAAGGGGCGACCTATATCACCTATTCCTTCCTGCATGGGAGCTGGCTGCATCTGGGATCCAACATGCTCTTCCTCTGGGTCTTCGGCGACAATGTCGAGGATGCCATGGGGCACTTCAAGTTTCTGCTGTTCTACCTCGCCTGCGCGGCAGCGGGTGCGCTGGTGCATGGCCTGGTGCTGCCGACGAGCCAGGCGCCGCTGATCGGGGCGTCAGGCGCGGTCTCGGGCGTGGTGGCCGCCTATCTGATGCTGCATCCGAAGGTGCGCGTCTGGGTGCTGGTCTTCATGCGCTTTCCCCTGCCTCTGCCGGCCTTCATTCCGCTTCTCTTCTGGGTCGGCCAGCAATTCGTCATGCTGGTGATCGATGGCGAGAGCAATGTCTCCTGGGGCGCCCATGTCGGCGGCATCATTGCCGGGGCGGTCCTGGTGCTCTTTTTGCGACGTCCGGGCGTGCCGCTCTTCGATCGCGCGATCGTGACGCCCAAGGCCGTCCGGCATGCCGCACCCTCCGTGGATGTCGCGACCGTTGGTCCCTGGGGACAAAGATTCGCAACATCCGCATCGGAGGGAGACGTGCCGGCCACCGCAAACACGCGGGAAAGGCCGGCGCAGCAACCCGTTCGCAAGGTCACCCATTGGGGACGATGACAAGAGGTCGCGGACCGCACTGGTTGACGTGGACGTCAACGTCAATTATTGCTGTCAACCAGACGGCATCGATCGTTGTGTTTGGGGAAAAAATGCGTATCGATGTCGCCAATCGACAAACGGCGGAGCGCATGTGAGCGCATTTTCCGGCGGAAGATTTGAAGAGAGGAACCCATGAAGATACTCGTCCCAGTCAAGCGGGTTGTGGATTACAACGTCAAGATCCGCGTCAAGCCAGATGGTTCCGGCGTCGAGCTCGCCAACGTCAAGATGTCCATGAACCCCTTCGACGAGATCTCCGTCGAGGAGGCACTGCGTCTGAAGGAAGCCGGCAAGGCTGAGGAAGTGGTCGTCGTTTCGATCGGCCCGGCCAAGGCTGAAGAGACGCTGCGCACCGCCCTTGCCATGGGCGCCGACCGCGGCATCCTGATCGAGACGGACGAAACCGTCGAACCGCTCGCCGTTGCCAAGCTCCTGAAGGGCGTGGTGGAAGCGGAAGCTCCGGGCCTCGTCATCGTCGGCAAGCAGGCGATCGACGACGATTCGAACCAGACCGGCCAGATGCTGGCAGCGCTCCTCGGCTGGGGTCAGGCGACATTTGCCTCCAAGCTCGAACTCGGCGCCGACAAGGCAACCGTGACCCGCGAAGTCGACGGGGGTCTTCAGACCATCGAGGTCAAGCTCCCGGCGATCGTCACCACCGACCTGCGCCTCAACGAGCCGCGTTATGCCTCGCTGCCGAACATCATGAAGGCCAAGAAGAAGCCGCTCGACAAGAAGTCGCCTGCCGACTTCGGCGTCGACGTCTCCCCGCGCCTGAAGGTTATGAAGACCGAGGAGCCGGGTGGCCGCAAGGCGGGCATCAAGGTGAAGAGCGTCGCCGAACTGGTCGACAAGCTCAAGAACGAAGCCGGCGTATTGTAAGCGGAACGGACAGGAGAAACATAAAATGGCTATTCTTCTTCTCGCAGAACACGACAACGCGACCGTCTCCGAACAGACCGCCAAGGCCCTGACGGCTGCGACCCAAATCGGTGGTGATGTGCATGTGCTGGTCGCCGGCTCAGGCGCCAAGGCAGCCGCCGATGCCGCGGCCAAGCTTTCCAGCGTCTCCAAGGTGCTGCTCGCCGACGATGCTTCGCTCGCCAACAACCTGGCAGAGCCGCTGGCGGCCCTCATCGTCTCGCTCGCCGGCTCCTATGACACGATCATCGCGGCTGCGACCTCGGTCGGTAAGAACGTGGCACCGCGCGTTGCAGCCCTGCTCGACGTGATGCAGGTGTCTGAAATCATCGAGGTCGTCTCGGCGGACACCTTCAAGCGTCCGATCTATGCCGGCAACGCCATCCAGACCGTGCAGTCGACCGACGCCAAGAAGGTGATCACGGTGCGGACCGCTTCCTTTGCCGCTGCTGGCGAAGGTGGTTCGGCTGCTGTCGAGACCGTTGCTGCTGCCGCAAATCCCGGCGTGTCCAGCCACGTCTCCGACGCGCTGTCCTCGTCCGACCGTCCGGAACTGGCGTCTGCCAAGATCATCATCTCCGGTGGCCGTGCGCTCGGCTCCTCGGAGAAGTTCCAGGAAGTGATCCTGCCCGTGGCCGACAAGCTCGGTGCTGCCGTTGGCGCCTCCCGTGCAGCGGTCGACGCCGGCTACGCGCCGAACGACTGGCAGGTCGGCCAGACCGGCAAGGTCGTCGCCCCGCAGCTCTACATCGCCTGCGGCATCTCCGGCGCGATCCAGCACCTCGCCGGCATGAAGGACTCGAAGGTCATCGTCGCGATCAACAAGGACGAGGAAGCCCCGATCTTCCAGGTCGCCGATTACGGCCTCGTCGCCGACATTTTCGAGGCCCTGCCGGAGCTCGAGAAGGCGCTCTGAGCGCCATCTCGCAGCTGCGAAAGGACTGGTCAAAGACCGGTTTGCGGTCTATCAATCAGCCGGGTCCGTGATGAGCGGGTCCGGCATTTTTGTCGGTGCCATCTTCTTGAGTGAAGACGAGAACGGGTGAGGAGCGAGACGATGACGGACAAGATCAGCAATGTGGGTGTCGTGGGTGCCGGCCAGATGGGCTGCGGCATCGCGCAGGTCTCCGCCGCCGCCGGCTACAAGGTTACGATCTACGACCTGTCCAAGGAGCGGATCGAGGCAGGGCTCGCCACCATCAACGGCAATCTCGCCCGCCAGGTGACTAACGGCAAGATCACCGACGAGCAGCGCAAGGATGCGCTCGCCCTGATTTCCGGCTCTGCCGATGTCAACGACCTCGCCCCGGCCGATCTCGTCATCGAAGCGGCGACCGAAGACGAAACCGTCAAGCGCAAGATCTTTGCGACGCTGTGCCCGGTCTTGAAGCCCGAGGCGCTGATTGCCACCAACACCTCCTCGCTCTCGATCACCCGGCTGGCCTCGGCCACCGACCGGCCGGAACGCTTCATGGGCATCCATTTCATGAACCCGGTCCCGGTGATGAAGCTGGTCGAGCTGGTACGCGGCATCGCGACCGACGAGACGACGTTCAAGACGGCGAAGGAGTTCGTCTCCTCGCTCGACAAGACGATCACGGTCGCCGAAGACTTCCCGGCCTTCATCGTCAACCGCATCCTGCTGCCGATGATCAACGAGGCGATCTATACGCTCTATGAAGGCGTCGGCTCCGTCGAGGCGATCGACACGGCGATGAAGCTCGGCGCCAACCACCCGATGGGACCGCTGCAGCTCGCCGACTTCATCGGTCTCGACACGTGTCTATCGATCATGCAGGTGCTGCATGAGGGCCTGTCGGATTCGAAGTATCGCCCCTGCCCGCTGCTGGTGAAATATGTCGAGGCCGGCTGGCTTGGTCGCAAGTCCGGCCGAGGCTTCTACGACTATCGCGGCGAAGTGCCGGTTCCGACCCGCTGATTCCCATTCCCGTCCGGCATCATCAGGCGGAAAGATATTTGCCCCTCGGGGTGATCATTGGTCGGCCATTCCTCGGAAGAGGCGGTCCGACCCTCTAGTTTGCGGGTCACCTTCTCATCCCCCGCATACCGGAGACCAAGTTCATGAAACGCCTCCTCCTCCTCAGCGCAGCCATCGCCGCCCTGTCCCTGCCGGTTTCGGCCAGCGCCGCCGACAAGCTGCTGAATGCCTCCTACGACATCGCCCGCGAAATCTTCGCCGCCCAGAACGAGGCTTTCATCAAGGCCAATCCGGGCGTGACCATCGACCAGTCGCATGGCGGCACTTCCAAGCAGGCCCGCGCGATCGTCGAAGGTCTGGAAGCCGATGTCGTGACCTTCAACCAGGTGACCGACGTCGAATTCCTCGCCAAGAACGGCTTCATCAACGAAGGCTGGCAGTCGGAATTCCCGAACAATGCCTCGCCCTTCTACTCCTTCCCGTCCTTCCTGGTGCGCGCCGGCAATCCGAAGAACATCAAGGACTGGGACGATCTCGCCCGCGACGATGTCCAGGTGATCTTCCCCAACCCGAAGACCTCGGGCAATGCCCGCTACACCTATCTGGCAGCGACCGCTTACGCGAAGGAGAAGTTCGCTGGCGACGAAGCCAAGGTGACGGAATTCGTCGACAAGATCTTCGACAACGTGCCGGTTTTCGACACCGGTGGCCGTGCCGCCACGACGACCTTTGTCGAGCGCGAGATCGGTGACGTCATCATCACCTTCGAGGCCGAGACCAAGTCGATCGCCAAGCAGTATGGCGAGGACAAGTATCAGCAGGTCGTGCCGTCGGTCAGCCTGCTCGCCGAATTCCCGGTCGCCATCGTCGACAAGGTCGCCGATGCCAAGGGCAGTCAGGAGCTCTCCAAGAGGTATCTCGACTTCCTCTATTCGCCGAAAGGTCAGAAGATCGCCGCCGACTTCGGTCACCGCGTGCATGACGAGAAGGTCTCTGCCGAATACAAGGACCAGTTCCCCGAGATCCGCCTCGTCACCGTCGAGGATGTCTTCGGTGGCTGGGACAAGGTCTCCCAGGAGCACTTTGCCGAGGGCGGCATCCTTGATGGGATCTATGGCAGCCGCTAAGACCGCGCCCGATTGATGTCAGGACCGGCGGATCATCCGCCGGTTTTCTCGTGAAAGGACGACGCCGTTGAAACGCCGCGTACTGCCGGGCTTCAGACTGTCCCTCGGGATCACGCTGGTCTATGCCGCGATCATCATCCTGTTGCCGCTGGCAGCCCTGATCTTCAAGGCCGCGAGCCTCGGACCTGCCGACTACTGGCGCATCGTCTCCTCCGAGCGCGCCGTGGCGAGTTATGGCGTGACCGTCGGTTCGGCCCTGGTCGCGACCCTGTTCAACCTCGTTTTCGGCCTGGCGCTCGCCTGGGTGCTGGTCCGCTATCGCTTCCCCGGTCGGCGCATCATCGACGCACTCGTCGACCTGCCCTTTGCGCTGCCGACGGCGGTTGCCGGTATTTCGCTGACGACGCTCTTTGCCTCCAACGGCTGGTTCGGTTCGGCGCTGGGTCAGATCGGCATCAAGGTTGCCTATACGCCGCTTGGCATCATGGTCGCCATGGCCTTCACCAGCCTGCCCTTCATCGTGCGCACGGTGCAGCCGGTGCTGGAAGAGCTCGACCCGGCGCTGGAAGAGGCCGGCCAGACGCTCGGCTCGAGCGACTGGGGCATTTTTCGCCGCGTGATCCTGCCGCTTCTGACGCCGGCGCTGCTCGCCGGCACATCGCTCGCCTTCGCCCGCAGCCTCGGCGAATTCGGCGCAATCATCTTCATCGCCGGCAACCAGCCGTTCTCGACCGAGATCACAGCACTTCTCGCCTTCATCCGGCTCGAGGAATACGACTACCCGGCCTCTGCCGCGATCGCTTCGGTCATGCTGTTTGCCGCATTCGTCATGCTGGCCGTGACCAACTACCTGCAGGCCCGCGCGCTGCGCTACACGGTGAAAGGGTGAACCCATGAGCCAGGCAACAAGCGGGCGCCGCCCGCCGCGCGTCGGAGACGCTCCCCTCTTCAAATACGCGCTGATCGGCGTGGTGCTGCTGCTCGTCCTGTTTTTCGTGGTTGCGCCGCTTGCCGTGATCGGCATCGAGGCATTTTCGAAGGGCGTGCCGTTCTTCCTGGAGACGATCGCAGCCCCCGACACGCGGCATGCGATTTGGCTCACCGTGTTGACGGCGCTGATCGCGGTCCCGATCAACACCATTTTCGGCGTGGCGGCCGCCTGGGCGATCACCAAGCATGATTTCCGCGGCAAACGCTTGCTGACCATCCTGATCGAGATCCCCTTCTCGGTCTCGCCCGTAGTCGCCGGTGTCGCCTATCTCTTTGTCTACGGTTTGCAGGGCATTTTTGGTCCGGCCCTCGACAGCGCCGGGCTGAAGATCCTCTTTGCCCTGCCGGGCATCGTGCTCGCCTCGATGTTCGTGACCGCCCCCTTCGTGGCGCGCGAACTGATCCCACTGATGCAGGCGCAGGGGCGTGATCTCGAAGAGGCGGCGACCTCGCTCGGCGCGAGCGGCATGCGCACCTTCCTTTCGGTCACCCTGCCGAACATCAAATGGGCGCTGCTGTATGGCGTCGTGCTCTGCAATGCGCGTGTCATGGGTGAATTCGGCGCAGTCTCGATCGTCTCCGGCAACATCCGCGGCCAGACCAACACGCTGCCGCTGCATATCGAACTGCTCTACCAGGACTACAACGCCGTCGGCGCCTTCGCTGCCGCCTCGATCCTCGCGACGCTGGCGCTCGTGACACTTGTCGCCAAGGTTCTGCTGGAACGGTAGGGCGCAGGTCGCCGCAACCGGCCGACCACGCTTGCCGGCAATACTTCGGAGAAGAATTCGTGAACATTCGCCTCGACACCGTCGTCAAGACCTTCGAAACCTTCCGTGCCGTTCACGGCGTCTCGCTCGACATCCAGAGCGGCGAACTGGTGGCGCTGCTCGGCCCTTCCGGCTCCGGCAAGACGACCATCCTGCGCATGGTCGCCGGCCTCGAATATGCCGATGGCGGGCACATTCATTTCGGCGAGGAGGATGCGACCGATATTCCGGTGCGTGACCGCGGCGTCGGCTTCGTCTTCCAGCACTATGCGCTCTTCCCGCACATGACGGTCGCGGAAAACATCGCCTTCGGCATGCAGGTCTCCAAGGTGAAGCGCTCGAGCGTCGACATCGACCGTCGCGTCGAGGAGCTCTTGTCGCTGGTCCAGCTCTCCGGTCTCGGCGAACGTTTCCCCGGCCAGATCTCGGGTGGCCAGCGCCAGCGCGTGGCACTTGCCCGTGCGCTGGCCGTCGATCCGCGCGTGCTGCTGCTCGACGAGCCTTTCGGCGCGCTCGACGCCAATGTCCGCCGCGATCTGCGCCGCTGGCTGCGCTCGATTCACGACGAGCTCGGCATCACCACGCTCTTCGTCACCCATGACCAGGAAGAGGCGCTCGATCTTGCCGATCGCGTCGTCATCCTCGACAAGGGCAAGATCGTGCAGCAGGGCACGCCGGAAGAGGTCTGCCGCCACCCCGCCAACGCCTTCGTCATGCGCTTCCTGGGCGACACCAACGCACTGAAGGCGTCCGTATCGAACGGACGCGCGACCGTCGCCAACATGACCTATGCGGCCGACGGCCTGAAGGACGGTCCGGCCGAGCTGCTCTTCCGCCCGACCGACGTTGTCTGGAGCGAAGACGCCACGAAGGGTGTGGCGGCCACCATCCAGCGGGTCCTCGACCGCCCCGGTTCGCGCCGTGTTCTCGCGAAGACCGCCGACGCGACCATCGTCGAGTTCGATGTCTCTCCGGACTTCACCAGGACGAAGGGGGACCAGGGTTTTATCGAGATCCTGCGCCCGCGCATTTACCCGCTGTGAGGCACGCGGCGTTCTTCTCTCCCGAATGTGAACAGGCCTAAGACGGCCCAAGCGCGGGCCTTTGAGCCAATCTTAAGATTTGCCTGCCAGCCTGACCAGTATGGCTGGCAGCGCGACGACGAGAGATCGACTGAAATTGGCCGCAGCGTCCCTCGGGCTCGCAGCCATGGTCGCCGGCTGCCTCTGGCTGATCGCCCATTCCTTCATCGCCCAGGCCAATCGACAGCAGTTGGACGACATGCTTCAGGCAGCAGTGGTTCGCCTGGAACGTCAGATCGATCTGGCGGTCATCAGCATGGGGGAGCTCGGCGCCCAAGGCCCCTATGGCTGTTCGCCTGCCGTGAGCAAGGCGATCGAAGACATCGCGTTCCGATCCGTGTCCATCCGCGAGATCCGCGTTTCCTCTCCGCGCGGGACCTGTTGGGCTGACAACGCCCATGAAGCGACATTTTCCGCAGCGCTCGAAGCCGCCAATCCCTTGCCCGCGATCAATCCGACCTACGAATTTGCGCCGATTGAAGCCGGTGAGTGGAAAGGTCTGATGGTGCGTTGGACGAATGACGACGGCGCCCTGACAGCCTTCCTCGCCACATCGGGCCTGCTCTTCGACATCCTGCCGGCGGAACTGCGCGAGCACGCCCGCATGGAGATGTCGCTGAATGACCAGAGGGTCGTGTCCAGCTACCAGCCGGAGGGATTCCCTGAGATGCAGGGAGACTTTGCGGAATTCGGCACCGCATCCGAACGCTATCCGATCCGCGTTCGACTGATGATCGACGAGGCCGTTGTCGACTCCTGGAACAGCAGGATCAGCAGCGATCTCATCGCGATTGCCGGGCTGTTTTCACTGAGCCTCGGCTATCTCGGCGCAAGAGGCCTGACCCGCCCGCAGACGCCTCTGGCCCAGTTGGACGATGCGCTCGTGCGAGGCCACATTCATCCCGTGTACCAGCCGCTGTTCTGCCTCGCGACCGGGGAGATGACGGGATTTGAGATGCTGGCACGCTGGACGAAACCCGATGGCAGCAGTGTATCGCCTGCCGTCTTCATTCCGCTTGCAGAAGCCAGCAAGCGGATCGACAAACTGACCTTCGCCCTTCTCGACAAGGCGGGCGCCGAAATCGGCGAAATGCTGCGGCACAACGCAAAGCTCAAGCTCTCCTTCAACGTGACACCCGATCAGCTGCTCGATCCGCTATTCATCGAGCATTTCGTCGCGAAGATCAGCCAGGCCAATCTCAACCCGAGCCAGTTGGTCATCGAGATCACCGAGCGTCAGCCAATCTCCGATATCCAGGCGGCACTACGCGTGTCGCGGGAACTCTCGGAGCTTGGCGTGCGTCTCGCGCTCGACGACGCCGGGACGGGCCATAATGGCCTCTCCTCGCTGCATGCGCTTCAGGCCCACTATCTGAAAATCGACAAATACTTCGTCGACGGCGTGGTCCTCGACCGCAAATCCTCGGCGTTGGTCGAGGCTCTCATTTCGCTTGCGAAGCAATTCGGCATGGAGGTGGTGGCGGAGGGCATCGAGACCGAGGAGCAGCGGATCAAGCTGCTGGACCTCGGCATCCGCGAGGGACAAGGTTATCTCTTCGCCAAGCCTTTGTCCACGAGCGATCTGATCGCCCGGGCGGAGCAGAACCCAAGTCTCATGCCACAGGCGGCCTAGACGGGGGCTGGGTACCCCGGTGGCGCTTCACTGCGTCGCCGCAGCCGTCACCAGCGCCTTGGCATCCGCACCGTCCCAGGCGGCGGGGCCGTTCATGCTGCCAAGCAGGCAGCCCTTGCCGTCGACGAGCAGTGTCACCGGCAGGCCAAGGGCGAGGCCTTCGCGCTTCAGCTGGTTGAAGACGCCCATGGAGGCGTCGCGGTAAAGGCCGAGCGCATCGACGCCGGTCTCTTCGAGAAAGCTCTGGGGCTTTTCGACGTCGCCCGTGTCGATGTTGATCGCCAGCACCTGGAAGGCTTCCCCGCCGGCCGCCTTCTGAAGATTGTTGAGGGCCGGCATTTCCTCGCGACAGGGCACGCACCAGGTGGCCCAGAGATTGATCAGTACAGTCTTGTCGGCGAAGTTCGCCATGGTCATCGGCGAACCGGCCTTGTCCTGAAAATTCAGGCCCTGGATGAGCTTCGGCTCGCTGACCGGGATCATCGCTGCCACTTCGCCCTTCAGGTAAGGCGTGATCGCCTCGGCCTTTGCGACAGAACCCTGGCATTGCGCGGCGTCGGCCGTCTCCACGGCATTGCCAGACATGGTCTCTCTCACGTATACCGCAGCCGCGCCGGCGACGATGCCGGCCACCGCCGCGATCGCAACCAGCTTGGTGGGGAAGAGACGCTCAGGTCTTTTTTCTGTCATGTCATTCTCCAGGACGGGCATTCCATGGCCGAGGACATCAAGGACACCAAATCCTCCAACCAGATGTGGGGCGGTCGCTTCGCCTCCGGGCCTTCGGCCATCATGGAGGAGATAAATGCCTCCATCGGTTTCGACAAGAAGCTTTACGCCCAGGATATCCGCGGCTCAAAGGCGCATGCGACCATGCTGGCGCACCAAGGCATCATCTCGGCCGAAGATAAAGACAAGATCCTTCACGGCCTGGACACGATCCTGTCAGAGATCGAAAGCGGCCAGTTCACCTTCTCGCGCAAGCTCGAAGACATCCATATGAACGTCGAGGCGCGCCTTGCCGAACTAATCGGTCCCGCTGCCGGCCGCCTGCACACCGCCCGCTCGCGCAACGACCAGGTGGCACTCGATTTCCGCCTCTGGGTCAAGGAAGAGCTGCAGAAGACGGAAGCGGCCCTCTCCGGTCTGATCGCGGCCTTCCTCGACCGCGCCGAAGAACATGCCGACACTGTCATGCCCGGCTTTACCCATCTCCAGACGGCGCAGCCGGTGACCTTCGGGCATCACTGCATGGCCTATGTCGAGATGTTTGGCCGCGACCGCCAGCGCGTGCGCCACGCGATCGAACACCTGGACGAAAGCCCGATTGGGGCGGCGGCGCTGGCCGGCACCGGTTATCCGATCGACCGCCATATGACGGCGCAGGCCCTTGGCTTCCGCGAACCGACCCGCAACTCGATCGACACGGTTTCGGACCGCGACTTCGCGCTCGAATTCCTGTCGATCGCCTCGATTGCCGCCGTGCATCTGTCGCGCCTCGCTGAGGAAATCGTCATCTGGTCGACCCCGCAGTTCGGCTTCATCCGCCTCTCCGATGCCTTCTCCACCGGCTCTTCGATCATGCCGCAGAAGAAGAACCCTGACGCGGCCGAACTGGTGCGTGCCAAGACCGGCCGCATCAACGGCTCGTTGATCGCACTTCTGACCGTGATGAAGGGCCTGCCGCTCGCCTATTCCAAGGACATGCAGGAAGACAAGGAACAGGTCTTCGACGCCGCCGAAAGCCTGGAACTGGCGATTGCCGCCATGACCGGCATGGTGACCGACATGACCATCCGCACCGACAAGATGAAGGCGGCCGCCGGTTCCGGTTACTCGACCGCGACGGATCTCGCCGACTGGCTGGTGCGCGAAGCCGGCCTTCCGTTCCGCGATGCGCATCACGTCACCGGCAATGCGGTGGCCATGGCCGAGAAGAAGGGCTGCGATCTTGCCGAGCTTTCGCTCGAAGAGCTGCAGAGCATCAATTCCGCGATCACGGCAGACGTCTTCAACGTTCTGACCGTGGAAGCCTCGGTCGCCAGCCGCAAGAGCTTTGGCGGCACGGCGCCGTCCGAAGTCAGGAAGCAGATCGCCTGGTGGCGGGCGCGCAACTGACATAGGCACTGATTGGACAATCGATCACGCGCACATGCGGGACACATCACGAGATCAGGGGTGCACAAGCGCCCCTTTTTTCTGTACACGCTAGCACAACAATATCTTCATGGACCGGGTCATGGTGAATTCGCTGAAACGCACGACGCTGACGCTCTCTCTGGTACTCGCCGCCTCGCTGGCTCTGTCCGCCTGCGGCCGAAAGGGTGATCTCGACCCACCGAGCACGCCTGTCGACCAGCAGAACAAGCGCGGTGTCGAGGCTGAGAAAACGCCTGACACCCCTTTCCTCCTCGATCCGCTTCTTTGACAGGGCTTAACCCGTGAACCACTTCGAGTATCGCGACGGCGTTCTCTACGCCGAAGGCGTTGCCATCCCGGACATCGCGCGCGCTGTCGGCACGCCTTTCTACTGCTATTCCACCGCGACGCTCGAGCGTCACTACAAGGTCTTCTCCAAGGCCTTCGACGGCGTCGATGCCCTCGTCTGCTATGCGATGAAGGCCAATTCCAACCAAGCTGTCCTCAAGACGCTGGGTCGCCTTGGCGCCGGTGTCGACGTGGTCTCGGAAGGCGAACTCCGCCGCGCGCTGGCAGCCGGCATTCCGGCAGAGCGCATCATGTTCTCCGGCGTCGGCAAGACGCCGAGCGAGATGGATTTAGCACTTGAAGCGGGCATCTACTGCTTCAACGTCGAGAGCGAGCCGGAGCTGGAAGTCCTGAACCAGCGGGCCGTGAAGGCCGGGAAAAAGGCGCATGTCTCCTTCCGCATCAATCCCGATGTCGATGCCAAGACCCATGCGAAGATTTCGACCGGTAAGAAGGAAAACAAGTTCGGCATTTCCTATGAGCGGGCGCGTGCCGTCTATGCCCGCGCGGCGACGCTGGAAGGCATCCAGGTTTCCGGCATCGACATGCATATCGGCAGCCAGATCACCGACCTGCAGCCCTTTGAAGATGCCTTCCGCCTGCTGCGCGAACTCGTCGAAACGCTGCGTGGCGACGGCCACGCGATCGATCACGTCGATGTCGGCGGCGGTCTCGGCATCCCCTACAAGGACGACAACAACCCGCCGCCCGAGCCGGATGCCTATGCGCGGATCGTCAAGGACCAGCTGTCGGGCCTGAACTGCCGCATCGTCACCGAGCCCGGCCGCCTGATCGTCGGCAATGCCGGGATCCTGGTGACGGAAGTCATCTATGTGAAGGACGGCGGCGACAAGACCTTCGTCATCGTCGACGGTGCGATGAACGATCTGATCCGCCCGACGCTCTACGAGGCCTATCACGAGATCAAGCCGGTGGTGATTTCCGCGGCGAACGCGCCGCGCATCAAAGCGGATGTCGTCGGCCCCGTCTGCGAGACCGGCGACTATCTGGCGCTCGACCGCGAAATGGCGATGCCGAGACCCGGCGACCTGATCGCGGTCGGCTCGGCGGGTGCCTATGGCGCCGTGCAGGCGGGCACCTACAACACCCGCCGGCTGGTGCCGGAGGTGCTGGTGAACGGCAACGAGTTCCACGTGATTCGCCCGCGTCCGACCTATGAGGACCTGATCGCGCTCGACAGCGTGCCCGACTGGCTGGCCTGATCCATTCACAATTCGGCGATGAGGCGGGAAAAACCCTCGCCTCATCCTTGCCGCCCTCGTCTTCGCCACAAAGACTGCTATCTTCGAGAACAATCAGCCGTGACGTTGCGCGGCGCTCTCGGAGACCAGACGGATGAGCTCTTCCCGCCCGGCCGGCCACAGGAAAGGCGCCTTAAAGGACGACCCCACGCTCGCGCGTCGCGTCGGTCTGAAACGTGTGCTCGCCCGCTCCGTGCTCTTTGCCGAGCGTCTGCTGCCACTCTTCCTGCCCGTCCTCGGCATTGCTGCGCTTTTCGTGGCGCTCGCCTGGTTCGGCGTCTACCGCGAAGTGCCGGACTTCGTCCGTCTGGCGATCGTCTTCATCCTGGTCTTCGCCTTCGTCGCCTCCTTCCTGCCCTTCCTGAAGCTCAAGCTGCCGAGCATCGCGGAAGCCGACCGGCTGCTTGAGGAGCGCAACGGGCTCGCCCACCAGCCGGTAGCCGTGCAGGACGACCAGCTCTCCGCCGAGACACCCTTTGCCCGCGCGCTCTGGCAGGAGCACCAGCGGCGCATGGCAGAGCGCATCGCAGCGCTCGACGCCGGCCTGCCGCAGCCCGATATCGCCCGCTACGACCGCTACGCGCTGCGCGCCGTGCCGGCCCTGCTCTTTGTCACCGCCCTCGCCTATTCCGGCTCCAATGGTGCCGGCTCGATTGCCGATGCCTTCCGCCAGCATGTGCCGGAGAGCGAGGCGCCGACGATCCGCATCGACGCCTGGATCACGCCCCCGGGCTATACCGGCCAGCCGCCGGTCTTCCTCTCCGGCCTCGGCACCCAGGATGCGGCCGGCGTGACGGTACCGCAGAAGTCGAAGATCACCGTACGCATTAGCGGTGGTCCGTCCGACGAAAAGGTCCTTTTCGTCCAGCAGTCGGATGGCGCCGTCCTCGATGTCGCCGAAAAGCAGGACCCGGCGCGCCAGCAGGCGGCCGGCACAGAGGTGGACGCAGTCAGCCAGACGGCTGTCCCGACACCCCCGCCCGCCCCGGCGCCCAGCGCACCTATGGCGGCACGGACCCACGAGCTGGAACTCAACGAGGCCGGCGAACTGCGCGTTGCCGACCGCACCTGGACGATCGGCGTGACGCCGGACCGGGCTCCGGAAATCGCCTTCGACGGCACGCCGCGCCGCGCGATCAACGGTGCGCTCGAAATCGCCTTCACCGCCAAGGATGATTATGGTCTGCGTGAGGCCCATGCCGAGATCGTGCCGCTGGAGCAGCAGCCGGACGCGACCCCGCTCTATCCGCTACCCGACTACAAGCTCGATCTGCCGCGCCACAATGCCCGCGACACCAAGGGTGTTGCGAGCCGCAACATCACCGAACATCCGCTCGCCGGACAGATGGTAAAGATCACGCTTGTAGCCACCGATGGTGCCGGCCAGACAGGGCGCAGCGAACCGATCGAGATGCAGCTGCCCTCGCGCAACTTCTCAGAACCGCTTGCAGCCTCCGTGGCCGAGCAGCGGCAGATCTTCGCGCTCGACACCCGCCAGATGTCCCAGGCGATCGCCTTCAACGAAGCGATCGTGCTGCGTGCAGACGAGACCATTCCCGACCTCGGCAACTTCATTGCGCTCGAAAGCGCCCGCGCCCGCATGAACATGGCGCGCGGCGAGGAACAGCTGAAGGACACGGCAGACTATCTCTGGGAGATTGCGCTCGGCATCGAGGACGGCGACCTGTCGCTCGCCGAACGCCGCCTGCGCGACGCCCAGCAGGCCTTGTCCGATGCGCTGGAGAATGGCGCCACGGATGAGGAAATCCAGCGGCTGATGGCCGAGCTTCGGTCCGCCATGCAGGAATTCCTCCAGGCGCTGGCTCAGCGCATGCCCAACCAGCAGGGCGAGCCGCAGCAGGATGCTCAGAACATCCTGCGCCAGCAGGACCTCGACAACATGCTCGACCAGCTGGAAAACCTCGCCCGCTCCGGCAATCGCGATCAGGCGCAGCAGCTTCTGTCCGAACTGCAGCGCATGATGAACAACCTGCAGGCCGGACGTCCGCAGCAGGGCCAGCAGCAGCAGAACAGCGAGGCGCGCCGCCAGATCGACAAGCTCGGCGAGATCATGCAGGAGCAGCAGCGCCTGATGGACGAGACCTTCCGTCTGGACCAGGCCCTGCGCGACCGCATGCAGCGTGGCGATCCTCAGCAGGGCGAAGAAGGTGCCGAGGGCCAGCAGCAACAGGGTCAGCAGCAGCAAGGCCAGCAGGGTCAACAGGGCCAGCAAGGGCAGCAGGGACAGCAGAACCTGGACGGCATGACCGCCGAACAGCTGAGGGAGGCCCTGCGCCAGCTGCGCGAGCAGCAGGATCAGCTGGGTCAGCAGCTCGGCGAATTGCAGGAGGGCCTGAAGGGTCTCGGCATGGAGCCGGGCCCGGGCTTCGGCGAGGCGCAGCAGGAAATGCAGGGCGCCGGCGAAGCGCTCGGCCAGGGTCAGGGCGGTCCGGCCGTCGAAGGCCAGGGACGCGCCATGGAGGCCCTGCGCCAGGGCGCCCGCGACATGATGAACCAGATGATGCAGGCGCAGCAGGGCCAGGGTGGACAGGGTCCGCAGATGGGCCAAGGCCAGGGCAACCAGAACGGCCGCGACCCGCTCGGTCGCCCGCGCGCCACCAACGGCCCCGACTTCGGCGAACAGGTCAAGGTTCCCGACGAGATCGACGTGCAGCGCGCCCGGGAGATCCTCGAAGCGATCCGCGAAAAGCTCGGCGAGAACTCCAGCCCCGAGATCGAACGGCGCTATCTGGAGCGGCTCCTGGACATCCAGTAAGGCTAACGAGAGAGCGACAGAAACGACAACGCCCGCATCAGCGGGCGTTCGTCTGTTCGGCGATGTGTCGTTTGTTGCCGGCTCAGCCCGCCAGGGCAGAGGCAACCGCCTTGCGGATATCCGGAAGCGCGAAGGGCTTGGACACGACGTCGACGATCTTTGCCGAGAGGTCGTCGGCGCGCTCGCGCTGCTCGGCATAACCCGTCATCAGCAGGATCTTCATCGCCGGAAATTCGGAATGGGCGCGATGCGCGAGTTCGATGCCGTCCATGACCGGCATGCGGATATCCGACAGCAGCAGGTCAAACGCGCACTCGGAGAGCTTTTCGAGACCTTCCGCACCATCGGCGGCCTCATGTGTCTCGTGGCCGTCGAGGCGCAGCGCACGCGCCACGAAGGAGCGCAGGGAGTCTTCGTCTTCGGTGATGAGGATTCTCGCCATGGTTGAATTCTTCTCCCGCGTCCATTGACTCTTGCGAGAGGCAAATCACCAGACTTTCCTTGTCGAGTGGTAAACGCCGGACGGTGAGTCCGGCGCGATGGTTAACAGCTCACTGCCAGACGAGGGCAAGATGTGCCGTCCAGGGACAGCTCACGCGTCGCCGGTGACGACGCCGACAAACGGCAATTCGCGGAAGGCATAGGCGACATCCATGCCGTAGCCGACGACGAAGTAGTCGGGGCATTCGAAGCCCACATAATCGGCCTCAAACACTTCTTTTCGCTTCACTTTCTTGTCGAGAAGGACGGCGATCGTGACATTGGCTGCACCCCGCTCATACATCAGTTCCTTGGCGAACAGCAGCGTACGGCCCGACTCCAGAATATCGTCGATCAGGAGGATGTTGCGCCCCTTCACGTCGCTGTCGATGTCCTTGATGATCTTCACGCCCTGAGACACGGTGCCTGTGCCATAGCTGGACAGGGTGATGAATTCGACTTCCGGCGCGAGACCCACGTCATGCAACGCACGAATGAGGTCGGCTGCGAAGATGAAGGAGCCCTTCAGCACCGAGATGACGAGAAGGTCATCGCAGGGACCCTTCATGATGTCCTGCGCAAGCTCGAGATTGCGCTGCCGGATCTGCTCGGCGGTAAAGAGCGGTTCGATGTTCTTTCCGCGAACAACGGGCATGGGAAACTCCTTGCTGGTCGACCTTCAGGGCCTCTGCGGCTTATGCCGGAAAGGCACGGGCCATAGCACACCAGAGCCTCTTAGGCACCCGCCTCTTCGAAGGAAAGCCGGACTTCCGGCGTTTTTCCACCAGGATGCTGGAGCCGGGTGACGATCCCGCGGCTCTCGCCGCCATCGAGGCTTGCGACCGGCGGCTCGATATAGGTGCTGGCGATCACCTGGCCATCGAGCACGAGGTCGGCCCGCAGCTTGGGCAGCGAAACCTCGCGCTGGGTGCGGTTCTCGACGATGGCGTTGAGCAACAGCACCCGCATGCCGTTGCGATCCTGCGGCGTCAGGTTGACATGAGTGAAGTCGAGCGGCTTGGCCTCGATCTCCGGATGTTCGCCACTGCCGAAGACAACCTGCCCGGCCAGCGAGAAGATCGAGACGAAGGCGATGGCGACAAGAAGCGAGAACGCGACATCCGAAAGCCGCTGAAGGCGGGCCTCGATGGCGTCAACCGCGACGCTGAAGAAGGCGCCGACGTCGAAGGACGCCATCTGCGGAATCGACGCTGTCTGAGCGGCAGCAGGTCGCGAAGACGGCCGCGGCGGTTCCCGTACCGTGACGAACTGCGCATCGACCACGTCGCTGCGCCCCATGCGCTGATTGAGGGGTTCGATCCGTCGGCGGGCACGGTCCGGCGGCAGGAGGTCGAAGTCCGCGGCAGCGGCCTGCTTCTGGTGACGGAAAGCGCTCATGCATGCGGACCTTTCGCACAGCCAAAATCGGATACCCCGAAAGTCGGCGGTTGAAACGAATCCTCACCAGACGTAAATTCAAATGGTTAATGCTTCGGAAAGAGGGCTGAAAAAGCCATGCTCACCGGCGCACATTTACCGGCCGTTGACGATCTTCGTTTACGAGCCCCAGACCTCGGACACGTCAGACTGGGCCCCCTTTGATCCATTTCGAAAATGTCGGCCTGCGCTATGGGATGGGACCGGAGATCCTCCGTGACCTGACCTTCGACCTGCCGAAAGGATCGTTCCAGTTCCTGACCGGCCCATCCGGCGCCGGCAAGACGACGCTTCTGCGCCTGCTTTTCATGTCCCTGCAGCCGACGCGCGGCCTGATCCGCAGCTTTGGCCGGGACATCACCAGCATCCCGCGCAGCGAACTGCCGATGTTGCGCCGTCGCGTGGGCATCGTCTTTCAGGATTTTCGCCTGCTTGATCACCTGACCACCTATGAAAACGTGGCGCTGCCGCTGAGGGTGCGCGGCAAAGCAGAACAGACCTACAGGCAGGATGTCATCGAGCTTCTGAAATGGGTGGGCCTTGGCGAGCGCATCAATGTTCTGCCGCCAGTGCTTTCGGGCGGCGAGAAGCAGCGGGTGGCCATCGCCCGGGCCCTGATCGACCGGCCGGAAATCCTGCTCGCGGACGAGCCGACGGGCAATGTCGATCCGCCGATGGCGCGCAGGCTCTTGAGCCTCTTCCTGGAATTGAACCGTCTCGGCACGGCGGTGGTCATCGCCAC
The DNA here is from genome assembly GCF_056501445.1 of Rhizobium sp. K33. Classification (NCBI taxonomy): domain Bacteria; kingdom Pseudomonadati; phylum Pseudomonadota; class Alphaproteobacteria; order Hyphomicrobiales; family Rhizobiaceae; genus Rhizobium; species Rhizobium sp. K33. Next base: position 3,619,331 of record NZ_CP096478.1, read on the forward strand.
CCACGATCTCGCGCTGATGGACCAGGTGGATGCGCGCCGGATGATCCTGACCGACGGGCGGCTCGACATCTATGAATGAGATCCCGCAAAACCCCGCTCAGAAGAAGCGCCGCGTCGAGATGACGGTGCGGCCGACCGGGCCGATCCTGCCGCCCTCCAACATTCAGGGCAATGCGCTGATGGTGGTGATCGCCATCATGGCCTTTCTCGCCTGCCTTACGCTCGGCGCCGTCTCCATGGTGCGCGCCACGGCCGCCGGCTGGCAGAGCCAGATCTCCCGCGAGATCACCATCCAGATCAAGCCCGAGGAAGGGCTGGACATGGGTGCGGCGCTGATCAAGGCGCGCGATCTGGCACTGACCTTTGTCGGCACCCGTGACGGGCAGATCATGGACGACAGCGCCACGGCCCGTCTGCTGGAACCGTGGCTCGGAACGGGTCTGAACCTCGATGACCTGCCGGTGCCTCGCCTGATCGTCATCACCATCGACGAGACCAATCCGCCCGATTTCGAAGCCATGCGGGCGCTGCTGAAGGAGGAAGTGCCGCAGGCCTTCCTCGACGACCACCGCACCTGGGTCGACCGTCTCGTGCAGATGGCCCGCACAACCGTGCTGATCGGCTCGGGCATCCTGATCCTTGTCTTCACCGCCATGGTGCTGACCGTCGTTTTTGCCACCCGTGGTGCCCTGTCCGGCAACCGGCATATCATCGAGGTCCTGCATTTTGTCGGGGCGGAGGGCACCTTCGTCGCGCAGGAATTCCAGAAGCACTTTCTGAAGATCAGTCTAAAGGGGGCGGCCGTGGGCGCTGTGCTCGCAGCAAGCTTCTTTGCGCTGGCGAGTTTCTGGCAGAGCCGGTCGCTGGCAACCCCGGAAAGTGACCAGGCGACCGCTCTCTTCGGCACTTTCACGATCGGCTGGGGCGGCTATCTCGGCATCTTCGCGACCATGATCGTCATCGCCCTTTTGACGACCCTGACCGCGCGTCTGACGGTCATGCGGACCATCTATGAGATCGACCTGATCCGCTCGGATCCGGCCCGGACGGACGGTCTGCTGGACGACTGACCAAAACTCGCATGTTGACTTGCCTTAAAGCCGCCTGTTCGCTGTGGGAAATCCCGGCTATTCACGGGCAATGAGCATGGATCGGATGACCTCAAATCGAGCGTGGCGAAACGGCCGGCCCGGATCGGGCGCTGGCCTTTTCTCGCGAAAAGGCTTGATACGCAGGGCTTTGCGCTATGGCGGCATGCTCGTCATCCTGTGCGCCGCCGTTCTGGTCGCGGGCTTTCTGATCTTTGCTGATTCGGTCACCAGTATGCGTCCGCCCGAGACGGTGAAGGCCGACGCGATCGTCGTGCTGACCGGCGGCTACCAGCGGATCGAGCAGGCGATCGATCTCCTGAGGCGCGGTTATGGTGAGCGATTGCTGATCTCGGGCGTGAACCCGCAGACCACACCAGGCCAGATCCGCAAGGCGACACGCACTTCGCCCGAGATCTTCGAATGTTGCGTCGATATTGGCTATGGCGCGATCGACACGATCGGCAATGCCAATGAGACGGCCATCTGGACCCGCGACAAGGGCTACCGCTCCGTGCTGGTCGTCACCAGCAACTACCATCTCGCCCGAAGCCTGATGGAACTGCGGCGCAGCGACCCGGACACCGACTTCATCGGCTATCCCGTGGTCAATTCTGATCTGAAGACCCGCGCCTGGTACAGCGAGCCGGATGCGATGCGCACCATGCTGGCCGAATACGGCAAGACGGTCATCGCCTATATCCGTGGCGTGACCGGTTGGAGCCGTGACCAGGGCCTGCGCCCCGAGGGGGAAATCACCGAATCTGGTCGGGCATCCTGACGCTCGCTGGAAAGCTTGTGCTTTTGCTGAGGAGACTTTTGCTCTAAGGACGATTTCGCCCGCCCTCGAGAGCCTCACGATATGATTGCGCTGCGTTCCATCCTCTTCAACACCGCCTTCTATGCGAACCTGATCATCCGGATGATCGTGCTTTCGCCGATCTATTTCTTGTTGCCGCGCAAGAAGGCCTTCTTCGTGCCGAAGGATTGGGCCCGGTCCAACCATTGGCTGATGGAGAAGATCGTCGGCACGACCTTCACGGTCGAGGGGCTCGAGAATATTCCGGAAGGTGGCTACATTCTGGCGCCGAAGCACCAGTCCTTCTGGGACACCTACGCACTGCTGCCCTGGCTGGACGATCCGGTCTACATCCTGAAGCGCGAACTCATGTGGATCCCGATCTTCGGCTGGTATGTGGCCAAGCAGCGGATGATCCCGGTCAATCGCGGCGCCAAGGGCAAGGTCATGGCGCAGGTGATCGAGCGCACCAAGCTCGAAATGGCGAACGGCCGCCAGCTGATCATCTATCCCGAAGGCACCCGCCGTCCGCCGGGTGCGACGCCCGAATACAAATATGGCATCGCGCGCCTCTACCGCGACATCAATGTCCCTGTCGTGCCGGTCGCCATGCATCCTGGCCTTTTCTGGCCGCGCCGCAAGTTCCTCCGTTTCCCCGGGCATTTTGTCGTGCGCATCCTGCCGCCGATCGAGCCGGGGCTTGATCCCGACGTCATGCATGCAACGCTGATGCAGCGGCTGGAGGCGGCGAGCGACGAATTGCTGATCAAGACGGCGAAGGAGAACCCGAAGCTGCCGCTGCCGGCAACGGCCGTGAACCGGCTGAAGGAACTCGGAGCGCTCTGAGCGCATTCCCTCAACGATCGATTGTGCGGGTCAGTCTCGCGCGATCTGTGACGCCACGTTTTCAAGCCACTGATCGCGGATGCCGAGTTCGCGCATATGGGCAACGGTGTTGGCGACGTAGACGGGATTGGGTCCCGACCGCCCGACGGCAGCCTTGACGATCCGGGCGGCCTCCTCGACCGTGACGGCGCCCGCATATTGCGGATGGGCCCGGTCGATGACGTAGGTGAGCGCGCGGACATCGCGACCATCGGCAAGCAGGGTGCGGACATGGCGCTCGAGATAGACGCTGGTGACCAGCTCGCGCTCGCGCAGATAGTCGACGGTGGCGGTCCAATCGGATGGTGAGACACGGAAGGCTACACCCTTGCAGGAGCCGCCGCGGTCGAGACCCAGAACGAGGCCGGGACGCTCTTCGGTGCCGCGATGGACATAGGACCGGACGCAGAGTGCACGACGATAGCCACCGAGCCGGGCCAGCACCCGCTCCTCATAGGGAAAGCCGGGATTCCACATCAGCGAGCCGTAGCCAAAGACCCAAAATTCGTCCATATCGCACGCCAATCCAACAATTCGCCTGATCGCAACGAGGAGTAACCCATGGCCATGTCGACCGACTCGCAAAGCCCGGTCAGCCGAAAGGTTGTTCGGCTGGGCGTTTTGATCGTCCTCGTCATCGCTGTCTATAGCGTCGGGTGGTATTTCGCAGCCGAATATCTGAAGAATCGCATCCTGACCTTCTTCGCCGGCGGAAATCCGGCCGGTGTCACCGCCTCATGCGAGAATGCGGACATGGGTGGCTATCCCTTCCGGTTCCGGCTGAACTGCTCGCGCCTCTCCTTCGACGATCACTTCCAGGGTGTGGCCGCGTCCTTCGGCCCCGTGCGGGCGGCAGCCCAGATCTACAATCCGGGCCATGTGGTCTGGGAGCTGGATGGACCGGCCGAGATCCGCTCGGCGCTCGGCTTCAACACGGCGCTCGACTGGACCAACATGCAGTCGAGCTTCAAGATCGGACTGTCCGGGCTGTCGCGCAGTTCGCTGATGATGGAAGGACTCAACGCCACGGTGACCTCCACCGTCTCCAGCCTGCAGCTGCAGGTGACGGCGCCGAGTGCGCAATCGCATGTCCGCCAGAACGAAGGCAATCTGGATTACGCCACACTCGTACGCGACGTCTCGGTTTCCATCGACGGCACGAAGATCGCCCTGCCGCCGGTTTCGGCAAGCCTCGACGCCACCTTCGCCGACAAGGGCGGCCTGCTCGACCCGCGCGTCGCGCAGGAGCAGCGGCTCTACGGCACCAAGGGCGAGATCCGCCGCATGGTGGTCGACCTCGGCGAGGGACGTGTGCTGACGCTCAGCGGACCCTTCGAAGTGGGCGAAGACGGCCTTATCTCCGGGCGCATCAAGGTGGAAGTCGAGCAGATCAAGGCCTGGCGCGACGCCATGAAGACCGCCTATCCGGAACAGTCCGACATGATCGACAACGTCGCGAACGTGCTCAGAGCGCTTGCCTTCGGCCGCGATGACAGCGAGGCCGAGATCACCATCCAGAACGGCGTCGCCGCGCTCGGCTTCATCCCGCTCGGCCAGATCCCGCCGCTCTGACGGAAAGCCCTTACTTGTCGAGCGCGTGGCGTCCGAAGTCCGGCACGTCGACATCCTGGCCGGCTTGGACGATCGAGCGGCGGATGGTGCGGGTGCGTGAGAAGAGCTCGAACAGCTTGTCGCCCTCGCCCCAGCGGATCGCCCGCTGCAGATAGGCGAGATCTTCCGAAAAGCGCGCCAGCATTTCCAGGATCGCGTCCTTGTTGTGCAGGCAAACATCCCGCCACATGGTCGGGTCCGAGGCGGCAAGACGGGTGAAATCACGGAAGCCCGAGGCAGAGTACTTGATGACTTCCGATTCCGTCACCGTCTCCAGGTCATCGGCCGTGCCGACGATGTTGTAGGCGATGATATGCGGCAGGTGCGAGACGATGGCGAGCACCTTGTCGTGGTGCTGCGGATCCATCTCGTCGCACATCGACCCCAGCGCTTCCCAGAAGCCGCGCAACCGCGCGAGCGCATCCGCATCCGTGCCTTCGAGCGGCGTGAAGATGCACCAGCGGCCCTTGAACAGGCCGGAGAAGCCGGCATCCGGACCCGACTTTTCAGTACCCGCCAATGGGTGGCCCGGGATGAAATGAACACCGTTAGGCATGTGCGGCGCCATCTGCGCGATGACGGATGCCTTGGTCGAGCCGACATCGGTGACGATGGCGCCGGGTTTCAAGTGCGGCGCGATCTGCTGGGCCACGGCCTCCGAGGCACCGACAGGCACGGAGACGATCACGAGATCCGCATCCTTGACGGCTTCGGCAGCGGAGGCGACGTAGGAAGTGCCGAGTTCCAGTTCTTCCGCCCGCTTCAGCGTCTCTAGGCTGCGGGTCGAGATGACGACCTCTTTCGCCAGCCCAAGCTTCTTGACGTCGCGGGCGATCGACGAGCCGATGAGGCCGATGCCGATCAGGGCGATGCGGTCGAACAGGATTTCAGACATCACGTGCGTTCCATGAATTCGGTGAGGGCAGCGATCACGCCGACATTGGCCTCTTCGCTGCCGATCGTCATGCGGAGAGCATTGGGAAAACCATAGGACGAGACGGCGCGCAAGACGAAGCCGCGTTCCGTCAAAAAGGTGTCGGCATCCGACGCCCGCTTTCCGTCGCTGTCGGGGAAGTGGATCAGGATGAAATTGGTGACCGACGGCGTGACCTCGAGACCGACGGCCGTCAGCGCTTGCGAAACGCGGGCAAGCCAGAGCTGATTTTGCGCGACGGCTGTCGCGACATGCGCCTGATCGCGCATCGCCGCGGCTCCGGCCAGGAGCGCCGGCGTGTTGATGTTGAACGGCCCACGCACCCGGTTCATCGTGTCGATGATCTCGGCCGGGCCATAGATCCAGCCGATGCGCAGGGCTGCCAGCCCATACACCTTGGCGAAGGTGCGGGTCATCACGACATTGCGGTTAGCGGAGACGAGTTCGATCCCGGCCTCGTAGTCATTGCGGCGAACATATTCGGCATAGGCCGCGTCGAGAACGAGGATGACATGCGCAGGCAGGCTCGCATGCAGCCGCTTGATGTCGGCATAGGGTACATAGGTGCCGGTGGGATTGCCGGGATTGGTCAGGAAGACGATCTTCGTGCGCTCGGTGACGGCAGCGAGAATCGCATCCACATCGACACGCCGGTCGGTCTCCTTCACCGTAACCGGCGTACCGCCGGCCGCAAGGATCTGGATGCGATAGAGCAGGAAGCCATGCTCGGTGATGATGGCCTCGTCACCGGGACCAAGATAGATATTGGCAAGCAGGGAGAGAAGTTCGCCCGAACCATTGCCGCAGAGAATGTTGGCCGAGTTCAGCCCATGCACCTCGGCGATTGCATCCCGGAGCATACGGGCCTGTCCGTCGGGATAAAGCTCGAGCTTTTCGGCCGCCGTCTTGAATGCCGCGATCGCGTTCGGGCTTGCGCCGAGCGGGGTCTCGTTTGACGAGAGCTTGTAGACGCGCGCGACCCCACCCGCATGCTCCTTGCCGGGAACATAGGCGGCGATATCCATCACTCCCGAACGGGGGACTGGCTTTGTCGAGGCATTCATGAGGCGCATTCCCGACCTTCGGGCGGTAGGAGGCCGCCCCTTCTGAGGGGTTTGGGATTACTGCGGAAAGCCGGATTTGTCGAGGCGGCGAGCGCAGCAGCGAGAGCGAAGCGCGCTTTACACCTTTGGCGGCCGGACGCGGGTGGTCGGCACGCCCTGGGGCGCGAGCACCGGAGCAAAGACACGGCGAGACGCGCGCGAGGCGACCGGCAGACCCTGATAGAGCCGCTTCTGGGCCTCAACCACGATGACGCCGGAAAAGGCCGGCCAGAGGATGCGGCCGAGGCGCTCGAAACCGCGCCTCAGCCTCAGGATCGCGCGTATTTTCGACGGCGGGAAGAAGAGCGCTTCCGCAGAGGCGCCCGGGGTGAAATTGGTCTCGCGCAGCAGCGAGGTCAGCTGCCCGCGGGAATAGGGTCGACCGGAGCCGAAAGGCGTATGTTCCATCCGCGCCCAGACGCCGCGACGGTTCGGCACGACGATGACCAGCCGGCCACCGGGAGCGAGCACGCGCCAGATCTCCTTCAGCGTCTCGCGCGGGTTCTCGGCAAATTCCAGCGAATGGACCATCAGCACGCGATCGACGGAACTGTCCGGCAGCGGCAACTCCTCGTCGAATACCAGGGCCGTCGCAGAGGGCTCGCCGAGCGGCCAGTTCACCGCCCCCTGCCCGGCCGGCATGAAGGCCATGGTGCGCTCGGTATCGGCACGGAAGCGGTCAAGGAAAGGGGTGCAATAGCCGAGGCCGACCAGCCGCTCCTGCGGAAGGCGCGCCCAGACCGAGGACAGCGCCATCGCGATCGACTGCTCCGCCACGCGACCCAGCATCGTGTAATAGAACTGCCTTAGATCGACGATATCGACATGCATGAACTTATTGTTAGCAGCCCATCCTTGGAGATCAAGCCGCGAGAGGCTACATTCGAGGCAACGAGGTGGGACATAAAAAAGCGGATCAACAATGAAATCACTGCAGATCGAGGTATTCCTCTGCCGAAGTGACAACTTCGGCGTGCTTCTTCACTGCCCTGAGACGGGGGAAACGGCAACGATCGACGCTCCGGAGTTCGATCCGATCGTCAAGGCGGCGGAGAAGCGGGGCTGGAAGATTACCCATATCTTCACCACCCATCACCACGGTGACCATGTCGAAGCGAACCTGGCGCTGAAGGAAAAATACGGCTGCGAGATCATCGGTCCGCGTGACGAGGCAGCGGCCATTCCGGGCATCGACCGCACCGTGGGAGACGGTGACGAGTTCACCTTCGGCAATCGCCCGGTGCGGGTGATCGAAACGCCCGGCCATACCGCAGGACACATCTGCTACCATCTGCCCGAGGACATGCTGCTCTTTGCCGCCGATACCCTGTTTGCGCTGGGCTGCGGGCGGCTCTTCGAGCGCTCGGCCATGGACATGTGGCATTCGCTGCAGAAGCTTGCCTCCCTGCCCGATGAGACGATCGTTTATTTCGGTCATGAATACACGCTTTCCAATGCCCGGTTTGCGCTGACCGTCGACCCGGAAAACGCCCGCCTGCGCTCCCGTGCCGAACTGATCGAGATGCAGCGCAAGCGCGGCGACTTCACCATTCCAACCACGATCGGTCTGGAGAAGGAGACCAACCCCTTCCTGCGCGCCGGCGATCCGGACATCCGCCGCACGCTCGGCATGGAAGGCGCGACCAATGATGAGGTCTTCGCCGAAATCCGCAAGCGCAAGGACGCCTTTTGATGCAGGCAGCCGACATCATCGAGACCCTCGGCATGCAGCGTCATCCCGAGGGTGGCTGGTACGTGGAAACCTACCGGGACGAAAACGGCGGTCCGCGCGGTCATTCCACCGCGATCTACTACCTGTTGCAGAAGGGCGAGCGGTCCCACTGGCACAAGGTGAAGGATGCGGCAGAAGCCTGGCATTACTACGCCGGTGCGCCGCTTGCCCTGCATCGCTCCAAGGACGGCGTATCGCACGAGACGGTGACGCTTGGTCTCGATCTTGCGGCCGGCCAGCGCCCACAGGCGATCATTGATGCGGATGAATGGCAATCGGCAGAAAGCCTCGGTGATTTCACCCTGGTCGGCTGCACGGTGGCGCCGGGTTTCGACTTCTCCGCCTTCGAGATGGCGCCGCCCGGCTGGGCACCCGGCCGTTGATCCGAAGGTTCAGGTTTCCGACAGCGTCAGCGTTAGGATGACCTGCGCCGCATAATAGGTGACCCAGACGACATAGGCGGCAGCGCTGTCGATCGGGTGATCCGGCCCGGTCCAGTATTTCCGGATGGTCAAGACGATATCGGAAAAGATGAACAGCGTTGCGCCAATGAAAACCAGCGGATCAGCAAGGCCGAGTGTCAGCCAGACGAGCACCATGAAGAGCAGGACGTAGACGCCGATCGGCAGTACCATGCGGCCCGCGGGCCTCCAGATGCGCATCAGCACGCCGAAGGTGAGAAGCGCCACCAGCGCTCCGGCAACGAGCCTCCAGGCATCCGCCATGGCAATGGCAGGATCGGCGATGGTGGCAAGCAGCGCCACATAGGCAATATGCGCGGAGAGGAAGAAGCCCACCCCACCGATGAAGGCACGATCGCCCTCGAAGGCGAGCGACCAGTCACCCAGCGCTCCGAGCGCAAGGGCAGCGACGAGAAATGGATGCGCCTCGACGAGATAGGCATAGAGCGAAAGAAGCAGTACGGGCGCCGTCTTCCAGACGGCCCGGAACACGGTCTTGTCCTTCGGCAGGATCCAGAGATAGCTGGTACCGAGCGCGACCGAGAGCCAGAGGATGCCGGTCGCACTTGCCATTCAGTTCTCCGTCAGTTCGGCCGTTCCTTGTTCCGAAAAACCATATCGCGAGCCGCGAGCACCGCGCCACCGGTGATGAGCAGGCATGACAGGCCAATTCTGACACTAAGTTCGCCAAACCCAAAAATGATCAGGATCAGCGTCGACAGGAGCGGCGCGGCATAGCTTGAGGCGCCGAGGATCTGGATGTCGCCATTCTTCACGCCGTAGTCCCAGACGTAGAAGGCAAGTCCCACCGGAAGAAGGCCGAGGCCAACGACGGCAGCCCATTGGGACGCCGTATCGGGCCAGACGGTGGTTTCGAGTGCGAGATGGCAGAAGAGCGAGAGGATCGACGTCGCAAGGCAGAAGCCGGTGACCACATCGGTCGACACCTTCTCGAACTTGCGGCTGATGAGTGAATATCCAGCCCAGGTGAAGGCGCAGAGGAAGGCCGTGAAATAGCCGAGGCTATAGGCAGGATCGAAGGCAAAACCGTTCTTGCCGATGATCAGAACGGTACCGGCGAGGCCGGCAAGCGCGCCGACGATGTGGTGCCAGCCGAGCTTCTCGCCCGGCAGAAGCGCCGATCCGACGACGATGAACAGCGGCCAGAGATAGGCGATCAGGCCCGCCTCGACGGCTGGCGCATTTCGGAGCGCCGTGAAGTAGAGGAAGTGATAGCCGAAGAGGCCGCCGACACCGGCAAGCCAGACCTTGGGCGGCTGGCGCAATTCCTTCAGGCGCGCCGGCCGCGCGATGAACAGGAGAATGCCGGGCAGGCTGCCGATGGCGAAGGTGATCGCCGAAAGCTGGAAGGGCGGCATGGTGCCCGAAGCCGCCGTCATAAGGGCGAGAAAGGACCACATCAGGATCGCGGTGAACCCGATGAGCGTTGCCTTGGTCTTCATGAAATCCCCTGATGCGGGGCCCGCCCGCTGAAATTAGCCGTCGAACTTTTCTGCGGTCACATGCACCGTCCCGTAACGGGTCGGGATCTTCGCATAGACCGGAGCATATAGCTTCAGCGTCGCGGTCTTGGCAAACCAGATCTCCATGCCGGTCACCGACTTCAGATATTCGATGTCCTTGCGGCCCTTGCGATAGCCGGACTTCGGCACGTAGCGGACGGAGCAGACGATCGCATCCCCCTTGGCCTTGCCCGCCGAGAAGCGCTCGGAACGGTTCGGGGAGAGCACGAGATCCATCCGGCTCTCACCGTCATAGACGGGCAGCGTCTGCTGGCAGACGTCGGCATCTCCGGGAATGAGCAAGGCGCCGATGGGATCGAAGACGGCACGCAGATCGGCAGCCGGCACCGGCACCCAGGACTTCGGCTTCGGCCGTTCCGGTGTCACGCGGGTCTCGACGACATTCCCTTCGGAGAACAGCACCTCGTAGACATGTTTGCGCTTGCCGCTCTTGTAGCCAAGCACGTAGCGCTCGGGCCGCATGACGCCGCCTGTCATCCGGCCGGAGACGCTGCTGTCGGCGGAGACCTCGCGGACGATGTCGATGAGGCTCGAGGAGTGAAACCGCCCGGAGATGGTGTAGCGGCCACCCGAGACTTCCGTCTCGAAGGTCATGCGGGCAATCGGCAACACGCCGAGCGACACGCTGTAGGACGTGTCGTAGCGATAATCGGCGGCCTGGCCGACACCGGCGATCAGGACGAGAAAGGCGGTAACCAGACCGGTCGGACGCAAGGACCATCTCCATCAGGGGAATGCCGGCGATCCGGCTTCGATAGCATGCATAGTCGCGGTGGACTGTGGCAAGAAAATATCCTAGAGCGCCTTGAGCCCGGAAAATCCAAGGTTTGGCTTGACGCGCCGGTTCTCACTGACTATAGAACCGCAACTTTCCAATCAGACGCTGTTGGATTGCCTCGCCGGCATTTGGCCGGAAGCGATGCGATGGCCTAGAAAAACAATAGGTGTACCATGTCCCGCAGTTGCGAATTGACCGGCAAGGGCGTCCAGTCGGGCAACAACGTGAGCCACGCGAACAACAAGACCAAGCGCCGGTTCCTGCCGAACCTGTGCGACGTTACGCTGATCTCGGACGCTCTGAACCAGCGCTTCCGCCTGCGCGTTTCGGCTGCTGCCTTGCGCACGGTCGAGCATCGCGGTGGTCTCGATGCCTTCCTTCTCAAGGCTTCTGAAAACGACCTGAGCATGCGCGCTCGTCTGCTGCGTCGCCAGATCGTCAAGAAGACCGCTGAAGCCGCTTAATAGCGTCATTCGGCCAGACTTTCGAAAGGCTTGACCGGATCCCCGGCCAAGCCTTTTCGTTTGAGGTGAGCACGCAGGATCAGCCTGCGGCGCCTTCGATTACATTGTTGTTCCTCCAACTGGTGGCATCACCCAGGATAAAAAAATGCTGAACAAGCGCTATTTCTTTATCTACAGCCTGCTGATGACGGCCGTCGTGGTCGCATCGAACTTCCTCGTCCAGTATCCGGTGAGCGGCATGCTGGCGGGCATCAATCTCGCCGACCTCCTGACCTTCGGCGCCTTCACCTACCCGATCGCCTTCCTCGTCACCGACCTGACCAATCGTCAGTTCGGGCCGCAGGTCGCACGCCGCGTGGTCCTCGTCGGCTTCATCGCTGGCGTTCTCCTGTCGATCCTGCTCGCAACGCCCCGCATTGCGGTTGCCTCCGGCACGGCCTTCCTCGTCGGCCAGCTCCTCGACATCTCGGTCTTCAACCGGCTGCGCCAGCAGTCCTGGTGGAAGGCGCCGCTGATGGGCTCGCTGATCGGCTCGGTTCTCGACACGATCATCTTCTTCTCCATCTCCTTTGCACCCGTCTTCGGCTTCATCGGTCCGAACGACGATTTCGCGATCGCGACGGCCCCGATCCTCGGCGTCATGACTGCAGAGGCCCCGCGCTGGATCTCCTGGGCGATCGCCGACTTCGGTGTGAAGATGCTAATCGGCGTCATCATGCTCTTGCCCTATGGCGCCCTGATGAGTGTCGTGCGCCCGATGCCGACGGCCTCGCGCACGATCTGACGCCAAGATCACGACACGAAAAGACAGACAGCCCCGGGTAACCGGGGCTGTTTGCGTTTCAGGCTACGCTGAGACATGTCAGCCCTGCGGCTGCAGCCTAAATTCGAGCATCAGAGTACGCTGCAGGATGGAATGGTTGTCGTCGGAGACGACGATGAGACGGACGGAGCCATCCGGCTCGGGGATCGCGTCGAGCCCTTCCATATTGTCGATCTGGGAGCGGTAATTGGCTTCGAAGAGGATCTCTCCGTCGACCACCGCATCCGGTCTGATGCTCTCGCCTTCGATCCGCCGCAGGCGCATGCCGACGCCGGTCGCGATCGAGAAGCGGCGCTCCAGCAGCAGGAGATCGCCATCGGGCAGGAAGGTCGCGTCGGTGATCTCGAACTCGTCGCGCGGTCGCACCCGGAACTGACCCGGCAGGGGCCCGCCGACGATGGCGGCATAGATATTGCCGTTCTCGTCGAAACTCTTCTCGGTAATCGCCACCAGGGCGCCCGCAATCGCACTGCCCGGTGGCGCGATGACGAGCGACTCGAAGCCGCCATTGCTGTGCAGAATATCGAGGTCGAAGGGGAAGTCGAGCGGGGCAGATGGCAGAGCCTTGCCGAGATCGGAGAGCGGCCCATAGGCCACCACGCGATGGCGCTGCTCGAAGCCGACAAAGGCCCTGTCGCCATCCAGCGCCAGGCTTTCGGCATCCACCTGGAATTTGCTCTGGCTTTCCTGCCCCGATGCATCGAGAAGCGGAGCCAAGCGAACCGCCTCGACGCCTGAGAGATGTCCGTCGCCGTCCCGCAGGATGCGGCCTTCGATCCAGTAGCCGGTGTCGAAGACGCCAAGGAAGCCCTGGTCGTCGCGGAAGCGGATCGAGGAAAAGGCACCGAAGAGCGGCTCTGGCGAGGAAAGCTCGAGGCCGCCCAGAAACGTGAGCCCGGGCGAAATCGTCGGACTGCCGCCGAGTTCGGTGATCACAGTGCTATCAACCGCGATGGGCAGCGTGTCGCCCGGCAGGATGGTTGCCGGCGTGCAGGACGCCAGCGCCGTGAAGACGGAGATCGCGCAGGCGCTTGCCAGCATCCGGGCCTTTCGCTCAGGCACGCAGACGCGCCCGGCCCGAGCCTCCAGATGGCTGCTCCTCGAAGAGCGAGGCCAGCTGTTCGGTCATGGCGCCGGCCAGTTCGTCCGCATCGACGATGGTGACGGCGCGGCGATAATAGCGCGTGACGTCGTGGCCGATACCGATCGCCAGGAGCTCGACCGGAGAACGCGTCTCGATCTGCTCGATCACGGCGCGCAGGTGGCGCTCGAGATAGTTGCCGGGGTTCACCGACAGCGTCGAATCGTCGACCGGGGCACCGTCCGAAATCATCATCAGGATCTTGCGCTGCTCGCGGCGACCGATGAGGCGGTTATGCGCCCACATCAGCGCCTCGCCGTCGATGTTTTCCTTGAGCAGGCCCTCGCGCATCATCAGGCCGAGATTGCGGCGCGACCGACGCCAGGGAGCGTCCGCCGACTTGTAAATGATGTGGCGCAGGTCGTTGAGACGGCCGGGCGCCGGCGGCTTGCCGCCTGCCAGCCACTTCTCTCTGGACTGGCCGCCCTTCCAGGCCTTGGTGGTGAAGCCGAGGATCTCGACCTTGACGCCGCAGCGCTCCAGCGTGCGCGCCAGAATGTCGGCGCAGGAGGCAGCCACCGTGATCGGGCGACCGCGCATCGAGCCGGAATTGTCGATGACCAGGGTCACGACCGTATCGCGGAACTTGGTGTCCTTCTCCTTCTTGAAGGAGAGCGGCTGCATCGGGTCGATGATCAGCCGGGTGAGACGCGCCGGATCGAGATAGCCCTCTTCCAGGTCGAAGTCCCAGGAGCGGTTCTGCTGCGCCATCAGGCGGCGCTGCAGGCGGTTTGCCAGTCGGCCGACGGCACCCTGCAGATGGGCAAGCTGCTTGTCGAGGAAGGCGCGCAGACGTTCCAGTTCGGCCTCGTCGCAAAGCTCTTCCGCGGTGATCTCCTCGTCGAATTCCTGGGTGAAGATCTTGTAGTCGACCTTCTCGTTGAAATCGTCGAAGGGGGTTGCCGGACGGCGCATCTCGCCGGGCGTCTCGCTGTCGTCGTCACCCTCGTCCGACATCTCCTCTTCGGAGATCTCGGCACCATCCATCTCGCCGTCGTCGAGCTGCTCCTGCGAGGCTTCGCTCTCCTCGGCGGGCGCAGACTCCTGACCTGCCTCCTCCTCGGCGCTTTCCTGGTCCTGCTCGCCGCTGCGCGGCTGCTCCTCGTCGGTCGACTGCTCGTCTTCGCTTTGCTCCTGGTCGTCCCCCATGTCCTCGGCCATATCCATGGCCGAAAGCATATGGCGGATCACGCGGGAAAAGGCCTGCTGGTCTTCAATGACAGTGGAGAGATTGTCGAGGTCGGCACCGGCCTTGTCCTCGATGAAGGGACGCCAGAGATCGAGCACCTTGCCGGCGGACTCAGGGGCTTTCTGGCCGGTCAGCTTCTCGCGCACCAGCATGGCGACGGCTTCGCCGATCGGCGCATCTTCCTGGCGGCTGATCGTCGAGAAATTGGCTTTCGCGTATTTCTCGGTGTTCATCGACTGGATGTTGGAGGCAACGCCCGGCATGCGCAGCGAGCCGAGCGATTCCACGCGCGCCTGCTCGACGGCATCGAAGATCGCACGCGCATCGGCACCCTGGGGCGCCATGGCCGCATGGACCTTCTGATCGTGGCAGGCGAGCCTGAGCGCCATGGAATCGCCGAGACCGCGCGTGACGGCAAGCTCATGGGCCGTGGGACGCTTGGAAAGCTCCGGCAGCCGGATCCGCTCGCCGGCAAGGCCCGGACGCTCATTGGCAAAGGCGACCTCGACCTGCGGATCGCCTGCGATGGAGCGTACGCAGCCGGTGATGGCACGGCGCATCGGCTCCGTGTCTACACCGCCGCCGGCTCTCGCCTTCGAATTGTCGCCGCGCCCTGCCATGCTTCTTCAGTCCTTATGCGCCGAGTACGATATTGGCCGCACTTTCCTTCAGTTCCACGCCGAAGGCGCGCTGATACTGCTCGGCCACCAGCGTGCGCTCGAGCTCGTCGCACTTGTTGAGGAAGGTGACGCGGAAGGCAAAGGCGACATCACCGAAGATTTCGGCGTTTTCGGCCCAGGTGATGACGGTACGCGGGCTCATGACGGTCGAGAGATCGCCATTGATGAAGGCCGCGCGGGTAAGGTCGGCGAGGCGGACCATGCGGGACACGGTATCGCGGCCCTCGGCGGTCGAGCCGAAGCTCTTCACCTTGGCCGAGACGATGTCGACTTCCTTGTCATGCGGCAGATAGTTGAGCGTGGTGACGATCGACCAGCGGTCCATCTGCGCCTGGTTGATCTGCTGCGTGCCGTGATAGAGGCCCGTGGTGTCGCCAAGGCCGACCGTATTGGCGGTCGCGAACAGGCGGAAGGCGGGGTGAGGACGGATGACGCGGCTCTGGTCGAGCAGCGTCAGGCGGCCCGAGCTTTCCAGAACGCGCTGGATGACGAACATCACGTCCGGGCGACCGGCGTCGTATTCGTCGAAGACGAGCGCGACATTGTGCTGGTACGCCCAGGGCAGGATGCCATCCTTGAATTCGGTGATCTGCTTGCCGTCCTTCAGAACGATCGCGTCCTTGCCGACGAGATCGATACGGCTGACATGGCTGTCGAGGTTGACGCGCACGCAGGGCCAGTTGAGGCGGGCGGCCACCTGCTCGATATGGGTCGACTTACCGGTGCCGTGGAAGCCGGAGACCATGACGCGGCGATTATGGGCAAAGCCTGCGAGAATGGCGAGCGTGGTTTCGCGATCGAAGAGATAGTCCGGATCGAGATCCGGCACATAGGCATCGCCCTTGGAGTAAGCCGGAACACGAATGTCCGTATCGATGCCGAAGACCTCACGGACCGAAACGGTGGTGTCGGGCAGGTTGGCGATATCCAGTTCAATTTTGCTCATCATGTCTCCCTGCCAGGCGGTGCCGTCCGGCCGTCTTCGTCGCTGCTGCGTGTTCGGATTAACAGAAACCGGCCTGCTTTAACAATTTGTAGGCTTCAATGACAGCGCGAAAACGCTCTTCAGAAGCCCTGTCTCCGCCATTTGCGTCCGGATGGTGTTTTTTTACAAGTTCCTTGTAGCGCGTCTTGATGTCGGATGGCGTCGAGCTGACGTTAAGTCCAAGGGTATCCAGCGCTTTCGCCTCGAGCGTCTTCAGCTTTCGGTCCGATGCCTGATAGCGCGGCGCACCGCCGCGCCCCTGCTGGACGAAGCCAAAAGGATCCTTGATGCGCGCCTGTGACGCAGCCGATCCTGAGCGCATGGTGGAGTGGATCGGGCTTGCCTTGGCAGCCTTGTTCACCCCCACCGTCCAGGTCGGCCGATGACCGGTGATCGCTTCCTTCTGGTAGCGGGCGATCTCCGTGTCCGACAGGCCTGAGAAGTAGTTGTAGCCCTTGTTGTATTCCTTCACATGCTCGAAGCAGAACAGGAAGAACTGACCTTCCGCATGGCGGCCGACCGGTGCGCGATGGACCCCCGGCTTGTCACAGCCGTCCCACTGGCACTCCGCTTTGGATGGTTCGGGCTCGGCCTCCCGCTTTCGCCGGGTGCGGATCCGATCGAAATATTTCGAGTCGAGTTTCATCCCGTAATTATGGGGCGCCCGATGGGGGCGAACAAGAATTGACAAACCGGTTTGTTGCGCGCTTTGTGGGGCTTTTTGCGAAGCAGCAGAAAGAGGCAGACCATGTCGGTGAAGAGCCGGATCGAGACCCGTCTCACCGAGGCTTTCAGCCCCGAACGCCTTGTCGTCATCGATGAGAGCCATCATCATGCGGGCCATCAGCCCGACATCACCGGCACCGGCGAAACCCATATGCGCGTGCGGATCGTGGCATCGGCCTTTTCCGGCATGACGCGGCTCGCCCGCCACCGCGCCGTCACCGACCTTCTGAAACCCGAGCTCGACGCCGGCCTGCATGCGCTGGCCATCGAGCCGGCCGCCCCCGGCGAACCGACCCGCTGGTGACCCTGGAGCCGATCATTCCGCCGGTTCGGGCGTGTCGATCGGACGAATGCGCAAACGGGTAATGCGGTTCTTCTCCCGCTTCAGGACGATGAAGCGCTTGCCATAGAAGGTGAAGGCCTGACGTTCCTCCGGGATCGACTTCGACTCGTGGATGACGAGGCCGGCAATGGTCGTCGCTTCCTCGTCTGGCAGCTGCCAGTCCATGGCGCGGTTGAGGTCGCGGATCGGCACGCCGCCATCGACCACGATCGAACCATCGCTGTCCTGGCGCACGCCCTGGATTTCCAGATCGTGCTCGTCGGAGATATCGCCGACGATTTCTTCCAGAATGTCTTCGAGTGTCACGACACCCTGCACTTCGCCATATTCGTCGACGACGACGGCGAAATGGGTCTTGCGGCGCAGGAAGGCGTTGAGCTGGTCCTTCAGGTTGGTCGTATCCGGCACGAACCAGGGCTTTTGCGCAATCTTGACGATGTCGATGTCCTGCGGCTCGACATTGGGCTCCGCAAGCGCCCGGATCAGGTCCTTGGCATGGATGACGCCGATGATGTTGTCGGTCGCGCCGCGCCAGACCGGCATGCGGGTATAGGGGCTTTCGAGAATGTTGCGGATCGCAACTTCCGGCGGCTCGTCCGCATTGACCGCACGCATGGCGGTGCGGTGGATCATGATGTCGGACACCTCGAGTTCGCCGAGATCGAGAACGCCACCGAGACGATCGCGATCGGCCTTGATCACCGCCCCTTCGCGGTGAAGCAGCGCGACGGCGCCGCGAAGTTCCTCATGCGCCGAGAGCATGGAGGCTTCACCGGAGATCGACACGCCGAACAGGCCGAGCAGCTTGCGCACGATCCAGTTGACGAGGCTGGACAGCGGACCGACCACAGCCACGAAGGGACGCACCAGCGGGCCGACGAAGAGCGCGAAACGCTCCGGCGCGGAGATCGCCCAGCTTTTCGGCAGGACTTCCGAGAAGATGACGAGCAGCACGGTCATCAGCAGTGTCGCGATGGCCACGCCGGAATCGCCGAAGAGGCCGAGGAAGAGGCTGGTCGTCAGCGACGAGGCGAGAATGTTGACAAGGTTATTGCCGATGAGAAGGGCGCCGATCAGCCGGTCACGACGCTCGATCAGCCGGTTGACGATCCCGGCACGATCATCCCCGTTGAGTTCGATGCTGTGCATGCGCGCCCGCGACGTCGCGGTCAGCGCCGTCTCCGACCCGGAGAAGAAGCCCGAACAGCAGATCAGCAGGAGGATGGCGACAAGGGTCAGCCAGTATTCGGCGAGGCCGGAAAGGATTTGCTCGATCATGATGGACGCATCTCCTCAATGAAACGCTGAACTTCGGAGGCCGGCACATCGTCCGCGACAAAGGACTGGCCGAGGCCCCGGGTGAGGATGAAGGTTAGCTTGCCGCTTTTCACTTTCTTGTCCTGGGCGATGGCATCCATCAGAACGTCGGTCGGCGGCAGCTCGCCCGGGATCTGATCCATCCGGGTCGGCAGGCCGACGGCTTTCAGATGCGCTTCGACCCGGTCCGCAAGGTCGGGGCTTGCAAGGTTAATGCGGGCGGAGAAGCGATGGGCGAGCACCATGCCAATGGAAACACCCTCGCCATGCACGAGCCGGCTGCTGTCATACTGTGTGGCCGCTTCCAGCGCATGGCCGAAGGTGTGGCCGAGATTGAGGAGCGCCCGGCGACCGTTTTCACGCTCGTCGGCGGCGACCACGTCGGCCTTGGCCTGGCAGGAGACGGCGATCGCCTCGATGCGGGCCGCACCGCCGGCAAAGACATCCCGCCAGTTCTTCTCCAGCCACTCAAAAAAGTCGGGCTTGTCGATCAGGCCGTATTTCGCCACTTCCGCATAACCGGCGCGGAACTCGCGCTCAGACAGCGTATCGAGCACGTCGGTATCGGCCAGCACCAGATCCGGCTGATTGAAGATGCCGATGAGGTTCTTGCCCTGGCGGGCATTGATGCCGGTCTTGCCGCCGACGGAGCTGTCGACCTGCGAGAGCAGCGAGGTCGGGATCTGCACGAAACGCACGCCGCGACGCACTATGCCGGCGGCGAAGCCCGTGAGGTCACCGATGACGCCGCCGCCGAGTGCAATCACGGTATCGTTGCGCTCGATGCGCGCTTCGAGCAGCACGTCGCAGACCTTGGTGAGATAGTCGAAGCTCTTGGTCTTTTCGCCGGCCGGAAGCGTGACGGAGACGGCTTCGATGCCATCGGTCTGCAGGCTGTCCATGAGGCCATCGAGATAGCGCGCGCCGACATTTTCGTCCGTGACGATCGCCGCACGGCGTCCCTTGATGCGGGTCGAGATCTCGCCGCCGGCACGGGCCATCAGACCCGGCCCGATCAGAATGTCATAGGAGCTCTCGCCCAGCGGTACATGCACCAGGCGTTCCGATGTCTCGACCTTCGTCATTGCGTCTTGTCCTTGCCGATATATTCGATCACCGAGGTGAGGACCTCGTTGGCGATCACTTCCTTGCGCACGTCGCGCGACTGGACGGTGATGTCTGCCAGCGCATAGATCGGATAGCGCTTGTCCATCAGGTCCTTAAGCGTCTGCTTGGGGTTTTCCGTCTTGAGCAGTGGGCGATGATCGCGCTTGTTGACGCGTTCCCAGAGCACGTCGAGATCTGCGTTCAGCCAGACGGAGAGCCCGCCGCGCTCGATCTGCTTGCGGGTCTTCTCGTTGATGAAGGCGCCGCCACCGGTGGAGACCACACGCGGGCCGGTTCGCAGCAGGCGCTTGATGACGCGGGTCTCCAGCGCACGGAACTCCTCTTCGCCATAGGCGGCAAAGAGTTCGCTGATCGACATTCGCGAGACCCGCTCGATCTCGGTATCGGTATCGACGAAGGACAGGCCGAGCTGCTGCGCCACGATACGGCCGATCGCCGACTTGCCCGCACCCATGAGGCCAACGAGAACGAGATTGCGTTTGCCGAGCGCCGCCTTGGCGCGCTCGCCCAGACTGGGAGCAAGGTTGAGGATCGTTTCGGTCATCGGCCTGTTCACGACTGTTTCATGACCTATTGACATATAGAGGGCTAGCGTCAAGCCATGGCTGCAAATCCGCAAGGCCTGTCCCGGCCTTGGTAAATGCCATGTTCCGACCTATTTATTCGAACGACCGGCCGAGGACCGACCATGCCCACACTGTTTCGCTTCCTGTTCATCTGCGGGACCATCGTTGGCCTGGTCTATCTGACACTGTGGTCCTTTGCGGTCTTCGTCGAGCCGCGCGAACGGGATGTGACGGTGCGCATCCCGTCGGAACGGATCAACCCGGTCGAGCAATAGCAGGGACCATGCATGTCGGATCTGAGCCAAGCACGCGTCGAAGCCTTTCTGGAAATGCTGAGCGCGGAGCGCGGGGCAGCCGAGAACACGCTTGCCTCCTATGAGCGGGATCTGGACGACCTCTCGGATTTCCTCTCCGGCCGAAAGGTGAGCCTGGGCGCGGCGACCCGGGAAGATCTGGCCTCTTATCTCTCCGATCTCTCCCGCCGCGGCTTTCAGCCGACCTCTCAGGCACGGCGCCTCTCGGCCATGCGCCAGTTCTACAAGTTTCTCTACGCCGAGGGCCTGCGCGGCGATGATCCGACGGCCATCCTCGATGCGCCGAAAAAGGCCCGCTCCCTGCCGAAGGTGCTGACCGTGGACGATGTGACGGGGCTGCTGTCGCTTGCCGAGCAGGAAGCAAACCTGGAGGGCCCCGATCAACCCGCACGCATCCGCCGGCTTGCTCTCCTCGAACTGCTCTATGCCACCGGCATGCGCGTCAGCGAGCTTGTGTCCCTGCCGGTCAAGGTGCTGACCCAGGAGGGACGCTTTCTCCTGGTCCGTGGCAAGGGCAACAAGGAGCGCCTCGTCCCGCTCTCGCGCACGGCGATCGAAGCTATGGCACGCTATGGTAAACTAAGGGCAGCCGATCCGGCCCATGTCGACAGTCCCTTCCTCTTTCCGGCCAAGAGCAAGGAGGGGCATGTGCCCCGCCAGGTCTTTGCCCGCGAACTGAAGGATCTCGCGATCCGGGCCGGTTTGTCGGCCAATGCGGTCTCTCCGCACGTGCTGCGGCATGCTTTTGCCAGCCATCTTCTCGGCAATGGCGCGGACCTGCGCGCGGTGCAGGAACTGCTCGGCCACAGCGACATTTCCACCACGCAAATCTACACGCATGTGCTCGATGAGCGCCTGCAGCAACTGGTGCATACGCATCACCCCCTTGCAAAACAGGCCAAAAACCCCGATTAGGACCGGCAAAGCCGGTTCCTGCGGGCGGCGAGCGCCAGGAACGAACGATCGGAAGTGAGTTCATGCACAACTATCTAGACTTCGAAAAGCCCATCTCCGACCTCGAGGCCAAGATCCGCGAACTGAAGAAACTCGCGGACGAGGACGAGAGCATCGACACCTCGGAAGAGATCAGCCGGCTGGAAAGCCGCGTCGACGAGGCGATGGTGGAGATCTATTCGAAGCTCAACGCCTGGCAGAAGACCCAGGTCGCGCGTCATCCGCAGCGGCCGCATTTCGTCGACTATGCCGAGGCGCTCTTCACCGAGTTCACGCCGCTGGCCGGCGACCGCAAGTTCGCCGAAGACGCCGCCATCCAGGCCGGCCTTGCGCGCTTCCGCGGCCAGCCGGTCGCCGTGATCGGCCAGGAAAAGGGCAACGACACCAAGTCGCGCATCAAGCACAATTTCGGCAGCCCGCGCCCCGAAGGCTATCGCAAGGCGATCCGCGTGATGGAAATGGCTGACCGTTTCGGCCTGCCGGTGATTTCGCTGATCGATACGGCAGGCGCCTATCCGGGCGTCGGTGCCGAAGAGCGCGGCCAGGCGGAAGCAATTGCCCGCTCCACCGAAATGTGTCTCTCGCTGAAGGTGCCGATGGTCTCCGTCGTCATCGGCGAAGGCGGCTCGGGTGGTGCGATCGCCATTGCGACCGGCAACCGC
Source organism: Rhizobium sp. K33 (assembly GCF_056501445.1). Classification (NCBI taxonomy): domain Bacteria; kingdom Pseudomonadati; phylum Pseudomonadota; class Alphaproteobacteria; order Hyphomicrobiales; family Rhizobiaceae; genus Rhizobium; species Rhizobium sp. K33. The sequence goes on from NZ_CP096478.1 coordinate 3,641,558, forward strand.
GTCTACATGCTGGAGCATGCGATCTATTCGGTCATTTCGCCGGAAGGGGCAGCCTCGATCCTCTGGCGCGATTCCACCCGCGCCAAGGAAGCGGCAACCAATATGAAGATCACGGCGGAAGACCTGAAGGGTCTTGGCATCATCGACGCGATCATTCCAGAGCCCGTTGGTGGCGCACACCGCGCTCCGGACCGCGTGATCGGCATGACCGGCGACGTGATCGCCAGTGCGCTGGCCGAACTGACCCCGCTGCCGGGCGATCAGCTGCGCGCCGACCGCCGCCAGAAATTCCTCGATATCGGCCGCAATCTCTGAGCCATCTGGCTCAAATTGTGGCAATTTGCCATCACTCCGCCGCTTTGCCAGAATAGCGCCGGATGGGGAATGGCGAAATCGACCGCCATTGGTTTATAATTTGTGAAGAAAGCAGTTCTACACTCCGCGTGAAATGGCTCGTTTCGAGCCGTAACATGTGTTTCTGGAAAGAGCCTTTGAGCATGCGCTTGACATCGACGGCCCTGGTTCTGCTTTTCGCCGCCGCCCTTGCCGGCTGCAATGATACGTTGGAGAGCGCGGCCTATGACACGCCGCGGGTTGCCAACAAGGTGCAGCAGCCCCTGCCTGCGCGCCTCGTCGCCGAAATCCAGAAGAAGGGCATGGATCGCAACTCGCCGATCATGCTGCGCATCTTCAAGGAAGAAGGCATCCTCGAGGTCTGGAAGGCCAAGACCAACAACCGTTTCGACAAGGTCGTGGAATACGATATCTGCGCCTGGTCCGGCCGTCTCGGCCCCAAGGTGAAGGAAGGCGATCGGCAGGCGCCGGAAGGCTTCTACCCGCTGACGCCCTATCACCTGAACCCGAATTCCAAGTATTTCCTGGCGATCAACACCGGCTTCCCGAACCAGTTCGACCGTGCGAACGGCCGCTCGGGCACGCATCTGATGATCCACGGCGCCTGCTCGTCTTCGGGCTGCTATTCGATGACCGATGCGCAGATGCTGGAGATCTACGCCTTCGCCCGCGACGCCTTCAAGGGCGGCCAGCAGGCAATCCAGCTGCAGGCCTTTCCCTTCCGCATGACGGCGGAGAACATGGCGCGCCATCGCCACAGCCCGCATTACGACTTCTGGAAGATGCTCAAGGTCGGCTACGACCATTTCGAAGTGACCAAGCGTCCGCCGGAAGTGAATGTCTGCGAGAAGAAATACGTCTTCAACCAGTCGGCACCCGCCGGGTCGAGCTTCAATCCCCAGGGCGCCTGCCCGCAGATGAGCACGCCGCCGGCCCTGTCGGTCGCGCTGAACGGCTTCAACGAAGCCTATGATGCTGCCTATGCCAAGGCGCTGAAGAAATACGACGGCAAGATCTGGTATGACCCGACCGAAGCCGAGCGCAAGGCGCTGGTCGCCGATCTGCGCAAGTCCCGGTCGCATGACCTTGCCTTCGCTCCGACGGGCTCCGCGCTGAAGGCCGGCAAGCTGATGGACATCGACGACGTCGATCCGTCCAAGCTCGCTGCGGCCAATGGTGCGGCCGCCGTCAACCAGATGGCGACCAATCCCAATGGCGACCCGCAGGCCCAGGCCGCCCAGGTGCCCAATCAGGCGCCCGCGACGGCAGCCGCAGCGCCGACAACAGGCGCAGTCCCCGTGCCGCAGCCGAACCCGCTGGCGCCTCCGCCGCAGACAGCGCAAGCTGCTCCGGAAGCCGGCCCGAAGAAGCCCTTCTGGAAGCTCTGGTAACGGCATGACCGAAGCGTCGGTCTATGACCTGAGGGGGCTGAAATGCCCCCTTCCCGTTTTGAAGACCCGCAGACGCATGGTCGACCTGAAGCCTGGTGACGAACTGATCGTCGAAACCAGCGACCCGCTGGCCGGCATCGATATCCCGCATTTCTGCAATGAAGACGGCCACCAGCTCCTGGCACAGGAGCGGCTGGATGGCGGCCATCGCTTCCACATCCGCAAGGGCGGGGACTGACGGCCTAGAACTTGAGGCCGGGCACGGAAAGCGGATTGTCCATCATCGCCGCACGATCGGGCCGGTCGATCGAGACCTTACCGGTGAAGGCGCCGAACAGATCCCGCACATAGCTTTCTGACAGATCCCGGGTGATCAGCACCAGGCGCGTCTTGCGGTCCGACCCTTCTGGCCAGGCCGGCAGGCGCACGGGCGGATGGAAGATTGACTGCACGCCATGCAGCACCAGCGGCTTTTCCGGCCGATCGGTGAGCGCCACGATCGCCTTCATTCGCAACAGCTTCTCACCATGCGTGGAGCGCAAGAGGTCGATGAACATGTTGATCGCCATCGGATCGATCGGCTCGTCATGGACGATCGCATAGGAGCGGATCGAGGCCCCGTGGCGGTTCACGTCGTGATGGTGGTGGCCGTGGTCATGACCGTGGTGATGATGCCCATGATGATGACCATGGTCATGCGCGTGGTCGTGATGATGGTGATGATCACCCGCCGCAGCCATCTCATCCTTCAGCCAGCGATCGACATCCGCGATCTTGGTGGCGGGATCATAGAGACCATTGACCAGCATGGCAGCCGATCCGGCATCCGCCGCGTCGCCATCGGTGATCGGCGCGCGAGGATTGAGCGCCCGCAGGCGCTGCGTGATGGCTGCGATCGTCCCGGCATCGGCCAGCGTCTGCTTGGTGAGGATCAGCCGGTCGGCAACCGCCACCTGCTTGTAGGCTTCCGGATAGGTATCGATGGTCGAGAGCACATTGACCGCATCGACCACGGTCACGACGCCATCGAGATCGAAATGCTGGGCGATCGCCGGGTGGCCCATGACCGACTGCATGACCGGTGCAGGATCCGCGAGCCCCGTCGTTTCGATCACGATGCGCGACAGCGGCTTGACCTTGCCCGTCTGCATGCCGTCGATCAGCTCGGCCAGCGTATCGACGAGTTCGCCGCGCACGGTGCAGCAGAGGCATCCGTCGGACAGTTCGACAACGGCGTCGTTCGACGACTCGACGAGCAGATGGTCGATGCCGACTTCGCCGAACTCGTTGATGATGACGGCCGCATCCTTCATTGCCGGATCCTTGAGGAGCCGGTTGAGAAGCGTCGATTTGCCCGCACCGAGGAAGCCGGTCAGGATGGAAACGGGAATGCGGGTCTCAGTCATGGATCAGCTCAGAACGTGGGGCGCGGCTTCGGGATCGGCACATTGGCGATTTCGCCCTTGGCGGTGGCGACAGGCTCGCTGCCGGGAATGAGGCCCGCGAAACTCATGGCCGGCGGACGACCCATTTCCCGGATATAGGGCGACAAGAGCTTCATGCGTCCGGCTTCATCCCGGCCTTCGCTGCGCACCTTGCGGGCCTGCGGATTGCAAATTTCGGCACTGATGTCGGTCACCTGATCCAGACCCTCGCCATAGGGCGCCAGCTGCTCCAGCCGGTTTCCGGCAACCGAGGTCGTCAGCCCCTTCTGCAGGAGATCGGCCGAAATATCCGCGCGCGCGCCGAGGCTGTCGGCGCCGAGCACGACGGAGATCACCGTGCGGCCGTTGCGCGTGGCGGACGACACCTGGTTGAAGCCCGAGGCACAGACATAGCCGGTCTTCATGCCATCGGCACCCGGGAAGCGGCCGACCAAAAGATTGTAGTTCGGATATTCCTTCTTGCCGGTGGTCACGCCTTCGAGCGCGAAATAGCCGGCATATTCGGGAAACTCGCGGCGGATGGTCATGGCAAGAAGCGCCATGTCACGCGCTGTCGTATACTGACCCTTGCCGGGCAGCCCGTTCGGATTGACGAAGCGTGTCGAGGTCATGCCGAGCCGCTGCGCTTCCTGGTTCATGCGCTGGACAAACGCGGCTTCGCTGCCGCTGACGGTTTCACCGATCGCCACCGCCACGTCATTGGCGGATTTGATGATCAGCAGTTTCAGCGCGCTGTCGAGCGTCAGCTTCGAGCCCGGCTTGAAATACATCTTGCTCGCCGGCTGGTCGGCGGCATGTTTGCTCATCACGACCACCGTTTCCGGCGAGAGCTCGCCCGACCGCATGGACCGGAAGGTTGTATAGGCCGTCATCAGCTTGGTCAGCGAAGCCGGATACCATTTCCGGAAGGCTTCCTGATGCGCGATCACCCGGCCGCTGCCGACATCGACCAGCATCTGGGGGTTTGCAGCAGCCATGCCCGGCAGGACCATCGCAACCAGAGAGGCGGTTACCACCAGGCGGCGAACGGCTTTGGTTGCGGACAACATGCTGGGACGCTTCGTGAGCACGACTTCGATCCTCGTCTTTTGCTGATCTCTCGCCATCGGGGCAACAATGTCCTATGTAGCGAAGCAATGGCAAAGCCCATTGAATACGTCAATTGAAAGGCGCACATTCGTGCCCGACAATAACGTGATCCGCAGTGCGGAATGAAGACTGAACCCGGGACGAAAGAATGCCGATTCTGAACAGAGCCTCCGAACTCCAGTCGGAGGCCACCGAATGGCGCCGCCATCTGCATGCCAATCCGGAAATCCTCTACGATGTCGAAAACACGGCCGCCTTCGTGGAAGCGAAGCTGCGCGAATTCGGTGTCGACGAGGTCGTCACCGGCCTTGGCCGCACCGGCGTGGTCGGCATCATCAAGGGTGAGGGGAAAGGCAGCGGCCGCACGATCGGTCTGCGCGCCGACATGGACGCACTTCCGCTCGACGAGATCACGGGCAAGCCCTGGGCTTCGACGATCCCCGGCCGGATGCATGCCTGCGGCCATGACGGACATACCGCCATGCTGCTGGGCGCGGCCAAATATCTGGCCGAGACGCGCAACTTCTCCGGTCAGGTTGCCGTGGTCTTCCAGCCCGCCGAAGAAGGCGGGCGCGGCGCGCTTGCCATGGTCGAGGACGGGCTGATGGAGCGTTTCGGCATCGACGAAATCTATGGCATGCACAACATGCCCGGAAAGCCGCTCGGCTCCTTTGCCATCCGCAAGGGTGGCATCATGGCAGCGCCCGACAAGTTTTCGCTGAAGGTGACGGGCCTTGGCGGCCACGCCGCCGAACCGCACAACACCGCCGACACGATTGTCATCGGCGCACAGATCGTCAACGCCTTGCAGACCATTGCGGCCCGCAACGCCAATCCGCTGCGTTCGGTCGTCGTTTCGGTCACCCAGTTTCATGCGGGCACGACGCACAACATCATCCCGGAAGAGGCCTTCATTTCCGGCACCGTGCGGTCCCTCGACGAGGGCGTACGCGATCTCGCCGAGCGCCGCATCGGCGAAATCGCAAACGGCATTGCCGCGGCCCATGGCGCAACCATCGAATACGATTTCGAGCGCGCCTGCCCCGTCACCGTCAATCACCCCGCCGAAACCGAGCATGCCGCCCGCGCCGCGATCGACGTGGTCGGATCCGACCGGGTCGACACGGATGTCGATCCGAGCATGGCAGGCGAGGATTTCGCCTTCATGCTGCAATCGCGACCCGGCGCCTATATCCTGATCGGCAATGGCGACACTGCGGGCCTGCACAATCCGGCCTATGATTTCAATGACGAGGCGATCGCGACCGGCATCTCCTACTGGGTGCGCCTTGCCGAGCAGCGTCTGCCGCGCTGAGGTCTCACGCACGCAAAACTGCTTGGCTAGACGCCTGCGCTTTTGTATGGAGGAGGAAGTGGTCCCGTAGCTCAGCAGGATAGAGCATCAGATTCCTAATCTGAGGGTCACGCGTTCGAATCGCGTCGGGATCACCATCATTTGCCTGGCAATTTCCTACCCTCGTGAATCTAGGGTTGCGTTCTGACCGTTATACGGCATGATGGTTCCATGCCACGCCGACGGGTGCTTACTCTTTTTTCGTCGGCTCCGAACGGAGGGAATGCCATGGCATCGAGCCCCCCCGGCAGAGACCAAGAAGAACATGTCATCATCGAACGCGCTATGCGGCGGCTCTATGGCTCGCGGCAGGAAGATGCGCATTTGAAGCAGAATGCGGCCGAACTGGTTGGCTATCTGGTAAAGACAGGGATCAGGGATGAGGACGAGATCGTAGAACTCGCCCGCATCGCGCATGGAAAGCGTTATGATCCCGACAACGGAAGCTTTCTCTAACGGGAAGAACCGCTAGTTGCGGCCGCCGAACTTGCGGGTGTCCGCGCTCTCATCCTTGCGATAGAGTTCATGTGCCGCAGCGTCGCTGTTGAGACGCTCGCGGTCACTCAGGCGCCGCTGGCGCATGATGGAATAGAAGATCGCTCCGCCGAGCAGAACCGGCCCGAGCATGACGACGAAAAGCCAGAAGTAGTTGATCATGGAGTGCCCTTTCTTGAATGGACCCTGACGTGTCAGGGAGCCAACCCGGGGCATGCGCAAAAGGTTCCGGGGAGATCAGGAACCGGAAGGGGCGTCCTTCATCTTTTCGTCGATCGCAGCTTGCAGTTCTTCTGCCAGATCAAGGAGACGGGGCGGAACATCTTCGCGCCGCATCTCTGCCATGAGCACGTCCAGCCTGTCGCGCACGATGCCACCGGTGCGGTCTCGGCGTGCCTCCATGGATGCGGGTTTCGTTGTTTCCATGCGGGCCTCCGACTTCGAGCATAGTGCGAACCATCGTCATGTTCCGCTTCTAAATTGGATTACGTCAATTTATTTTCTTTAGATCATCAGAAAATTGTCTGAAGCTGACGCGCCTGTCAGCCAGGGGCCTCATCGATCTCCGGAAAGGCAGCGACAAGAGCATCCAGATCGGCATAGGCGACAGGATGCGACTGCAGCAGGACGCTGATGCTGTCCGATACATCAACGGGCCCGTCATGTTCAACCTCGACCCGATCACCGGACGCGAGGACCAATGTCGCCTTCGACTGGAAGCCCTGACGGATCAGCCAGTCGCGTGGCGCCTGCATCTCCACGGTTGCCGTGTATCGGGCATCCTGCTGCTCGACCGTCACGTGGTAGCTCATGGGTGACAGGCGCTCACCAATCAGCAACTGGCCTTGGCCGTCTACATTCTGCAGGTGAGTCATGATGCGTCTGTCCTGATTTTCCGTTTCGATTTGGCGACTAACACTCCATTCCACCCATTGTTCCATGTGAAAACCTAAGGACGTTGGGAACCTAGGGTCAGGGAGCACGTTCATCGAATGAGCTTTCACGGAGGAAAGGGAGCGACAGTAACCATGAGTAGCGCAAGCCAGACCACGAACCACGACGAGATCCGTCGATGGATCGAAGACCGTCAGGGTATACCTTCCCGGGTTAAGGACAGTGGCGAAGGCGGCATTCTGCGCGTCGACTTCGGCGAGCCGGAGGAAGCTCTTGTGCCGATAGAATGGGATGAATTCTTCCAGATCTTCGAAAAGAGCGACCTTGCTTTCCTCCATCAGGATAAGACGGAAGATGGCAAGCTGAGCCGTTTCAGCAAATTCGTAAGCCGTAGCTGACCTTTGTCCCCGGTCTTGAACGGCCGTTCACATTTTTGGGAACCATGCCGTGCGACGCGCGTTCTCGCGTCATTGTGCCTGGGACCACAGACATCGGAGGATGGCGATCTTGACGACCCGTAAAGCCGAGCTTGCCACACAATCTGAAGTCGTTGAGCTGATTCCCGCCCTGCGCGCTTTTGCGCGGACTTTTTGTCAGAGACCGGAGGAAGCGGACGACCTCGTTCAGGAGACGCTGACCAAGGCGCTGGCCAATCTCGACAAGTTCGAACCTGGGACCCGCCTGAAGTCCTGGCTCTTCACCATCATGCGCAACACCTTCTGCACGCGCTTCAAGAAAAGCAGCCGCGAGACTGTGGGCCTGCCGGACTCCATCAGTGCAAAGCTGACGACCGAGGCGAGCCAGGAATGGACCGTCCAGGCAGACGAAGTACGCCGTGCGCTCAATCGCCTTCCAGAACATCACCGCGAAATGCTGGTTCTCATCGTCATGCTTGGCGAACGTTATGAGGATGCCGCCGAGATCTGTGGTTGCGCGGTCGGTACGGTGAAGAGCAGGCTCAGTCGCGCCCGGCAGCAATTGCGACGCGAGCTCGGCGAGATAGGTACGGACAGTCCCGTCGGATGACTGAGGCAGACAATCAGGACCTCGCCATAGATGGGCCACCGCCGTCCGACGAGGCGGTGGACGAGCTTTTCGAAATCGGTCTTGTCTATGGCACTGATTCCGTGCCCGGGATCACCCGTCGCCGGCGCGGCAAGGGATTTTCTTATCATTTGCCTGACGGCACCAGCATTGCCGCCGAAGACGTTCTCGCCCGCATTCGCAAACTTGCCCTTCCCCCCGCTTACGAGCGCGTCTGGATCAGCATGGATCCGCGCAGCCATCTGCAAGCCACCGGTTACGATGCACGCGGCCGCAAGCAATATCGCTACCATCCTGATTGGGCCGCATGGCGCAGCGAGCGCAAGTTCGATGACCTCATTTCCTTCGGGGAAGCGCTTCCCTCGATCCGCCGTCGCATCGCGCGCGACCTCGCCGAACATGCGGACGAAAGCTATTTCCTGCTGTCTGCCCTGATCAGCCTTCTGGATGTCACCTATATGCGGGTCGGCAACCGGACCTATGCGGAAGAAAATCGCACCTATGGGGCGACGACCCTGCAGAAGCGCCATCTCACCTTCGAGCCCGACGGCATTCGTCTGAGCTTCCTTGCCAAGGGCGGCAAGCGCGTTCGCCGCAAACTGCGCCACCCGCGGCTTCAGAAGATCCTCGAGGAAATCGCCGACCTGCCCGGTCGCGACCTTTTCTCCTGGCGCGACCAGGAAGGCCATTTGCACCGCGTCGATTCCGGCCGGCTTAACGCCTATCTGGCAGAGATCACCCGCTCGAAGCTTTCGGCCAAGACATTCCGCACCTGGGGCGGCAGTGTTGCGGCCTTCAGCGAGGCCTGGCGCGTCATCGGAACTGGTGAGCGACCAACGATCCGCCAGATGTGCCAGGTCGCCTCCGACAGGCTGCACAACACGCCGACCATCTGCCGGACAAGCTATGTGCACCCCGCGATCCTCGGGCTGGCGGACAAGTCGGAAGATCTGGATGCGGTGCGCGCCATCATCCTCGACGCGCCGGCGCGGCAACTGCTGAGAGCGGACGAGAACCGGCTGATGGCATTCCTGCAGGCTGTCCCGACGATCAAAAAGGTCGAGGCCTGAGCGGAAAGACCAAAAGAAAAGGGGCCGGCAGAACCGGCCCCTCTTTCATGCCATGGGATCAGGCTCAGGCTGCCTGCTTCTGCGCAGCGGCATTGACGGCCTTTTCGGCGAGCTTGGTCAGCGCCTCGTCCGTCTTGGATTCTTCGGCGAGCGTCTCGTCGAGAAGCTTTACGGCGTCCTTGTAGCCGAGCTGCTGGGCCCAGGCACGCAGCGTGCCATAGCGGCTGATCTCGTAATGCTCGACAGCCTGGGCGGCGGCCAGCAGGCCGGCGTCGAGAGCCGGCGAACCCTTGAACTCTTCCATGATCTCTTCGCCCTCTTCGACGATGCCGTCGATGGCGGGGCAGGTCTTCGCACGCGGACGCTTGCCGATGATTTCAAACACCTGCTGCAGGCGTTCCACCTGGCCTTCGGTCTCTTCCTTGTGCTGCTGGAAGGCAGCCTTCAGCTTCTCGTCCTGAGCGCCACGGGCCATTTTGGGCAGGGCCTTCAGGATCTTGCGTTCGGCGTAGTAGATGTCCTTCAGCGTCTCGTGAAAGAGGTCTTCGAGTGTCTTGGTAGCCATTGTCGGTATCTCCTCAGTTATCGGTTATGGCGACAAGAAAACCGGCCGGATGGCGCTTTGTTCCGGAAGGGTTTTTCTCAAATGGTAGGAACGATCGGGAGGGTCGGGCGGTTAGCCTAGGAGGTGACGCAGCGCGTCACGCTTCCAATCCAAAGGAGGAAACTATGGTCAATCGCAACGACAATTGGGATTCCGATTACGGTCGAAACCGCAATGCCCGCCGCGGCCCCACCGGCGACTATGCCCCCGGTGAAAGCGGTTTCGTGCGCGGCTACGACGAGAGCCGGCCCGATGCAGATCGTTACAACGCCGAGCGCCAGCGCGACTTCGGCATGGACGGCGGCTACGGCGCCAGCGGATCGCGCTATCCCCGCATGGGCCGCTCCGACTGGACCACCGACGATCTCGGTTATTACGGCGATCTGAGCGACCGCGGCTACGGCGACGATACACGCCGCTATGCCCGTGGCGCGGGCCGCGGCTACTATCCGTCGGACAACCCGTCCTATCGCGGTGGCTATGGCCGCACGGAACGGAACCGCGATCGCGATGAGGAGCGCGGCTTCATGGACCGCGCCGGCGACGAGGTTGCCTCCTGGTTCGGTGACGACGAGGCGGCACGCCGCCGCGAAATGGACAGCCACCGCGGCAAGGGTCCGCGCGGCTATCGCCGATCCGACAGCCGAATCCTGGAAGACGTCAACGACCGCCTGTCCGATGATGGGTCCGTCGACGCCTCGGACATCGAGGTGACGGTGAAGGACGGCGAAGTGACCCTTTCGGGCCACGTCACCGACCGCTGGGAAAAGCGTCGCGCCGAAGACTGCGCCGACGATGTCAGCGGCGTCACCCATGTCCAGAACAACCTGCGGGTTCGCACCTCCGGCGAAGGCAGCGTTGTCACCCAGGCCTGACGGTCTTCAGCCGCGAAGAGCGCGCAGAGCATTGAGGATGACGGCAACGTCGATCACTTCCTGCAGAAGCGCGCCCTGAACCGGCGTCAGATAACCGAAGGCGGCCATCACCATGGCACCGCCTGAAAGCACAAGCCCGGCAACCGCACTTTGCCGGGCTATGTTTCGAGATCGCCGCGCGATGCGGCAGGCAAGCGGCAGGCGCGCGAGATCATCCGCCAGGAGCACCACATCCGCGGCTTCCGACGACGCGGCCGAGCCCCGCGCCCCAATGGCGACCCCGACATCGGCGAGCGCCAGCGCCGGCGCATCATTCACCCCGTCCCCCACCATCATCACCACACCCTGATCCGCTTCACGGCGGATGAGCTCTACCTTGCCTTCCGGGGTGAGATCCCCCGCCACGGCATCGAGAGCCAGCCTGGCCGAGGCGTGTTCGGCGACATCAGTCCGATCGCCTGAGGCCATGATGATCCGGCGCACGCCACCCTCGCGGAACGCCTGGATTGTTGTCTGCGCATCCGGCCGCAGAGGATCGGAAAGAAGAATGAGCCCGGCGGCGCGTCCATCGACACCGACGGCCACCACCGCCGTGCCGCTGGCGACCCCGGCGCGACTGAAACCTGCCCCAGGGACCATCTGCGACAGCACATAGCCTGTGCCTCCGAGCACGACACGCCGCCCCTCGACGATGCCTGCCAGTCCACGACCGGCGTCCTCGACCACCTCGAGAGGGAGGGTCAGCACCAGCCCTCGGGACGCCGCAGCGCGCACCAGCGCTTCGGCCGCCACATGGCCGGAGGCCTGATCAAGCGAGGCCGCAAGCCGCAGGACCTCATCGGCCGTAAAACCCTCTTCTGCCCTGACATCGGACACTTCGGGACGGGCGGAAGTGACAGTACCGGTCTTGTCGACAACGACGGTGGTGACCGCAGCCAGCGCCTCGAGCGCGCCGGCGGTCTTCACCAGCACGCCATGCGAAGCGGCACGCGACATGCCGGCAATGACGGCTACGGGCACGGCGAGGATCAGCGGACAGGGGGTGGCGACAACAAGCACGGCGAGCGCCCGCGTCGCCTCACCGCTCCACCACCAGGCACTGCCGGCAAGAAGCAGCGTGATGCCGAGAAAGACGAGAGCATAACGGTCCGCAAGACGCGCCATGGGCGCCCGGCTGGCCTGAGCCTGTTCGACAAGACGCACGATGCCAGCATAGGTGCTCTCTTTCGATTCGCGCAGCACCAGAAGATCGAAGGCATCGCCCAGCACGGTACAGCCGCTCGGCACTTCATGGCCCATCTGAATGGGCACGGGCAGCGATTCTCCCGTGAGCGCCGAGAGATCGAGCACGGCTGTTGCGGCCAGCAAGCGCCCGTCGACCGGCACGACCTCGCCCTTGCGCACCAGGATCCGGTCCTGCGGCTTGAGCGTCTCGATCGGCACGCTTTCGAGCGTTTCACCCTGATAGCGCATGGCCGTGCGGGAGACACGCCCGAGCAGCGCCGTCATGTCGCGACGCGCGCGCCCCTCGGCAAAGCTTTCGAGCAGTTGTCCGCCGGCATACATCACGGCAACGATGGCAGCGGCGAGGTTTTCGCCGAGGGCAAGGCCGACACCGATCGACAGGGCCGCGATGGCATCGACGCCCATGCGGCCGTTGAGAAGCGCCCGGAGGATGTCGGCGACCAGAACGACGAAGACGGAGCCGGCCCCAACCAGCCAGATCAGGGCAGCCTGTTCGGAACGGGCGGCGAGATAGAGGACCCCACCGCCGGCGAGACAGAGGAAGGCAAGTGCCGCGAGCAGGACCGATAGGCTCTCACGCAATCGTGTCGGCTGCAGAAAGTCCGGCACCGTCCAATTCCTTAAAGCACTGGCGAAAGGTCCAAACGGACCTCTCTTGCTGCTCTTGCCTTTCCCTTGTAGAGCCTTCTGAGCATGAAGCAATCGGACCTAAGCAGCATGATCGACAGCGACCGGCCCCGCCGCCTTTCAGTCCTCGGCTCGACGGGTTCGATCGGCGTGAACACGCTCGATGTGATCGAGCAACTCGGTGGCCGCGACGCCTTCGAGGTCATGTCACTCACCGGCAATGGCAATCTCGATCTGCTGGCCGAACAGGCTCGGCGCACCGGCGCAAAGCTCGCCGTCACCGCCGACGAAAGCCAGTATAGGACGCTCAAGGACCTGCTCGCGGGCTCCGGCACCGATGTCGCAGCCGGCACCAGTGGACTGGACGAGGCCGCCGACATGGAAGCCGGCTGGGTGATGGCGGCGATCGTCGGCACCGCCGGCCTCGCACCGACGCTGAAGGCCGCCGCCCGGGGCGCCGATATCGCGCTGGCCAACAAGGAATGCCTCGTCTCCGCCGGTCCACTCTTCGTCGAGGCGGTGAAAAAGGGCGGCGGACGGCTGATCCCGGTCGACAGCGAACATTCCGCGATCTTCCAATGTCTCGAAGCCGACCAGCGCCACGCACTGGAGCGCATCGTGCTGACGGCCTCCGGAGGCCCCTTCCGCACCCACACGCGCGAGCAGATGGCAGATGTGACGGTGCAGACGGCCCGCACGCATCCCAACTGGTCGATGGGCCTGAAGATCTCCGTCGGCAGCGCCTCGATGTTCAACAAGGCGCTGGAGATGATCGAGGCCAAGCATCTCTTCGATGTGGCACCCCACCAGATCGAGGTCGTCGTGCATCCGCAGTCGATCATTCATTCCATGGTCGGCTACACCGACGGCTCCGTCATCGCCCAGCTCGGCGTGCCGGATATGCGCACCGCCATCGGCTATGCCCTGACCTATCCGAAACGCCCGGCGCTCAATGTCGACAGGCTCGACTTTGCCAAGCTCGCTCGGCTCGATTTCGAAGCGCCGGACGAGACGCGCTTTCCGGCGCTCCGGCTTGCCCGCACGGCGCTGGAGCGCGGCGGATTGCAGGGCGCGATCCTCAACGCCGCCGAAGAGACCGCCTTCAACGCCTTCGTCGAGGACAAGATCCGTTTCCTCGACATGGCCGAGGTGGTCGAGACGGTGATGGACGCGATGGTCGAGGGCGTGCCGGCTGACACGATCGAGGACGTCTATGCGGCGGACCGCGAGGCGAGGCGGAAGGCAGCTGAGGTTATCGCGGCACGGTAAGCAGCCGCCTACCGACCATACACCGCCGCGCGCAACATTTCTGGATAGGCACCATTGCAGCCTTCCAGCGCGTTGTTGGTGAGGCTGACGACGGTGAGCCGCTCCGCGGGATCGATGAACCAGGTGTTCCCGTAGACGCCACCCCACTGGATCGCTCCCTTCGGCAGGGCAGTCATCGCCGCGGCGGGATCCGTGACCAGGCCGCCGACAAAGGTGAACCGATAGCCCGGCTCGCCCTGGATCTCGCCGATCTGGTTGGAAAGCGCAGCACGTGCCATCTCGGTCGAAAGCAGATGGCCGCCGTGCGTCCGCAGCATTTCCAGGAGCTTCATGACGTCATGCGCCGTGCCGGCCATGCCGGCGCCACCGGACTGGAAGGCCTTCGGATTGAAGATGCGGCCCGGAGAGAAGACCGTTCGCCAGTTTTCCTCGTCGCCGCTGACCCACGGGTCCGGCATGCGCTCCGGGCGACCGGGAGCATCGGCATAGGCAACGGCAAGCCTGGCAGGATCGGTGACGTGAAAGCGGGCATCGGCCATGCCAAGCGGGCCGGCCACATGCTGGATGACAGCCTCTTCAAGGGTCCCGCCATGGACAGCAGCAAGCACCCCGCCGAGGATGTCGGTGGCGAAGGAATAGGCCCAGCTCGAACCAGGTTCGAACGCGAGCGGGATGGCATTGTGGCGGCTGAAATTGTCTTCGAGGCTCAGATCCGTATTGCCAAGGCCGAGCGTCATCCGCTGTCCTTCCGGCAACAATTCGAGCGCGGGATCATAGAGCAGGCCGGACGTATGGGTGAGCAGATGACGGATCGTGATCGCGCCTTCGCGCCCATCAGGCGTCTTCGGCCGGAACCAGGGTAGATGATCCGAAACGCGATCGTCGAGCTTGAGCAGCCCCTTCCCGACCATGGCAAGCGCCGTCACCGCGACCATCGGCTTGGTGACGGAGGCGTAGCGGAAGATCGTGTCGAGACGGGCAGGCAAACCCGCTTCGCGATCGGCAAAGCCGGCAGCCTTTTCAAGGATCGGTTGCCCATCCTGATAGACCAGCACGACGGCGCCGGTGATACGCTCTTCCTCGACCACCCTGTCGACCAGGGCATTGACACGATCGGCAATGCTCACGTTCTCAAAACCTCCCAAAGAAAAATGCGAGCTCCGTTTCCGGAACCCGCATCTTTATGAAGATCTGCTCTGGGTCGATCAAGCCACCGCGCGGGCGAGCGCGCAGCGCGACCAGAGCTGATGCAGGGAGCCGACGAGATGTTCGAGATCGGCATCGGTGTGCAGCGGTGTCGGGGTGATGCGCAGCCGCTCGGTCTTTTTCGGAACCGTCGGATAGTTGATCGGCTGCACATAGATGGAACAGTTGTCGAGCAGCAGATCGGAAATCCACTTGCACTTGGCCGCATCTCCCACCATCACCGGCACGATGTGGCTGGGGTTCGGCATATGCGGGATACCGGCAGCATCGAGCATCGAGCGCAGGCGGCGCACGCGCTCCTGATGGGCGAAGCGCTCGATCTGGCTCGTCTTCAGGTGACGGATCGAGGCGACCGCACCGGCAGCAAGCGCCGGCGGAAGCGCCGTCGTGAAGATGAAGCCGGAGGCAAAGGAGCGAACGAAATCGCAAAGTGCGGTCGAGGCAGCAATGTAGCCGCCCATGACGCCAAAGGCCTTGCCGAGCGTGCCTTCGATGATCGTCAGGCGGTCCATCAGGCCTTCGCGCTCGGCGATACCGCCACCATGGGCGCCGTACATGCCAACCGCGTGCACTTCGTCGAGGTAGGTCATCGCGCCATACTTGTCGGCGATGTCACAGATTTCCTTGATCGGCGCGATATCGCCGTCCATCGAATAGACGCTTTCGAAAGCGATCAGCTTCGGCGCCTTGGGATCGGCAGCAGCGAGCTTGGCTTCGAGGTCCTTGACGTCGTTGTGCTTCCAGATGACGCGCTCGGCCTTGGAATGGCGGATGCCTTCGATCATGGACGCGTGGTTCAGCGCATCGGAGAAGATGATGAGGCCCGGGATCTTGGCGCCGAGCGTGCCGAGCGTCGCCCAGTTCGAGATGTAACCGGAGGTGAAGATCAGCGCCGATTCCTTGCCATGCAGATCGGCGAGCTCGCGCTCGAGAAGCACGTGATAGTGGTTGGTACCGGAGATGTTGCGGGTGCCACCGGCACCGGCGCCACAGTCGTCGATCGCCTGCTTCATGGCGTCGATCACGAGCTGGTTCTGCCCCATGCCGAGATAGTCGTTGGAGCACCAGACGGTGACTTCCTGGGTGCCGTTTTCGGTGTAGCGGGTCGCGCGCGGAAAATTGCCGCGCTGGCGTTCCAAATCAGCGAAGACGCGGTAGCGGCCTTCCTCGTGAAGCCCCGCGAGCTGATCCTTGAAAAACGCCTCGAAATCCATGCCTAAACTCCAGTCTACGACACTCTTTTGTGTCTCTACGGCGCTGCGGTCAACCCCGGTTTTGTAAATTCATTCTAAACTGCGACAAATGGCGCGAACATTAGAACCCTTGCACATAAATACTAATGGAATGTGCGAGCGCAAACTTGATCTGCGTCAAGTGAAGCGAAAAAGGGCGACCAAAGCCGCCCTTTTTTGGTTCGCATGAAAAGCCCGCCCCGTCAGGCGGCCTGAACGGCCCGTTTCGCCATGACCCGGATGAGATTGGCCCGGTATTCGGCCGTGCAATGCAGGTCCGACATCAGCTCCGACGAATCGATGTCGACACCGTTTACGGCATCCGGCGACCAGTTCGCCGAGAGCGCCGCTTCAAGGCCGGCATGCCGGAAAACCCCGTTCGAGCCGGCACCGGTGACGGCAACACGCACACCACCCGCCCCCTTCGAGACGAAGACGCCGGTCATCGCATAACGCGAAGCCGGATTGGCGAACTTGGCATAGCCGGCCCTTTCAGGCGCGTCGAAGCGGATTGCCGTGATGATCTCATCCTCGGCGAGCGCCGTCTCGAAAAGGCCGACAAAGAAATCGTCGGCCGCGATCTCGCGGGTATTGGTGACGACGATGGCACCAAGGCCAAGCACGGCGGACGGGTAATCGGCGGCCGGATCGTCATTGGCGACCGAACCGCCGATCGTGCCCATGTGGCGCACATGCGGATCGCCGATCATCGAAGCGAGGTTCGAGATCGCCGGGCAGACGGCGCGGATCGCCGATGAAGAAGCGACCTCCGCATGGGTGACGGCCGCACCGATGGTGACGCGGCGCCCCTCGACCTTGATGCCCTTCAGAGCCTCGATATGCCTGAGGTCGACGAGGTCCGACGGCTGGGCAAGGCGTTGCTTGAGCGCTGCGATCAGCGTCTGCCCGCCGGCAATGAACTTGCCGTCCCCGGCACCGGAGAGGAGTTTGCCAGCATCCTCGATGGAAGAGGCGCGGTGGTAGCTGGTTGGATAAAGCTGCATGGTCCTCTCCCTTATTCGGCAGCCTGGCGGGTCGCATTGGCCTGGAGCGCGCTCCAGACCGCAAGCGGCGTCGCCGGCATGTTGAGGTTGTTGTTGCCGATCGCATCGGTGATCGCGTTGATCAGCGCCGGCGGAGACCCGATGGCGCCCGCCTCGCCGCAGCCCTTGATGCCGAGCGGATTGCCCGGGCACGGCGTGTTCTGGTGCGAGACGTTGAAGGACGGCAGGTCATCGGCGCGCGGCATGGCATAGTCCATGTAGCTTGCCGTCAGAAGCTGGCCCGTCTGCGGATCGTAATGCACGCCTTCGAGCAGCGCCTGGCCGATGCCTTGCGCAATGCCGCCATGCACTTGGCCCTCGACGATCATCGGATTGATGATATTGCCGAAGTCGTCGGCGGCAACGAACTGGATGATGTCGGTCTTGCCGGTATCCGGATCGACCTCGACTTCCGCGATGTAGCAGCCGGCCGGGAAGGTGAAGTTTGAGGGGTCGTAGAAGGCGCCTTCCTTCAGACCCGGCTCCATGCCCGACGGCAGGTTGTGGGCGGTGTAGGCGGCGAGCGCCACCTGGAACCACGGCACCGACTTGTCGGTACCCGCAACCTTTAGCTCGCCATTCTCGATGACGACATCGCTCTCGTCGGCTTCCATCAGATGCGCCGCGATCTTCTTGGCCTTCGCCTCGACCTTGTCGAGCGCCTTGACGATGGCCGACATGCCGACGGCGCCGGAGCGGGAGCCATAGGTGCCCATGCCCATCTGCACCTTGTCGGTATCGCCATGCACGATCGAGACATTGTCGATCGGCACGCCGAGCCGCTCGGCAACGAGCTGGGCGAAGGTGGTTTCATGCCCCTGGCCATGGCTATGCGAGCCGGTCAGCACTTCGACCGTACCGACCGCATTGACGCGGACCTCGGCCGATTCCCAGAGACCGACGCCGGCCCCGAGCGAACCGACGGCGGCTGATGGCGCGATGCCGCAGGCCTCGATATAGCAGCTCATGCCAATGCCGCGCAGCTTGCCGCGACGAGCGGCTTCTGCCTTTCGGCCCTCGAAACCGTTC
Organism: Rhizobium sp. K33; assembly: GCF_056501445.1. NCBI lineage: Bacteria > Pseudomonadati > Pseudomonadota > Alphaproteobacteria > Hyphomicrobiales > Rhizobiaceae > Rhizobium > Rhizobium sp. K33. The sequence goes on from NZ_CP096478.1 coordinate 3,659,824, forward strand.
CAGTCCGCCGCCTTCATCGCTGCGTCCAGCGAGGCGTCGTAATCGCCCGCGTCGTAGCACATGATGACCGGCGTCTGGTACGGGAAGGTACGGACGAAGTTCTTGCGGCGCAGCTCCGCCGGCGAAATGCCGAGTTCGCGAGCCGCCGTTTCCACGGTGCGCTCGAGCAGATAGGTCGCCTCGGGACGGCCGGCGCCGCGATAGGCATCGACCGGAACCGTGTTGGTGTAGACGGTCCGCACATTCGCGTGGATGGCCGGAATGGCATACTGACCGGACAGCAGTGTTGCGTAGAGATAGGTCGGAACCGAGGACGAGAAGAGCGACATGTAGGCGCCGAGATTGGCGATGGTGTCGACCTTCAACCCGATGATCTTGTGGTCCTTGTCGAAGGCCATCTTCACCTTCGACACATGGTCACGACCATGCGCGTCGGTGAGGAAAGCCTCCGTCCGATCGGCCGTCCACTTGACCGGCACGCCGGTCTTCTTCGAGGCCCAGAGACAGACGACTTCCTCCGGATAGATATAGATCTTCGAGCCGAAACCGCCGCCGACATCGGGCGCAATGACACGCAGTTTGTGCTCGGGCGCGACATTGTAGAAGGCGCTCATCACGAGACGCGCGACATGCGGGTTCTGCGAAGTCGTGTAGCAAGTGAAATGGTCTTCCGCCGTGTCGTAGATGCCGAGCGTCGCGCGCGGCTCCATCGGGTTGGGCGAGAGTCGGTTGTTGAGGATCTCGATCTCGGTGACATGGGCGGCACTGGCAATCGCTGCATCGGCTGCAGCACTGTCGCCGATCTCCCAGTCGAAGATGAGGTTGCCGGGGGCTTCCGGATGCAGCTGCGGCGCGCCCGGTTTCAGCGCATCGACGGCACCGGTGACAACAGGCAGCTCCTCATATTCGACCACCACGGCTTCCGAGGCATCGCGCGCCTCGCCGAGGCTGTCGGCAATCACGATCGCGACCGCATCACCGACATAACGCACGGTCTCATGCGCCAGGGGACGCCAGGCACCCATCTTCATCGGCGTTCCATCCTTGGAATGGATCATCCAGCCGCAGATCAGGTTGCCGATCCCGTCGGCCAGCAGCTGCTTGCCATCGAGAACGTCGATCACGCCAGGCATGGCCTTGGCAGCGGCGACATCGATCGACGTGATCTTCGCATGCGCGTAAGGCGAACGGACGAAATAGGCATATTTCATGCCCGGGACGACCATGTCGTCGGTATACCGGCCCTTGCCGGTCAGGAAACGCTTGTCTTCCTTGCGCGCCACTCGCGCGCCGATTCCTTCAACACCCATTGTCTTCTCCTCCAGAGAAACAGGACTTCAGGCAGTCGGACAGAGGCAATTGCAGTCGGCATCACGGAGGCCTTGGTCAGGTCTCGGTCGCGGCGACCGGAACTGCCGAAGTCCTTATTCGGCGGCCTGGCGGCCGGCGGTCATCGCTTCGTTGGCCGAAAGCACGGCCTTGACGATGTTGTGGTAGCCCGTGCAGCGACAGATATTGCCCTCGAGCTCGTGGCGGACGGTGGCCTCGTCAAGCGCACCGTTGTGACGACAGATCATGTCGAGCGCCGTCATCACCATGCCCGGCGTGCAGAAGCCGCATTGCAGGCCGTGATGCTCCTTGAAGGCCGCCTGCACCGGATGCAGATCGCCGCCGGAAGAGATCCCCTCGATCGTGGTGATCGACGATCCCGAGGCCTGGACGGCCAGAATCGAACAGCTCTTGATCGACTTGCCGTCCATGTGAACGACGCAGGTTCCGCATTGCGTGGTGTCGCAGCCCACATGCGTTCCCGTCAGACCAAGTTTTTCACGAATGAAATGCACGAGCAGGGTACGATCCTCGCACTCTCCGCTCACTGTCCGGCCATTCACCGTCAGTGTCACTTTAGCCATGTTGTTCCTCCTCGTGTCTCTCCCGGACACGAGAGGCATGGTGTGAGTTTTATGTGACATGTGCAACCGTCCAGAAGGTCGCAAAAGAAAAATTTGTGTTCCGCATTGCAGCATCAAACCGCCTGTAAATCCTGGGTTCATCTTCGATGTCTCATGGAATGGAACCACCCTTGCGGGTGTGAGCTGCGACCATGGACTTTCACAGGGTCGCAGCTATTCTAATGGAAGCCGAAAGCCGCTGGGGGAGAGCTCAAGCGGATTGGCACGCTGTCAGAAGCGGGACCGGCTGGACCGGACGCGTGGAACTTGGAGAGATAAAGATGAAGAAAGCTCTTGTGCTGATGCTGGTCGGCCTGTCGGTCGCAGGCTGCACCCAGACTGAACGGGGTGCCGGGATCGGCGCCGCTTCCGGCGCGATCATCGGTGGCATCGCCACCGGCAATGTCCGTGGTGCAGCCGTCGGCGCCGCCATCGGTGGCGTTGCAGGCGCCGTGATCGGGCGCGTGTCCGAGCAGCCGGGCCAGTGCTACTACCGCGACCGCTACGGCAACCGCTACATCGACGCGTGCCCGCGCAGCTACTAAAACCGTCGCAAATGAAACAGGGCGGGGAGATCACACTCCCCGCCTTTTTTCATGATCGCTCAAAAAGGGGGTATGCGTTTACACGCATTTACGCCTAAGTTGTCCGACGGGTGGAGGACGCCTGACAGATCGCGATGAAAGCGACATGCGTAGACCGAGTGGATGGACATTGCCGAAATTGAGTCTTGCGTTGCGATTGGGGCTGCTGTTGTCAGTCGCCAGCCCACTCCTGCCCGGTACCGGCCCCGACGCCGCCGCATTCGAGCTCTTCGGCATTCGCCTGTTCGGAGAGGACGAAGCCGACCGCGATATCATTGATCCCCTTGATTATTCGATCACGCTCGACACCCGTGACGCCGACCGCGCGCTTCGCAAATCTCTCGAGCGGACCTCGCTTCTCCTGGCCGAAGAAGACGATCCCGTCTCGGGCGATCTCGGATTGGTCATCAAGGCGCGGGACGATCGCGATCGCCTGATCGCGACGCTCTACGAAAATGCCCTTTATGGCGGCATCGTCTCGGTGACGATCGATGGCAGGGACATCGACAGCCTGCCACCCAATCCGACCTTCGACCGGTCTCGTCCGGTGCCTGTATCCATCACCATTCAGCCGGGCGTGCCCTTCACGCTGGGCGAGATCCGCCTGGAGGGCGATGCCGCCGGGCTCGACCCGACCGAGTTCGACCTCGTCCCCGGAGAGGAAGCCGGATCGCTCAAGATCCTCCGAGCCGCCGAGCAGGTGGCGGAGCGCATGCGCGAAGAAGGACGGCCGCTCACGGAAGTTGCCCGGCGCGAAGTGGTTGCCAATCACGAGATCAAGACGGTGGATGTGACCATCGCAGTCCAGGCCGGCCCCGTTGCGCCCCTGGGTCCTGTCACAGTGAAGGGCGCAAGGGCCGTCGATCCCGGTTTCGTGCATTATTACTCGCGGCTGAGAGCCGGCCAGACCTACTCGCCCGAACAGCTGCGCAAAGCCGCGGAACGCTTAAGAGAGCTTGGCGTCTTTTCCTCTGTCACCATCAACGAGGCAGAGGAGCTGGATGGAGACGGATCGCTGCCGATCGGCATCGTCGTCTCGGAGGGCAAGCATCGTTATTTCGGCATCGGCGCCAGCTATTCCTCCGTCGATGGCGGCGGCATCGAAGGCTATTGGGGACACCGCAATCTCTTCGGACAGGCGGAATCACTGCGCATCGAAGGGTCCGTGCGCGGCCTCGGAGAACTGGAGAATGTCAGCGACGTCTCCTCGCTCGACTACACGGCCGGCATTACCTTCATCAAGCCCGGCGCCTTCGTCCCCTCCGGCACCCTGGAAGCAAGCATTCGCGGCAGCACGCTCGAAACGGATTTCTATGACGCGGCAACAGTCACCGGCAAGGTCGCCTATTCCTACGAGCTGACCGACGTCGACACCGTGAGCGCCGGCGTCACTCTGGCCTATGACAGCATCGACGACGCCTTCGGCGACGACAATGAATACCTGACCTTCGGTGTGCCGATCGGCTATATCAGGGACACCCGCGACAACCGGCTGAACGCGACCGAGGGCCATTACGGCACCGTGACGCTGACACCGAGCTATGACTTCTTCGGCCAGACCTTCTTCACGTCGCTCGAAGGCTCGATCTCGGCCTATCTCGGATTTGGCGAGGAAGACCGCTTTGTTCTGGCCGGCCGGTTGAACGCCGGCACGATTGTCGGCACCGACGACCTCTCGGCCATTCCGGCCACCCGGCGCTTCTTTGCCGGCGGTGGCGGCTCCGTGCGCGGCTATTCCTTCCAGGAAATCACCCCCCGCAATGCCGCCGACGAAGGCACGGGCGGTCGCTCCTACATCACCGCCAATCTCGAAGCGCGCATTGGTATCACCGACACCATCGGGATCGTGCCTTTCCTCGATATCGGCACCGTCGCCGACAAAACGGTGCCCGATTTCAATGACATCAAGATGGGGGCGGGCGTCGGGCTGCGCTATATGACACCCTTCGGGCCCTTGCGCCTGGACGTCGCGGTGCCTCTGGACCCATACGACGGCGGCAGCCGTTATGCCATCTATGCCGGCATCGGTCAGAGCTTCTGACCGACGAAGACAGGACGAATGAAAGCATGATCTGGTTGAAGCGCATCCTGACCTGGACGCTCCGTCTCATGGGCGCGCTGGTCGCCGCCCTGATTGCGCTTGTGGTGGTGGTGATCCTGGTCGGCGGCTTCTCGCGAACCGGAAGCCAGTTTCTCGCAGACCAGATTGCCGCCCTGATCTCGACCGACAACCAGCAGATTACGCTCACCGGCACCGGCCCGCTGCTCAGCAGCGAATTCTCGGTGGATCGCGTGACCATCGCAGACCGGGAAGGGGTTTACGCCTCGGTCGAGGCTCTGACGCTCGACTGGACGCCGCGGGATCTCATTCGCAAACGCTTCACGGCGGAGCGCATCGCGGCGCGCGAGGTGACCATCAGCCGGGCACCCCTGCCATCGGAAGAACCCCAACCCGAGACGGAGGAGCCTTTCTCGCTCCCGGTCGGCATCGATATCGAAACCATAGACCTGCCGCTGATCAATATCGGGGCAGCACTTGCAGAACGCGATTATGCGCTTTCGGCCCAGGGCTCCCTCGAGATCCTCGGCGACACGATCGCAAGCCGCCTGACGGCGACGCGCATCGATGAGCCGGGCAACAATGCGGTGGTCGACCTCCTCTATGCGCCAAACGACAATCAGCTGCGCATCAACCTCGACTACCAGGAGCCGCCCGCAGGCCTGCTCGGACAGCAACTGCAATTGCCGGGACAGCCTGCGCTGGCGATCGAGGTGGATGGCGATGGGCCGCTCGACAACTGGGCAGGGCAAATCATCGCCTCTCTCGACGGCGAACGCACGATCACCGTCGACACAACGCACAGGCTCGAGGCGGACGGGACGCGCAAGATCACCGCGGATGGCGGCGGCAATTTCGCAGGCCTTATGCCGCCGGAACTGCGCGACATCTTTGCTGGCGAAACCTCGATCGACCTTGCTGCAGCACTTGGCACGGACGGATCTGTGGCCATCGAAAGGGGCCGGTTTGAAACCGCCTCCGCAGAAGTGACGGCGGCGGGACGTTACGACCCGACAGGTGCCAATGACATCCGCCTCACCGCGCGGGCGACCGGCGATCCGATTGCCATCACCTCGCAATCGGCCGCCTTCACCGGCAGGCTCAGGCTCCGTAACCTCGACCTCTCCGTACAGGGTCAGGCTCCTTCGGCCGCAATCTCGCTGAATGCGGATCTCGCCGAGCTTTCCGTACCGCAAGGTACACTTTCCGACGTGACACTGACGGCTCAAAGCGACAGCTTCGATCTCGCCACCCGGCAAGGGCCGATGAATATCACCGTGTCGGTGCAGGGAACCGACATCACCGACCCTCAGATCAGACCCTATATTCGTGCGCCGCTGACCATCACCGCGCCCTTGGCGATTGCAAGCGACGCGATTTCGTTCGAGGACCTCGTCTATGACAGCAACGGCCTCGATGTTCAGGCATCCGGCCGCTACGCGCTGGACACCAACAGTTTCGCCGGTCGCGTGGCGGTACAGGCGGAGGCGGACGTGCTCCCACCAGAGGTCGCGGGGCGCATCAATGGCCCGGTCGACTTTTCCGCACGCGTCGATTTCGTTGCTCCTCGGGCGGTCTCCTTGCGGGACATCGTCCTCTCCACCGACATTGCCCGCGCTGAAGGCTCCCTGTCACTCGACCAGGACGGCGTTCTGGCAACCGATCTGACCGGCCAGCTCCGCGACCTCGGTCTCTTCGTCGACCGCATTCAGGCACCCGCCTCCTTCAACCTCTCCGCCTCCGGGCCGCTGGATGCGCTTGAGGCCAACCTCAACCTCTCGGTCGAAGAAGGACAGGCCGCGGGCTACAAGATCGAAGATCTGACCCTCCAGCTGGACGGCGTTGCCAATCTGGACGCTCCGAGCGGCAACCTCAGTGTCAGCGGCCAGATCGACGGCAAGCCACTGGAAGCCACGGCGCAGGTTGTCAGCGCCGACGGCCGCACCAAGGTCGACAACCTCGATTTGGCCATCGGCCCGAACCGCCTCACGGGCGCGCTCGATCTCAGCCCGGACTTCCTCCCGACGGGAGACGTATCCTTCGACTTCCCCGATATCAGCCTGCTCGCGGCCTTGGCCGGGCAGACAGTCGGTGGTGACCTCAAGGGCGATATCACCCTCCGCTCCGAGGAGGGGCGTATTGCGGCAGATATCGATGCCTCCGGCTCTGAGATCACGCAGGGCGAACTCACGATCAGCGAACCGCGGATCGACTTGACGGTCAACGATGCAGCCGCCCTGTCAGCGGAGGGCGATATCAAGGCCTCCAGCATTGTCTCAGGCGCCAACCGCCTCGACGACGCCGCAGTCACCTTCAGCCGGACCGGCCTCGATACGGACTTCAACCTGACGGGCAGCTATGACAATGCGCCGGTGGTCCTGCGCGGAGCTCTGGAACAGGGCGCGGAAGGACTGTCGGTGGACATCGAGGAGCTCAAGGCCACGCCGCGTGGTCTCCCGCTCTCCCTCGGTTCTGCGTCCTCGGTCGAAGTTATCGACGGCGGCGTCAGAATTGGCGAAACCGTCATCTCGGCCGGTTCAGGCAGAGTGACACTCTCCGGTACGGTCGGCGAGCAACTCGACCTGACCGCGAACATCGAGAACCTGCCGGCCTCCCTCGCTGCGACCTTCGCGCCGGCACTTGCGCCGGAAGGCACGATTTCCGGAACGGTCGACGTGAGCGGCACGACCGCGGCACCGATCGCGAGTTACGACCTCAATTGGCAGAATGCAGCCATCGCCCAGACACGGGCGGCCGGGCTTGCCCCCCTCGGGATTACGGCGAATGGCCGCTTCGAGAACCAGACACTCACCCTTGACAGCCGGATCAGCGGCGGCGGTATCGGACTGACGGCGAATGGACGCGTGTCGCTGCAGAACGGTACGGGTCTGGACATCCGCTTGAACGGCAGCGTTCCCCTTTCGGCCGCAAACGGGCAGCTCGCTGCCCAAGGCTTCGTGGCCGAAGGCACCGCCAATGTCGACCTCACCATCGGCGGCACGGCGACCAGCCCGCAGATCTCCGGCACGGTCTCCACCAATGGTGCCCGCATCGTGGATGTCCGGCGCAATCTGGCGATCGAGCAGATCGCAACCATGATCAACCTGACGGGAACACGCGCCGAGATCGGCAGCTTGACAGGCAACTTCGCAACGGGAGGCCGGATCTCCGCCAGCGGATCGATCGATATCGCAAGCCCGGGCTTACCCGCGGACCTGTCGGTCAACCTCGACCAGGCGGTCTATGTCGACGGCAACACCGTGACGAGCACGGTGAACGGCAGGCTCACAATGACCGGCCAGCTGTTGAACGGTCCGACGCTCGCCGGCGACATCAATCTGGAGCGCACCTCGATCACCCTGTCGGAAAGCCGTCCCGCCAGCCTGCAGGCTCTCGACATCGAACATCGCAATGCGCCCCCTGCCGTCCTGCGCCAGCAGCGCGATCAGGACCCGGCCGACGGTCGATCGGCGAGCGCACCGATCGCGCTCGATCTCACCATCTCGTCTCCGACGCAGACTTTCGTGCGCGGACGCGGCATCGACGCCGAACTGGGCGGCACGATCCGGCTGACGGGCACGGCGGCCGCGCCTGTGGTCTCCGGTGCCTTCGAACTGCGTCGCGGGCGCATGCAGATCCTCACGCGCCGACTGGAAATCACCAGGGCCACCATCACCTTCGGCGGCGACCTGGTCCCGCTGCTTGACTTGGAGGCCACGACCAATTCCGGCGACGCTACCATCGTCATCCGGCTGACCGGCCTCGCCAGCAATCCGGAGGTCAGTTTCTCCTCATCGCCGGCCCTGCCTCAGGATGAGATCCTCGCGCAGCTGATCTTCGGCCAGTCCCTCTCCAGGCTCTCGCCGCTGCAGATTGCCCAGTTGGCCGATGCCGCTGCGCAATTGGCAGGCGGACGCGGCACGTCGCTGTTCCAGTCGCTGCGCAGCACGCTTGGCATCGACGACCTCGACATCTCCACCGACGAGACCGGGGGCACCAGCATCAGCGCAGGCAAGTACCTGAACGACCGGACCTATCTCGAGCTGGAGCAGAGCGGCAGTGAGGGCGCCAAAGCCATCATCAACCTGGACATCGGCCGAGGCCTCAAGCTGAAGGGTGAGGCTGGTGGATCCGGAGCAGGCGGCGGTATCTTTTACGAGAAGGAATACTGATCGGGGACAGGACGCTGTCGCTGGATCACGCGACCTTGCTGGTCTTCAGCAGGATGTTGGATTCGGTGAAGTTGATTCCCTCGATCAGACGGATCCGGCGCAGCGTCTCGTCGAAACTGGCGAGATCCCGCTCTTCGAGTTCGGCGATGAAGTCCCACCGTCCGTTCGTGCTGTGCAGCGAGCGGACCTGCGGCATGCCCCGAAGCTGATGCGCCACGCGGTCCGCGAACTTGCCGACCACCTCGATCATGATGATCGCCCGAACACCCGTCGGCTGGATCTCGCTGCCGGTGAGAATGGTGAAGGCGGCAATCGTGCCAGTCGCAACCAGCCGGTCTATGCGAGCCGAAATCGTCGCCCGCGACGCGCCGGTCATGGCCGCAAGCGAGGCGACGGGCAGGCGGGCGTTCTGGCGGAGAGCGCCAAGGATGCTGCGATCGAGATCATCCATAATGCAAACTGTCACATGCTGGTTGCGATATGCGCAAACTATAGAGCTTTGTGACGATGTTCCACCTTTTTGATAACGCCGCTTTCGTCGATCATGCGGCTCCAGACATTGAGGACGAGAGATGCAGAAGCAAGAGAAGACGGTCGCGCTGATCGGAGTTCCGCTGGAAGAAGGGTCCGGTCGCGGCGGCTGTGCCATGGGCCCGGCGGCCTATCGGATCGCCGGCATTGCTTCGGCGCTGGGCGAGCTCGGTTACGCGGTTGAGGACCGGGGCGACCTGCGCCCGCAGCCGGCCGCCGATCTTGCACCCATGGATCGCGCCAAACACCTGCCGGTCGTCGGCGCCTTCACCCGCGCGATCGAGGCGGAGACCTATGCGGCGGCGACGAGTGGCGCCGTTCCGATCCTGCTTGGGGGAGACCATAGCCTCTCGATGGGCAGCGTGTCCGGCATGGCGCGCTATGCAGCGACGCTGGATCGTCCTCTCTACGTTCTCTGGCTGGACGCCCACTCGGACTTCAACGCGCCTGAGACCTCACCATCGGGCAACATCCACGGCATGCCGGTGGCTTTTTTTTGCGGAAAGGCGGAATTCGCCCCGATCCTCCCCTCGGATCGTCCGCTGGTCGACCCACGGCGTGTGTATCAGGTCGGCATCCGCTCGGTCGACGAGGAGGAACGTCGCCTGATCCGCGAGAATGCCGTGAATGTCTTCGACATGCGCGCCATCGATGAAGAGGGCATGGGCAGCATCCTCAAGCGGATTCTGGCCGATGTGCGCGACGCAGGCGGCCTCCTGCATGTGAGCCTGGATGTCGATTTCCTCGATCCGGATGTGGCGCCCGGGGTTGGCACGACCGTTCCCGGTGGCGCGACCTTCCGCGAGGCGCACCTGATCATGGAGCTGCTGCATGACAGCGGTCTGGTCTCCTCGCTCGATCTGGTGGAGCTCAATCCCTTCCTCGACGATCGTGGACGGAGCGCCCGGATCATGGTGGAACTGGCAGCCAGCCTCTTTGGAAAGCGCATCCTGGATCGCCCGACGAGAGGCGGGTGAAACATATATGAATATAGTTGAATAGAACGAAATACGCTCGAGCAATTGCTCTTCATCAATTTTTTTGCCCTAAAACCTAATGGAAGTGAACAGAAATCGCTCACCAAATCACACGAGAATTGCTGAACATTGACGATTGCTTAAACCAGCATGGCTAATCTTGACCCATCGCTGCACGGATTGTCGCTGCAGCATTGGAGAGGGTTAACATCATGGCTTTGGTTGCATTTCCGGGGCTTGAATCGAAGGCAGTGCTGGATGCACTGAGCAGGTCGCAGGCGGTGATCGAGTTCAAGCTCGATGGCACGATCATCACGGCGAATGAGAATTTCTGTCAGGCGCTCGGCTACAGCCTGGAAGAGATCAAGGGCAAGCATCACAGGATCTTCTGCGATCCGGCCTATACGGCGACGGCCGATTATCGCGAGTTCTGGGCAATGCTCAATCGCGGCCAGTTCGAAAGCCGCGAATACAAGCGTTTCAAAAAGGACGGCAGCGAGATCTGGATCCAGGCCTCATACAACCCTGTTTTCCGCAATGGCAAGCTCGCGAAGATCGTCAAGTTCGCGACTGACATCACGGCAGCCAAACTGAAGTCCGCCGAAGATGCCGGCAAACTCGAAGCCATCTCCCGCGTTCAGGCGACGATTGAATTCACGCCGACCGGCGAGATCCTGACCGCCAACGAGAACTTCCTCTCGACCCTCGGCTACAGCTTGGGCGAAATTGCCGGCAAGCATCATTCCATGTTCTGCGAGCCGGACTACACGCGCTCCGACGCTTATCGGGAGTTCTGGAAGACGCTGGCCTCTGGCCAGTTCGTATCCCAGGAGTTCAAGCGTATCGGAAAAGGCGGCAAGGTCGTCTGGATTCAGGCCTCCTACAATCCGATCTTCGATGCGAGCGGCCGAGTTTTCAAGGTCGTCAAATACGCCACCGACATCACGGGCCGCGTCAATGCCGTGGACGATATTGCCAAGGGACTGACGGCTCTGGCCAATGGCGACCTGACGGCGACGATCGACAAGCCGTTCATTCCCTCGCTCGAACAGATCCGGGTCGACTTCAACGCTGCCATGGGCAAAGTGAAGGCTGCCATGGAGAAGGTCAGTCAGAACACCGTGGCGATCGCCTCCGGCTCTTCGCAGATCCGCGAAGCCTCTGACAACCTCGCCAAGCGCACCGAGCAGCAGGCAGCAGCGGTCGAGGAAACGGCGGCCGCTCTGGAGCAGATCACGCAGACCGTTGCAGACAGTTCCAAGCGTGCCAATGAAGCAGGCCAGCTTGTCGCCCGCACCAAGGAAGGCGCCGAGAAGTCCGGCTCCGTGGTCAGAAGCGCGATCGATGCCATGGGGCAGATCGAAAATTCTTCCAAGGAAATCTCGAACATCATTGGCGTCATCGACGATATCGCCTTCCAGACCAATCTCCTGGCCTTGAACGCAGGCGTCGAAGCAGCACGCGCTGGCGAGGCCGGCAAGGGTTTTGCGGTCGTCGCCCAGGAGGTCCGGGAACTCGCGCAGCGATCCGCAAAAGCCGCGAAAGAGATCAAAGCGCTGATCAACACCTCTTCCGATCAGGTCAAGACCGGCGTTCAGCTGGTCGGCGAGACCGGCAAGGCGCTCGAACAGATCGTCGTCGAGGTCAAGGAGATCAACGCCAACGTCATCGCGATCGTCGAAGCGTCGCGTGAACAGTCGACAGGGCTCTCCGAGATCAACAAGGCGGTCAACGCCATGGATCAGAACACCCAGCAGAATGCTGCCATGGTCGAGGAATCAACCGCAGCGAGCCACAGCCTTGCTCAGCAGGCCTCTTCACTGCGCGAACTGGTGTCACAGTTTAGAATTGGGCAACACTCTTCGCATAAAGTCATGGAAGCGCGTCCCGATGCTTCACCTGTGGCATCCCCGGCACGCAAACTCATGGCGAGTGTCGCTCGCGCCGCAGGTGGCGCCGCTGCCGCCAAGGTACAGGAAGGTTGGGAAGATTTCTAATGGCAACTATCAGCTCCACCAGCTTCGGCAGCGAGACCCTCGAGATCATCGCCTTCCGGCTTCATGATCAGGAGTTCTGCGTCAAGACGACCACCATCCGCGAAATCCGCGGCTGGGCACCCTCGACGCCGATCCCGCATGCGCCGGCCGATGTCATCGGCGTCATGAACCTGCGCGGTTCCGTCATTCCGATCATCGACCTCGCTTACAAGCTGGGCATGAAGAGCACGGTTGCCAACGAGCGTTCGGCCATCGTCGTCGCAGAAGTCCACAACATGGTCATCGGCATGCTGGTCGACCGCGTTTCCGACATCCTGACGATCCCGTCGAGCCAGGTGCAGCCGGTTCCGGAAGTCTCCGCTTCCTTCGACAAGACCTTCTCCGAAGGCATCATCGCCAACGAAAACGGCATGATCTGCTTCCTGAACCTCGCCAAGATGTTCAAGGGCAGCGATCTGGAAGACCTGGCCGCCTGATCAGGCGACCGCCTCAGATTTTAGAAGGGCAGCGCTCACAAGCGCTGCCCTTTTCACGTTCACAGACCCCGTTGATCTCCGCCCTGCCCTGCCCTACCAGATGGCTGAAGACCTGGGAGGCTTGATCATGAAACTGCTCTTGATCCACACTGGCGGCACGATCGGCATGGCCGAGACGCCGGATGGGCTTGCACCCCGCAAGGGGCTCGTCGAGGACGCGGTCACCGCGCGCCTGCCGCCAGGCGCAGAACTCGTTGCCGATGTCTTCGATCCCCTGCTCGATAGCGCCGATGTCGGCCCGTCCCACTGGAACCGGATGCTGGAGACGATCCGCCGCCATCCCGGAATTCCCGTCATCATCACCCATGGCACGGACACGATGGCCTTCACCGGCGCCGCATTGTCCCAGGCTCTGGCCGGCGAGAACCGCCGCGTGATCCTCTGCGGCTCCATGCTGCCGCTCGGACAGAAGGGCGATGCCGAAGGCAATCTCGACCTGGCGATCACAGCGGCCGCAACTCAAGGCGCCGGTGTGTTTCTCGCCTTTGCCGGCAAGCTCCTGCCCGCTGCCGGCCTCGTCAAACACCACAGTCACGAAGCGGACGCCTTCCGCTCCCAGCCGCAGGCAGCACTTGGAGTGCCGCAGCGCCGGACCTTCATCGACCGTAAGCTCGCGATCCTGACGCTCTCGCCGGGTCTGCCGGCAGCGTCGCTGAAGGCGATTCTGGAAACGCTGGATGGCGCAGTGCTGCGGATCTTCGGCGCCGGCACGGCGATGAACGACGGGCAGTTGTTGGACGTGATCGCCGATGCGGTCGCGGGCGGGAAACGCCTGCGGGCCGTCAGCCAGTGTGAGGCGGGAGGATTGGAACCCGGCGCTTACGCCGCCGGAGCGGGCCTCTGGGGCACCGGGATCGAGAACGGCGGAACCGAGACACCCGAAGCGGCCCTAATCCATCTCTGGCTGAACTAGCCCGCTCTACCAGAAAAGAAGAGGCGACCCGCAGGGCCGCCTCCCGTTGTTTCGGAAGTCGCTGATCGCTTTAGCCAAAGATCGCAAGGCTGTTGCGCAGCGTGATCCAGACGCCCCACAGAAGCGGGATGCCGACGACCGCCCAGGCGAGCGCTGCCTTGGCGTCGAGACCACCCTTGCCGATGCCGAAGGAACCGGTGGGACCCGCGGAAGCGGCAGCGGTCTTCGCCTGAAGCGAAGCCACTTCCTCGTCCGACATGAACCACTTGTCAGACAGCGGCTTGACGAAGGCATTCGCAATCAGGCCGAGGGCCAGCATGCCGGCCAGGATATACATGGTGCTGGTATAGAGCTCCGGACCCGGTGCAACGCCAGCCGCGATCTGGGCTTCGCGGATGTAGTTGACCACGACCGGACCAACGATGCCGGCTGTTGCCCAGGCCGTCAGCAGGCGGCCATGGATAGCGCCGACGAACTGCGTGCCGAAGATGTCGGCGAGATAGGCCGGAATGGTGGCGAAGCCGCCGCCATACATCGACAGGATGATGCCGAAGGCGAGCACGAAGAGCGCCTTGGAACCCATGTCAGCCAGCGTCGGTGCCGCGGCATAGAGAATGATGCCGAGGATGAAGAAGGCGAAATAGGTATTCTTGCGGCCGATCTTGTCGGACATCGACGCCCAGAAGAAGCGGCCACCGATGTTGAACAGCGAAAGCAGGCCGGTAAAGCCGGCAGCGATTGCAGCGATCTGGGCCTTCTGAGAGGCGTCGAGTTCGGCGAAGGCCACGCCCGGTGCACCGATGAGGTTACCGGCGAAGATTTCCTGCAGCATCGGGGAGGCCATGCCGATAACGCCGATACCGGCCGAGACGTTGAGGCAGAGCACGGCCCAGATGAGCCAGAACTGCGGGGTCTTGTGGGCGTCGCGCAGATGCACGTGACGGTGGGTGATCATCGTGCTCTTGCTCGCAGCCGGGGTCCAGCCCTCGGGACGCCAGCCAGCCGGCGGAATGCGGTAGCCGAATGCACCGCCCATCATGAAGATGAAGTAGATGATCGCCATGACGACGAAGGTCTGCCAGACGCCGACCGACACATCGGTCTTGAAATAACCCATCAGCAAGTTGGCGAGCGGCGCACCGATCATCGCACCACCGCCAAAGCCCATGATGGCCATGCCGGTTGCCATGCCGCGGCGGTCTGGGAACCACTTGATTAGAGTGGAGACCGGGGAGATGTAGCCAAGGCCGAGACCGATGCCACCGATGACGCCGGCACCGACCCACATCAGCCAGAGCTGGTGGGTCATGACGCCGAGCGCGGCAATCAGGATGCCACCGCACCAGCAGCAGGCCGAGACGAAGGCAGCCTTGCGCGGGCCGACACGCTCGAGCCAGCCGCCCCAGATGGCGGCCGAGCAGCCGAGGAAGACGAAGAAGAGGGTATAGATCCAGCCGAGATCCGCGACGCGCCAGTTGCAGGCGGTGGTGAACAGGGCGCCGATCAGCGTCAGCTCAGAGCAGCTCGGATCTGGATTGGGGATCGCCCGGCTGAGCGGCAGCCAGAACACGCTGAAGCCGTAGGCCATGCCGATGCACAGATGGATGGCAAGGGCGGCCGGAGGCACGAGCCAGCGATTGAAGCCAGGTTTTGCGATAATTCTTTCTTTGTCCAACGGCCCGACTCCCGCCGTGCTGCCAGCGCTAACATCAGTGACTGCCATTACGTTTCCCTCCACTTTAAATAAACCGCTATTGAAAAATTCCCGGCTCGGATGAACTGAGATTCAGGCTGTCTGCTCCGGAACACTGGGTTCCGAAAGAGATTCTCCCGCGGCAGTCCCCTTGCCATGCGGGCTGATGGCCGCGTCGCCGGCACCAACGCCGACGGCGCTGCTGTCGGGCTCTCCCGGCCGCTTGATCAAGGCGGAGGCCTCGATCACCAGCGGCAGAAAGCCGGCTTCGGCATCACCGAGCAGCTCGAAGAACCGACGGCGCATGCGCGGCTCCCAGAACTTGTTGATATGGGTTGCAACCCCTTCCGCACGGATCGCCGCTGGCTGCGACAGGAAGAAGGTGGCGATCTGGTTGGCCATCCGCACCAGTTTCTCGTCGGTGTGGCTATGCGACATGGCTTCGTTCTCCCCCAGTAATCCGGTCTGACCGCGTAAAAACTTCAAAATCATTGCCTCTGGCGATGCCGACCAGCGTCAGGCCTGCGTCTTCCGCCGTGCGGATGGCGAGTGCCGTCGGCGCCGAGATGGCCGCCAGCAGCGGGCTGCCGAGAATGGCAGCCTTCTGCACCATTTCGACGGACAAGCGGCTGGTGACGACGACCATGCCACGAGACCGTTTCCACCCGGCGCGGCAGACGGCGCCCACCAGTTTGTCGAGCGCATTGTGGCGTCCCACATCTTCGCGCAGCGCCAGCAGACCTTCGCCGGGCAGAAAGAACCCGGCTCCATGCACGGCTCGCGTTTCGCGGTTGAGCACCTGCCCTGCTCCGAGCGCCTGCATCGCCTCGATGATATCGCCTTCCCGAAACCGGACCTCGCTTCGGGGAATTACCGGCACCGGACGCGCCGCCTGCTCGATCGACTCGATGCCGCAAAGCCCGCAGCCGACCGGCCCTGCCATCCTACGCCGGCGGGCAACGAGCGCATTCGCCGTATTGTCTTCGAGCGTGATCTGCAGATCGATGCCCGGACCCGCCTCGATGGCCTCGATCGACACGACCTGCTCCGCCCGTTCGATGATCCCCTCGGCAAGAGAGAAGCCGACGGCGAAGTCTTCGAGATCGGCCGGCGTAGCCATCATGACCGCATGGGTCGTGCCGCCATAGGAAAAGGCAATCGGCACCTCCTCCGGCACGATCCGCGTGGCAGGACTGGTGGCGCCGGAGCGAACCTGTTCGACAGCAAAGGCGCGGGAGACACCGATCATGTCCATGTTTCTCCCCTTTGCCCTTGCCAGCTCACCTGGCTCACTCCGCCGCTTCCAGCTTACCGGCGATCCGACGTGAGCGGCGGCCGAGTTCTTCGTACTCTTCCTGCCATTCCGTTGGGCCGTTCGATGGCGAGACCTGAACGGCGGTTACCTTGTATTCCGGACAGTTGGTCGCCCAGTCCGAGAAATCGGTGGTGATGACGTTAGCCTGCGTATTGGGGTGGTGGAAGGTGGTGTAGACCACGCCCGGCGCCACGCGATCGGTGATCCGGGCACGCAGTGTCGTATCTCCGGAGCGGCTCGCAAGCTTGATCCAGTCGCCTTCCTTGATGCCACGCTGTTCGGCGTCATGCGGATGGATCTCGAGAAGATCCTCCTCATGCCAGACGACGTTTTCCGTGCGACGTGTCTGCGCACCGACATTGTATTGCGAGAGAATGCGGCCGGTGGTGAGGAGCAGCGGGAAGCGCGGTCCGGTGCGTTCGTCGGTCGCCACATATTCCGTGCGGATGAACTTGCCCTTGCCGCGAACGAAGCCGTCGACATGCATGATCGGCGAGCCGACCGGGAACTTCTCGTTGCAGGGCCACTGCACCGAGCCCATCTTTTCCAGATAGTCGTAGGAGACACCGGCAAAGCTCGGGGTCGTCGCGGCGATCTCATCCATGATCTGCGAGGGATGCGCGTAGTTCCAGGCGAGACCCATGGCTTGAGCCAGCTTCTGCGTCACTTCCCAGTCGGCATAGCCGTTCTTCGGCGACATCACCTTGCGCACGCGGTTGATGCGGCGCTCGGCATTGGTGAAGGTGCCGTCCTTCTCCAGGAAGGTCGAGCCCGGCAGGAAGACGTGGGCATAGTTGGCCGTTTCGTTGAGGAAGAGGTCGTGCACCACGACGCATTCCATGGCAGCGAGGCCGGCCGAGACATGCTTGGTATCCGGGTCGGACTGCAGAATGTCCTCGCCCTGGATGTAGATGCCCTTGAACGTGCCCTCGACGGCGGCGTCCAGCATGTTGGGGATGCGCAGACCCGGTTCGTTGTTGAGCGTGACGCCCCACAGCTTTTCGAAGGTTTCGCGGGTCGCATCGTCGGAGATGTGACGGTAGCCCGGCAGCTCGTGCGGGAAAGACCCCATGTCGCAGGAGCCCTGGACATTGTTCTGGCCACGCAGCGGGTTCACGCCGACACCCGGACGACCGATATTGCCGGTCGCCATGGCGAGGTTCGCGATTGCCATAACCGTGGTCGAACCCTGGCTGTGTTCGGTGACACCGAGGCCGTAATAGATCGCGCCATTGCCGCCGGTCGCGAAGAGACGGGCGGCACCGCGCAGTTCCTCGGCCGGAACGCCGGTGAACTTCTCGGTTTCCTCGGGCGAATGCTGGGGCTCGGCGACGAAGGCGGCCCAATCCTCGAACTCGGACCAGTCGCAGCGCTCGCGGATGAAGGCTTCCGCGAAGAGGCCTTCCGTCACGATGACATGCGCCAACGCGGTGAGAACGGCAACATTGGTGCCAGGCTTCAGCGGCAGGTGGTAGGAGGCTTCGACATGCGGCGTGCGCACGAGATCGATCCGGCGCGGATCGATGACGATGAGCTTGGCGCCCTGACGCAGCCGCTTCTTCAGGCGAGACCCGAAGACCGGATGGCCATCGGTCGGATTGGCACCGATCACCAGCACCACGTCGGAATGCTCGACCGAGTCGAAATTCTGCGTGCCGGCAGAGGTGCCGAAGGCCTGGCCGAGGCCGTAACCGGTCGGAGAATGGCAGACACGGGCACAGGTATCGACATTGTTGTTGCCGAAACCGGCGCGGATCAGCTTCTGGACGAGGAAGGTCTCCTCGTTGGTGCAGCGCGACGAGGTGATGCCACCGATCGATTCGCGGCCATACTGGTACTGGATGCGCTTGAACTCGGAGGCGACATGGGCATAGGCCTCTTCCCAGGTCACTTCGCGCCAAGGATCGGTGATCTTTTCACGGATCATCGGGTTCAGGATGCGGTCCTTGTGGCTCGCATAGCCATAGGCGAAACGGCCCTTGACGCAGGAATGGCCTCGGTTCGCCTGACCGTCCTTCCAGGGCACCATGCGCACGAGTTCCTCGCCGCGCATCTCTGCCTTGAACGAGCAGCCGACGCCGCAATAGGCGCAGGTCGTCACGGCAGAATGCTCCGGCTGGCCGATCTCGATCACCGACTTTTCGGTCAGCGTCGCCGTCGGGCAGGCCTGCACGCAGGCGCCGCAGGAGACGCATTCCGACGAGAGGAAGGCTTCATGCGCGCCCGGCGACACGCGGCTGTCGAAACCGCGGCCTTCGATGGTCAGCGCGAACGTGCCCTGCACTTCCTCACAAGCACGCACACAGCGCGAGCAGACGATGCACTTGGAAGGATCATAGGTGAAATAGGGATTGCTCTCGTCCTTCGGCATCCACTGGGCATTGATCCCGCCTTCGGCCGAACGCGCCTTGACGTGGTTCTCGCCTTCGTAGCCGTAGCGCACGTCGCGCAGGCCCACGGCACCCGCCATATCCTGCAGTTCGCAGTCGCCATTGGCAGCGCAGGTCAGACAGTCGAGCGGATGGTCGGAGATGTAGAGCTCCATCACGCCCTTGCGGATCGCCTTCAGGCGCTCCGTCTGCGTGTGGACGACGATGCCGGGGGCAACCGGTGTCGTGCAGGAGGCCGGGGTGCCGTTGCGGCCCTCGACCTCGATCAGACAGAGACGGCAGGAGCCGAAGGCATCGACCATGTCGGTCGCGCAGAGTTTCGGAACCTGGATACCGGCCTCCATGGAAGCGCGCATGATCGAGGTGCCTTCCGGGACGGTGATCTCGCGGCCATCGATGGTCAGCGTCACCATCGTTTCCGAGCGGGACGCCGGGGTGCCAAAGTCGATTTCAGGAACGAGGGGCATAACGCTTACCTTTCCGCCGTCATCCTCGGGCTCGTCCCGGGGATCTGCTGCATCTGAACTTCGAGAGCCGGTTCAGCGATGAACGTCCCCCGCATGGCAAAATCTGTAGATCCTCGGGACGCGCCCGAGGATGACGAGAGAGAATGGGCGCTCATTCCGCAGCCTCCCGAACCGGTGCCGGCACAAAATCTTCCGGGAAATGCGTCATGGCGCTCATGACCGGATAGGGCGTGAACCCGCCGAGTGCACAGAGCGAACCGAACTTCATGGTGTTGCAGAGATCCTCCAGCAGCACCTTGTTCTTTTCCGGCTCGATGCCCTGGGCGATCTTGTCGACCGTTTCGACACCGCGGGTGGAACCGATGCGGCAGGGCGTGCACTTGCCGCAGCTTTCGACGGCGCAGAACTCCATGGCAAAGCGCGCCTGCTTCAGCATGTCGGCCGTGTCGTCGAAGACCACCACGCCGGCATGACCGATCAGACCACCGGCGGCCGTGAAGGCCTCGTAGTCGAAGATCGTGTCGAACAGCGACGGCGGGAAATAGGCACCCAGCGGGCCACCGACCTGGACGGCCTTGACCGGGCGTCCAGAGATCGTACCGCCGCCGATCTCGTTGATCAGCTGGCCGAGCGGCAGACCGAAGGCCGTTTCATAAAGGCCGCCATGCTTGAGGTTGCCGGCGAGCTGGATCGGGATCGTGCCGTGCGACCGGCCGACGCCGAAGTCGCGGTAGAACTGCGCGCCGCGGTCCATGATGACGGGGATCGAGGCGAGCGACATGACGTTGTTGACGACGGTCGGCTTGCCGAACAGGCCTTGAAGGGCAGGCAACGGCGGCTTGGCGCGCACGATGCCACGCTTGCCTTCAAGACTGTTCAGAAGCGAGGTTTCCTCGCCGCAAACATAGGCGCCGGCGCCCATGCGCACTTCCATGTCGAAGGCGTAAGGCGAACCCATGACGGATGCGCCGAGGATACCCGCAGCCCTGGCAATCGCGATCGCCTCTTCCATGACGGCAATCGCATGCGGATATTCGGAGCGGGTATAGACATAGCCCTTGGTCGCGCCGACCGCGATGCCGGCAATCGCCATGCCTTCGATCAGGACGAAGGGGTCGCCTTCCATGATCATTCGGTCGGCAAAGGTACCGCTGTCACCCTCGTCGGCATTGCAGACGATATACTTCTGGTCGGACTTGGCGTCGGCCACAGTCTTCCATTTGATGCCCGTCGGGAAGCCTGCGCCGCCGCGGCCGCGCAGGCCGCTGTCGGTAACCTGTTTCACGATGTCGGCCGGCGCCATCGCAATGGCATTGGCAAGGCCCTTGAGGCCCTGATAGTGGCGGTAGTCGTCGAGCGACAGTGGATCGGTCACGCCGCAACGGGCGAAGGTGAGACGCGTCTGCCCCTTGAGGAAAGGGATTTCCTTGGTCAGGCCGTGGCCGAGGACATGCTCGCCACCGGTCAGAAAGCCGGCCTCGAAAAGCGATGCGACGTCCGAGGGCTTGACTGGGCCATAGGCCATGCGGCCGTGCTCGGTGCGGACTTCGACGAGCACTTCCAGCCAGAGCATGCCGCGCGAGCCATTGCGGACGATGCGCACATCCTGGCCGCGCTGTGCGGCTTCGCGTTCGATGGCGGCTGCCACCTTGTCGGCACCGACGGCAAGCGCTGCGGCGTCGCGGGGGACGAAGACGGTGACACTCATGCCCGCACCTCCGCCATCAGATCATCAAGACAGTTCTCATCCAGTCGAGCATGGAGGTTGCCGTCGAGCATGGCGGCCGGCGCCTGCGCGCAGAGCCCGAGACAGAAGACAGGCTCCAGTGTCACGGCACCGTCGGCGGTGGTTCCGTGCCAGTCCACGCCGAGCAGCGACTTGATCTTGTCCGCAAGAGGCTCGCCACCCATCGACTGGCAAGCCTCGGCCCGACAGAGCTTCAGCACATGGCGGCCAGAGGGCCGGGCGCGGAAATCATGATAGAAGGTGATGACACCGTGAACTTCGGCGCGAGACAGATTGAGCGCGTCGGCGATGATCTGCTTGGCCGGTTCGGGGATGTAGCCGAACTCGTCCTGGATCCTGTGCAGGATCGGCAGCATCGGGCCTTCCAGATGCCGACAGTCGGCGATGATGTCGGAGATACGCGCCGCTTCATTCGAAACGGCAACACGGATATTCATGAGCCAGTCCTCCCAAACCGACAGGGCAAGGCAGTCACACGTCTCGCCACGGCGGGTCAGTTATGTTTGCCCGTCGACGACCGTCGTACGAACTTGCCTTTTGTGAAGGATGGCCGGGAGAAGGAGCTTAGGTCAATATTGGGATATCGTCGCTCGATAGAAGATTTCTATCAAAAGCTTCAGCCGTGGCGAGTGATCGCGCCTCGTGCAACAGCGCAGAGACGAGTGGCGTATAGGGTTCGCGATGCGTGGCAACGAGCCCGACCAGATGCGATGCATCGGGCTCCGTGATCGGGATCATTCGGATCTGCTCCGGAAAACCAAAGGATTCCGCAACGTTACGCGGCATGATCGAAGCCCATTGGCCAGTCCGGATGTGGGAAAACAGGACGATCATCGAGTTCGATTCAAGCGTCGGCGTCACCGTGACGCCGGCCTCGGCCATGTGTTTGTTAATGATCCGGCGGTTTTGCATGTCTGCGGTCAATAGACAAAGCCGAAGGCTCGAAACTTCGGTCCAGGTCACCTCTTCACGGTCCGCCAGTGGTGCCCCGGCTGCCGTGATCAGGTGGTAACGCTCCGAATAGAGGGGAACCGAGGTCACCCGTCCGAGGGGCTCGTTGTCGAGATAGGTGATGCCGGCATCGATCTCGAGATCGTCGAGGAGACTCAAGACCTGCAGCGACGTGCGGGACAGCACAGAGAAGGTCACATTCGGATGTCGCCGTTGAAAAGGCTCGGTGATTCGCCGGACCATCGCAAGCGCCGTCGGAATGGCCGCAAGCCGGATATGGCCCGCCAGACCACGCCGCGCAGCCCGCATTTCCTCGCGCATGGTGCGTGTATCGCCGACGATGCGCCGCGCCCATTCGAGTACGCGCTGCCCCTCGGGTGTCAGGCCGAGAAAGCGTGATCCACGGACGACAAGCACCACCCCGAGCTGTTCTTCCAGCTGTCGAATGGCGGCAGACAGGGTCGGCTGGGTAATCCCGCATTCCTCGGCGGCGCGTCCGAAATGCTGCTGGCGCGCAAGCGCGATGAAGAATTCCAGCTTGTCGATCATGCTTTCTGCCCCCCGATTGCGCCGATGCGCTCAGGCGCCGGTATGGGCCTCAGCTTCACTGCGCTGCATTGGCAGCGGACCGCAATACATCTTGTAGAGCACGGAGATTAGTTCTGCGAGCTGCGGATCGGCAATGCGATAATAGATCTGCCGACCTTCGCGACGGGTCTGAACCACCTTGTCGCTGCGCAGCCGTGCCAGTTGCTGGGAGACCACCGCCTGCTGGATCCCGAGAAAATGTTCGATCTCCGTCACGGTCTTTTCGCCCTGGCACAGCATGCAAAGCATCAGGAGGCGCGTCTCGTGCGAGAGCGCCTTCAGGAGATTGCTCGCGGCCCGCGCTTTCGTCAGAAAGTCGTCGAGTGCCTCAGCGGTCAGTGGCGGCGTTTCAGTCATGACATGTCCAGAGATCGTGGCTGCGCATCGGCAGGCAAAACAGCGCGGCTGGTGTTAGGTTAACATATAGGATGCTTCACCTACAAAGGAATGGCGTCCGCTCGTTCCTTCAAAAGCGACGCACTGCGGTTCAAGGCGGCATATTCCTCGTCATCGAGGTCGGGGAAGAGATCCGTCAGCACCCCCTCTGCACCCACCACACGCGGGATCGAAAGCGCAACATCCGACACGCCGGCGACCTCGGGCGTCGAGATCGAGACCGACAGCACGTCGCGCTGATCGCGCGCGATCGCCTTGACGATACGCGCAAGACCGGCCCCGATGCCGTAATAGGTCGATCCCTTGCCATTGATGATCTTGTAGGCCGCATTACGCACACCATCATCGATCTGGGCGCGCACGTCCGCAGTCAGCGGCGATCCGACCTGGGCGGCAAAGGAGGAGAGAGGTACCGAACCGGCCCGCGCACTCGTCCAGGCGAGGACTTCGCTGTCGCCGTGCTCACCGAGCACATAGGCATGCACCGATTGCGGCGAGATGCCCAGATGCCGTCCGACGAGGCTGCGAAAGCGCGCCGTGTCGAGAATGGTGCCGGAACCGATCACCCGCCGCGGATCGATGCCTGAAAGGCGCGTGGTAATCTGCGTCATGATGTCGACGGGGTTCGAGGCAATCAGCAGGATCGCGTCCGGCACCACCGGAAGCACCTCGGCGAGCACCGCCCGAAACACGGCGGCATTGCGCTCCAGGAGTTCCAGACGCGTTTCACCAGGCTTCTGGCTCACACCGGCTGCGAGGATGACGACACCGGCCCCCTCCAGATCGCGATACTGGCCGGCATTGACGACCGTCGACGACATGAAGGGCACCGCATGCGCGATATCCTCCGCTTGCGCGATGGCGAGCGCCTCGTTTCGGTCGATCAGCACGATCTCGCTTGCAAGGCCCATCAGCGCCAGCGCATAGCCCGCAGAGCTGCCGACCATGCCCGCACCCACGATACCGACTTTCATGCTGTTTCCCCCGAAAGCACAAAATCCTGAAGGCTTATGTCATCGGTCAGGCGACGACACCAACCATCTATAGCAAAAAGCATGACACATTCGCGTAAGAACTGCATGGCGCAGATCAAGCGCCTCTGATTTAATGCCGTGAAGGCTCTGAAGGGGAAATCACGAGAGATCATGAGACGGCTGCCGGCCCTGTCCGCGATGAAGGTTTTCGAGGTGGTCGGCCAGACGCGCAGCTTTACCCGAGCGGCGGAACAGCTGAACCTCACCCAGAGCGCCGTCAGCCGTCAGGTGCGCAATCTCGAAGAACAGCTCGGCGAAACCCTTGTCATCCGCCGCCATCATCACCTGGAACTGACACCGTCCGGCGCCGAACTGCTGGCTTCGCTGCAACAGGCCTTCCACACGGTCGAGATGACGGTGCGCAACATCCGCGAGAAGAGCAATCTTCGCCGGCTCAGGATCAACGTGCCTCCCACTTTTGCCAAGCGCTGGTTGCTGCCTCGACTGACGAGCCTCAGGGCCTTTCTGCCGGATGTCGACCTCAGCATCACGACGGATCTGGAAGACAACCTCTCCGATCGCGGCATGATCGACTGTGCCATCCGCTTCGGTGATGGTGAATGGCCGAGCCTGCGGTCGGAACGGCTCTTCGCCGAACGTCACATCGCGGTCTGCGCGCCGCATCTTCTGGCGGACTTGCGGGATGCAGAGGCGATCGACCTCTCCCGCTTCACCTTCCTGCATGTGCTGGCCTCGGCCGATCAGCGCTATCTCACCTGGCAGCGCTGGCTGGACGCGGCGGGCCTTGCCGAAACCGACACGCAAGGCGGACTGGAATTCGATCTTCTGGACCTGGTCATCGAAGCCGCCTGCAACGGATTGGGCGTGGCCGTAGCGGACCGATCCATGGTGGCACCCTTGATGCAGACGGGTGCTCTGACCCAGGTTCTGGACGTCGAAGTCGAAGGGCACGAATCCTACTGGCTGGTGACCCGTACCGACAGCGCACAATCGCCGCATGTCGGAGCCTTCAGGCGCTGGCTGAGCCATGAAATCGGCGGAAGTTCTGTCGCCCTGCCAAGGCAGGCGAGCGCCTGAAACATTCCTTTTTGGAATGCTCCACCCGACAATAAGTCGCTTGCGAAGCAGGAAGACGGGCTTCCTACTTGGGGCGAACTGTCTGCTGTCGGAGTGCCCATCATGTCCCCCTTCCAGAACTTCATCGCCGGCTCCTTTCGCAATACCGGAACCCGCCAGACCATCGAGGTGAAGAACCCGGCCAAGGGTGAGGTCTTCGCTTCGGTAACGGCGGCGACGGAGGCCGATGTCATCGAGGCGGTGGACGCCGCCGCAGCAGCACAAAAGCCTTGGGGGCGCCTGCCGGCCATCGAACGGGGCAATGCCTTGCGTAAGCTCGCCGATGCCGTCGAGCGTCATCAGCAGAAGATCGGCGAGGCGCTGGCACTGGAATCCGGCAAGAGCGTCGAGGACGCCGTCGCCGAAGCTGGCTATGGCGTCGAACTGATGCGTTACCACGCCGAATGGGCGCGCCGCGTCGAGGGCGAGGTGATCGAGAGCGACACGCCAGACGAGACGCTGATGCTGAAGCGCGCGCCGATCGGCGTCGTTGCCTGCCTGATCCCCTTCAACTTCCCAATCTACACGCTGGTCCGCAAGATTGCGCCGGCGCTGGTCACCGGCAATGCCGTGGTCATCAGGCCCAGCAACAACACGCCGACCTCGGCCTTCGTCTTTGCTGAAGCAATCAAGGAAGCGGGCCTGCCGGAGGGGCTGATCAGCATCATGGCCATGAGTCACGATGTGGCAGGCGTCATGTGCACGCGCCGTGAGGTCGGCATGATCACCCTGACCGGCAGCGTGGCCGCGGGCCAGGTCGTCCTCGACTACTGCAAGGCGAACATCGCCAAACCCTCGCTCGAACTCGGCGGCAAGACGCCTGTCATCGTCGAGCCGGATGCCGATCTCGACGTGGTGACGAAGAGTGTGCTCGCGGCAAAGACGGCCCATTGTGGCCAGGTCTGCACCTCCGTCGAGCGGCTCTATGTGCACGCCTCCGTGCACGGTGCGCTGCTTGCCAAGCTTAAGGACGCTTTCGAGCGCCGCCACTATGGCGACCGCGCCGAGGACGCGACACGGATGGGACCGCTTGCAACGGCCGCCGCGCGGCTGCGCGTCCATCACATGGTGGAGCGCGCCAAGGCCGACGGCGCCGTCATCGAAACGGGCGGCTACCTCCCCGCGGGCGACGGCTTTTTCTATCCGCCGACACTGCTGTCGGATTGCCGCCAGGACATGGAGATCGTCCAGGAGGAGGTCTTCGGGCCCGTGCTGCCGGTCATCCCCTACACCGATTTCGACGAGGCGCTGGCCATGGCAAGCGACCATCAGTTTGGCCTCGCCTCCGTCGTCTTCACCGAGAACTACCGCAAGGTGATGAAGGCTGCAAACGAGATGGAGGCGGGCGAACTCTACATCAACCGCTTCCCGGCCGATCCCTATCAGGGCTACCACGCCGGCTGGAAGCGCTCCGGCCTCGGCGGCGACGACGGCAAGCACGGCATGCTGGAATTCACCCAGACCCGCCTCGTCATCCTGAAACACTGACCAGTCCGACCATTCCGCATCGGGGGCATCCATGAAAATCGCTTCGCTCAAGACACACGTCGTCGCAACGCCCGCGCCGCATATCGGCGGCATGTACTGGATCTTTGTCGAGCTGGAGACGGCTTGCGGCATCACGGGCGTCGGCGAGATCTATTCGACCGCCTTCCACCCCTCGGGCATCGCCGTGCTCGTGGAAGACGTATTCACCCGCTATCTGGAGGGTCACGACCCGCACCAGATCGAGCGCTTCTGGCGCGCCGCCTATTCGAGCGGCTTCACCCAGCGGCCGGACCCGACCATGGTGGGGATCATCTCGGGTCTCGAAATCGCCTGCTGGGATATCATCGGCAAGGCGGCGGGACGACCGGTTGCCGATCTGCTTGGCGGCCCGGTCTCGGAGAAGCTGCGCGCCTATACCTATCTCTACCCGAAGAACGCCGCCGGCGAATATGACTACAACGATCCGGATCTTGCTGCCGAAGAGGCGATCCGCATGGTCGAGGCCGGGTTCACGGCAGTGAAGTTCGATCCCGCAGGCCCCTACACCAACTATTCGGGTCATCAGCTGTCGCTGCCCGTCATGGATCGCTGCGAGGAGTTCTGCCGCAAGATCCGCGATGCCATCGGCAACCGCGCCGACATCCTCTTCGGCACCCATGGCCAGATGGTCCCCTCCTCGGCGATCCGGCTGGCCAAGCGCCTGGAAAAATACGATCCGCTCTGGTTCGAGGAGCCCGTCCCGCCTGGCCAGGAAGCCGCGATGGCGGAAGTCGCCCGTGCCACCTCGATTCCAGTCTCGACCGGCGAGCGGCTGACGACGAAGTACGAATTCCAGAGGCTCTTGCAGCTTGGCTCGGCCTCCATCCTGCAGATGAATGTCGCACGCGTCGGCGGCTTGCTGGAGGCGAAGAAGATCGCCGGGATGGCCGAGTCCTTTTATGCGCAGGTTGCGCCGCATCTCTATAACGGCCCGGTCGGGGCAGCCGCCTCGATCCAGCTCGCAGTCACCTGCCCGAACTTCCTGATCCATGAGGCAATCATGGATTTTGGCGGCTTCCACGCCGAGGTGCTGAAGACGAAACTCGGTTTCGACGATGGCTATCTGATCCCGTCGCGCGAACCGGGCCTCGGCATCGAGCTGAACCACGACGTCATCGCCCGCCACACGCCCTATACCGGCGACAGGCTGCATCTGCAGATGGCGCCGGAGCCGATGGACGTGAAGGCATTCGCACCGGCCAAGGGCTGAGGGACAACGCCCATGATCTTCGACTTTATCGTGGTCGGTGCAGGCTCGGCAGGCTGCATCGTGGCAAGCCGCCTGAGCGAAAGCGGCCGCCACTCCGTCCTGCTGATCGAAGCGGGCGGCGAGGACAAGTCCTTCTGGTTCAAGATCCCCGTCGGTTATGCCAAGAGCTACTACAATCCGAAGGTCAACTGGATGTACCGCACCGAACCCGAGGCCAATCTCGGCGGGCGGCGGATCTATGCGCCCCGCGGCAAGGTGCAGGGCGGATCCGGCTCGATCAATGCCATGATCTTCGTCCGCGGAGCGCCGCAGGATTTCGACGACTGGCGCGAGGCCGGAAATCCCGGCTGGGGCTTCGACGACGTGCTGCCCTATTTCCGCAAACTGGAAACGCATGCCCGCGGTGAGAGTCCCTGGCATGGCGCAAACGGCCCGATCCACGTGACACCGATGCGCGGATCCACACATGCCGTCAGCGACGCCTTCCTGGATGCCTGCAAGGGACTGGGCCTGCCCGAGAACGACGACTTCAACGGCGCCTCGATCGAAGGGGCCGGCGTCTACGACGTCAACACAAGGCGCGGTCAGCGCTCGCATTCGAGCGCGGAATATCTCCGCCCGTCCCTGACCCGTCCCAATCTTCTGATCGAGCGCGAGGCCCATGCGAGGCGCCTGCTGGTCGAGCCGGATGGCCGGGTGTCCGGCATCGAGGTCATGCAGCGCGGTAGCATACGCAGCTTCAGTGCCCGCCGCGAAGTCATCCTTGCGGCAGGCGCCGTCGACACGCCAAAATTGATGCAGCTCTCCGGCTTCGGCGACGGAGCAACCCTCTTTGCCCAGGGGATCGAGACGCGGAAACATCTGCCGGCCGTCGGCCAGAACCTACAGGACCATCTCTGCGCGAGCTTCTACTACCGCTCCAGGCGCCCGACCCTGAACGGCGATTTCGCGAGCCTCCTCGGCCAGGCACGGTTCGGCCTGACCTGGTTGATGAAGCGCAGCGGCCCCTTTGCCATGAGCGTCAATCAGGCTGGAGGCTTCTTCCGCGGCACGCCGGAAGAGGCACGGCCGAACATCCAGGTTTACTTCAATCCGCTGTCCTACCGCATTCCGGACAATCCGCGCGCGGGTCTCACTCCAGAGCCCTATCCCGGTTTTTTGATCGCCTTCAACGCCTGCCGCCCGACCAGCAAGGGCACCGTGACCATCGCGTCCGCCAACGCGGCGGATGCACCGCTGATCCGACCTAACTACCTGTCGACCGAACGTGATGTCGAAGAGGTTCTGCAAGGCAGCCACCTGATGCGGCGCATCGCCGGGGCCCAAGCGCTGGAGGATTGGGTGGAGGACGAGGTCTCGCCGTCGAAGGCGGTTCAGTCAAACGAACAGCTGCTCGACTATTTTCGCCTGAACAGCGGGTCGATCTATCACCTGTGCGGGACCTGCGCGATGGGCAGCGACCCCCAGCACTCGGTGGTGAATTCCCGCCTGAGGGTTCATGGCGTGCAGGGACTGCGCATCGTCGATGCCTCCATCTTTCCCAACATCACCGCCGGCAACATCAACGCGCCGACCATGATGGCGGCGGAGAAGGGATCTGCGATGATCCTGGAAGACGCAGCGGCCAGGGTCGAGGCATGAAAAAAAGCCGGGCTTGAGGGCCCGGCTTCAATCCGTCTTTGTCGTAGCCAGCCTATCAGGCGGCGACGAGAACGCCGTTCAGGTTGGTGAGCTCGGCGAGATACTGCTCGAGCTTGGTGCGGTGCTCGTGATGCTCGACACCCTCCAGATCCTTGCGGGCTTCGTCGATACGCTTGGTCAGCGTGTCCGGCGAGATTTCCGAGAGCGGAACTGCGGATTCGGCGAGCAGCGTGCAGCCAGTCGGCAGAACGTCGGCGAAACCGCCGAAGACCACATACTTGGACACCTGACCGGAAGCGAGCTTCACGGTTACCACGCCCGGCTTGATCGTCGTCATGGTCGGCGCATGATTGGCCATGACGGTCATTTCGCCTTCCGTTGCCGGGATGACGACTTCGCTCACCTGTTCGGAGAGGAGAAGACGCTCGGGCGAAACGAGCTCAAAGTTGAAATTGTCGGCCATGGTCGTTCACTTCTCTGATGAAGGATGGGGCGGCACGCGAGGGTTCCCGCGTGCCGGCATTCCCTTGTGCTTAGGCGGCTTCGGCAGCCAGGCGCTTGGCCTTCTCGATGGCTTCCTCGATGGAGCCGACCATGTAGAAGGCAGCTTCCGGCAGGTGGTCGTAGTCGCCGTTGACCAGGCCCTTGAAGCCCTTGATCGTGTCTTCGAGAGCAACCAGCTTGCCCGGCGAGCCGGTGAAGACTTCGGCAACGAAGAACGGCTGCGACAGGAAGCGCTCGATCTTGCGGGCGCGGGCTACGGTCTGCTTGTCGTCTTCCGACAGTTCGTCCATGCCCAGGATCGCGATGATGTCCTGAAGGGCCTTGTAGCGCTGCAGCGTCGACTGAACCTTACGAGCGACTTCGTAGTGCTCTTCGCCGATGATCATCGGGTCGAGCATGCGCGAGGTCGAGTCGAGCGGGTCAACGGCCGGGTAGATACCCTTTTCGGCGATCGAGCGCGACAGAACGGTCGTTGCGTCCAGGTGGGCGAACGAGGTGGCCGGAGCCGGGTCGGTCAAGTCGTCGGCGGGAACATAGATGGCCTGAACCGAGGTGATCGAGCCCTTGGTCGTGGTGGTGATGCGTTCCTGCATCTGGCCCATGTCGGTGGCCAGCGTCGGCTGGTAACCAACGGCCGACGGGATACGGCCGAGCAGAGCCGACACTTCCGAACCAGCCTGGGTGAAGCGGAAGATGTTGTCGACGAAGAACAGAACGTCCTGGCCCTTGTCGCGGAAGTCTTCAGCGATCGTCAGACCGGTCAGAGCAACACGTGCGCGGGCGCCCGGCGGTTCGTTCATCTGGCCGTAAACGAGAGCAGCCTTGGAGCCTTCGCCACCGCCGTGCTTGTTGACGCCCGATTCGATCATTTCGTGGTACAGGTCGTTGCCTTCGCGGGTACGCTCACCCACGCCAGCGAAGACCGAGTAACCACCGTGCGCCTTGGCGACGTTGTTGATCAGTTCCATGATGAGAACTGTCTTGCCGACGCCGGCGCCGCCGAACAGGCCGATCTTACCGCCCTTGGCGTAAGGAGCCAGAAGGTCGACGACCTTGATGCCGGTGACGAGGATCTGCGCTTCGGTCGACTGCTCGACGTAAGCCGGAGCTTCCTGGTGGATAGCGCGACGGCCTTCGGTGACGAGCGGACCGGCTTCGTCAACCGGCTCGCCGATGACGTTCATGATGCGGCCGAGCGTTTCCGGACCGACCGGAACCGAGATCGGAGCGCCCGTGTCGGTGACCGCCTGACCGCGGACGAGACCTTCGGTCGAGTCCATGGCGATCGTACGGACCTGGTTTTCGCCGAGGTGCTGCGCCACTTCAAGAACGAGGCGGTTGCCGCCGTTGTTGGTTTCCAGCGCGTTCAGGATCGGGGGCAGTTCGCCTTCGAACGAAACGTCGACGACGGCGCCGATGACCTGCGTGACCTTGCCGAGAGCACCGGCTGCGGAGGTGACCGCCTTAGACTTGGGGGTAGCTGCCTTAGCCATTTATCTTACCCTCTTTCCTTAACCTCAGAGCGCTTCCGCGCCCGAAATGATTTCAATGAGTTCCTTGGTGATCTGCGCCTGACGCTGGCGGTTGTACGAAAGCGTCAGCTTGTTGATCATCTCACCGGCATTGCGTGTCGCATTGTCCATGGCGCTCATCTTGGCGCCCATTTCACCAGCGACGTTTTCGAGCAGGGCCCGGAAAATCTGAACCGAGATGTTGCGCGGGATGAGATCCTCGAGGATCGCAGCCGCATCCGGCTCGTATTCGTAGAGAGCCGATGCACCACCCTGCGGAGCAGCCTCGGCCGGAGCGGCCGGGATGATCTGCTGGGCAGTCGGCACCTGGCTGATCACCGACTTGAACTCGGAATAGAACAGCGTGCAGACGTCGAATTCGCCGCGCTCGAACATGCCGATGACCTTGCGACCAATGGCGTCTGCATTGGTGAAGCCGATACGCTTCACGTCACGCAGATCCATACGCTCGACGATCATGCCGGCGAATTCGCGGCGCAGGCTGTCGTAGCCCTTCTTGCCGACGCAGAAGAACTTCACCGTCTTGCCCTGGGCCAGGAGCTTGCGCGCATGGTCACGGGCGAAACGCGAGATCGACGAGTTGAAGCCGCCGCAGAGACCACGCTCGGCGGTGCAGACGACGAGCAGATGAACGTCGTCATTGCCGGTGCCGGTCATCAAGCGCGGCGCGCTGTCGTCCGTACCCACTGCCTGCGCGATATTGGCCAGGACGGCGCTCATGCGCTGCGAGTACGGGCGGGCAGCCTCGGCCGCTTCCTGAGCACGACGCAGCTTCGCCGCGGCGACCATCTTCATCGCCTTGGTGATCTTCTGCGTCGCCTTGACGGAGGCGATCCGGTTTTTCAGATCCTTAAGTGAAGGCATCCGTTATCCGTCCTTGGCTTGAGCCTGAATTAGGCGAAGTTCTTCGCGAAGGTGTCGAGGGCGGCCTTGAGCTTGCCCTTGGTGTCGTCGCTGATCGCCTTCTCGGTGCGGATCGTGTCGAGGATCGCCTTGCCTTCCGAACGGAGGTAGGAAAGGAAGCCCTGCTCGAACTTGCCGACCTGGTTGACCGGGATCTTGTCCAGGTAACCGTTGACGCCGGCGAAGATCACCGCGACCTGCTCTTCCGTCTTCAGCGGCGAGAACTGCGGCTGCTTCAGGAGTTCGGTCAGGCGTGCACCACGGTTCAAGAGGCGCTGCGTTGCAGCGTCGAGGTCCGAACCGAACTGGGCGAAGGCGGCCATTTCGCGATACTGGGCGAGTTCGCCCTTGATCGAGCCGGCAACCTGCTTCATCGCCTTGATCTGAGCGGCAGAACCAACGCGCGAAACCGACAGACCGACGTTAACGGCCGGACGGATGCCCTGATAGAACAGGTCGGTTTCAAGGAAGATCTGACCGTCGGTGATGGAGATGACGTTGGTCGGAATGAAGGCCGAAACGTCGTTACCCTGGGTTTCGATGACCGGCAGAGCCGTCAGCGAGCCAGCGCCGGCAGCGTCGCCCATCTTGGCGGCGCGCTCGAGCAGACGCGAGTGCAGATAGAAGACGTCGCCCGGATAAGCTTCGCGGCCCGGCGGACGGCGCAGCAGAAGCGACATCTGACGGTAAGCGACAGCCTGCTTGGACAGGTCGTCATAAGCGATCAAGGCGTGCTGGCCGTTGTCGCGGAAGTATTCGCCCATCGCGCAGCCGGCGAACGGTGCGAGATACTGCATCGGAGCCGGGTCGGATGCGGTGGCAGCGATGATGATCGAGTACTGGAGAGCGCCACGCTCTTCGAGAACCTTCACGAACTGGGCAACGGTCGAACGCTTCTGGCCGACAGCGACGTAGACGCAGTACAGCTTGTCGTTCTCGGGGCCGTTGTCGTGGATGGCCTTCTGGTTGAGGAAGGCGTCCAGGATGATGGCGGTCTTGCCGGTCTGGCGGTCGCCGATGACAAGCTCGCGCTGGCCACGGCCAACCGGGATCAGGGCGTCGATGGCCTTGAGGCCGGTCGACATCGGCTCATGAACCGACTTGCGCGGGATGATGCCCGGAGCCTTTACGTCGACGCGCGAACGGCGGGTCGCGTTGATCGGGCCCTTGCCGTCGATCGGGTTGCCGAGCGCGTCGACGACGCGGCCGAGCAGTTCCGGACCGACCGGAACGTCGACGATGGCGCCGGTCCGCTTGACGATGTCGCCTTCCTTGATGTCACGGTCGGCACCGAAGATAACCACACCGACATTGTCGGCTTCGAGGTTGAGCGCCATACCGCGAATGCCGCCCGGGAACTCGACCATTTCGCCGGCCTGGACGTTGTCGAGGCCGTAGACGCGGGCGATACCGTCACCTACGGACAGAACCTGGCCGACTTCGGAGACTTCCGCCTCTTTGCCGAAGTTCTTGATTTGATCTTTCAGAATTGCGGAAATTTCCGCGGCGCGGATATCCATCAGCCAACCTCTTTCAGTGCAAGCTTAAGGGTGGAAAGTTTGGTGCGAAGAGACGTGTCGATCTGGCGGGAGCCGACCTTCACGATCAGGCCGCCGAGCAGGGAGGGATCGACCGTGACGGAGATCGAGACATCCTTGCCGGTGACGCCCTTCAGCGCCGCTTTCAGTTCGGTTTCCTGCTCGGCCGAAAGGGCATGAGCAGACGTGACGTCAGCCGTGATCTCACC
The DNA here is from genome assembly GCF_056501445.1 of Rhizobium sp. K33. NCBI lineage: Bacteria > Pseudomonadati > Pseudomonadota > Alphaproteobacteria > Hyphomicrobiales > Rhizobiaceae > Rhizobium > Rhizobium sp. K33. The sequence goes on from NZ_CP096478.1 coordinate 3,694,267, forward strand.
CTTGTGACGGGCAACGATCTGGCGATAGGCAGCCACCATGCCGGGAACGGCAAACAGGCGGCGATTGCTTGCGACGACCTTCAGGAAGTTCAACACCAGCGCGTTGAAACCGGCCTTTTCGCCGATTGCGCTGATGGCCTTGACCTGGTCTTCGGCCGTGAAGACGGGCGACTGTACCAGGCGCTTCAGATCGTCGCTCTCGTCGATCATCGCCTGGAAACGGTTGAGATCGGCAGCGACGGCGTCGATCGCGCCAGCTTCGAGCGCAAGCTCGAAGAGCGACGATGCGTAACGCTCCGCCACGCCTGAAATCACTTGGGATGCGTCTGCCACGGGCAAAAAATTCCCTGATCTGGATCCAGGCTACCGGACACCTCGGACGAGGCCTCTCAAGCTCCTGATATCGTTTTGTTTTTCCCCAAAAACACAAGCATGCTGCACTTGCGTTTTCCGAATTTCGCGGTTCGTCTAGCATAGCAGGTCTAGACTCGCAACACGCGTATTAACGGTTTGCTCCTTCAGAGCAAGGCCTTGTGGCGTTTTTTGTCCGAAACTGCGTCAAATTGACGAGATATCCCAGCACTAACGCCGAAAACCGATCTTCAAGTCAGACCAAAGACATAGGCGAGCGTGAGAGAAGCAATGACCGCCTGCACAACCAGAAGGAGAAGGTTGCGCCAGGTGCTTCCATGATCGGACATGATGGAGAGGATTCGGGCGAATGCCGAGAGGCCGACAGCGGCCCCGAAGGCGAGGTAGACGGTGGGCTGCGCCAGCAGCAGCGCTGTTCCCGCAAAGCCGACGATCAGGCCCCCGACCGAGCGCGCTGCACCTAGCCCCTCCGGCCGGCCTTCCGCCGGGTGGAGACCGAGCGCCTTCAAGGTCAGCCCCGGAGCAAACAGGATGAAGCATCCGATGAGCGCCGCAGCGGCAGCCGAAAGAAAGGCGAGCTGCTCGCCGAACTCGATGGGAAAGTAGAAATCCATGGATCAACCCGCATTGAAGCAAACCGCGCGGCTTATGGCATGAAACGGGCGCCGGCGGTATGGCCTGAGCGCCGTAATTCGCGGTTCATGCGACGGAAACTGCGCCTCAGGGCTTACAGGAAGCTTTGCGGATCGACATCTACCTGCACCTGGATCGAGCGACGCTCCTTCGGTCCCCGCTCCAACATGCTCCTGACAAAGGCCTGCATGTCGCTGTTGCGCCGGCCGTGCACGAGCAGGCGGAAGCGGTGACGTCCCCGGATGAGCGCCAGTGGCGCTTCGGCGGGCCCGAGGATCATGATGCCGCTTTCATGAGGGGCTGCCTGACGCAGGCCACGCGCATGGCCTTCCGCATCTGCACGCGTGTCGGCGGAAACGATGATCGAGACCAGTCGGCCAAACGGCGGCAGCTGCGCCCGCTCGCGTTCCGTGATTTCGCGCTCATAGAAGGCCGAGGCGTCGCCCGAGATGATTGCCTGCATGACGGGGTGCTGCGGCTGGAAGGTCTGCAACAGACCGAGGCTCTTGCGCCCTGTGCGCCCCGCACGGCCCGTCACCTGCGAAAGCAGCTGGAAGGTCCGCTCGGCAGCCCGAGGATCGCCATTCGACAACCCGATATCCGCATCGATGATGCCGACCAGCGTCATCAGCGGAAAGTTATGCCCCTTGGCGACGAGCTGCGTGCCGATGACGATATCGGCCTCGCCATTGGCAATCGCTTCCAGTTCGAGCCGCAGGCGCTTGACCCCACCGATATCGGACGACAGCACCAGCGTGCGCGCATCGGGAAAATGCTTTTCCACCTCTTCGGCAATCCGCTCCACCCCCGGACCACAGGCGACGAGATGATCCAGCGTCCCGCATTCCGGGCAGGCATTCGGCGTCGGCTCGTGGTAACCGCATTGATGGCACTGGATCTGGCCACGGAAGCGATGCTCGACCAGCCAGCTTGAACATTGCGGGCACTGGAATCGGTGACCGCAGACGCGGCAGAGCGTCAGCGGCGCATAACCGCGCCGATTGAGGAAGAGCAGCGCCTGTTCGCCCCGTTCCACCGCCTTGCCGACAGAGCGCAACAGGATCGGCGACAGGAACCCTCCCCGCTCCGGCGGTGCCCGGCGCATGTCGATGAGATGCAGGTCCGGCATGGCGGCATCGGCAAAGCGCGTTGGCAGATGGATGCGGGTATAGCGCCCCGCGATGCAGTTGACCTGGCTCTCGACCGACGGCGTCGCCGAGACCAGCACGACCGGGAAGTTCGCGATCCGTGCCCGCACCACCGCCATGTCCCGCGCATTATAAAAGACGCGGTCTTCCTGCTTGAAGGCCGGATCGTGCTCTTCGTCAACGATGATGAGACCCAAGTTTTCGAAGGGCAGGAAGAGCGCCGAGCGTGCGCCGGCCACCACGCGGATCTCACCGGTCGCCACCTGACGCCACACCTTTTCACGCGTACGGGTCGCGAGATCCGAATGCCACTCGCCGGGCTTGGAGCCGAAGCGATCCTGGAAGCGCTCAAGGAAATTGGCAGTCAGCGCGATTTCCGGCAGCAGGATCAGCACCTGCTTGCCCTGTTTCAGCGTTTCCGCAATCGCCTCGAAATAGACCTCCGTCTTGCCGGAGCCCGTTACACCGTCGATCAGGGAAACGGCGAAACCGCCCTTGCGCAGGCTTTCGAGGATCTCTTCCGCCGCTTCCTTCTGCGGACCGGCAAGACGGCTTTCCGCATAGTTCGGATCGGGCGCCGCAACCAGCGGCGGCGGCGGCAGGAAGACCTGTTCGAACACACCCTGCTTGACGAGGCCGTCGATCACGCTCGTCGAAACGCCGCTGGCATGGGCAAGGCCGCTCTTGGTCCAGGAGAGGCCATCCGATGCCATCTCCAGCACCTTCTGCCGTGCCGGCGTCAGGCGCTCCGGCTGGTAGCCGGCATAGCGTAACCCCTCGATCATCGGCTCCGGATCGAAGGCCGCCGGTGCGCGAAGCGCCATGCGCGCCACATAGCCGGGCGGTGACAGCGTATAGGCGGCGACCCAGTCGAGGAAAGTCCGCATGTCCTGATCAAGCGGCGGGCAGTCGAAGACCTTGGTGATCTCGCGCAGTTTCTTCGGATCGACTGACTTTTCATCCCCGCCATCCCAGACCACACCGATGACCTGGCGTGGCCCGAGCGGCACCTGCACGATGGCGCCCGGCTCGACCATCAGGTCATCCGGCACGGCATAGCTATAGGCCGTCGGCGCCGGCATGGGCACGAGCACCGGCACCACCTTGCGGCGCGGTGTCTCAAACAGTTCCCCGAACAGGCTTTTCGAATCGTCCTTCATCGGGCTGCAACTTGCCTCCGGAAGAACAGAAAGAAAACAGGCTTTGTGGAGGGGACGAGATCAGCCGAAACTGCGATCGGGATCGGCCGGCAGCTGGTGGACCGTGTAGGCTTCTAGCGCGCGTGTCACCTCGGCAGGATCACCATCGAGTGCCTCGACCGGGATCAGGTTGCCGACCGTGAAATCGAAACGACCGCCGCGCTTGTTAAGAAGCTCGTAGAAAACGGTCATGTCGCGCAATTCCGTCGACCAGCGGGCGAACCAGTAGAACAGCCCGGAATTGCGGGCCTTCATGTTCACCGGCAGGATCGGCAGATTGTATTTGCGGGCAAGCGAGATGGCCGATGTCTTCCACGGCCGCTCGTTGAGCTTGCCTTCGTCCCAATAGGCGATGCGACCCGAAGGAAAGAGAATGGTGGCTCGGCCTTCTTCCACGGCCCGCGTCGTGAGTTTCAGCGTTTCACGCGCCTTGAGCTTCGACTTGTGCTCCTCGCGCCATTCCACGGGAATGATGATCTCCGCAAGCCGCGGGTTCACGCGGACCGCGTCTCGATTGGCGAAGAAGGTCATGTCGGGACGGCGATCTTTCAGCAGATCATACATGGCAACCCCGTCGGCAATACCCGTCGGATGGTTGCTCACCAGGATGAAACCGCCGGATGACGGGATGCGATCAGCATGGCGGACCTGGATATCGAGGCCAAGAGCAGCGCTCAGATAGTCGAAGACCTGCGGTCCCGGCAGGTTCGCGACGTCATTGGCGAACTGGATCGCCTTGTCGTAGCGCAAAACGCTATAGAGAAAGGGACGCATGGCCGGCCAGAGCGGATGCTCGACGAGCTTCTGCCCACGCTCGGCAATCAGCGTGTCGACGATATGACCAGGCCGACCTTGCGACAGAAGCGACAGGGTGTCGGTGACGCTGGCAAAGGTGGAGACGGGAGAGCGGCGCATCAGCAAATACCTCGCCAGAATTCCTGATGCGTTCTGGCAGCGATTTGTGATCCGATCATGACAGCTCCGGTCTTCGTGCTTCCTTAACCCTCGCGCGCCATCGTGCCGAGGCAGGCCAACACCCGAGAACGCATAAGGCGCGCAATTGATCCCGGCTGACGAAAACATTCTTGGCGAACGCGCCGCATGGCTCGAAAGCCTGGGCGCCGAGCGCCGTTTGTCCGGCAATACGCTGGAGGCCTATGAGCGCGATACGCGCCAGTTCCTGCAGTTTCTCTCCGGCTATGTCGGCGGCACGGTGAAGATCCGCGATATCGAGGCCTTGCGTCCCGCAGATCTTCGAAGCTTCCTCGCCCATCGCCGCAAGGAAGGTGCCGGCGCTCGCTCGCTTGGACGGCATTTGGCGGGGCTGAGGTCCTTTCTGCGTCACCTCGAACGCAAGGGGCTCGTCAATGCGGCCGGCGCCAGCGCCATCCGTTCACCCAAACAGCCGAAGTCACTACCCAAGCCACTGAGCGGCAGCCAGGCCCTGGCCGTTGTAGACCAGCACACGCAGATGAACGAGGAGCCTTGGATTGCGGCGCGCGATGCAGCGGTGCTGTCGCTTCTCTACGGCTGCGGGCTGCGCATCTCGGAAGCATTGGGCCTTACACCCGATGTCTTCAACGGCAGACCGACCAGCCTGCGGATCACCGGCAAGGGCGGTAAGACGCGGCTGGTACCGCTGCTTCCCGTCGTTCTGGAGGCAGTCGAAACCTACTGCAAGCTCTGCCCTTACCATCTCGAACCCGGCGCGCCACTCTTCCGCGGCGCCCGGGGAGGCCCGTTGCAGCCGGCGATCATCCAGCGCGAGATGCAGAAGCTTCGTTCGGCGCTCGGCCTGCCGGATACGGCGACCCCGCATGCCCTCCGCCATTCCTTCGCCACCCATCTTCTGGGCAGCGGCGGAGACTTGAGGACGATCCAGGAACTGCTCGGGCATGCGAGCCTCTCGACCACGCAGATCTATACCGGCGTCGACAGCGCGCGGCTGCTGGACATCTACGACCGCGCCCATCCCCGCGCCTGACGCGTTCTGATCGCACCTGCGTTAACCAAGATCCTTAATCGAACGTGAGGGCGATCGCTTCTATTCTCTCGACTTCTGACAGGAGATGACATGAACGCGCACCGCCTTTTCTCGCAGCGGCCACACCTGCCGCGCCTTTCACCGTCCGAGATCGGTCTCTGGATCGCCGGCGCGCTTCCGCTTGCTCTTGTCGCTTTGCTCCTTGCCGCTCTCCTTGCGGTCAGCCCTGCCCATGCCTCCGATGCTGCGTGCCATGGCGAAAACCTGCTCGTGACCATGGAGGCAGAAAAACCGGATGAGTTGGCACAAATTCGCGCCGAAGCCGCCAAGGTCCCGAACGGCCAGGGCATCTTCTGGAAGATCGAGAAGGACGGTCTGAAACCTTCCTACCTGCTCGGCACCATGCATGTCACCGATCCCCGCGTTCTGACCATGCCGAAGGGCGCCCGCGAGGCCGCGGCCGCAGCAGACGTGGTGGTCATCGAATCCGATGAGATCCTTGACGAGAAGAAGGCGGCTGCCTCCCTTCTGATGCATCCCGAACTCACCATGTTCACCGACGGCAAGTCGGTGAAGGACCACCTCGACGTCGAAGACATGCAGAAGCTGGAAGCCGGCCTGAAGGAACGCGGCCTGGCGCTCGGCGCAGTCGCCCGCATGAAGCCCTGGATTCTCGCAAGCTTCGTGGCGCTTCCCGCCTGCGAAATGTCCCGCAAGGCCGCCGGCGCCTCCTTCCTCGACAAGCAGATTGCCGAGGACGCCGTGAAAGCCGGCAAGCCGGTCGCGGGTCTCGAAAGCCTTGTCGAACAGCTCGAAGCCATGGCCGACCTGCCGGTCGATTTCCACTTCAAGGCTCTGATCGAGACGATCGCGCTTGGCGACAAGATGGAGGATGTCATCGAGACGATGACCGAGCTTTATCTCGCCGGCGATATCGGCATGACCATGCCGATGCTGAAAGCGGTGGCTCCGACGGAAGACGGCGAGGATGAAAGCGCCTATGCCGCTTTCGAAACCCGCATCGTGCGCGACCGCAATCTGGTCATGGCTGAGGGCAGCAAGCCGCATCTCGAGAAGGGCAACGCCTTCATTGCGGTTGGTGCGCTGCATCTGCCGGGCGAGGAAGGTCTGATCGAACTGATCCGCAAACAGGGCTATACGGTCACGCGGATCGACGGCTGACGCGTGGAAGCCGCGAAGCGCTTCAGGAACGTCTTCACGATCAGTTTGTGGAACGGCGTGATGACGAAGATATACAGCCGGCCGAACAGGTTGTGACGCTGAACGAGCGTGGTGAGCGTCACATGTTGATGGGTGACGCCTTCCGGCTCGACCGCCACGACAATCCGAAAATCCAGATGCTTGTCGTTGAAGCCGAGCAGCACATGCTGGTCGTCCTCAGCTAGAACCGGAAAGCCACCGATCCGGTCCTGACCCGTCACCTCGAGCTCGGCGGCTTTCAGACCGAAGAGACCGACGATCACATTGCGGATCTTCAAGAGGACGCCGACCCAGCGCGGTGCTCGGCCCAGGAGGTCTCTCGCAACCTCCATGGGTTCCAGGTCGGATCGCTCGAGGCGGATGCTGTAACTATCGGCCCAGTCAGCCTTGGGAAGATCAGGATGTGGAAGCGTGACACGCTGCTCGACAACACTCATCCGACCCTCCTTTGGCCATCACCCCCGCGTCATGCGCGTGGCGATCGGCGTCTTCCAGTAGAACTGGTGTATCAGAAGCGCCAGGATATGCACCGCGATCAATAGCCACATGAGCGCCTTCAGCGGACCACCATGCACGAAGCCCGCGGTTTCATTGCCGAAATAGTAGGCGCCGATGCCGCTGAGCGGGATGAGGAAGAACAGCGCGTAGAAGGTGCCGTGCGCCAGCTTAGCGGCTAGCTGGAGGAGCGGCGGCTCCTCGGCCGGCGCCGGTGGCCCACCGCGTGTCAGCCGGATGACGAGGCGAAGGAGCCCGAGACAGAGAACCGCGATACCCACATAGGCATGGATATTGGCGCAGGTCAGATCGTCGGCCGAGGGCACTTCACCACGTTCATAGGCTTCGGCAACCTCTTCCATTGCATCCGAGAAGATGAGGTTGAAGAGGATGAGCAGGGCCATCAGCCAGTGCAGGGCCTTTTGCGGGATCGAGTAGGAGGTCGGGGCGAGATTAGCCATCGTCATTGCCTTTTCGTGCGGTTCCAGGGAGGCATTGCCCAGACATGATAAAGGCCGCTGCTTGGGGAGCAAGCGACGGCCTTCAATCTTACCGAAATATAATAATTGACCTATGTCAGGTCAGCTTCGTCACATGTGCAGCGGCTTGAAGAAGGTCGCGAGTGCGGCTTCCTTCACGGCTTCCGACATGGTCGGATGCGCGTGGCAGGTGCGGCCGAGATCTTCCGACGAACCACCGAATTCCATCAGCACGGCCGCTTCGTGGATCATTTCGCCGGCGCCGAGCCCGATGATGTGCACGCCGAGAACGCGGTCCGTGTCCTTGTCGGCGAGAACCTTGACGAAACCATCAGAGGCGAGCATGGCGCGGGCGCGGCCGTTGGCGGTGAACGGGAACTTGCCGACCTTGTAGGCGACGCCTGCAGCCTTCAGCTCTTCCTCGGTCTTGCCGACGGAGGCGACTTCCGGCTGGGTGTAGACGACGCCCGGGATGACGTCGTAGTTCACATGGCCGTGCTGGCCGGCGAGGATTTCGGCGAGTGCCACGCCCTCGTCTTCCGCCTTGTGGGCGAGCATCGGACCCTTGACCACGTCGCCGATGGCATAGATGCCGGCAACATTGGTGCGGTAGTGGCCGTCGATCTCGACGCGGCCACGATTGTCGAGCGCAACGCCGGCTTCTTCGAGACCGAGGCCCGCCGTGTAAGGCTTGCGGCCGGTCGCGACGAGAACGACATCGGCTTCCAGCGTCTGGGCTTCACCGCCCTTGACCGGCTCGAACGTCACCTTTGCGCCTTCGCCGGACTTTTCGACACCGGTGACCTTGGCACCGAGATTGAATTCGATGCCCTGCTTGGCAAGGATGCGCTGGAACTGCTTGGAGACTTCGCCGTCCATGCCGCCGAGGATCGTGTCGAGATATTCGACAACGGTGACCTTGGCGCCGAGACGCGACCAGACCGAGCCGAGCTCGAGGCCGATGACACCGCCGCCAACGACGATCATCTTGCCCGGCACCTTTTCGAGCGCGATACCGCCGGTCGAGGATACGATGACCTTCTCGTCGATCTCGACGGCAACGCCCGGGATGCCGGCAACGTCGGAGCCGGTGGCAATCACGATGTTCTTGGTTTCGAGCACCTGGACTTCACCGGCGTTGTTGGTCACCTCGACCTTGCCAGCACCGAGGATCTTGCCGGTGCCCTGAATGCCATCGATCTTGTTCTTCTTGAACAGGAAGGAGACGCCCTCGACGTTCGACTTCACGGTCGCGTCCTTGTGCGCCATCATCTTCGGCAGGTTCAGCGTCGGTGCGCCGACGTCCACGCCGAGGTCGGCCATGCCATGGGCCGCATGGTGGAAGACTTCCGATGCATGCAGCAGGGCCTTGGACGGGATGCAGCCGATGTTGAGGCAGGTACCGCCATAGGTGGCGCGCTTTTCGACCACGGCAACCTTCATGCCGAGCTGGGCCGCCTTGATGGCGCAGACATAGCCGCCGGGGCCAGAGCCGATAACGATGACATCATAAGACATGGGGAGCTTCCTTCGTTTTCGACGGTTATCGACCGCCGCTGACATTCAAGATGGCACCCGTCACATAGGATGCCTGAGGCGAGAGGAGATAAAGAACACTGTCGGCCACTTCGTCCGCCGTTCCGGGCCTTTGCATCGGAACGATCGGCGCGAGGTCGCGAGCCCGGTTCGGCAGGCCGCCCGATGCGTGAATTTCGGTATCGATGATGCCGGGCCTGATAGCATTGACCCGAACACCTTCCGTTGCGACTTCACGCGCAAGCCCAAGGGTGAACGTGTCGACAGCACCCTTGGCAGCGGCATAGTCGACATATTGCCCGGGCGCTCCGAGCACGGCTGCGATGGAGGACAGGTTGACGATGACACCGCCCTGCCCGCCATGTTTCGTCGACATCCGCTTCACCGCCTCCGTGGCGCAGCGGATCTTGCCGATCACGTTGATGGCAAAGATGCGGTCGAGCCGCGCGCGGTCGAATTCATCGACCCGCGCCGTGACATCCACCACACCGGCATTGTTGACGAGACCATGGAGCGGCCCAAGACGATCGACCGCGGCAAAGATGGCGGCAACACCCTCTTCCGTGCCCGTATCGCCCTGGACGATCTCGGCCCTGGCGCCCTGTGCCCGGCAATCGGCGGCGACGGCTTCGGCAGCCGACTGGTCCGAGCGATAGTTGACGATCAAGTCATAACCCTGCGCGGCGGCCTTGCGGCAGACAGCGGCACCGATTCCGCGGCTTCCGCCAGTGACGAGAACGAGGGGACGTTGGCTCATGCTGCACATCCCTTGAACTCGAAGACATCCCAGGGCGCTGCCTCCATGCCCTTGCCGATCACGGAGGACAGGACAGCCGGCCCGAAGCCGGGCAGGAGAATGGCGTCAGGAGCGTCGGCGCCTTCCGGCGGCAGAAGGTCCACGTGGCCGGTCTTTTCGTCGATGCCGTAGACGATGCCCTTCCAGATGGTGCAGGCGGCGATATCCGCGCCCGTCACGTCACCCTCGGGGCAGTTGTTCATCAGCATCGCCACCGGCCGTTCGATCTCGGGGTCGAACATGACATGGCCATCGAGCTTGAAGGAGCCGATCTCGCTGCGGAAGCCGTGGCTGACAGGCGTATTCTCGCCACTCGCCGCCGAGAACACGAGTTCGACGCCGGTTTCGGCTTCGCGATAAGTCGTCTTCTCGATCGGGCAATTGGCGGCGAAGGCCGCGTCAGCGAGCGCGAGCGCTGCCAGAAGTATTATTGCCCTTGAAGACGCGCCCATCCCGCACCTCAAAACGCCAGCGCGAGGAACATGAGGCCGAGGCCGGCCATGGCACCGAGCCAGACGAGCGAGCGGATATAGGGAATGCCGGCGAGATAGAGCGGGTAGTAGACGATGCGTCCGACGAACCAGATGATCGCGCCGGTCAGTCCGAGACCGGAGACTTCGCCGGTGAACAGCAGCCCCGCCGCCAGTGCGATGAAGGCCGGGTAGGTTTCGCGGAAGTTGGAGGACGCCCGCGCGGCGCGGCCGGCGAGCTTGCTCTCCGGCTGCTTGTTCTCATCACGCGGGCCGGCATTCCACTCCGTGCCCAACTCCTTGGTGGCGAGCATGCCCTGCAGAAGGACATGCGCGACAAGCAGGATTACGCTCCAGGCGAGGAGCAGGACAAGCGGAGAGGCGGAAGCGGAAACCGGCTCCATTGTGAAGTCTCCTTAGAGGTCGAGAACCAGACGTTCCGGATCCTCAAGGCTTTCCTTGACGCGAACGAGGAAGGTAACGGCTTCCTTGCCGTCGACGATGCGGTGATCGTAGGAGAGCGCGAGATACATCATCGGACGGATGACGATCTGGCCACCGACGACGACCGGACGCTCCTGGATCTTGTGCATGCCGAGGATACCCGACTGCGGGGCGTTCAGGATCGGCGACGACATCAGCGAACCGTAGACGCCACCGTTCGAGATGGTGAAGGTACCGCCCTGCATGTCGGCCATCGAGAGCTGACCGTCACGGGCAGCCTTGCCGAGGCGACCGATTTCCTTTTCGATTTCGGCGATCGACATCTGGTCGGCATCGCGCACGACCGGAACCACGAGACCCTTGTCCGTGCCAACGGCGACGCCGACATGGCAGTAGTTCTTGTAGATGATGTCGGTGCCGTCGATTTCGGCGTTGACGGCCGGCAATTCCTTCAGCGCATGCGTGACGGCCTTGGTGAAGAAGCCCATGAAGCCGAGCTTCACGCCATGCTTCTTCTCGAAGATGTCCTTGTAGCGGTTGCGCAGATCCATGACGGCCTTCATGTCCACCTCGTTATAGGTGGTCAGCATGGCAGCTGTGTTCTGTGCATCCTTCAGGCGCTTGGCGATCGTCTGGCGCAGACGGGTCATCTTAACGCGCTCTTCGCGCGAGGCATCGTCAGCCGAGGAAGCCGGACGCGGTGCAGCCGGGGCAGCGGCCGGAGCCGGTGCGGCAGAACCCTTGGCGATGGCGGCGAGTACGTCACCCTTCAGCACCTGACCGCGCTTGCCGGAGCCGTCGACGTCAGACGTGGAGATGTTGTTGTCGGCAGCGAGCTTGGCAGCGGCAGGAGCAGCCGGCATGGACGAGGCGGCAGCAGGGGCGGCCGGAGCGGCGGCTGCCGGAGCAGGCGCAGCAGCCGGAGCCGGTGCGGCAGCCGGAGCAGGTGCAGCGGCGCCGGCAGAACCGGCAGCGCCTTCGGCAATCTGGCCGAGCAGCGCGCCGAGACCGACGGTCTCGCCGTTCTGGGCGACGATTTCGGTCAGAACGCCCGAGGCCGGCGACGGGACTTCGACGGTCACCTTGTCGGTTTCCAGTTCGACGAGCGGCTCGTCAGCCTTCACGGTGTCACCGACCTTCTTGAACCAGGTGCCGATGGTGGCTTCGCTGACGGATTCGCCGAGGGTGGGTACGCGGATTTCAGTGGCCATGATCTCAATTCCGTTGGTCAGAGAACGTTACGGTCTGCGGGGAGTAGTCTGGGCGGATCAACCGCCCAGAGCGTCCTCGAGGAAGGCTTCGAGCTGGGCGAGGTGCTTCGACATCAAGCCGGTTGCCGGCGAGGCGGCAGCCGGGCGACCGGTGTAGCGCACCCGCTGGTACTTGGCGTCGATATGGGCAAGCACCCATTCCAGATAGGGATCGATGAACGACCAGGCGCCCATGTTCTTCGGCTCTTCCTGGCACCAGACCATCTCCGCATTGCGGAAGCGCGAGAGCTCGTTGATGAGCGCCTTGGCCGGGAACGGATAGAGCTGTTCGATGCGCAGCAGGTAGATGTCGTCGATGCCGCGCTTTTCGCGCTCTTCGAGCAGGTCGTAATAGACCTTGCCCGTGCACATCACGACACGACGGATCTTCGCATCCTTCTGCAGCTTGATCGGGCCGTCCTTGATGACCTCGGCATCGTCCCACAGCAGACGGTGGAACGAGCTTTCGCCGGCCATTTCGGCGAGGCTCGACGTGGCGCGCTTGTGGCGCAGCAGAGACTTCGGCGTCATCATGATCAGCGGCTTGCGGAAGTCGCGCTTCATCTGACGGCGCAGGATGTGGAAGTAGTTCGCCGGCGTCGTGACGTTGGCGACCTGCATGTTGTCTTCCGCGCACATCTGCAGCCAGCGCTCGAGGCGGGCAGACGAGTGTTCCGGACCCTGACCTTCATAGCCATGCGGCAGAAGGCAGACGAGGCCGGACATGCGCAGCCACTTGCGTTCGCCCGACGAGATGAACTGGTCGAAGACGACCTGTGCACCGTTGGCGAAGTCGCCGAACTGGGCTTCCCAGAGCGTCAGCGCGTTCGGACGGGCGAGCGAATAGCCGTATTCGAAACCGAGCACGGCTTCTTCCGACAGCATCGAGTTGATGACTTCGTAGCGCGCCTGGTTCGGAGCGAGATTGGCAAGCGGGATGTAACGCTCTTCGGTCTCCTGATCGTAGAGAACCGAGTGGCGCTGCGAGAAGGTGCCGCGTTCGCAATCCTGGCCGGAGAGACGGATCTTGTGGCCTTCGACGGCAAGCGAACCGAAAGCAAGGGCTTCGCCCATCGCCCAGTCGATGCCTTCGCCGGTCTCGATCATCTGCGAGCGGTTTTCCATGAAGCGCTGGATGGTGCGATGCGCCTTGAAGCCTTCCGGAATGGTCGACAGCTTGCGACCGATCTCCTTCAGCTGCTTCATCGGCACAGCGGTCTTGCCGCGACGCTGCTCGTCGGCATTGTCGGCGGTGCGCAGACCAGACCAGGCGCCATCGAGCCAGTCGGCCTTGTTCGGCTTGTAGCTCTGGCCGGCCTCGAACTCCTGCTCGAGATGCGCGCGCCAGTCGGCCTTCATCTTCTCGAGTTCGCCTTCCGAGATCAGGCCTTCCGCGATCAGACGTTCGCCATAGAGCTGGACGACCGTCTTGTGGGCGCGGATTTCCTTGTACATCTTCGGCTGGGTGAAGCTCGGCTCGTCGCCTTCGTTGTGACCGAAGCGGCGATAGCAGAACATGTCGACGACGACAGGCTTGTGGAACTTCATCCGGTATTCGGTGGCAACCTTGGCCGCATAGACGACGGCTTCCGGATCGTCACCATTGACGTGGAAGATCGGCGCTTCGATCATCTTGGCGACGTCGGACGGATAAGGCGACGAACGCGAGAAGGCCGGATTGGTGGTGAAACCGATCTGGTTGTTGATGATGAAGTGCATGGTGCCGGCAACGCGGTGACCGCGCAGGCCGGAGAGACCGAGGATTTCGGCAACGACGCCCTGGCCGGCAAAGGCCGCATCACCGTGCAGAAGCAGCGGCAGAACCTTGGCGCGCTCCTTGAGCGGAATGACGTCGCCTTCCCAAGCCTTGGCAATCTGGTCCTGCTTGGCGCGGGCCTTGCCCATGACGACAGGGTTGACGATTTCCAGGTGCGACGGGTTGGCCGTCAGCGACAGGTGCACCTTGTTGCCATCGAATTCGCGGTCCGACGACGCGCCGAGGTGGTACTTCACGTCGCCCGAGCCTTCGACTTCGTCGGGCTTGAACGAACCGCCCTTGAATTCGTGGAAGATCGCGCGATGCGGCTTGCCCATGACCTGGGACAGAACGTTCAGGCGGCCGCGATGGGCCATGCCTAGAACGATCTCTTCCATGCCTTCCTGGCCGCCGCGCTTGATGATCTGCTCAAGTGCCGGGATCAGCGACTCACCGCCATCGAGACCGAAGCGCTTGGTGCCCTTGTACTTGACGTCGATGAACTGCTCGAAACCCTCTGCCTCGATCAGCTTCTGCAGGATGGCCTTCTTGCCGTTCGGCGTGAATTCGACGCCCTTGCCGGGGCCCTCGATACGCTCCTGGATCCAGGCCTTTTCTTCCGGATTGGAGATATGCATGAACTCGACGCCGAGCGTCGAGCAATAGGTGCGCTGCAGGATGTCGAGCATCTGCGGGATCGTGGCGTATTCCAGACCCAGCACGTTGTCGATGAAGATCTTGCGGCCGTAATCGGCTTCGGTGAAGCCGTAAGCGGTCGGGGACAGCTCGTTGTAGTCGTCGACCGGAGCAGCGAGACCCAAGGGGTCGAGCTTGGCATGCAGGTGACCGCGCATGCGATAGGCGCGGATCATCATGATGGCGCGAACGCTATCGCGGGTTGCCTGCAGCACTTCGGCTTCGGAAACCGGCTTGCCCGTGGAAGCGGCGGTCGCTTCGGCCTTGGCCTGGACCTTCTTCTCGATGGCCTTCTCGACCACGCCCCAGTTGCCGTCGAGCGCATTGACGAGATCACCGCCTTCGGCGATCGGCCAGTTCTTGCGCTTCCAGGAGGCGCCGGAGGCTGCCTTCTTCACGTCGCCGGGATTGTCGGCGAGTGCCTTGAAGAAGGCCTGCCATTCGTCGGAGACCGAAGAAGGGTCTTCCTGATAGCGTGCGTAAAGCTGTTCGATATAGGCCGCATTCGATCCGTCGAGGAAGGACGTGATCAGAAACTGCTCGTTGGCTTCTTGCCTACCCATTGTGTTTCGCGAGCGTCTCGGCTCGCCTCCCGACTTGAATTGATGGCCGGATGCCCGGCCTGCCGCTCGCGATCGCAAAAAAGCGAATCGTCCTAAAGATGCGAAGTCCAGGCGTAGGATTGGAGGACCAATCCTACGCCTGGCTTGATTTTCGTCAGGTCTTAGCCCTTGAGGACTTCGACCAGGGTCTTGCCCAGGCGTGCCGGCGAAGGCGAAACCTTGATGCCGGCGGCTTCCATGGCGGCGATCTTCGATTCCGCATCGCCCTTGCCACCAGAAACGACAGCACCGGCATGGCCCATGGTGCGGCCCTTCGGCGCCGTACGGCCAGCGATGAAGCCGGCCATCGGCTTCTTGCGGCCCTTCTTGGCTTCGTCGATGAGGAACTGCGCCGCATCTTCTTCAGCCGAACCGCCGATTTCGCCGATCATGATGATCGAGGTGGTTTCCGGGTCAGCCAGGAACATCTCGAGCACGTCGATGAATTCGGTACCCTTGACCGGGTCGCCACCGATACCGACGGCGGTCGTCTGGCCGAGGCCTTCGTTCGAAGTCTGGAACACCGCTTCATAGGTCAGAGTTCCCGAACGCGAGACGATACCGACCGAACCCTTGCGGAAGATCGAGCCCGGCATGATGCCGATCTTGCATTCTTCCGGCGTCAGGATGCCCGGGCAGTTGGGGCCGAGCAGCCGCGACTTGGACTTGTCGAGCTTGGCCTTGACCCGCACCATGTCCATGACCGGGATACCCTCGGTGATGCAGGTGATGAACGGGATCTCGGCGTCGATCGCCTCGATGATCGCGTCAGCAGCCCCTGCCGGCGGAACGTAGATCACGGATGCGTCCGCACCGGTCTTTTCCTTGGCCTCGGCAACGGTCGCGAAGATCGGCAGGGTTTCACCCTTGGAGCCGGTCCAGTTTTCGCCACCCTTCTTCGGATGGATACCGCCGACCATCTGCGTGCCGTAATAGGCGAGCGCCTGTTCGGTGTGGAAGGTGCCGGTCTTGCCGGTCAGGCCCTGCACGAGGACCTTGGTGTTCTTATTCACGAGAATGGACATTCTTTGATCCCGATCTCTACCGTGAGCTCTTGCGTCGTTTCATCCATAGAATGGCGACGCAGCAAATTATGACGATGCCGACAGCGGCGAAGGGGGAAAGCGGCACACACAATGTGAACGCTGCCGGTGATGCATCCTCAAAGAACGCTTCACAAAACTTTTCCTCTTCCTGCCACCAAAACCAGCAGGCAATGAGAGCCAGCACCGCAAATGCGACGATGGCTCTCGTATTCATCAGCCGTTGATCGCCGCGACGATCTTCTTGGCGGCGTCGTCCAGATCGTCGGCTGCGGTGATCGCCAGGCCGGATTCGTTCAGGAGCTTCTTGCCAAGTTCGACATTGGTGCCTTCGAGGCGAACGACGAGCGGAACCTTCAGGCCGACTTCCTTCACGGCGGCGATGACGCCTTCCGCGATGACGTCGCACTTCATGATGCCGCCGAAGATGTTGACGAGGATGCCCTCGACCTTCGGGTCGGCCGTGATGATCTTGAAGGCAGCCGCGACCTTCTCCTTGCCGGCGCCACCGCCGACGTCACAGAAGTTTGCCGGCTCCTTGCCGTAGAGCTTGATGATGTCCATCGTCGCCATGGCGAGACCGGCACCATTGACCATGCAGCCGATATTGCCGTCGAGGGCGACATAGGCGAGGTCCCACTTGGAGGCTTCGATTTCCTTCGAGTCTTCTTCCGTTTCGTCGCGCAGTTCGCGCACGTCGTCGTGACGGAAGAGAGCGTTGCCGTCGAAGGAGACCTTGGCGTCGAGAACGCGCAGGTGGCCGTCCTGCATGACGATCAGCGGGTTGATCTCGAGGAGCGCCATGTCCTTCTCGGAGAAGGCCTTGTAGAGGATCGGGAAGAGCGACTTGGCGTCTTCGGCAGCAGCACCGGTCAGTTCCAGCGCAGCCGAGATCTTGGCAACGTCGGCATCGGTGACGCCGGCCTGCGGATCGATCGCGATCGTGTGGATCTTCTCGGGCGTGTCATGGGCCACGGCCTCGATGTCCATGCCGCCTTCGGTCGATACGACGAAGGCAACCTGGCCAACGGAACGGTCGACCAGCAGCGAGCAGTAGAGTTCGCGGGCGATGTCCGCACCGTCTTCGATGTAGAGGCGGTTGACCTGCTTGCCGGCATCGCCGGTCTGGGCCGTCACCAGCGTGTTCCCGAGCATGTCCTTGGCGTGTGCCACGACTTCCTCGATCGACTTCGCCAGACGAACGCCGCCCTTTGCGTCAGGACCGAGTTCCTTGAACTTGCCCTTGCCGCGGCCGCCGGCATGGATCTGGCTCTTGACCACGTAAAGCGGGCCAGGAAGCTGCTTGGCAGCAGCTTCGGCTTCTTCGACCTTGAGGATCGCCACACCCTTGGCGACCGGTGCACCGAAGCTCTTCAGAAGAGCCTTGGCCTGATATTCATGAATGTTCATTGTCATGTCCCTGTTGTGGGCCGCCCTGACGGGCTGGTGGCAATTACTTGAGAGCCGGAGCGATGTTGATGCAGGCTTCGCAGAGGCCGGCAACGGCGCCGACGGACTTCTGGAAGGCTTCTTCTTCGGCCTTGTTCAGGTCGATTTCGATGATGCGCTCGACACCGCCTTCGCCGATGATGACGGGAACGCCGACATACATGTCCTTCACGCCATACTGGCCGGTGAGGTAGGCGGCGCAGGGCAGAACGCGCTTCTTGTCCTTCAGGTAGGACTCGGCCATCTCGATGGCGGAAGCAGCAGGTGCGTAGTAGGCCGAGCCGGTCTTGAGCAGGCCGACGATTTCGGCGCCGCCGTCACGGGTGCGCTGGATGATCTCTTCGAGGCGCTCCTTGGTGACCCAGCCCATCTTGACGAGGTCGGTCAGCGGAATGCCAGCGATTGTGGAGTAGCGGGCGAGCGGCACCATCGTGTCGCCGTGGCCGCCGAGAACGAAGGCGGTGACGTCTTCGACCGATACGTTGAACTCAGCCGAGAGGAAGTGACGGAAGCGGGCGGAATCGAGAACGCCAGCCATGCCGACGACCTTGTTGGCCGGGAGGCCGGAGAACTTCTGCAGAGCCCAGACCATCGCGTCGAGCGGGTTGGTGATGCAGATGACAAAGGCGTTCGGGGCATATTTCTTGATGCCGGCGCCGACCTGTTCCATGACCTTGAGGTTGATGCCGAGCAGGTCGTCGCGGCTCATGCCCGGCTTGCGGGCGACACCGGCGGTGACGATGCAGACATCTGCGCCTTCGATGGCGGCGTAGTCGCTCGCACCGGAAAGCTTGGCATTGAAACCTTCGACCGGACCGGACTGGGCGATATCGAGACCCTTGCCCTGCGGGATGCCGTCAGCAATGTCGAACAGGACGATGTCGCCCAGTTCCTTCAGACTGGCGAGATGCGCCAGCGTTCCACCAATCATTCCAGAACCGATAAGAGCGATCTTTTTGCGCGCCATTGTAGACTTCCTTTTGGATCCGCGACCAAGGTCGAGACAAGTTTTAGCCTGCCCTTGTGGACAAACCGCATAGCTCCAAAGGGTCTAAATCGCAAACGATAATTTTCGGTGCATCAATTTCAATCGGTTAGAACATAAAATCCTTACGTAAACGTCAAATATCATGTCACCTGGCCGTCATCATTTTGTCGTTTTGACTGATGCAGCTCCAGATAATCGGCGCTGCGCATCTCGAAAAGACGCGAAACTGTGCGGTCGAATTCGAAGCCTTCGGTGCCCTTTTTCTCCGTCATGAGAGCCTCGGGCATGGCAACCGCGGAGGCAAAAAGCCGAACGCTCGCATCGTAAAGCGCGTCGATGAGGATGATGAAGCGTTTCGTCTCGTTGCGTTTCTCCGGACCGAGATGCGGGATGCCCTCGACGAAGACGACGTCGAACCGCTTGGCAATCGCCAGATAGTCGGATGCGCCGAGCGGCCGCTCGCAAAGATCGCGGAAACTGAAGCGGGCACATCGATTGGCCGCACGCGGCACTTCGATCACGCGCCCCTTCATCTGGATCGAGACGGGAGCCTCGGGAGCCCCCTCGGTCACGCGTTGCCAGGCGATATCCATCATCTTGGGAGCATCGTCGAGCGGCGCGATATAGACCGGCAGGCTCTCCATCTTCTCCAGCCGATAATCGGTCGGGGAATCCAGCGTCGAAACCTGGACGTTCTTTTTCAGGAGATCCACGAAGGGAAGAAAGAGGCCGCGATTGAGGCCGTCCTTGTAGAGATTGTCCGGCTCCACATTCGAGGTCGCGACGAGGGTGCAGCCGCGCGCAAAGAGCTCGGTGAAGAGCCGGGCGAGGATCATTGCGTCCGCGATATCGGTCACGGTGAATTCGTCGAAGCAGAGGAGTTGAGCCTCCTCGCGCAGGGCTGCCGCGACCGGAGGGACAGGGTCGGCCTGCTTGGTTTCGCCGGCCTTCAGTTTCTGGCGGTGGGCATGGATGCGCGCATGCACATCGGCCATGAATTCATGGAAATGGGCGCGGCGCTTCTTCTCGACGGGTGCCAGCTTGAAGAACAGGTCCATCAGCATGGTCTTGCCGCGACCCACACTGCCATGGACATAGAGCCCCTTGATCGGGATCTCCGGCTTCCGTGACCGGGCGAACATCCAGCCCAACGCACTTTTCTTGGCCGCCGGCTTGCGCGCTTTCAGTTCGGTCAGGATGCGATCGAGCTTCTCGGCCACATCGAACTGGTAACGGTCGGGCTGAAGCGTCCCCGCCTCCGTCATAGCGCGCAATTGCTCAGCGACGCTCAAGCCGTAGTCAGGAATTGGCTGCATGAAATGGTGTCCCGCCGGGAGGGTGGCCCCTTGCGGGCCACCGCAGGAATGAGAATGGGATCAGCGGCTCAGGCTGATCGGCTGCCCCGAGGCGGAGCTGCCGTCGAAACGCGCATCGGCCGTCTTGTAAACGCTGCCGATCGTGTTGCCGTTGCGGTCCTTGAGCACGACGGCCTTGCCGGACACTTCCCAAGACCCCATGGTCGTCAGCTCGCCGGCGCAGCCGCGCGTACCGCCGCGCGAGCCGCTGCCGAGATTGGTGAGCGTCAGGAACATGTCGCAGCTCGTGCCGGCGCTCTGGACGCGCCAGTTTCCGACCATCGATTCCTTCGTGACATCGAGCGCAGTCGCGGGCGCCCCGGCTGCCGGATCGAGAGCAGCCGTGGTCGTGGCCGGAGCCGCCGGGAACTGCGACGGGTCGGCGCTGCCCGGAGGCGGCAGCTGGCCGGACTGCACGGACGGAACGGGCTGCGCCTGCAGCGGCGGAAGGGCGCTGTTTGCGGCGTTCATGCTGCTATAGGATGTACGCTGGCACCCCGCGAGCGCCAGAAGGATGGCTGCTCCGGTGACTGCATGGCTGAATTTCATCATTATACTCCCGCTCTCGCGACCTGCGCCGCAACCTGCCGTACAACTGGGTTAGAAATATGTTACGCGAATATGGTTAATCAAGTTCCATATCACGTTCGATCGATAGCCGGCACTATAAGGATAAATTAAGGCCGCCCGAAACTGTTCCCGGGCGGCCTCGCAATCTTGTGACGATGTGGCTCAGGCGCGACGCTCGACCATCATCTTCTTGATCTCGGCAATCGCCTTGGCAGGGTTGAGACCCTTCGGGCAGGCCTGCGCGCAGTTCATGATGGTGTGGCAGCGATAGAGACGGAACGGATCCTCGAGATTGTCGAGACGTTCACCGGTCGCTTCATCTCTGGAATCGATGAGCCAGCGATAGGCCTGCAGGAGGACAGCAGGACCGAGGTAACGGTCGCCGTTCCACCAGTAGCTCGGACAGGATGTCGAGCAGCAGGCGCAGAGAATGCACTCATAGAGACCGTCGAGCTTCTGACGATCCTCGTGGCTCTGCTTCCATTCCTTGGCCGGCGTCGGCGAGACCGTCTTCAGCCAGGGCTCGATCGAGCGGTGCTGGGCGTAGAAGTTGGTGAGGTCAGGCACGAGGTCCTTTACCACCGGCATATGCGGCAACGGATAGACCTTCACGGTGCCGTTGATCTCGTCCATGCCCTTGGTGCAGGCGAGCGTGTTCGTGCCGTCGATGTTCATCGCGCAGGAACCGCAGATGCCTTCGCGACAGGAACGGCGCAGCGTCAGCGTCGGGTCGATATTGTTCTTGATGTAGAGAAGACCATCGAGAACCATCGGGCCGCAGTCATCGACATCGATGTAATAGGTGTCGATGCGCGGGTTGGCACCATCATCCGGATTCCAGCGATAGATCCGGTATTCGCGCACATTCTTGGCACCGGCCGGCTTCGGCCAGACCTTGCCTTCCGTGACCTGGGAATTCTTGGGGAGAGCGAGTTCTACCATGATGAGTTCCTCAAATCAGTAGACGCGAGCCTTGGGCTCGATCTTCTTCGGATCGATCCCGTCGGCGATGAGCTCGGTATGAACAGGACGGTAGTCGAGCTTGACGTCGCCCTCTTCCGATACCCAGGCCAGCGTGTGCTTGCGCCAATTGGCATCGTCGCGACCGCCCATCGGGCCGTCCTTGTAGTCTTCGCGGGCATGCGCGCCGCGGCTTTCCTTGCGGGCCTCGGCGCCATAGACCGTGGTGATTGCGTTGGCCATCAGGTTGTGCAGCTCGAGCGTTTCGACCAGGTCGGAGTTCCAGATCATCGAGCGGTCGGTGACCTTGATGTCGGGCAGTTCCTTCCAGATGGCCGACAGACGCTGGCAACCGCTTTCCAGCGATTCCTGCGTACGGAAGACGGCTGCGTCTTCCTGCATGGCGCGCTGCATCTTGTCGCGCAGCACGGCAGTCGGGGTCTGGCCAGAGGCATGACGCGTCTTGTCAAAGCGGGCCATGATCGCGTCGCAGGCCTGGACGTTGAGCGCCGGGATCGGCTCGGCCTTGTTGATGACTTCGGCAGCCCGGATCGCAGCGGCGCGACCGAAGACCACGAGGTCGATCAGCGAGTTGGAGCCGAGACGGTTTGCGCCATGAACGGATGCGCAACCGGCTTCGCCGACGGCCATCAGACCCGGGATGATACGTTCCGGGTTGCTGGAATCGGCATTCAGCACTTCGCCCCAGTAATTGGTCGGAATGCCGCCCATGTTGTAGTGAACCGTCGGCAGAACCGGGATCGGCTCGCGGGTGACATCAACGCCGGCAAAGATCTTCGCCGATTCCGAGATGCCAGGCAGGCGCTCGTGCAGGACCGCCGGATCGAGGTGGTCGAGATGCAGGAAGATGTGATCCTTGTTCTTGCCGACGCCGCGGCCTTCACGGATTTCCATCGTCATGCAGCGCGAGACAACGTCACGCGAGGCGAGGTCCTTGGCCGACGGAGCGTAACGCTCCATGAAGCGCTCGCCTTCGGAGTTGACGAGATAACCGCCTTCGCCGCGCGCACCCTCGGTGATCAGACAGCCGGCGCCGTAGATGCCGGTCGGGTGGAACTGGACGAATTCCATGTCCTGCAGAGGCAGGCCCGCACGGGCGATCATGCCGCCGCCGTCACCGGTGCAGGTATGGGCAGACGTAGCCGAGAAATAGGCGCGACCATAGCCGCCGGTCGCCAGCACGACCATCTTGGCGGCAAAGCGATGGATCGTGCCGTCATCGAGGTTCCAGGCAACGACGCCGGTGCAGCGGCTGCCATCGTCAGACATGATCAGGTCGAGCGCGAAATACTCGATGAAGAATTCCGCATTGTTGCGCAGCGACTGGCCATAAAGCGTGTGCAGGATGGCGTGGCCGGTACGGTCGGCGGCAGCACAGGTGCGCTGCACCGGCGGGCCTTCGCCATAGTTCTGCATGTGGCCACCGAACGGACGCTGATAGATCTTGCCTTCTTCGTTGCGGGAGAACGGCACGCCGTAATGCTCGAGCTCATAGACCGCTTTCGGCGCTTCCATGGCGAGATACTGCATGGCGTCGACATCGCCGAGCCAGTCGGAACCCTTGACGGTGTCGTAAAGGTGCCACTGCCAGCAGTCCGGCGTCATGTTGTTGAGCGAGGCGGCGATACCGCCCTGGGCCGCGACCGTGTGCGAACGGGTCGGGAAGACCTTGGTGATGCAAGCCGTCTTGAAGCCCTGTTCGGCCATGCCGAGCGTGGCGCGCAGACCGGCACCACCAGCGCCGACGACCACCACGTCATAGGAATGGTCAACATAGGTGTACGCTTTGCCGGTCTGGGCGAAGTTATGAATGGTTGCCATGTTGATTTACCCTACGAATGCGATCTTCAAGATGGCGAAAAGACAGAGACCACCGATCAGGATCGCGAAGAACGTGTTCAGCATCAGAAGCAGAACCTTGGCGATCTCCGCATGGACATAGTCCTCAATGATCACCTGCATGCCGAGCTTCATATGGATCAGGGCCGAAAGCACGACCAGTCCCATGACGACAGCAACAAGCGGGTGCGACAATGCGCCAACCACTTCCGCATAGGGAGCGCCGTTGTACATCACCAGGAAGCCGACGAAGAAGAGAATGAGCGGAATGTTGGAGACGGCCGTCAGACGCTGACGCCAGAAATGCTCGGTGCCTTCCTTGGCCGAGCCGAGACCGCGGACCTTGCCGAGCGGAGTGCGCATATCCATGAAATGGTGCCTCAGGTGCGAATGATATAGGCAACGACCCAGACGAGGATCGTCAGGACGACGGATGCGACGATGTTCGCCTTGGCGAGCTTCGTGGAGAAATGCTTCTCGAAGCCGTAGCCGACATCCCACATCAGGTGGCGCAGGCCGCCCAGCATGTGATGGATCAGCGCCCAGGTGTAGCCGAACAGGATCAGCCGACCGATGATGGTTCCCATGAACCAGTTGACCCACTCGAAGTAATCGGCACCCGTTGAAGCGGCCACCAGCCACCACGCGACCAGGATCGTGCCGAAATAGAGCGCGCCGCCAGTGATGCGGTGCAGGATCGACATGACCATGGTGGGAATAGGCTTGTAGATTTGCAGGTGCGGCGACAGGGGCCGGTTTTTTGTCACATTCGCCATCTAAACCTCGCGGCGTCTCGATGCGGTCCGATCATACGGACATCTTGTTCGCAATGCGTCATAGCGTTCTGGTGCATTGCATCAGGGGGACGTTTAATCCTCGAACTCCCGGACGACAAGCACATTCGCTTGACGATTTCAATTTAATCGATTCGCGTGAACAGACCTTTAGCGTCACGCCGAACCGCAGTTCCCGTTACGAAAAAAGCGTTGATGTGGATGACTTTAGCAACCACTTGCGGCATGCTGCGTTAACGATTTGTTAACCGCGTTCCGGAGGTGCCCCATGCTAAAGTATCGTCTTGTCGCAACAGCAGCGACCCTCCTTCTGGCCTCCTCGGCAACCCTCGCCGAGGCAGGAGACAGGCATCACCGATACGAGCGCCATCACCATCACGGACGCACCCAGGCCATCATCGGCACCGATGGGCTGCCTTCCGTTGTCCCCGGGATCGGCACCTTCAGCGGTGGCATTTCGGCCTTGCAGATCAAGGGCAATGGCGTTTTCATCGCCGTCGACGGAGGGGTTGCGCCCCAGGTCATCGACTATCGCGCGCCGAAGGCGAAAATCATTGAAGTTTCAGCAGAAAATCAGGACGAGGCCTGCTCGTTCGAAGCTGGCGTCTGCGTGATCCGGCCCGATTACTGACGGAATTTCCAGACCGTCGTCTTCTTCACTTCGCTGTCTTCCAGCGCCCGCGTCACGGGCACCTCGTAAGTCGCCAACGGCTCGAGGTGTGCGGTCGGACGATAGCTCCGGCCGGGATCTCCCACGAGAACGAGACAGCCGCTTTCCGCCAGGTTCACGAACCACTCGACCAGAGCACGTGCGAAGTCGCTGTCATAGAAAACGTCTCCTGCGAGAACCACATCGAAGTCGACGGATCGACCGATCAGGTCGTCATCGGTAAAAGCCAGATCGACACCGTTGAGAGCGGCATTCAGCCGCACCGCAGTTCGAGCCCAGGGATCGATATCGGCGGCCAGCACCTCGGCCGCCCCGGCTTTCGCCGCAGCGATGGCAACGAGACCGGATCCGCTGGCGAAATCCAGCACCCGTTTGCCCTCCACCGTCTCGGGATGATCGAGAACGTAGCGGGCGAGCCCCTGCCCACCCGCCCAGGCAAAGGCCCAGAAAGGCGGCGGCAGACCGATCTCCTCCAGATCCTCTTCCGTCTTCAGCCAGAGATCATGCACTTCGCTCGCAAGATGCAGCCGGATCTCCGGCACATGCGGCGGCGAGAGCACGCTGGTATTCTCGAGGATGAAGCGCTCGGGATCGGTCTTCACGGTCGGTCAGACGGGCGGATTGTCGAGCCCGCCCATGCGGCAGACCTCGAAATACTCGTCTTCGGTCACCGGCTGGACGGAGAGCCGCATCGACGTGACCAGCGACATCTTGGCGAGCTTTTCATTCGCCTTGATGTCCTTGAGGCTCACCGGCTTCGGCATGTCACAGACGGCGCGGATGTCGACACAGTCCCAGCGGGCATCGCCCTCGGCGGTCGAATCCGGATGCGACAGCGCACAGACCTCGACGATCCCGACCACTTCCAGCCCCTCGTTCGAGTGGTAGAAGAAGCCCTTGTCGCCGATCTTCATCGCCCGCATGTTGTTGCGGGCGAGATAGTTGCGGACGCCGGTCCATTCTTCGCCGACCTCGCCCTTGGCCTTCTGCATTTCCCAGGACCACTTGAAGGGTTCGGACTTGTAGAGCCAGAATGCCATCGTCTTTACGCCTCGGGATTGTTGAAGACCCAGTTATAGGGCTTGATCTCGACCGTCTCGAACAGGCCGGCCTTGGCATAGGGGTCCTGCGCCGCGAGCGCCTTGGCGGCTTCGATATCGTCAGCCGCGATGAGCAGCATCGAGCCACAGGGCTTGCCGTCTGCATCGAGGAAAGGACCCGCGATCTTCAGCTGGCCCGCAGCATTTAGTCCATTCAGCCACTCGACATGCGGCGGACGCGTTTCCATCCGAAGGTTCAGGTGTCCGGGCTTGTCGGCGCAAATGACGGCAAACAGCATCTCTTGTCTCCTAGGGGATCTCTTATTCGGTGGTGATCGGTCGTGACATCAGTTGGGTGATGGCAGTCGGGATGTCCAGCCTGCCATCGATGATCGCGGCAACGGCTTGCGTGATCGGCATCTCGATCTGGCGACCCTCGGCAAGCCGCGCGGCAACGGCGGCGGCGAAGGCACCTTCGACGAGCGCGCCATGCTGGGCAGCGATGGGCTCACCTTTACCCAGAGCAATGCCGAAACGCAGGTTGCGCGACTGATGACTGGTGGCTGTCAGGACAAGGTCTCCGAGACCCGACAAACCCCGCACCGTGTCGCCGCGTCCGTCCATCGCATCCACAAGCCGAGACATCTCGGCAAGCCCGCGGGCAATCAGCGCCGCCCGAGCCGAATCGCCAAGGCCCATGCCTTCGACGATGCCGCAGGCGATCGCGAGCACATTCTTGAGCGCGCCGCCGAGCTGCACGCCGATCCGGTCGTCGGAGGCATAAAGCCGGAAGGTCTGGCCCGAAATGGCCTTGGCAAGCTGTTCGGCCAGCGGCAGGTCTTTGGCCGCGATCGCCATGGCCGTCGGCAGGCCCTTGGCAATGTCGGCAGCGAAACCGGGACCCGACAGCATGGCGATCGGATGCCCGGGCAGTGCGCTTTCCAGCACATCGGTGAGGAGCCGTGAACTTTGCTTCTCGATGCCCTTGGCGCAGATCACGATGGGCGCGCCCGGCTTCAGATGCGGCCCATAGGTTTCCGCCGCCGCGATCTGGGCCTGGGACGGCATGGCGAACAGCACGATATCCTGATCCCTCAGATCTTCGGAACGCGATGAGAAGGCGAGCGTGTCGGGAAGCCGGATGCCCGGCAAGGCAGCCTCGTGCAGGCGGCTCGCAGCAAGATCTGCCATCACGGACGCATCGCGACCGATGAGCACGACGGCGACCTTGCCGGTCTGCGCCATGACGGCGGCCAGGGCCGTGCCGAAGGCACCGGCACCGATGACGGCAATACGCTGCATCCCGCTCATGCCTTGGCTCCGCGCTTGCCATAGGCGAGCAGCGCCTTGGCATCCTGGTCGAGCGGCCAGCGCGATCTCGGCGCCACAGTGAGATCATCCGAGGCCATGCCGAGCGCCATGCGCTCAAGCCCCGCCCAGGCAATCATTACGGCATTGTCGGTGCAGAGATGATGCGGCGGCGCGACGAAGCGGAAGCCAAGCTCGGAGCAGAGGGCATCGAGCGTCTGGCGCACTTCCTTATTGGCCGCGACACCGCCGGCCACGACCAGCGCAGGCTCGGCAACATCGGGATAGGTTTGCTTGAACCGCTGAAGCCCGCGGCCGATGCGATCCTTGAGCGTGCGCGAGATGGCATGTTGGAAGGAGGCGCAGATATCGGCAATGTCCTGATCGGTGACAGGCGCGATCCCTTCGGCGGCCTGGCGCACGGCGGTCTTCAGGCCCGAAAACGAAAAGTCGAGGCGCGCCTCGCCGACCAGCGGACGGGGGAAAGCAAAACGCTTGGGATTGCCCGTGGCCGCTGCCCGCTCGACGGCGGGACCACCGGGATAGGGCAGTCCGAGCAGCTTGGCGGTCTTGTCGAAGGCTTCGCCCAGCGCATCGTCGATCGTCGTGCCCCAGCGCTCGTAGTCTCCGACGCCCTTGACCAGAACGAGCTGCGTGTGGCCGCCCGAAACGAGCAGCATCAGATAGGGGAAAGCGACGGCATCCGTCAGCCGGGCTGTCAGCGCATGGCCTTCGAGATGGTTGACGGCGTAGAGCGGTTTGCCCGTGGCCTGGGCGATGGCCTTGCCGGTCATCAGGCCTACGAGCAGGCCGCCGATCAGCCCGGGGCCCGAGGTGGCGGCGATGGCATCGACCTCGGCCAGCGTGATGCCGGCGCGGGTCAGCGCCTCTTCGATGAGTGTATCCAGCGCATCCACATGGGCGCGCGCCGCGATCTCCGGCACCACGCCGCCATAGGCGCTGTGCTCGTCGAGCTGGCTCAGGACGACATCCGCTTCCGTGACAGCCGAGCCGTCTGCAAGCCGCGTGACGACAGCCGCCGCCGTCTCGTCACAGCTCGTTTCGATGCCGAGGATGCGCAGTTTGGATGTCATGGAACCTGTTCATTGATTGCGGTCACCGAGAAACCGGTCTACGAAACCTGTCGGTAACAACGGACAAGTTCGGATGCAAACAAAACCTTTTCGCATCGGCACACGCGGCAGCCCGCTCGCTCTCGCCCAGGCTTCGGAGACACGTGCCCGGCTGATGATCGCCCATGATCTGCCGGAGGACATGTTCGAGATTGTTGTGCTCTCCACCAAGGGCGACCGGATCACCGACCGCGCTTTGTCGGAGATCGGCGGCAAGGGCTTGTTTACCGAGGAACTGGAAGAACAGCTGCTCTCGGGCGACCTCGATTTCGCCGTGCATTCTTCAAAGGACATGCCGACGAAACTCCCGGAAGGGCTTTTCCTGTCTGCCTACCTGCCGCGTGAAGATGTCCGTGACGCCGTCGTCGGGCGCACCGCGCCGACATTGAAAGATCTGCCGCACGGCGCGACCGTCGGCTCCTCCTCGCTGCGACGCCAGGCCCTCATCCGCCGCATGCGCCCTGACATCAAAGTCATCACCTTTCGCGGTCTCGTCGACACCCGCCTGCGCAAGCTCGCCGAGGGCGAAGTGGATGCAACCCTCCTCGCTTTCGCCGGCCTGAAGCGGCTCGGCAAGCCGGAGATCCCGACAGAGCTGCTGGATCCGAGCGAGTTCCCACCGGCACCGGCCCAGGGCGCGATCTGCATCGAGAGCCGCATCGGCGACAGCAGGGTCAATGACCTGCTCGATGCGATCAACGATCGCGACACCTTCGATGCCGTCAGCTGCGAACGTGCCTTTCTGGGCGCACTCGACGGTTCCTGCCGCACACCGATCGCAGGCCACGCCACCGTGGACGGAGATGCTCTCCGCTTTGCCGGCATGATCCTCACGCCCGATGGCAGCCGCTGGCACGATGTCGAGATCGACGGCAGCCGCACCGACGCCGCCATCCTTGGCGCCACAGCGGGCGGAACGATCCGCAGCAAGGCCGGCAGCGACTTTTTCGACAGCTGGAATTGAACCATGCGCGTTCTGGTGACGCGCCCTGAGCCGGCATCGGCCCGCACCGCCGCCGAACTCGAGCGCCGTGGCCACGAACCCGTCCTGCTGCCTCTGATGCAGGCTATCCAGCAGCCGGAAGCCCTCATGAAGGCGCCGGAAACGAAGGCATCCGCGCTGGCAGTCACCAGCGCCGAGGCGATGCGGGTGCTGGAGACACTGCCGCAGGACCGCCAGGCACCCTATCTCGCACTGCCTGTCTTTGCCGTCGGCCGCGCTACGGCGCGAGCGGCAGAGGCTGCGGGCTTCGGCGCGATCTCGACTGCAGACGGCGACGGCAACTCCCTCGCAAAACTGCTGATCTCAAGCATGGATGCGACAGCACCGATCGTTTACCTGACCGGCACCCCGCGATCCCCAGACTTCGAGGCGGCCTTGCAGGAGGCCGGATACGCACTCGATCTACGAGAATGTTACCGCATGCTCCCGACACGCCTGTCTGATGCCGCAGTGGCTGACAGGCTCGACCCCATGCCGGACGCGATCCTCGTCTACTCGTCCGAGACAGCAAGGCGGCTCGCCGAGCTATTCGACAGGACAGCCCAGAGTCTGGACTGGCAGCGGGCACGTTTTCTGTGCCTGAGCGACAAGATCGCAAGCGCTCTCCCGACAGAATTTCAAGCCAGAAGCCAATGGCCGATGGAACCTCGGGAGGACCTTCTCCTTCTTCTGCTTTGATGCAGTGCCGCGCGAAATGGAACCTCGGCCCTTTCCTTCGCCTTGAGGACTGACTAGGTTTAATCACACGCGCGAAATGAAGAGGTTGCCATGGTTTCCGGAAAGCCACCCCGTCGATCGAAAGCTCCCGAGGATCCGGTGACGATCGACCTGACCGCACAGGAAGCCAAAAAAGCCGAAGAAAACGGCTTGCCCGAGGCTTCCGAATCGGACCCCGCCTCCCCTTCGCCTTCAGTGGAGGAAACGTCGTCCGCGGTGCCCCTGAGCGAGCAGCAGACCGACACTGCCACCGATCCCTGGGCACCGAAGCCGGATGAGACGGAGGCCGCGTCCACACCTCCCATCGAAGAGCAGGAAGCATCGGCAGACACCGCGCGGACCGAAGAGCCAGCACCCGCGCCACAACCCGTCCGCCAGTCTCCGGCGACATCGACGCTGGTCGCATCCGGCATCTTTGGCGGCCTGGTTGCCCTCGCTCTTGCAGGCAGCATGCAATATGCCGGCATCGTCCCCGGGCTCGGACCGGACCAGCAGGCGCAGGCGCCGGCTATCGACACGACAGAGCTTGACGCCCTGAAGGCCGAAGTGGCGAATCTTGCCGCGCGGCCGGCAGCCGAAGGGACCGACCCGGCCCTGGTCGAACGGGTCTCCGCCCTTGAGGAAAGTGTTGCCAATGCCACGTCGACCCCAACGGCCGATGCAGCAGCGGTGGAAGCGCTCAAGACACAGCTCGCAGGCGCAGAACAGGCCATCCAGTCCCTGCGGGCGGAGATCGCCAGCAACAAGCAGGCGCTCGAACAGAGCACGACACGGCTTGATGAAGCCGAGCGCAAGCTGGAAGAACCGCGCAGCGATGTGGAAATGGCCCGCGCGATCGCCCTCTCAGGCCTGAAAACGGCCATCGACCGCGGTGGTCCGTTCCTCTCGGAGCTCGATGCGCTGAAGAGCGTCTCGCCGGAAGATCCGGCAGTTGCGGCTCTGGCGCCACTTGCCAGCAATGGTGTGCTGTCGCGCAGCGATCTGAGCCGGGATTTCAACCAGGTTGCGGACGACATTCTTTCCGCCATCAACCAGCCGGAGGCCGGCGAAGGCTGGACGGATCGTCTGCTGGCAAGCGCCCGCTCTCTCGTGAAGGTGCGGCCTGTCGGCAATGTCGAGGGCGAAACACCGGAAGCCATCGTGGCCAGGATCGAAAACAAGCTGCAGAATGGCGACCTGAAGGGGGCAGCCCTCGAATGGGAAACGCTGCCGGAAGCCGGCAAGCAGGCATCCTCAGACTTCGCGACGAAGCTGAAGAACAGGATCGAGGCGGAAGAGCGGGTGGCCTCTGCCCTGTCTCAGACCGTTGCCGGGAACGGAGGCTGACCCATGACCACCATTCTCAAGATCCTCTTCTTCTTCGCCTTCATCCTGGCCCTCGGCTTTGGTTTTTCCTGGATCGCCGACCGTCCGGGCGAGATCTCGCTGATCTGGGAAGGCCAGCAATACAACACCGACCTGATTGTCGCGGTAACGGCGCTCGTTGCGCTGGTGGCCGCGATAATGGTTCTGTGGTGGCTGCTGCGCACACTCTGGACCTCGCCCCACTCGGTTCGCCGCTTCTTTCGCGCCCGCAAGCGTGATCGCGGTTACCAGGCCCTCTCGACCGGCCTGATCGCAGCCGGTGCCGGCAACGCCATTCTCGCGCGCAAGATGAGCGCGCGGGCCCGCGGCTTGATCCGGGCGGATCAGGAGCCGCTGATCCGCGTCCTCGATGCGCAGGCCGCCTTGATCGAAGGCCGCCACGACGAGGCACGCCGGCTGTTCCAGGAAATGTCGGAAGACCCGGAGACACGTGAGCTTGGTCTGCGCGGGCTTTATGTCGAAGCCAACCGCTTGGGCGCGCATGAGGCCGCCCGGCAATATGCAGAAACGGCCGCGGAAGCAGCCCCTTACCTGCCCTGGGCCGCTAAGGCGACCCTCGAACATCGCTGCCGCGCCGGGCACTGGGATGACGCGATCCGACTGCTGGATCAGCAGAAGATTGCCCATGTGCTGGAGCGTCATGAAGCCGAACGCCTGAAGGCGGTGCTGCTGACGGCAAAGGCCGAAGACCAGCTCGAGGCTGAGCCTTCCGGCGCCCGCGACAGTGCCTTAAAGGCCCTCAAGCTCTCCAGGGGTCTGGTGCCCGCAGCAATCGTCGCCGCCAAGGCCTATATGCGCGAGGACAATCTGCGCAAAGCGTCGAGCACGCTCGAACAGGTCTGGAAGATCGAGCCGCATCCGGAAATTGCCCGCGCCTATGTGCGGGCGCGCAGCGGCGACAGCGCCGTTGACCGCCTGAAGAAGGCCGAGAAGCTCGAAGCACTGAAGCCCAACAATTACGAATCCCTGATGGTCGTCGCCGAAGCAGCGCTCGATGCGCAGGACTTCAAGAAGGCCCGCGCCAAGGCGGAAGCTGCCGCCCGCATCGCATCCCGCGAACGCGTCTATCTTCTGCTTGCCGATATCGAGGAGGCGGAAACCGGTGACCAGGGCCGCATCCGTCACTGGATGGGTCAGGCGCTGAAGGCACCGCGCGACCCGGCATGGGTGGCCGACGGCCATGTCTCCGAGCGCTGGATGCCGATTTCTCC
Organism: Rhizobium sp. K33; assembly: GCF_056501445.1. NCBI lineage: Bacteria > Pseudomonadati > Pseudomonadota > Alphaproteobacteria > Hyphomicrobiales > Rhizobiaceae > Rhizobium > Rhizobium sp. K33. The sequence continues at coordinate 3,726,814 of NZ_CP096478.1, forward strand.
GATCACCGGCCGTCTGGACGCCTTCGAATGGAAGATGCCTTTCGACCAGCTCGCCGGATCGATCGAAGAAGGCAGCGTCTCCGAGGGGGAAAAGGCGCTCGCTTCCCTTCCGCCTGTCGCAAAGGACGATACCCCACCTCAGAGAGAGCCGGAGGTCGTGAAGACACAGCCGAGGATCGTCGAGGCCGAGGGGCCGGTGATCGATGCCGATGTACCGGCCAAATCTGCCGAACCGGAAGAGGTATCTGCAAAGCCGACAAAGCCCGAAAAGCCTGCGGTGGTCGTGGCCAAGGAGAATGCGCCCGCGAAGGACGCGACCGTCGTTGAACCTTTCTTCGGGCGCCCACCGGATGATCCGGGCGTCAAGGATCCGGCACTCGCGGCACAGGAACCCAAGACCCGCCTGAAGCTCTTTTGACAGGAAACCGCATGCTCGACCGTCTGCAAGCCTTCTTCCAGTCCGTGATGCAGGACCGCCCGAAATCGGTCTTCGCGCCAGATGATCCGCGCATTGCCGTTGCGGCTCTCTGTCTGCAGGTCATGGAGGCAGACGGTGTCGTACGGGATTCGGAACGGGCGAAGCTGCGCGAGATTCTGAAGCAACAGTACGACCTCGATGGCACCGAACTCGACGACCTGATTGCAGCAGGCCAGAGCGCCGAGAGCGAGGCCGTCGACTACTATCGCTTCACCACCGAACTTAAGCGCCAGCTCAACGAAGAGCAACGCCAGCAACTCGTGGGGCTCTTGTGGGACATCGTCTATGCCGATGGGACCCGCAGTGAGATGGAAGACCACGCCATCTGGCGCGTGGCCGATCTGCTCGGCGTATCCGGGCGCGAACGCATCGTCCAGCGGCAGGAAGCGGCGGAGCGCGCCGGTCTCGGAGCCATCGACGATGTCCCGTGATGGCCGGTTGCAATCGCGCGATCGCAAGCAACCGGTTCTGATTGTCCTCCACCAGGAACGATCAAGCCCCGGCCGGGTCGGCCAAATGCTCGAGGAGAAGGGCTATCCGCTCGACATCCGCCGCCCCGTGCTCGGACAGGACCTGCCCAACACCCTGAGCGAGCATTCCGGTGCCGTCGTCTTCGGCGGACCGATGAGCGCCAATGATCCGGAAGACTATATCAAGACCGAGATCAACTGGCTGGATGTGCCGCTCAAGGAGAACAAGCCGTTCCTCGGCATATGCCTGGGCGCCCAGATGCTCGTTCGCCAGCTCGGTGGCAAGGTGGAGGCCGATCGCGAGGAGCGCACCGAGATTGGCTGGTATCCGATCAAACCGACGGAGCATGGTCGCCTGCTGATGCACTGGCCGAAGATGGTCTACCACTTTCACCGCGAAGGCTTCAGCCTGCCGCATGGTGCGAAGCTTCTGGCGACGGGTGATGTCTATCCCAATCAGGCCTTCCGTTACGGCGAGAACGCCTGGGGCGTGCAGTTTCACGCCGAGCTGACGCGGGCCATGATGCATCGCTGGGTGGTGCACGGCGCCCACCGCTTCGTGCTGCCCAACGCCCAGCAGGGCCGCGAGCATCTCGAGGGACGAATGATCTTCGACGCGCCGCTCAGGGCGTGGCTATGGGATTTTCTCGACCTGATCTTCGAGCGCGATCAGCGCGCCTCCTGACGCTCCGGCGCTTCCAGACTGTCGATCTTGCGCAACTGCGGGAAACCGAGCGCCCAGACGGCGGCAACCGCGAGCGTGCCGAAGCCACCGAGCACGACGGCCGGCACCGGTCCGATGAAATGTGCCATCGTCCCCGCGCGGAATTCGCCGAGCTCATTCGACGCACCGACGAAGACCATGTTGACCGCATTGACGCGTCCGCGAACCTCGTCGGGCGTCCAGAGCGCAATCAGCGTCTCGCGCACATAAACCGAGGCCATGTCAGCCGCGCCCATCAGCATCAGAGCCAGGATCGAGAGCCAGGCCGTCTGCGAAAAGCCGAACAGAATGGTGCCCACACCGAAGAGGGCAACCCCGATGAACATGAAGGTGCCGGCATTGTGGCGGATGGGGAAGCTTGCCAGTGCGATCGCGACGATGATGGCGCCGATGCCGGGTGCGGCGCGCAAAAGGCCGAGACCCCAGGGCCCGAGATCGAGAATGTCGCGTGCAAAGACCGGCATCAGCGCCACGGCGCCACCGAGCAGCACCGCGAAAAGATCGAGCGAAATCGCACCCAGCACGACCTTTTCACCGAAGATGAAGCGGAAGCCGGCAAACAGCGTATCGAGCGTTACGGCCTTTTGTGATCTCTGCTGCGGGGGCCGCTTCACCAGGAAGACGAGGATGGCGGCAGCGGCAAAGAAAGCGAAGGAGACCGAATAGGCAACGACCGGGCTTGCGCCATAGAGGAGACCACCGGCGACAGGCCCGACGATCGAGGCCGTCTGCCACGACGACGAGTTCCAGGCGACCGCATTGGAGAGATCCTTCTGCGGCACAAGATTCGGCGCCAAAGACTGCACGGCGGGTGCGGCAAAGGCGCGCTCGACCCCGAAGACCACGAGGATGGCGAAGACAATCGTCGGCTCGAAGGCATCGGCAATGGTCAGCGAAAGCAGCGCCCCGGCGCAGACGGCGCTGACGATCATGCAGATCGAGACGATGGCGCGGCGATTGTAACGGTCGGCGACGGAGCCCGTGACCAGGATCAGCAGCAGCGAGGGCAGAAACTGCACCAGGCCGATCAGGCCGAGATAGAACACATTGCCGGTGTTGTCATACATCTGCCAGCCGACCGAGACGCTGAGGATCTGGGTGGCGAAGGCACCAAGGAAACGGGCAAAGAAGAAGCGGGTATAGGAGGAATGCCTGAACGCCGCGAAACGATCGTCGGCCGAAGACGGGTGCATCGAAAAGACCTTAAGCTGCGGGCGGGCCCGCCGTTAAACATGATTCGGATTGCGTGGGCCCCATCCACTTGTCCGTTAAGTCGCCAATGTCTACATCTCTGTCAACCAAGAAATGGAGACCTGAATGTACGCCCTGTTTCAGACAATTGACCTTGCCTTGAGCATCTTCACCTGGATTCTGATCGGGAGTGCCATCTTCTCCTGGCTCTATGCCTTCAACGTGATCAACTCCAGCAACCGCTTCGTCGCGACGCTCGGCCAGTTCTTCTACAACGTGACCGAACCGGTGCTCCGCCCCATCCGCCGCTTCATGCCGGATCTCGGCGGCATCGACATCTCGCCGATCATCGTGCTGCTGATCATCTTCTTCCTGCGTTCCTTCCTCTGGAACAGCATCTATCCGCTGGTGGCGTGACCAGCCCCTACCGCCTCGCCCATGATCATCTGCTGCTCGCTGTCCGGCTGACCCCGAATGGCGGGCGCGATGCGTTGGACGGTGTGGAGACGACAGCCGGCGGGCAGACACATCTGAAGGCGCGGGTGACGGCCGTGCCGGAGAAAGGCAAGGCCAACAAGGCGCTGATCGCCCTGCTGTCGAAGGCGCTCAAGGTGCCCAAGACCTCGATTTCCCTGATCTCCGGCGACACCGCCAGACAAAAAATCCTCCGGATCACTGGCGACCCGGAGGATTTGAAAACGCGGATTGATGCGTTGAACGCGAACTGAATTACTTGCCTTCAGCCTTGGCGCGCTCGATCGAGTCGAGAATGATCTGCTTGGCGACGTCGACATTCTGCCAGTCGCCGATCTTCACCCACTTGCCGGGCTCCAGATCCTTGTAGTGCTCGAAGAAGTGCTGGATCTGCTTCAGGGTGATTTCCGGAAGATCCGTGTAGTTGGCGATCTTGTCGTAACGGCGCGTCAGCTTCGGCACCGGAACGGCGAGGATCTTCTCGTCCATACCGCCGTCATCTTCCATCATCATGACGCCGATCGGGCGCACATTGATGACGCAGCCCGGGACCAGCGGACGGGTGTTGCAGATGAGAACGTCGAGCGGGTCGCCGTCCTTGCAGAGCGTGTGCGGCACGAAGCCATAATTGCCCGGATAGGTCATCGGGGTATAGAGGAAGCGGTCGACGATCAGCGTACCGGCGTCCTTGTCCATCTCATACTTGATCGGCTGGCCGCCGACAGGAACTTCGACGATGACGTTGATGTCTTCCGGCGGGTTCTTGCCGATGGCAATTGCATCAATACGCATATTATTGGACCCCGTAGAGTGTTGAATTCCTGCGCTACCTAATGCGTATTATGGCGCAATGCAACACGGCTTTCGGCGGACATGAGGGGCTCACCGCCGGACAGCTTACTGAGGGGGCGCATCCGCATGATCAAGACATCGAGAACCATCTCCACGGCCATGCAGGCGCTGATCTGCCTTCTTCCCCTTGCCGGCCCCGCTCACGCAGCCGAAAGCGTCTATACCGACCTCGACCTCGATGCCTGCGAGACGCTCGCTGAGGACATGATGGGCGTCTCGTTGAAATGCGAGGGATACAAGGACTGCCCCGTCTACTTCAAGGAAGGCGATCTCCGCCAGAGCGTGATCTTCGGCAAGATCGACCAGGTCCTGATCGACGGCGCCTATGAAAGTTTCGCCGCCTTCAACCGCGTCAACACCAAGATCGAATGGCGCCTCAATGAAAGCGGCGAGCCAGTTGCGGCGATCCTGCGATGGTTCATCGAGAACCCGGGGCCCAGCGGATCGCCAAGCCCGGAGAGTACCGGTCAGGTCCTCGTCATTTCCCGCGTCGGCGACGCTGGCTTCCCCGCCTCCTGTTTCGTCGCCATGGTGGACGCCAAGGCCAACCGCAATGCCAACGAACTCGCAAGACAGGCAGCCGAAAGTGACGCGGCCGACTTCGCCTGCGGCATGACGGAGCCCCAATGGATCGGCAAACGTGGCGATCTCACCAGTGAGCGGACCTTCAGCTGGCCCGAGGGCTATGTGGTGGAATAGGCGAGAGCCGCCCGATCAGTTCCAGATGAAGCCGAGCTTCTTCAGGTGCACGTCGTCGAAATCTTCCATGCCTTCGACAACGTCGAGCCCACCATTCGACCGGAAGAAGTTCGCGGCGATCTCGCTGTCCTCAAGGCACCAGACGACCATTCCATTGCAGCCAAGAGACTTCAGCATGCGCCGGGCCTCGTGGAAGAGCTGGTAGCCGAGGCCAATGCCCTGATATTCCGGGCGGAGATAAAGCTCGTAGATTTCTCCTTCATGCGGCAGCGCGCGTGCCCGGTTATAGCCAAGCGAGGCATAACCCGCCACGACGCCGGCCACCTCGGCCACCAGGATGGTTGCCGGACCGCGCGTTGCCTTGCGCCACCAGCTTTCGCCGCGGCGCTCGACCATCTTTGTCAGGGCACGATAGGGAATGATGCCGGAATAGGCGTGCATCCAGGCTTTGCGATGAGCATCCGCGACCGCGGCGGCATCTGCGGGACCTGCCAAGCGCATATCGATCGACAACGTCTTCATAACGTAAACTCACCCTGGCGCGCCGAACTTAGTAGACGCGGAGCCCGGACCTTCATCGGTCCACGGTGAAAAGTTAACGCTTTTTTAAGACTAGCCGCAAGGCGCGAGGAACAAGTTCAACAAACAAAACCCCGGCCTTTTGGACCGGGGTTTCGAAATGAGACATGTTTTCAGAGGCTTCAGCCGGTAGCGGAAGCCTTGGCCTTTTCCATGCGCTTGCGGTCATTCGCATCGAGGAACATCTTGCGCAGGCGGATGGACTTCGGCGTCACTTCGACGAGCTCGTCGTCCTGGATCCAGGACAGCGCGCGCTCGAGCGTGAACTTGATCGGTGGGGTGAGCTTGACCGCTTCATCCTTGCCGGCAGCACGAATGTTGGTAAGCTTCTTGCCCTTGAGCACGTTCACTTCCAGATCGTTGTCGCGGCTATGGATGCCGATGATCATGCCCATATAGACCTTCTCGCCGGCATCGATGATCATCGGGCCGCGATCTTCCAGGTTGAACAGGGCATAGGCCACGGCTTCGCCGGCTTCGTTGGCGAGCAGAACACCGTTCACGCGGCCACCGATCTCACCCTTGTAGGGCTGGTAGTCGTGGAACAGACGGTTCATCACGGCCGTGCCGCGCGTGTCGGTCAGGAGTTCCGACTGATAGCCGATCAGGCCCCGGGTCGGCGCGAAGAAGACGAGGCGAACGCGGTTGCCGCCCGACGGACGAAGCTCGACCATTTCGGCCTTGCGCTCGGACATCTTCTGGACGACGACGCCGGAATGCTCTTCGTCGACGTCGATCACGACTTCCTCGATCGGCTCCATCATCTGGCCGGTCGCTTCATCCTTGTGCATGACGACGCGCGGACGTGACACGGCAAGCTCGAAGCCTTCGCGGCGCATGTTTTCGATGAGAACGGCAAGCTGAAGTTCACCGCGGCCTGACACGAAGAACGAGTCCTTGTCGGCCGACTCTTCGATCTTCAGCGCGACATTGCCTTCGGCTTCCTTGAACAGACGATCGCGGATGACGCGGCTCGTGACCTTGTCGCCTTCGGTGCCAGCCAGCGGGCTGTCGTTCACGATGAAGGACATCGTGACGGTCGGCGGGTCGATCGGCTGCGCCTTCATCGCTTCAGTCACGGCCGGATCGCAGAAAGTGTCGGCAACGGTGCCCTTCGAGAGACCAGCAATGGCGACGATGTCGCCGGCATGGGCTTCTTCGATGGCGGTACGCTCGATGCCGCGGAAGGCGAGGATCTTGGAGATACGGCCCTGCTCGATGAGCTTGCCGTCTTGGCCGAGAACCTTGACCGCTTGGTTTGGCTTGATCGAGCCGGCAGCAATACGGCCGGTGATGATGCGGCCGAGGAAGTTGTTGGCTTCCAGGATCGTACCGATCATCTTGAACGGGCCTTCTTCGACGGTCGGCTCGGGCACGTGCTTGATGACGAGATCGAGCAACGGCTTCAGGCCTTCTTCCTGCGAGCCGTTCGGATCGGTGTTCATCCAGCCGGAGCGGCCCGAACCGTAAAGGATCGGGAAGTCGAGCTGCTCGTCGGTCGCGTCGAGCGCGGCGAAGAGATCGAAGACTTCGTTGACGACTTCATCAATACGGGCGTCCGGACGGTCGACCTTGTTGATCGCAACGATCGGGCGAAGACCGACCTTGAGCGCCTTGCCGACCACGAACTTGGTCTGCGGCATCGGGCCTTCGGCAGCATCGACGAGAACGATTGCGCCATCCACCATCGAGAGAATGCGCTCGACTTCACCGCCGAAGTCGGCGTGGCCGGGGGTGTCGACGATGTTGATGCGGGTGTCCTTCCACTCGATCGACGTCGCCTTGGCGAGAATGGTGATCCCGCGCTCCTTTTCGATGTCGTTCGAGTCCATAACGCGTTCCATCACGCGCTGGTTCTCGCGGAACGAGCCGGACTGCTTGAGGAGCTCGTCGACGAGGGTCGTTTTCCCATGGTCAACGTGCGCAATGATCGCGATATTGCGGAGGTTCATATCCAAGATCTCTGATGGCTGGGGCGCAATACGGAAGAGAGGCGCCGATTTACTTTGGCGCGCTCATACCCTGTTTTTTGCATTTGCGAAAGGGGGAAACGCCCGAAGCGCCGGCGATGGTTACCGCCGGCGGCCCTTTTGAGCGGCGTCAGGACGCTTAGGCCGCAAGGCCTTTCTTCTTCAGCATCGCCTCCGGGCTCGGCATCTTGCCCCGGAAGGCCTTGTAGGCATCCTCCGGATCGACCGACCCACCGGATGCATAGATGTGCGTCTTCAGCTTCGATGCCATCTCCGGATCGAAGGGATTGCCGGTTTCCTCAAAGGCGGCGAAGGCATCCGCGTCGAGCACTTCCGACCACATGTAGGAATAGTAGCCCGCCGAATAACCATCCCCGGAGAACACGTGCTGGAAGTGTGGCGTGGCGTGGCGCATGACGATCGACGACGGCATGCCGATCTTCTCAAGCACTTTGGCCTGCACAGCCATCGGATCCTCCACGGGCCCGCGGGTGTGAAACGCCATGTCGACCAGTGCCGACGAGGTGAACTCCACCGTGTTGAAACCGGCATTGAAAGTCCGGGCCGCGAGCACCTTGTCGAGCAGCGCCTGCGGCATCGGCTCGCCTGTCTCGTAATGCACCGCATAGGTCTTGAGGATCTCGGGCACCGTCAGCCAGTGCTCGTAAAGCTGCGAGGGCAGTTCGACGAAATCGCGCGAGACGCCGGTACCGGACACTGAGGGATAGGTGACGTTGGACAACATGCCATGGGCGGCATGGCCGAATTCATGGAAGAGCGTGCGGGCATCGTCGAGCGACAGCAGAGCTGGCTTGCCGGGTTCGGGCTTCGCGAAATTGCAGACATTGTAGATGATCGGCAGCTCACCCTGGCGACCGTTCTTCAGCGTGAGGCGGTGCTGCGCCTGGAAGCTGCTCATCCATGCGCCGGAACGTTTGGAGGGGCGGGCGAAATAGTCGCCGAGGAACAGTGCGACCAGGTCGTCGTTGCGGTCGCGGATTTCGAAGACGCGCACGTCAGGATGATAACCGACGACATTGGCGAGTGGCACGGCGCGGATGCCGAAGATGCGACCGGCAACATCGAAGCAGGCCTCGATGATCTTTTCGAGCTGCAGGTAGGGCTTCAGCTCGGCTTCCGAGAAGTTGAACTTCTGCGCGCGAAGCTTCTCCGCATAATGGCGCCAGTCCCAGGGGGACACCTCGTGGTTCTTGCCCTCGTCTGCGATCAGGGCGGCAAGTTCAGCCTCTTCGGCGCGCGCTTGGGAAACGGCCTTTTCCCAGACCTGCATCAGAAGCCCGTTCACCGCCTCCGGCGTCTTCGCCATGGTGTTGTCGAGCTTGTAGGAGGCATAGTCCTTGTAGCCCAGCAGACGCGCCTTCTCGGCCCGAAGCGACAGCGTCTCCTTGACGATGCCGCGATTATCGGTCTCGCCACCATTGATGCCGCGCGACGTCCAGGCCTTGAAGGCAGTCTCGCGCAGATCGCGGCGTTCGGAGAAGGTGAGGAACGGCTCGATGATCGAGCGCGACAGCGTCACCACATGGCTGTGTCCGCCGCCGTGTGCGGTCGCGGCAGAGGCCATGGCATCACGCAGGAAGGCGGGAATGCCGGCGAGATCCTCTTCGCCCACAAGCGGCAGGATCCAGGTGGATTCATCCGCAAGCACGTTCTGGCCGAAATTGGCGCCGAGGCTCGCCAGCCGCTCGTTGATCGCCGCCAGCCGCTCTTGCTCCGCCTTCGGAAGCTTGGCACCCGACTTCACGAAGCCCTTCCAGTGCCGCTCCAGCACACGGGTCTCTTCCAGCGTCAGATTGAGCGCATCGCGGCGGGTCCAGAGATCGTCGATCCGGGCAAACAGAGCCGCATTCATGCCAATCTTCGAATAATGGCGCGACATCTTCGGCGCGATCTCGCGTTCCAGAGCCTGGATGCCGGGATTGGTATGGGCGCCCGCCCGGTTCCAGAACAGCGCCGAGACGCGCGAGAGGGCATCGCCGGCGATCTCGAGCGCCACGATCGTGTTGGCGAAGCTCGGCAGCTCCGGATTGTCGGCGATCGCATCGATCTCCGCCTCGTGCTCCCTCAGAGCCGCCTCGAAGGCGGGCGCATAGTCGTCATCGCCGACCTGTTCGAATTGCGGCAGGCCATGCGGCCCCTGCCAGTTGATGACAGCGGGATTGAAGACGGACGACTCAGCCATGCGTTAACCTCCTGAAGCTCCGCGCAACTGCCGGCGAAGCACTGATTTTCCACCATGTTATCCCGGCAAAGCGAGGGCAAGCACGCAAAAATCAGTGAACAAGGCGAGATTTTTCCACAGCGAGTCCGCACCCTCATTGACGAACATTCGAATAGGCCCATAGATCGATTCATCCTATGAAAGGACGGTCACGGCCATGGAAATCTTTCCAATCCAACCGGTAGGCGTTTCATCCCTTCGCGTCAAAGAAAGCACCCCGCAGTCGGATGTCCGGCTGTCAGAACTTTCGCCTAAGATTGCGGCCTCCAAGGAAACGGAGGTTTTCGAAGAAGCACTGTCGGTCTTTGCCAGCATGACGCCACGGCGCCTGCGCGAGATTGCCTCGGAAAGCTTCCAGCGTGACGAGATCGACGCCGACACCTACCGTGAACTGTCGACGGAACTGCCGCTCCAGATCGTCGACCGCAACGGCAACATCATGGATCTGTCGACGCTGACCGACGATTCCCATTTCGATTACGCGGAATACTACCGCACACAGCAGTCGCTCGCGGAAATGATCGGCGACATGGACATGGCCGGCTCCTATGCCAAGGTGCTCGACTTCTTCTCGAAATCGGCCTGATCGAGCCTGGGGCGAAAATTGGCACTCGATCGAGAGCGTCAATCACACTAAGTCATCAGCACGAGGCGCCGCGACGGCGCCTTTCTTCTTGATGCCGGACGAGTTCTGATGACAGCAATGCGCATGAGCGAGCGGCGCACCACCTTCCTTGGTGCCTTCCTGACCACGCTCGGTCCGATCTCCATGGCGATCTACACGCCGGCCATGCCCGAACTGGTGCGGGCTTTCGGAACCACCGACGCGGCGATCAAGCTCAGCCTATCTCTCTTCTTCGCCGGCTTCGCACTTGCCCAGCTGGTCGCAGGTCCCCTCGCCGATGCCCTGGGTCGCAAGAAGGCAACGCTGATTTTCCTCGCGATCTACCTGGCCGGCTCTTGTCTCGCAACGATAGCGCCGAGCGTGGAATTCATTCTCGCCGCCCGTCTCGTGCAGGGCATCGGCGCTTCCGTCGGCGTGGTCGTCGGCCGCGCCATCGTTCGAGACCTCTACACAGGTGCGGAGGCAAGCCGCATCCTCAACACCATCGGCATCTTTCTCGCTGTCGGGCCGGCCATGGGTCCCACTCTCGGTGGGCTGACGCTCGCCGCCTTCAGCTGGAATGCGGTCTTTCTCCTGATGGTCGCGTTCGGCCTGCTGGCCATGGCTTTTACGCTGACCCTGCTCAAGGAAACGATCGTCCCGGATCTCGGCCGTCTCCGACCCGGAAAACTGCTGCGCAACTATCTGGAAGTCGGAACGAACACACGTTTCCTCGCAGCCTCCCTCGTCCTGAGCGGCACGATCGGCGCACTCTACGCTCAATCGACCATGCTGCCTTTCGTGCTGATCAACGAAGTGGGACTGACGCCGACCCAATTCGGGCTGGGCATGCTGATGCAATCCGGCGCCTATCTGACGGGATCACTCACCCTGAAGCTCGTCTCCCGCCGGATCTCGGGTCTGACGGCGTCAAGGATCGGCATCACGCTCTGCGGCACCGGCGCCGTGATCATGGCGCTGTCGGTGGCATTCGTGCCGCCCTTCTTCCTGTCGATCATGGGGCCTGTGGCAATCTGCACCTTCGGCCTCGCCTTCCTCAGCCCCCATGTCGTGACGACGAGCATGGCGCCCTTCCCGCACATCGCCGGATCCGCGTCTGCCCTGACCGGCTTCCTGCAGATGACCGCGGGTTTTGCCGGCGGCGTTGCGGCAGCTTCGATCGGCGATCCGCTGACCGCCTTCGGCATCATCATCCCCTTCATGGAACTGAGCGCACTCGCGGGCTTTCTCTGGTTGCGCCACCTCGAACGACGGGCATGAAAAAGCCCGCCTCCCGGAGGGGAGACGGGCGCTCTGTTGTCTGAGCCGAGGAGGGCTTACTTACCGAGATTGCGCTTGGCGAGCGTGCGCAGGCGCAGCGCGTTGAGCTTGATGAAGCCGGCAGCATCCTTCTGGTCATAGGCGCCCTGATCGTCCTCGAAGGTGACGAGCTGGTCGGAATAAAGCGACTTCGCCGATTCACGGCCGATGACCATGACATTGCCCTTGTAGAGCTTCAGCGTCACTTCGCCTTCGACATGCTCCTGGCTCTTGTCGATCAGAGCCTGCAGCATTTCGCGTTCCGGCGAGAACCAGAAGCCGTAATAGATGAGCTCGGCATAACGCGGCATAAGCTCATCCTTGAGGTGGGCTGCGCCACGGTCGAGCGTGATGCTCTCGATCGCACGATGGGCAGCGAGCAGGATGGTGCCGCCGGGGGTCTCGTAGACGCCACGGCTCTTCATGCCGACGAAGCGGTTTTCGACGAGATCGAGACGGCCGATGCCATTGTCGCGGCCGTAATTGTTGAGTTCTGCAAGCAGCGTCGCCGGGCTCATGCGAACGCCGTTGATCGAGCAGGCATCGCCCTTCTCGAAACCGACCTTGATGATGGTCGCCTTGTCCGGAGCGGCTTCCGGCGAGATCGTGCGCATATGCACGTATTCCGGTGCTTCCTGGGCGGGATCTTCGAGAACCTTGCCCTCCGACGAGGAGTGCAGAAGGTTGGCGTCGACGGAGAACGGCGCTTCGCCCTTCTTGTCCTTGGCAACCGGGATCTGGTGCTGTTCGGCGAAGTTCAGGAGATCCGTGCGGCTCTTGAACGCCCAGTCACGCCAGGGCGCGATGATCTTGATGTCGGGGTTCAGCGCATAGGCGGAAAGCTCGAAGCGGACCTGGTCATTACCCTTGCCGGTCGCGCCATGGGCAATCGCATCGGCACCGGTCTTGCGGGCGATGTCGATCAGGTGCTTGGAGATCAGCGGACGGGCGATCGAGGTGCCGAGCAGGTAGACGCCTTCATAGACGGCGTTCGCGCGGAACATCGGGAAGACGAAGTCGCGAACGAACTCTTCGCGCACATCCTCGATGAAGATTTCCTTGATGCCGAGCATCTCGGCCTTCTTGCGGGCCGGCTCGAGCTCTTCGCCCTGGCCGAGGTCGGCGGTGAAGGTCACGACTTCAGCACCGAGTTCGGTCTGCAGCCATTTCAGGATGATCGAGGTGTCGAGGCCGCCGGAATAGGCGAGGACGACTTTCTTCACGTCTTTGGGGAGTGCCATGTCGATGTTCCGTCTGGAAGGAGCGAGGCTCAAGGCCCGCCTGGATCAAGAATGGCGGCACTTTTAGCGAGATTCCGCTGGTGTGCAAGGGCGGGGAACATGACTGTGTCAGAGATGGCCGCGGATATTCATGCGCTGGTGGAGGATACGGATCAGCACTATCGAATGCGAGGTCTCGCGATAGATAAGGTAGTGAGATTGATACGCAACGCTGAGATAGGCTTTCCTAAGTCCGGGAATTATCCGGCCGGGCCGTTGTCCTTCGCAGATTTCCTGAAGGTAACGCCTGATCCCCCGCGTATACGCAACCGCCTGCTCCAGACCCCAACGCTCTTCGGTGTAGTCGAAGAGCGCGTCGAGGTCGTGAGCAGCCCGCGGAGAAACAATAAGCGGCTTCATTCGGCGGCGGAGCGGCGGCGCTTACGATCGATGAACTCGTCAAAGTCAAACGGCTGCGGCTCACCGGAAGATTCACCTTCCTCGATCGCCGCTTTGATGGCGGCCAGGCCGTCCACCTCATCGCGCAGCAGTGCGAGTGCAGCCTCGATAACCTCTCCTTCAGAAGCATAGTCGCCGGCTGTAATTCTGGCCTCGATGAAATCTGCCAGTTCCTGCGAGACGGTAACGGTCGTCATTTTGTTCATCGGCAGGCAATCCTCCATCACGGGCTGTCACGTTGACGATGTGACGCGAGGGTACCATATCGTCGTCAATCATAACACCACCGGTTTAAGGAGTTCGCCCATGACGCCCCAGCATCCCGCGCTCGTGAAAGGTCATGTTGCTGTCATCACCGGTGCCGCCTCCGGCATCGGCCTTGCGGCAGCAAAAGCCTTCGCCCGGATGGGGCTTTGCGTCGTTCTGGTCGATCTTGACGGAGATCGCCTGGCGAACGCAGCCGCCGAAGTCACCGCGCTCGCGGCCGGCGGTGAAGCTGATGTCGTCGCGATCGGCACGGATGTGTCGAAACTCGATGAACTGGAAGCCCTGGAGCGCGCCGTCATCCAGCGGTTCGGGCGCGTGCATGTGCTGATGAACAATGCCGGGATCCAGCCGGGCAGCGCGCTCTTCGGCCCGCAGGCGAACTGGGACAACGTGCTCGGCGTCAACCTCATGGCGGTCATCAACGGCACCCGCACTTTCGGCCCCGGCATGGTCGCCCATAAGGATGCGGCGCTGATCATCAACACCGGCTCGAAGCAGGGCATTACCACCCCGCCGGGCGACCCGGCCTACAATGTCTCGAAAGCGGGTGTGAAGGCCTTCACCGAGGCGCTGCAGCACGAGCTGCGCAACACGCCGGATTGCAACGTCTCTGCACACCTGCTGATCCCCGGCTTCGTCTTCACCGGACTGACAGCAAACGGCCGCACGGAGAAGCCTTCAGGCGCCTGGACACCGGAGGAAACCGTCGACTTCATGCTGGAAAGCCTTGTGAGAGGCGACTTCTACATTCTCTGCCCGGACAACGAGGTGCCCCGCGCTCTGGACGAGAAGCGCATCGCCTGGGCCGCCGGCGACATCATCGAAAACCGCCCACCGCTGTCGCGCTGGCATCCGGACTATGCCGACGCCTTCAAGACCTATCTGTCGATCCCCAAAGGCTGATTGGCAAGGCCATCGATCGCCGCTAAGGATGAAGCCCCCGCACCTCGCGGGTGCTTCATCATGCGGTGACACCAATGGACTTCATTCCGAGCCTTCCCGTCTTTCTTGCCTTTAGCCTGGCGCTGTTGCTCTTGGCGATTACGCCTGGCCCGGACATGACGCTCTGGATCAGTCGCTCGCTGCGCGACGGAAAGGCCATCGGTCTGATGACGCTCGCCGGCACCAGCTTCGGCATCTCGATCCATACCATGCTGGTCGCCTTCGGCATCTCGGCGCTCATCGTCGCCTCGCCGACGGCCTTCCTGCTGTTGAAGACCGGCGGCGCCGCGTACCTGCTCTGGCTGGCACTGCAGGCAATCCGGCACGGCTCGAACTTTGTGATCAAGGCAGATGGCGATGCCGTGGTTTCGAAAAAGGGCGCCTTCCTGAACGGGCTCTGGGTCAATCTCTTGAACCCCAAGGTCATCATCTTCTTCATGACCTTCCTGCCGCAATTCGTCACCGCCACCGATCCGAACGTCACCGGCAAGCTGATCTTCCTCGGCCTCTGGTCGATCATCCTGTCACTGCCGATCGGCATCGGCATCGTCTACGGGGCGGATTTCATGTCGAACTGGCTGCAGGCGAACCGCAAGGTCCTGCGCGGCATCGACTACACCTTCGCCGGCGTCTTCTCGATCTTCGCGGTGAAGATCTTCATGACGCAGGCGCGGTGAGAGCGACAGGCGCGCCGAACGTCCGCCGCAATCTCAATCGTCGTCTTCGCCGTGATTGGCGATCATCATGGCTTCAAACGCCAGACGCTCAGTCTTGCGCATGCGCTCTGATTCCGACTTCAGCTGGCCGCAGGCGGCGAGGATGTCGCGACCACGCGGCGTGCGGATCGGCGAGGCATAACCGGCCTGATTGATGAAGTCGGCGAATTTCTCGATCTGCGCCCAGTCGGAACACTGGTAGTTGGTGCCCGGCCACGGATTGAACGGGATGAGGTTGATCTTTGCCGGCACGCCCTTGAGCAACTGGATCAGGCCCTTGGCATCCTCGAGGCTGTCGTTCACGTCCTTCAGCATCACATATTCGAAGGTGATGCGACGGGCATTCGAAAGGCCCGGATAGTTACGACAGGCTTCGATCAGCTCCTTCAGCGGATACTTCTTGTTGATCGGGACCAGCATGTCGCGCAGCTCGTCACGCACAGCGTGCAGCGAGATGGCCAGCATAACCCCGATCTCTTCACCGGTCCGGTAGATCTCCGGCACCACGCCCGAGGTCGAGAGCGTGACGCGGCGCTTGGACAGCGACAGGCCATCGCCATCGGTCGCGATCAGCAGTGCCTTCTTCACTTCCTCGAAATTGTAGAGCGGCTCGCCCATGCCCATCATGACGATGTTCGTGACCTTGCGATCGCTGGACGGCATCATCGTGCCGACAGGCGTTTCCCGATCCGGGAAATCGCCGAGACGGTCACGCGCCAAAAGCAGCTGGGAAAGGATCTCTTCCGCCGTCAGGTTGCGCACCAGCTTCTGTGTGCCGGTATGGCAGAAGGAGCAGGTGAGCGTGCAGCCAACCTGGCTGGAGATGCAGAGCGTTCCGCGACCTTCTTCCGGGATATAGACGGCTTCCACCTCGACCGGGCGGCCGGCGCCGCGGGGCGGAAAGCGCAGGAGCCATTTGCGGGTGCCGTCATTGGACACCTGCTCCTCGACGATTTCGGGCCGCGCGATGGTGAAATGCGTCTTCAGCATTTCGCGCATGTCCTTGGAGACATTGGCCATGTGGTCGAAATCCGAGACGCCGCGCACATAAAGCCAGTTCCAGATCTGCGCGACGCGCATCTTGATCTGCTTTTCCGGCACGCCCTTTTCGCGCAGGGCATTGCCCAGCGCTTCGCGGTCGAGGCCGATCAGGCTCGGCTTCTCGATCATGGCAGCAGGGCGAATGGAAGCCGCAGTCTGGCTACGCTCCGGAAGCGTCACAGTGACAGTCATCTCGTTACCTCGGGACCATATGGGAAAGCGGGCTCGGATCGAGCGCGTTCCGGCAGGCAGGTATGAATTCAAGGATCATGATGGACAGGCATCAAGCCGATGTCCTTATTTGGCTGCGGCCAATAGCAGCTTTTTTGGCGTCCGTCACCCCGACCCTGCTTTGCGGGTGAAGTGGAAACGGCTCAGGGCCGGCAGTGGTCTGCCGGCCCTGGGTTTCATGATCGGCGATTGGCCGTCAGTTGCAGTTCTGGATCTTCTGCAGCGCTGCAGAGATGCCGGAAAGCGAATAGGTATAGCTCGTGGCCGTGCCACGTGCAGACGTCGCCTTGACCGTCATCGTGGAGCCGCCCTTCATGGCAGCAACCAAGGCCGGCTCTTCGGCGGCATTTTCCACCCAGGCCGAGCTGTCCTTGACGAACAAGACGAAATTCTTGTTGTCGATGGTCACATTGACCTTCGAGTCGCCCTTCATCGGGTAACCCATCATGGCCTGCGGCTCATACGAGATGTTCTGGCCCGGGCGCTGCGAGACGACGAAGAAAATGTCGCCGTGATTGACGCTGCTCGGCTCCTTCGCCGTCGGGACGGACAGCACGTAGCACACGGTGCCGCCGTTCGACTTGTAGGAGTAGGCACCCCAGGCCTTGAACTGCTCGATCCGCGTGGGCGATTGTGCGTTGGCGAGCCCGCTGCTCGCCAGGAGGATTGCCAATGCGGTTACGCTACTTCTTACGAACATGTCTTCCTGCCGGTTGTTTCCATCCATCACCCGACCATGCAGCCGGGCGCTCATCGTCAAAACCTGTGTTCAGTTTGACTTAATTTACCTTACCAAACGATGAACGACACACGCCTTGTTGTCACATTTGGCGGCGGTATTTCGTTTGGCGCCCCGAAATCCGGAGAAAACGGCTTCGGACCTCGATCCTGCGGACGATGTAGAAGGAAAGAAAAAGGCAAGAGTGGGGCTGCCTTGAACACAAGGCTGCCTTGCGACCATCAGGTCTGATCGGGACTGTCTGCGAGCGCCCTGTCGGCTTCCTCGTAATGACGATCCTTGATGTGCCGGTTGATCATGGCGATGGCCGTTGTGAGCACGGCAATGTCATCCGTGAAGCCGACGACCGCGAGAATATCCGGTACGACATCGATCGGCAGAACGAAGTAGCCCAGCGCGGCAAGCAGGATGCCGCGAACACGAAAAGGTGTCTCGCGATCCGTTGCACAGTAATAGGCTGCGACGAGATCCCGCGAGAAAGGGATCTGGCGGGCGGCCTTCTTGAAGGTCGGCCAGAACCGGCTGCGAACCTTCGCTTCCTGTCGCTCCTGCTGCTCCTTGTCTCCGGGAAGCAGGATCTCACCAATCTTCACGTCATCCATAGCCCATCGATCCTTTCGTTCGGACCCGATCAATCATATGTGAATGCTCGAATCCGAATTCAATCACCACCTGCGATCAACCGCTGCGCGCCGCAGCCAGATCCATGAGAACGGCGAGCTTGAAGTCCAGTTCCGTTATTCCGCCAGCAGAATGCGTGGTGAGCGTCACATCCACCTTCCTGTAGACGTTGAACCACTCCGGATGATGATCGAGCTTCTCGGCCGCCAGAGCGCATTCGGTCATGAAGCCAAAGGCCTGGCGAAAGTCACGGAAGACGAAGTGCTTCTCGATCGCGGCGCCGTCACGCCCGATGCTCCAGCCCTGCAATTCGGCCAGCCGGGCTGCAATGGACGCCGCCGGCAGTTTTTCGTATTTCATTGGAAAACACTCCTCCTGGATCGAGCGATGCCGGCACCCTCAATTCTCTTCGTCTGCCTCGGCAACATCTGCCGATCACCCCTTGCGGAAGGAATCTACCGCCACCTCACGGCCGGAGCCAGACAAACGCCGGTGATCGCCTCGGCGGGGACCGGTGCCTGGCATGTCGGCAACCCGCCGGACCGCCGGTCGATCAAGATTGCGGCAGCAAACGGCATCGACATCTCGCGGCAACGCGCGCGCCAGGTCAAGCCCGACGACTTCCATGACTTCGAACTGGTCGTGGCGATGGATAGAAGCAATCTTGCCCGGTTGAAGGCGCTGCGACCGGAAAGCGCGACCGCCGAACTGCATCTCTTCGCAGATCTCGCCTTCGGAACCAGTGAAGACGTTCCAGATCCCTATCACGGGGACTTGGCCGATTTCGAAGAGGTCTACAGCATGCTCTTTGCGGGCTGCAGCGCGGTCGTCTCGAAATTCGGATAGACCGGCGCCTCGTAAAGAGGAAAGACCTCTTCGGTGAGGTAGGGCCCGCCACCGACGGATTCCTTCGACGACAAAAGGACAAACCGGCCCACCCGGAAGGGCATGGTCTGGAAATCGCCACGACCGCTCAAATAATGAACCACGTCATCGACGCGCGATGACTTCAGTCTGGCAAGGGTCACATGTGGCGTGAACTTGCGCGGATCCGGGGGCAATCCGATGCGCTGGCAGATCCGTTCGATCTCGCCCTGCAATGCATAGAGCTCTGGCGCGGGAGACACGCCTGCCCAGATCGAATGCGGCTTCTTCGACCCGAAGGAGCCGATGCCGTTCAAGCTGAGAGAAAATTCGGGGCGGTCGATCCGATCGAGCCTGTCGACGACCTCATCGGCCGTTCTACCGTCAACGTCTCCGATGAAGCGCAGGGTGATGTGATAATTCTCGACATCGATCCAGCGCGCTCCGGGGAGCCCACCGCGCAGCAATGAGAGACTCATGGCAGCGTTGCGCGGAATTTCGAGGGCAGTGAACAATCTCGGCATGGAGCGCTCCCCGAATCTTTTGCAGGTGCTCACAGCGAATCACGCAACGACTTCAAGCGCAAGCGTTTAATTCTGCTGTCCCTTGATGTCTGCCACCCAAGATTCGGCGAGAGGCAGCATGCGCTGGGCCATGGTCTCGAGACCCTTGGTGTTGGGGTGCATGCCATCGTCGAGAAGCAGGCTGCGATCCGTGATCACCCCGTCGAGGACGAAGGGATAAAGCGGCAGGCCATACTTCTCCGCGAGACGCGGATAGATCGCGTTGAACCGCTGACCATAATCGTCACCCATGTTCGGCGGCGCGAGCATGCCGACCAGCAGGATCGGAATGTTGCGCTCCTTCAGCCGGGTGATGATCTGATCGAGGTTCTTTTCGGTCTGCTCCGGAGGGATCCCGCGCAGGGCATCATTGGCGCCGAGTTCGAGAATGACGCCATCGGTCCCCTCCGGCACCGACCAGTCGACGCGTGACAGGCCGCCCGATGTCGTGTCACCGGAGACACCGGCATTCGCGATCACTACGTCATACCCCTTGGCAACCAGCTGGCGCTGGAGCTGGGCCGGCAGAGCATCCTCCTGCGGCAACTGGTATCCCGCCATCAGACTGTCCCCAAGACCGACAAGCTGCAGGGGCTCGGCGGCGGCAATCCGTGGACCGGCCAGGACCGTCAGCAGGATCACGGCGAAATGAAGGAGCTGAGCTTTAAAAGTCATGGGGCCTTTCCTAGATTGCTGGGAATGCCGCAGTGCGGCGAAGCTTCATCTTTCCAGATATAGGATGGTCGAGTGTGAGAAACAGCATCATCGAATTGAAAAGCGCCGATCTCACGCTTGGCAATGCCGCTGCCTCCGTTCACGTTTTGAAGAGCATCGACCTGTCGATTGCAGAGAGCGAAGCCGTGGGCATTGTCGGGCCATCAGGCTCCGGCAAATCGACGCTTTTGATGGTGCTGGCAGGTCTCGAACGCCTCGACAGCGGCGAAATTCATGTCCGCAACACGCCGCTTCATACGCTGAGCGAAGATCGTCTCGCCGACTTCCGTGGCAAGAACATCGGCATCGTCTTCCAGTCCTTCCATCTCATCGCCAACATGACGGCGCTCGAGAACGTCGCGGTTCCGCTTGAACTCGCCAATGTGAAAGGCGCTTTCGACATTGCGCGCAAGGAACTGGAATCCGTCGGCCTGGGCGAACGCCTCAGCCACTATCCCGGTCAGCTTTCCGGCGGCGAGCAGCAGCGCGTGGCGATCGCCCGGGCACTGGCACCTTCTCCGGCCGTGCTGATCGCGGACGAGCCGACGGGCAATCTCGACACCGAGACTGGTCGCCAGATCGCCGACCTTCTGTTCACCAAGCAGAAGGAGCGCGGCATGACCCTCATCCTCGTCACCCACGATCCGTCGCTTGCCGCCCGCTGCACCAGACAGATCAAGGTGGCATCCGGCCGGATCGCCGGCGACAGCCGAAACGAGCAGACCCGCCTCGCTTCGGTGTCCGCATGACAAGCTTCGCTTCTCGCCTTTCCATTGCCTTTCGGATCGCCCTGCGTGAATTGCGCGGCGGACTGAAGGGTTTCTACATCTTCCTCGCCTGTATCGCGCTGGGAACCGGCGCCATCGCTGCCGTGAACTCCGTGTCGACCGCCATTACCGATGCGATTTCTTCGGAAGGCCGGACGCTGCTGGCCGGCGACGTGCGGTTCGAACTCGATAACCGCGAGGCCACGTCAGAGGAACGGGCCTTCCTAGAAGGCTTCGGCACGGTTTCCGTTACCACCAACCTGCGCTCCATGGCGCGTCTCGCAGATGGCTCGGATCAGTCGCTGGTCGAGATCAAGGCGGTCGACGAGGCCTATCCGCTTTATGGCAGGCTCGTTGCCGAGCCCGATCGCCCCCTCACAGAACTGCTGGCCCAGCAGGACGGCACCTGGGGCGCAGTCGTTGCCCCTCTTCTGCTTGAACGGATGAACATCCAGGTCGGCGACGAACTGCTGGTCGGCAATGCCCGCTTCCGCATCAATGGCACCATCGTCACCGAGCCGGATTCGATCTCGGATGGTTTCGGCTTCGCGCCTCGCTTCCTGACCAGCCGGGATGGCCTCTTTGCCAGCGGGCTCGTGGCAACCGGCAGCCTTGTCGAACATGCCTACAAGATCCGCTACGACAACCCTGCCCCGACGCCGGAAGCAATCCGCCAGCGCGCCCAGGCTGAACACCCGACAGCCGGCTGGTCAATCCGCAGCAGCGACCGCGCAGCCCCCGCTCTGACCGAGAATGTCGAGCGCTTCTCGCAGTTCCTGACCCTTGTCGGCCTGACGGCGCTTGTCGTTGGCGGGGTTGGCGTCGCGAATGCGGTGCGCGCCTTCCTCGATTCCAAGCGGACTGTCATCGCCACGCTGAAATGCGTCGGCGCCCCGGCCTCCGTGGTGGTCATGGTCTACCTCATCCAGATCACGCTGGTCGCATCCGTCGGCATCCTGGCCGGCCTCGTTCTCGGTGCCATCGCCCCGCCGGTCGTCGCAAGCTACCTCGCCGGTATCCTGCCGATCTCAGCGGAAGCCACGCTCTACCCGCGTGCGCTTCTCCTTGCGGCGATCTTCGGCATGCTGGTGACCTTCGCCTTCGCTATCCTGCCGCTTGGCCATGCCCGCAAGGTGCCGGCAACGGCCCTCTTCCGCGAGCAGGGTTTCGAAGCCTCCGGTCTGCCGTCCTGGCCCTATCTCCTGGCCATGGCTCTGGCCCTGGGCGCTCTGGCAGCGCTCGCGATTTTCACCTCGGAGCAGCAGCGGATCGCGACGATCTTCCTGGCCGCCATGGCCGCAGGCTTCGTGTTGCTGCGCGTGGTCGCCATGGGCATCGCCTGGCTTGCCAAGCGCAGCCCGCGCATCCATTCCGCGGCCCTCCGATTGGCCGTCGGCAATATCCATCGTCCCGGCGCGCTGACCCCGGCTGTAACGCTCTCCCTCGGCCTTGGCCTCAGCCTGCTGGTGGCACTGGCGCTGATCGACGGCAATCTGCGGCGCGAGCTGACAGGCAATCTGCCCGAACGGGCGCCGAACTTCTTCTTCGTTGATATCCAGAGCGGCGAAATCGACGGCTTCCGCACCCTGGTCGAAGGCATGGCACCGGACGGCAAGCTGATCGAGGTACCCATGCTGCGCGGCCGCATCGTCGAACTCAACGGCACGGATGTCGCCAAGGTCGAGGTGCCGCCGGAAGGTCGCTGGGTCCTGCGCGGCGATCGCGGCCTGACCTATGCGAAAAACATTCCGGAAAACAGCACCCTGACAGAGGGCGAATGGTGGCCTGACGGTTATACCGGCGAGCCGCTGGTTTCCTTCGCGGAGGAAGAAGGTCGCGAACTCGGCCTCAAGGTCGGCGATACGATCACCATCAACGTGCTCGGCCGCAACATCACGGCGAAGATCGCGAACTTCCGGACAGTGGAATGGGAAAGCCTGTCGATGAACTTCGTCATGGTCTTCTCGCCCAACACCTTCGCCGGCGCCCCGCATGCCTGGCTGGCGACGCTGATCGATCAGGACGCGACGGCGGCTGAGGAAGCCTCGATCCTGCGTTCGGTTACCCAGCAATTCCCGACCATCACCACCGTTCGCGTCAAGGACGCGCTCGATGTGGTCGATCGTCTGGTCGGACAGCTGGCAACCGCAATCCGGGCAGCCGCCGCAATTGCCCTGATTGCCTCGGTCCTGGTTCTCTCGGGCGCCCTCGCAGCCGGAAATCGCGCACGCACGCATGATGCGGTCATCCTGAAGACGCTCGGTGCCACGCGCGCCATGCTGATCCGCGCCTTCACCTACGAGTATATGCTGCTGGGTGCGGCAACGGCGATCTTCGCGCTGATTGCGGGTGGTGGCATCGCCTGGTTCGTGCTCAGCCAGATCATGAACCTGCCGTCGAACTTCCTGCCCGACGTCGCCTTGATGACGCTCGTGATTGCACTTGTTGTCACGATCGGGATCGGCCTTGCCGGCACCTGGCGCATCCTCGGGCAGAAAGCGGCTCCGGTGCTGCGAGAGCTCTGAACCACGAGGCGACGGGCCGCGCACTCCCGTCGCTTTAACTATTACAGCGATTTAAGATTGTGGCCCTTGTCGCGGACAGGGGAACCTCTCATATTGAAGGCACGCATGCTGGGCTTCGCAGCGGCGCGGGAGCCATTCGGGCTCCGCTGTCCATTATCGAAGCTTTGAGAGAGGAAAACATGTCCGAACTTCGCAACTATCAGAGTCGCCCGGGTCAGACCCAGTCGGCCACGATGATCGACGAAGGTCTGCGCGCCTATATGCTGAAGGTCTACAACCTGATGGCACTGGGCCTCGCCATCACCGGTATCGCAGCCTTCGCCACCTTTCAGATGGCCGTTTCAGGCGGACAACTCACGGCCTTCGGCCAGGCGATCTTCCTGAGCCCGCTGAAGTGGGTGGTCATCCTGGCGCCGGTCGCCATGGTGTTCTTCCTGAGCTTCCGCATTCATAAGATGAGCGTAACGGCGGCCCAGACGACCTTCTGGGTGTATGCCGCGCTGATGGGCCTGTCGCTGTCGTCGATCTTCCTGATCTACGCGGGCGCCAGCATCGTGCAGACCTTCTTCGTGACCGCGGCGTCCTTTGGTGCGTTGTCGCTCTACGGCTACACCACCAAGCGTGACCTGTCGGCCATGGGCTCGTTCCTGATGATGGGTCTCTTCGGCCTGATCATCGCCTCGCTGGTCAATCTGTTCATGGCCTCCTCGGCTCTGGACTTTGCGATCTCCGTCATCGGCGTCCTGATCTTCGCGGGTCTGACGGCCTATGACACACAGGCGATCAAGGAATCCTACCACGAGAGCCATTCGAGCGAGATGGCCGGCCGCAACGCCATCATGGGCGCGCTGCGTCTCTATCTCGACTTCATCAACCTCTTCCTGTTCCTCCTGCGCTTCCTCGGGAACCGCGAGTAACAGCCAAGAGGCAAGATCTGGGAAACCCCGCTCCGGCGGGGTTTTTCTTTGATCGCGATTTGCCCGCGCCAGCACACCGTTTTTCAGGCACAAAAAAACCTCCGGTTCTCACCGGAGGTTTTTTCATGACCAGGCAACTGAAGCTGCTTTTACGCGGCTTCTTCTTCCTGCGTATCGTCTTCCTCGATCATCTTGCCGCGCTTGGGACCCTTGGCGAGGTTGACCTCGACAAGGCGGACGGCTTCGGTCTCGGACATCTTGTTCACGGCAGCGATTTCGCGAGCCATGCGGTCGAGCGCTGCTTCGTAGAGCTGACGCTCGGAATAGGACTGCTCGGGCTGGTTCTCGGCACGGTAGAGGTCGCGAACGACTTCTGCGATGGAGATCAGGTCACCGGAATTGATCTTGGCATCATATTCCTGCGCACGACGCGACCACATGGTGCGCTTCACACGGGCCTTGCCCTGAACTACCTTCAGCGCGCGATCGACGAAGTCGGTCTCGGACAGCTTGCGCATCCCGATGCTCACGGCTTTCGCAACCGGAACCTTCAGACGCATCTTGTCCTTTTCGAAGTCGATCACGAAAAGCTCGAGCTTCATGCCTGCGACTTCTTGCTCTTCGATGGCGGTGATGGTACCCACGCCATGGGCCGGGTATACGATCGACTCGCCGGTCTTGAAGCCGTGGCGTGCCGAGGAATTCTTCTTCTGCTGGGTCGTCATTCTATTCAAATACTCCCTGTTTGCTCCCGGCGTGATGCCGGCGCCGGGTCGGTCAGGCCCGGATGAGACGACAAGACTGCGAAACTTGTCATCCTGATCCAGTCCGTCACACAGTCAGACAACACCTCGTCGCGACGGAGACACGACACGAACGGTGTCGCCGATGTCACGGAAATCGCGCGTTGGTGAAGTTGCTTTCGTGATGGTTCAGGGCATAGCTATGCCGCAAAGTGGAACAGTTCCAAGAGGCTATCACAAAAAGACGAGGAAATCAATATTTTAGTGCAGTGCGCCACAATCGTGACGCAGAAGGCAGCGAATCCGCCGCCAAGTGATGGATTTTTGGGCAGGATTCCTGTGACCCCGCCCAAGGCCGGAGTATCAGTCGCCCGAACCCGGGTTTTCCGAGAAGAACTTTTCGAACTTCCCGTCGACGCCGTCCATCTCCTTGGCCTCCGGCATCGGGTCCTTCTTGACCGTGATGTTTGGCCAGATCTTCGCATAGTCGGCGTTGATCTTCAGCCATTTGTCGAGGCCCGGCTCGGTATCCGGCTTGATCGCTTCCGCAGGACATTCCGGTTCGCACACGCCGCAGTCGATGCATTCGTCCGGATGGATGACGAGGAAGTTTTCGCCCTCATAGAAGCAGTCAACAGGGCAGACCTCGACACAATCGGTGTATTTGCAGCGAATGCAGTTATCGGTGACGATATAGGTCATGCGGCACTCCAGGATGACGTTCTCGAACGGCAGGAGAAAGACCGATGCGGGTCTTTCCGCCAGGATGGCCCTGGACGGAAGGCTCGCGCCCCGCCGGATATTTCTGTCGGACGGGAAGTGAGCTAATGCGGAATCCCGGCCAAGGCAAGAATAAACGCCCTGAAATCAGGCCGCTTTGTAGAAATTTTCTAATCGGCAGACCAATCCGGCTCCCCGCGCAGATCGTCGAGCGCGCGGCGCTCCTTCTTCGTCGGCCGCCCCGCTCCCGGCGCCCGCACCGCCTGCTCCAATGCGGTGAACGGCTTCTTCTCGCGCGGCGGCGTCAAGTCCTCGTAAAGCAGCCGCGCCTCCTCGTAAGGCCCGCGACGCTCACCCGGCAGCTTGACGATCAGAACCAGATCGCGCTCCGGCATGGCGATCTCGAGCCGGTCTCCGACTTTGACCTGATGGCTTGGCTGGCGGATCTTCTGGCCGTTGACGCTGACATGGCCGGCAACCACCCGCTCCTGCGCGAGGCTGCGTGATTTTGCCACACGGGCGAAGAACAGCCACTTGTCGATGCGCTGGCGCGAACCGCTTTGTGGCTGTTGTTCGGTCATTACTTCTTCAGCTGCTCCTTGAGCGCGGCGAGCTTGGCGAAGGGCGAATCCGGATCGACCGGCTTTTCCTTGCGCGGAGGCTTGGCTTCGAAGCGCGCCGGCTGCGACTTGTTGTTGTCGCGCTCGGGACGCGGGCCGCGATCCTTGCGGTCACCACGATCCTGACGCTCACCCTTGCCGCCGAACTTGCCGCGGTTGTCGTCACGACGGTCGCCACGGTTGTCGGAGCGTCGATCGTCGCGACGGCCTTCACCGCGACCTTCGCCACCCTCACGCGGCGCCTGATTGCGCTGACCCTGCGGACGGCGATCGCCACCGGGACGACCGGTGCCACGCTGATTGTCGCTACGGCCACCCGGACGCCAGAGCAGAACAGGCTTCGGCTCGGTCGCTTCGGCAGACTCTGCCGGCTGCTCGGAAGCAGTTGCCTCGGCAGGTACAGCGTCGGAGGCGGGCGCATCTTCGGCAGATGCAGGCGCGACCTCAGCCTCACCCGTCGCCTCGGACGCCTGGTCGGCCTCTTCAACGCCATCCTCGTCGCTCTTCTCAGCGCCGGCAGCGGCTTCCGTGGCGGTCGAACCGGCCTGCGTGGCGAGGAAGGCTGCAGCTTCCTCTGCCGAAACGCTGTCGGCGCGGTAGCCAAGGCCCTTCAGGATCTCTTCCATGTCGTCGGGCGTGGCACCCAGGATCGACAGCATCGCCGTCGTCGTGGTGAAGCGGCGACCGTCATAAGCGCCGTCAGGACGAGCAGGCGTTCCGGGCTTCCACTGCAGAAGCGGACGAATGAGGTCTGCGAGACGCTCCAGAATGTCGATGCGCACCGCGCGCTTGCCGAGGAAACGGAAGCCGGCGAGCTTGTAGAACATGCGCTCGAAGCTCGGCTCGGTCACGACGGATGTGCGGCCGGCAGCCAGCACCGGGATCAGATCGCCATAGCCCGGCTTGTCCAGGCCGTCATGCTTGAGCGCCCAGAGCAGCGTAATCAGCTCGGCGGGTGCAGGCTTCAGAAGCGCCGGCATGAAGATGTGATAAGCCCCGAAGCGCACACCGTAACGGCGCATGGAGGCGCGGCCGTCCTGGTCCAGCGACTTGACGTCGTCGGCCACGTCGCGGCGGAAGAGAACGCCAAGGTTCTCGACCAGCTGGAAGGCGAGGCCCTTCGCAAGCCCCTGCAGGTCTTCGGCACGCGACAGGTCGTCCAGCGGCTTCAGCACCGTCGAGATATGATGATTGACGAAGCGCTCGACGCGGGCAGCGACGTGATCGCGTGCGATGCCGGTCAGCTGCTCGTCGGCCAGCAGGATGACGCGCGGATGCAGGATATGGTCGGTGCCAACGAGGCGGGCGACGGGATCGCCGAGCCAGCGGA
Source organism: Rhizobium sp. K33 (assembly GCF_056501445.1). Lineage (NCBI taxonomy): Bacteria > Pseudomonadati > Pseudomonadota > Alphaproteobacteria > Hyphomicrobiales > Rhizobiaceae > Rhizobium > Rhizobium sp. K33. Next base: position 3,754,416 of record NZ_CP096478.1, read on the forward strand.
CAAGGCCATCCGAGCCGATTGCGAGATCATTGTTGCCGGAAGCATGCAGGCGCGCGGCCCGCGCTTCGAATTCCAGCGCCAGAGCCTTGTATGCAGCGGCCTGAACAGCCTTCGCATCCGGGCCTTCCATGCCGGAAATCGGCGTGAACCGGAAACCGGAGAGTTGCCCCATGGCATGGCCTTCCACGAAGACATCGCCGTTCACACTGATTTCAGCTTCCAACATTGCATTCTCTCTTAAGCGCTTCATGAGCACAGATGTCCTGCGATCAACAAAGCGTTTCGTCAACCGTTCATGTAACGCATCGGACAATCGGTCTTCGATTTCCCGCGTCTTTTCTTGCCAGTGTGTCGGATCGGCAAGCCAGCCGGGCCGGTTCGACACGTAAGTCCATGTTCTGATCTGGGCAATCCGCGCCGAAAGCGTATCGATCTCGCCATCGGTCCGGTCCGCCCGGCGCACCTGCTCGGCGAGGAAATCCTCGTTCACGGTGCCCCGCCTGACCAGATCGAAATAAAGGCTCTGAATCAGATCAGCATGCTGTGCCGGCGTAATGCGCCGATAGTCGGGCAGAGCGCAGGCTTCCCAGAGTTTTTCCACCCGCTCGGGCCGATCGGTGATGTCGGAAATCTCCGGGTAGCGCGAAAGATACTCCAGCGCCTGCTGGTCGGTCGCCGGCAGAGCCCGCGTCAGTCCTTCGACCCGAGGCGCCGCATCAAGGCTTCGCTGCAGTCCGGCGATCGAGGAAAAGTCGAATTTTTCCGTCCGCCACTGCAGGACCTTCACCGGGTCGAACTGGTGCGTTTCCAGCCGCTCAACGAGCTCGTCATCGAACGGATCGACACGACCCGTCACGCCGAAAGTGCCGTCCTTGACATGACGACCCGCACGACCGGCGATCTGCCCGAGCTCCCCCGGATTGAGGTTTCGGAACTGGTATCCGTCGAATTTGCGATCCTGCGCGAAAGCGACATGGTCCACGTCGAGATTGAGGCCCATGCCGATCGCATCGGTCGCCACGAGATACTCGACATCACCTTCCTGATAGAGACCGACCTGCGCATTGCGCGTCCGCGGGCTCAAGGCACCCAGAACAACGGCTGCCCCGCCCCTCTGGCGCCGGATGAGTTCGGCGATCGCATAGACCTCGTCGGCAGAGAAGGCGACGATGGCGGTGCGCTGCGGCAGGCGCGTGATCTTCTTTTGACCAGCATAGAAGAGCTGCGAAAGCCTGGGCCGCTCGACGATCGTGATCCCGGGCAAAAGCTGGATCAGGATGGACTTCATCGTGGCCGAGCCGAGAAGAAGCGTTTCTTCGCGTCCCCTCAGATGCAGCAGACGATCGGTAAAGATGTGGCCACGCTCTAGGTCGCCGGCAAGCTGGATCTCGTCGATGGCGACGAAGGCGACCTTCGTTTCCCGCGGCATGGCTTCGACCGTGCAGACGGAAAAGCGGGCATTGGGCGGGCTGATCTTTTCTTCGCCCGTCACCAGCGCGACGTTCTGAACGCCGACGCGTTCGACGACACGCGTATAGACCTCGCGGGCCAGCAATCTGAGCGGCAACCCGATGATGCCGGACCCGTGCGCGACCATACGCTCGATGGCGAAATGGGTCTTGCCGGTATTCGTTGGCCCCAGCACAGCACTCACGCCGCGGCCACTCAGGATCATGGGTTGGGTATTCAAGGACCGCTCCGCTTGTCGGGACCGCGCCTCTTCCGCATACCGGCACCCTTGGCCCACACATGGCGACGAACAAGGGCAAAGGCAAGGCGCTTGTCGCAATCACCCCAGAATTCCTCGCAAACCCTTGAACGGAATCATCTTTCCGACTCAAGAACACTCTGCGAACGAATCAGCGACGAATCGACGACTCCGCAGGTTTCCGGGTTTGTTCACGGCTATATCTGGAAGCCTCGCTGCGTTGCACCACCAAATGCTGAATCGATTTCCAGCGCATAGAACCTCCGTTTATGGCGATGGAACAATCCGGAATGGCTTCACGTTCCGCCGGTGAGGTGAAACTGATGACTTTGTCCCCGCCGCCCGCAGAATGGATTGGAACCAGCGACCTGGCCCAGGATTACGTCCTGATCCATGGCATGGTCATGGCACCTTCCTTTTGGCGCACCTATGCGCCCGATGTTGTCCGAAAGGCTCGGAGCGCGGCTTATGCACTGCCAGGACACCACCCTTGGAAGCTTGTCGAGCCAGGACAACTGATCACGCCGGAAGCTGTAGCCGCTGCATACGCGAAGGCGATCAGGCGCGATTTCGGCGGCAGGCCGGTAACGCTGATCGGTCATTCGACCGGCGGCTTCGTTTCCTTGCTGCTCGCCAGCCGTTATCCTGAGCTGGTGAAATCGATCGTGTTGATCGGCGCTTTCGCCTGTGGCCGGTTCGAGGGGCAGGAGCGATTGCCGGCCAAGCTGCTGCGCGTTCCGCGCGCCGGCCCCTTCCTCTTCCGGCAGTTCTTCAAGCGATGGATCTCGACCAGCGAGCAGTTCCGCTGGGGCTCGGTCGAATGCGTCTTCGACAAGGGATGCCCCTGGCAGAACGATCGGGCGGTGGCAGCCATGGAAGATGTCCGGCTGCAGCTATTACAGGCCCGCCCCGAAGATATCGCCGCCTGCATCCGGTTCATGTCGGCAACGACAATTCTGGCAGAGCTTTCCGAGATCAGGGTGCCCGTCCTGAATATTGTCGGGGCGGAAGACGCGATCGTTCCCCCCGCTCATCAGTTGCGCGTATCGAAACTGCTCCCGCAAGCCCAGACGGTCCTGCTGCGCAATTGCGGCCACCTGCCCATGGTCGAGCATCAGACGATGACGGCCGGCATCATCAGCGCCTTCGTCGACGGCATGTCCGCACTGCAGGCAAAGACCCGCCGCCCGGCGCTGTCACCATCTGGCAAGGCAGCATCGCAGCTGTTCCGTCTGATGGCTCAGACCCTGTACCGGACGGAACAAACTCCCGCCGGTCGCGTTCAACCGGCACAAGACAGCATTTCTACCAAGGCTTAGGAGAGGGCCCCCAATGAGTACCATTCTCATCGTCATTTTGATTCTGCTGCTGATCGGCGCCCTGCCGAGCTGGGGCTACAGCCGTGGCTGGGGCTATGGCCCGTCGGGCGGCCTTGGCCTCGTACTCCTCATTCTCATCATCCTGATGTTGATGGGCCGCATCTGACCTGAAGTGAACATCCAACTCGACGTGAAAAGGAATAGGACGATGAAAAAGACCCTTCTGGCACTCGCATTGATCGCCCCGCTCGCATCCTGCACCGCAACCGAACGCGGCGCCGGCATCGGCGCAGCATCCGGTGCCGTCATCGGCGGTGTCGCCACCGGCAACGTTCGCGGTGCAGCCGTTGGTGCCGCAGTCGGCGGCGTAGCAGGCGCCCTGATCGGCAACTCGCAGGAACGCGCTGGCTATTGCGTGTACCGCGACCGTTATGGCCGCACCTACGAAGCGCGCTGCCGCTAATCGGCACTGCCTCGAAAAAAGCCGCCGAACTCTCGGAGTTCGGCGGCTTTTTTCGTGCTCAGCATTAACGTCTCGACCAAATCCGGAACGAATCGACGACGAATCGCGGACTGAGCAAATTTCCCGGTTTGTTCACCGCTAGATATTGTTGAAGAACAATCGGTTAACCATAGGATGCGGTGGATATTAAGAATTCTAGCTGCAGCCTTGGGGCTCAATCCTTAACAGGAAGCCCAAGACCCTGACGCAGGGCCCGATACTGTTGCGCATTGGTATCGAGCATCGCCTCCTCCCGGTCAGAGGGGAGATCATGATAGTCGATCGGTTCGTGGAACTGGCCTGCCGTGAAGTCACAGCGGCACCCCCCGATCAAGTTGTAGAAGTGCGGCCCCTCGGGCAGGAGCGTCTTCAAAATGAGGCCCCCGAACACATCCTGGACCACCAGGCTGGTGACGCCACACTGGCCTCTTGCCGGGTTGTCCGAAGACCAAATACTAGACGTCTCTAGCGACCAAGCTTTCGCAAGGCGTTCGGCAAATTGCTCGAAGTGGGCTGCCGAATAAACCATGGCGGCTCCTGGAAACGAAGAAGGCCGGCACGAGGCCGGCCCTGTAACTCACGCGCCGCAACCGTTCAGACGAAGAACTGTCCGCCATTGGCCGAGATGGTTGATCCCGTGATGAAGCCGGCATCGTCGGAAGCGAGGAAGACGACGCAGCGCGCAATCTCGTCAGGCTCGCCGAGGCGGCCAACCGGGATCTGCGGGATGATGCGCTCGGTGAGCACCTTTTCCGGAATGGCGCGAACCATCTCCGTCCCGATGTAACCGGGGCAGATGGCATTCACGGTAATGCCCTTGGCAGCACCCTCTTGCGCGAGCGCCTTGGTGAAGCCGAGATCGCCGGCCTTGGCAGCGGAATAGTTCGCCTGACCCATCTGGCCCTTCTGGCCATTGATCGAGGAGATGTTGATGACCCGGCCGAAGCTGCGGTCACGCATGCCGGTCCAGACCGGATGCGTCATATTGAAGAGGCCGGTGAGGTTTGTGTTGATTACCTCGCCCCATTGCTCCGGCGTCATCTTGTGGAACATGGCGTCGCGCGTAATGCCCGCATTATTGACCAGCACTTCGACCGGGCCGAGGGCTGCCTCGACGGCGGCGATGCCATCGACGCAGGCCTGATAATTCGACACATCCCACTTGAAGACCGGAATACCGGTCTCCGCTTCGAAAGCCTTCGCCTTTTCCTCGTTGCCGGCGAAGTTTGCCGCCACCTTGTAGCCGGCATTTTTCAGCGCGACGGAAATCGCCGCACCGATGCCGCGTGTGCCGCCGGTCACCAAAGCCACTCTGCTCATGCTGTCCTCCCCGTTTTTTCTATCTGGGTTTCCCGTCTGGATCGACCGCTGCTGTTCCCGTCGCAACGGCATGACTTCACCATCCCGGCCTGAGGCCGGGACAGAGCTTCATGATGTCAGTGATGAACCGGCGCCATTTTTGGCTTTCCGGATCAGAAAGCCTCGAGGCACATGGCAACGCCCATGCCGCCGCCGATGCAGAGGGTGGCAAGACCCTTCTTCGCGCCGCGACGCTTCATCTCGAACAGCAGCGTGTTGAGAATGCGCGCACCGGATGCACCGACCGGATGGCCGATGGCAATCGCACCGCCGTTGACGTTGACGATCGAAGTATCCCAGCCGAGGTCCTTGTTGACCGCGCAGGCCTGCGCCGCGAAGGCTTCATTGGCCTCCACGAGATCGAGATCCATGATCTTCCAGCCGGCTTTTTCGAGCGCCTTGCGCGATGCCGGGATCGGGCCCGTGCCCATGATCTTCGGATCGACGCCAGCCGTTGCCCAGGACACGATACGGGCGAGCGGGGCAATGCCCCGACGCGAAGCCTCGGCCTCGGTCATCAGCAGGGCCGCAGCGGCACCGTCGTTGATGCCGGAGGCATTGCCGGCAGTCACAGTGCCTTCCTTGTCGAAGGCGGGCTTCAACTTCTGCATGCTGTCCAGCGTTGCGCCGTGGCGAATATATTCGTCCTGGTCGACGGTCACATCGCCCTTGCGACCCGGCACGACGACCGGAACGATTTCATCCTTGAAGCGGCCGGCAAGCTGCGCGGCTTCCGCCTTGTTCTGCGAGGACACCGCAAAGGCATCCTGCTCGTCGCGGGTCAGCTGCCACTGGCGGGCGACATTCTCCGCGGTCGTCCCCATGTGATAGCCGTAGAAGGCGTCCGTCAGACCGTCCTTGATCATGGTGTCGACCATCTTCAGGTCGCCCATTTTGGTGCCGTTGCGGAGATGTGCGCAATGCGGCGCCATGGACATGGATTCCTGCCCGCCGGCAACGATGATCTTGGCGTCACCCGTTGCGATCTGCTGCATGCCGATGGCAACCGCACGCAGGCCCGAGCCGCAGAGCTGGTTGAGGCCCCAGGCGGTCGCTTCCTGCGGAATGCCGGCTTTCATCGCTGCCTGACGCGCCGGATTCTGACCCTGGCCGGCTGTGAGGATCTGGCCGAGAATGACTTCGTCGACTTCGCTGGCGTCTACGCCGGCGCGCTCCAGAACACCCTTGATGGCAATGGCACCCAGATCATGGGCTGCGACGGAGGACAGCGCCCCGTTGAAAGATCCGACCGGGGTTCTGGCAGCGCTCGCGATAACGATGGACGGGGTGCTCATGGGCGTCTCCTCGGGTTTTGTGATTGAGAAGAAACTGACAAAGACTGCCGCCGGTGTCAAACAAGATAAGCCCTCACTTCTCGTTCTTTGGTTGCGCTTTCCTGTCTTTCGTCAAATGCCGATCATGCAACGCACAAAGAGATTGTCACCGGATGGAATTTGCGCTTACACTCGACGCCGGGAAGAGCAAAAACAATCGAAAAACGACGGGTTAGGAGACAGAAATGGCCAAAGCCGATGGCGAAATCGTTATCAAGAAATACGCCAATCGACGCCTCTACAACACCGGCACCAGCACTTATGTCACGCTCGAAGACCTCGCCAAGATGGTCAAGAAGGGCGAGGATTTCGTGGTGCAGGACGCCAAGTCCGGTGAAGACATCACGCATTCCGTCCTGACCCAGATCATCTTCGAACAGGAGTCCAAGACCGGCAATACGTTGCTGCCGATCTCCTTCCTCCGCCAGCTCATCAGCTACTATGGCGACCAGATGCAGATGGTCGTTCCAAGCTTCCTCGAACACTCGATGAAGGCTTTCACCGAACAGCAGACCCAGATGCGCGAGCAGATGACCAAGGCCTTCGGCGATCATCCGCTGTCGAAGAACCTGCAGATGCCGATTCAACTGATGGAAGAGCAGGTGAAGCGCAACACCGAGATGTTCCAGCAGGCGATGCAGATGTTCTCGCCCTTCCTCGGTGGCCAGCAGCCGCCTGCCAAGGAAAGCAAGAAGGCCGAAGCCAAGGATATCGATGAGTTGAAGGAGCAGTTGCGCTCCCTGCAGAACAAGCTCGACAATCTCTGACCTGACACAAGGCCCCGGAAGGGGCCTTTTTCATGCCGGGTGTCAAAGCCCGATCGAGACGTCTCGACCAGCAGCCCGGTTGGAAATCGTGAAGCCCGCGACGACGTCGATGAAGGCAATCACCATCAGGCTGAAAAAGAGCTGCGTCGCCGCCTCGCGGACCAGCAGGAATTCAACCAGAAAGGCGATGAAGACCAACATCGACAGCATGTGGTTCATCAGCGAACTGCGGGTGCTGAGCGTTGCCTTCAAGACCTCGAAGAACAGGGCGATCAAGGCGGAGAGAATGACGAGGTCGCCGAGCGTCATGGTCCAGACGGCGCCGGAAAGCATCGGGACCGTCATGATCACGCCCGAGAAGGCCGAAACGCCGCTTCCCAACATGATGGCATTGTAGAAGACAAACGGCACGATCATCAGCGGCACGGCAATCAGCATGCGGGATCCTTCCTGTCCTTGCGATCCCGCCTGGTGCAGCGGCGATCAGCCGCGCGATTTAACTATGCCTAATCAAAAATGAAAAGGCCGGCGCAAGCGCCGGCCCTTCGAAACTTCAAGTCAAAGCGCAGAAAATTATGCGCTTTCCTTCGGCGTCAGAACCTGACGGCCGCGATACATACCGGTCTTCAGATCGATATGGTGCGGGCGGCGCAGTTCGCCGGAGTTCTTGTCTTCGACATAGGTCGATGCCTTGAGCGCGTCAGCAGAGCGGCGCATACCGCGCTTGGACGGGCTTGTTTTTCTTTTCGGTACAGCCATTTTCGTTACTCCACGTGACGGACAAAACAGATTGATCGGCCTCGATGAGGCCGGACAGAACCTGTCTCGATCTCGGAATTTGGCGGGCTTATACATGCCTGAAGTGGGTTTGACCAGTCCCCAGGTCACTTTTTTCGACAAGCACCCGGCCGGGCCTATGCCTCGTCTTCAGGCACGATCCAGGGCTCGGCCAGCGCCGCTTCTTCCCAGGCCCGCCAGGCCGGATGCGCGCGCATCGCATCCATATAGGCGATCGTCTCGGGATCGCGCGTCAGGTCATAGGTGCTGAAGCGGTTGACCACGGGCGCGAACATGGCATCGGCCGCGCTGAAGTCCCCGAACAGGAAGGGACCACCGGACCGCTGCCGCATTTCGCGCCAGATCGCTTCGATCCGTGCGACATCGGCCATGACGCCATCAGGGAGTTCGATCGCCTTCACCGGCCGCCGCATGTTCATCGGGCAGGCGCCGCGAAGCGCCCGGAAGCCGGACAACATTTCCATGGAGATGGAGCGCGCCAGCGACCGGCTCTCGCGGTCGACGGGCCACAGCCCTGCGTCAGGATAAAGCTCGGCGACATATTCGATGATGGCGAGCGACTCCCAAACGCGCACTGCACCGTGATGCAGGACGGGCACCCGACCGGTCGGCGATAGCTCCCGGAAGCGCGGATGCGTCGCGCCCGGCCCGAAGGGGATCAGTTCTTCGCGAAACGCGATGCCTGCGGCCGTCATCGCAATCCACGGCCGGAAGGACCAGGAGGAATAGTTCTTGTTGGCAATGTAGAGGGTCAATTCGTCCATGATGCTCTCCGGTGGGCTGAGGCCCAGTCTAGTCGCATCACGCTCCACTCCACCAACGAAAGCTTCTGATCTCAATCATAAAGACAGGTGATGTAATCACCCGACGCCCGGGCCCGGCGATCCACGACATTGGCCAGACGCTTGAGGCCCGGCCCCGGCTTGCTTGCTACACGGTCGATCGGATTGGGGAGGGACACGGCGAGCAGGGCCGACTGCTGGCGGCTGAGCTTCGCAGCAGACGTCTTGAAATGATACCGAGCAGCCGCCTCGATCCCGTAGATGCCGGGCCCCCATTCGGCAACGTTGAGATAGATCTCCATCATGCGCTCTTTGGGCCAGACGGCGTCCGCGGCCATCGCGAGCGGCAGTTCGAGACCCTTGCGGATAAAGGATCGCCCGTTCCACAGAAACAGGTTCTTCGCCGTCTGCATTGGAATGGTGCTCGCGCCCCGCGTCGCCTCGCCGGCCATGGCATCGTCGATCACGGACTGCAGCTGGTTCCAGTCGACCCCACCGTGATTGCAGAACTGCCCGTCCTCGGACATCATCACCGCCCGCACGAGATTGGGCGAGATGTCTTCAAACTCGACCCAACGACGGTCATAGCCCTGCAGCGTGACGAGATCGGCCAGCATCAGCGTCGAGACCGGTCGAATGATATCGACGCGATAGAGCAGGATCAGGAGGTAGGGTCCCGCAAGCAGGAGAAGAGCCGCGATCAGCACGGCCCGGATGATCCGCGGCCGCTGCCTCCGCCCCTCCGCCGGTACAACCTGCTCGTCTTGCTCCAATGCCTCGACTTCCAATGCCAATGAAGTGGGGTCCGTGTTCGATGATGAACCCTCTTAACCGTCCTCTTGGCAAATGACCAGTCTGGCTGCGCGCTTCTGCCCCTGTCATCAAATGAAATTCCCGTTGCCTGACAGGGGGCAGCGTGCCAAATAGCCCGCATGACCAAGAGCGCCGATGCCTTCGAAAAAAGCCTGTCTGCCCATGCCGCGATCGTCGAGGCAAGGCTTGCCACCCTGCTCGACGCATCCATTCGTCCGGCCGAACTCGCGCGCCCGACACAGCTGATCGAAGCCATGCATTATGGCGCGCTGAACGGCGGCAAGCGCCTGCGCCCCTATCTCGTGATGCAGGCAACGCGACTGTTTGCCAGAAACGAAGAGGCCGCCCTCCAGGTCGGCTGTGCGCTCGAATGCCTGCACAGCTATTCGCTCGTGCATGACGACCTGCCGGCCATGGACGACGACGACCTGCGCCGCGGCCAGCCGACGGTGCACAAGAAGTACGATGACGCGACGGCAATCCTCGCCGGCGACGGGCTTCTCACCTACGCCTTCGACATTATCACCTCGCCCGAGACACCCCTGCCGGACGCTGCCAAGGTGGCCCTCGTGCTGGAACTGTCACGCGCGGCCGGTATTGGCGGCATGGCGGGTGGTCAGATGCTCGATCTCGCGGCTGAAAAGCAGCAACCCGATGAGACAGGCATCGTCCTACTGCAGGCAATGAAGACCGGCGCGCTTCTGCGCTTTGCCTGCGAAGCGGGCGCGATCATCGCCGGCCGCCCGGCGGACGACCGCGATCGCCTGCGCCGCTTCGGCGAAGCCATCGGCCGCGCCTTCCAGGTTGCCGACGATCTCCTGGACATCACCTCCGACGCCGCCACGCTCGGCAAGGCCACCGGCAAGGATGCCGCCAAGGGCAAGGCGACACTTGTCGGCCTCAAGGGCACCGATTGGGCCCGCAGCGAACTCGACCGACTGGTCTCGGAAGCCAATGCCCTGCTCGCACCCTATGGCGCCGAGGCCGAACCACTGAAGGAAGCCGCCCACTTCATCGCCTACAGGAAGAAATAGTATGAGCCGATTCTGGTCGTCCGCCGTCCACGCGCTGGAGCCCTACGTCGCCGGCGAACAGCCGAAGATCCCGGGCCTCGTCAAGCTCAACACCAATGAGAGCCCCTATGGCCCCTCGCAGAAGGTGCTGGACGCGATCGCCGCTGCCTCCGGGGATCGCCTGCGCCTCTACCCCGATCCGGCCTCCACTGCCCTGCGCGATTCGATCGCCCGGCGTTTCGGCCTTTCGATGGAAGAGGTCTTCGTCGGCAACGGCTCGGACGAAGTGCTGGCGTTCACCTTCGCGGGCCTCTTGAAGCACGACGCGCCGCTCCTCTATCCCGACATCACCTACAGCTTCTACAAGACCTACGCCCGACTTTTCGAGGTCAAGGTCGAGGAGATCGCGCTGGATGACGGCTTGCGCGTGCGCATTGGCGATTACGACCGCCCCTGCGGCGCGATCATCCTTGCCAATCCGAATGCCCCGACCGGCATCGCCCTGCCGCTCTCCGAGATCGAAAAGCTGGTCGCCGCCCATCCGGATCAGGTGGTGGTCATCGACGAGGCCTATGTCGATTTCGGCGCCGAGAGCGCAGCCTCGCTGATCCCCCGCTACGAGAACCTGCTCGTCGTACAGACCTTCTCGAAGTCCCGCTCGCTTGCCGGCCTGCGCGTCGGCTTCGCCCTCGGCCAGCGACCGCTGATCGAGGCGCTGGAGCGGATGAAGGACAGCTTCAATTCCTATCCGGTCGACATGCTCGCCCAGGCCGCCGCCAAGGCTGCCATCGAGGACGAAGCCTGGTTCGACGAGGCCTGCGGCAAGATCATCGCCAACCGCGAGATGGTGACGAAGGCGCTTGAGACCCGCGGCTTTGAGGTCCTGCCGTCCTCGACCAACTTCGTCTTCGCGCGCCATCCGGCGCACCAGGGCGCGGATCTGCAGAAGGGCCTGCGCGAGCGTGCCGTCCTCGTCCGGCACTTCAACAAGCCCCGGATCTCCGATTTCCTCCGCGTGACCATCGGCACGACGGAGGAATGCAATCATTTTCTGAGCGCGATCGATCAAATCATCTGACGTGTGGAGCGGCTCAAGAACGGCTACGCTCCGGCCCTTGTCGCAACCGCCGGAGCATGTCCGTGACTGAGATCCTTCAACACTGGCCGCAGGTTGCGGCCGCCTATCTCGTCTATCTCGTGGCAGTCTTGAGCCCCGGCCCTGCCACCATGGCGATCGCCTCGGCCTCGCTCGGTCAGGGTCGCCGGCACGGACTGACGATCGCAGCGGGCATTTTCTGCGGATCCATGACCTGGGCCGTGGCAGCCTCCCTCGGCCTTGCTGCCATCCTCTCGCAATATGCTGAGGCACTGGTGCTGATGCGCATCCTCGGCGGGCTCTATCTGCTCTATCTCGCCTGGCGGGCCTTCCGCTCGGCCGCAAGCAGGATCGATCCGCTGAGCGTCAGCAAGGCCACACTGAGCCTTAAGCGCACCTTTCTGATGGGCTATGCGATCCACCTGACGAACCCGAAGGCGATCTTCGCCTGGCTCGCCATCATCTCGCTGGGTCTGCCGCCGGATGCCACGCCGCTGGCTGTCGCCATCGTCGTCTGCGGATGCCTGACGACAGGCTTTACCGTCTTCATGGGTTATGCGCTGCTGTTCTCCACCCCCGGCGCCCTGCGGATCTATCGCGCCGCGCGTCGCTATATCGACGGGACACTCGCGGTCCTCTTTGCCGCCGCAGGCGTCAGGATGCTGACCTTCCGCTGAAACGAAAAAGGCGCCGCACGGATGCGGCGCCTCTGATCCTTCGGGTCGTAAACCTCAGCCCTGTGTGAGCGGCGAGATCTGGATCTCCACGCGACGGTTCTGCGCGCGGCCATCCGGGGTCGCGTTCGACGCGATCGGCTGGTTCGGGCCAAAACCAACGGCGGAGACGCGACGCGGATCGATGCCCTGGCTGTTAAGATAGCCGGCAACAGACATCGCGCGACGTTCGGACAGGCCCTGGTTATAAGCCTGGCTACCGGTCGAATCGGTATGACCGTTGATGTCGATCAGCGTACGGTCGAACTTGCGCAGCACGATCGCAACCGAGTTCAGCGTCGGATAGAACTGCGGCATGACCGCGTCCTGATCGGTGTTGAAGGTGATGTTGGACGGCATGTTCAGGATAATGCGGTCGCCGACGCGAGTGACCGAGATGCCGGTGCCCTGCAGCTGGGCGCGAAGCTCGGCTTCCTGCTGGTCCATATAGTTGCCGATCGCGCCACCGGCGAGCGCGCCGATACCCGCGCCGATCAGCGCCGCATTGCGGCGTCCGACCGGAGAACCGCCGACGGCCAGACCGCCGAGCGCACCGACAGCCGCACCGATGGCCGCGCCACCGGCCGTGTTGGACACCTTCTGCTGGCCCGTATAGGGGTCGGTCGTGGTGCAGGCGCTGAGATAGGTCGCGCACAGCGCGAGGATGGCGATCTTCTTGATCATGCTCGGTGTCCCTCCAGGATTCGGCTGATAATCCGTCAACCGTGAAATTGCGGCAACAAAAAGTTAACCCGCAGGCTCACTCCGCCGCCGATTTCCGACCGTAGCGCTTCTCGATATAGTCCGCCACCAGCGCCTCGAAGTCGGCAGCGATGTTGGGACCGCGCAGCGTCATCGCCTTCTGGCCATCGATGAAGACAGGCGCTGCCGGGTTCTCACCCGTGCCGGGAAGCGAGATGCCGATATCGGCATGCTTGCTCTCGCCGGGACCGTTGACGATGCAGCCCATGACCGCAACGTTCAGCCCCTCGACGCCCGGATACTTTTCCCGCCAGACCGGCATGTTCTTGCGCAAATCATCCTGGATCTTCTGAGCCAGCTCCTGGAACACCGTGGAGGTCGTGCGGCCACAGCCGGGACACGCGGCAACGACTGGCACAAACTGGCGGAAGCCCATGACCTGCAGCAGTTCCTGCGCCACCTGCACTTCACGGGTGCGGTCGCCGTTCGGCTCCGGGGTGAGCGAAACACGGATCGTATCGCCGATGCCATGCTGCAACACGTAACCCATGGCCGCCGAGGAAGCGACGATGCCCTTCGAGCCCATGCCGGCTTCGGTCAACCCGAGATGCAGCGCATGGTTCGAACGCTCGGCCAGCATCGAATAGACGGCGATCAGGTCCTGTACCTGACTGACCTTGGCGGAGAGAATGATGCGGTTGCGCGGCAGGCCGATCTCTTCGGCCAGTTCTGCCGACAGAAGTGCCGACTGCACGATCGCCTCACGCGTCACCTGGCGCGCCGACAGCGGCGAGCCCTGGGCAGCATTCTCGTCCATCAGCCGGGTCAGCAATTCCTGGTCCAGCGAACCCCAGTTGACCCCGATGCGAACAGGCTTGTCGTAACGGATCGCCATCTCGACGATCTCGGCGAACTGCTTGTCCTTCTTGTCCTTGAAGCCGACATTGCCGGGATTGATGCGGTATTTCGCCAAGGCCTCGGCACAGGCCGGATGATCAGCCAGCAGCTTGTGACCGATGTAGTGGAAGTCGCCGATCAGCGGCACGTCCATGCCGAGCCTGAGAAGGCGCTCGCGGATCTTCGGAACGGCAGCGGCGCTCTCGTCGCGGTCGACGGTGATGCGCACGACCTCGGAGCCCGCCTTGTAGAGGGCGGCAACCTGGGCAACGGTCGCATCGACGTCGGCCGTATCGGTATTGGTCATCGACTGGACGACGACAGGGGCGCCGCCACCGATGATGACGCCACCCACTTCGACCGCGACCGAAGAACGGCGCGGCTTGGGATCATAGGCATCGGCGGGCTGGATGATGGGAGCGGTCATGGCTGGTTCTCTGCAAGCCTCAATCGCCATGGAGGTGGATCAAAGCCGACCGCTTGTCAACCGCAACACGCCGCGGCGCGATCACATGCGCGCGTCTGCCGCCGCCTGAGAAAGGACGCGAGCTTCCTTCCTCAGTGGCCGGTTGCCCGATCCGCATGCCGGCCAAGTTTCGACAGAGCAAGCACGACAACCAGAAGCGCCGGGATTGCCGTATAGACCGTCGACAGCGAGGTATGCTCGGCAACGAAGCCGATCAGCGAGGGCGCAAAGAGAATGCCGGAATAGCCCATCGTGGTCACGACCGAGAGCCCGACGCCCGGCGCCAGCCCCGGTATGTTGCCGCCAGCCGAGAAAGCGATCGGCACCATGTTGGAGATACCGATGCCGGTGATCGCAAAACCGATCAGAGCCAGGGTGACGCTGTTCGCCTGCCCGGCCATGACGAGACCGATGATGGCCGCGACCCCGCAGAAGCGCAGCGTCTTGACGGCACCGAACCGGTCGCGGACGAAGTCACCGGCGAAACGGCAGACAGCCATGGTGAAGGAGAAGGCGGCAAAGGCGAAGCCCGACATCTCGGTCGTGGCGTTCAGTTCGTTGCGCAGGTAGAGCGCGCTCCAGTCGAGCACCGTGCCCTCCGGGATCATGCAGAACAGCGCGATCGTGCCAATCAGCCAGGGCAGCGGCGTCATCGGCAGCTTGGCCTTAGCAGGTTCATCGCTCGGATGCGGCGCATCGGCGAGGATCATCGGTCGGGCGACGACAAACAGCACCACGCAGACGGCGGCGAGAAGCAGCACATGGCCGGTGACACCGAGCGAGGCGATCAGAAAGCCGCCGGTTGCCGCACCGCACAGGCCGCCCAGGCTCCAGAACGCATGGCAGGACGACATGATCGACCGGCGCATATTGCGCTCGACCTCGACCGCATTGGCATTCATCGCCACGTCCATGGCCCCGGTCAGGCCACCGAACAGGAAGATGGCGATCGCACCCGTCCAGATATTGTCGACCAGTGTCACGAGCACGATGGTCGGAATGAAGAGCAGCGTCGTCACCTCCACGACGCGTCGCGAGCCGTAGCGGGCGATTTGCATGCCGGCAATCGGCATCAGGACCAGCGAACCGACACCGAAGACGAAGATCATCACGCCGAGCATCAGCTCCGTCAGTCCGAGCGCCTGCGAAAAAAACGGGATCTTCGGCGCCCAGGCACCGATGACGAGACCATTGAGGAAGAACAACAGCGCGACCGCCGCGCGCTCCTTCGTCACGATCGGCGCCGGTGCGGCTGGGGAAGTGATGGTAGGCGTAATGTCGTTCATGTCCTGCTCCCGTGGTCGGGGCGCACTTTAGTTAAATCGATTTAGGCGACAATCGCTCTCACGTCTGGAAGCTGTAAATTTTTGTATCGCGTTACAACAATTCTAGTCCGCACCGAGGCGGACGCGGACAGTTGACAGATCCCCGCCAAGCTCCGACACATGGAGGAACTCGCGCGCCGCCCCGGTGCGGCATCATCGAAAGACACCCCCCGTGAAAACCGCCGTTGGCGCTGGCATCCTGCTTTCCAGTCTCGCCTATCTCCTCTTTGCCGTGCATGACGCGATGATCAAGCTGCTGGTAGAGAACACCACGGTCTGGCAGATCCTCTTCTGCCGCAGCATCGCCATCCTTCTCGGATGCTACATCCTCGGCGGAAGGTCGCTTGCGCGCGACACGATCACCTCGCCTGCGCTGCGCCCCATGATGCTGCGCAGTCTGTTCCTGCTCGCGGCCTGGCTCTGCTTCTTCAACGCCGCCAAGCATCTGCCGCTCGCGGACCTCACGACCCTCTACTTCGCCGCACCGATTGCGGCGATCCTTCTGGCGATCCCGATTCTCGGCGAAAAGGTACCGATCAGCAGCTGGATCGCCGTCATCACAGGCTTCATCGGCGTGGTCATCGCCAGCAACCCGACGGGGCTTGCGACCAGCTGGCCCGTCTATCTGGCGCTTGTCGCGGCCGTCTGCTGGGCGATCGCCACCACGCTGCTCAGAACCACCAGCCAGAGCGCGAGCAGCATGGTCCAGATGGCCATGACCAATGTCTTCTTCCTGGTGCTGACCACACCCATGGCCCTGATGACATGGACCATGCCCAGCGGGGCGACGCAGATCCTGCTGCTCGCTGTCGGTTTCATCGGCGGCATTGGTCAGCTGAGCTTTTTCGAGGCGCTGCGGCGCGCGCCGATCTCGGTCATTGCACCGCTCGAATACACGGCTCTGATCTGGGCCTTCGCGCTGGGCTATGTCATCTGGCAGGACGTGCCGAGCGCCAATGTCTGGGCGGGCGCCGTGCTCATTGCCGGCGCCGGCCTCATCATCCTGTTCGCCCAGCGGCGCCGGATGCCGGCTCAGGATCTCGAGAGATAACGCTCGGCGAGTTCCACCCAGAAGGTGGTGCCAACAGGCAGGATATCGTCGTTGAAGTCGTAGCGCGGATGATGCAGCGGCGGATCATCGGGTGTGCGCTGTGTGCCGAGAAAGAAATAGGTGCCCGGTCGCTTCGCCAGCATATAGGCGAAGTCCTCGCTGCCCATCATTGGCCGCGGCAGGTCGTATACCTTGTCCTGCCCGGCAAAGCTTACCGCGAGATCGCGGACGAAGTCGGTCTCGTCCTTGTGGTTGATCGTCGGATCGTAGCCGCGCTGATAGTCGATGGTCACGCCCATCCCGTAGCTCGCCGCCTGACCTTCGGCGACGGCACGGATGCGCCGCTCCAGCTGGTCGCGGACATCAGGATCGAAGGAACGGATCGAGAGAACCATCTCCGCGCGCTCCGGAATGACATTGCTCGCAGCCCCGGCATGGAAACCGCCGACCGTGATCACCGTCGGATCGAGCGGATGGATGTTGCGCGAGACGATCGTCTGCAGCGCCATGACGATCGATGCACCACAAACGATCGGATCGGCCGTCGATTGCGGCTCCGCCCCATGCCCGCCGCGGCCATTGACCGTGATCTTGCATTCGTCGACGGCGGCCATGATCGGACCTTCGCGCAGGGCGAAGTGACCGAAGGGGATGTCCGGATCATTATGCAAGGCAAACACGGCATCGCAGGGAAAGCGATCGAAGAGCCCGTCCTCGATCATGATCCGCGCCCCGCCGAAATTCTCCTCGGCCGGCTGGAAGATGAGATGGATGACGCCGTCGAAATTGCGCCGCTCGGCAAGAATCTTGGCCGCGCCGAGCAACATCGCCGTGTGTCCGTCATGCCCGCAGGCATGCATCACGCCGGGGATCTCGCTGGCATAGGGAAGCCCGGTTTCCTCGAGTATCGGCAGCGCATCGAAATCGGCGCGGATGCCGATGCTGCGCTCGCTGCTGCCGTTGCGCAGGGTCGCGACCACACCGGTCTTCGCAAGCCCGCGTGTCACCTCGTAACCCAGCGCCGTCAGTTGCTCGGCCACGTAATCCGAGGTCTTGAATTCCGACAGACCAATCTCCGGAAAGCGGTGCAGATGGTGGCGCGTTGCCAGCACTTCGGCCATCACGTTGGGAGCATGGATCGTCATGGGAATGACCTTTCGGTATCAACATCAACTTCAACAAGGCGCGGACTGTTGCACTTGCCGCTGCGTTGTTCAACCGTGTAAAATGACGGTCGACGGCAGGTCGCCGCCCTCTTGAGCCAGGCTGGAGTTGCCGCATGACACGACGCACGTTCCAGCGTGCCGGGGAAGCCGAGCGTCGCAAGGATCTGATTGCGGCAACACTGGACAGTATTTCCGACTATGGCCTGGAAGGCGCGACCGTGCGCGACATCGCCGCGCGCGCAGGCGTGACCGGCGGCCTGATCCGACACTATTTCGCCGGCAAGGACGAGATGGTGCAGGCAGCTTACCGCGAGATGCTGGCAGGCATGACCGGGACCGCAGTCGACGCCATGGCCGAGGCGGGAGACGATCCCCGAAAACGCCTGCATGACTTCATCGTCGCCAATGTCAGCCCGCCCATCGCCGATCCCAAGGCGCTTTCCCTCTGGGCGGCCTTCATCGGCCGCGTCCGCTCCGATGAGGAACTGGCGCGAATTCACCGCGAAAATTATCTGGTCTTCATCGGCATCCTCGAAGACCTCGTTCAGGCGGTTCTGACCCAGCATCACCACAAGCCTGTCTTCAACGAGGTTCGCCACCTGGCCGTTGCAATCAACGGTCTGATCGACGGACTGTGGCTTGAAAACTCGTTGGCCAGCGACCTGTTCGATGAAGGCCCTCTCTCGGACATTGCTCTCGATGCCGTGGAGGCCATGCTTGGCGGTCTGTCGCTGCGCAATCGACGATAGACCGGGCAAACAATTCAGGTTTCGCTAACTCCATCCGAACAATGATCGCGCCGCATGCAGGCTACTGCATGATCCTTTGCTGTAGGTGCCGCAAACCTCTTGGCCAGACGCTTGAAATAAGGCATAAAAATGCCAATTCACCTGCCAGGACGTGAAAGCCAGCAACAGAGTTCAACCGCAGCCCGGACGCGCGTCGTATTACGGCCTTTTTCTGCCTCGATTGTTGGTGACCAGCCCGATTGTGTGCAATGAGGCGCAACCGCGACGACCGGAAGGTCGAAGCAGATGGCTTTCTACATAACCACCGAACCGAGAACCTATCCTTCATGACGCTGCATGTCCCATCGCGCGACCTCGAAACCAAGCAGATCGATCACAACGATTCCATACGATCTGCCTATTTCACGATCGACGAGTTGCGCGAAAGCGCCGCCTCGCTCGCGCTCAACGGTGCGGATGAACTGCCCGGCCTGATCGATTTCGACTTCTTCGCCCGCCACAAGGAGAATGAGCGGGAAATCCTGCGCGTCTACCGCGCCACGGCCGCGGATGTCGAAGCGGGCGCGACCATCACGCCGGCGGCGGAATGGCTGCTGGACAACCACTACATCATCGAAGAGGCGATCCAGGAAGTCCGCCGCGACTTCCCGAAGAAGTTCTACCGCCAGCTGCCGACGATGAAGGTGGGAAGCCGCGAAATCCCCCGCACCATGGCGCTGGCCTGGCTCTATGTCGCGCACACCCATTCCACCGTCAGCCAGGAAAGCATGACAGCTCTCGTCGAGGGCTATCAGCAGCACCAGACGCTCGAGATCGGGGAACTCTGGGCGCTGCCCTCGATCGTCCGCTTCGTGCTGGTGGAAAATCTCCGCCGCATCGCGACCCGCGTCGACCGCTCGCGCCGCATGCGCCGCCGCGCCAATGAAGTGGCCGACGAGATCATCCGTCTGAACGATCCGGTCGCTGCCGCCACCTATCTCAGCCAGATTGAACAGCTGGCTGACGACAATACCTTCGCGACGCAGTTCCTCTATCGCCTGCGCAACGGTTCGCAGAACACGAGCTTCGCCGTCGAATGGCTGGAAAGCCGACTGGAAGCGGCCGGCCGCACCGCCCAGGAGGCGATGGACGCCGAACACAATCGTCTCTCCTCCGGCAATGTGACGATGGGCAACATCGTCCGTGGCCTGCGCGAGATCGACGACAAGGAATGGTCGGTCTGGGTCGAGGACGTCAGCCATGTCGACCGCGTCTTGGGCCAGCATACCGATTATCGCGAACTCGATTTCGGTTCGCGCAACGCCTATCGCAACACGATCGAAAAACTGGCGCGCCGCAGCGACCACAGTGAAATCGAGATCGCCCAGACGGCGATCGATCTGGCGACGGAAACGGCAGGACCTGACGGCCCGCTCGACGTCGGAAGCTACCTCGTCGGCAACCGCCGAACCGAGCTCGAAAACGCGATCGGTTACAGCCAGCCGCTCTCGCGTATCGTCACGGATTTCATCAAGAAGCTGAATTGGTTCTCGATCGCCGTTCCCGTCGTGGCGCTGACGATCACCGCACTCGCCGTCATCGGCCATTTCCTCAACCAGATGGCACTGCCATCCTCGCTGATCCTGGTTCTTCTGATCCTGGTGTCCCTGCCCGTTTCGGAAGGCGCGACCGGCCTCTTCAACACGCTGGTGACCTTCTTTGTCAAACCGTTCCGCCTGACGGGTTACGAGTTCAAGGACGGCATTCCCGAAGATGCGCGCACCCTCGTCGTCGTGCCCTGCATGATCACCAAGCGGGATGATGTCGACGAGCTCGTGCGCAACCTCGAAGTCCATTACCTGACCAACCCGCATGGCGAGATCTACTTCGCGCTGCTGAGCGACTGGAAGGACAGCCAGAGCGAGGAATCCGCAGCCGATCTCGAAGTGCTGGATTATGCCAAGCGTGAGGTCGCACAGCTCAACAACCGCTATGACTTCGCGGGCAAGACCCGCTTCTATCTCCTCCATCGTCGCCGCCAGTATAACGAGGCGGAAGGCTGCTGGATGGGCTGGGAGCGCAAGCGCGGCAAGCTGCACGAACTGAACCTGCTGCTGCGCGGCGACCGCGATACATCCTATCTGCCGGGTGCCAACATGGTGCCCGAAAACGTGCGTTACGTGATGACGCTCGATGCCGACACGCGCCTGATGCGCGACGCTGTCACCAAGCTCGTCGGCAAGATGCACCACCCGATCAACCGGCCCGTACACGACGAAAAGACGGGCCGCGTGATCAGCGGCTATGGAGTCCTGCAGCCGCGTGTGACACCGTCGCTAACGACCGGCAAGGATGCCTCGGTCTTCCAGCGCATCTTCTCGATGAACCGCGGCCTCGACCCGTACGTCTTCACCGTGTCCGACGTCTATCAGGACATCACCGGCGAAGGCACCTTCACCGGCAAGGGTCTCTACGATGTCGACGCCTTCGAGACCGCCATCAAGGGCCGGATCGACGAAAACAGCGTCCTCAGCCACGACCTGCTCGAAGGCTCTTTTGCCCGCTGCGCACTGGTGACCGATGTCGAGCTCGTCGAAGACTTCCCGACCCGCTACGAAGTCGAAATCTCGCGCCAGCATCGCTGGGCGCGCGGCGACTGGCAGCTCATCCCCTATATCGGCGACACCAGCCGCGGCATCACCAGCCTCGGTCGCTGGAAGATGGTCGACAATCTGCGTCGCTCGCTCACCCCGATTGCCTGGTATGCCGCCTCCGTTCTCGGCTGGGCGACCATGGATCCGGTCGGCGCCACCATATGGCAGCTGCTGCTGATCTTCAGCCTCTTCGTCGCCCCAACACTCTCGCTCTTGTCGGGCATCGTGCCGCGCCAGACCGATATCGTGCCGGCGGCCCATTTCCAGACACTGTGGTCGGAAGTTCGCTCGATCAACGCCCAGGTCGCCCTGCGCATCGTCTTCATCGCCGACAATGCCTGCATGATGGCCGATGCCATCGTGCGCTCGCTCTACCGCATGCTGGTGAGCCGCAAGCTCCTGCTCGAATGGCGGACCGCGGCCAGCGTCCAGTCCGCAGCACAGGGCACGATCGCCTCCTATTACGGCAACATGCGTCATGCGCCGATCCTCGCCATCCTCTCGGTGGGTATCGCAGCACTTCCCGGCGGCTACGGTTACCTGATCGGCCTTCCCTTTGCCTTCCTCTGGGTGCTGTCGCCGCTGCTCGCCTGGTATGTCAGCCAGTCGGCCGAGACCGAAGACAGTCTGGAAGTGCCGGAAAATGTCTCCTACGAGCTGCGCAAGATCGCGCGGCGCACCTGGCGCTATTACGAGACCTTCACGACCGCCGGCGACAACTACCTGCCGCCGGACAATTTCCAGGAAACGCCCGAGCCGATCATCGCGCACAGGACATCGCCCACCAATATCGGCGTCTACCTGCTCTCCGTGGTTTCGGCACGCCACTTCGGCTGGCTGAGCTTCGAGCAGACCCTTGAGCGCATGGAACAGACGATCTCCACCGTCGAGCGGATGGAGAAGTACCGGGGCCACCTCTACAACTGGTACTACACCGACACCCTCAAGACGCTGGGCCCGAGATACATCTCCGCCGTCGACAGCGGCAATTTCGCCGGCCACCTGATTGCGATCTCGTCGGCCTGCCGCGAATGGGCCGAAGCGCCCTCGGCCCATCTCCAGGGCAATCTCGATGGCATCGGCGACGTCGGCGGCATCCTGCTCGAGATCCTCGAACAGCTGCCCGATGATCGCAAGACGGTCCGTCCGCTGCGCCGCCGCCTGGAAGAGCGCATCATCGGCTTCAACACGGCGCTCGCCGCGGTTAAGCGCGAGCACGAATTCGCCTCGATCCGCATCATCAACCTCGCGGTGCTTGCCCGCGACGTCCAGAAGCTTGCCGCCAACCTGCATCACGAAGTCCGCTCCGAACAGAGCGCCGAAGTCGTGCGCTGGACGGAATCCCTGGTCGCTGTCTGCGAAGCCCATATCGCTGACACCGCCTTCGACCTGTCGAACATCGACCCGTTGCGCCAGCGCCTGAGCCAGCTCTCCGAGCGCGCCCGCAATCTGGCCTTCTCGATGGACTTCACCTTTCTCTTCCGTCCCGAGCGCCGCCTGCTCTCGATCGGCTACCGCGTCGATGCCCGCGAACTGGATGAGGCCTGCTACGACCTGCTCGCCTCGGAATGCCGCCTGACAAGTCTGTTTGCGATCGCCAAGGGCGACCTACCGACGGAACACTGGTACCGCCTCGGCCGCCAGGTCGTGCCGATCGGCGCCCGCGCCGCGCTGATCTCCTGGTCCGGTTCGATGTTCGAATATCTGATGCCGCCGCTCGTCATGCAGGAGCGCCAGGGCGGCATTCTGAACCAGACGAACAATCTGATCGTCATCGAGCAGATGAACCACGGCCGCCGCCTGAACATTCCGTGGGGCATCTCGGAAGCGGCCTTCAACGCCCGCGACCACGAGATGAACTACCAGTACACCAACTTCGGTGTACCGACGCTGGGACTGAAGCGCGGGCTCGGCCAGAACGCCGTCATCGCGCCGTATGCCTCGATCCTCGCCAGCCAGTACTACCCGGAAGCCGCACTCGAGAACCTGAAGCGGCTGCGCAAGCTTGGGGCGCTCGGCGCCTACGGCTTCCACGACGCGGTCGACTTCACGCCGACGCGCCTGCCGGACGGCAAGAAATGCGCCGTCGTCTACAACTACTATGCCCACCACCATGGCATGTCGATCGCGGCCATCGCCAACGTCGCCTTCAACGGCCGCCTGCGCGCACTCTTCCACGCCGATCCCGTGATTGAAGCCGCGGAACTCCTGCTGCAGGAAAAGACGCCGCGCGAAATTCCGGTCATGAGCGCGAAGTACGAGCCGCAGACCCCGGGCAAGGGCCAGGCAGACCTGCTGCGCGCCGAGATCCGCACGATCGAAGACCCGGCGACGAAGGACCGGGAAGTCGTCTTCCTCTCCAACGGCCACTATTCGGTGATGCTGACGGCGACCGGCTCCGGCTTCTCCCGCTGGAACGGCCAGTCCGTCACCCGCTGGAAGCCGGATACGACCGAAGATCGCTGGGGCACCTTCCTCTTCCTCCGCGACACCGCGACCAACGAATGGTGGTCGGCGACATCAGCGCCCCGCCGCGCGGAAGACGAGAAGACCAAGGTCATCTTCGGCGACGACAAGGCGGAGTTCTTCAAGACCGTCGGGGACATCTCGACCTCGGTCGAATGCATCGTCGGTACCGAACATGATGCCGAAGGCCGCAGGCTGACGATCCTGAACGCCGGCACCGAAGACCGCTATATCGAAGTCACTTCCTACACCGAGCCGGTGCTCGCCTTCGAAGACAGCGACAATGCGCATCCGCTCTTCTCGCGCATGTTCGTGAAGACCGAGTTCGGCCGCCGCCGCGATGTCATCCGCGCCGAGCGCAACAAGCGCAGCCCGTCGGATCCCGATATCTGCGTCGCCCATCTCGTGGTCGACAGCGCCGGTCAGGGCCGCCCGACGGAGTTCGAAACCGATCGGCGCAAGTTCCTCGGCCGCGGCCGGACACTCGGCGAAGCCGCAGCCTTCGATCCTGGCGCAAATCTCTCCGGCACGGAAGGCTTCACGCTCGATCCGATCCTCAGCCTGCGCCGCGTCGTCCGTGTGCCGGCCGGCAAGAAGGTCCAGGTCATCTTCTGGACCATGGCCGCCCCGAATCGCGAAGAGATCGATCAGGCCATCGAGCGTTACCGCCATCCGGATGCCTTTAGCCACGAGCTGATCCACGCCTGGACGCGGGCACAGGTCGAGCTTCGCCATATCGGCATCACCTCGCAGCAGGCCGCCGCCTTCCAGCATCTCGGCCGCTACCTCACCTATCCGGACAACCATCTGCGCGCGGACCCGGAAACCGTCCGCAAGGGTCTAAAGTCGCAGTCGGCGCTCTGGCCCATGGCCATCTCGGGCGACTTCCCGATCTTTGCGCTGCGCATCAACGACGACATGGACATGGACATCGCCCGCGAAGCGATGAGCGCGCTGGAATATCTCCGCCGCCGTGGCGTGGTCGCCGATCTCGCGATCATCAACGAACGCGCGACCTCCTATGCCCAAGACATGCAACATGCACTCGACCAGATGGCGGACAATCTGCGCCACCGCCTGCCAGGTGGTCGCCAGCATGTCTTCACCGTCCGGGACGACCTGCAGGACGAGGGCGCAACACTTGCCGTTCTCGCGGCAGCCCGCGTCGTCCTCCACACCCGCAACGGCAAGATCGTCGACCAGGTGAACCGTGCCGTCTCGCTCTTTGCCACGCCGCGCACGATCGACGGCGAAGTGGAATGGGCGGGCCTGCCGCCGGCGCTACCCGCACCGGCCAAGCCGGCACGCCCGGTCGACGGCACGGACCTCGACTTCTGGAACGGCTTCGGCGGCTTCTCGAAGGACGGCAAGGAATATGTCGTCCGTCTCGATGGCACGACCAGCACGCCGCATCCTTGGATCAACGTGATCGCCAATGAAAACTTCGGCTTCCACGTCTCTGCCGAAGGCGCTGGCTTCACCTGGAGCCAGAACTCCCGCGACTATCAGGTCACGCCCTGGACGAACGATCCCGTCGTCAACCGTCCCGGCGAGGCCTTCTACATCACGGACCTCGCCAGCGGTCGCGCCTATGCGACGGTGAGCGCGCTGAACCTTGACCCAACGGCGAGCTTCGAGACCCGCCATGGTCTCGGCTACTCGACCTTTGTCAGCCGCCACGGCGACCTCGAGATCGAGCTGACCCAGACGGTCGACCGCGAACGCCCGGTAAAGCTCAGCAGGATCCGTCTGAAAAACGTCAGCGGCGAAGCGCGCAAGTTCCGCATCTACGGTTATGCGGAATGGGTGCTGGGCAACAACCCGGCGCGCACCGCGCCCTTTGTCCTCTCGACCTTCGACGAGGAAACCGGCGCCCTGCTCGCCTCCAACCCCTACGACATCAACTATCCGGGCCGCTTCGCCTTCCTCGCAGGCGCGGAACAGCCGGATGGGTACACGACGAGCCGCCGTGAATTCATCGGTCGCAACGGCACGATCAAGCTGCCGCAGGCCGTGGCGCGTGCGTCCGGCCTCAGCGGATCGATCGAGAGCGAAAGCGACCCCTGCGCCGCAATCGCCTTCGATGTCGAGCTGGCGCCCGGCCAGTCGCGCGACATGACCTTCCTGCTCGGCGAGACCGAGACGGCCGAAGCGGCGCTCGATCTGATAAAGACGGTCCGTGGCTCCGGCTTTTCGACCATCCTGAAGACGAACACCGACTTCTGGACGGGCTTCACCGGCAAGCTTTCGGTCGAAACCGGCGACAAGGGCTTCGACAACCTCGTCAACCGCTGGCTACCTTACCAGGCGCTCGCCTGCCGCATCTTCGCGCGCGCCGGCTTCTATCAGGCCAGCGGCGCCTATGGCTTCCGCGACCAGCTGCAGGACACGCTGGCGTTTCTGACAGTCGAGCCGCAGCTCGCTCGCAGGCAAATCCTCAATGCAGCCGCCCGCCAGTTCGCGGAAGGCGACGTCCAGCATTGGTGGCTGCCGCAGACGGGAGCAGGTGTGCGCACCATGATCTCCGACGACGTCGTCTGGCTCGCCTATGCGATCGATCAATATGTCTCGGCGACAGGTGACGAAACCATCCTCACCGAACAGGTCCCCTTCCTCGACGGTCCGGAACTGCAGCAGGGTCAGCATGACAGCTTCTTCCTGCCCGGCACCTCAGCCGAAACGGCGGATCTCTACGAGCATGCCGCCCGCGCGCTGGATCTCGCCATTGCCCGCACCGGCGAACACGGTCTGCCCCTGATCCTCGGCGGCGACTGGAACGACGGCATGAACCGCGTCGGGATCGAAGGCCGGGGCGAAAGCGTCTGGCTGGGCTGGCTGTTGGCGGCAACGCTCGAACGCTTCAAGGCCCAGGCCGACAAGCGCGGCGACCGTGACCGCAGCAGCCGCTGGAGCGATCATGTCGCAAAGCTGAAGGCTGCCCTGGAGACGGCAGGCTGGGATGGCGATCATTATCGTCGCGGCTATTTCGACAATGGCGCACCGCTCGGATCGTCGGAATCGGTCCAGTGCCAGATCGACTCGATCGCCCAGTCCTGGAGCGTGCTCTCCGGCATGGGGAATCCCGAACATACCGCCAGGGCGCTCGAGTCCGCGGTCTCCAAACTCGTCGACGCGGAGACCGGCATCGTCCGTCTCTTCACGCCGGCCTTCGAGAAGCCTGAAGTCGATCCGGGTTATATCGGCGCCTACCCGCCGGGTGTGCGCGAGAACGGCGGGCAGTATACCCATGCCGCAATCTGGCTCGGTCTCTCGCTGGTCAAGGCGGGACGCGTCGCCGACGCTTGGCGAGTGTTCGAACTGTTGAACCCGATCAACCACGCCCTGAGCGCCGAGGAAGCCGAGCGCTACCGCGTCGAGCCCTATGTGGTTGCGGCCGATATCTACGGCGGCAACGGCTATGCCGGCCGCGGTGGCTGGACCTGGTACACGGGTTCTGCCGGCTGGCTTTATCGCTTCGCGGTCGAAGGCTTCCTCGGCATCCGCCGCAAGGGTGGCGAGATCCTCGTCGACCCGGCGCTGCCGGATCATTGGACAGGCTTCAAGGCGACCGTCGAGATCGACGGACGCAAGATCGATGTCGCGGTCGCACGCAAGGCCGAGGGTTATGACATCACGGTTGATGGCAAGGCGCAGGTAATATCGGAAGATCTGCCCCCGGCGCCGCCACCGGCAAAGAAGCCGGCCCGCAAGCCGCGGATCAAGGCCGCCGAATAGGCAAACGAAAGAGGCCCCGCCAGCGATGGCGGGGCCTCTTCTCTTTAGAGTGTCCGTGGAGCGATCAGGCCGAGTAGACGATCAGGAGATCCTTGGCGTCGATCTGGTCGCCGACGCGCACCAGGACTTCGGAGATCGTCCCGTCACGGTCGGCATGCAGCGCCGTTTCCATCTTCATCGCTTCGATCGAAAGCAGCACGTCGCCGGACTTGACCGTCTGGCCGGCAGCGACAGTCACTTGCGAAACGACGCCCGGCATCGGGGCGCCCAGTTGGGCGGCATTGCCAGTCTCGGCCTTGCGGCGGATGGCGCTACCCGAGGCACCATGCGCACGATCCGGTACCTTGATGCGGCGCGGCTGGCCATTGAGCTCGAAGAACACGGTGACCATGCCCTTCTCGTCGGTATGGCCGATGGCCTGGTTGACGATCACAAGCGTCTTGCCCCGCTCCAGGTCGACGAACAGTTCCTCGCCGGCCGGCAGGCCATAGAAATACTGCGGCGTCGGGATCACCGAAACAGGACCATAGGTATCGGCGGCCAGCGCGTAATCGGTGAAGACCTTCGGATACATCAGATAGGACGCGAACTCGAAATCCGTGACGTCGCGGCCGAGTTTCTCCTCGATCGTCTTGCGTTCGGCATCGAGGTCGGCAGCCGGCAGCAACGAACCCGGTACGGCGGTGTAGGGCTTCTCGCCCTTCAGTGCCTTCTTCTGCAGCGCTTCCGGCCAACCGCCCGGGGGCTGGCCCAGATCGCCCTTCAGCATCGAGACAACGGAATCCGGGAAGGCGATGTCCTTGGCCGGGTTCTCGACGTCGGCCACCGACAGATCCTGGCTCACCATCATCAGAGCCATGTCACCGACGACCTTCGACGACGGCGTCACCTTGACGATATCGCCGAACATCTGGTTGGCATCGGCATAGGCCTGCGCCACTTCGTGCCAGCGCGTCTCAAGGCCCAGCGAACGCGCCTGTTCCTTGAGGTTGGTGAACTGACCGCCCGGCATTTCGTGCAGATAGACTTCCGAGGCCGGTCCCTTGAGGTCGCTTTCGAAGGCCGCATACTGATTGCGCACCGCCTCCCAATAGAAGGAGATGCGACGGATCCAGTGCGGGTCGAGACCCGGATCGCGCTCGGAGCCACGCAGGGCCTCGACGATCGAGCCGAGGCAGGGCTGGGACGTATTGCCCGAGAAGGCATCCATGGCCGCATCCACCGCATCGACGCCGGCTTCGACAGCCGCAAGCACCGTCGCGGCCGCAATGCCGGAGGTATCATGGGTGTGGAAGTGGATCGGCAGGCTTGTGGCTTCACGCAGCGCCTTGAACAGCACCTTGGCCGCAGCCGGCTTCAACAGACCGGCCATGTCCTTCACGGCGATGATATGCGCGCCGGACTTTTCGAGCTCGGCGGCAAGGGATGTGTAGTACTTCAGGTCATACTTCGGACGCGCCGAATTCAAGAGATCGCCGGTATAGCAGATGACCGCCTCGCAGAGCTTGTTCTCCTCGATGACGGCATCCATCGACACGCGCATGTTGTCGACCCAGTTCAGGCAGTCGAAGACGCGGAACAGGTCGATCCCGCCCTTGGCCGCCTGACGGACGAAATACTTCACGACATTGTCGGGATAGTTCTTGTAACCGACCCCATTGGCGCCGCGCAGCAGCATCTGCAACAGCAGGTTCGGCGCACCTTCGCGCACCAGAGCCAGACGCTCCCACGGATCTTCCGTCAGGAAGCGCATGGAGACGTCGAAGGTCGCGCCACCCCAGCATTCGAGCGAGAAGAGGTTCGGCAAGGCCCGTGCATAGGTGTCGGCGATCTTGGCGATATCGTGGGTGCGAACGCGGGTCGCCAACAGCGACTGGTGACCGTCGCGCATCGTCGTATCTGTCATCAGGATACGCTTCTCGTTGCGCATCCATTCGCCGAACTTTTTCGGCCCGAGCTCGTCGAGCAGCTGCTTGGTGCCCGGCTTGATCTCCGCATCGATGAAGGGAACGACCGGCTCTGCGGCATCCGCCGGCGGCTTCGGGCGGCCCTTCACTTCCGGATGCCCGTTGACGGTGACATCGGCGAGATAGGTGAGGAGCTTGGTCGCACGGTCCTGACGCTTCACCTGCTGGAAGAGCTCCGGCGTCGTGTCGATGAAGCGGGTCGTATAGGAATTGTCGCGGAAGCTCGGGTGACCGATGATTGCTTCGAGGAAGGTGAGGTTCGTCGCCACGCCACGGATTCGGAATTCGCGCAGCGCACGGTCCATGCGGCTGATCGCTTCCTGCGGCGTGCTGCCGGATGCCGTGACCTTCACGAGCAGCGGGTCATAGTAACGGGTGATGATCGCGCCCGAATAGGCGGTGCCACCGTCGAGACGGATGCCGAAGCCGGCCGCCGAACGATAGGCGGTGATGCGGCCGTAATCCGGAATGAAGTTCTGCTCCGGGTCTTCCGTGGTGATGCGGCACTGCAGAGCATGGCCGTTGAGGCGGATATCCGCCTGCTTCGGGACACCCGATTCCGGCGTGCCGATCGCGTGGCCGTCGAGGATGTGGATCTGCGCCTTGACGATATCGATGCCGGTCACGACTTCCGTGACCGTGTGCTCCACCTGGATACGCGGGTTGACCTCGATGAAGTAGAATTTGCCGGTATCGGCATCCATCAGATACTCGACGGTGCCGGCGCCGATATAGTTCGTCGCCTTGGCGATCTTCAGCGAGTAATCGGCGAGTTCCTGCCGCTGCGCTTCGTTGAGATAGGGCGCCGGTGCGCGCTCGACGACCTTCTGGTTACGGCGCTGGATCGAGCAGTCACGCTCGAAGAGATGCACGACATTGCCATGCGTGTCGCCGAGGATCTGGCTTTCCACGTGGCGCGCGCGCTCGACGAGCTTTTCGAGATAGACCTCGTCCTTGCCGAAGGCGGCCTTTGCCTCGCGCTTGGCTTCCGTGACTTCCCGGATCAGGTCCTTCGGGTCGCGGATCGCGCGCATGCCGCGGCCACCGCCGCCCCAGGAAGCCTTGAGCATGACCGGGTAGCCAATTTCGGCGGCCAAGCGATGAATTTCCGCTTCGTCATCCGGCAGCGGATCGGTCGCCGGCACGACCGGCACGCCGACGCTGATGGCAAGGTTGCGGGCGGCGACCTTGTTGCCGAGCTGCCGCATCGTGTCGCTCTTCGGACCGATGAAGATCAGACCTGCATCGTTGCAGGCGTCCACGAATTCAGGACTTTCCGACAAAAGCCCGTAACCCGGATGGATGGCATCCGCGCCGGACAGCTTGGCGACGCGGATGATTTCATCGATCGAAAGGTAGCTTTCGATCGGCCCCAGATCCCGTGTCAGGTGCGGACCACGACCAACCTGGTAACTTTCGTCCGCTTTGAAGCGGTGCAGCGCGAGTTTGTCTTCCTCGGCCCAGATGGCGACCGTTTTCAGACCGAGCTCGTTGGCGGCGCGAAAGACGCGGATCGCGATTTCCGAACGGTTGGCGACAAGGATCTTGGATATTGGCAATTCGATCTCCCCAAAACGATATGCCAGGGCATTGTGCACCTGCGAAGAAAAGTCATAGCGTGTTGTTTTAGGAAGTTCAATTTGCCTTGGCGGACGCGGAGAAGATTCCGCCCCGCCTCAGGTTACCAGCCCGAGACGGAACGACATGGCAACGACATGTTGCCGGTTCTTCGCGTTCAGTTTGTCCTGAATACCATTCATGTACCAGTCGACGGTGTGGTTGGAGATCTTCAGGATCTTGCTGATCTCGTTGGAAGTCAGCCCGTCGGCCAGGTAATTCAACACTTCCATCTCGCGCCGCGTCATGCGCGTATCGATCGGCTTGACGGCTTCGCCGGCATCCGCGTCCTTGAACTCGACGAGACGCCAATAGGCCTTCTTCGCCACCGCATCGAAGAGCGCGATTTCGGTCGGCGAGAGGTCAACCGGACGCCCGCCGACGGTCATGTTGCCGAGCAAGCCGGTCCGCCCGTGGACCGGGAAGATATAGCCGTCGAGCAGACCGAACCGCATGCTGTCACCCAGCATGCGCTCCATGCGCTTGCGGTGCGGATCGGCGCGGAAGGCATGAAGCGCATCGCGCCAGCGGAAACCCGCCTGCGCCTGGCCGAGATAGCGGATCGTCGGATCGATCAGCACGTATTTCTTCGCGATGTAGAGCTGCGGCCACCCTTCGGGCCACTCACCGGTCAAGACAAGCTCCATCGGATTCTCGTCCGGCTTGGGCTGCCGGACCACGCCATAATACTCAAAACCATAGGAACGGATGAGTTTTTCCAGCTCTTTGACGACCTCCGCCGCCGAGCGGCACTCATCGACAACGACCAAAAAATGCAGCAATTGATTGATGTTCACAAAAGTCTCTCCAAAATGCGCGGCTAAAATACCATTAAAAAGCCACGAGCAGCGGTTTTTTCAACCACCCGGAGCAATATGAACATTTATCGTCAAATTGCGTTATGGGAAGCTTAAAGCAGGACGGTCGAGTCTGGCATGCCGGAACCTCTCTTCAGGTGGAGGATGCACTCCCATCTTGCGGAGCAATGGCTGTGGTATTAGGCATCCAGCGACCGACAGACCACCAGCAGATTATCCTGCCCCGGCTGGCACGGTGAACGAACGAAGGTGACGCGACTTGTCTCTGCTCCAGGTCTATTTCAAGGCTCTGACCTACCTTGCCCGCTACAGGCTGAAGGTTTCGCTCGTCGTCATCGCCAACGTCGTTCTCGCCGTCATCACGATTCTTGAGCCGATCCTCTTCGGCCGCATCATCGACGCCATCTCGGAAAAGCGCGACGCAACGACGATCCTGATCGCCTGGGGCTGTTTCGGCGTCTTCAACACGGTCGCCTATGTCCTCGTCGCGAGACAGGCGGACAGGCTTGCCCATGGTCGACGCGCCGATCTGCTCACCGATTCCTTCGCCAAGATCATCTCCATGCCGCTCAGCTGGCACCACCAGCGCGGCACGTCGAACGCCCTGCACACGTTGCTGCGTGCCGGTGAAACGCTCTTCGGTCTATGGCTCGAATTCATGCGCACCCATCTGGCAACGGCCGTGGCGCTCGCATTGCTGATTCCGACCGCCTTCTCGATGGATGTGCGCCTCACCTCCGTCCTGATCGTCCTGGCCGTTCTCTATGTCATTATCGGCAAGACGGTGATGAACCGCACCAAGGAAGGCCAGGCCTCCGTCGAGAGCCACTATCACACGGTCTTTTCCCATGTGAGCGACTCGATCAGCAACGTTTCCGTCCTGCACAGCTACAACCGTATCGAGCTCGAAACTCGTGCCCTCAAGGAATACACGACCAAGCTGCTGTCGGCACAGTATCCGGTTCTTGACTGGTGGGCTCTCGCAGGCGCGCTGAACCGCATTGCGTCGACCCTGTCGATGCTGGTGATCCTTGTCATCGGCACGCTGCTCGTCCAGCGCGGTGAACTCAAGGTCGGCGACATCATCGCCTTCACCGGCTTTGCCGGCCTGCTGATCGCCCGCCTCGATCAGATGATCACCTTCGTCAACCAGATCTTCGAGGCGCGCTCGAAGCTCGAGGACTTCTACAAGCTGGAAGACGCCGTCCAGGAGCGGGAAGAGCGTGCAGGCGCTGCCGATCTGAAGCCGGTCAAGGGTGATGTCGAATTCCGCGATGTCTGCTTCGACTTTGCCTCGACGACCCAGGGCGTGCGCGACATCTCCTTCCATGTGCGCGCAGGCCAGACGGTCGCGATCGTCGGCCCGACGGGTGCCGGCAAGACGACCCTCATCAACCTGCTTCAGCGGGTCTACGATCCGCAATCCGGCCAGATCCTGATCGACGGACAGGACATCGCCAAGGTGACGCGCAAATCGCTGCGCCACGCCATCGCGACGGTCTTCCAGGATGCCGGTCTTCTGAACCGCTCGATCAAGGACAATATCCGCCTCGGTCGCGAAGAGGCGACGGAAGAGGAAATCATCCAGGCCGCCGAAGCCGCCGCCGCGACCGACTTCATCGAAAGCCGGATGATCGGCTACGACACCCATGTCGGCGAGCGCGGCAACCGCCTCTCCGGAGGCGAGCGCCAGCGCATCGCAATTGCCCGCGCCATCCTGAAGAACGCGCCGATCCTCGTTCTCGACGAGGCGACCAGCGCGCTCGATGTGGAGACCGAAGCCCGGGTGAAGCAGGCGATCGACCGGCTTCGCCAGAACCGCACGACCTTCATCATCGCGCACCGCCTCTCCACCATCCGTGAGGCTGATCTCGTTGTTTTCCTCGACCACGGCCGGATCATCGAGATGGGCAATTACGACCAGCTGAGCGCGCTCGGCGGCCGCTTCAGCTCGCTGCTGCGCACCAGCGGCCTCTTGAAGGAAGAACCGAGCCCGGTGATCTAACCCTCGGTCGCTCAAAGCACGTTGAGAGTGTCGAGCACCTGGGCCGCATGCTTGCGGATGGCATCCTGCTTGAAGGGGTCCATGCGCCGCCAGGTCGCATACATGTTCGAAAGCCGCGGATTGCGGGCAAGCTTTTCGGTGTTGCGATCGAGAAAATCCCAATAGAGCGCATTGAACGGACAGGCGCGAGGCCCCGTCGTCAGCTTGGGATCATAGCGGCATCCACCGCAGAAATTGCTCATCCGGTCGATGTATTTTCCGCTCGCCGCATAGGGCTTGCTCGCCATGAGCCCGCCATCGCCATAAAGAGCCATGCCGAGCGTGTTCGGCAGTTCCACCCATTCATAGGCGTCCGAATAGACGGCCAGATACCACTCGCAGACCTCTGCCGGATCGATCCCGGCCAGCATGGCGAAATTGCCGGTCACCATAAGCCGCTGGATGTGATGCGAATAGGCATGCTCGATCGTGTCACTGATTGCGCCCTTCATGCAAACCATGTCGGTCTTGGCCGTCCAGTACATCTGCGGCAGCGGGCGTGCGGCCGAAAGATGATTGCGTTGCGCATAATCGGGCATCTCGGTCCAGTAGATGCCGCGCACATATTCGCGCCAGCCGAGGATCTGGCGGATGAAACCCTCGACCGCATTGAGCGGCGCAAGCCCCTCGAACCATGCGGCTTCCGCACGACGGATGACATCAATCGGCAAAAGCAAACCGGCATTCACGTATGAGGAGATAAGCGAGTGATAGAGATACGGCTCGCCCTTCACCATCGCGTCCTGGTAGTCGCCGAAATTGGGCAGGATCTCGTCGATGAACTGCTGCAGCTCCATCTCCGCCTGGTCCGAAGTCACGGCATAGTGGAAGCTGTCGAGTGAGCCCATATTGTCGGCAAACCGTTCCTCAACGAGTGCCAGTACGGATTTTGTGATTGCATCCTTGGCATGGCTGATCCGCCTTGGCCCCTTGAGCCCCTCGGCAGGCGGCTTGCGGTTGTCGGCGTCGAAATTCCATTTGCCCCCGACAGGCTCCTCACCCTCCAGCAGCACCCGATGCCGTCTGCGCATGTCGCGGTAGAAATACTCCATCCGCAACTGCTTGCGGCCCTTGCGCCACTGCCGGAAATCTTCGATCGAACAGAGGAAGCGATGATCTTCGCGGATCTCGACGGGTACGCCGAGATGTGTCTCCCAGCCCCGCATCTCCTCCGCCAGACGCCATTCTCCGCATTCGGTGGCGACGATGGAGGAGGCTCCGCTCTCGGCAATCGCCCGGGCAAGTTCACCCCTCAGGCTCTGCGTGTTCTCAGGGTCATCCAGCGTGACGTAACGCACCTGGAACCCCTTCTCCCGCAGCGCCTCGGCGAAGTGCCGCATGGCGGAGAAGAGGAAGGCGATCTTCTTCTTGTGGTGCTTCACATAGGTTGCTTCGCTCATGACTTCCGCCATCAGCACGAGCGAGCCCTGCGGATCGGCATCGGCAAGCGCAGACAGCGAATGGCTGAGCTGGTCACCGAGCACGAGATGGATGCGCGATGCTTTCACCATTCGATCGGCTGACCGTCATAGGCGAAGAAACCGCCCGTCTGCGCCGGCTCCAGACGGTCCAGCACCGAGAGCATCATGGCCACGCTTTCCGCCGGCTGGATCCGGTCATGGCCCTTGGAGAACCCGCCTGAAAAGCCGGTATCGACCGTCCCGGGATGCATCGCGACGACCACACTTTTCGGCCGGAGGCGAGCAATCTCGATCGCCGACGTTCGGGTGATCTGGTTGAGCGCTGCCTTGGCGGAGCGATAGGAAATCCAGCCACCGAGCTTGTTGTCCCCGATCGAGCCCACGCGTGCCGAGAGCGTCGCAAACACGCTCTTGCCTTCATTGGAGAGAAGCGGTGCAAAGTGCTTTAGCGCCAGCGCCGGGCCGATGGCGTTCAACGCAAATTGCGCCGCCATCACGTCGCCCTGGATCGCCTTGATGGTCTTTTCTGGGCCATTGCCATTGATGACGAGCGCGCCCGTCGCACAGAGGATGAGATCGAATTTCAACCCCGCATCGGAAAGCCGTGCAGCCGCAGCGCCGACGGCGCCATCATCCGTAATGTCGAACCCGTCGCGGCTTCGCGACAACTCCGTCACGCTGCCGCAGGCGGGATCGGCTTTGATGGCTGCGGCAAAGGCACCGCCGATACCACCGCTGGCTCCCAGCACGAGGGCACGGTAACCGGGGTTGAGGGACGTCATTCCGGAAAAGGCGGACATCTTGATCTCCTGCAGGTCTGTGTTTTCCAATACGGCGGACAGCAAGACCGGATCAGGCGCAGATTGTCTCAGAGGCGCTCGATGGCTCCGTCGAAGATAGGCATCGATCCGGCGTCGATATCCATCAGTCGGCAGACGAGACCGGCGATTTCTGTCTGCGCAAAAGGCTGATCTCGCTCCAGCCGGAAGCCGATCGTATAGAACGGAACCTCGGTCTCCTCAGGCGTCGGTCCGGCATGATTGCCGTCATCACCCATGCCATGATCCGCGGTGACGATGACGGTGTAACCGGCCTCGACCCAGCCTGGCAGGTGGCGGGCGAGCAGATCGCCCTGTGTCCGGGCCGCGTTGCGGTAACCGACACTGTCGCCCCCATGCTTGTGGCCCGCGTCGTCGACATTCATCGGGTGGAGCAGGAGAAAATCGGGCGCCCTGGAGCGGACGAGCCATTCGGCATCGGCAAAGAGATGGCTGTCGGGATAGGCGTCATCCCAGTAGAACAGGCCATGCGTGATGTCCCCGCTTCCATCGACGAGAAGGCGATCGCGATACCGATCGAACGGGCAGGAGACATAAAGCTCCGATACCCAGTGATAGGCGGCCGCAGCCGTCACGCCGCCATGCGCGCGCACCCGGGCGAAGAGATTGTCACCCACCGACCGCCGCACCACGCCATTGCTGACCACGCCGTGATCCACGGGCTTTCGGCCGGTCAGCAAGGTTTCATAGAGCGGTCGCGACATGGCCGGCAGTTCGCAGGTGAGCTTGCGCACATCGGCGCGGCCGGCTGCGACGAGCCCTTCCAGATAGCCGAGACAGGTACGGGCCGCGTCGTAACGCAGCCCGTCGAGAATGATCAGGATCACTTTGTTCATGGCGCGCACCATGCCACGCGATCCATGAAAGGCAAGCGACAGCGCCTCAGATGATTGGCTTGCCGCCGGTCACTGCGATCGTCGCTCCGGAAACGTAGCTGGAGAGCGGATCGGCCAGCATCACATAAGCCGTCTGCAACTCCGCCGGCTGGCCCGGGCGCTGCATAGGCACCTGCTTGCCGAAGTTCTTCACCTTTTCCTCCGGCATGGTCGACGGAATGAGCGGCGTCCAGATCGGACCGGGAGCCACGGCATTGGCTCGGATCTTCTTTTCCGCCAGCATCTGCGCCAGCCCGGCGGTGAAGTTCTGGATCGCACCCTTTGTGGTCGCATAGGCGAGAAGATTAGGGCTCGGGCTATCCGAATTGATGGACGCCGTGTTGATGATCGAACCGCCATTCGTCATGTGCGGCACTGCAGCCTTGGTCAGATAGAACATCGCATGGATGTTGACGCGGAAGGTGAGTTCCCACTCTTCATCCGGGATCTCGGTGATGTCTTCGAACGATGCCTGATGGGCGGCATTGTTGACCAGGATATCGACGCCACCGAGTTCGCGGACCGCCGTGTCCACGATCTCGCGGCAGTGATCGGCATTCTGGATGTCGCCCCGAACCAGCACCGCCTTGCGGCCGGCTTTTTCCACCCACTGGGCGGTATCCTTCGCGTCCTCATCCTCTTCGATATAGGAAATCAGGACATCGGCACCTTCCCGCGCATAGGCAATCGCCACAGCACGGCCGATCCCGCTGTCGCCACCGGTGATGATCGCCTTCAGGCCCTCGAGCTTTCCGGAGCCCTTGTAGCTGTCTTCGCCGTGATCAGGCCTCGGATTCATGTCGGCAGTCCGGCCCGGCATGGGGACCTTCTCCTGCGAGAACGGCGGTGTGGGATAATCGGCCATGTGTTCGTCTCCTCGTGTGGGGTTCGAGGGTCAAACCGGTGAGCCATGGATGAGTTCCGAACAGATCCGGCCGGAACGGAAAGGGCCGGCATGACGCCGGCCCCGAGTGAAGTTCCAATTTCAGACCCGCCAGGCGGCCACCGCCTGCGGTTTCAGCACGCGCTCGCCAAGCACCGGCTCCGCCCCTGCAGGCAGCGCCCAGTCTTCCGTTCCGTAGTTGAAGGCGAAGACGAGATCGCCGCGGCGACGGATACGGATGAAGTCGGGCACGCGGAGCGTCGAAACACCGGCCTTCTTGGTGGCCAGTTCCAGCACCTCAGCCAGCAGCCCGGCATCGGCCCAGCAGGCGAGATAGAGCACATTGCCTTTCTCGGTCAGCGCCGGATCGCCATTGTCGAAGGTGGCGAGCACCGACGCCGACGTCTCCACATATTCGCGCCAGCGGATCGCGTAACCCGAAACCGCACCGGAGACGCCATCAGAGAGACCCGGACGCAGGGAGGAAACCTGAACGACACGATTGCCCGTCAGTGCGCCGAGAGGACCCGGCGGCAGGTTTTCCGGGATGCGGAAATTGCGGTCGCGCGAACCCGTTCGCGCGCCGATCACGACGACACCCTTGGCCTTCTCAAGCTCAGCGCGTGCCGCTTCGGTCACTTCCGTCATGCAGGGCACGACAACAAGCGGATAACCCTCGAGCGAGGCACCCGGGCGGACGAAATCGACGTTCAGGCCAAGATGGCGAAGGGCCTCGTACCAGCGGAAGCAGAGCTCTTCGTAACGGAAATCCTTGCCCTGCGGCTGGATCATCGTCGACCAGTAGCTCTGGTAGTCGAAGACCAGCGCCACGGGTGCTTGCTTCGTCTCGGGAAGCGCGCCGAGAGCAAGGAGCTCCTCCGAAACCTGCATGGCTTCCTTGCCGCCCGGCGACCACTCGTCGAGGCCCGGCAGGTTCAGACCCGCATGCATCTGTTCCTGCGCGAAAGGTGCCTGGCGCCAGCGGAAATAGCTGACGACGTCGGCCCCATGCGCGAACGCCTCCCAGGTCCACAGACGCACCATGCCGGGCTTCGGCACCGGGTTCCACGGCGCCCAGTTGACCGGACCCGGCTGCTGCTCCATCACCCAGAAGCGACCCTTGCCGACGGCGCGGTAGAGATCGTGGTGATAGGGCGCGATATCGGGATGCGAGGTTTCGGCCCAGCGATTGCGCTCTTCCTCGGTAAAGGGGAACTTCTCAACGAAGCCGATCGGATAGCTGTCCCAGGAGGCCAGATCGAGATTGTCGCCGACCTTGAAGTGGTCGAAGTCGGACACGAAGCCCATGAAGTTATGGGTGATCCAACGGCCGGGCGAATGCTTGCGGATGATCTCGCACTGCGTCTTGTCGTAAGCCGCGACCTGATCCGAATGGAAGCGCCAGAAGTCGAGACGCGTCGCCGGGTTCGGCTCGGTCACCGTCAGGTTCGGCAGCGCAACGTCGTCGAAGCTCGAAAGCTCCATCGACCAGAAAACCGAACCCCAGGCTTCGTTCAACTGGTCCGTCGACTGGTAGCGCAGCCGCAGCCAGCGCTTGAAGCTCTTCAGATCCTCCGGCCCCCAAGAGAGCGTGGTATCGTGACAGCCATATTCATTGTCCGTCTGCCAGCCGACAATGCCGGGATGGGTCCCGTAGCGCTCGGCGACGATCTCGACGATCCGCGCGCTTTCCTTCCACCAGGTCTCCGATGAGAAGGTGTAGTGACGCCGCGAGCCGAAGCCGCGCGGGCGGCCCTGCTCGTCATAGGGAATGATATCGGGGCATTCGTCCACCAGCCACTTGGGCGGGGTCGCGGTTGGCGTGCCGAGCACGACCTTAAGGCCCGCTTCATGCAGCACGTCGATCGCCCGGTCGAGCCATTCGAAGGTGAAATTGCCGCGCGACGGCTCCAGACGGGACCAGGCGAATTCACCGATGCGCACGAAGGAAATGCCGAGTTCGCGCATCCGGCGCGCGTCGGTTCGCCACCGGCTTTCGTCCCAGTGTTCCGGATAGTAGCAGACGCCCAGCATTATCGTGTCAGATCCCCATTGATGACGGCCTTGCCGTCCTTGTCGAACAGATGGCAGGCCTTGGCATCGATGCCGAGGCGCAGCGTCTGGCCGGGCTTCTCGCTGGCGAGACCATCGGCCTTCACAGCAAGCTCAGAGCCATCGGCAAGCGTGACGAAGAACAGCGTTTCCGACCCCAGATATTCGGCGAGCTTGACGGTTGCCTCGATGACAACATCGCCCTGGCCGGTTGCATCGATATGCTCGGGTCGAATGCCGAAGGTCAGGTCGCCGGCCGGAACGCTCGCGCCTTGCGTCGGGATCGAGATCTCCGCCCCGGGCAGGCGCACCACGGCAACACCGTCGGCAGTCGAGGCCTGAACCTTCAGAAAATTCATCTTCGGCGAGCCGATGAAGCCGGCAACGAAGAGATTATTCGGGCGGTGATAGAGTTCGAGCGGCGAACCGACCTGCTCGATCTTGCCGGCCGACAGCACGACGATTTTATCCGCCATGGTCATGGCCTCGACCTGGTCGTGGGTCACGTAGATCATCGTCGCCTTCAGATCCTGATGCAGCTTGGAAAGCTCGGTCCGCATCTGGACGCGCAGCGCCGCATCGAGGTTCGACAGCGGCTCGTCGAACAGGAAGACTTCCGGATTGCGGACGATCGCGCGACCGATCGCGACACGCTGGCGCTGGCCGCCGGAGAGCTGGCCGGGCTTGCGCTGCAGGAGCGGCTCAAGCTGCAGCATCTTGGCGGCAACGGCAGTGCGCTCCGCAATCAGCGCCTTGGGCTGACCGGTCATCTTCAGACCGAAGCCGATGTTTTCCTCAACCGTCATGTGCGGATAAAGTGCATAGGACTGGAAAACCATGGCAACGCCGCGCTCGGAGGGGCCGATGCTGGTCATGTCCTGACCACCGATCGCAAGCGAACCGGCGGTGATGTCTTCAAGGCCCGCAATCATGCGCAGAAGCGTGGACTTGCCGCAGCCGGAGGGGCCGACGAAGACGCAGAACTCGCCGTCCTTGACGTCGAGATCCACACCCTTGATGACGCTGAGCGCGCCGAACTGTTTCTTGACGCCACGCAGGCTCACGTCAGCCATGGGTCTTGCCTCCCTTGATCGGTTCGAGTTCGAGGAGAAGTGCACTTTCCGGCATCAGCATCGGCAGCGGCAGGCCGGCAAGGCCGGCACCGGAAAGCGCGAAACTGACACCGCCGGAAAGCAGCGCTTTCTGCCCCTTGGAGATACGGATGAATTGTGGTTCTGCCGGCAGCACGGTCTTGATCCGCCACTGGCCACCGAACTGGGTCACGTGATCGGGCAGACGCAGCGGTGCTGGCTGTTCGCCTACCATCTGCGGCCCCTGAGCGACGATCACCACGATCTTCTCGTCCGAAGCCGCACCCCAGACATAACGGCCGTCGATCGGCTCCATGCGGAAACTTGCGCCCGGCGCGTGGAAGAGATCGCGTAGCCGCTTGTAGGTCTCGATATAGACCTTGAGTTCGTCGCGCTCCTCATCGGTGAGTTCGAGCGGGTTCAACTCCACACCGAGATGATAGGCGATGGCGACCAGCGCCCGGAAGGTCAGCGTATGGCGGCGACCGGTCTGATGGTTCGGCGAGGCCGAGATATGGCTTCCGAGAATTTCCGGCGGCACGAAGGCGGACGCGCCGCGCTGGATTTCCAGCCGCTCCAGCGCATCCGTGCAATCGGACGTCCAGACGCGATGGGTGCGCTTCAGGGCGCCGTAGTCGATACGCCCGCCACCGGAGGCGCAGCTTTCGATTTCGACATCGGGATGGGCCGCACGAACGCGGTCCATCAGTGCATAGACGGCGCGGGTCTGGGCTGATGTTTTCGCCTTGCCGTCGCAACCGGCCGCATGCGTCAGGTCGCGGTTCATGTCCCACTTGATGTAGGAAACGGCAAGGCTGGACAGCACCGCATCGATCTTGCCGAAGAGATAGTCGGAGACCTCCGGACGCGTCAGATCCAGTACCAGCTGAGTGCGTGATTCCAGGATAGGGCGACCCTCGATCGTCAGCGCCCAGTCGGGATGCGCCTTGTAGAGCTCGGACACCGGGTTCACCATCTCAGGCTCGAACCAGATACCGAACTGCATGCCAAGCCCGGTCACGTGATCGACCAGCGGCTTCAGACCATCAGGGTACTTGCGCGCATCGATATCCCAGTCGCCGAGGCTCGTGGTGTCGTTGTCACGCTTGCCGAACCAGCCGTCGTCGAGCACGAAGCGCTCGATGCCGAGCTCGGCTGCGGCTGTCGCCTGGGCTTTCAGCGAGTCCATCTGGTGGTCGAAGTAATTGCCTTCCCAGGTATTCAGCGTCACCGGACGGGGCGTCATCCGGCCGCCCGGCCAGCTGATCAGCTCCTCGCGTACGAAGGCGTGGAAGTCTTCCGTATCCGCACCGGCATAGGCAACCGGGCTCTCATAGCTTTGACCCGGACCAAGCACAATCTCGCCCGGCTCGAACAATTCGCCGAGATGCACGAGGCGCTGTCCATCATCGGTCCGGTCGATCACCATCTGATGGTTGCCGCTGAAGCCGAGCGTCACGCCGAAGATCTGGGTCTCGCTCTCGATGAACAGCATCGGAAAGCGATCATGCGAGGTGCGACCGCGGCGGTTCTCCTGGATCCAGGTGCCATTGCCGAGAAGCTCGCGCCGCGTCTGGAATTCGCGACCCCAGATGCCGGTGAAGCTCATCACCTGCAGGTCGCCAGCCGGCGCGAGGAAGGTGCCCGCCATGCAACGATCGAGCTGATAGTCCGTCTCGCCGCGATTGGTCAGCTTCGTTGCCATGGAAATCAGGCCGGACGGATGGGCCGTCAGCGTGATTGACAGCGCCAGCTTCGACACGGAGTCGAGACCGGCAAGCACGGTCTG
This sequence comes from Rhizobium sp. K33, assembly GCF_056501445.1. NCBI lineage: Bacteria > Pseudomonadati > Pseudomonadota > Alphaproteobacteria > Hyphomicrobiales > Rhizobiaceae > Rhizobium > Rhizobium sp. K33. The sequence continues at coordinate 3,797,206 of NZ_CP096478.1, forward strand.
GTTCTGATCCCGGAAATATTCCCACTGACCGAACTGGGCGACGAAATCGCGCCCGCCGCGATGTCCGGCAATCGCCGGCCAGCCGAAGAAACCCATGCCGCCTGTCGGCAGAAGTACAGAGGAGGGTACGGCCACGTCCATGCCGTTGACCCGGCTCGACCGTTCGATCTCGAACAGCGGATCGGCTTCCGCAGGCTCCGCCCCGAAGGAGATGATTTCCGGCATGCCGAGTTCCGGCAGGCGCAGGCTGAGTGCCAGTTGCCCCGAGTCGATGGTGATAATCTTGCTGGTCATCCCTTGGTCGCTCCGAGTGTGAGGCCAGCGATGAAGTGGCGCTGCATGAGGAAGAACATGGCGACCGGCGGCAGGGCCGCAACGATCGATCCGGCGGAAACGAGATGCCAGGCGGCAACCCACTGGCCGTTCAACGAATAGAGGCCAGCCGTGACCGGCATGGCATGCTGGCCCTGCACCAGGACCGTTGCCCAGAAGTAGTCGTTCCAGACGAAGGTGAAGATCAGCACGGACAGCGCCGCGATCGCCGGACGCATCAACGGCAGCACGATATAGCGGAAGATCCGCCATTCGGAGACGCCTTCCACGCGCGCCGATTCAATCAGCGCAAAGGGCAGGCCCTTGATGAAATTGCGCATGAAGAGCGTGCAGAAGCCGGTCTGGAAGGCGACATGGAAGAGCACGAGACCCATGGTCGTGTCGTAGAGCCCCGCGCGCAGCGTCATGTCGCGCACCGGAACCATCAGGATCTGGAACGGAATGAAGTTGCCTGCGACGAACATGAAGAAGAGGACGAGATTGCCCTTGAACTTGTAGACCGCGAGCGCAAAGCCCGTGAGGCAAGAGAGCGCCACCGCGCCGATCACCGTCGGGATCGTCACCTTGAACGAGTTCAGGATGTAATAGCCGATCGGCGAGTTGTTGAAGACCGCCGAATAGTTCTCGAAGCCGGCAAAGCCCGAGGGGATCCCGAAGTAATTGCCCGCGGCGAGGTCGCCTGCCGGGCGAACCGAGGTCACGGCCACGCCGATCAACGGCAAAAGCCAGAGGAAGAGCGCGACCGGCAGCAGGATCTTGTAGGCCGTCTGCGCAAAGGGCGAGGCCTTCTGGATCGGAGTGGGGAACATCAGGCGTTCCTTTCCTGGGCGAGTATGCGGACGATGAAGAGCGAGATGAAGACCATCATGATGAGGAACAGCACGACAGCGATCGAGGCGCCGTAACCCATGCGGAACCCGTATTCCGAGAGCGCCTGCTCATACATGAAGTAGGAGAGCACCTGGCTCGACCCGTAGGGCCCGCCGGCGGTCATGATGGATACGAGGTCGAAGGAGCGCAGCGAGCCAATCACGGTCACGACCATGGCGATGAAGGTCGCCGGCGCAAGCTGCGGCAGGATCACATACCAGAGCAGCTTCAAACCCTTGGCGCCATCCATGCGCGCGGCTTCCACCTGCTCCGGATTGATGTTGTTGAGACCTGTCAGATAGAGGATCATGCAATAGGCCGTCTGCGGCCAGAGACCCGCAACGATAATGCCGTAGGTGACGTAGCGTTCGTCGGCCAGCACGGCGATCTGTTCGCCGAACAGCATTTCCGTGAGCTTGGCGAACAGGCCGAAATCCGGCGCGTAGAACCAGGTGAACATCAGACCGACAACGACCTGGCTGATCACAAAGGGGAAGAAGAACAGAGATTTGTAGAGCCGGATCCCAGCGACGGTCTGGTTGAGAAAGAGGGCGACAGCGAGACCCGCCGGGATCGACAGCAGATAGAGCACCAGCCAGATCACGTTGTTGGACAGCGACGTATAGAAGGCATCGTCATCGATGAGCTCGGCATAATTGCCGAGGCCGATCCAGGTCATGGCGCCGAGACCGTCCCAGTCATGAAAGCTGATCCAGATCGACTCGAAGATCGGCACGAGCACATAGATCAGGAACATCAGCATGCCGGGCGCCAGGAACAGGAAGGGCGCAAGCGTCTGCTGGTTTCGCTTCCAGAAACCGGACGACGAAGGAACGGTGTTGCTCATGGCGGCACCTCTGAAGGTCAAGGGAAACGGCAACCGGATGCCATGGGCCCAGGGAGACCCACAGCACCCGGCGCAGGGAGCTCTAGTGTTTACTTGTGAACGCGGGCGCGAACCTTTTCGAGGCGCTCGAGGATCGCATCGAGGCGGTCAGGCTTGACCATGAATTCCTGGAAGCCTTCCATACCAGCCTTTGCCATTTCGGCATTGGCATCGCGATCGTAGAACTGCGCGAGCGCATAGGCGTTCGACAGCATCTCGAAACCGGCATTGAGGAATGGATCCGCCGGCTTTTCAGCCTGGTTGTTGACCGGCAGCTGGCCGAGCGTCGCGTTCATCTTGGTCTGCGCTTCCGGCGAAGCAAGATAGGCGAGGAACTTCTTCGCATCTTCCTTGTTCTTCGCGCCCGACGGGATGTGGAAGGTGTCGGTCGGCGCTTCCTCGGCCATCGGGATACCGGCCGTGATTTCCGGGAACTGCATGAAGCCGATCTGGTCTTCCGTCAGACCGCCGTCCTTCATCGTGGCAACGGCAAAATTGCCCATCAGATACATGGCGGCCTTGCCCTGCACCATCTGCGGGATAGCATCCTGCCAGTCGATCGCGGCATGGTTTTCATTGAAGTAGCCGGCATTGACGAGCTCGCCCCACTTCTCGAACACGGCCTTCACGCGCGGATCGGTGTAGGGAACCTTGCCCGAGGTCAGCTCCATGTGGAACTCATAACCGTTGACGCGCAGGTTCAGGTAATCGAACCAGCCGCCCGTCGGCCACAGGGCCTTGGTGCCGATGGTGATCGGCGTGATGCCGGCAGACTTCAGCTTCTCGCAGGCAGCCAGGAATTCCGCCCAGTTCTTCGGCGGCTCGATGCCCTGTTCCGCGAAGATGTCCTTACGGTAGTAGATGCCCCACTGGTAGTAGGTGTAGGGCACGCCCCACTTTTTGCCATCGATGGTCATCGAGGCAGACGCCGACTTCAGCTGGTCGTTCAGGCCATTGGCGTCCCAGACATCCGTGACGTCTTCGAACAGACCAGCCTTGACGAAGGGCTCCATGCGGTTGCCGGCATACCATGCGGCGACGTCAGGCGCATCGGCGGTCAGGAAGTTGCGGATGGCGGACTTGTAGCCTTCGTGGTCGAAGTTGTTCCACTTCACCGTGATATCGGGATTGGCCTTCTGGAAATCGGCGATCAATTCTTCCATCGCCTTTTTCGGCGCCGGATCGGAATGGTCGGAATTGAGAACGATTTCACCGGCGAACGCGGTAGACGACAGAAGGGCTGCACCCAGAGCAAAGCTGCTCAGGCTTTTGAAAAAGGTCATGTTTTCCTCCCTATGACCGTTATGCATCGCATTGCGGAGCTTGAAGCCCCGGATCCCACCGGAGCGGAATTCCCAGCTCTGCTTGATCATCCGATTCAAACCCGTAATAATCTACCGAGTTTTCACCGAACTTTTCCGGGATCCTAAGATTTGGAACATGTGAAGCCGCTGTTGGAGGACGAATCGGTCCCGGTTCACCCGGATCACGACCCACGCCACCCGCTGGTCATCTTCGGCGATCACCGCTTTTGTGCTGGCGAAAATCTGACGGTCCAGCGCATGGCAGGCCCGCACATGCACAGCCAGATCGAACTCAACTTCGTGCTGACAGGCCACATGACCTACTGGTTCGACGGACGCGAACTGACGGTCGACGAAGGACGACTCTGCCTCTTCTGGGGCATGATCCCGCATCAGGTGATCGACCGGCAGGAGGGCACACGTTTCGTCTGCCTATACGTGCCGATGTCGGTCTTCCTTGGCCTTGCGAACTTGAGCCGCTTTCGGGATGCGGTCTTCCGCGGCGCCATGATCGAAGCGCTCGAAATCCGCTCCTGGGACCGGGATATCTTCCAGCGCTGGCGGGAGGAACTCCTGGCCGGCGACGAGAACCTGACCGAGATCGTGCGCAACGAGTTGACGGCGCGGGTTCTCAGGATCGAACGCGACGGCTGGCGGGATCTGCGCGAGGAAGGCTCGGCGATCGCCAGCTTCAGCGCCAATGACAGCGAGCGCGTGGAGCACATCGAACGCATGCTGCGCTTCATCGCCGAGCACGCCCTGGACAGCATCTCCGCAGAGGACGTCGGCAATGCGGTAGGCCTGCATCCGAACTATGCGATGTCGATCTTCAAGCGCGCCGTCGGCCACACGATCAACCAGGCGATCGTGCGCCATCGTCTCGACACGGCCCAATCGCTGCTGATTTCGACCGATCTGTCGATCACCGACGTCGCCTTCGAAAGCGGCTTCGGCTCAGTCTCCCGCTTTTACGAGGCCTTCAGCGAACGCTTCGTCGAAAAGCCCACCGCCTTCCGGCGGCGCATGCGCTCGAAAGGCCAGCCACCGGCCTGATGGCCGGCTTCAGCGACCGGCAATGGCCGAGAGCTTCGGCATGGCGACCCCGGGACACCAGTCCTTGAAACCGATGATACGGCGGACGATCTTTTCCGCGTGGTTGCCGGCAATGTCGCGCAGCCGGTGGTCGAGGGTGGGATTGCGGAAACGCTCGAGCGTGGTCGCGACATAGACTTCCGCCTCGTCGCCCAGACCATGTTGGCGAAATCCCGGAACGACCTCTTGCGCATAGATCGCCTCGAGCTCTGTGCGGATCGCGGCATCGGCAAGGATCTCTTTCACACATTCCGCCTCGGGTCGTGCGTCCTTCAGCCAGCGATCGGCCAGGACCGTATGACCGAGATTGAGGATGTGCAGTTTCAGCCGCTCGTAAGGTGTCAGATCATCGACCACCTTGATTGCAGGATGCTCGCAAGGGATGGTCAGCCCCGGCTGCCGCTCGATCGCCCAGAGCGCATAAGGCTCCGCCACCGCGCCTGCCGGCTCGATCGGCTCCGACACGATGCGATCGACCAGCGTATTGCCCCAGATGACCCGCTCCGACAGCCAGAACACGAAGGTCGCGTCGGGAACATGGCGGCTCGCAAGGTCCACGATCAGATCCCGCAGCACCTCGCCATTCCGCGAGATGAGCTCGCAGGGCAATATCGTCAAGGGCATCGCGCCGCCGCGGAAGCGCGCGTGGAGAAGTGCCAGCAGTTTCATCGGAAAGGAGCGCGGGACCCCGTCGACGCTGTCCCCTTCGATCAAGGCATATCCCTTGTCTCCGGTATTGCTGAGCACAACCCTCGCCTCTTCGACGAAGATCCGCCTGACCTCGGCCCAGTCGCTTGAGGTCGAGAGCGATCGCGTTACCGATCGAACGCGCAGCTCCCGCTCGACCGGCCGCCCCTCCTCCAGCCCCCGGATGATCACCGGAAAACCTTCGGGCGCCGACAGGGCTCCGATGCGCCCGGCGCGCGCCGGATCACCCGACGTCTGCACCACAGTGATGGGTCCCAGTGCCTTTCCTGCCTCCATGGCCTCGCTGACGAAGAGGTCCGCATGTGCCTGGAGAAATCGGCTCGTGCCGAATTGCAGGATGGGCGTGCTCATGGTCAGGCGATCTCCTGGATGGATTGCAGCAATGTCTCTCGAGCGGACTTCAAATGCTGACGGCAGGCCTTCTCGATCTTGGCCGGATCCCGGGAGAACAGTGCCCGGGTATAATCGAGATGCTCCTCCAGCGCCCGCTGGTTGCGCGCCCGCGCGTTCGTCTTGTTCCACTGATAGTGGTAGTGAAAGACGATCGAGATGATGTCGTAGAAATCGATGATGAAGCGGTTGCTCGAGGCCTTCTGGACGAGCAGGTGGAAGCGCTCGTCGAGCTCCGAAAACTCGGTATAGCGGTTGTCGATATCGGCCAGCAGCGCGTGATGCTGGGCTTCCACCGCCTTGAGCTCCGCCCAGGCCGGATGATCTTCTGCCAGATGCACGAAGGCTGCTGCCGACCGCAGTTCGAACATCTCACGCACTTCGGTGAGTTCCAGCGCAAATTCGCGAGTAAAGCCCTTGAGCACCCAATGGCTGTTGGGCCGCTTCTCGATCAGGCCGAAGCGGCTGAAACGAATGAGGAATTCCCGAACGCTGGTCGTGCCGATACCGATCTCGCGGGCGAGCTCCAGCTCGTTGATCTGCATGCCCGGCTGAGCCCCCCCGGCCAGGATCCGCCGCATGAAGCTGCGCTCGATGATCTCCGAGAGCGAGTTCGTTTCTTCGTCCGGAAAATAATCGGCCTGTTCCGGCCGGCGCAGCACGGTCTTCGAGCGCTTGTCCCAGGCAACAAGCCCCACATCGCCGAGCCGCGTTAAAACCGCGCGCACGGTCGTCCGGCTGACGCTGAGCAAACCGCCGAGTTCCGGCTCCGAGGGAAGCGTGTCCGTTTCCTCGATCAGCTTCAGCGTGCGGTTGTAGGCATCCTTGAAGACGGTGTTCTGCTTGGCCATGGCCCTGCCTGAATGTTTCTTGGTCTAGCGTGTCGGTATTCTGCCTCTTGGCGCAAGACGCAGCCGCGCGCAATGAAAACCACCGATTGCGGTCTCCCTGCTTCCTTTGACGTTGAGCTTCTCCTCCCGCGCCCTCGTCGCGTAAATTGTTCTTTATCGATATCATACCCATTGACGAGCAACTGTCTATTGCCGATAAAAGACAAAACACAGAATCCGGTCTGGCCGGACGCATGGGAGAAACATCGGGTGTCGAAACCAGCCTGCATCCTGCTGTCGCAGGACGATAATGTTGCCGTGACCACTGTTGCGATCGAGGCGGGGTATGTCCTGCCCGGTGGCGCCGCAGCTTCGGCCAAGATCGATCCCGGCCACAAGGTCGCTGTCCGCGCCATTCATAAGGGCGAACCGGTCGTCAAATATGCGCAGGCCATCGGTCGCGCGACCACGGACATTGCGGCCGGCGACCACGTCCATTCCCACAATCTCGCCTTCGATGAAGACCGCCTATCGGTCAGCGGACTTGCCCCCCCCGAAGCCGCAACAGCAGCCGACAAGGGCCGTACCTTCATGGGTTACCGACGCGCCGATGGCCGCGCTGCGACCCGCAACTATATCGGCATCATTGCCAGCGTGAACTGTTCCACCACGGTCTGTCGCGCCATTGCGGATGCAGCGAACCGCACTATCCTACCACATTACGAGGGCATCGACGGCTTCGTGCCGATCGTCCACGACCAGGGCTGCGGCATGAGCTCGACCGGCGACGGCATGCGCACGCTGCATAGAACGATAGCCGGCTACACAAGACACGTGAATTTCGGCGGCGTGCTGATGGTCGGCCTCGGCTGCGAAGTGAACCAGCTCACGCTGTACGGCCAGAGCGGCGCCGGCGCCTCCAAGCGCCATTTTAACATCCAGGATGCTGGAGGCTCGCGCCGCGCGGTAGAAAACGCCCTTGCGATCCTCAAGGAAATCGCGGCCGAAGTTGGCACGCTCCGTCGTGAGCCGATCTCCGTCAGCGAGATCATCGTCGGCCTGCAATGCGGTGGTTCGGACGGCCTCTCCGGCATCACCGCCAATCCGGCCCTCGGCGTTGCCGTCGATATCCTGGCCGGTGCCGGTGGCACCGCCATCCTCTCCGAGACCTCCGAAATCTACGGCGCCGAACATCTCCTGCGCAGCCGTGCCGTCAACGAAGAAGTCGCCGTCAAGCTCGATGGGCTGATCTCCTGGTGGGAAGCCTATGTCGCCCAGCATGGCGCATCGCTCGACAACAATCCCTCGCCTGGCAACAAGAAGGGTGGCCTGACCACCATTCTCGAAAAGTCGCTTGGTGCCGTCGCCAAAGGCGGACGCTCGCCGCTGACCGCCGTCTACAATTACGCCGAACGCGTCACCGAACACGGCCTCGTCTTCATGGACACGCCTGGCTACGATCCCGTTTCGGCAACCGGCCAAGTGGCCGGCGGCGCCAATGTGATTGCGTTTACCACCGGCCGCGGCTCCTGCTTCGGCTCGCGCCCCGTGCCCTCCATCAAGCTGACCAGCAACACCGCCCTCTACAATGCGATGGAAGAGGACATGGACATCGACTGCGGCGTCATCGCCACGGGGGATGCCAGCGTCTCCGGGCTTGGCCGCGACATTTTCGATCTGATCATCGAGACCGCCTCGGGCAAGAAGACTAAGAGTGAGCTCTTCGGCTACGGCGACAATGAATTCGTGCCGTGGCACCTCGGTGCCACGCTCTGACCTCGACAACAAGGATCCGGATATCAGCATGAAGACGAGACGCATCGGCAAGACCGCCCTCGAAGTGACCGAATACTCCTTCGGCACGGCTCCGCTCGGCGGCCTCTACCGGCCCTGCCCCCGCGATGTCGGGATCGCCACGCTGCAGGCGGCCTGGGATCACGGCATCCGCTATTTCGACACCGCCCCCCATTACGGCTTCGGCCAGGCCGAGCGCTATGTCGGCGACTTCCTGCGCGACAAGCCGGAGGACAGCTATGTGCTCTCCACCAAGGTCGGCCGCCTGCTGGCGCCCGTGCCGAAGGACCAGATCCCGAATGTTGGCTTCGTCGATCCGCTGCCCTTCAAGCTGGTCTACGACTATAGCTATGACGGCATCATGCGCTCGGTCGACTTCAGCTATGCCCGCCTCGGCCTGAACCGCATCGACATCCTCTATGTCCATGACATCGGCGTCTATACCCATGGCCGCGCCGTCAACGACCACTACGTCAAGCAGCTCCGCGACGGCGGGTACAAGGCCCTCGACCAGCTGAAATCCTCGGGCGCCATCAAGGCCTTCGGTCTCGGCGTCAACGAAGTCCCGGCCTGCCTGGAGATGATGGCCGACATCGATATCGACGTCATCCTCATGGCCGGCCGCTATTCGCTGCTCGATCGCTCCGCTGTCGAAGAATTGCTGCCGCTCTGCGAAAAGCGCGGCACCTCCATCACCGCCGGCGGCGTCTTCAACTCCGGCATCCTGGCGACAGGCGCCGTACCCGGCGCCCATTTCGACTACACCCCCGCAACAGACGAGGTGCTCGCCAAGGTGCGCGCCATGGAAGACCTGGCAAAGCAGGCCGGCAAGCCGCTAGCCCAGTTCGCCATGCAGTTCCCGCTGCATCATCCGGTGGTCGCCTCCGTCATCATCGGCACCGCGAAGCCCGAGAGCCTCAACCGCAACATGGCGCTGACGACGGAGGAATTGCCGGCATCCGCCTTCGCCCCCTTCGAGGCGCATACGCTGGTCGCACCGCCGCTCGGCGATGACGCGGTCCGGGAATAGGAGCAGATCATGCTGAAAGGCATTCACCCCCTGCTCGGTCCCGACCTCCTGCACGCCATCGCCACCATGGGCCACGGCGACGAGATCGTGATTGCCGACGGCAATTTCCCGGCCTCGACCATGGGCCCGCCGGTCATCCGGGCCGACGGCGTCGGCGCCGTCGAGATCCTCGAGGCGATCCTCGCCCACATGCCGCTCGACCAGTTCGTCGAGGATGCCGCCTGGCGCATGCAGGTCGTCGGCGATCCGCATGCCGTCCCGGAAATCTGCGCCGAGTTCCAGGCGATGATCACGAGGCTCGCTGGCGATTTCCAGCTCGAAAGCCTCGAGCGCTTTGCCTTCTACGAACGGGCGCAGACCGCGGCCTATATTGTCGCGACGACCGAATTGCGGATTTACGGCAACATCATCCTGAAGAAGGGCGTCGTCTATCCCGAGGAAATTCACCGGGTCTGAAAGGGCCCGGAATGCCCTGAGAACAAGGGCGAAAGAGGTTTGGAGGAGACCGCTTTTGCCTGCTTGCAATCTCCAGAATGCTGGAGTAGCGTGCCTCGATAAAATGTTTTTTATCGATAAAGATCGTCCTGGTTGCGTTCTGCGGGCCGATCTAACCGGAGGAACAGGACGCGTTGAGAGGAGAACCCACAATGACCATTCTGAAGAGCATGACTCGCCGCGCCCTGATGGGGATCGCTGGCGCCGCAATGATGACATCGATGATGCCGGCCATGTCCTATGCCCAGGATGTGACCATCCCGATCATCGTCAAGGACACCACGTCCTTCTACTGGCAGATCGTGCTCGCCGGCGCCCGCCAGGCCGGCAAGGACCTCGGCGTGAACGTGTCGGAACTGGGCGCTCAGTCCGAATCCGACATCAACGGCCAGATCAGCATCCTTGAAAACGCCGTCGCCGGTGGCCCGGCGGCCGTCGTCATCTCGCCGACCGAATTCAAGGCGCTCGGCAAGCCGATCGACGAAGCCGCGAAGTCCGTTCCGATCATCGGCATCGACTCCGGCGCAGACTCCCAGGCCTTCACGTCGTTCCTGACCACCGACAACGTCCAGGGCGGCCGCATCGCCGCTGATGGTCTCGTTGCCGCGATCAAGGCAGCGACCGGCAAGGAAGAGGGCGAAGTCGCCATCATCACCAGCCTGCCGGGCGTCGGCTCGCTCGACCAGCGTCGTGAAGGCTTCCTGGACCAGATCAAGACCAAGTATCCGGGCATTCAGGTAACCGTCGACCGCTTCGCCGACGGCCAGGCAACCACCGGTCTGAACATGATGACCGACCTGATCACCGCCAACCCGAACATCGTTGGCGTCTTTGCCTCGAACCTGATCATGGCGCAGGGCGTCGGCCAAGCGATCGCCGAAAACAAGCTCGGCGACAAGATCAAGGTCATCGGCTTCGACTCGGATGAGAAGACCGTCGGCTTCCTCAAGGAAGGCGTTCTCGCCGGCCTCGTCGTCCAGGATCCGTACCGCATGGGCTATGACGGCGTGAAGACCGCGCTTGCCGTGTCCAAGGGCGAGAAGGTCGAGACCTTCGTCGATACCGGTGCAAACCTGGTGACCCAGGCCAACATGGCGGACCCGAAGATCGACGCCCTTCTGAACCCGAAGGTCAACTGATCGAGACTTCGGCACGCGCGGCCTTCGTCGCGCGTGCCGAAACGGAAACGGCAGGCGCGGGAGGCGTCGGCCGCTTTCATAGACTGACGGGAGGAATGACATGACTTCACTGCACGATGTGAGCCACCGGCACGACAATCAGCCCGAGCTGATGGAAACCGACCGCATTCCGCCGGGAACGCCGATCCTTGAACTCGTCGGCCTGCAGAAGAAGTATGGCGCCGTCGAGGCCCTGAAGCCCGCGACCGTCACCTTCCTCGCCGGAGAAATTCACGCCATCGTCGGCGAGAACGGCGCCGGCAAATCCACCCTCATCAAGCTTCTGACGGGCGTCATTCCGCGCACCGCGGGCGAAATCCGCTGGTGCGGCAAGCCAGTTGCGCTCGCGACCCCCAACGAGGCTATTCAGCGCGGCATCAATGCCGTGCACCAGGAAGTCGTTCTCTGCTCGCATCTCTCCGTCGCCGCCAACATGTTCCTCGGCGACGAGATGTCATCAGGTGGCATCATGCGCCAGCGCGCCATGACACAGGCTGCGCAAAACGTCCTCGACGACCTCGGTTTCAATCTTCCCGCCGGCGAGATCCTCGGCAACCTGACGATCGGTCAACAGCAGCTGATCGCCACCGCCAAAGCAGCGATGCGCGGTATCCGTTTCATAATCTTCGACGAACCAACCGCCTATCTGACACGCCAAGAATCAGCGCAGCTCTTCCGCCTCATCCGCCGCCTGCAGTCGGAAGGCGTCACCATCGTCTACATCAGTCACCGCATGGAGGAAGTCTTCGAGCTCGCCGATCGCGTCTCGGTCCTGCGCGACGGCACCCATGTCGGCACCCGCCTGATCAGCGAGACGAACGATGCCGAGCTGATCTCGTTGATGATCAACCGCTCGATCGAGCAGATCTACCACAAGGAAAAGCTGCCGATCGGCGCGACCATCCTGGAAACGAAAGGCCTGTCCGGCCCCGGCTTCTCGGATGTCTCGCTGACCGTCCGCTCGGGCGAGATCGTCGGCCTCTATGGCCTGATCGGCGCCGGTCGCAGCGAATTTGCGCTGGGCCTCTACGGTCGCCACAAATGCAGTGCCGGCGAGGTCTTCTGGGACGGCAAGAAGGTCGTCATTGACACCGAACGCAAGGCCATGGATCTCGGCATTGCGCTCGCCCCCGAAAGCCGCCGCGACCAGGGGCTGTGCCTCAACCTGCCGATCGGCCTCAACATCAACCTGCCGGTTTTCGGCCGCTTGAGCCGTGGCCTCACCATCAGCCCGAAACTGGAAGCCGGAAACGCCGACAAGCAGATCAACGATCTGAAGATCAAGACTCCAACCCGTGCCGTGCTGGCGTCTGCCATGTCCGGCGGCAACCAGCAGAAGATCGTCATCGGCAAGTGGCTGAGCCATGGCGCACGTCTCTTCATCTTCGACGAGCCGACCGTCGGCGTCGATGTCGGCACGAAGGCCGAAATCTACCGCCTCTTTGCCGAGCTCCTGAAACAGGGAGCGGGCATCATCCTGATCTCGTCTTACCTGCCCGAGGTTTATGAACTGGCGGACCGGCTGCATGTCTTCCGCCAGGGCAGGCTGGTAGCAACCCACGGTTACCGGACCGCCTCGCACGAGGATGTGCTGACCGAGGCGATCGGCGTCTGAGACGAGATGCCCTGAAGAACAAGCGACATGAAAAGACGACTGGGAGGACACCAATGAGCACCGATAACACCGAGACCAAGGTCGCGCCGAAGAGGGGCATGAGCATCCTCTTCAGCCTCACGCTGCTCGGCCTCCTGCTCTTCCTCTGGCTACTACTCGGCTTTGCCACCAACAGCTTCTGGACGCCCAACAACATCAGCAACCTGCTGCGTCAGGGTGCGATGACGGCGATCCTCGCCGTCGGCCAGACCTTCGTCATCATCACCGCCGGCATCGACCTCTCGGTCGGCGCTGTGGTCGGTTTCGCCAGCGTCATCCTCGCCTGGCTGCTCGCTGCCGGCCTGCCCGTCTGGCTTGCGATCATCCTCACCCTCCTGATGGGTGTCGCCATTGGCATGTTCCACGCTTTCGGCATCGTGCGCATGGGGCTTCCGGCCTTCATCATCACCCTCGCAACCCTGACCTCCCTTCGCGGCATCGGCCTCTTGATCACCAATGGTTCGACCATCTCGATCTCCAACGAGGCCTTCACCAACTTCGCCCGTGCAGACTTCCTTGGGGTACCCAGCCTCTTCTGGATGGTCATCGTGGTCGCCGTGCCCGCCTACATCTTCCTGCACCTGAGCCGCTGGGGCCGCTATCTCTTTGCGGTCGGCTCCAACAGCGAGGCGGCGCGTCTCTCGGGCGTCAACGTCAACCGCACCATCTACATGGCCTACATCCTGTCCTCGACCTGTGCAGCCTTCGTCGGCATCCTGCTTGCCTCGCGCATCGGGATCGGCAACGCCACCCAGGCAGAAGGCTGGGAGCTGCAGGCGATCGCGTCGTCGGTCATCGGCGGAACCAGCCTCTTCGGCGCCGTCGGGTCGGTCCAGGGTCCGCTGCTCGGCGCCTTCATTCTGGCGACGATCAACAACGGCGCCAACCTGATGAACGTCAACTCCTTCTGGCAGCGCATCATCACCGGTGCCCTGATCATCCTGATCGTTTATTTCGACCAGCTGCGCCGCCGCGGCAGCCGCTGAGAATTTCCCAAGGTGGGGGTGCCGCGAATGGCATCCCCTTTTTTTCGTCAAACCTTGCCGGGCAGCCGAAAGGAATAAGCATGAAGGCCGCATTGTGTGTCGAACCGGGCCGACTGGACATCGTCGATCGCGATCCCGCCCCGCACCCGAAACAGGGTGAGGCCCGGATCGCCATCAGCCATGTCGGGATCTGCGGGACGGACTACCATATCTTCGAAGGCAAGCACCCATTCCTCGAATATCCCCGCGTCATGGGCCACGAGATCTCGGCAGCGGTACGCGAAGCCGGCGAGGGTGTCGATCTCGCCGTTGGCACGAAGGTCATCGTCAATCCCTACATCGCCTGTGGCACCTGCATTGCCTGCCGCAAGGACAAGCCCAATTGCTGCACCAACATCCGCGTGCTCGGCGTGCATACCGATGGCGCGATGTGCGAGGAAATCACCGTCCCTGCCATCAACCTTTATCCAGCTGGCGATCTTTCACCGGAAGCCGCAGCCACCGTCGAATTTCTGGCCATCGGCGCCCATGCGGTCCGTCGCTCCATGGCACCCGCCGGATCAAGGGCACTGGTCATTGGCGCAGGCCCGATCGGCCTTGGCACGGCGATCTTCGCCCGCATTGCCGGCCACGACGTAACCCTGCTCGACACCAGCAGCGAGCGCCTGTCGATGGCAGCCGATCGCCTCGGCTTCACATCGGGTCTTCTCGCCGATGAGCACCTCGAGGCTGCGGTCGCGGACCTGACCGGGGGCGATGGCTTCGACGTCGTCTTCGACGCCACCGGCTACCGCGCCTCGATGGAACGCGCCTTCCGCTTCGTCGCCCATGGCGGTGCGCTCGTCCTCGTCAGCGTCGTGAAGGAGGACATCACCTTCTCCGATCCGGAATTCCACAAGCGCGAGATGATGCTGATCGGCAGCCGCAACGCGACCCGCGTCGATTTCGATCACGTGCGCAAGTCGATTGCGGAAGGCCTGGTGCCGATCGACCAGCTGATCACCCATCGCACGACACTGGACGATCTGGCGGCAGACCTGCCGCGCTGGGCGCGGGAGAAATCGGGTCTGATCAAGGCCCTGATCCAGATCGGCTGAAAACCGGACACGCAAAAGGCCCGAAGCTCAGCCTCGGGCCTTTTCAATTCGATATTCCTGAGCTCAGGCCTTCTGCAGGAAGGCAGCGATCGCATCGACCTCGCCTTGCGAGACCTCATGCCCACCCTGATGCAGGAAGGTCTCGACCGATGCCCCCTGCGCCTCGAAATAGGAGACCAGACGCTCGGTGAGCGGCAGCGGGCAGATCGGGTCGCGCTGGCCGGCCGTGACAAGGGCCGAAAGCGCTTGAAGCCCCGGCTGCGCCGGCGGATGGAAGGGGATCAGCGGATGCATCAGCACCACGCGATCGAAGAGATCGGGGGCTTCGAACAGAACCGAAGCCAGGATATTCGCGCCGTTCGAATAACCGAGCCCATACATTGCACGATCCGGGTTCTTCTCTTTATGAGCGCGGATGAACCCCGCCATCTTCGCCGTTCTCTCGGCGAGATCGGCCATGTCGTAGACGCCTTCGCCGGTGCGCTTGAAGAAGCGGGCGGCACCATATTCCGATACGTCCCCGCGCGGTGACACGATGCCCGCCTCGGGCAGGATCCGGTTGATGAGCCCCGGAAACTGATGTTCGTCTCCGCCGGTTCCGTGAAAGGTGAAGACCAGCGGCGCCGCACCCTGGGGTGCCTGGTAGAGGTGGATGTAGCTATCGAGTGCCATATTGATTCCTCCGCAACAGGGGCGACGCCGTCAGGCATCGCCCTCGCTGTGCGTTCAGTCCTGGATCGGGGGCAGATGGGCCTCGATCTGCGAGCGATACTGCTGGTAACGGGTCGGCAGCTTCAGCGCCTCGCCGAGATGCGCGGTGTCTTCGTCGCGGTTGAAGCCCGGTTCATTCGTGGCGATTTCGAACAGCACACCACCCGGCGTGCGGAAATAGATCGCCCAGAAGTAATCGCGGTCGATGACCGGCGTTACCTGGTAACCCGTGTCGAGCAGCGCCTTGCGCACTTCGAGCTGGGCAGCACGGTCTTCAACGGCAAAGGCAACGTGGTGGACCGACCCTGCACCCTGCTGGGCACGCGATGCACCGGGCAGGACTTCGAGATCGATATAATCAGCGCCATTGCCGCCGGGGACGGCGTAGCGCACGAAGTCGCCCTGCTTGTCGACCGGCTGATATCCCATGAACTTCAGGAGTTCACCCGTGGCACCTTCGTCGCGCAGCCGCATGGTCACGCCCCGGAAGCCATGAATGCCTTCGGAGACACCGACCGGACCACCGGCAAACGGCACGCGGCTGTCGCCGTCGACTTCCGCCAGCGCAAAGCCGTCGCCATCGGGACCGGCAAAGCGGAGGCGGTCTTCACCGAAGAGCGAATAGGAGCCGAGCTCCTTCACGCCTTCCTTCGACAGGCGCTCCTGCCAGAAAGCGAGCGTGCCCTTCGGCACGGAGAACACGGTTTCCGAAACCTCGCCGGCGCCGCGGCCACCCTTGCCCATATTGGCAAAGGGAAAGTAGGTCATGACCGAACCGGCATTGCCGAGTTCGTCGCCATAATAGAGGTGGTAGACGTCGGGAGCGTCGAAGTTGACGGTCTTCTTGACGCGGCGCAGGCCGAGCGTCTTGGTGAAGAAGTCATTGTTTTCCTGGGCATCCGCGGCCATCGAGGTAACGTGATGCAGGCCTTTGATCTGGGTAAGCATGGCTCTGATCCTTTCCCGGCACTCGCGCCGGTCTTGTTCTGTTGAAGCGAATATGGGCCATGGCTTTTGCGATGTGAACCGTTGTAATATTGCGGATATTATTTCACTGGGAGCAATAATCAGATGGGCGAGCTCGAAGCGATCAGAACCTTCCTGACGGTCGCGGACCAGAGCAGCTTCAGCGCTGCCGCCCGCCTGCTCGGCATGACACCCGCGTCGGTCACCCGCACGGTTTCCGGCCTTGAGGAACAGCTCGGCGTCCAGCTGCTTCTACGAACCACGAGAAAGGTCTCCCTGACCTCGGCCGGCGCGGCCTACGCAGCCCGCGTCGCGCCATTGGCGGAAGGCCTCGCCCGCGCGACGGAAGAAACCCGCGATCTGCAGAAGGTCACCGCCGGCTCGCTTCGTGTCTCGGCGCCGATGTCGCTCGGCATGAAAGTCCTGCCGACCGTCCTGTCGCAATTTGCCATCATCCATCCGCGCACCAGCGTGGCGATCGAACTCTCCGATCGCTTCGTCGATATCGTCCAGGAAAACTATGACCTCGCGATCCGCATTTCCGGACCTCCGACCGACAAGTCGACCATCTGGCGCAAGATCCGCCCCGTGCCCCGCCTTCTCGTCGCCGCGCCGTCCGTCCTGGCGCGCCATGGCACGCCGAAGGTGCCGGAGGATCTGACGACGCTGGAATGCCTGAGCTATCACGACCAGTCGAAGACCGAGACATGGGAACTGACACGATCGGGGCAGACGAGAACCGTGGAAGCGCGGGGACGCTTCGCCATCAACAACGGGGATTTTCTCTGCAAACTGGCCGTCGAGGGGGAGGGCATTGCGCTGCTTCCCCGCTTCATCGTCCAGGAGGAGCTGCGGAAAGGGGCGCTGGTCGAAGTCCTGCCGGGATGGTCAACGCCGGAAATCTGGCTGACCCTCTACTATCCGCCCTATGAGCAGCTGCCACTGAGGGTGGCAACCTTCTCGGATTTCTTCGAGGCCTTCATCAAGGAAAGCTGGGACGCGGGCCCCACGTCCTGACCGGCTTCAGCGGTCGCGCGTGAAAAATTCGCCGATCTCCTGGGCGATCTTGTCGGTCGCAATCGGCACGTCGACCTTCTTCACCTGCTCGAAAAGCGGTTCCGGAATGGCAGCCTTGCGCGCTTCTGCCAGCCCTTCGAAGAAACGCGGCGAAAACTCCGGATGCGGCTGGTAGGAAAGCCCCCAGTCTCCATAGCGGATGACGGCATTCTCGCAGGCATCGGTCTTGCCGACGACTTCAGCCCCTTCAGGCACCTTGATCACCTGATCCTGGTGCCAGGCAAGCAGCACCTGCTCTTCGCCCGTATCGGAGCGCTTGTAGGTTACGGGACCGGCAGACCAGCCGCCCTTGAACTTCTCGACATGACCGCCGAGCGCCTTGGCCATCACCTGATGCCCAAAACAGATGCCGACCATCGGCACCTTGGCTGCATGCACCTGGCGGATGAAATCCTCGAGCTTGCGGATCCAATCATGGTCTTCGTAGACGCCGAACTTCGAGCCCGTCAGCAGCCAGCCATCGGCCTCGGTCGGGCTTTCCGGGAACTCACCATCCACGACGAAGAAGCGCTTGAACGTGAAGTCGAATTTGCCGAGCAGCGCGGCAAACATGTCGGCATAGTTGCCGTACTCATCCGTGAGTTCGGCGGGCGAGTGACCCGTGACGAGAATGCCGATGGTCTTGGTGGTCATGTGAGCTTCCTGCTGAACAGCAAAAGGCGGATTCGGCCCTTGCACTCCGTCTGACTATACCAAATGTTAGTTTGATCAAATTTCAAGAGGGTGAACGGCCGAAGCGCGAGATTCAGCGCTTGGGCGGCATCCATCAGGACAGGGGAATCCGGTCGAACCATGGCGATCGAGGAACGCAGGGCGGAAGAATCGCTGAAGCAGCGCGTCTATCGGACGTTGCGCGCCCGTGTCATGTCGGGCGCCGTCGCCCCCGGTCTGCCCATCACCATCAATGGGGTCGCCGACGATCTGGGCGTGAGCGCCATGCCGGTTCGCGAAGCCCTGCACCGGCTGGTGGCCGATGGAGCGCTCGAATATCTCGACAATCGCCGCGTCCGCATACCGGAAATGACACTCTCGAAATTCGAGGAGATCATCGCCGCGCGCACGGCGCTTGAAACGCTCGCAGCGATCCGCGCCCTGCCGCACATCGACGCCAAACGCCTCGCGCGGCTCCAGGCGATCGACACCGAGATCGACGAAGCCTATGCCGCGAACGACCTGCTGCGCTCGACGGAGCTCAATTTCCTCTTCCATCGCACCCTCTACGAACCGGGGGCGAGCGGCGTGCTGCTCGATCTGATGGAATCCGTCTGGCTGCGCCTCGGTCCCTTCATGCGCCTTGCCACCGCCAAGCTTGAGGACAGCTACCGCATAGACCGCCACGCCGAGGCGATGGACGCGATCCGCAACAGCGACACCGCAGCACTTGCGAGAGCCATCGAAGCTGACATCCAGGACGGCGTCGGCCATCTCGGCCGGCATTTCCTGCGCGAGGAAGCCTCACCCCCGAAACGGGCCACAACCTGATCTGCAGGAAACGCTCAAACCCGCTTGCGCAGGGCAAGGCGCATCTGCTTTTCGACTTCCACCAGCGCGAAGAAGACCCAACCCAATCCCACGATCACCAGACCATCCATGAGCGGCACGCTTTCGGTGCCGAAGAGCCGCTGCATGAACGGCAGATAGGTGATGGCAAACTGCGCCACCGTCACCGAAATGACGCAGGCCCAGATAACCTTCGTTCCGCGGATGGCGCGCCAGGTCAGCGACGTCCCGTAGATGTTGCGAATGAAGAAGACGTGGAAGATTTCCATCACGACGAGCGTGTTCATCGCCATGGTGCGGGCAAGTTCCGCCGAATGGCCCTTGTCCAGGGCGTAAAAGAAGATCCCGAAGACGAGGGCCGCAAACAGCACGGAGACGAGAAAGATATGCCAGAGCAGGTCCGCCGTCAGCAGCGGCTCGTCGCGTCGGCGCGGCGGACGCTGCATTGTCCCGTCCTCGGAGGGCTCGAACGCCAGCGCCAGGCCAAGGGTCACCGCGGTGACCAGATTGATCCAGAGGATCTGGACGGCTGTCACCGGCAGAGCGAGCCCCGCAAAAAGCGCGATGATGATCGTTGCCGCCTCTCCCGCATTCGTCGGCAAGGTCCAGCTGATCACCTTCTTGATGTTGTCGTAGACGGTGCGCCCCTCGCGCACCGCGGCCGCGATCGAAGCAAAATTGTCATCCGCAAGCACGAGCTCGGCCGCTTCCTTGGCCGCCTCGCTGCCCTTGATCCCCATGGCGATCCCGGCATCGGCACGCTTCAGCGCGGGCGCGTCGTTCACGCCGTCTCCGGTCATGGCAACCGTCAGGCCCTGTGACTGCAAAGCCGTGACGAGCCGCAGCTTGTGCGCCGGCGAGGTGCGGGCAAAGATGTCGGTCTCGATGGCCGCCAGGGCAAGCGACGCATCGTCCATCCGGTCGATGTCGGCGCCGGTCAGCACGCGATCCGTGCGCTGCAGGCCGATCATTGCGGCAATCGCCCTCGCCGTCGCGGCATGATCGCCGGTGATCATCTTGACCCGGATCCCGGCCCGGTGGCACTCGGCAACGGCAGCGATCGCTTCCGGCCGCGGTGGATCCATGAGGCCGACGAGACCGATCAGGGTCAGCGTACCGACAAGCGCCTCTTGCGTCAGATGACGCATTTCCGGCCGCCATTCGCCGATGGCGACGGCAAGTACACGCTGCCCCTCGGCGGCAAGCATGTCCACCATATGCTCCCAATAGGCAACATCGAGGGGACCTGTCGAACCATCCGGCATGCGCTGACCCGCGCACAGCGCAAGGATCGCCTCGGGCGCGCCTTTGACATGCACGTGGCATCTGCCCTTGTCGTCGACATGGAGCACGGCCATGTAGCGATGGGCTGCATCGAAGGGAATGACGTCAACGCGTCTCCAGCCTTCAGTAAAGGGATCGGCACCTCCGCCAGTGATCTTCCCGGCAAGCGCCATCAAGGCGCCCTCCATGGGATCACCTTCGACCCGCCAGGCGCCGTTGGCCGAATGCAGCACCGCATCGTTGCAAAGGCCGGCTGCGCGCGCAAAGGCAGTGAGCACGGTATGATCGCGCGGATCGGCATCTGCCTCCTTCCAGCGCACGGCGCCCTCCGGCGCATAACCCTCGCCATCGACGGCATAGACATGCCCGGCCGCAACCAGGCTTGCCACGACCATTTCATTGCGCGTCAGCGTGCCCGTCTTGTCCGTGCAGATCACCGAAACGGAGCCGAGGGTTTCGATTGCCGGCAGTCGCCGGACGATCGCATTGCGTCGCGCCATGGCCTGGACCCCGACAGCCAGGGTTATCGTCATAACGGCCGGCAGGCCCTCGGGGATGGCAGCGACCGAGAGCCCGACAATCGTCATGAACAGTTCGGAAAAATCGAGATGGCCGACGACCAGGCCATAGGCGAGAAGAAGTGCGGCAACGATCAGAATGAAAAGCGTCAGCCAGCGGGCGAAGACATCCATCTGCCTCACCAGCGGGGTCGACAGGGTCTCCACCCTCTGCAGCATGCCGCTGATCTTGCCGATCTCGGTCGCCATTGCGGTTGCCACCACCACGCCCCGTCCAGTGCCAGCCGCAACGAGCGTCCCGCTGAACAACATGGAACTGCGGTCACCGAGTGCGGCGTCGCTGGCCACAGGGTCGCTCGCCTTGTCCACCGGCACCGATTCGCCGGTGAGGGCCGCTTCCTCGACCCTCAGGCTCCGCGCCTCGATCACCCGCAGATCCGCCGGCACGCGGTCCCCGGCTTCGACCAGAACGATGTCACCCGGCACGAGCTCGCTGGCATCGACGGAGGTTCTTCGACCGTCGCGCAGCACCGCAGCATGCGGCGCGAGCATGTCCTTGATCGCGTCCATCGCGGCTTCCGCACGCCCCTCCTGCAGAAAACCGACGATGGCATTGCCGAGGATGACGGCAACGATGACGCCGCTGTCGATCCAGTGCTGCATGAACGCGGTCACCGCGGCCGATGCGATCAGCACGTAGATGAGCACATTGTGAAACTGCGAGAGGAAACGGATGAGCCACCCCCGCGGCGCGACCATCGGGAGCCGGTTCAATCCATGGATGTGAAGCCTTTCCTCCGCCTCGTCGCTTCTGAGCCCCGATAATCGGGAAGCCGTCACCTCGAGTGCGCCCTCGGAAGGAAGAGCATGAAGCATCGGCATTTCGTGGCTGTCTGTCATGAATGTCTCTGCTCCAACCGGATCCGAATCACCTGAAACGCGAAATCTCTTGCTCGATCGTTTGCAGCCCTGGGCTGCAAAACGAGGCAAGCATGGCGGTCCGATCGACCCCTCGCCTTGATCCAAGACAATTCTGGCTATGGCACCGGCAGAACGGCTCTGGCGGCTCCGGCCGGCGACCAACCGGGGGATGTGAAAGCACAGGCTCAGGCAAGCCTTGACCGCTAGAAGCGCATCCATGCTGGGTGGAGTGTCCAACTGCCGGGCAAGACCTTGTGCCGGAAGCCACTGAAAAGGTTGAGACGAAAAGCCTCGATCGGACGGATGCCAACCGGTGAAACACTTTTGAGCGCATTCGTTTGAAAACAAGAGGCCGATAGACATGACGTCGTCCATTTCCCTGCTCAGCCCCGCCCAGATCCGGGCGCTTCCCAATTCGACGGTGAGCTCCTGGTCAGAAGAGGAGATCAGCTACCTCTCGAGCGCGCAGGTGAGCGCGCTGACGTCGTCCCAGATCTCCGCTCTGCAAACGGAAGCAGTTGCTGGTCTCTCGACCACGCAGTTGAAGGCGATCGCGCCCCGCTCGATCACCGGCCTCACCCTGGACCAGATCACCGCGCTCTCGCCGGATGATGTCTCGAGCCTCGTCTCGACCCAGGTCGCAGCAATGTCTGCCACCCAGCTCGGCGGCCTGAGCAGCGAACAGTCGGAGGCTCTGACCCCGGCACAGATTGCGCGCCTGACCGCAAGCCAGCTCAGCGCCTTCAGCATCGAGGATCTCGCCACCTTCTCTGCCGAAGACATGGCCGCGATCAACACGGCGGCTCTCCGAGGCCAATCGCCGGAGCGACTGGCCAGTTTCTCGGCAACACAGATCGCAGCATTGAAGCCGAATCAGATTTCGGCCCTGACACCTACCCAGATCGCAGCGCTGACGCCCGAACAGGTCGGCGCTTTGTGGAACACGCAAATCGCTGCCATGAGCGCCACACAGGTCGCGGCCTTGACCTCCGAGCAGCTCGATGTCTTGTCGACTTCGCAATTCACCGCAATCAGCACCCGAGCGATCGTTGGATTGAGCACAGAGCAGCTCGCCTCGCT
This sequence comes from Rhizobium sp. K33, assembly GCF_056501445.1. Lineage (NCBI taxonomy): Bacteria > Pseudomonadati > Pseudomonadota > Alphaproteobacteria > Hyphomicrobiales > Rhizobiaceae > Rhizobium > Rhizobium sp. K33. Next base: position 3,819,910 of record NZ_CP096478.1, read on the forward strand.
CGGCGACGAAAAGATCGGCGCGCTGACCACAGGCCAGCTCACGGCCCTCACCTCGAGGCAATTGGCCGCCTTGTCCGTCGAGCAGGTCGCCAACTTCTCCAACACCCAGATCGCCGCGCTCAATCCGCGCGCCATCTCCGGCCTCACCACCGATCAGGTGGCGGGTCTGTCGCCGTCTCAGGTTTCCAGCCTGACCGCCACCCAGATTGCCGCACTGACCCGCACCCAGATGTCGGCCCTTAGTGACGATCAGCTGGCCGCCTTGACGACGACCCAGATCCGCGCCTTGAGCGCCACCCAGATTGCAGCCCTGCCGACGGCCACCGTCGCGGGCTTCACCACGCCGCAAATCGCGGCCCTCACGCCAAAGGCCGTCGCCGGGCTCAATGCCGAGCAACTGGCCGCCCTGAGCGTCGAGCAGTTGCAGAGCCTCAGCACCTCGCAGATCGCCGGAATGACCGCCGCCCAGGTCGCAAGCCTGTCGACGACCCAGATCGCCGGCCTCTCGCCGGCTCAGATCGGTGCCTTCAACTCGCCCGCTGTCACCGGCTTCACGCCCACCCAGATTGCCAGCTTGAGCCTCAGCCAGATCGGTGCCATGTCGAGCACGCAGATCGCGGCTCTGAAAGCAGCCCAGGTCGCAGCCTTGACGCCTGATCAGATTGCCGGCTTCACTGCGACCCAGATACGCGGCCTCACCGGCAACCAGATTGTCGCCATGTCCGTCGAAGCCGTCGCCAGTTTCTCGGGCGACCAGATTGCCGCACTCAGCGTCCGCGCCATCGCGGGCCTGACGGCCGATCAGATCGGCGCCATGTCCCTGGATCAGCTGGATGGTCTGAGCACCACCCAGATCGGCGCCCTGAGCGCCGCCCAGATTGCAGCACTGCCTTCGGACCTGATCGACGGCATGAGCCCAACCAAGATCGCCGCCATCAGCGCAAAGGCGATCACCGGCCTGACTGCCGAACGCATGGCATCGCTTGGGCCTGAGCAGATTGCCGCTCTGACGACCACCCAGATCCGCGCCTTGAAGGCAGAGCAGATTTCCGGACTGACAGCCTTCCATACGGAAGCCATGTCGAATGGCCAGATCGCGGCTCTCTCGGCCGCCCAGATCTCGGCTCTGTCCGTGGACGCGGTCAAGGCCTGGTCGCCGACCCAGATTGCTGCCCTTTCTCCGGCCTCGATCACGGGGCTGACCACGGACCAGATCGAAGCCCTCGATGACAGCCAGATCGAAGGTCTGACCGCTGCGCAGATCGCAAGAATGACCGGGCCGCAGATCGGCGCCCTGTCGGAAGCACAGCTTGCGGCCTTCCTGCCGGCGGAAATCGCGGCAATCTCGACAAGCGCGATCTCCTCCATCTCGGCCGACAAGATCGACGGCTTGAGCCTGGAACAGATCGCCAAACTGACGACGGCCCAGATTGCCGCGATGAAGAGCGAACAGGTCGTGGCCTTCACGCCGACCCAGCTCGCTTCGCTGACCGCAAGCCAGCTGCAGTCCGTCACGGCAGCCCAGATCGCGTCGCTGTCGCCGACCAACATCGCCTCTCTTTCGCGGGAACAGATCGCAGGCCTTTCCGCACGCACCATTGCCGCCCTCAGCACCGATCAGATCGCCGCCATGTCGGCGGATCAGATCGACGCCATGACGGCGACGCAGATTTCCGGCCTGACCGCGGCGCAACTCGGCGCCATGCGCAAGTCCGACATTCTCGCCTTCCTGCCGGCCGAAATTGCCGCCATCAACACCAGCGCCTTTGCAAGCCTGGACGCTGAGACGATCGCCGCCCTGAACCTCGATCAGGTCGCCGCGCTGACGCCGGCGCAACTCGGCGCGATGAGTGCTGACCAGGTGGCGGCCCTGACACCGACCCAGGTCGATGTCCTGAGCGCAAAGCAGATTGCGGGCTTCGGCGCGACCCAGTCCGCGGCGCTGACCACAGCCGCGCTAGGGGCCATGTCTCCCGAGCAGGTCGCCGCCCTGAGCACCTCGGCGATAGCAGCCCTGTCGACCACCCAGATCGCAGCGCTTTCCACCAACCAGATCGAGGCCCTGACCTCGGCCCAGATGGGGGCGCTGACCGCAACGCAGGTGGCAGCCCTCACGCCCACACAGCTCAGCAATCTCTCCACCGCGAAGCTCGCCGCGATCGGCGCAGCCGGCATCGCCGGCATGACGAACCAGCAGATCGCAGCGCTCGGAGCCGACCAGATCGCGGCTCTCACGACGAGCCAGATCGCAGCTCTGACGCCTGCGCAGGTCGGTGCGCTTACGCCGCAACAGGTGACGCTCTTCACCACGATGCAGATCGGCGCTCTCAGCTCCAGCCAAGTCGCTGCACTCTCCAACGACAGTCTGGCCACCCTGACGAGCGAGAAGATCGCGGCGCTGAACGTCAAGGCAATCCCCGGACTGACCACCTCCCAGATCGCCTCGATGTCGACGACCCAGATCGACAGTCTCAGCCAGACGCAGATCGCAGCACTCACCGCAACACAGATCGGTGCGCTCTCCTCCGCCCAGCTGGGAACGCTGTCCAATGCAGAGCTCGCGGCCATTGCGCCGACCGCAATTTCCGGCCTCTCGGCGGCCAACATCGCCGGCCTGAGCCAGGAGCAGATCGGCGTGCTGACGGCAGCACAGGTCGGCGCCTTGACCTTCGACCAGCTGAATGCCCTGCGGCCCGACCAGCTCGGCGTCATGACCGCAACCCAGATCGGCGCGCTGACGGCAACCCAGATCGCATCGCTTTCGGCCGGAACCATCTCCGCCCTCTCGGCGACCCAGATTGCCGCCATCTCCACCAAAGCCATCCCCGGCCTGAGCTCGGCGCAGATTGCCACGCTGACGGCAAGCCAGCTGGACGCGATGACCTCAGCACAGGTCGGCGCCTTGAGCGCCACGCAGCTGGCGGCCTTCAGCCCCACCGCGCTCGAAACCCTGACCGCCGCGGACATCGCGGCATTGTCACCAAGCGCGATCGGCGGGCTGACGCCTGCAGTCTTTGCAACGCTGCAGCCTGAACAGATTGCGGCCCTGACGACGGGACAGATCGCCGGCCTGAGCTATCATCAGCTCCGGGCGATGACGCAGGATCAGATCGGCGCGCTGACGACGGCACAGGTCGGCGCCATGAACGCGATCCAGCTCGCAACGCTTGGAACCGACAAGCTCGCCTGGATGTCGACGAGCCAGATCGCCGCCATGGATCCCAAGGCGATCGGCGGCCTGACGGTGGCGCAGGTCAGCAGCATGACGGCTGACCAGGCGGAAGCCCTGACGCCGACCCAGGTCGCCGGGCTGAACTCGGCGCAGCTGACGGCGCTCGGCGCGACCAACTTCAGAACCTTCTCGACGGAAGACATCGCAGCCATCAGCCAGCAGGCACTTCCCGGTCTGACGGTGAGCCAGATCTCAAACATGACGCCGGCGCAGCTGCAGGCGATCAGCGCCACCCAGTCCAACAATCTGAGCCCTGAGCAGATTGCAGCCATCCTCGCCGCCTACCAGGCTGTCTGAGGATGAAAGAATGAGAGGTCGGCCTGCAGCCGGCCTCTTTCAGTTTCGGATGGTGAACTGCACGCGATCCGCCGGGAAACGCGTCACCGCAAACTGGATCGGGCACCCCTGCGGATCCGTGTTGACCGCCCGCGTGACGAGCACGATCGCGCCCGGTGTCAGCTCCAGATGGGCGACATCATCAGGCTCGGCATGAACGGCCGAAATTTCCGTCACATCGCGCAGATAATCCTCCACCCCGCAGGCTGAGAGAGCCCGCGTGATCGAGCCGGTTTCGGCGAAGGCCTTGTCGATGCCGGCGAAGCGCTCGGACGGAAACCACATGGTGGAGCGCGAGACGGCTCGTCCGTCAGCCTTGCGGATGCCATCCAGTCTCAAAACCTCCTCACCCCGCGCCAACTGCAGCCGGTCACTCAACTCCGGCGTGGCCACCTCCCGTGACGAGGAAAGGAGAATACCCTTCAGTTCGCGGGCCTGTTCACCGATCCCTTCGGTGAAACGGGTCCGCCGTCCGATCGGGAAATCGAACTTGTCGCGCTGGGTGATCATCGTCCCGCGCCCCTGCGCGGCACGCACGATGCCCTCCTGCGCGAGTGCCGCGAGCGCCGCACGCACGGTATGGCGATTGACCCCGAATTCTTCCGCCAGCGCCGTTTCTGCCGGCACCATACCCGTCCTGTCATAGAGACCTGCCAGGATATTGGCGCGGATCCGATCGGAAATCTGGCGCCAGAGGGCAACGCCCTTCTGTCTCTGCATCACTGTTTTCGGTGTCCTTGTCACAAGCTTGTCACGACCAGCGGTTACTCCTAAAGTAACTTGTATGGTTGTCTATATTACTAGACATTTCGAGGACTGACAATGGACACAGCCAGGGAAATTGAAACAGGCCCGCAGATCGATCGAAAGCGGATCGCCGACCTGCTCGCCAAGGCAACGATAGCAGAGCTCAAGAGCGCACTTGCAGCGCTCGGCCCCATCCCGGACTTTACCGCCTTGCGCGGTCCCGAAACCGGGCTCGTGATGGTCAAGGGCCGGATCGGCGGCGGCGGCGCGCCCTTCAACCTCGGTGAAGCGACGGTCAGCCGAGCCAGCATTCGCCTTGCCGACGGTCGTGTGGGCCATGGCTACCGTCTGGGAACCGACCGCAAGGCAGCCCAGTTCTCGGCCGTGCTCGACGCTCTGGCACAGGACGAGGCCGCAAGGAACACGCTCGAAACAGCCCTCTTCGCACCCCTCGAAGCCCGCCTCACCCAAGAGGCCGAACGCCTCGAGGCCGAAACGGCCGCGACGAAGGTCGATTTCTTCACCATGGTTCGAGGAGAAGACTGATGCTCGACGTCACTGAAAGCCTGGACGGCGGCTTCCCCGATGCTGTCACCCACGCCCAGACGGTTTTTCGCAGTGTCATGGACGCCATGGCGCGCCCGGGGAGCCAGGGCGTGATCGACGTGCCGGTAGCCCCGCCCGCGCCGCTTGGCGTGGCGGCAGGCGCCTTGCTCCTGACGCTCTGCGACCACGACACCCCGATCTGGCTGACACCAGTCTTGGTCAAGTCCGCCCTGCCGGGCTGGATCGGGTTCCACACCGGCGCCAGCCTGACATCCACGAAGTCCGATGCGAAATTCGCCTTCGTCGAAGCGGGAGCACCCGTTCCCTCGCTCACGCAGTTTGCGCTCGGCACCCAGGAATATCCGGACCGTTCGACCACGCTGGTCGTTGAGATCACGGCTCTCGAGGGCGGCCAGCCTCTGCAGCTCTCGGGCCCCGGCATTCGCGACACAGCCATGATCGCACCGAAGGGTCTGCCGGAAACCTTCCTGCGGCAGTGGGCCGACAATCGCGCCCTCTTCCCCCGTGGTGTCGATCTGGTGCTGACCTGCGGTCCGCGCTTCATCGCGCTGCCGCGCACGACCAAGATCCGCGAGATGGAGGCCTGAGCCATGTATGTTGCCGTCAAGGGTGGCGAAAAAGCCATCGCCAACGCCCACAAGCTCCTTGCCGACCGCCGCCGCGGTGACCGGGCGCTGCCATCGGTGACGATCGACCAGATCGTCGCCCAGCTCGGCCTTGCCGTCGATCGCGTCATGGCCGAAGCCTCGCTCTACGACTGCGCGCTGGCAGCGCTCGCCCTCAAGCAGTCGCGCGGCGACATGATCGAAGCGATCTTCCTCCTGCGCGCCTACCGCACCACGCTGCCGCGCTTCGGCACCTCGCGGCCGATCGAAACAGGTAAGATGCGCGTCGAACGCCGCGTCTCCGCCACCTACAAGGATCTGCCCGGCGGACAGCTGCTCGGCCCCACCTTCGACTACACCCACCGCCTGCTCGATCCCTCGCTGCTCGATGACGAAACGGTCGATATGGGCGAGCAGCGCGAGGAAGGTCTGGAGCATGTCATGCGGGTCTCCGACATTCTCGACGGTGAAGGCCTGATCGAGCCGGATGGCGAAATGCCCGAGGATCACGTCGCCGCCGACATCACCCGAGAGCCGATGGAATTCCCGATGCCGCGCGACCTGCGCCTCCAGGCGCTCGCCCGTGGCGACGAAGGCTTCCTTCTGGCGCTCGGCTATTCCACCCAGCGCGGCTATGGCCGCACCCATCCCTTTGTCGGCGAAATCCGCATGGGTCTGGTCGAGGTCGAATTCGATGTACCGGAACTGGGCTTCGCCGTCTCGCTTGGCGAGATCCGCGTCACCGAATGCCAGATGGTCAACCAGTTCAAGGGCTCGGCCAAGGCCCCGCCGCAGTTCACCCGCGGCTACGGCCTCGTCTTCGGCCAGAGCGAACGCAAGGCCATGTCCATGTCACTGGTCGACCGGGCGCTCAGAACCCAGGAATTCGGCGAGGATGTCGTCGCCCCGGCCCAGGACGAGGAATTCGTGATTTCCCATTGCGACAACGTCCAGGCGACCGGCTTCGTCGAACACCTGAAGCTGCCGCATTACGTCGACTTCCAGGCCGAGCTCGACCTCGTCCGCCGCATGCGGGCAAAGCATGACGCAAGCCGCATTGAACAGACTGATCTGAAGGAGGCCGCAGAATGACCGCGCTGGCAACCGAACTCGCCACCTACAACTTCGCCTATCTGGACGAACAGACCAAGCGCATGATCCGCCGCGCGATCCTGAAGGCGATCGCCATTCCCGGCTACCAGGTCCCCTTCGCCAGCAGAGAAATGCCGATGCCCTATGGCTGGGGCACCGGCGGCGTGCAGGTCACCGCCTCGATAATCGGCCGCGATGACACGCTGAAGGTGATCGACCAGGGCGCCGACGACACGACCAACGCCGTCTCCATCCGCGCCTTCTTCCAGAAGGTCGCCGAGGTGGCCGTCACCACCAAGACCAGCGACGCCACGATCATCCAGACGCGCCACCGCATCCCCGAGGAGAAGCTCCGGGAAGGTCAGGTTCTGGTCTATCAGGTGCCGATCCCCGAACCCTTGCGCTTCCTCGAGCCGCGCGAGACCGAGACCCGCAAGATGCATGCGCTGGAAGAATACGGCCTCATGCATGTGAAGCTCTACGAAGACATCGCCAAGCACGGCCGCATCGCCACGACCTATGCCTATCCGGTCAAGGTCGAGGGCCGCTACGTGATGGATCCGTCGCCGACACCGAAATTCGACAATCCGAAGATGCACATGTCGGAAGCCCTGCAGCTCTTCGGCGCCGGCCGCGAGAAACGCATCTATGCCGTTCCGCCATACACCGACGTCGTCAGCCTCGACTTCGAGGATCACCCCTTCGAGATCCAGACCTTCGACAAGCCCTGCGCGCTCTGCGGCGCCCACAACGTCTATCTCGACGAGGTCGTGCTCGACGACAAGGGCGGCCGGATGTTCGTCTGCTCCGACACCGACCACTGCGAGACGCGCCAGGCCGAAGGCCATGTCGGCGAAATGCTCGCCCAGAACAAGGAGGCCGCAGAATGAGCGACCAGCCCCTTCTGAAAGTTCGCAACCTCTCGAAATTCTACGGCAACCGCATCGGCTGCTCTGAAGTCTCCTTCGATCTCTGGCCAGGCGAAGTGCTCGCCATCGTCGGCGAAAGCGGATCGGGCAAGACGACGCTTCTGAACTGCCTCTCGACCCGGCTGATGCCGACGACCGGCTGTGTCGACTACCACATGCGCGACGGTCAGTACCGCGAACTCTACCATATGGGCGAGGCCGAACGCCGCTTCCTCATGCGCACGGACTGGGGCTTCGTGCACCAGAACCCGGCCGATGGCCTGCGCATGACGGTCTCGGCCGGCGCCAATGTCGGCGAACGCCTGATGGCTGTCGGTGACCGCCACTACGGAAAGATCCGGCAGACGGCGAGCGAATGGCTGGAGCGCGTGGAAATCTCCATCGACCGCATCGACGACCAGCCGCGCGCCTTCTCCGGCGGCATGCGCCAGCGCCTGCAGATCGCCCGCAATCTCGTCACCGGTCCCCGCCTCGTCTTCATGGACGAGCCGACCGGCGGCCTTGATGTCTCGGTCCAGGCGCGCCTGCTCGATCTCGTCCGCGGTCTCGTCAACGATCTCGGCCTTTCGGCCATCGTCGTCACCCACGATCTCGCGGTCGCCCGCCTCCTCTCGCACCGGATGATGGTGATGAAGGATGGCCATGTGATCGAACACGGCCTCACCGACCGCGTGCTCGACGATCCCCGCGAACCCTATACCCAGCTTCTCGTCTCCTCGATCCTCCAGGTCTGACGGACGTCGCGAAAGGAAACCATCATGCCGACACCGCTCATCGTTTCGGAAGTCGCCAAGAGCTTCACCATGCATTTGCGCGGCGGCCTCGTCCTGCCCGTCGTGGCCAACGTGTCCTTCTCCGTTGCATCGGGAGAATGCGTCGTGCTCGGCGGCCCCTCAGGCATCGGCAAAAGCTCGATCCTGAAAATGCTCTACGGCAACTACGCCGTCGATCAGGGCCAGATCCTCGTCAACCATGACGGCCGCATCGTCGACATCGCCTCCGCCGATCCCCGCACGGTGCTTGAAGTCCGCCGCGGCACGCTGGGTTATGTCAGCCAGTTCCTGCGCACCGTGCCGCGCGTCTCGACCCTCGATGTGGTCGCCGAACCGCTCGTCGCACGCGGTGTTTCGACGGACGAAGCACGCGACCGCGCCGCAGAACTCCTAAGCCGGCTAAACTTGCCGCGCGATCTCTGGCAGCTGCCGCCCTCCACCTTTTCCGGTGGCGAGCAGCAGCGCGTCAACATCGCCCGTGGCTTCATTACCGATCACGGCGTCCTGCTGCTGGACGAGCCCACCGCCTCGCTCGATGCCGCCAACCGTGCGGTCGTGGTCTCGATGATCCGCGCGAAGAAGGAGGCAGGCGTCGCCCTGCTCGGCATTTTCCACGACGAGGAAGTGCGCGAAGCCGTCGCCGACCGCATCCTCGACGTCATGCAGTTCTCACCGCGAAAGGTCGCGGCATGACGAAGAAGCTCGGGCTCGAACCCCTCCTTCACGAGACTGCCCGGGTCGTCAATTCGACCCTTGGCCGCTACACCGAAGTCGCCGATCGCTGCCGCCTCGATGAAGTCGAGATGGGTGACTATTCCTACATCATGCAGGACGGCGCCGTCTGGTGCGCGACGATCGGCAAATTCGCCAACATCGCAGCCGCCGTTCGCATCAACGCCACCAATCACCCGACCTGGCGGCCGACGCTGCACCACTTCACCTATCGTGCCGCCGACTATTTCGACGGCGCGGAGAACGACCACGACTTCTTCTCCTGGCGTCGCGACAACAGGGTGTCGATCGGCCACGATGTCTGGATCGGCCACGGCGCAACCGTGCTGCCCGGCGTCACTGTCGGCGATGGCGCGGTGATCGGAGCGGGCGCGGTCGTCTCCCGCGATGTTGCCCCCTACACCATCGTCGGCGGCGTGCCGGCAAAGTTGATCCGCGAGCGTTTTCCAAGGTCGGTCGCCGAGCGCATGCAGGCGCTTGCCTGGTGGGACTGGGGCCACGACCGCCTGTTCGGCGCGCTTGAGGATTTCCGTCACATGGATGCGGAACAATTCATCGAAAAATACGCATAATTGCAGCGAAATCAGAGATTTACCTGGTTTCACAAATCCTACACGAAACTGACATTCGCATTTCACGGGCCAAGGCTAATGCCTATCCAGCACCGCAATCAATGACGGCGAAGGAAAGACGATGCTCTTCAGGCTGGACAACCTCACCCGCCAGTTCGGAACCAACAAGGCCGTAGATTCGGTCACGCTTGAAATCCCGGCTGGCCAGATGGTCGGCGTGATCGGCCGCTCCGGCGCCGGCAAGTCGACGCTCCTGCGCATGATCAACCGCCTGGTCGATCCCACCTCCGGCAGCATCCGTTTCGGCGATCTCGAAATCTCGAACCTGCATGGCACGGCACTGCGCAACTGGCAGCGCGACTGCGCCATGATCTTCCAGCAGTTCAATCTGGTGCCGCGCCTCGATGTGCTGACCAACGTCCTGCTCGGCCGCCTCAACCACCGCTCGACGGCTCTTTCGATCCTCAACGTCTTCACCCGCGAGGAGCGCCTGATGGCGATCGCCGCCCTCGAGCGTCTGGGCATCGAGCAGACCGCGCTCCAGGCCGCCGGCACCCTGTCGGGTGGCCAGCAGCAGCGCGTGGCAATCGCCCGCGCCCTGATGCAGTCACCGAAAATGGTCCTCGCCGACGAGCCGATCGCCTCGCTCGATCCGCTCAACGCCAAGATCGTGATGGATGCGCTGCGCGACATCAACGAGCGCGAAGGCATCACCGTCATCACCAATCTGCACACGCTCGATACCGCCCGCAATTACTGCGAGCGCATCATCGGCATGGCGCGCGGCCGCGTCGTCTTCGACGGCTCGCCGAACGAACTCACGGCCGAGGCTGTGCATGAAATCTACGGCGCCGACCAGCATGGCGCCGGCATCGACGAGACCATGACCTCGACGAGCATCAACATTGCGCATCAGGACAATGAGCAGCGCAAGATCCCATCCGCTGGCCTCCGCCCTCTCGCCGTCGCTGAGGCCTGAGCCACGAAGATCGCTGGCCCTGCGACACGGGCGATACGTCAAGACATACCCTCATCCTACGAAACAGGAGATGAACTCATGTTGAAGAAGACCCTGCTCGCCACGGCGGCTCTCGTTGCTCTGGCCTCCGGCGTTCACGCCGAAGACCTCAAGGAATTCCGCATCGGCATCCTCGGCGGCGAAAACGAAGCCGACCGCCTGCGCAACTTCCAGTGCATGACCGAAAAGCTTCCGTCGGTTCTCGGCGTTGAAAAGGTCTCGCTCTTCCCGGCCGCCGACTATGACGGCGTTGTTCAGGGCCTGCTGGGCGGCACGCTTGATTACGCCGAACTCGGCGCATCGGCCTTTGCCAAGGTCTACCTCGCCAAGGCTGACGCCGTCGAGCCGATCCTGACGACCGTCCAGACCGACGGTTCCAGCGGCTACTACTCGATCATGGTCGCTCGCAAGGATTCGGGCATCACCAAGGTCGAAGACATCAAGGGCAAGAAGCTTGGCTATGCCGATCCGGACTCCACCTCCGGCTACCTCGTCCCCCTCGTCACCCTGCCGGAAGCGCTCGGCGGCCCGGTGGACCAGGTTGTCGCCTCCACCGGCTTCGGCGGCGGCCACGAAAATCTCGTTCTCGAAGTCGTCAAGGGCACCTTCGACGTCGGCACGACCTGGGGTTCTGGCGTCGGCGAGTTCAAGGACGGCTACACCTCGGGCAACCTGCGCAAGATGGTCGACAAGGGCATCCTGAACATGGATGACCTGGTTGAAGTCTGGAAGTCCCCGCTGATCCCGAACGGTCCGGTCGTCGTTCGCACCTCGATGAACGAGGACATGAAGACCAAGTTCAAGGAATTCATGATGGGTCTGCCGGAGTCTGACCCGGCCTGCTTCTCGGCCATCCAGGGCGGCGATTTCAAGGGCTTCACCGAAGTCAACGTCGACTTCTACAAGCCGATCATCGACGCTCGTAAGGCCACCATCGGCGGCTGATCGCTGACGTAAGCAATGGGACCGCCGGTCGGGACACCGCCGGCGGTCTTTCCTTGAAGCCTTTCCAGAAGGAATTGCGGTGATGGCCATGACGGCGACACAGCCCCCCCTGAGCGAGCGCGGCGCCGCCGTCGAGCGCCACTGGCAGGAACTTGCCGCCAAGCGGCGCATGTATACGGGCCTCGGCGCCGTGATCCTGTTCCTGGCGGTGACCGGTTCGCTGTGGTTCGCCAACGAGACCAATGCCGGCAAGTTCTTCGACCGGCTGCCTTATTTTTTCGATTTCGTCGGTGAGCTTGTCCCCCGCGACGGCTGGGAAATCTGGCGTGCTCTGTTCGACCTGCCGTCCCCCTACGACGACGGAAGCCTGAAATACAATTATCCGGAAGGCCGGTTCTACATCACCGAGAGCCTCTACATCCCGGAATACTTCCACAAGATGCTCGAGACGGTGAACATCGCGCTGCTCTCGACCGTGATCGCCATGATCTTCGGCTATGCGCTGGCATTTCTGGCGGCGAAGAACACCATGGCCAGCGCCTGGATTCGCTGGCCGGTACGCCGCTTCATGGAAATCCTCCGTGCATTTCCGGAAGTGGTCATCGCCGGCTTCTTCTTGGCGATCCTGTCGCTCGGTCCGATCCCCGCCATTATTGCCGTCACGGTCCATACCATCGGGGCGCTCGGCAAGATGTTCTTCGAGGTCATCGAGAACGCCGATATGCGGCCGGACGAGGGTCTGAGAGCCGTTGGTGCGAACTGGTTCGAACGCGTCTGGTTCGCCATCACACCCCAAGTCATGCCGAACTTCATGAGCTATTTCCTGCTGCGCCTGGAAATCAACGTGCGTGCCTCGACCATCATCGGCGCCGTCGGCGGCGGTGGCATCGGCGAAGCACTCCGCCTGTCGATCGGCCAAGGCCACGAGGCCAAGACGCTCGCGATCATTCTCCTTCTTCTGTCGACGGTGATTGCCGTGGACCAGTTCTCTGCCTGGCTCCGCCGCAAGCTTGTCGGCGAGCAGGCCTTCCAGTCGGTCACGTGAGGTTCCCATGTCGATGATCAACACCGCCGAACTGAACCGCCTAGCCGAACGCTACCCACGCGTTCTGGAGCGCAGCCTTTGGCAACGCTACCGGATCCCTTTCTCAATCGGGATGCTATCGCTGTACTTCCTGTTCTGCTGGTGGTTTTTCGCCATCGGCAAGACGCTGTCGGAAGCCAATTGGGGCATCGCGGGCAACTATCTCGCCGACTGGGTATCGTACGAAATCCGTCCCGAATTCGACATTGACCGAGATGGTGCGCTGACGATCAGCTATCCCCGCTTCGATCCGATCGGCCCGAACCCGAACCCGGACTGGATCGAGACAACGCGCACAACGATCACCCGATCAGAAGCGCCAACGCCCTCGGCCGCAGCGCCCGCCCCGACTGCTCCTAAGCCGAGCTCCTCGTTCAGCTTCATGGCGTCCCCCACGCCGCAGGCATCGGCCCCCACAACGGCGGCCGGCAGCGCTGCGGCTGCGCCGGCAGTGACGACGGAGGAGGTGATCACTGAGGCACAGGTCGCCCTTTCAGGAAGCGCCCGAATCGACATCGCGGGTGACCGCGTGACGCTGACCCGCGGCAGTGAGACGGTAACGCTTCTGCTCGACCCGGAAGACGACACCGTGATGATCGAGGGCGCCCGGCCAGACTGGGTGGAGCAGCGCCTCGAAGGCGGCCGCGTCATCGCTTATTTCGGCTCGGCCGGCTGGATTGACGTGTCCTCCGATCGCGTCCGCGTCCGCAAGCGCTTCTTCGGCTGGGAGAACTTCATCTTCGATACCAACTCGCCCTTCTTCGGCCTCTCCACTGGCGAGGTCTGGCAGAAGATCACCTCCGGCGAACGCATAGATCCGAAAATGAGCAATCTGGCACTTGCCTGGAACAACATCCTCTACAACGCGTCATGGCAGCACCTCGACGTCTGGACCAAGTTGTTGCAGACCATCGTCATGGCTTTCATGGGCACCCTGCTCGCCATGCTGGTCGCCTTCCCGCTGTCCTTCATCGCCGCGCGCAACATCACTCGCAACCGACCGGTCAACCAGATCACCAAGCGCTTCTTCGACTTCGTCCGGTCGGTCGACATGCTGATCTGGGCCCTGTTCTTCACCCGCGCTTTCGGGCCGGGACCGCTTGCCGGCATTTCCGCGATTTTCGTCACCGACACCGGCACGCTCGGCAAGCTCTACGCCGAGGCCCTGGAGAACATCGATGACAAGCAGCGCGAAGGGGTCAAGTCAGTCGGCGCGCCGGCAGCAGCAGTCCAGCGCTTCGGGGTTCTGCCGCAAGTCATGCCAGTCTTCGCCTCTCAGGCGCTCTATTTCTGGGAATCGAACACGCGCTCGGCCACCATCATCGGCGCTGTCGGCGCCGGCGGCATCGGTCTGAAGCTCTGGGAAGCCATGCGCACCAATTCCGACTGGGAAAACGTCGCCTATATGGTGCTGCTCATCCTCATCGTGGTGTTTCTATTCGATGCCATCTCCAATAGCCTGCGCTCGCGCCTGATCGGCAAGAGTCGCCACTGACATACCGGGCGGGACCAGCCGCCCGCATTTAAGATACGAAAGCCAAAGCCTTGCGTTACGCCCTCTACTTCGCCCCCGCCGCCGATGATCCGCTGAACAGAACGGCAGCGGAGTGGCTGGGGCGGGATGCGTTCACCGGGACCGAGTTTCTCAAGGCCGCGGACGGTGGGCTTTCGAGCGACGAACTGGATGCGCTGACGGCCGATCCCCGGCGTTACGGCTTTCATGCAACTCTGAAAGCACCCTTCCACCTGGCCGACGGGCGAAGTGACGCAGAGCTGCTGGACGCGATGAAAGCCTTCACCGCGAAGACATCCGCCTTCGACATTCCTTCCGTGGTGGTCGGGCAGTTGGGCCACTTCTTCGCCCTGGTGCCGGAGAGCCTTTATCCGCCCTTGCAGGCGTTCGCGGCAAGCGTCGTGGAAACCTTCGAGCCCTTCCGCGCACCGCTTTCCGAAGCAGATATCGCAAGGCGCAAACCCGACTCGTTGCCGCCACGCCAGCGGGAAAACCTTGTGAGTTGGGGTTACCCTTACGTCTTCGACGACTTCCGTTTCCACATGACCCTGACAGGCCACGTGCCCGAAGCACAGGCGCCGGCCATGGCCGCAATCTTGAACCGACGTTTCGCCGATTTCATCCGCCGCCCCTTGAGGATCGACGCTCTCGTGCTTTTCGTCGAACCCGAACGCGGTGCTCCATTTTCCGTCCATTCCTGGCTGCCCCTGAAGGCGGCCCAACAGAACGGCTGATCTCATGTCTGAACAGATACTCTCAAACGCCCGCATCGTCCTTGAAGACCGGATCGTCGATGGCAGCGTCGTCATTCGTGACGGCAAGATCGCATCGATCGACGAAGGAAAGAGCAGCACGGGCGAAGACTTCGGCGGTGATTACCTGATCCCGGGTCTCGTCGAACTGCACACCGACCATCTGGAATCGCACTATTCCCCGCGTCCCGGCGTGCGCTGGCACATGACCTCGGCCATCCAGGCCCACGACGCCCAGATCGTCACCTCCGGCATCACCACCGTTTTCGACTGCCTGCGCATGGGCTCCGACGAGGACGGCGGCTTCGACAAGGGCGAGATGCGCGAGATGGCCGACGCCATCCAGGCCGCAGAACGCGACGACCGGCTGCGCGCGGAGCACCTCATTCACCTGCGCTGTGAAGTCGCCTCGGACAATGTGCTCGATCACTTCGCCGATTTCGAGAACGACCCGCATGTGCGCCTCGTCTCGCTGATGGACCATTCCCCGGGCCAGCGTCAGTTCCAGACGATGGACCAGTACACGCTCTACTACAAAACCAAGCGCGGCCTGACCGACGAACAGTTCGCCCGCTTCGTGGAAAGCCGCCTCTCGCTCTCGCAGAAATATTCCGCAGTCCATCGGGATGCACTCGCCAAGGTCTGCGCCGAGCGCGGCATCACCGTCGCAAGCCATGACGATGCGACGCTCGCCCATGTTGAAGAGGCCAAGGGACACGGCGTGAAGCTCGCGGAATTCCCGACCAGCTTCGAGGCTGCGGAAGCCTCCCACAAATCCGGCATGAGCGTGCTGATGGGCGCCCCGAATGTCGTGCGCGGCAAATCGCATTCCGGCAACATCGCCGCACGCGATCTCGCCAAACGCGGCGTGCTCGACGTCCTGTCCTCCGACTACGTGCCGCTCAGCCTCCTGCATGCGAGCTTCGTGCTCGCCGACGAAATCGACGGCATCTCGCTGCCCCAGGCGATCGCTATGGTCACATCAACGCCGGCACGCACCGTTAGCCTTGACGATCGCGGCCGCATCGAAGCCGGCCTGCGGGCCGATCTCGTGCGCGTCCGTCGGACGGATGGCGTTCCGGTCATCCGCTCGGTCTGGCGGGAAGGGCGTCGGGTGGCCTGATGACGCAAGCAGTCACGGAGCGGTCGGCAAGCAGGGAGACCGTCAGCGGCACGCTGGTCGCCGTCGTCGGCCCGAGCGGCGTCGGCAAGGACAGCCTCATGGACTTCGCGCGTCGGCACTTTGCCGGTCGCTCGGACTTGCACTTCGTCCGCCGCGTGATTACCCGTCCGCGCGATGCCGTGGGCGAGGACCATGAACCCGTGACGCTCGACCGCTTCGAAGCGCTTTCTCAGGCAGGCGCCTTCGCCGTCAGCTGGCGGGCCCATGGGCTCGGCTATGGCATTCCTGCCGATGTCTACCAGAGCCTAGGCCGCGGCGATGTCGTCATCGCCAATGGATCCCGCTCGGCGCTCGAAGCCTTCCGCTCCGCCTTCGCCAATCTCGTCGTCGTCAATGTCACCGCGCAACCGCAAGTCCTGGCCAAGCGCCTGGCGGCCCGCGGCCGGGAAACCGCTGCCGACATCGAAGCCCGGCTCGCCCGCGCGACCGAGCCCTTGTCTCCGGACTTGCACGTCGTCGAGATCGACAACAGCGGCGAATTGGAAGCGGCCGGCAGGACGCTTGTCGACCTGATCGAGAGCCTGCTACACAAGGACTGAGGAGCACGTGGCGCCGGTTCGCTGACAAGCCTGCCACACTCTGAACGCGAAAGCTTCGTCGTCTCGCTTTTTCCAGGCTTTCGGCTTGACTCCCGTCATGCCCTCACGTATGCGACGCTCGACTTAAAGCGTGGGCGAACTGCGCCTTTCGTTCTTCGCGATATCGCGAAGCGCAACCGGCGGGTCTTTTGATCCGCTCCTCCGACTGGCAAAAAGACGGCCCCTCGACAAGGGGAGAGCCGGAACGAACATGAAAGGATAAAAAATGTTCGCAGTCATCAAGACCGGCGGTAAGCAGTACCGCGTTAACGCCAACGACGTGCTGACCATCGAAAAGCTGGAAGCCGAAGCTGGCGCAACCATCGAATTCAACGAAGTTCTCGTCGTCGGCGAAGGCGAATCTGCAACCATCGGCGCGCCCTTCGTGGCTGGCGCCAAGGTTACGGCCGAAGTTGTCGAACAGACCCGCGGCAAGAAGGTCATCGCCTTCAAGAAGCGTCGTCGTCAGAACTCGAAGCGTTCGCGCGGCCATCGTCAGCACCACACCGTGGTGCGTATCACCGACATCGTCGCCGCCTGAAGCGCGTCTAACTACAAGGTTTAAAGGAGAACTCCCATGGCACACAAAAAAGCTGGCGGTTCCTCGCGCAACGGTCGCGATTCCAATTCCAAGCGCCTCGGCGTGAAGAAGTTCGGTGGCGAAGTCGTCATTCCGGGCAACATTATCGTGCGTCAGCGCGGCACCCAGTGGCATCCGGGCGCGAACGTCGGCATGGGCAAGGACCATACCCTCTTTGCACTCACGGCCGGCAATGTGGACTACCGTACGAAGTCGAACGGTCGAGTCTTCGTGTCTGTAATGCCGAAAGCCGAAGCAGCGGAATAAGCCGGTAGCGCTCTAAAACAGCCGGCGTCTCATCGACCCGGCTGACCGCACCAGGTTCAGTCTAGAAAACAGGGGAGATGGGGCGCCATCTCCCCTTTTTTCTTGTCCAACGAAGGAGACTGAACCATGCAAAGTCTGATGTTGAGGGACGACCAATCACGGTCGCCCGAAGAACGGCCAAGGCCCGATCGGCCGAGGAGCGATTGCCCTGTCTTATTGTCGCAAAGGCTGGTCCTGCGCGCACCCCACACCGAAGACATCGACGCCCTTGCCCATCTCGCCAACAACGCCGCCATTGCCACCATGGTGGCACGCATGCCGCATCCCTATACGGCGAAAGACGCGGCCGACTTCGTGCGACGCACGAATATCGGCGAGATTGGCAAGTGCGTCTATGCCATCACAAAGGCGGACAATGGCGAGTTCCTCGGTTGCTGCGCGCTGGAGCCCAATCCGGCCGACGACACCATCCTGGAAATGGGCTACTGGCTGGGCGAACCCTACTGGAACAAGGGTTATGCCACCGAGGCAGCCCATGCCCTGATCGACATGGCCTTCCGCACCCGCGAATGGGTAAGCCGCATCGATGCACGCTGCCGCGTCACCAACATCGCCTCGCGCCGGGTCATCCAGAAGTCCGGCTTCCAGTTCCAGGGCACCGGCATGGTCGGCAACCTTGCCATGGGCGGGCCGGTCCCCGTCGAATGGTACAGGCTCGACCGCAAGACCTGGCTGTCCCTGAAGAGCTGGGGGGAAATGCGATGAGCGCGATGCTGGCCGAAAGACCCGCCACAGTGCCGCTGATGCCGGGCGCCTGCCCGGTCATCGAAACGGCACGCCTGGTGCTGCGCCCTCACCGCATGCAGGATGCGGATGCGATTGCGAACTCGCTCACCGATTTCGCCGTTGCCCGCATGCTGACGCGCGTGCCTGTCCCTTACGACCGCGAGGATGGACGCGACTGGCTGAACATGGTGACGTCGGGCCTCAAGCCCGACTGGCACTTTGCGATCACGCTCGATGGCGTCCATATCGGGGTTGTGTCCCTGGAGCTCCGCCACGGCCTTTGGCACATCGGCTACTGGCTGAACCGCTTCTACTGGGGCAAGGGCATCATGTCCGAAGCCGTCGAGGCAGCCCTCGACCGTTTCTTCCGGCGCATGCCGCAAGCCGAGATTTTCGGCGGCGCCTTTGCCGACAACCCGGCATCGCTTCGCCTGCTGGAAGCCCGCGGTTTTCGCACGGTCGGCGTTGAGGACGTCTTCTCCAAGGCGCGCAATACCATGGCGCCGCTGGTCGAATTCCGTCTGTCCCAGCCGGACTTCGCCGGCCGCAGGAGACTTGCATAGCCGACAATGCTCCGGGCGCCAGCCGCCCGGGGCTCACCCTTCCGCCAGTTCGACCCAGACCGGCAGATGGTCGGAACCACGGGCGGAAGTATCCACACGACAGGCTTCAAGGCGACCCGCAAGGCCGCCGCTGACGAAACAGTAATCGAGATGCATGCGCCGCGCCCCGTCCTCGCTGATCCAGCTATACCCGTCCGCCGGCCGGGCCTTGAGGTATGCCTCCGCATCCGTCGGAAACCCGGAACGCGGCGCGCGCCCGTAATAGGCGTCGTTGCGGCCGACCATAGCGATATATTCGGGGCTTTCCGGCTCCATATTGAAGTCGCCCATGATCAGGAAGTCCTGCGGCAGCGGCGGATCCGGCAGGCCGAATTCATTGACGCCGGTCAGGGCGCCCCCTTCCTCGCCATAGAGCTGGACGCGATCCTTGAGGAAGGCGATTTGCGCCAGCCGCTCGTCCGGCGAGACATGGTCGAGATGAACGGAATAGACCCTGAGCGCCCCGCCCGGCGCCTCGATCACCGCCTCCAGCGCGCCCCGTTGCAGGTTGAGCCTGTCGAAGGTCCGGTGGCGCGGCAAGAGCAGGTTGCGGCTGGCGCGGATCGGAAAACGCGACAGCACCATGTTGCCGAACTGGAAGCGCCGCTCCCGCAGACGCCCATCGGTGACCGCATGATCGACCAGCACATCGCAGGCCGGTCCGAAGACAGTGAAATAGGTCGGAAAGGCCGCGGAGAAGATCTCGACAAGATCCGCATAGTCGTTCCGGCTGTAACCGCGGGTGACTTCCTGCAACGCAATCACATCGGCATCGCGGATGCTGTCGGCGATGCGATCGGGGTCGAAACGCCCGTCCTGACCGAAGCCGTATTGGATGTTGTAGCTTACGAACTTCACGATACTCTTTGACCTCCGCGCCAAGCGGCTATATCGATGGCCGCAATCTCCGCGCAGAACCTGACAGAAGAATTGACGGCAGCAAGATGAAATTTCTCGATGAGGCTAAGGTATACATTCGCTCGGGCGACGGCGGCGCCGGTGCTGTCTCGTTTCGGCGCGAAAAGTTCATCGAGTTCGGCGGACCCGACGGTGGCGACGGCGGCCGCGGCGGCGACGTGTGGGTCGAGGCCGTCAACGGCCTGAACACGCTCATCGACTTCCGCTTCCAGCAGCACTTCAAGGCAAAAACCGGCACGCACGGCATGGGCCGCAACCGGACCGGCGCCAATGGCGAAGACGTGACGCTGAAGGTTCCTGTCGGCACCCAGATCTTCGAAGAGGACAACGAGACCCTGATCGTCGACCTGACGGCCGAGGGCCAGCGTTTCCGCATTGCCAAGGGCGGCAATGGCGGCTTCGGCAACGCCCATTTCAAGACCTCGACGAACCAGGCGCCCGATTGGGCCAATCCGGGTCTCGAGGGCGAGGAAAAGACCGTCTGGCTGCGCCTGAAGCTGATCGCCGATGCCGGTCTCGTCGGCCTGCCCAATGCCGGCAAGTCGACGTTCCTGGCCTCGGTCACCCGCGCACGGCCGAAGATCGCCAATTACCCGTTCACGACGCTGCATCCGAATCTCGGCGTTGCCACTGTCGACGAACGCGAATTCATCCTCGCCGACATTCCCGGTCTGATCGAAGGCGCCCATGAAGGCGTCGGCATCGGCGACCGTTTCCTCGGCCACGTCGAGCGCACCCGCGTGCTTCTGCACCTCGTTTCTGCCCAGGAAGAGCAAGTCGGCAAGGCCTACAAGACCGTCCGCCACGAACTCGATGCCTATGGCGGCGGCCTCGAAGACAAGCCGGAGATTGTCGCACTCTCCCAGATTGACGTGCTGGACGAGGCCGAACTCAAGAAGAAGGCAGCGGAGCTGAAGAAGGCCTGCGGCCAGACACCGCTGCTTCTCTCGGCCATCACCAACAAGGGCATGACGGATGCGCTGCGCGCCCTGCGCGATGTGATCGTCGCGGCCCAGGGCAATCAGCCCCTGCCCGAGAAGCGTGAGAAGAACCGGCGGAAGCGGGACGACGACGGCAATCTCGAAGCCGGCTTCGACGGGGAAGGCGACGACTGATGACCACCCGGCTCCGCTCGCTCTCCCGCGTGAAGCGGGTCGTCATCAAGATCGGCTCCGCCCTTCTGGTTGATCGCGGTTCCGGCATGCGCAAAGCCTGGCTCGACGCCATCTGCGATGACATCGCGGCGCTGAAGGCAAGGGGCACGGACGTTCTCGTCGTCTCCTCGGGCGCCATCGCCCTCGGCCGCACCGTGCTCGACATGCCCTCCGGCGCCCTGAAGCTCGAGGAAAGCCAGGCCTGCGCAGCCGTCGGTCAGATTGCGCTGGCCCGCCATTGGGCAGAAAGCCTCTCCCGCCACCAGATCGTCGCGGGCCAGGTCCTGCTGACTCTGGGCGACACCGAAGAGCGCCGCCGCTATCTCAACGCCCGCGCCACCCTCAATCAGCTCTTGAAGATCGGCGCCGTGCCGATCATCAACGAAAACGATACAGTCGCGACGACCGAAATCCGCTACGGCGACAACGATCGTCTGGCCGCCCGCGTCGCCACCATGGCCGGCGCCGACCTGCTCGTTCTGCTCTCCGACATCGACGGCCTTTACACGGCCCCGCCCCATCTCGACCCGCAGGCGCAGTTCCTCGACACGATCGAAGAGATCACACCCGCGATCGAAGCCATGGCCGGCGGTGCAGCCTCGGAACTGTCGCGCGGCGGCATGCGCACCAAGATCGACGCCGGCAAGATCGCAACCAGCGCCGGCTGCGCCATGATCATTGCATCGGGCAAGACCATGAACCCGCTCGCAGGGATCGAAAACGGCGCAAGGCATTCCTGGTTTGCCGCCTCCAAGTCGCCGGTCACGGCACGCAAGACCTGGATCGCCGGTCAGCTACAGCCGGCCGGTATCGTGCAGGTGGACAATGGTGCCGAAGGTGCGCTGCGCTCCGGCAAGAGCCTGCTGCCCGCAGGCGTGCGATCCGTCTCCGGCGCCTTCCATCGCGGCGATACCGTGTCGATCGTGACGACTGAGGGGCGCGAGATCGCCCGTGGCCTGGCGGGTTACGATGCCGACGAGGCACGCCGCATCTGCGGGCGCAAGTCCAACGAGATCGAGAAGATCCTCGGTTATCCCGGCCGCGCCGCCATGATCCATCGAGACGATCTCGTCATGACCGAACCGAAACTGCGGGACACCGCAGCGAGTGACCGCAAGGATGCAGCCCATGCTTGATGCCGTGTCGAACCAGAACTCCGTCGAAGGCCTGATGCTCGACATCGGCCGCCGCGCCCGCGCCGCCGCTCGACCGCTGGCCATCGCCTCGACGGATGCCAAGAACAAGGCGCTTCTCGCCATGGCCGAAGCTCTCGTCGCCGCCGAGGCCGAGATCCTTGCTGCCAATGCGCTCGACCTGAAGAACGCGGCGGCCGCCAACCTCGCCGCCTCCTTCGTCGATCGTCTGACCCTGAATTCCGCCCGTGTCGCAGCGATTGCGCGGTCGATGCGCGAGATTGCCGAGCTGCCCGATCCCGTCGGCAGCATGATCACCGAATGGGACCGCCCGAACGGCTTGCATATCGAGCGCGTGCGCACGCCGCTTGGCGTGATCGGCGTGATCTACGAGAGCCGCCCGAACGTGACCGCGGATGCCGGCGCCCTCTGCCTGAAGGCCGGCAATGCCGTCATCCTGCGCGGCGGATCGGATTCGGTCCATTCCTCGCGGGCGATCCATGCCTGCCTGGTAAAGGGTCTCGTCTCCGCCGACCTGCCCGCCGATGCCATCCAGCTTGTGCCCACCACGGATCGCGCTGCCGTCGGCGCGCTGCTGTCGGGCCTCGAAGGTTCGATCGACGTGATCGTGCCCCGCGGCGGCAAAAGCCTCGTCGCGCGTGTGCAGCAGGAAGCCCGCGTGCCGGTTTTCGCCCATCTCGAAGGCCTCTGCCACGTCTATGTCGACGGCTCTGCCGATCTCGACATGGCAAAGAAGATCGTCGTCAACGCCAAGATGCGCCGCACCGGCATCTGCGGCTCGGCCGAAACCCTGCTCGTCGACAGTGCTGCCATCTCCACCCATCTGCAGCCGCTGATCGAGGTTCTGACGGAAGCCGGCTGCGAAATCCGCGCCTCGGCCACGGTGCTGCGGGTCATCCCGGGCTTGAAGCCGGCCACGGAAGAAGACTGGCGCACGGAATATCTCGACGCGATTATCTCGGTGGCGGTCGTTGACGGGATCGGTGGGGCGATCGACCACATAGCCCGCTATTCGTCGAACCACACCGAGGCCGTCATCGCGGAAGACCCCGCCGTCGTCGAGCGGTTCTTCAACGAGATCGATTCTGCGATCCTGCTGCACAATGCATCCACCCAGTTCGCCGATGGGGGCGAATTCGGCATGGGGGCGGAGATCGGGATTGCGACCGGCAAGATGCATGCGCGCGGTCCCGTTGGCGTCGAACAGCTGACCTCTTTCAAGTACCGTGTTCGCGGCAACGGCCAGGTCCGTCCCTGAGGTGGTGGAAACCGCACTCGCCCATCGCCATACCGTGATGCCGCATGTCGAGCGCGGCATGGTGGTCGGCCTGTTCGGCGGCTCCTTCAACCCCCCGCATCAGGGGCACCTGCTGGTGGCCGAGATCGCCTTGAGACGTCTTGGCCTCGATCAGCTCTGGTGGCTGGTGACGCCGGGCAATCCGCTCAAGAGCCGCAACGAACTGGCGCCGCTGGCGGAGCGGCTGGCGGCCTGCGAAGCGCTGGCCGGGGATCCGAGGATCAAGATCACGGCCTTCGAAAAGACGCTTGGCACGAGCTACACCGCCCGGACGCTGGACTTCATCCGCGCCCGCAATCCCCATGTCCATTTCATCTGGATCATGGGAGCCGACAATCTGGCCGGCTTCCACCGCTGGCAGCGCTGGCAGAAGATCGCAACGACCTTCCCGATCGCCGTCATCGACCGGCCAGGCTCCACGCTCGCCTATCTCTCGTCGAAGACGGCACGGACCTTCGATTACGCACGGGTTGACGAGGAGGATGCCGGTGTTCTCTGGCAGAAGCGGGCACCCGCCTGGACCTTCATTCACGGGCCGCGCTCGACCCTGAGCTCTACCGCGATCCGGGCCGCGGCAGGCAAGCCGCGATCTTGAGGATCGGCACCTTCGGCATTTTCGACCATGCCTTGAAAGTTTAACAGATCAATGCCACCTTTTGGTGGCGATCCGAGTTATAGAATCGCAGACGTGCTGTTCTGTTATTCCAAGGAAAGGACGAACTCTGACAACAGTACACACCAAGGGACGCGCCTCTCGCGCTATCCCGAAGAGCATGGAACGTGGCGCCGATGCTGCAGCCCGTGCGCTTGAGCTGGTCCTCGCAAGCCTCGAGGACTCTAAAGCAGAAGACATCGTCTCTATCGACATTGCCGGCAAATCGGCCCTGGGCGACTACATGGTGGTCGTGTCCGGACGCTCGAACCGTCATGTCTCGGCGATCAGCGAACACCTCATCTCCGATCTGAAGGACGAAGGCCTGGGCTCTGCCCGCGTCGAAGGTCTCGACAGTGGCGATTGGGTGCTGATCGATACGGGAGACATCATCGTGCATGTGTTCCGGCCCGAAATCCGTGAGTTCTACAACATCGAAAAGATGTGGGCGGCTCCGGACATCGAGGATCGCTTGCACTAATACGGCCGGCCGTCCTCAAGGACGGTCCCGAAGCCGGATTGACACGGCAGGGTAGTTCCTGCCGATAGAGATGGTTTTGTGACCTGAAACTGGGACTGCCCGCATGAAAATTGGCATCTATGCCGTGGGCCGGCTTAAGGCCGGTCCGGAGAAGGAACTCGCGTCCCGCTATTTGGACCGTCTTGCCAAGGCCGGGCCGCAATGTGGCCTTGAGTTCACCCGCTCCGTCGAGCTGAATGAAAGCCGCGCCGGCAATGCCGACACGAGAAAGCGCGAGGAAGCCCAGGAGCTTTCCCGCCAGATCCCCGACGGCGCGCTCATTGTCGTCCTCGACGAGCGTGGCAAGGCTTTTGACAGTGCCGAATTCGCGAAATTCGTCGGAGATGCCGCCGACAATGGCCAGCGCGACATGGCCTTCGTCATCGGTGGCGCCGATGGCATCGATCCCGAGCTGCGCGATCGCGCCCGCCTCGTCCTCAATCTCGGCAAGCTCACCTGGCCACATCAGCTGGTCCGCATCCTGATCGCCGAGCAGCTTTACCGCGCCGTGACCATCCTGACGGGACATCCCTATCACCGCGTTTGACGGCGCCGATCCCGATCGGCGACGCAATGCTTTGCCTTGATCGCAAATCAGCGTATTTTCGCCGCCGAACCGGATAGAGCCCTTGCCCACCGTCACCGAAGACATCGCAGCCGTCCTTCAAGGCCGCCGCCGAAAGGCGGGCCTGGCGATGGCTTGTGTTCTCGGAAGCCTTCTGGCATCGGCCTCGCCGCTTCTGACGCTGGCACAGCAGGCGCAGACCCCGGCGGCCCCAGGCGCCACGACGGGAGCCCTGCCGACCGCCCCGGCTCAGACAGGCGACCGGGTCGTGGCCGATCCGGCACCGGATCCGGCGCTCGAACTGCGCTCCAAGCGCGACCAGGTCAGCGCCGAACTGCAGGCCATCGCCTCCAGCATGAAGCTCTCGGAGGGAAAGGCGGCCGAACTGCAGAAGAGCATCGAAGATCTGGAAAAGACATCGGAGAGCCTGAAGACGGCCCTGATCGAGTCGGCCAGCCGCCGCAAGGACATCGAGAAGCAAATCAGCGAGGGCGAGAAGCGCCTCGCGGGTATTGGTCTGCGCGAAGACGATATCCGCGCCTCCTTCCGCGAACGCCGGGCCATGCTGGCCGAGGTTCTGGCCGCCCTCCAGCGCATGGGGCGCAATCCCCCGCCCGCTTTGCTCGTCAGCCCCGAGGACGCCCTGGGATCGGTCCGCACCGCAATCCTGCTCGGTGCCGTCGTGCCCGGGATCCGCCACGAGACCGACAAGCTTGCCGCCGATCTCGAAGAGTTGATCGCACTGCGCGAGGCCGGCAGGAAGGAGATGGACGGCATGGTCGCCGCCATTGCCAACCGCCAGGAAGAGGAGCGGCGGATGGATCTTCTGGTGGCGGAAAACGAGCGTCTCGCCCGTACCAATTCTCTCCAGCTCCAGGCAGAACGCAAACAATCGGAAGCACTTGCCGAACGCGCCTCGACCATGGAGGCGCTGATCCGCTCGCTGGAAAACGAGATCACCTCGGTGCGCCAGGCTGCCGAACTGGCGCGGGCGGAAGAGCTCAAGCGCAGCCAGATGAGCGAGGAGCAGAGGGCCCGCGCCCTGGAGCTTGCCCAGTCTGGACTGCCCGATAAAAACCGCATTGCGCCAGCATATCCGTTCTCGGAGCTGAAGCAGAAATTGGAATTGCCGGTTGCCGGCGAAACCCTGCGACAGTTCGGTGATCCGGACGGAACGGGCCACCAGGCTCAAGGGGTCGTCATTGCCTCGCAGCCTGGCGCGCTGGTGACCGCACCGGCGGATGCATGGGTGGTGTTTGCTGGAAATTTCCGAAGCTACGGCCAGATGATCATTCTGAACACGGGCGACGGCTATCACATGGTGCTGTCTGGTATGGACCGGATCAGCACGAGCCAGGGCAAGTTTGTTCTCTCCGGAGAGCCGCTGGCGACCATGGGTGAGAAAAGAGTGGCGAGCGCGACGGTATTGGCGCTGGAAACCGATCGGCCAACACTTTACATTGAACTTCGGAAAGACGGTAAACCGGTTGATTCCCGTCCCTGGTGGGCCGGAGGCGATTCTGGAAAGGCACAGAATGATACGTAGGGTCTCTCTTCTCCTCGTCGGCGCACTGATGGGCGCAACCGCGATGAGCGTCATCTATTCGGCAGGTGTTCCGGCGCAAGCGGCGGGCAATTCTACCTACAAGGAACTCTCGATCTTCGGCGACGTCTTCGAGCGCATCCGCGCCCAATACGTCACCCCGCCGGACGAGAACAAGCTGGTCGAAAGCGCCATCAACGGCATGCTGACCTCGCTCGACCCGCACTCGGTCTACATGAACGCCAAGGACGCGGCCGACATGCAGACCCAGACCCGCGGTGAATTCGGCGGCATCGGCATCGAAGTGACGATGGAAGAAGAACTGGTCAAGGTCATCACCCCGATCGATGACACGCCCGGCGCCAAGGCCGGCATCCTCGCCGGCGACTTCATCTCCGAGATCAACGGCGAAAGCGTTCGCGGTCTGAAGCTCGAAGAAGCCGTCGAAAAGATGCGCGGTGCCGTCAACACGCCGATCAAGCTGACCATCCTGCGTGAAGGCGCCGACAAGCCGCTCGACATCACCGTGACCCGCGAAATCATCCCGATCCGCGCCGTGAAGTCGCGCGTTGAAGGCGATGTCGGCTATCTCCGCGTCATCTCCTTCACCGAGAAGACCTATGACGACCTGGAAGCCGCGATCGAGAAGATCAAGAAGGAAGTGCCGGAAGACAAGCTGAAGGGCTTTGTCCTCGACCTTCGCCTCAACCCGGGCGGTCTGCTCGATCAGGCGATCTATGTTTCCGACGCCTTCCTGGAGCGCGGCGAAGTCGTTTCGACCCGCTCGCGCGATCCGCAGGATACCCGCCGCTTCAACGCAACGGCCGGTGATCTGACCGACGGCAAGCCGGTGATCGTCCTGATCAATGGCGGCTCGGCATCGGCGTCCGAAATCGTGGCCGGCGCCCTGCAGGACCTGAAGCGCGCGACGGTGCTCGGCACCCGCTCCTTCGGCAAGGGCTCCGTGCAGACCATCATCCCGATGGGCGACAAGGGTGCGCTGCGTCTGACAACGGCGCTCTACTACACCCCCTCGGGCAACTCGATCCAGGGAACCGGCATCGAGCCCGACATCAAGGTCGAGCAGCCGCTTCCGGAAGAGCTCCAGGGCAAGGTGCGCACCGAGGGCGAATCCTCGCTTCCGGGTCACATCAAGGGCCAGAACGAGAATGAAGAGGGCTCCGGCTCGGTCGCCTATGTGCCACCGGAAGCCAAGGACGACGTCCAGCTCAACTACGCGCTAGACCTGTTGCGTGGCGTGAAGACCGATCCGGCCTTCCCGGCAGACCCGCAAAAGGCGTCGCTGCAGTAAACCACTTGAAAATGGCCGCCCGCGTATCGATGATGCGCGGGCGGCCTCTTCGTATCTGGGCCGCCGGCATCACTGGAAATCGCGCATGGACCTTCATGCACCGCTCGGTCAAGAGCGAAAGGACAAACGCCGCGGCAGGTCACGCCTGCGCCTGTCCACCGTGTCTTCCGTATTTGCCGCTCTCGCTCTGCTCGGCCTGTCTGCCTGGACCTCGCTGGCGCCCATACCGCTTCAGAGCAATCCGCCGATCGGCCTCACACCGGCACCGCCGGAGCCCACGACCATCGCCAGCAGTCAGCCCGATCGCGATCCGACCGAGGCTCCGGCAGGCCTTGCGCCAAGCGGCCCTGATGACGGCGCCGTCATCCGCCGCACCACGACCGCAGACGGCAATGTCGTTACCACCTTCAGCCCCAATGCACGTCAGGGCCCGGTCGTCATAGACGCCAGCCGGACCCAGGACCCGCGGCTGGCAGGCCAGCCCAACGAGGACCTGATCGAGGTGACGGATGCCGGTGAACTCCCCACTGTCTCCGCATCGGGTCTGCGCCCTGTCGATTTTTACGCCCGCCCCTGGTCCGGCGCGCGCGGCACCCGCATCGCGATCGTGATCGGCGGCATCGGCCTCAGCCAGACCGGCAGCCAGAAGGCTGTCCAGGACCTGCCGGAGGACATCACGCTCGCCTTCGCCGCCACCGGCAACAGCCTGCAGCGCTGGATGCAGGAAGCCCGTCGCAAGGGCCACGAAATCCTGCTCCAGGTGCCCATGGAGCCCTTCGACTATCCG
The DNA here is from genome assembly GCF_056501445.1 of Rhizobium sp. K33. Taxonomy (NCBI): domain Bacteria; kingdom Pseudomonadati; phylum Pseudomonadota; class Alphaproteobacteria; order Hyphomicrobiales; family Rhizobiaceae; genus Rhizobium; species Rhizobium sp. K33. The sequence goes on from NZ_CP096478.1 coordinate 3,848,705, forward strand.
GCGATCGATCCCGGCCGCGGCACGCTGCTGGCCGAGAAGGCGGCCGCCAGCAATCTCGCCAATCTGCACCAGGCCATGGCCCAGATCACCAATTACACCGGCATCATGAACTATATGGGCGCCCGCTTCCTGTCCGATGACAAGGCCATGGACCCCGTCATGCGTGACATCGGCAAACGCGGCCTGATGTTCCTCGACGACGGCTCGACCGCCCGCTCGCTGTCAGGCGATTACGCCAAGGCGATCGGCTTCCCGCATGCCTATGCCGACGTGATGATCGACGCCCAGGTCGACCGTCAGGCGATCCTTGCTAAGCTCGACGAGTTGGAACGGATCGCAAGGCGCAATGGCCAGGCCATCGGCGTCGGGGCAGCCTTTGACGAAACCATTTCAGCGGTTGCCGAATGGCGCAACGAGGCCGTGGCCCGCGGCATCGAATTCGTCGGCGTTTCCGCTCTGGCGAACGAAAACACACCTTGAGGACATCATGACGAAGACCGGAACGACGAAGCCGCAGGTAAAGGCCGAGGATCTGCCCTATCGCCCCTGTGTCGGGATCATGGTGTTGAACCGGGAAGGACTTGTCTGGGCGGGCCGACGCATCCCCGAAGGCAATTCCGAATATGACGGTTCGCCGCAGCTTTGGCAGATGCCGCAAGGCGGCATCGACCCGGGCGAAGATCCGCTGCCGGCCGCCATGCGCGAGCTCTATGAGGAAACGGGCATCAAAACCGTCTCGCTGCTCGCCGAGGCCGGCCGCTGGATCAACTACGATCTGCCCGCCGAGCTGATCGGCATCGGCTTGAAGGGCAAGTTCCGCGGTCAGACCCAGCGCTGGTTCGCCTTCCGCTTCGAAGGCGACGAAAGCGAGATCGCCATCAACCCGCCCCCGGGTGGCCATGAGGCGGAATTCGACGCCTGGGAATGGAAGCCCATGCAGGACCTGCCCGGCCTGATCGTCCCCTTCAAGCGCGAGGTCTACGACCAGGTCGTCGCCGAATTCGCCCATCTGGCGGGGTAAGGTTCGCCCTCAGGCGTTTCGGAGGCCATGGGCCACGGCAAAGCCTTCATCCGCCCAGCCGGTCATGCCGCCGATCATGACCTTCACCTTCCGTCCAAGGCGGGCAAGGCGGAGCGCTGCCCGGTCGGTGCCGTTGCAATGCGGGCCGGCGCAATAGACGACGAAGAGTGTCTCCTCCGGCCATTCCGCCATGCGCCGCTCCGTCATCTTGCCATGCGGCAGGTTGATCGCGCCCGGCACATGTGCCCTTTCGAAGAGCTTCGGTCCCCGCACGTCGAGGAGAACGAAATCGGCCTCACCGCGGCTCATCACCTCATGCACGTCCCAGCAATCCGTTTCGAAGGCGAGCCGCGCGGCATAATGCGCTTCGACAAGGGCAGGATCGGCGGCAGGGATTTTGGTGACGAGGCTTGGCATGGGTGGCTCCTTTCGATTTCGGATATCGGGAACTTGCTTTTTCCTGCCGTTTGGCGAAATTGGCGCAGATGACAACATGCGTAAAGATCACGCCAAATGCCCGCACCGATTTCGCCTTTCTCCGCCTCCATGCTGACCGGCCCCAGGGTCGTCACGCTCGCCTATGACGGGCTCTGCACCTTCGAATTCGGGGTCGCCGTCGAGGTCTTCGGCCTCGCCCGTCCGGAGATGGGCAATGGCTGGTACCGCCAAGCCACCGCCGCGATCGAGCCGGGGCCTTTGCGGGCGGCCGGTGGCCTGACCGTCACCGCGGCGGGAGGGCTGGAGCTTCTGGACGAAGCGGACCTCATCGTCGTGCCCGGCTGGCGCGGCATCGATGAAGCCGTCCCGGTTACGCTTGTCGATGCCTTGCGCGGCGCCCATGCGCGCGGCGCGCGTCTGATGTCGCTCTGTTCGGGTGTTGCAGTGCTCGCCGCAACCGGCCTTCTCGATGGTCGGCACGCGACCACGCATTGGCGCTATGCCGATGCCATCAGCTCCCGCCATCCACTGATCCGCCTCGATCCGGATGTGCTCTACGTCGATGAAGGCGAAATCCTCACCGCTGCCGGCAGTGCAGCAGGGATCGATCTCTGCCTGCATGTGGTGCGCCGGGATTTCGGAGCAGAGGCCGCCAACAGCGTCGCCCGCCGTCTGGTGGTCCCGCCCCATCGCGAGGGCGGGCAGGCGCAGTTCATTGTCAGGCCGGTTCCGCAGGACCGCGAGGGCAAGAGGCTCGGACCGCTCATCGACTGGATCGACCGCAACCTGCAGCGGGAGATCACGCTCTCCGAAATGGCAACCCGCGCCGGCATGAGCGCGCGCACCTTCCAGCGGCGCTTCCGCGATCTGACCGGCAACAGCCCGGGCGAGTTTCTCCTCGCCCGCAGGCTGCGCCATGCCTGCGATCTGTTGGAGCGCCAAGCAGCACTCTCGCTCGATGACATCGCGCTTGCCGCAGGTTTCGGCACGCCGGCCACGCTCCGCCACCATTTCCGGACCCGGCTTGCGACGAGCCCGACGGCCTATCGGGCCCGCTTTGGCCATGCGAACTGAGACCGGCGCGCGACAGCGAGGCGATCATTTGACCGCCGAATTGCCGCCGTCGGCGTAAAGGGCGGAGCCGGCAACGAAACTGCCCATGGGCCCGGCGAGGAAGAGGGCGGCAGCGGCGATCTCCTCCGGTTCTGCAATGCGTTTCAGGGCATGCAGGGAGGCCGCCCAATCCTTCTGCGCCTGATCCCCGGCCATCGCCGTATCCGTTCCGCCCGGCAGCAGGGCATTGGCCCTGACACCCACTGCCGCATAATCCGCGGTGATCCCTTTGACGAGGCCCATCAGTCCAGCCTTCGCCGCACCATAGGCAGCCATCCCAGGCAGGCCGACACTGGTGCCAACGAAGCTGGACACGAAGACAAGCGCGCCGCCGCCACCTTCGAGCATGGCCGGGATCTGCACCCGCGCCGCCAGAAAGGCGGAGGTGAGATTGCCGCTGAGCACGGCATGCCAGCTGTCGGGATTAAGGTCTGCAAGAGGCGCGATCTGCCCCACGGTGCCGGCATTGTTGATCGCAATGTCGAGCCGGCCGAAACGCTCAAGCGCCGTTTCAACCAGCCGCACATGCGTGTCGGCCAGTGTCACGTCTCCGGGGATGGCCGCAGCCTGGCCACCATCCCTTCGGATCTCCTCCGCCACGCTTTCGAGGGCGTCGACGCCGCGCGCGTTTAAGACGACACTGGCGCCCTCTCTGGCAAACAGGCGTGCCGTTGCCCGTCCGATGCCGGATGAGGCACCGGTGATGATGGCAACCTTGCCGTGAAGACTCGTCATGATCAAAACCTCCGTGATTGGGAGGTCGGTGATAGGCGAACGCCAATGCTCGACCCACCCGTTTCCTGCGGGCAGGCTGCATCGGTCGGAAAAAATGAGAGCGAGGGCGTTACCGCTCGGCGGCAGCGGCTTCTTCGGCGCTTTCTTCGATCCGCTCCATATCGTCGTCGGACAGACCGAAATGATGGCCGATCTCGTGAATCAGCACATGGGTGATGATGTCGCCGAGCGTCTCTTCGTTTTCGGCCCAATAGTCGAGGATCGGGCGACGATAGAGAATGATCCGGTTCGGCATCAGGCCGGTTTCCATCGAAAACCGCTCCGAGATCCCGCGTCCTTCGAACAGGCCGAGCAGGTCGAAGGGCGTTTCCAGCGCCATGTCCTCGAACACTTCGTCGGTGGGGAAATCGGTGATCTCGATGATCAGATCCTTGGTGAGATCACGGAATTCCTGCGGCAGATGGCCATAGGCCTCGATCGCCAGCGACTCGAATGTGCTGATCGTCGGGGCATGTCGTTCGCGCCAATCCTCGCTCTGGTCTATGCGGGCCATGGATACTCCTTAACTGCCGAACATATAGGGGTTTTGCCGCGCCATTTCGAGAGTGAATTCAGTCAAGGAATAAATTCTTATTTGAATCCGGTTGACTCTTTCCTGAAGCTCTGGAATCCATAGGAACAAATAGAGAACAATTCATCAGGAGAGATCGTCATGGGCGAGAGCCCTCAGGCGCGTGAGACGCTTTTTGCCTTGCGGGAAGCCATTGCCCGGATCGAGGGAAAGCCGGACCATGTCGCGCGCACGGCCGCATCCACGGCCGCATCATTGCATCCGCAAAGCGGCAATGGCGCGCTTGAGGGCGATCGCAAGGATCTGTTCGACGGCCTGATGAACCAGATGCTGGCGCCGGGAAACCTGATCGAGATGCGCGGACGACGGCTGCAGCAGGCCGGCGCCGTGATGGGCTTCGGTCTGGCGCTGGCCCTCATGAGCGCTGAGAAGGACAGGGGAGCAAGGCAGCGCCTGCTGTTCATTGCCGATCCGCATGTCGTGCGCGAGGCCGGCCTCGCCTATGCGCCCGGCCTTCTCGATTTCGGCCTGTCATCGGCAACGCTGGTGCATGCCATGCCGCGCCGCATCGAGGATGCGCTGTGGCTAGTCGAGGCAGCACTCGCCTCCCGCGCCTTTTCGGCCATTCTCCTGGAAGTACACGGCAATCCAAAGAAATTCGGCCTCACCGAGAGCCGGCGCATGAGCCTCAAGGCACGCGCCACCGGTGGCAGGCTGATCCTCCTCCGGCAGGCCGGCGAAGAGGAGGCCTCCAGCGCTCTTCTTCGCCTGTCTGTCGAACCCGCGCCAGCGGCGGCGCGAACTCTCGCAGACGGATCCCTGCTGGGCGGCAGCATCGGGTCACCAGTCTTTCGCATCACCCTTGAGAAATCCCGCATTCCGGGCTCACCCGAACTCACTCTGGAGTGGAATTCCGATGACCGCCGCCTTCGCCTTTTCGAACAGTTCGCATCCTCAAGCCTCGGATCGTCGCATTCTGTCGCTCTTTTTCCCAAGGCTTCCGACCGACCGCATCGCCCGGCGCCGCTGGGGTCTCTCCTGGCGTTTGCCCCCCGCCTCGACCGCGCCTCCTGAGCGCGCGCCCTTCGTCTGCGCGGGTCGCATCGCCAATGCCATGCGCATCACGGCACTGGACGAGGCGGCGGAAAGCCTGGGCCTTCGAGTGGGACAGGGCCTGGCGGAGGCACGCGCCATTTGCGCCAAACTCGATGTAATCGAAGCGGATCCAGCCGCTGACCGCGCGCTCCTGGAAGCGATCGCCGACTGGTGCGATCGCTACACACCACTGGTCGCGCTCGACGGTGAGGACGGCCTGATGCTGGATATCACCGGCTGCGCCCATCTCTTCGGCGGCGAGGAGCGGCTGATCCGGGATGTCGATCATCGGCTCACCGCCTTCGGTTTCGCCGTCCGCATTTCGGTCGGCCCGACACCGGGCCTCGCCCGGGCCTGCAGCCGCTTCGGCCGGCCACAGCGTGTCGCGCCATCGGACATGGCTGCAGCCCTCGCCCCCCTCCCCATCGCCGCCTTGAGGCTTGAAACACAGACCGTCATGGACCTCGCCCGCGTTGGGCTGAAGACCATCGCCGATCTGCTGGCAGCCCCCCGGCCGCCGATCACGCGCCGCTTCGGCTCCGGCCCCATGCTCCGCCTCGATCAGGCACTCGGCCGGGAAGGCGAACCGATCTCGCCTCGGCGTCATCTGCCGCTTCTCTCGGCCGAGCGTCGCCTCGCCGAGCCGATCATGACCGAGGATCAGGTTCTCGATCTCGCCGGTCGTCTGGCCGCGGGTCTCAAGACATCGCTCGAAGCCCGCGGCGAGGGTGGTCGCCTGTTCGAACTCTTGGTGTTTCGCGTCGATGGCCGCGTCTTCCGCATCGAGGTCGGCGCCTCTGCACCACTGCGCGACGCCACCCGCATCCGCGCCCTCTTCGAAGAGCGGCTCAGCGTTTTGCAGGATGAACTCGATGCCGGCTTCGGTTTCGAACTCGTGCGCCTCAACGTTCTCCTGAGTGAGAACTTCGACGATGCCCAGCCGGCTTTGGCAGACGAGACGAACGACCGGGAGGATCTCACCCGCTTCCTCGACCAGGTTGCCGCCCGCTTGGGCGAGCGGGCGCTGCGCCTGCCCGTCTCGCTGGCCAGCCATTGGCCGGAACGGGCAACGCTGCATGCCCCCGTCAGCGACGCATCGGGATCCCTCGATCTTGTCCCATCCCAGACACAGAAGGCGGCCCGGACGGTCCGAGGCCTTCGCCCCCTGCGCCTGCTCGATCGGCCCGAGGAAGTGGAGGTCATGTCCGCCGTCCCCGATGGTCCGCCGGCCAGCTTTCGCTGGCGGCGCGTACAGCGGCGTGTTCTCAGGGCGGAAGGGCCGGAGCGCCTTGCGCCGGAATGGTGGGTGGATGACGAGGATTCACCGCCGCGCGATTATTTTCGCATCGAGGACACCGAAGGCCAGCGCTTCTGGCTCTATCGCGAGGGCCTCTATGAACGACGCACCGTCAGGCCGAGCTGGTTCCTCCAGGGCTTCTTCGCGTGAGGCATGAGCCATGACCGTTCAGCCCTTTTACGAGATCGGATTGCGCAGCAACTTTTCCTTCCTGGATGGGGCATCCCATGCCGAGGAACTGGTGGAGCGCGCACTCCTTCTCGGTCTCTCGGGTCTTGGCCTTGCGGATCGAAACACGGTCGCCGGCGTGGTGCGCCTGCATGCCTCCGCCAAGCTGAACGGCCTGGAATTCCGCCCCGGAGCGCGGCTCGTCTTTGACGACGACACGCCGGAATTGCTTGCCTATCCAATGAACCGGAAAGGATGGGGCAATCTCTGCCGCATGCTGAGCCAGGGCAATCTGCGCTCGAAGAAGGGGGTCTGCACCCTGTGGCAGGCGGATCTTCTGGAATGGTCCGGGGATCTTCTCTTCGTGGCCATGCCGCCTTCGCTGCCCGAAACCGCCGATGTCCAGACTTTCGAGACCCGTCTGGCCCCCATCCGCGCCCAGCTGGAAGGCCGCCTCTACCTTGCTCTGACACCCCGCTACGACGGTTTCGACCAGAAGACCTTCGCCGAACTCGGCGGGATCGCCGACCGTCTCGGCCTGCCGCTGATCGCCACGAATGACGCGTTTTACCACGCGCCGGACCGCAAACCCGTTGCCGATGTCGTCGTCGCGATCCGCGAGCATCTGCCGATCGCCGAAGCCGGTCTGCGCCTGCATGCCCATGCCGAACGGCATTTGAAGAGCCCGGCCGAAATGGCCCGTCTGCTGCGCGCCTGGCCCGAAGCGCTCGACAACAATATACGCTTCTTTAGCCGGCTGAATTTTTCGCTGGACGAGCTGTCGCATCAGTATCCCGACGAGATCTTCGATGGCGAATCCCCGGCCCGCGCGCTGCGCCGCCTGACCTATGAGGGCGCCCGCAAACGCTATGGGGACGACATTCCGAAGAAGGTCCTGGGTCTCCTGGACTATGAGCTGAAACTCATCGCGGAAAAACGCTACGAGCCCTACTTCCTGACCGTCTACCGGATCGTCTGCCATGCCCGAGAGGTCGGCATTCTCTGTCAGGGTCGCGGATCCGCGGCCAATTCCGCCGTCTGCTTCTGTCTCGGCATTACCGAAGTCGACCCGCAGAAGACGACGCTGCTCTTCGATCGCTTCATCTCCACCGAACGCGACGAACCACCTGATATCGATGTCGATTTCGAACACGAGAAGCGGGAGGATGTCATCCGCTTCATCTATGAAACCTATGGCCGGGAACATGCAGCCCTGACCGCCGCCGTCATCAGCTACCGCGCCCGCTCGGCCGGTCGCGAGGTCGCAAAAGCTTTCGGCCTTTCGGAAGATGTCCAGTCGGCGCTTGCCGGCTCGATCTGGGGCTGGTGGACCAATGACTTCACCGAGGAACAGGCAAACGCAGCAGGTCTCGACCTGCAGGATCCCACCACCCGGCGTGTGCTGAACTATGCCCAGACCCTGCAGGGCTTTCCCCGCCACCTGTCGCAACATGTCGGCGGCTTCGTCATCACGCGCGATCGTCTCGACGAAGTCGTGCCGATCATGAACACGGCCGATGGCCGCTTCATGGTCGAATGGGACAAGGATGATCTCGACACCTTGAAGATCCTGAAGATCGACGTGCTGGCGCTCGGCATGCTCACCTGTCTCGCCAAGGCCTTCAAGCTCTTGTCGAGCCATTACGATCGCCACGAGACCCTCGCCACGGTCAACCAGGATCAATGTTCTGAGGTCTACGACATGATCTGCCGCGCCGACACACTCGGCGTCTTCCAGATCGAAAGTCGTGCCCAGATGAGCATGCTGCCCCGGCTGAAGCCACGCGAATTCTATGATCTGGTGATCGAGGTCGCGATCGTCCGGCCCGGCCCCATCCAGGGCAACATGGTCCATCCCTATCTCGAGCGCCGTGAAGACAAGCTTGCAGGTCGGCCGATCGATTACCCCAGCGAAGAACTGCGCACCGTGCTGGAGCGCACGCTCGGTGTACCGCTCTTCCAGGAACAGGCGATGCAGATCGCCATCACGGCGGCCGAGTTCACCCCCGCAGAGGCCGACCGCCTCAGGCGCGCTATGGCCACCTTCCGCCGCACCGGCCAGGTCTCGAGCTTCCAGAAACGCATGGTGGAGGGCATGGTGCGACGGGGCTATGATCCCGAATTCGCCGCCCGCTGCTTCAGCCAGATCGAGGGTTTCGGCGAATACGGCTTTCCCGAAAGCCATGCCGCCTCTTTTGCCCTGCTGGTTTATGTCTCCTGCTGGTTCAAGGCTTTTTACCCGGATGTCTTTTGCGCCGCGATCCTGAACTCCCAGCCCATGGGCTTTTACGCGCCCGCCCAGCTGGTGCGCGATGCGCGCGAACACGGTGTCGATATCCGTCCCGTCGACGTCAATCATTCTGAGTTCGATTGCCTCCTAGAAGGCAATGAAAACGGATCATGCGCCTTCGATCCGGATCGCATCACTCCGCGTCATCGCATGATGAGAAGCGTCATCCGCTCGAAACAGGCCGTGCGCCTCGGTTTCCGCCAGATCAAGGGCCTCCCGAAAGACGCCGCCGATCTCCTCGTTGCGCGACGGGGAAAGGGCTATGATTCCGTTCGCGACCTGTGGCTGCGCACCCGGCTTCCCCGGGCCGTGATCGAAAAGCTTGCGGATGCGGATTGTTTTTCGTCCCTCGGCCTATCGAGGCGCGATGCCCTCTGGGCTGCCCAGGCGCTGGATGGAGACGCGGCGGTCGAAGTCCTGCCGCTGTTCGAAACGGTCCGCCAGGACGATCTTCAGGACGAGGCCGAAATGCTCCTTCCCCGCATGCCGCCGGGGGAAGAGGTGCTGAGCGATTACCGCACGCTGACCTTCTCCTTGAAGGCGCATCCCGTCTCGTTTCTGCGAGACGCCATGCATCGCGCAGGCCTCCGCTCGGCGGCAGATCTGGAACGCCTGCCGCATGGGGCAAAGGTGGAGATTGCCGGCCTCGTGCTCGTGCGCCAGCGCCCCGGCTCGGCCAAGGGCGTGATCTTCATGACGCTCGAAGACGAAACGGGCACGTCCAATGTCATTGTCTGGCCCAAGGTCTTCGAGCGTTATCGCCCCGTTGTCATGGGTGCCCGGCTGGTGGCGCTGCGGGGACGCCTGCAAAAGGCCCATGGTGTCATCCATGTCGTGGCCGACCATCTGGTCGATGCCAGCTCCCGCCTCGGTCTGCTTCTGGGCGATCTGAAGACGCTCGACACCCTCGCCCATGCCGATGAAGTGCGCCGCCCGGGCGTCGATCAACGGCAGGCCAAGCAGGAAAAAACCCCGCGTCCCGCCCTTGTAGCCGCGCCACCTCCCGGCCATCCCCGGCGCAGTGCCATGGCCGATCTCATGCCGAAAGGACGCAATTTCCATTGAACACCGGCTCGGGCTTTCGATCACATCTGTCGCCGGCCCCTCGAATTTTCTTGACAAAGCGCATCGTGTTTACGAGAAAGACGACAGTGAATGTCATGTTTGACGAGTGCCCCGACCATGCTGGTCTGCAGCTGCAATTACATCACCGACAAAGAGATCAAGGCCGTCATCAACGAGATGCTCGATGAGGACTGTTGGCAGCTGATCGTCCCCGGCAAGGTTTACCATGCCATGGGCAAGCGCGGTCGCTGCTGTGGCTGCTTCCCGAACGTCGTCGATCTCATCATCCGCACCACCCAGGAATACCACGCCGTCCGCCAGACCGAAGAAACCAAGGTCATCAACTTCATGGAGCGCCTGAAACAGTTCCATGAAGAGCAGAAGGCCGCCCTTGCCGCGCGCCGTCAGGCGATGATCGAGGCGAGGCGCGCTGCGGGCTGACGGTTGCTTTCCCGTCGGTCATTCCCGCTCGAACTCCCATCCCCCAATGCAATTTACCTGTCTTTCCGGCAATGCCTCTGGCTTTGCCGCGGGCTCTGCATAGGGCATACTAGGCTCAACCCGCAGAATTAGAATCTTTCTAAAAAACTCTCGACACACCCGGGTGCCATCGATAAAGTTGCAACATTCCATTCACATAAGGGACGAACATCATGAAGGGTGATCCGAAGGTCATTGAACGGCTCAACGAGGCGCTGTTCCTCGAGCTTGGCGCGGTCAATCAGTACTGGCTGCACTACCGCCTGCTGAACGACTGGGGCTACACGAAGCTCGCCAAGAAGGAGCGCGCCGAGTCGATCGAGGAAATGCAGCACGCCGACAAGCTCATCGACCGGATCATCTTCCTCGAAGGTCACCCGAACCTCCAGCAGGTCGCTCCACTGCGCATCGGCCAGAACGTCAAGGAAGTCCTGGAAGCCGACCTCGCCGGCGAATACGATGCCCGCACCGCCTACAAGGCCTCCCGCGACATCTGTCATCAGGCCGGTGACTACGTCTCGATGAAGATCTTCGAAGAACTGCTGATGGACGAAGAAGGCCATATCGACTTCCTCGAGACCCAGCTCGAGCTTCTGTCCAAGATCGGCGAAGAAAAATACGGCCAGCTCAACGCCGATTCGGCCGATTCCGCCGAATAATTCGAGCGTTCGACCGACCACGAGAGGCCTCGCTTGCGGGGCCTTTTTTCGTGAGGACAAGCTCGCGCGGCAGCCGCTGCCAAGCGATCCCTACCGCATTCTCAGCGATCTCGCCGTGCCATGAAGGCAAGACGCTCGAAGAGATGCACATCCTGCTCGTTCTTCAGAAGAGCGCCATGCAGCTTCGGCAGCGCATTCTTCACCTCGCCGCGCAGGTCAGTCGGGTCGACATCCTCGGCGACGAGAAGCCTGATCCAATCAAGCGCTTCCGATGTCGAAGGCTTCTTTTTCAGCCCCGGCGTTTCGCGGATCTCGTAGAATTGCGTCAGCGCATTGCGCAGCAAGGCCTTCTTGATGCCGGGATAGTGAACCTCGACGATTTTCTCCAACGTCTCGGCATCGGGAAAGCGGATGTAGTGGAAGAAGCAGCGGCGCAGGAAAGCGTCCGGCAGTTCCTTCTCGTTGTTGGAAGTGATGATCACGATCGGCCGAATCTTCGCCGTCACCGTCTCACCTGTCTCGTAGACGTGAAACTCCATCCGGTCGAGTTCCTGCAGAAGATCGTTGGGAAACTCGATATCCGCCTTGTCGATCTCGTCGATCAGCAGAACCGTCTTGCGCTCTGCGGCAAAGGCCTGCCAGAGCTTGCCCCGGCGGATGTAGTTTCTGACGTCGTTGACGCGGACGTCCCCAAGCTGGCTGTCGCGCAGGCGCGAGACGGCGTCATACTCGTAAAGCCCCTGTTGCGCCTTGGTGGTCGACTTGACATTCCATTCCAGCATGTCGAGACCGAGTGCGGCGGCAACCTGGCGCGCAAGTTCGGTCTTGCCGGTCCCGGGTTCCCCTTTGACCAGAAGCGGCCGCTCCAGCCGGATCGCGGCATTGACCGCAACCATCAGATCCTTGTCAGCCACATAGTCGGCGGTACCTTGAAACTGCATCATAACTGAGCCTCGCTCCATACTCGGCGGCAACGTAGTGACGCGTGTGACCGGGTGCAAGCACAGGTGCGGCTTTCGACCATTTGGCAGAAATAGCTTGTGTTTTCCCAGCAATCTGACAGGCTGCATCCCATGAACGCTGATGCGTGTCCGTCTGCAAGTGCCCCATCCGCAAGGACGGAATTTCGGGCTCCGGACATCACCGACCTTCTCATCGACCCACTATTCGCAGTCTGGACCCATTGGTCCGGCAGCAATGCCTCTTATAACGGCAGTCTCCTGTAGACCGGCGGAACGCTTTGTCCGACCCGCAGATCTCTCATGGATGTCTGTCCCGACCGCAGCCTCCCAGCTGCAGGAGACCCGCTTGACCAGACACCTTTATTCCATCGGCGACACAGTAACGCTGAAAGATGGCCCCATCCGCCTCGCCCGCAGCAATGGCTCCTGCAAGGTGCTGGCGACGCTCCCCGAAACGGGCGGCAGCAGGCAATACCGCGTGCGTTTCGAAAGCGAGAGCTTCGACCGTTGCATCGCCGAAACCGATATCGATCCAAGCCGCAGCAAGGCATCCGCCCGGGCACCGGCCACGCCGAAGAAGGAAACCACATCATGGCTAAAGGCCAGCAGCGTTCGAACCGCGAAGTAAGGAAGCCGAAACAGGACAAGGCCAAGCCGGCAGCAACCCCGGTTTCGACCTTCACCACGCAGATCAAGAGTGCGGAGGCCGCTTCTCCCAAGAAGCGCTGAAATCGTTAGACCCGGACCATGCCTGAAACGGCTGGTCCGGGAAGTCTGTCACAAGCAGTCCAGCGCTGTCTGCGACGCATTCTCCTTTCCCTTTCGGGTGAAGATGCGGTATGGGCAGGCGCATGAACGCCACCTCCTTCACCCTCCTGCTCGGCGGCACCCTGACCGTAACCGACCGCCTGCGCGCCCTCACACAAGGAAGCCGCGTGATCGCGGCCGACAGCGGCATGCGTCACGCCCTTGAGCTCAACGTGCTGCCGGAGCTCTGGGTCGGAGATTTCGACAGCAGCGACGCGGCCTTGATCGAACGCTTTCCCTCGGTGGAGCGCCGCACCTACCCGGCCGCCAAAGCCGCGACCGATGGCGAGATCGCCGTCGCCGAAGCGATCGCCCGCGGTGCCACGCGCCTGATTTTCGCCGGTGCGCTGGGTGGCGAACGCTCCGACCATGCGCTCCAGCACTATCTGAATGCACTCGGCCTCGTCGAAGACGGTTATGAAGTGGTGCTGACCTCGGGTGAGGAAGAGGCCTATCCCTTCGCGGAAGACAGCGAACTCGCCCTCGAGCTGCCCAAGGGCGCACTCTTTTCGGTCCTCGGCTTTACCACGCTCGAAGGCCTGACGATCAACAACGCGCGCTATCCGTTACAGGATTTCAAACTGCCCTTCGGCTCGTCGCGCACGATATCCAACATTGCCGAGGGGCCGATCTCGGTCTCGCTGTCCCGTGGCCGGGCCATGCTGCTCGCCCGCCCTTACGATCTTTCCGGAGCCTGATGCCTTGGCACCTCCCATTCTGAAACTCGACGACATTCATCTCTCCTTCGGCGGCACGCCTCTGCTCGCCGGTGCCGGCCTGCAGGTGGAGCCCGGCGACCGCATCTGCCTGGTGGGACGCAACGGCTCGGGCAAATCGACGCTGATGAAGATCGCTGCCGGCCTCGTCGAGGCGCAGTCGGGCGAAGTCTTCCGCCACCCCGCCTCGACCATTCGTTATCTCGAACAGGCCCCGGATTTCGCAGGATTCGCGACCGTCCAGGCCTATGCCGAAGCGGGCTTGGGTCCGGGCGACGATCCCTATCGCGTCACTTATCTGCTGGAACATCTCGGTCTCACCGGCCAGGAAGACCCGACCCGTCTCTCCGGCGGCGAAGCCCGCCGTGCGGCCCTTGCCCGCGTGCTCGCACCCGAGCCGGACATCCTGATGCTCGACGAGCCGACCAACCATCTCGACCTGCCGACGATCGAGTGGCTGGAAGGCGAGCTGTCGAAAAGCCGCAGTGCGCTCGTCCTCATTTCCCACGACCGGCGATTCCTGGAAAAGATCTCGACCGCCACCGTCTGGCTCGATCGCGGCCTGTCCCGGCGCCTCAACCGCGGCTTTGCCCATTTCGAGGAATGGCGCGACCAGGTGCTCGAAGAAGAAGAGATCGAGCAGCACAAGCTCGGTCGCCAGATCGAACGTGAGGAACACTGGCTACGTTACGGCGTCACCGCGCGGCGCAAGCGTAACATGCGCCGCCTCGGCAATCTCCAGGCGCTGCGTGCCAATTACCGCGGCCACAAGGGCCCGCAGGGCACGATCCAGGCCTCGGTGACCGAGGGCAAGGAAAGCGGCAAGCTGGTCATCGAGGCGGACAAGATCACCAAGACCTATGATGATCGCACCATTGTCGCGCCCTTCTCGATCCGTGTCCATCGCGGCGACTGCATCGGTCTGATCGGCCCGAACGGCGCCGGCAAGACCACGCTCCTGAAGATGCTGACGGGCCAGCTGGGGCCGGACGAGGGTCTGGTGAAGCTCGGCACCAACCTCGAAATCGCAGTCCTCGACCAAAAGCGCGAGGACCTCAATCCCGATGATTCCCTTGCCCATTACCTGACCGATGGTCGCGGCGAAAACCTTCTGGTCAATGGCGAGCAGAAGCATGTCACCGGCTATATGAAGGACTTCCTCTTCCAGCCGGAACAGGCCCGCACCCCGATCCGCAACCTCTCGGGCGGCGAGCGTGCCCGCCTGATGCTGGCGCGGATCATGGCCAAGCCCTCGAACCTCCTGATACTCGACGAGCCGACGAACGACCTGGACATCGAGACGCTCGATCTGCTGCAGGAAATCGTCGCCGGCTATTCCGGCACCGTCATCCTCGTCAGCCACGACCGTGACTTCCTCGACCGCACGGTGACCTCGACCATTGCGCCGGCCAATCCGGATGCCCCCGATGGCCGCTGGATCGAATATGCCGGCGGCTATTCCGACATGCTCGCCCAGCGCAAGGGCGTTGAGGACGAGCGCAGGCGCGTCGAAAAGGCGGAGAAGGCCAAGGCTCAGGAAGCCTCGGGCGGCAAGCCTGGCGGCAGCGCAAACAGCAAGGGCAAGCTCTCCTTCAAGCAGAAATTTGCGCTCGAAAACCTGCCGAAGGAAATGGAAAAGGCCGAGAAGGAGATCGCCGCCCGCGAAGCGAAGATGGCCGACCCCAACCTCTTCACCAAGGACCCCGTGACTTTCAACAAGCTGGCGGCGGAAATGGAAAAGCTGCGCGCCGATATCACACGCATGGAAGAGGAATGGCTGGAGCTTGAAATGCTGCGTGAAGAGCTGGAAGGCTGAGCCTGAGCGCCTCCGAACCTCAGGCCCGCTCCGCCTCGATCTTCTCCAGATGAACGGCTCTTGCGCCTGTTGCATCGGCGAGGGCAAGCGACCGACCGAGATAGATCAGGGTCGCATCCTGCATCTGCGCAAGAATGCTCGTGAGCCGCCTCTCCGTGTCCGGCTCCAGCCCCTCCAGAACGTCATGCATGACCAGCCAGCGCGGCTTGCGGATGAGGATATTGGCGAAGGCCAGCGCCATCTGCTGGTCCTTGTCCAGGATGCGCTCCCATCTGCCTCTCTCGTCGAGGCGTCCGGTAAGGTCCGCGAGACCCACGGTGCGAAGCGCCTCGATCATCTCGGCATCTGAGAAGCGTGCCGAAGCGACAGGATAGGCGAGAAGACTGCGCAAGCGGCCCTCGGGCAGGTAGCCGGTCTGCGGCACGAAGATGATGTCCTGGTCCCGAGGCAACGCAATCCGCCCCCGCCCGAAGGGCCAGATACCCGCCATGGCGTGAAACAGCATCTTGCGATTGATGCCCTGGTCACCATTGATCATCACGCGATCGCCGGGCGCAACCACAAGGTTGCGCTCCCGCAGCCGAAACGCGCTTTCGCAGACGTCGCCTTGGACGCGCGTGCAAATCTCCAGATTGTCCAGGCGCAGAGTTCCGTCATCGCTTTGCGAGTACTCAAGCCGGCCCGCTCCTCGCTGATCTTCGCCCATGCTGACCAACGCCGCACGAAACACGGTAACGCGCAGCAAAGCTGCCCGCCAATCGGCAATCGCTCCGAAATTATCCACGTACCAGCGCAGTGCCGAATAGACCTGCGTGAAGGCAGCAGCGGCCATCATCAGCCCGCCGAACGTGATCGTCCCGGCAAAGTAAGCGGGCGACGCAATGAGGATCGGCACGATGATCGCCAACCAGCCGAAACCGGCGGTAACCCAGGTGAGATTGGTGAGCGCCAGCGCCAGATGGCGGATCGAGCCCAGGACGCCGTCGAGGGATTGGTGGATGTGGCGCCGCTCCGTCTCCTCGCCATGGGCGAGCGCAATCGCCTCCAGATTTTCATTGGCGCGCATGAGCGAGAACCTGAGGTCAGCCTCGCGGCCATAGCGCTCCGCATTCAGTTTGGAGAGACTGCGCCCGACGAGCTCGCTCAGAAGCGATGCCAGAAGCGCATATACGAGCGCACCCCAGACCATATAGCCAGGGATATGAAAGCTGGTCTGCCCGATGCGGAAGGTGAAGTCGTTCGACAGGCTCCAGAGAACGCCAATGAAGCTGACAAGCAGGACCGTCGCATTGAACAACCCGATCGCCAGCGACGTGGTCATTTCTGCCAGTTTGCGCGCATCCTCGTGCAGCCGCTGGTCGGGATTGATGCCGAGCGGGCTGGAGAGCGACAGCCGGTAGGCACGCGCGCCATTGAGCCATTGATCGATGACATCGCGTGAGAGACCCTCGCGCATGTGCAGCGCCGTCATCTGATTGAGCCAGGCCTGGACGACATTCAGCACGAGCAGCGCCCCCGCAATGAAGGCGAAGTTGCGCAACTCGTTCAGGAAAGCAGCGAGATCACGCCGTTCCAGCGCGTTGTAGAATGGCGCGTTCCACTGGTTGAGGATCACGGTCCCGTAGGCGGTTGCCAGAATGACGACGATGAGCGCTGCGGCAAAAACAAGGATCCGGTTGCGGACGGATGACATCCAGAAACTGTCTGAGGCGATCCCGATCTGCCGCCAGAAACTGGATTCCACATCGGCGACACACCCATACGGTTCAATCCGAGCACTCGATTCCGTTCTCACCATCAACACCGCATCGTTCTGTCGTTCTGCTCCGGTTACCACTTGCTGCTGACGATTTCCTGACAGCCGCGAAGGCTGCCGCCATTCTCCACACCTTGCGCTCGCCGGTCCCGCGCGCTATCTCAAGGCTGCTCTAACGGGGTGCCCTTCGATCGCCAGCGATCGACGTGCTGAGAGGCGTCAGCCAACCCGCGGAACCTGATCCGGTTAACACCGGCGGAGGGATTAGACGCGTCGATCGCAAAGCGCCCTATCCCGATATCGATTGTCTTTTGGAGGAGGGCGTCATGCCATCAAACCTATCCGTAACCCTGCGCTCCGGCCTGGCCGCAGCGGTCCTGTCCCTCGGCGCCGCCTTTCCGACGGCCGCAGCCGACAAAACGCTGACGGTCTACACCTATGAGAGCTTCGTCTCCGAATGGGGCCCCGGCCCGAAGGTCAAGGAAGCCTTCGAGAAGACCTGCGAATGCACCGTCGAATTCGTCGGCGTGGCCGATGGCGTCGCGCTTCTGACGCGCCTGAAGCTCGAAGGCGAGACCTCCAAGGCCGATGTCGTGCTCGGCCTCGATACCAATCTCGTCGAAGAAGCCAAGCAGACCGGCCTGTTCGATACGTATGGCATTGATGCCGCTGCCCTGAAGGTGCCGGGCGGGTTCAGCGACGATGTCTTCCTGCCCTATGACTACGGCCACTTTGCCGTCATCTACGACACCGAGACGATTAAGACGCCGCCGACCAGCCTGAAGGATCTGGTCGAGGGTGATGCGTCCCAGAAGATCGTTATCCAAGATCCGCGCACCTCGACGCCGGGCCTCGGCCTTCTGCTCTGGGTCAAGTCCGTCTATGGCGACAAGGCACCGGAAGCCTGGGCCATGCTCAAGGATCGCATCCTGACCGTCACCCCCGGCTGGTCGGAAGCCTATGGCCTCTTCACCAAGGGTGAGGCGCCCATGGTCCTCTCCTACACCACCTCGCCCGCCTATCACATGATTGCGGAGGAGACCGACCGCTATCAGGCAGCCGAATTCTCCGAAGGGCATTACATCCAGATCGAGGTCGCAGGCCTTCTCAAGAATGCGCCGGAAAAGGAGCTCGCCCGGCAGTTCCTCGCTTTCATGCTCGAGCCCGGTTTCCAGGACACCATCCCGACCAACAACTGGATGATGCCGGCGGCCGCCACGTCCGAACCCCTTCCGGAAGCCTTCGGCAAGCTCGTGCAGCCGAAGACCACCTTCCTGATGGACCCGGCAGAGGTCGCGGCCAACCGCCAGGCTTGGATCGATGAATGGCTGAAAGCCATGACGCTGAAGTAAGACCGGATGCTTCGCCCGCTTCATCAGTCGAGACGCCAGAGGCTGCCCGCACTTGCGGGCGGCCTTTTCGTTCTCCTGGCTGTTGCGGGCTTTGTCGGCACGGCCCTGGCCGCGCTGCTTGCAGGACGCCTCTCAGGCGGCATTCTGCAGGCCTTTGCGGATCCGGTCGTTCGCTCCGTCCTGTCGTTCACGCTCTGGCAGGCCTTCCTGTCCACGCTCCTCTCGGTCGGACTGGCCCTGCCCGTCGCCAGCGCGCTTGCCCGACAGCCGGATTTCCCCGGCCGCATCTGGCTGATCCGTCTGATGGCCGTGCCGATGGGCCTGCCGGTGCTGATCGGCGCGCTGGGTCTGATTGGGATCTTCGGCCGCAGCGGCATCGTCAATGACGTCCTGACCGGCCTCGGTCTGGCCGAACCCATCTCGATCTACGGATTGACCGGCATTCTCGTGGCCCATGTCTTCTTCAATCTGCCGCTTGCCACGCGCCTGCTGCTTTCAGCCCTTGAACGCGTGCCGGCGGAGTATTGGCGGACCGCGGCAAGCCTCGGCTTTTCGCCGCTCTCCACCTTCCGCTTCATCGAATGGCCCGTGCTGGCGCGCGTCATTCCCGGCGCTGCCGGGCTGATCTTCATGCTCTGCGTGACAAGTTTCACCCTCGTGCTGATCTTCGGCGGTGGCCCGGCCGCAACTACGATCGAGGTGGCAATCTATC
This sequence comes from Rhizobium sp. K33, assembly GCF_056501445.1. Lineage (NCBI taxonomy): Bacteria > Pseudomonadati > Pseudomonadota > Alphaproteobacteria > Hyphomicrobiales > Rhizobiaceae > Rhizobium > Rhizobium sp. K33. The sequence continues at coordinate 3,867,758 of NZ_CP096478.1, forward strand.
AGGCCCTGCGCTTCGACTTCGATCCGGAGCGCGCAGTATCGCTCGCGCTCCTCCAGATCATTGTCACCGGCATCATTCTCGCAGCGCTCAGCCTGCTTCCGGCAGCGTCTGATGCTGGGGTGACCAGCGGCCGGCAGTTTCCCCGCTTCGATGGGCGCCGACCCCTTGTCCGGATGGCCGACGGGCTTCTCCTGCTCGCAGCCGCTCTCTTTCTGGTCCTGCCGCTCGGTCAGGTGGTGGTTTCCGGACTGCAAGCGGATCTTGTTCGCCTCATTGGGCAGGATGCCTTCCAGGAGGCGGCCACAACCAGCCTCGTCGTCGCACTCGGCTCCGGGCTGATGGCAACCTTGCTGGCCTATGCGTCGGTCGCCGCGCGTGCTGAGATCGCCACCGCACGAAACAGGCATATCGGCAACAGGCTCTTGTCCTTTGCCCTCGCCGCCGTCTCTTCTCTGGTTCTGCTTGTGCCGACCAGCATACTCGCCACCGGCTGGTTCCTCGCGCTGCGGGCGCAAGGCGACATCGCAAGCTTTGCCCCCTTTGTTGTTGCCGGCATCAACGCGCTGATGGCCTTGCCCTTTGCCGTGCGGGTCCTGGAACCGGCCTACCGCGAACACCGCGCCGGCACCGCGCGTCTTGCCGAAAGCCTCGGGCTCTCGGTCTTTCAACGTCTGCGTCGGGTCGATTGGCCGGTTCTGAAGCGTCCCCTGTCGATGGCCCTTGCCTTCGCCATGGCTTTGTCGCTCGGCGATCTCGGCGCCGTCGCGCTCTTCGGATCGGAAAACATCATGACGCTCCCTGCCCTCATCTATGCGCGTATGGGAAGCTATCGCAGCACGGATGCCGATGGGCTGGCGCTGCTGCTCGGTCTGATATGCCTGATACTGGCGCTTCTCGGAGCACCGGGCGCACGGCGCTCAAGCCAGGGAAAGGAAAACCATGCCTGAGCAAGCGTCGAGTGCCATCCACCTCAATGCCGTCCGCTTGCAACTGGGCAAAAGCGCCTTCCATTTCGACGGCAGCCTGGAGAGCGGCCGTATAACTGCTGTCGTCGGTCCTTCTGGCTCGGGCAAGTCCACCTTGCTCAACCTGATCTCCGGCTTCGAGAAGCCCGACAGCGGCAGCATCGAGATCGCCGGACGGGATATCACGGCACTGGCACCGGCCGAGCGGCCCGTCTCCCTGGTCTTTCAGGACAACAATCTCTTCGCCCATCTCGATCTCTTCACCAATATCGGTCTCGGGATCCATCCGGCGATGCGCTTGACGCCCAGCGATCGCGACGCGATTTCGCATGCGCTGACCCGCGTCGGCCTAGAGGGCTACGAAACGCGGCTGCCGGGCTCGCTGTCAGGCGGGGAACGCCAGCGCGCCGCCTTTGCCCGCGCCCTGGTGCGTCGCCGGCCGGTACTTCTGCTGGATGAGCCTTTCGCCGCCCTGGATCCGGGCCTGCGGGCCGCCATGGTTGACCTTCTGGCAGATCTCCATGCCGAAACCCGCGCCACGATCCTTCTCGTCACCCATGATCCGCGGGATGTGGTGCGGCTCGCACACAATGTATTTTTCATCGAAAAGGGGAAGGTCCTCGTGAATGCGCCAAAAGAAGATTTCCTCGCGCGAGGCGACCTGCCTGCGATACGCGACTTCCTCGGCGAAGAACCCATTCAGCGCCAATCGCCTTAATTTGGTCGCCCGGGCCTGCCATGCGCCTACGGAATAGTTGTTCCGACGGCGAGACCATTGGTCATTTCTGCTGGCATGACTATCTTCTGGAGCATGCGGCATTTTCGCACTATGTGAAGGACGACCGGATCGGCATGATCGGATCCCGGTAGAGGACAAAAGGATGCTGCACCTGGGTGTCGGCCATGGCGGCCATGCTCCGGGGCAGGTTGAAGGGGCAGGATGCAGTTTTTGAGCCGGAACAGCACGATGGCTGCCGTAAGGGATCGGCGGCGCCGGCCCGTCAGGCTTGCGTCGAGCGTCGCTGTGCTGGTCTCTGCCGGCCTGGCGCTCTCGTCCTGTCAGTCGCTCTTCGAGCAGGCCTATGAGCCCTCCGTCGCGCCCTCGCGCAATCCGCAGATCGTCGATGAGGTGCAGAAGGGTGACCCCCGTGCTCAGATGGGCGCACGCGAACACCCGCGCATCGTCGCCTCCTACGGGGGCGAATACTCCGACGCGAAGACGGAGCGACTGGTGGCCCGCATCGCCGGCGCCCTGACGGCCGTTTCGGAAAACCCGAACCAGTCCTATCGCATCACCATCCTGAATTCGCCGGCGATCAACGCCTTCGCGCTGCCGGGCGGCTATCTCTATGTCACCCGCGGGCTGCTCGCGCTTGCAAACGACGCCTCAGAAGTGGCGGCCGTTCTCAGCCATGAAATGGCGCACGTCACGGCAAACCACGGCATCGAACGGCAGCGACGCGAAGAGGCGGAAGTCATCGCAAGCCGCGTCGTGGCTGAAGTGCTCTCCAGCGACCTCGCCGGCAAGCAGGCGCTGGCGCGCGGCAAGCTGCGCCTCGCCGCCTTCTCGCGCCAGCAGGAACTGCAGGCCGATGTCATCGGTGTGCGCACGCTGGGTGAGGCGGGCTACGACCCCTATGCGGCCGCCCGCTTCCTGGATTCCATGGCTCGCTACAGCCAGTTCACCTCGGTCGATCCCGATGCCGACCAGAGCCTCGACTTCCTTTCGAGCCACCCGAATGCGCCGCAGCGCGTCGAACTGGCCAAGCGTCATGCCCGCGCCTTCGGCCCCGAAGGCAGCCATGGCGAGACAGGCCGCGACTACTATCTGAACGGCATCGACGGTCTTCTCTATGGCGACAGCCCGCAGGAGGGATTCGTCCGCGGCCAGACCTTCCTGCATGGACAGCTCGGCATCCGCTTCGACGTGCCCCCGGGCTTCCAGATCGACAACAAGGTCGAGGCCGTGCTGGCAACCGGTCCAGGCGACGTGGCGATCCGCTTCGACGGCGTGGCCGATAACCAGAAGATCAGCCTGCCGAATTACATTTCGAGTGGCTGGGTGACCGGGCTGTTGCCGGACACGATCCGCACTATCACCGTCAACGGTTTGGAAGCGGCGACCGCGCGCGCCTCGGCCGATCGCTGGGATTTCGACATCACCGTCATCCGCATCGGACCGCAGATCTTCCGCTTCCTGACGGCCGTGCCGAAGGGCAGCCCCGCGCTGGAGACGACCGCCGCCCAGCTGCGCGCCTCGTTCCGCCGCATCACGTCGCAGGAAGCGGCTTCCCTGAAGCCGCTGCGCGTTCGCGTGGTCACCGTCGGATCGGGCGATACGGTCGGCACGCTCTCGGCGCGCATGATGGGCACCGACCGCAAGCTCGAGCTCTTCCGGCTGATCAACGCGCTCGGCCCAACCTCGACGGTCAGCCCCGGCATGCGCGTCAAGATCATCTCCGAGTAACGGGCCGCAGCACATTGAGCGGCATGAAAAAGCCGGCTCTGAGGCCGGCTTTTTGAAGCAGTTGGCGATCTGGTATCAGGCCATTTCAAGCCGCGCCGAATTCGGCGCCCGGTCCGTCAATGCCACCTTCAGCTTCTCCAGCGCACGCGTCTCGATCTGACGGACGCGTTCCTTGGAGATGCCGAGCTCGACACCGAGTTCTTCCAGGGTAGCACCATCTTCGGTCAGCCGACGGGCCTTGATGATGCGGCTCTCGCGCTCGTTCAGCCGGTCCATCGCGTCCCGCAGCCAGCCATTCCAGCGCTCGCCGTCGATGATCGAGGACACCTGCTCGTCCGGCAGCGCCTCGTTGCTTTCCAGCATCTCCAGCTGCTCGGTACCTTCGCCGTTTCGGCCGGCGACGGGCGTCTGCAGCGAAGCGTCGTTGCCCGAGAGGCGTGCATCCATGGACTGGACGTCCGCGAGGCTGACGCCAAGGGCCGAGGCGATCTCCTGATGGATGGCCTGATCCGAAAGACGATTGTCACCTTGGGCGAGCTTGGCGCGCAGGCGGCGCAGGTTGAAGAACAGCGCCTTCTGGCTGGAACTCGTGCCGCCGCGGACGATCGACCAGTTGCGCAGGATGTAATCCTGCATCGAGGCGCGGATCCACCAGCCGGCATAGGTCGAGAAGCGCACTTCACGGCCGGGATCGAAACGGGCAGCCGCTTCGAGGAGGCCGATATAACCTTCCTGGATGAGGTCGTTCAGCGGCAGGCCGAAACCCCGGAACTTCGAGGCCATGGCAATGACGAGGCGCATATGAGCCTGGGCGATGCGGTTGCGCGCGCCCTGGTCGTCATGCTCCTTCCACCGGATGGCGAGATCTAATTCTTCCTCGCGCTCTAGATAAGGCTGTGACATGGCATACTTGATGATGTGTCTGTCAGCGGATGTGGCTTTCATCGAACATCTCCATGGTCTCTCGGGACCGCTGGCCTATGGCAGGCCTTCTTGCCGGCATTGTTTCCTGAACGGCTGAGCGCCGGTCAGGTTCCAAAGCTTGCCGACACAGCGGTGGTTGCGTCGCTCTCATCTGCTTGTCTGACCTCTAATACGCGGCCCATGCGACATCGGATTGCCGCTTGGGGTGCGACCTTCTGTCGAACAGGGGCGATCACGGGGAAGTGACAGATGCAGGGGTCGCAGGCACCCGGAAACGCAAAAGCGGCGCGGGTTGCCCCGCGCCGCCTCGTCGATGACAGTAAGTTATTAAATCAGGCGGAGAGCGCCTTGAACTCGGCAAGGATCGCGTCACCCATTTCCACGGTGCCGACCTGCCGGCAACCCTCGGCCATGATGTCGCCGGTGCGGATACCCTGGTCGAGCACATTGGCGATGGCCTTCTCGAGGCGGTCGGCTTCCGTGACCATGTTGAACGAATAGCGCAGGCACATGGCAAAGGACGCGATCATGGCGATCGGGTTGGCAATGCCCTTGCCGGCGATGTCGGGTGCGGAACCATGCACCGGCTCGTAAAGCGCCTTGCGCTTGCCGGTCTTGGCATCCGGAGCACCGAGCGAGGCCGACGGCAGCATTCCGAGCGAGCCCGTCAGCATGGCGGCGACGTCGGAGAGCATGTCGCCGAACAGGTTGTCGGTGACGATAACGTCGAACTGCTTGGGCGCGCGGACCAGCTGCATGCCGCCGGCATCGGCGAGCATGTGGTCGAGCTTGACGTCGGAGAACTTCTCCTTGTGCGTCGCGGTCACGACCTGGTTCCACAACACGCCCGACTTCATGACGTTGCGCTTTTCCATCGAGCAGACGGCGTTGTTGCGGGTGCGGGCCAGTTCGAAGGCGACGGCGGCGATGCGCTCGATTTCGTAGGTGTCATAGACCTGGGTATCGATCGCGCGCTTCTGGCCATTGCCGAGATCGGTGATCGTCTTCGGCTCGCCGAAGTAGACGCCACCGGTCAGCTCGCGCACGATGAGGATGTCGAGACCCTCGACCAGTTCCGGCTTCAGCGACGAAGCATTGGCAAGCGCCGGATAGCAGATCGCCGGACGCAGATTGGCGAAGAGTTCGAGATCCTTGCGCAGGCGCAGAAGGCCGGCTTCTGGACGCACGTCATAGGGCACATCGTCCCACTTCGGACCACCAACGGCACCGAAAAGTACGGCATCGGCGGCGAGCGCCTTGGCCATGTCTTCTTCCGAAATGGCCGCGCCATGGGCATCGTAAGCGGAACCGCCAACGAGACCTTCATCAGTGACGAAGCCGGCACCCTGCGCCTCGTTCATATAGGCGATGATCTTGCGAACTTCGGCCATGGCCTCGGGGCCGATGCCGTCACCGGGCAGCAGGAGAAGATTGCGAGCCGTCATGGAAACCCTCCACTCGTAAAAGAAGTCGCGGCTTCTTACGCGCGAGACAGGGCCTTTTCAAGCGAGATAGGCCGGAAACGGTACGGTTCGCGGCCCCTTGCGTCAGGGTTTTGCCGGTTGACCCATGCGGTTCCGAGGTCCAAAAGATGCACTCCCTCCAGCCTCTTCGAGTCCCCCTCCATGCCCCTTTCTCCCCTGCACATCGAAACACCGCTTCTGCGGACGGCTGCCGACTATAGCGCAAGCGGCCTGCCGCTCTGGCTGAAGCTCGACGCCCTGCAGCCCTCCGGCAGCTTCAAGCTGCGCGGCGTCGGTCTGCTTTGCCAGCACGAGGTGGCCAAGGGCGCGCGCGAGATTTTCTGCGCCTCCGGCGGCAATGCCGGCATTGCAGCTGCCGTTGCGGGCAGAGCGCTCGGTGTGCCCGTCACCATCGTGGTGCCGGAAACGACGTCGCCCGAAGTCCGCACCCGCATCGCCGCAACCGGTGCCAAGGTCCTCGTGCATGGATCGGTCTTCGACGAAGCCAATTCCCATGCCGTTGCCTTGGCAGCCGAACGTAAGGCGGCCTATGTCCACCCCTATGATCATCCGCTGCTCTGGGAAGGTCACGCGACCCTGATCGACGAAGTGGTGAAGGCCGGTGCCGAATTCGACTGCGTCGTCACCAGCGTCGGCGGCGGTGGGCTGCTTGCCGGGATCGTCGAAGGTTTGCGGCGCAATGGGCTGCGCGACATTCCCGTGATAGCCGTCGAGACGGACGGTGCCGCGTCGTTGAATGCAGCCGTCGCCGCCAAAGAACGCGTTACGCTGCCGGCCATCACTTCGATCGCTGTTTCGCTGGGCGCGCGGCAGGTCGCGCAACATGTCTTCGATCTTCTGGAGACGCATCCGATCGAAAGCGTCACGGTGACCGATGCCGAAGCGGTTGCCGCCTGCCTAAAATTTGCCGACGCGCATCGGGTGCTCGTCGAGCCGGCCTGTGGTGCAGCACTTGCCGTGGCCGATGTGCATGCCGATCGGCTCTCGCGCTACAAGGCCCCGCTGATCGAGGTCTGCGGCGGCATCGGCGTGTCGCTCGCCGCACTCGAGGCCTGGCGCGCCCGCTTCCTCTGAGGCCAAAGAAAAAGCCGGGCTCACGCCCGGCTTCAACATGTCAGCGCTTGAGCAGGGCTCAGGCCCAGGGGCGCTGGGCCGCGTTGGACTGCTCGAAGGTCGAGATGCTCGAGGCCTTCTCGAGCGTCAGGCCGATATCGTCGAGACCGTTCAGGAGGCAGTGGCGCTTGAAGGCGTCGATTTCGAAGGAGATCTTGCCACCATCGGGACCGGTGATTTCCTGGGCTTCCAGGTCGACCGTCAGCACGGCATTCGAACCGCGGCTGGCATCGTCCATCAGCTTGTCCAGATTGTCCTGGCTGACGACGATCGGCAGGATGCCGTTCTTGAAGCAGTTGTTGTAGAAGATGTCGGCGAACGACGTGGAGATCACGCAGCGAATGCCGAAATCGAGCAGCGCCCACGGCGCATGCTCGCGCGAGGAGCCGCAGCCGAAATTGTCGCCGGCAACGAGGATCTGCGCGTTGCGATAGGCCGGCTTGTTCAGAACGAAATCGGGGTTTTCCGAACCATCTTCCTTGTAGCGCGCCTCGGCGAAAAGGCCGGTACCGAGACCGGTGCGCTTGATGGTCTTCAGATAGTCCTTGGGGATGATCATGTCCGTGTCGACATTGACGACCGGAAGCGGTGCCGCGACACCGGTGAGCTTTACGAACTTGTCCATCAGTCTGCCTTCGATCTGGCTAATGCGCGTGTGATGCCCCGCCCTTAGAGCAAAATCGGACTAATTTGAAGGAGAATCTTGCCAGGCCCGGAGCGGCACGTCTGTTGGCGCAATACGCAGCCACAGGAACTCACCCGCCATGCGGGTGAGTGAGAGGGTCTTTTGGTCCGACCGATCAGAGGTCGATGATCGTACCCTTGCCGTCATTCCAGACTCGCACGTCTTCGCGACGCTTCGCCTTGACGTAGACGGGCGCGCGCTTGGTCTTGCCCATCAGCATGCGGGCACCGAGCGTCACGGTCAGGAGCGCACCGACCACCAGCGTCAGCGAAACCGCGAAAGCGGCAGCGAGACCGACAAAGGCGAGGCCGGCAAGGGCGTAAACGGCGGATCGAAGGTTCTGCATGATCATGTCCTTTCTCGATGACCAAGGTGGTCCTTATTCCGGGGCAATGCAAGGGCCTTTCACCCAATTGTCATCTTGCGTGGCAGGGCAAAGCTTGCCAGAACTCGCCCATGACATCTGACGTCTCCTCCTTCCGCGGGCACCATCCCTCCCGTATCCGCCGTTCCGTGCTGACCGTCCCGGCCATCAACGACCGGGCGCTCGAAAAGCTCATGAGCCTGGACTGCGATGCGGTGATCTTCGATCTCGAGGATTCCGTCGCCGAGAACCGCAAGGGGGATGCGCGCACCAACCTTCTGAATTTCCTCAGAGATCGCGATCTCGGTCACCGCGAGCGGATCATCCGGATCAACGCTGCCGACACGCCATTTTATCGCGAGGACATGGAACTCGTCATCGAAGCCGCACCTGACGCCGTGCTGATCCCGAAGGTCGAGGAGCCGGTAGCCGTCCAGAACGTGGCCGACATGCTGGGCGAGAACGATGCGACGGAAGGTCTCAGGCTCTGGGCGATGATCGAAACGCCACGCGGCGTGCTGAATGCCGCAGCGATTGCTTCGTCGGGGCGCACCAGCGACAGCCGGCTCGATGCCTTCGTCGTCGGGCTGAACGATCTGCGCAAGGCAACGGGCATCCCGGCGGCACCGGGCCGGATCTATCTGGTGCCCTATCTCATGCAGGTCGTGCTCGCCGCCCGCGCCTATGGGCTCGATGTCATCGACAGCGTGTCGAATGACTTCCGCGACATGGACGCCTTCTCGGAAGAATGCGCCCAGGGCCGCGCCATGGGTTTCGACGGCAAGATGCTGATCCATCCGGCCCAGGTGGAGCCGGCCAACCACCATTTCGGTCCGTCGGAGGCCGCCATCACGGAGGCCCGTCTGGTTGCCGCCGCCTTCGCCGACCCCGCCCATGCGGGCTTCAACGTGATCAACATCGATGGGCGCATGATCGAGAGACTGCATGCCGAGGAGGCCGCCCGCCTTCTCGACAAGGTCGCCACGATCACCGCCAGAAAGGACAAGCCATGAAAGTCTATCGTTTCCTCACCGGCCCGGACGATTCCAGCTTCTGCCACCGCGTCACCGACGCGTTGAACAAGGGCTGGGAACTGCACGGCTCGCCGAGCCACACGTTCAATGCCGCCGAGAACCGCATGTATTGCGGCCAGGCCGTGGTCAAGACCGTGCACGGCAAGGACTATGATCCGTCAATGAAGCTCGGCGAGCAGTGAATGCTCCTCTCCCCTTTGTGGGAGAGGTTACAAAATCGAAGGTTTAGCCCGATCAGGGCTAAACCGCAGATTTTGTTGGTGAGGGGATCGGTGATGGTGGCGGGTTCCCATCTCCCCCTCGGTGGGGGAGAAAGCGATTTCGATGAGTTAGGCGAGCGTAAGCCGCCTAAACATCTGAAATCGCAAGTGATGGGGTCGGTCATCCCGTGCCCGCAGCACGGATCCCCTCACCAGGAAAATCTGAAGTTTAGGCCGCTTACGCTGGCCTAAGCCTTCGATTTTCCGTCCTCCCCCGCAAGGGGGGAGGTGGGCGGCAGCCGGCGCCGTTTGTGGCCTTTGCCCCTCACCCTACCCTCTCCCCGCAGGCGGGGAGAGGAAGGCACGCGCGGCTGCCCACTCGGCCTTCTCCCCGCCTGCGGGGAGAAGGTGCCGGCAGGCGGATGAGGGGCTGAGGCAGCAAACGCCTTCCCCATTGATTCGCGTGTCCGACAGGCGTAAAAGGCCACGTGTTCCGTGGTGATTTGGCCGGCCGGCTTGCAGCCACGTAAAATAAGTCGCTAAAGGGCCGAGGCGAGTTAGCAAGACTTTCCGAGGACCGGTGGCGATATGAAAAGCTGCCGGTGTTTTTGTTTCCGCGGTCTTAAAACCGCCGTGACAAGGAAAGTCGAGAGTAAGATGCCGATCAGGATCCCCGATACGCTGCCCGCCTTTGAGACCCTCGTGCATGAGGGCGTGCGGGTCATGACCGAAACCGTGGCCATTCGCCAGGACATTCGCCCGCTGCAGATCGGCCTGCTCAATCTCATGCCCAACAAGATCAAGACCGAGGTGCAGTTTGCCCGGCTGATCGGTGCCTCGCCGCTGCAGGTGGAGCTGACGTTGGTGCGCGTCGGTGGCCACAAGGCCAAGAACACGCCGGAAGAGCATCTCCTCTCCTTCTACCAAACCTGGGACGAGGTGAAGGAGCGCAAGTTCGACGGCTTCATCATCACCGGCGCGCCGGTCGAGACCCTGCCCTTCGAGGAAGTGACCTACTGGCCGGAACTGCAGGAAATCCTGGATTGGACCGAGACCAATGTGCATTCGACCATGAATGTCTGCTGGGGCGGCATGGCGGCGATCTATCACTTCCACAAGGTGCCGAAGCACCCGCTCAAGGAAAAGGCCTTCGGTGTTTATCGCCACCGCAATCTGGCGCCCTCTTCCGTCTATCTGAACGGCTTCTCCGACGATTTCCAGGTGCCCGTTTCGCGCTGGACGGAAGTCCGCCGCGAAGACATCGAGAAGGTACCGGAGCTGAAGATCCTGCTCGAATCCGAGGAGATGGGTGTGTGCCTGGTGCAGGAGAAGCGGGCAAACCGGCTCTACATGTTCAACCATGTCGAATACGATTCCACCTCGCTGGGCGACGAATATTTCCGCGACAAGACGGCGGGGATCCCGATCAAGCTGCCGCACAACTATTTCCCGCACAATGACGACACGCTGACGCCGCTCAACCGCTGGCGCGGCCATGCGCATCTCTTGTTCGGCAACTGGATCAACGAGATCTACCAGATGACGCCCTATGATCTGAACGAGATCGGCAAGGATCTGGCAGGCTGACGGGCAATGAGAACCGGCAGCGGATTTTGACGGGACAGGCGGCGTCCTCTGTGACAGGATGCCGCCGCCTATGAACCGAGCCTTTTTCCTCCGATGTTCCTGCCCTTTTTCCTGCGCCTGAAAGAACAGAAGGTTCCCGTCACTCTGCGGGAATATCTGGCGCTGCTCGAAGGCCTGGAGGCGGGGCTCGTCGATTTCGACCCGGAGGGCTTCTACTACCTCGCCCGCACCACCCTGGTGAAGGACGAACGCTTCATCGATCGCTTCGACCGGGTGTTTTCCGAGATCTTTGGCGGCATCCTGAGCGAAGGCGCAGCTGACGGCGTCGAGCAGCGCGCAATCCCCGATGACTGGCTGCGGAAGCTCGCGGAAAAGCATTTGTCGGACGAGGACAAGAAGCTGATCGAGAGCCTTGGCGGTTTCGACGAGCTGATGGAAACGCTGAAACAACGCCTGGCCGAACAGAAGGAGCGCCATCAGGGCGGCAGCAAATGGATCGGCACGGCCGGCACCTCGCCCTTCGGCGCCTATGGCTACAATCCGGAAGGCGTGCGCATCGGCCAGGAGGAAAGCCGCCATCGACGCGCAGTGAAGGTCTGGGACAGCAGAGAGTTTCGCAATCTCGACGACCGCGTCGAGCTCGGCACGCGCAACATCAAGGTGGCGCTCAGACGCCTGCGCCGCTTCGTGCGCGAAGGGGCGGCAGAGGAGCTCGATCTCGCCGGGACGATCCGCTCCACCGCCGAGCATGGCTATCTCGATGTGAAAACGCAGGCTGAGCGCCGCAATGCCGTGAAGCTTCTGATGTTCTTCGACATCGGCGGCTCGATGGACGACCATGTGCGCGAGGTCGAGGAGCTGTTTTCGGCGGCCCGCTCCGAATTCCGGCACATGGAGTATTTCTACTTCCACAACTGCCCCTATGAGCGCGTCTGGAAGGACAACCAGCGGCGCCATGCCGATACCATTCCGACAGCTGATGTCATCAGGACCTTCGGCTCTGACTACCGGCTGATCTTCGTCGGCGATGCGGCGATGAGCCCCTATGAGATCACCCATCCCGGCGGATCGGTCGAGCACTGGAACACCGAGAGCGGCGCGGCCTGGTTGACGCGATTGACCGACCATTTCCGGCGGCATCTCTGGATCAACCCGCTTCCGCAGGCGAACTGGGACTATACGATGTCCGTCGGCCTGATTCGCCGGCTGATCGGCGAGCGGATGTATCCGTTGACGCTGGGCGGCCTGGAGGCCGCGGCGCGTGAACTGGCGCGATAAGAAAAGACTGATGACCAAGTTGCAAGGTGAGGAAACGACAGGATGACGAAGACGATATTCGGCGTGATGCCCACGGGGGAAGCGGTCGAGAAGGTCGTGCTGAAGGGTGGCGGTCTCACGGCCTCGATCATCACCTTCGGCGCGGTGCTGCAGGACCTCAGGCTCGACGGCCACGACGCGCCGCTGGTGCTCGGCTTCGAGGATCTCTCGGGCTATCTCGACCATTCGCCCTATTTCGGTGCGACGCCGGGACGCTGCGCCAACCGCATCGGTGACGGTCGCTTCACGCTGGATGGTGTCGACTACCAGCTCGAACTGAATGAAAAGGGTGTCAGCCACCTGCATGGCGGTTCCGACGGCATGGGCCGGCAGAACTGGACGATCCTGGAGCATGGCACCGACTACGTCGTGATGGAGGTGACCGATCCCGACGGCCGCGCCGGCTATCCGGGCACGACGCGCACCCGCGCCACCTTCGCGCTGAAGGACGGCGGCACCTTCTCGGCGCTTTACGAGACGGTGACCGACAAGCCGACCATCGCCAATGTCTGCCACCACGCCTATTTCAACCTGGATGGCCGCGCGGACATCCTCGGCCATGACCTGATGATCGCAGCCGACCACTACACGCCGGTCGATGACCGCCTGATCCCGACGGGCGAAATCCGCCCGGTCGAAAACACCGCCTTCGATTTCCGCGAGATGCGGCCGATCCGTCTCGAGGTCGACGGCGAACAGCTCGGCTACGACCACAATTTCTGCTTTTCCAGCAGCCGCGTCGCCAAGCGTAGCGTGGCACTGGCCCGCAGCGTCAATTCGGGCGTCACGATGGAGATCCTGACGACGGAGCCCGGCGTGCAGTTCTATGCCGGCGGCAAGGTCGCTCCCGCCGTTCCGGGCCTAGAGGGCCGCCACTACGGCGCCTTTGCCGGCTTCTGCATGGAAACCCAGGTCTGGCCGGACGCCATCAACCATCCGAACTTCCCGAACGCGGTTCTGCGTCCCGGCGAGGTGCTGCGCCAGGAAACGGACTACGTATTTTCGAAGGCGTGAGAGATGAGAGAGCCGGCTGCGGGGTGACCTGTGGCCGGCAGCGCTTTGCGACGAGGGACGCGCAAAGGCGCGCCATCGATCCTGCAAAACTATAAACTGTCTGGAGGAAGAATGGAGCGGGTGAAGCGATTCGAACGCTCGACCCCAACCTTGGCAAGGTTGTGCTCTACCCCTGAGCTACACCCGCTCATCAACCGCGATCCTGGGGTAGTGTCTGGATCGTGGGCCGTCCGTCTTGCGGCGACGGGCGCTATATGGCCTAACCGATTTTCAAATGCAACAGGGAAATGACGGATCATCGCGAAAAAAATGCAGCGCCGTGACAACAGCCTGAGAAAGCTCAGCTTTTCCGGGCTTTTTGGGCGGCAGAAAGATTGCGGGATGTCGGTCTTGGGCCTATGCCTCCAAGAAAAAGCAGCTAGATGACCGCCATCAGACCCGGACATTTCAAACGAGGCCCCCATGACGACGCCGAAAACGCCCGACGATCTCTTCCGCTTTCTCGACGAACTCGGGATCGCCCATAAGACGAAGACCCATCCGCCGGTCTTCACCGTTGCCGAATCGGTGTCGCTGCGCGACGAAATTCCCGGCGGGCACACCAAGAACCTCTTCGTGAAGGACAAGAAGGACAACTTCTTCCTGCTGACGGTGGAGGAAAATGCCTCCGTCGATCTGAAGACCGTGCATACGATCATCGGTGCGGCGAGCAAGGTCTCCTTCGGCAAGCCGGAAAAGCTGATGGAATATCTGGGCGTCGTCCCGGGCTCCGTGACAGCGCTCGGCGCGATCAACGACACCGGCAAGAACGTGACCTTCGTGCTCGACAAGGATCTGATGGAGCATGACATCATCAACTGCCATCCGCTGTCGAACGACGCGACGACCTCGATCGGGCGGGATGACCTGATCCGCTTCATGGAGGCGACGGGGCACACGCCGCTTGTCTTGAAAGTCACGGCCTGACATACGATCTTAACGGCAAGAATGGCAGCCTCTCCGAAGGCTGCGACACAGGCGGGAGATGCACGATGAGCGATTACGGCAACCCTTACGGCGGCTATGGCAATCAGACCATGACGGCCAATGCGCAGTTTGGTGCCGCTCCGGCAGGCTCGGCCCCGGCCCCGGCCGGTGATCTGATCAAGGACACGACCACCGCGAATTTCGCTCGCGATGTCATGGACGAATCGCGCAACCAGCCGGTGCTCGTCGACTTCTGGGCGCCCTGGTGCGGCCCGTGCAAGCAGCTCACGCCCGTCATCGAAAAGGCGGTCAAGGAAGCCGGTGGCCGCGTGAAGCTGGTCAAGATGAACATCGACGACCATCCTTCGGTCGCGGGCCAGCTCGGCATCCAGTCGATCCCGGCCGTCGTTGCCTTCGTCAACGGCCGTCCGGCCGATGGCTTCATGGGCGCGCTGCCCGAAAGCCAGGTGAAAGCCTTCATCGACAAGGTGGCGGGTCCGGCCGGTGCAGATCAGGCAGCCGAGATCGCGGCAGTCATTGAAGAAGCATCGACCCTGCTCGCTGCCGGTGACATCGACGGCGCAGCACAGCTCTACGCCGCCGTTCTGCAGGCCGACCCCGACAATACGCAGGCGATCGCTGGCCTCGCGGAATGCATGATCGGCGCGAACCAGCACCAGCGGGCGCGCGAACTGCTGACGCAGATGCCCGGGGAGCTCGCCAAGGCACCGGAAGTGCAGGCGCTTCTCAAGCGCCTCGACCAGATCGACGAAGCCCGCAAGCTGGGCGATCCGGTAGCGCTTGAACACACGCTGTCGCTGAACCCCGACGATCACGAAGCGCGCATGAAGCTCGCCAAGATCCGCAACGTCGAAGGCCGTCGTGAAGAGGCGGCAGAGCACCTGCTTTTGATCATGAAGCGGGACCGCACCTTCGAGGATGACGGCGCGCGCAAGCAGCTCTTGCAGTTCTTCGAAGTCTGGGGACCCAAGGACCCGGCAACGATCATGGCGCGCCGCAAGCTGTCGTCGATCCTCTTTTCGTGAGCCGCCGCGGGCCTTGAGTTTTGGGTTCGGCGACCCAGATAGAAGCAAGAATGAACACCGGCATAAGTCCGGACAGGATGTGCTTCAATGCAAGTGGGAAATGCCCGATATCTGACGGCTGCGGACCTTCCCGAAACGGTCCCGGTCTTCCCCATCTCCGGCGTGCTGCTGCTGCCCGGCGGCCAGCTCCCCCTGAACATTTTTGAGCCGCGTTATCTGGCCATGCTCGATGCGGCGATGTCCGGTAACCGGCTGATCGGGATGATTCAGCCCGCCATGACCGAGGTGCAGGCCAATATCCTGCCAGAGCGCCCGCAGCTCGCTCCGGTCGGCTGCCTGGGACGAATCACCTCCTTCACCGAAACCGGTGATGGCCGTTACATCGTGTCGCTCGCCGGCGTCTGTCGCTTCCGCCTGATGGACGAGGTCTCGACCTCCAAACCCTTCCGGACCTTCCACATAGCGCCCTTCGTGGCCGATCTGACAAGCGGCGAAGACGACGGCCAGATCGACCGCGCGGGACTACTGGCGGCCTTCCGGGCCTATCTGGAGGCGAACAAGCTGGAAGCGGACTGGGAAAGCGTCGAGCGGGCATCCAACCTCACCCTCGTGAATTCGCTATCGATGATGTCGCCCTTCGGTCCGCCGGAAAAGCAGGCGCTGCTCGAAGCCCCCGACTTGAAGACCCGCGCCGAGACGCTGATTGCCATCACCGAAATCGTGCTCGCCCGCACCTTCGGCGATGGCGACACCATGCTGCAGTGAGCCTATGCCCGACAATCCGACCAGCCTCGTCGATCCGAAAATGCTCGAGCTCCTCGTCTGCCCGCTGACGCAGGGCATTCTCAAATGGGATCGCGAGAAAGGCGAACTGATTTCGGAGAAGGCGCGTCTTGCCTATCCGATCCGGGACGGCATACCGATCATGCTGGTCTCCGAGGCGCGCAAGCTGGAGATGCCGGTCTGAAGCCGGCCCAGGACGCGATAGCGTCCTGGTTTCATCCGACCATCAGATACTCTGTCCGCCGAGCAAGCGGGGACGGTTCTGCCCGGACGACCCGGCGGCCTCGCGGATGAAGTAGTTTTTCAGCCCCGGGATGCGATCGACCACGCCGAGCCCGAAATCGCGCAAAACCCGGATCGGCGTGACATCGTTCGAGAACAGCCGGTTCAGCACATCCGTCGTGACCCCCATGCGGAAGGTGTCGAAACGGCGCCAGATCTGGTAGCGCTCGAGCACATTGACCGAACCGATATCGAGGCCCAGGCGATCCGCCTCGACCACGGTCTCCGCGAGTGCGGCCACGTCCTTGAAACCGAGATTGAGACCCTGGCCCGAAATCGGGTGTATGCCATGGGCTGCATCACCGGCGAGCGCCAGTCGCGGCGCGATGAAGGCACGCGCGAGCGTCAGCCCGAGCGGGAAGGCACGACGGTCGGGCGTCGCCCGGATCGTGCCGAGCTTGTGTCCGAAGCGCCGTTCGAGCTCCGCCTCGAAGAGCAGGTCGTCGGATGCGACGAGGCGATCGGCATCTTCGGTGCGCTCCGTCCAGACGAGCGAGGAGCGGTTGCCCTTGAGCGGCAGGATGGCGAACGGACCTGCGGGCAAGAAATGTTCTTCCGCAACACCCTCATGCGGCCGCTCGTGCTCCACCGTGGTGACGATGCCGGATTGGCCATACTGCCAGGTGACGGTCTTGATGCCGGCGAGATCACGAAGCTTGGAGCGCACGCCGTCGCAGGCGACGACGAGACGCGAGGCCATGACCCGACCATCCGACAGGGTGAGTTCGGCACTGGGGCCGGTATCGCGAAAGCCGGTGGCGCGCAGCCCATGTTGGATGGTGATGCCGCGCTCGGCACAGGCATCGCGCAGAGCCGCGACCATGCTGACATTCGGGATCATATGCGCAAACGGCCGGCCATCTTCGACGGCGCCGTCGAAGGTCAGGAAGACGGGGCGCACGGGATCCGATGTCTTCGAATCGGTGACGATCATGCGCGTGATCGGTTGCGCGTCCGGCTCGATCCGATCCCAGAGGCCGAAAACATCGAGCATCTTCGTTGCAGCCGCGATGATCGCAGACGCGCGCGGATCCTTCTTCCAGGCCTCTTCGGGCGCCGCTTCGATGACCTCGATCGCCAGATGCGGCGCGGCCTGCTTGATCGCAACGGCTGCGGAGAGCCCCACATAGCCACCGCCGACGACGAGCACATCCAGCATGGCACATTCCTTTGTTCTTGTAGACCTGATGACACCTATATAGATCAGCCTTGAACGGGTGCCTATAAGCGGAGCAATGCATTATGTCGCAGCCATCTGGCCAGACCAAACCCATGCAGGATCTGATCGAGCGTCTCGATCTGGAAAAGCTGGAGGAAAACCTGTTTCGCGGCAGCAGCCCGCAAAACGGCTGGCAGCGGGTCTTTGGCGGCCTTGTCATTGCGCAGGCATTGATGGCGGCGCAGCGCTGCGTCGAGCCTGACCGCATCGTGCATTCGCTGCACGCCTATTTCATGCGGCCCGGCGATCCTTCCATTCCGATCGTCTATCAGGTCGAGCGCATCCGGGATGGCTCGTCCTTCACCACGCGACGCGTGGTTGCCGTTCAGCACGGCAAGGCAATCTTTTCCATGTCGGCCTCCTTCCAGGTGGAAGAACCGGGCTTCGATCATCAGATCTCCATTCCGAATGTCCCGGCCCCGGAAACGCTCATGGGAGAGGCGGAGTTTCGCGCGGCCTTCCTGGCCCAGGCACCGGATACGGTGAAGAAATACTGGGGGCGCGAGCGACCGATCGAGATCCGCCCGACATCGCTCACCCATTATCTCTCGCGCGAGAAGCTGGAACCGCAGGCCCATATCTGGGTGAAGGCCTCAGGTCTGGTTCCGGATGATCGGCACTATCAGGCCGCCATCCTCGCCTATCTCTCGGACATGACGCTGCTCGACACCTCGCTCTATGCGCATGGTACCTCGATCTTCGATCCCGAACTGCAGGTGGCGAGCCTCGACCACGCCATGTGGTTCCACCGCCCCTGCCGGCTGGACGACTGGCTGCTCTACACCCAGGACAGCCCCAGCGCTGCCGGCGCCCGCGGAATGACCCGTGGCAGCATCTTCACCCGCGATGGCAGGCTGGTCGCCTCGGTCGCTCAGGAGGGGCTGATCCGCAAACGGGCAAATGACTAAAACGGCATCAAATATCATTTTATGCCTATTTTTTATGCGCACATTGCGCATTCAATTGCCCGTTTATTAGCTTCCCTCTACAGAGCCTTTAGATTTCAATAACTTATATCGAAATCTGAATCTGGCACGCCTTTTGAATGTCACTCGTCAGTCGCTGCGCGAATGTTCCAGCCGGCGGCAAGGAGAGTCGGCTCCGAGCCGAGGACAAGCAAAGGATGGGAAACCAGATGAAGATTGTGATGGCTATCATCAAGCCGTTCAAGCTGGACGAGGTACGCGAGGCCTTGACGGCTGTGGGCATCCAGGGCCTGACCGTTACCGAGGTCAAGGGCTATGGCCGCCAGAAGGGGCACACCGAAATCTACCGCGGCACCGAATACGCCGTCAGCTTTCTGCCGAAACTGAAGATCGAGATCGCTGTCTCGTCCGAACTTGCCGACAAGGCCGTTGAAGCCATCGCTTCCGCCGCCAAGACCGGCCAGATCGGCGACGGGAAGATCTTTGTCTACTCGATCGATCAGGCCGTGCGCATCCGCACCGGCGAAACCAATACCGAAGCGCTGTAAGAACGGCTGTAAGGGGAGTTGTTACTGATGTCACTTGCCAAGTTGAATTCCAACCTCATGCGCCTTGGCGCCGCGTCTGCAGCCATGCTGGCGCCGGTTGTCGCCTTCGCGCAGGAAGCTGCACCGGCTGCAGCCGAAGCCGTCGCAGCAGCGCCGGTTCCGAACAAGGGCGACACCGCCTTCATGTTCCTTTGCACCATCCTCGTGCTCTTCATGCTCATCCCGGGCCTCGCACTCTTCTATGGCGGTCTCGTCCGCGCCAAGAACATGCTGTCCGTCCTGATGCAGTGCACGGTCATCGGTTCGGCCATCATGCTGATCTGGGTGATCTATGGCTACTCCTTCGCCTTCGGCGGCTCGGAAAGCGCTTACTTCGGCGGTTTCGCCAAGCTCTTCCTCTCCGGCGTGACGCCGGAAAGCACGGCGGCCACCTTCTCTGACGCCGTCATTCCGGAATACATCTTCATGCTCTTCCAGATGACTTTCGCGGCCATCACCCCTGCCCTGATCGTCGGCGCCTTTGCCGAGCGCATCAAGTTCTCGGCAGCGGTGCTGTTCTGCATCCTCTGGGTCACCTTCGTCTACTTCCCGGTTGCCCACATGGTCTGGGACGCCAACGGCCTGATCTTCGGCTGGGGCGCACTCGACTTCGCCGGCGGCACGGTCGTTCACATCAATGCCGGCGTTGCCGGTCTGATCGGCGCGATCATGCTCGGCAAGCGTACCGGCTACGGCAAGGACATGATGGCTCCGCATTCGATGACGCTGACGCTCGTCGGTGCAGCCATGCTCTGGGTCGGCTGGTTCGGCTTCAACGCGGGCTCGAACCTTGAGGCTTCGGGCGGCGCCATGCTCGCCACCGTCAACACCTTCATCGCGACCGCAGCGGCTGTCGTCTCCTGGTGCCTGGTTGAAACCTTCACCCGCGGCAAGGCTTCGATGCTCGGCGCTGCTTCGGGCATGATCTCCGGCCTTGTTGCCATCACCCCGGCCGCCGGCATTGCCGGTCCGATGGGCGCGATCGTCATGGGTCTGCTCGTCTCGCCGCTCTGCTACTTCTTCGTCGCCGTCGTGAAGAACAAGTTCGGCTATGACGACACCGCAGACGTCTTCGGCGTACACGGTGTGGGCGGCCTCTTCGGCGCCATCGCCACCGGCGTCTTCGCCTCCGCTTCGCTGGGCGGCATCGGCTATGCCGAAGGCGTGACCATGGGCGGCCAGGTCATGACGCAGATCTACGCTGTCGTCGTCACGCTCCTGTGGTGCGGCATCGGCTCGATCATCCTCTACAAGCTGGTCGATCTCATCGTCGGTCTGCGCGTACCGGTCGAAGCCGAACGCGAAGGTCTCGACCTCGCCTCGCACGGCGAAGCTGCCTACCACAGCTGAGACCATCCAGGGTCTCTCATCAGAAATGCGGCAGCGCCCGGGTCTCATCGCCCGGGCGTTTTCTGTTGTGCATTTGCCCGCCACACCAGAGGCCTGCATGGTTAATGCACCATTAACCCTCCCTCCTGTAGGGTGCTGGATGGCGATCCCGGCTGAAGTCGGGCGTCCGAAGGCATTCCCGGCAACAGGACGGACAGTTACCCCATGAGCAGAAGCCAATCCGCAGCACTTCCGGAGCATTCCAACCGCTCCGCGTTGTCGGCGTTCTTGTTTCGGCAGGTCTTCGCGCTGGCCGGCTTCGCCCTCTTCCTGCTGCTGGTGCTCTCGGTGGCAGCGCTGGCGACCTGGAACGTGTCCGACCCCAGCCTCTCTTATGCCACCGACAATCCGCCGACCAATATCCTGGGCCTGCCCGGCGCCGTCTTCGCCGATCTGATGATGCAGTTCTTCGGCCTCGGCAGCCTGCTGGCGCTTCTGCCCGTGCTGGCCTGGTCCTTCGCGCTCATCGGCGGCCGTCAGCTGAACCGCATCCCGGCCAGGATAGGCGCTTGGCTCGCCGGTGCTCTGGTTGCCGCGGCGGCCGTCGGCTGCTTCCCGCCGCCGACCACCTGGCCCTTGCCGAGCGGCACCGGCGGCGTGCTGGGCGACCTCATCCTGCGCTTTCCGGCCCTCTTCATCGGCGCCTATCCCACCTCGACCTTCGCGATGGCCCTGGGCAGCATCCTGGCAGTCCCCGCCACATGGCTGATGCTCTTTGCCTCGGGCATTGTCGGCAAACCGATCGAGCGACTGGAAGACGATGAGCCGGTGGCACCTGTCGCGCGCCGCAAGGCAAAGGAACCCGTTTTCGAAGACGAGGACGTAGAGGACGAGCCCGAGGGACCGATTGCCCTGATGATGGGCGCCGTCACCCACAACTGGTACACCGCCCGCGCCCGCGTGAGACGCCTCTTCGGCCTGAAGACGAACGAGCGCCGCGACCGTGACTTCGATCAGCCCTACGACTTCAACGACGACGAATTCGGCACCCTGAACGAGCCGACACGGGCAAAGGCGCCGCCGCTCAACGCGCGCGTCGAGCCGTCGCTGGATGGCGCACCCGCCCGTCCCGCGGCTCGGTCCATCGTCTCGCCGCCGCCGATGTCGGCCGGCCATTTTGACGACGAAGACGACGACTTCGATCTCGACGACATGCCGCGTCCAGCCGGCATTCTGCCGGATGATAATGCCCGGCTCGTTGCACGGGGTGCTGCAGCCTCGCCGCGCGTTGCCGCGCCTGCCGCCCGCCCGAAGCCCGGTCCGCGCGTCGACCGTGACGCCCAGGGCTCGCTTCTGCGTCCTGACGGTTTCCAGCTGCCCTCGGTGCATCTTCTCGCCGAGCCGCGCGCCGTGACGCGCGACGCCAGCCTCTCGGCCGAAGCGCTCGAGCACAATGCGCGCTTGCTTGAAGGCGTGTTGGACGACTTCGGCGTCAAGGGCGAGATCATCCATGTCCGCCCGGGCCCTGTTGTCACCCTTTACGAACTCGAACCGGCGCCGGGCATCAAGTCGTCCCGCGTGATCGGCCTCGCCGACGATATCGCCCGCTCGATGAGCGCGATCGCCGCCCGCGTCGCCGTGGTCCCGGGCCGCAATGCGATCGGCATCGAACTGCCGAACCAGACGCGCGAAACCGTTTATCTGCGCGAGCTGATCGGCAGCCGCGACTTCGATGGTAACAAGGCGAAGCTCGCCATGGCACTCGGCAAGACGATCGGCGGCGAACCCGTGATCGCAGACCTCGCCAAGATGCCCCACCTGCTCGTGGCCGGTACGACCGGTTCGGGTAAGTCGGTTGCGATCAACACCATGATCCTGTCGCTCCTCTACAAGATGACGCCGGAACAGTGCCGCCTGATCATGATCGACCCGAAGATGCTGGAACTCTCCGTCTATGACGGCATCCCGCACCTGCTCTCGCCGGTCGTGACGGATCCGAAGAAGGCGGTCGTGGCGCTCAAATGGACCGTCCGCGAGATGGAAGAGCGCTACAAGAAGATGTCGAAGATCGGTGTCCGAAACATCGATGGCTTCAACACGCGTGTCGCCCAGGCGCTGGAGAAGGGCGAGGTGCTGACGCGCACCGTCCAGACCGGCTTCGACCGCCAGACGGGCGAAGCGATCTACGAGACGGAAGAATTCGACCTGCAGCCCCTGCCCTATATCGTCGTGATCATCGACGAAATGGCCGACCTGATGATGGTCGCCGGCAAGGACATCGAAGGTGCGGTGCAGCGTCTCGCCCAGATGGCGCGTGCCGCCGGTATCCATGTCATCATGGCAACGCAGCGCCCCTCGGTCGACGTTATCACCGGCACGATCAAGGCCAACTTCCCGACCCGTATCTCTTTCCAGGTGACATCGAAGATCGACAGCCGCACGATCCTGGGCGAGCAGGGCGCAGAACAGCTGCTCGGCATGGGCGACATGCTCTACATGGCCGGCGGCGGCCGCATCCAGCGTGTCCACGGTCCCTTCGTCTCCGACCACGAGGTCGAGGAGATCGTCGCCTATCTGAAGACGCAAGGGTCCCCGCAATATCTGGAAGCCATCACCATCGATGATGACGAAGACGGCGAGGATGGCGGCGGCCCCGTAGGCACCGGCAATCTCGGCGAGTCCGACGACCCTTATGACCAGGCGGTGGCGATCGTCCTGCGCGACGGCAAGGCATCGACCTCCTATGTGCAGCGCCGCCTTGGCATCGGCTACAACCGCGCCGCCTCGCTGATCGAGCGCATGGAGAAGGAAGGCATCATTGGCCCGGCCAATCATGCCGGCAAACGAGAGATCCTAGTCCCGACGGAAGAGTGAGCCGAGAAGATCGGGTTCCCCAATGGAACATCAGGGGCCCGCACGAGTTGCCGCAGCGGCACTGGCATTCATGGCCATGAAGCCGCCGCCTTTTTCGGCGAAAACATGAGCATATGAAGGAGTACCGCATGACCAACAAAACTGTAAGCGACGCCCGCATGCCAGTGGTGGCCAGCCGTCGCCAGTTCGTGCTGGGCACGGCAGCATTCATGGCTTGCGCCGCCCTGCCGTTCCCCGTCTTTGCCGCACCGACGGCAGCACAGCAGATCGCCGACCACTTCTCCAGCGTGAAGACGATGATGGGCGAGTTCGTCCAGTTCGGCCCGCGCGGCGAGCAGACGGGCGGCAAGTTCTTCATTGAGCGTCCGGGCAAGCTGCGCTTCAACTACGAGAAGCCCTCGCCGATGCGCGTCATTTCCGACGGCAAGAACGTGGTCATCGGCAATATGAAGCTGAAGACATGGGATCTTTATCCCCTGAACAAGACGCCGCTCAGCCTGCTTCTCTCGGAGCGCATCGACCTCGGCAACCAGATGGTTCGCGACGTGAAGCAGGAAGCCGATCTGACCACCATCGTGCTTGGCGACCGCACCATCTTCGGCGATTCGACCATCACCTTGATGTTCGACCCGAAAACCTTCGAACTGCGGCAGTGGACGATCACCGACATGCAGAAGAAGGACACCTCCGTGATGATCTTCAACGTGCAGAACGGCGTGAACCTGGATCCGAGCGTCTTCGAGATCCCCTATGCCGAAGTGCATGGTCAGAAGCGCGGCGGCTGATTTCAGGCACGCGAGTTGTGGAGAAGGCGGCAGACCGCAAAGGTCGAGCCGCCTTTTTCTGTTCATGGCCCGGCTAATCCCCTAAACACGCGGAGGAACCTGGAAAGCGGACGCCATGACACTCTCGATCTCCACTTGGAACATCAATTCGGTGCGCCTGCGCCTTCCGATCGTCGAGGACTTTCTGAAGCGGGCCAATCCGGACATCCTCTGCCTCCAGGAGATCAAGTGCCAGAACGACCAGTTCCCGGCCGACGCCATTGCCGCGCTGGGCTACGGCAACATCGTGATCCATGGCCAGAAGGGCTATCATGGGGTCGCGATCTGCTCAAAGCTGCCGCTGACCGAAGATCACCGGCAGGACTATTGCGGCGTCGGCGACAGCCGCCATATCTCGGCGATCTTCGAATGGGCCGGGCGCCGGATCCGTATCCATAACTTCTATGTTCCGGCCGGCGGCGACGAACCCAATCGCGAGATCAACCCGAAATTCGGCCACAAGCTCGACTTTGTGGAAGAGATGAAGCTGCTCTCCGCCGAAGCGGAACCGAACACTGCCTCCATCCTTGTCGGCGACCTCAACATCGCGCCGCTCGAGCATGATGTGTGGTCCCACAAGCAGATGCTGAAGATCGTCAGCCACACACCCGTCGAGACCGAAGGGCTGCTTGACGTCATGCGCCAGGGCAAATGGGTGGACCTGATGCGCCAGCAAGTGCCGGCCTCGGAAAAGCTCTACACCTGGTGGAGTTACCGGGCGAAGGACTGGGCCGCAGCCGACAGGGGTCGTCGCCTTGACCATATCTGGTCCTCGGCCGATCTGGCACCGATGCTCAAGGGCATCGATGTCCTCAAGGAAGCCCGCGGCTGGACGCAGCCGTCCGACCACGTGCCCGTGACGGCACGCTTCGACGCTTCATAGCAGGCGATATAAAGCTGGCTGTTCAGTTGAAGCGGGGTGCCAGCGCTTCCGAGCCCTCGATCAGGGCGGCAAGCGACTGCTTGATGCGCCCCTCGACCTGTCGGGCCATCTGCGGATACTCTTCCAGAAGCCTGTGAAACAGCGTGCGCGTGATGCGGATGACATCGACATCCTGGACGGCCACCGCCGTGTATTTCCGCTCCACCATGGTCACGAGCGCGAGCTCTGACAGCATGATACCCTCGCCGACGCGGGCTTCGAGATGCGGCTTGCCGTCGCGGCCGATGACATAGAGTTCGATCTCGCCACGCGCGATGACATAGGCGCATTCGGCCGGTGCTTTTTCCCGGAAAAGCGCCTGCCCGGCCGCCACCTGTCGGTGCTCGGCCCCGAAGGCGATCAGGCGAAGCTGATCCATGTCGAGCCCGGAAAAGAGCGGCAGCTGCGCCAGGAGCTCGATATCATCGCTGAGTGCCATGGACTTTCCTCTGCGGATGCTCTGCAGATTGCATCCGACGTCACTGTCCATAACGTAAAACGGGGAGAGTGACGACCCGTTGGCGCCGCTCTTCCCGAGGGATTTGCTTTGGACGTCCTCAAGGGACGATCTTGTAGCCGCCGTTTTCGGTGACCAGGATCTCAGCATTCGACGGATCGCGTTCGATCTTCTGGCGAAGACGATAGACATGCGTTTCCAAGGTATGGGTCGTGACGCCAGAATTGTAGCCCCAGACTTCCTCGAGCAGCACGTCGCGCGTCACCACCTTCTGGCCGGCGCGGTAGAGGTAGCGGATGATCGCCGATTCCTTTTCCGTCAGCCTGATCTTCTTGCCGTCATCGGTCGTCAGAAGTTTCTGGCTCGGCTTGAAGAGATAGGGGCCAACGCCGAAGGTCGCATCCTCGCTCTGCTCGTACTGGCGCAGCTGGGCGCGGATACGGGCAAGCAGGACGGCGAAGCGGAACGGCTTGGTGACATAGTCATTGGCGCCGGCTTCGAGGCCGAGGATCGTGTCGGAATCGGTGTCGTGTCCGGTGAGCATGATGACGGGCGACTTGAACCCGCCCTTGCGCAATAGCTTGACGGCCTCGCGGCCGTCCATGTCCGGCAGACCGACATCCATGATCATCAGGTCGACCTGGGCGGTCTTCGCCGTCTGCATGGCACGGGTGGCGTTGCTTTCCTGCAGCAGCGAAAACTCTTCATAGAGCGAAAGCTGCTCGACCAGGATCTGCCTCAGATCATCGTCGTCATCTACAAGCAGAATGGTCCGCGTCGTCATCCGTCATCCTTCCAGAATGGTCCATCGGCGAAGGCCTTGCTGCCCTCCTGCACGGCATGTAAGTCGTTGTTGCAGCAGTTTAAGAGCCCAGAGTACAACAATAATCACGAACAAGGCAAAAAGTCGTGACCAAGAGACCGAAAGCTTCCCCGCAGGCTCGAAAGACTTTGGCGCGCATCCTGGTTCGCGCAGCACCCCGGGATCAGCGACGCGCCATACTGCAGGCAGGCCATCTCACCATTCCGGCAGCACTCGGACGAAGCGGCCGAACGAGCCGCAAGCGCGAAGGCGATGGAGCGACACCGATCGCCACCATGCCGCTCCTCCACGCATACCGAAGAGCAGACCGCCTGATCCCTCCGCCAAGCCTGCTGCCGCTTCGTCCGACGCGCAGCGACATGCTGTGGTGTGACGCAAGCGCGGACCCCAACTACAACAGGCCCGTTCGTGCACCGTTCAAGCCAAGTCATGAGAGGCTGAAGCGGGAGGATGAACTCTATGACATCTGCGTGGTGATGGACTGGAACATCCGCATGCGAAAACGCGGCTGCGGTTCCGCCATCTTCTTCCATATCGCAAGACCCGGCTTCACCCCGACCGAAGGCTGTGTCGCCATCAGCAGCCGGGACATGTGCCGCCTGCTGCCGCACCTTGCTCGAAAGACAGTGCTTCAGGTTCTCTGACATCTTCTTCAGCCAAATTGGATGCCGCGCCTCTTTCATCACCGCAAGATCGGCCTAGGTAGGGGATGCGGCCGGCAAACATGCCCGGCATCCGCCACCCATTCTTCGCAAGCATTGCGCCGACCATTCCGACCTGGAGATTTCCCATGACTGATCAATTGTTCATCACCCTGAGCGACGGTGCCCGCATTCCGCAGGTGGGCCTTGGCGTATGGCAGACGCCCAACGACGAAGCCGCACCTGCGGTGAAGGCCGCTCTCGATGCGGGCTATCGCCATGTCGATACGGCCGCCGTTTATGAGAACGAGGAAGGCGTCGGCGAAGGCATCCGCCAGTCCGGTCTCTCCCGTTCCGACATTTTCCTGACCACCAAGCTCTGGAACAACGACCAGGGCTACGAGCAGACACTGAAAGCCTTCGAGGCCAGCCTGACGCGTCTCGGCACCGACTACGTCGATCTTTACCTCATTCACTGGCCGTCGGCGCATCGCGGGCTCTTCGTCGACACCTGGAAGGCTCTGGTGAAGCTGAAGGAAGAAGGCCGTGCAAAATCGATCGGCGTGTCAAATTTCTATCCCGAGCACATCGAGAAGATCGTTGCGGAAACCGGTGTGACGCCTGTCATCAACCAGATCGAACTGCATCCGGATTTCCAGCAGCGCGAAACCCGCGCCTTCCACGAAAAGCACAAGATCGCGACGCAGTCCTGGAGCCCGCTCGGTCAGGGCAAGCTGCTCGGCCATCCCGTGATCGCCGAGATCGCGCAAACGCTCGGCCGCACGCCGGCTCAGGTGATCATCCGCTGGCACATCGACAACGGTCTGGTGGTGATCCCGAAATCCGTCACGCCGTCGCGCATCGTCGAGAACTTCAAGGTGTTCGACTTCCAGCTCTCGCCCGAGGACCTGCAGGAGCTGAACGGCCTCGACGACGCCGGCGCACGCATCGGCCCGGACCCGAAGACGGCAAGCTTCTGATTCACGTGTGACATTCAGGTCTTGATCGGGAGCCGCGTTCGATGAGAACGCGGCTCCTGGCCTTTCCGGGGCAGGCAAGGGCAGGCGCGGGAGGATGCTGATGTCCACGTTTGCGAAAAGCACGGTCCTTGCAATCCCGGAACAAGATGTGACACTGTGCGCTGCCACAATTCGGGAGATTTCCATGCTGTTTCGCCGCGCTGTCCTCGCCGGTCTCTCCGCCCTTGCGCTTTTGCCGATCGCATCCCACGCCAATGACCTGCCGGATCTCGGCGGCAAGACCGTGGTGGTCGTGACCGAAAACGCTTACCCGCCGCTGCAATTCGTCGACCCCAAGTCGGGTGAACAGATCGGCTGGGAATATGATGCGATGAACGAGATCGCCAAGCGTCTGAACTTCAAGGTCGAGTACCAGAACACCTCCTGGGACGCGATGATCCAGGCCGTGTCGGACGGTCAGTTCAACATCGGCATGACCGGCATCACCATCAAGGAAGACCGCAAGGAAAAGGTCGACTTCTCCGAGCCCTACATGCGCTCGGAACAGTTCATGCTGGTCCGCGGCGACGAAAGCCGCTTCACCGACGGCAAGAGCTTCGGCGAATTCAAGGATGGTCTGGTCGGCGCACAGCCGGGCACCACGCCTTTCTACACGGCCGTCTATGAGATCCTCGACGGCAACGAGCAGAACCCGCGCATCAAGCTGTTCGAGACCTTTGGCGCGACCGTCCAGGCGCTCAAGACCGGCGATGTCGATGTCGTCCTGACCGACGGCACGGCCGGCAAGGGTTATGTCGATGCCTCGAATGGCGGCCTGAAGCTGATCGGCGGCCCGCTGGGCTCGGAAGACTTCGGCTTCATCTTCACCAAGGGCTCCGACCTTGTAGCTCCGGTCAACGCGGCGATTGCCTCGATGAAGGCTGACGGCACGATCGACGCGCTGAACAAGAAGTGGTTCCTCGACTACAAGATGGGCGAATGAGCCATCTTGAAACCTGCGACCTGAAGGCGGGTGACTGATGGCGTTCCAGACCCTGCCGCAGGGTGACCAGAAGGGCGATCGGCCGTGGTGGCTGATCGCCTTCGTCGTGATGGCGCTGACCCTCGGAGTCGTCATCTTCGTCAGTGATCTCTACACGCAAGTCTTCAACACCGTGGTTAAAGGGCTCGGTGTCACGGTTTTCGTGACGCTGATCGGCTTCCTGCTGGCCACCGCGCTTGGCCTGCTGATTGCGTTGCTCGGCATGTCGGACCACATGGTCCTGCGGCAGGTGGCCCGTTTCTACGTGGAGGTTGTGCGGGGCATCCCGATCCTGGTGCTGCTGTTCTACATCGCCTTTGTCGGCGCGCCCGCCTTTGTCGCGCTCTATAATCTCGTGACCGCGCCGCTGATCTCGATCGGCCTGACGGACGAGATGGTGGTGCGCGACTTCTCCCTGATGTGGCGAGCCATCATCGCCCTGATGATCGGCTATTCGGCCTTCATCGCGGAAATTTTCCGCGCCGGCATCCAGTCGATCGACAAGGGGCAGATCGAGGCGGCGAAAGCCTTGGGACTCAGCCGCGCGCAGCGGTTTCGCCTGGTGGTCTTCCCCCAGGCCATTCGCGTGATCTTCCCGCCGCTCTCGAACGACTTCGTCGCGATGGTGAAGGACTCGTCCCTCGTCTCGGTGCTCGGCGTCGCAGACATTACCCAGATGGGCAAGGTCTACGCCTCCGGCTCTTTCCGCTTCTTCGAGACCTATTCGATCGTCGCCTATGTCTATCTGATCCTGACGATCGGCCTGTCCATCATGCTTCGCGGCTTCGAAAAGCGCATGCGCACCCGCATGCGCGACTGATCCACCCGGTCAGTAGCGCTCCGGCACATACATGTCCGTCGGCACGGGATGGCGGATGTAATCGGCATTGCGCACTCGCGCGGGCAGCTCGATCGCTTCCTTCGGAACATGTTCGTACGGCACCTGCGACAGGAGATGGGCGATCATGTTGAGACGCGCCTTCTTCTTGTCGACCGCCTGGACGACCCACCACGGGGCCTCCGGAATATGCGTGCGCTCCAGCATTTCTTCCTTGGCGCGCGTATAGTCCTCCCAGTGAACCCGGCTTTCCAGATCCATCGGTGAGAGCTTCCACTGTTTCAGCGGATCATTGATGCGCATCTGGAAGCGGAATTCCTGCTCCTCGTCGGTGATCGAGAACCAGTATTTGACGAGGATGATGCCGGAGCGCACCAGCATCCGCTCGAATTCGGGCACGGAGCGGAAGAACTCTTCGAGTTCGTCCGGCGTGCAGAAGCCCATGACCCGCTCGACGCCGGCGCGGTTGTACCAGGAGCGGTCGAAAAGGACCATTTCGCCCGCCGTCGGCAGATGCTGCACATAGCGCTGGAAGTACCACTGGCTGCGCTCGCGCTCGGTGGGTGCCGGCAGGGCCACGACCCGGCAGACGCGCGGGTTGAGCCGCTGGGTCACCCGCTTGATCGCACCACCCTTGCCGGCCGAATCGCGGCCTTCGAACAGCACCACCATCTTCAGCTTCTTGTACTGCACCCAGTCCTGCAGGCGCACCAGCTCGTGCTGCAGCCGGAAAAGCTCGCGGAAATAGATCTTCCGGTCGATGGTCGGCTCCGCCATGCCGTCTGCAACCAGTTGGTCGAGGCGTTCCTCGTCGAGCTGTTGCTCCAGTTCCTCGTCGAAGCTATCGAGGATTTCGGTCTTGATGCGATGGATGTCTTCGTTCATGGCGCGGGTTCCGGCGGGGCGAGCGTTTACTGACGAAGATCAAGCATGCTTGCACGACTGCTTCATGACAGACCGATGTCAGAGGCCGTGCGAAGCAATTGCCGACATCTGCGAAAACTGGTATGACGCCGCCCATGGGATCGAAATTCGGATGCCTCGCGAACCAGTTTATCGTGCTGCAGGACCACAAGCGTCTGCCGGCACGCTTCTTCGCGCGCGTTCAGGGGGCCCTGGCGAGCCTTCGCGGCTGATCGCCTTTGGCCGAAAATCCGGCCCTTCTGCATCCTCGAAGATCCAAATCCCTTTTTCCTCAGTCTGGACGGAATTTACCCATGAGCGCACCTCGCACCCTTTACGACAAGATCTGGGACGACCACGTCGTCGATCGCCAGGACGACGGCACCTGTCTCCTCTACATCGACCGTCACCTCGTTCACGAAGTGACGAGCCCGCAGGCGTTTGAAGGTCTGCGCATGGCCGGCCGCAAGGTCCGCGCGCCGCAGAAGACGCTGGCCGTTGTTGACCACAACGTGCCGACCTCGCCGGACCGCCACCTCGGCATCAAGAACGAGGAAAGCCGCATCCAGGTTGAGGCGCTGGCCAACAACGCCGCCGAATTCGGCGTCGAATACTACTCCGCTTCCGACAAGCGCCAGGGCATCGTGCACATCGTCGGCCCGGAACAGGGCTTCACCCTGCCCGGCATGACCATCGTTTGCGGTGACAGCCACACCTCGACGCATGGCGCCTTCGGCGCGCTCGCCCACGGCATCGGCACGTCCGAGGTCGAGCACGTGCTCGCGACCCAGACGCTGATCCAGAAGAAGGCGAAGAACATGCTGGTGCGCGTCGACGGGAAACTGCCCGAAGGCGTGACGGCGAAGGACATCATCCTCGCCATCATCGGCGAGATCGGCACCGCCGGCGGCACCGGCCATGTCATCGAATTCGCCGGCGAAGCGATCGAATCGCTCTCGATGGAAGGCCGCATGACCATCTGCAACATGACGATCGAAGGCGGCGCCCGCGCTGGCCTGATCGCGCCGGACGAGAAGACCTTCGAATACATCAAGGACAAGCCGCGTGCGCCCAAGGGTGAAGCGCTCGAGCAGGCGATTGCCTATTGGAAGACGCTGAAGTCCGACGAAGGCGCGCATTTCGACCGTGTCGTCGTTCTCGACGCCGCGAACCTGCCGCCGATCGTGTCCTGGGGCTCTTCGCCGGAAGACGTCGTCTCGGTTCAGGGCATCGTGCCCAATCCTGACGATATCCAGGACGAAACGAAGCGCGCTTCCAAGTGGCGTGCGCTCGACTATATGGGCCTGAAGCCGGGCACGAAGATCACCGACATCGCGATCGACCGCGTCTTCATCGGCTCCTGCACCAATGGCCGCATCGAAGACCTGCGCGCCGTCGCGAAGGTCGTCGAAGGCAAGAAGGTCGCGTCCACCGTTTCCGCCATGATCGTTCCGGGCTCCGGCCTTGTGAAGGAACAGGCGGAAGCCGAAGGTCTCGACAAGATCTTCAAGGAAGCCGGCTTCGACTGGCGCGAGCCGGGCTGCTCGATGTGCCTGGCGATGAACGACGACCGCCTGAAGCCGGGCGAGCGTTGCGCCTCGACCTCGAACCGCAACTTCGAAGGGCGCCAAGGCTTCAAGGGCCGCACGCATCTCGTGTCGCCTGCCATGGCCGCGGCTGCAGCCGTTGCCGGCCACTTCGTCGATATCCGCGACTTCCACTAAGCGAGACAACGACTGAGTTTATCCCTGCCGCCCGCTCCCAAAGCGGGCGGTTTCTTTTTGTGCCACCCCGTTGCAAAGACAGGTGAAGCCGCTATCGTCGCACTGTCACGAAACTGTCACATACCGCCCGCGGGTCTCCCATGAACATCAGAGAATTTCTCCTCATGCACCGCAAGGCGCGGTCGTGAGTGCCGTCGCCGTTGGGCTGGCGCTCGTGGCAGCGATCCTCCATGCCAGCTGGAATGCCTTCCTGCGAACGGGGGCCGACCGGCTCTGGTCGATCACCGTGATGAGCCTGACCGGCAGCATCATCACGCTTCCCCTGCTCTTCCTCGTTCCCGTTCCCGGTGCCGCCGCCTGGCCCTACATCCTGCTCTCGTCGGGCCTGCAGGTCGGCTACAGCCTGTTCCTGGTCGCAGCCTATCGGCAGGGTCAACTCGGCCAGGTCTACCCGATCGTGCGCGGTACCGTGCCTTTGCTGGTGACGCTGGGCGGTTTCCTCTTCTTCGGCGAGGTCTTAGGCCCCTGGCAGACGCTGGGCGTGCTGCTTATTGCGACAGGCATCATGAGCTTGTCGCTCGGCAAGACCCGTGCGGCGACATCGTCAATCCTCTTTGCCCTGACGACCGGGCTCATCATCGCCTGCTATTCGACGGTGGACTCGCGCGGAGTGAAGCTCGCCGAGCTTCCGGTCGCCTATGCGCTGTGGGTGCTATTTCTCTTCGGCATCATGATCACCATCGCCTTCGCGGTTACGCGGAGAGGTCTTGCCATTGACCTGCAGTCACCGCTCACCTGGAAGGCTGCCGGTGGCGGCGTGGTCGCCATGTTCGCCTATGGACTGGTGGTCGTGGCCTATGCCTATGCGCCGGCGGGCCTCGTCACGGCGGTGCGCGAAACCAGCGTGGTCTTCGCCGTGCTGATCGGTGCGCTGATGCTGGGCGAGCCGCTGACCGTCCGGCGACTTGTCGCCTGCGTGGTCGTCGCGGGCGGGGCGATCAGCGTCAGCCTCTGATCCGCCAAGCAGTTGCTGAACGCCTCAACGAAAAAAGGCTCCGGAAACCGGAGCCTTTGATCAATGCAAAACCGTGTCTGCTTATTCGGCAGAAGCGTCGCCAGCGGCAGCAGCTTCAGCAGCAGCGGCCTTTTCAGCGGCTTCGGCTGCAGCCTTTTCAGCGGCCAGAGCCTGTGCTGCTGCAACCTTTTCGGCTTCCAGACGTGCCTTTTCCTCGGCAACGGCGGCGCGCTCGGCGTCGTTGAGCTTGCGGGCGCGGGTGCCGGTGTTTTCGACGATACGAGCAGACTTACCGCGACGGTCGCGCAGGTAGTAGAGCTTGGCGCGACGGACCTTACCGCGGCGGACGATTTCGACGCTTTCGACGAGCGGCGAGTAGACCGGGAATACGCGCTCGACGCCTTCGCCGTAGGAGATCTTGCGAACGGTGAAGCTCTCGTTGATGCCAGCGCCCGAACGCGCGATGCAAACGCCTTCATAGGCCTGTACGCGGGTACGGTTGCCTTCCTTGACGGTGACGTTGACGCGGAGCGTGTCGCCTGGGGAGAATTCCGGAAGCTTGCGCTTGGCTTCGATCTTGGCGGCCTGTTCGGCTTCCAGCTGCTGAATGATGTTCATGTCTAACCTCGGTTCTTCTGAAACAGCCAGAGCGCTCAACGATGATCCCTTGGTCCGAAGCCTTGGGATTTTGACCCTGACGGGCCGGAGCGAATTCGCAGTTCTTTGTTGTGGCAGACGGGCGAAACGCCCATTTCCGAGGGGGCCATTACACCAAGACGGCAGACTTGTCACCCCATCAGAGGCAAATTTTGCGTCTGCTTGCGGCGCCGGACGCCTTGCTGCGTCGGATATCGCACCGTAAGACTTCGCCTCGACATTCGGGAGGAGTGACGCATGACCATCGCAATGATTTTTCTGCTTTTTGCATCCGGCTTTCTTTCGGGAGCGGTGAATGCCATTGCGGGCGGTGGAACGTTCCTGACCTTCGGTGCCCTGACACTCGCAGGCCTTCCCCCGATCAGCGCCAACGCAACCTCCTCCGTCACGCAGTTTCCCGGCTACATCACCTCCACGCTGGCCTATCGCACGGAGCTGAAGGAAATAAAGCGGGGCGCGATCGTGCTCGGCATCGTTTCGGCCGTCGGAGCGGTTGGCGGTTCGCTCTTCCTCATCTCGCTGTCGAACCCGGCCTTCCGCTCCATGGTCCCGTGGCTGCTGCTGGGCGCAACGGCGATTTTTGCCGCCGGTCCGAAGCTGAGGCCCAAGACCAAGGGCGAGAGCCATCCGGCGAGCCCGCTCGGTCTGGCGATGCAGGCCGTCACGTCCTTCTATGGCGGCTTCTTCGGCGCCGGCATGGGCATCATGATGCTCGCCTCGCTGGGCCTCGCGAGCGGTGGCGATTATCACCGGCTAAACGCGCTGAAGAACTTTCTGTCGATCGTCATCGCCGCCGTCGCCATCGTGATCTTCGCAAGCGCCGGTGCACTCTCCTGGCTGCATGCGGTGATCATGATCCCCGCCGTGGCGATCGGCGGTTATGCAGGCGTCGCAATGGCCAAGAAGGTGCCGCAGAACGTGCTGCGCTGGATGGTCGTGGCGGCCGGACTGGGCCTCGCCGCCTATTATTTCTTCACCGGCTGATCCCGCAGCAAGTCCGGACGGCGCTCGCGGGTCAGCGAAACAGCCTGCTCGTGGCGCCACTTGTCGATTGCGGCGTGATTGCCGGAAGTGAGGACGGCGGGGATCTCCTGCCCCTCGAAGACTTGCGGGCGCGTGTATTGCGGGTGTTCGAGAAGCCCGCCTTCGAAGCTCTCATGCACGCCGGAAAGCTGATTGCCCATGACGCCCGGCAGGATCCGCACGACCGCGTCGAGCAAGGTCAGCGCCGCCGGCTCGCCGCCGGAGAGGATATAGTCACCGATGGAGACTTCCTCGAGCTGGCGGCCATCGATCACCCGCTGGTCGACGCCTTCGAAGCGGCCGCAGACGATCACCACGCCCTCGCCGGCAGCCAGTTCCCTGACGCGCTCCTGGGTCAGCGGGCGACCGCGCGGACTCATCAGGAGGCGCGACCTTCCATCGTCGGCTATGGAATCGATGGCACGTGCCAGCACATCCGGCCGCAGGACCATGCCGGCACCACCGCCAGATGGCGTATCGTCGACGCTGCGGTGCTTGTCTTCGGCGAAGTCGCGGATCTGGACGGCCTCCAGATCCCAATCGCCCCGTTCGAGCGCACGCCCGGCCAGCGCCAGGCCAAGATGTCCTGGGAACATGTCCGGATAGAGTGTCAGGATGGACGCCTTGAAGGCCATGGGTGCTCAGCGACCGTTGTTCGGCCGGGGCTTTCCGCCGGCATTGCCATAGGGTTTCTCTTCCCCGTCATCCTTCAGTCCGGCCGCGATCGGATCGACGAGAAGGCGGCCGCCTTCGAGGTCGATTTCGAGGACAGCAGCTTCGGAGAAGGGGATGAGCACGGGGCGCTTGCCGGGACCCTTGAGCTCCAAGAGGTCACCCGCGCCGAAATCATAGACGGCGGTGACGGCGCCATAGTGATTGTTCTCGGCGTCATAGACCTCGAGGCCTTCGAGGTCCGCATAATAGAATTCGTCTTCGTCGAGATCGTCATCCGGCAGCGCGTCGCGGTCGACGAAAAGCTCGGTCCCGTTCAGCGCTTCGGCGGCGTTGCGATCATTGATGCCACGGAAGCGCACGATGGCGACCGTCTTGCCGTCGCGGATCTCCAGGATCTCGAACTTGCGGCCGTCGGCGGCATACAGGAACCCATAATCGCCGAGACCCAGCGGATCCTCGGTAAAGGTCTTGACCCGCACCTCGCCCCGCAGCCCCTGGGCTGCACCGATCACGGCCATCAGTATCGGGTTTTCAAGCTTGCTCATCGGTCGGAACTATCCTGCACATGCATGGTTCGGCTTTCCTTTTAGGCGGAAGCGACCGGAAAGAAAACGCAAAAACGGGCGGTGGGGTGACCCACCGCCCGCTGGAAACGGCTGAATGCCGATTATTCTGCAGCGGCTTCCGAAGCGGCGGCAGCAGCGTCGGCGGCCTTCTGTGCCTTCTCGGCAGCGCGCTCCTGAGCCTTCTTGCCCGGCTTTGCCTTGTCCGGGTTGCTGCGAGCAGCGCGCTCGGCAATGCCGGCTTCTGCCATGAAGCGCAGAACGCGGTCGGTCGGCTGGGCGCCCTTGGCAACCCAGGCCTTGATGGCGTCTACGTCAAGCTCGACGCGCTTTTCGTTGTCCTTGCCGAGCATCGGGTTCCAGGAACCGACGCGGTCGAGGAAACGGCCGTCACGCGGCGAACGGGCGTCGGCAACGACGATCTGGTAGTACGGGCGCTTCTTGGAACCACCGCGGGCGAGACGAATCTTGAGGGACATGTGATACTCCTTGAGGTTTTTCAGTCCGGGCCGCCGCAGCGGACCCTGTTCTTGTTGAGGCCGCCGTCAGGCGGTCTTTTCGGTGACACCGCCATGTTCGGCGGCAATGGCTTCATGATGCCGGATGACTTCCTTGATGATGAAGTTCAGGAACTTCTCGGCGAAATCCGGATCCAGATTGGCATCCTGGGCCAGACGGCGCAGGCGGGAAATCTGGTATTCCTCGCGCGCCGGATCGGCGGGCGGCAATTCGTGTGTGGCCTTCAGCACGCCGACGGCCTTGGTGCAGCGGAAGCGTTCCGCCAGCATGTGGACCAGCGCCGCGTCGATGTTATCGATCGACTGGCGATAGCCCGAAAGCTGTTCCTTGACGGACGGATCAATCATCGGCGCGCCCTCACTTCTTCTTCGGCAGGCCGGGAAGACCCGGGAATCCACCGCCGCCCAGACCGGGCAGCTTCGGTCCACCGAGGCCCGGCAGACCGCCGCCACCGAGGCCGGGGAGGCCGCCCGGTTTCATGCCGGCGGCTTCCGCCTGCTTGGCGAGCGCTTCGAGCTGCTTCGGATCCATCTTCGACAGGTCAGGCATGCCCATGCCGCCACCCATGCCGCCGAAACCCATCTTGGAAGCGAGACCACCCATCATCTGCTTCATCATGCCGCCGCCCTTCTTGCCGCCCATGGCCTTCATCATGTCGGCCATCTGGCGATGCATCTTCAGGAGCTT
The DNA here is from genome assembly GCF_056501445.1 of Rhizobium sp. K33. Taxonomy (NCBI): domain Bacteria; kingdom Pseudomonadati; phylum Pseudomonadota; class Alphaproteobacteria; order Hyphomicrobiales; family Rhizobiaceae; genus Rhizobium; species Rhizobium sp. K33. Next base: position 3,905,196 of record NZ_CP096478.1, read on the forward strand.
GTTGATGTCGGAGGCATCCGTGCCGGAGCCGGCCGCGATGCGCTTCTTGCGGGAATGCTTCAGCATATCCGGGTTGGCGCGCTCGGCCTTGGTCATCGAGGAAATGATGGCGAGCTGGCGCTTGAAGACCTTGTCGTCGAGGCCGGTGGCGGAAATCTTGTCCTTCATGCCGGCCATGCCCGGCATCATGCCCATGATCCCGCCCATGCCGCCCATGGCCTGCATCTGCTTGATCTGCTCGGCCAAGTCGTTGAGGTCGAACTTGCCCTTGGCCATCTTCTCGGCCATGGCGCGGGCTTTTTCGGCGTCGATGTTTTCGGCGGCCTTCTCGACCAGCGAGACGATGTCGCCCATGCCGAGGATACGGTCGGCGATACGGCGGGGATGGAACTCGTCGAGCTCCGTCATCTTCTCGCCGACACCGATCAGCTTGATCGGCTTGCCGGTGACGGCACGCATCGAGAGCGCGGCACCGCCACGTCCATCGCCGTCCATGCGGGTCAGAACGAGGCCGGTGATGCCGACGCGTTCGTCGAAATTGCGCGCGAGATTGACGGCGTCCTGACCGGTCAGCGAGTCGGCGACGAGCAGGATTTCATGCGGCTTGGCGCGAGACTTGATCTCGGCCATCTCGATCATCAGCGGCTCGTCGATATGCGTGCGGCCGGCGGTGTCGAGGATGACCACGTCATGACCGCCGAGCTTCGCCGCCTGCACAGCGCGCGATGCAATATCGGTGGGCGACTGGCCGGCGATGATCGGCAGGGTGTCGATGCCGGTCTGAACGCCGAGCTGGCGAAGCTGTTCCTGGGCGGCCGGTCGACGCGTGTCGAGGGAGGCCATCAGGACCTTCTTCTTCTCGCGATCCGTCAGGCGCTTGGCGATCTTGCCGGTGGTGGTCGTCTTACCGGAACCCTGCAGACCGACCATCATGATGACGACGGGAGCGGCGGCGTTGAGATCGATGGAGACACCTTCGGTGCCGAGCATCTCGACCAGCTCGTCATGGACGATCTTGACGACCATCTGCCCGGGCTTGATCGACTTCAGGACGGCGGCGCCAACGGCCTTTTCGCGCACCTTGTCGGTAAAGGCGCGGACCACTTCGAGCGCGACGTCGGCTTCGAGAAGGGCACGACGGACCTCGCGCAGAGCAGCCGAGACATCCGCCTCGGACAGTGCGCCACGGCCGGTCAGTCCATTCAGAATGGATCCAAGACGGTCCTGGAGGTTCTCAAACATCGGCTCTTCCTTGCATGGTTCGGGGAAACCCAAACCTCGGTCTTCTCCACGCGGAAAACAAGACGCAAAGCCAAAAACCACCCGAGGGCGCAACGCGCTGTCGGGTGTTGACCTCCGGGATCTCTTTATACCTTTTCGGGTCCCGGTCGGCGGCTCGGAGTTCTCGTCTCTTCGCAGATTGCGGCGGATAAACAGGAAAACCGCCGAGAAGTCAAGCGAAGCGCCGATTTTCCGGGCGCTTGCCCATGCGCAGCGATCCGCGGGCTGCCTATTGTCGTAGAACCGGCAAAACCACATATGGGTAAGCCATGAACAGACGCAGCTTTCTCAAATGGTCAGGCTTCGGTGTAGTTGCCGCCGCAATCGGAGGTCTCGGCATGCGCGAAGCGCAGGCGGGCAATCGCTATTACTCGGGTCCGATTTCGGACCATTTCGACGGGAAGGTGTTCTTCAACCCGGGCGGCGAAGAGCCCCGCGGCTTCACCGATCTCCTGCGCTGGCAGTTCGGCGGCGGCAAGATCGATTGGCCCAAGGCCGTGGCTGCGGCCGATTTTGTCACGACCAGGCCGGAGCCGCGCGTCGAAGGGAGCCGACTGGTCGTCACCATGGTCGGCCATGCGACGCTTCTCATCCAGACGGCGGGGCTCAACATCCTGACCGACCCGGTCTGGTCGGAACGGGCAAGCCCCGTCTCCTTCGCCGGGCCGAAGCGCAACAATCCACCGGGTGTCGCTTTCGACGATCTGCCGAAGATCGACATCGTGATCGTCACGCACAATCACTACGACCATCTGGACATCGCGACCCTGAAGCGGCTGATCGAGCGCGACAGTCCGCGCCTCGTCACGCCGCTCGGCAACGACACGATCATTCGCAGCGACGTGCCTCGGTTGCAAGCTGATGTCATGGACTGGGGTGACCGGCTCGAGATCGGCAACGACGTCATCATCCATTGCGAGCCCTGCCACCACTGGTCGGCGCGCGGCATGGGCGACCGGCGCATGGCGCTCTGGGCGGCCTTCGTTCTGGAGACACCGGGCGGCAAGATCTACCACATCGGTGACACCGGCTATGCCGAGGGCAAGCACTACCGGGAAATCAGGGCGAAGCATGGTGACATCAGGGTCGCGATCATGCCGATCGGTGCCTATGAGCCTCGCTGGTTCATGAAGGCGCAACATCAGAACCCGGAAGAGGCGATCGAAGGCTTCCGTTTGAGCGGTGCATCCTTCGGCATCGGCCACCATTTCGGCACCTTCCAGTTGACCAATGAAGGCATCGACGATCCGCCGAAGGCGCTTGTGACCGCCATGTCGGCAGCGGGTATCGGCAATGACCGTTTCAAGGGATTGCGGCCGGGCCAGCAGTTCGAGGTGCCGCGCGCCGGCGCCTGAATGTTACCTCCCGCGTTGACAGCGGGAACGCTTTTGACCACACTTCACGCATTCACCAGGGGTGTCCCGACAAGGGGCTGAGATATCGCTACGCCGAAATGGCAGCGCGGTGACCCGTTGAACCTGATCCAGTTCATACTGGCGTAGGGACGGTGCGAGCGCTGCTAAACGACGATTCGAAAACCCGAATCCCGTGGCGTCTTTCCATCATTCCGGCTGACATGACTGGGTCTCCAACCTGAACACTTGGAGCTCCACGATGAACATTGCCCCCAACTTCCCAAAGCCCGACGTCACCACCGGGCCGCTTCCCGCCTCGACCAAGATCTTCCTAGCAGGGGACATGCACCCGGATATCCGCGTGCCCCTGCGCCAGATCGCGCTGCACCCGACCTCCGGCGAACCGCCTGTGAATGTATATGACTCTTCAGGTCCCTATACCGACCCGCAGGCGACCATCGCCATCGATCAGGGGCTTGCCCGGCACCGGACAGCCTGGGTTAAGGCACGCGGCGATGTCGAGGCATATGACGGCCGCGCGGTCAAACCCGAGGACAATGGTTTTGTCTCTGCCGACAAGCTGACACCGGCGTTTCCCGTGAAACATCAACCGCTTCGTGCCACGGGCGGCAAGTCCGTGACGCAGCTTGCCTATGCCCGCGCCGGCATCATCACGCCAGAAATGGAATATGTGGCGATCCGCGAAAACCTTGGCCGCAAGGCCGCGAAAGAAGCGCTTGTCCGCGACGGCGAGAGTTTCGCTGCTTCGATCCCCGATCACGTGACGCCGGAATTCATCCGCCAGGAGATCGCCCAGGGACGGGCGATCATCCCGGCCAACATCAACCATCCGGAACTTGAGCCGATGATCATCGGCCGGAACTTCCTGGTGAAGATCAATGCCAATATCGGAAATTCCGCCGTCACCTCTTCCATGGCCGAGGAAGTCGAGAAGATGGTCTGGGCGATCCGCTGGGGCGCCGACACGGTCATGGACCTCTCGACCGGCCGCAACATTCACAACATCCGTGACTGGATCATCCGCAATTCGCCCGTGCCGATCGGCACCGTGCCGCTCTATCAGGCGCTGGAAAAGGTCGGCGGCATTGCCGAAGACCTGACCTGGGAAGTCTATCGCGACACGCTGATCGAGCAGGCCGAGCAGGGCGTCGACTACTTCACCATCCATGCTGGCGTGCGGCTGCATTACATTCCGCTGACCGTGAACCGCGTCACCGGCATCGTCTCGCGCGGTGGTTCGATCATGGCCAAGTGGTGTCTGCATCACCACAGGGAAAGCTTCCTCTACGAGCATTTCGAGGAAATCTGCGACATCTGCCGCGCCTACGATGTCTCCTTCTCGCTGGGCGATGGCTTGCGCCCCGGCTCGATTGCCGATGCCAATGATGCCGCCCAGTTTGCCGAACTGGAAACGCTGGGTGAGCTGACCAAGATTGCCTGGGAGAAGGATTGCCAGGTGATGATCGAGGGGCCCGGCCATGTTCCCATGCACAAGATCAAGGAGAACATGGACAAGCAGCTGAAGACCTGCGGCGAGGCCCCCTTCTATACGCTGGGGCCGCTGACGACGGATATCGCACCCGGTTACGATCACATCACCTCGGGGATTGGTGCCGCGATGATCGGCTGGTTCGGCACGGCCATGCTCTGCTATGTCACGCCGAAGGAGCATCTGGGTCTGCCCGACCGCGACGACGTGAAGACGGGCGTCATCACCTACAAGATCGCAGCCCATGCCGCCGATCTCGCCAAGGGTCATCCGGCAGCGCAGCTGCGCGACGATGCACTGAGCCGTGCCCGCTTCGAATTCCGCTGGGAAGACCAGTTCAACCTGTCGCTCGATCCCGAAACCGCCCGCGCCTTCCATGACGAAACCCTGCCGAAGGAGGCGCACAAGGTCGCGCATTTCTGCTCGATGTGCGGGCCGAAATTCTGCTCGATGCGCATCTCGCATGACATCCGCGCCGAGGCCCAGAAGGAGGGCCTGACCGCCATGGCGGAGAAATACCGCGCCGGCGGCGATCTCTACATGACGGCGGACGAGGTCGCAGCACTCGAAACGGGAGAGCGGTCATGACCGTTCTCGTGAAGGGCGCCGGTGTCGCGGGGCTCGCGACGGCGCTGGAACTGGCACGCAGGGGTATTCCTGTCGAGGTCGTGGAGCGCCGGGCCGATATCGGGCTTGGCGCCTCCCATTGGGCGGGTGGCATGCTCGCCCCCTATTGCGAGCGGGAGGCGGCGGAAGAGATCGTGCTGACATCAGGCCTTTCCGCTGCCGACTGGTGGGACGAGGCCGTGCCCGGTCTCGTCCGACGCCAGGGAACGCTTGTGCTGGCCAATCCCCGCGATCTTGCTGACCTCAAGCGCTTTGCGACCCGCACGCGCGGCCATCGCTGGCTGGGCGAGGAAGAGATCGCAGAGCTTGAGCCGGATCTCGCTGGGCGTTTCGGCAGCGGCCTCTTCTTTTCAGACGAGGCGCATCTTAATCCTCGCAAGGCTCTTCGGGGTCTTTATCAGGCGGCCCGGCAGCTGGGTGTCTCCTTCCGCTTCGGAGAGGAGGCCGGTGATGCGGGAGACTATGCGAGCGTCGTGGATTGCCGGGGACCACAGGCGATCGGCAAGATCGAAGGGCTGCGCGGCGTGCGCGGCGAGATGCTTTATCTGGAAACGGCTGAAGTGAGCCTCTCCCGTCCCGTACGCCTCCTGCATCCCCGCCACCCGCTCTACATCGTGCCGCGCGGCAACGGGCTGTTCATGCTGGGCGCGACCATGATCGAGACTGAGGATGACGGGCCGATCACGGCGCGTTCGATGATGGAGCTGCTCAACACCGCCTATGCGCTGCACCCCGCATTTGCCGAGGCACGCATCGTAGAAACCGGCACCGGCATCCGGCCGGCTTTCCCGGACAATGTGCCCCGCCTCATCGAAACCTCCGAAGGCCTGGCCGTGGCCGGAATGCACCGCCATGGCTTTCTGCTGGCGCCAGCCCTGGCGCATGAGGCGGCGGAGAGGCTGACGAACACAATCGCATCTGAGAGAAGGAGGACCACATGAAGCTCACCGTCAACGGAGAAGCGCTGGAGATCGATGCGGGCAACCTCGCCGAGCTGCTCGCAAAGCTCGACTATGAGGGCGACTGGCTGGCCACCGCCGTCAATGGCGACCTGGTTCACCGCGAGGAGCGCGCCGCCCATCCTTTGAAGGAGGGCGACCGGATCGAGATCCTTTCGCCCATGCAGGGAGGCTGAGATGGACCTGGAACTCTACTGCAAGACAGTCTCCTCGCGCCTCCTGCTCGGCACGGCGCGCTACCCCTCGCCCGCCATCCTGGCAGAGGCCGTACGGCGATCGAAGACTGAGATCGTCACGGTGTCGCTGCGCCGGGAAACAGCAGGCGGCAAGGCGGGTGGCGCCTTCTTCCAGCTGATCCGCGATCTCGGCGTGCATGTCCTGCCCAACACCGCCGGCTGCCACAGCGCCCGCGAAGCCGTGCTGACGGCAAAGATGGCGCGCGAGGTCTTCGGCACCACGTGGATCAAGCTCGAGGTCATCGGCCATCACGACACACTGCAGCCGGATGTTTTCGAACTTGTGGAAGCGGCGAAGATCCTCGGTTCCGAGGGCTTCGAGGTCTTCCCCTACACCACGGATGATCTGGTGGTCGGGGAAAAGCTGCTCGCCGCCGGATGCCAGGTGCTGATGCCCTGGTGTGCCCCGATCGGCAGCGCCATGGGGCCGCAGAATCTGCCGGCACTCAAATCCATGCGGGCAGAATTCCCGGATGTGCCGCTGATCGTTGACGCCGGCATCGGGCGCCCGTCCCATTCCACAGCGGTGATGGAACTCGGCTATGATGCCGTGCTGCTCAACACCGCCGTCGCCAGTGCCGGTGATCCGGCTGCCATGGCAGAGGCCTTTGCCAAGGCGATCGAGGCAGGACATGCCGCGTATCACGCCGGGATGCTGGAGCCGCGCGACATGGCCGTGCCATCCACCCCCGTCATCGGCAAAGGGGTCTTCGCATGAAGCTCGATCCCTTCTACCTCATCGTCGACAGTGCCGACTGGATCGAGCGGCTTGTGCCGCTGGGGGTCAAGCTGGTGCAGCTGCGGATGAAGGAAGCTGAGGAAAGCGTGCTTCGCCAGCACATCCGCCGCGCCAAGCAATGCTGTGCCGATCATGGCTGCCAGCTCATCGTCAACGACTTCTGGCAGATCGCCATCGACGAGGCCTGCGACTTCGTGCATCTCGGCCAGGAGGATCTGGCAACGGCAGACCTCGCGGCGATCCGCAGCGCGGGCCCGAAACTTGGCCTCTCGACCCATGACGAGGCGGAACTCGAAACGGCGCTCGCCGCCGAGCCTGACTATGTCGCCCTCGGCCCTGTCTATCCGACGATCCTGAAGAAGATGCCCTGGGCGCCGCAGGGCCTGGAACGGCTGACGGTGTGGAAGGAAAAGATCGCCCCCCTGCCCCTGATTGCGATTGGCGGGCTTCGCCCCGACCGTCTACCTGGCGTCTTCGCAGCAGGTGCTGACAGTGCGGCCGTGGTCACCGACATCACGCTCAATGTCGATCCGGAGGCGCGAACCCGGGAATGGCTTGATGTGACCGAGCGCTGGCGTTGACCATGCATGCGCGGTTTTGGTCGCTCCACTGGTAATTCGGCTGCATTTCCGCCATATAGGCTGAAAATGCAGCTTTCTGGAGTGACGATGTCGGATCGGGTCGAATTCGCTAGGATGAACGGGCTTGGCAACAAGATCCTGGTCGTCGACATGCGCGGTCGCACCGACCGGGTGACGCCGGCTGCCGCGATTGCGCTCGCCGCCGACCCGGCGACCGCCTTCGACCAGATCATGGCGATCCACGATCCGAAGCTCGACGGCACCGACGCCTATATCGACATCCTGAATTGCGACGGCTCGAAGGCCCAGGCCTGCGGCAACGGCACGCGCTGTGTGGTCCAGGCGCTTGCCAGCGAAACCGGCAGCAAGAGCTTCACCTTCCAGACCATTGCCGGCATCCTGAATGCCGTCGAGCATCAGGACGGCACGATCTCCGTCGACATGGGCAAGCCGGTCTTTGCCTGGGACAAGATCCCGCTGTCTGAAGAATTCCATGACACCAGCCGCATCGAGCTGCAGATCGGCCCGATCGACGCACCGATCCTGCATTCACCCTCGGCCATGTCGATGGGCAATCCGCATGCCGTCTTCTGGGTCGATCGGGATCCGATGACCTATGACCTGGAACGCTTCGGGCCTCTCCTGGAAAACCATCCGATCTTCCCGGAGAAGGCCAATATCACGCTGGCCCAGATTACTTCGAAGACATCAATGGTGACGCGCACCTGGGAACGCGGCGCCGGCCTGACGCTCGCCTGCGGCTCTGCCGCCTGTGCTGCTGGCGTGTCTGCAGCGCGCACCGGTCGCACCGAACGCAAGGTGACGATCACGGTGGCCTCGAGCCCCAATCGCGGCACGCTGACCATCGACTGGCGCCCAGACGACAAGGTCGTCATGACTGGTCCCGCCGAATGGGAATGGTCGGGCATGGTTGATCCGGCAACCGGGGACTGGGAACGTGACGAGAGCGGGCAGGCAGAGGCCGCGACCCCGTGATCTCTGAACAGAAAGGTGCCGTCGAGGTTATCACCTTCGGCTGTCGCCTCAACACTTACGAATCCGAAGTCATGAAGGCTGAAGCCGCCAAGGCCGGCCTCGACAATGCCATCCTCGTAAACACCTGTGCGGTCACCTCGGAAGCCGTGCGTCAGGCCCGCCAGGCGATCCGCCGGGCGCGGCGGGAAAACCCGCATGCCCGCATCATCGTCACCGGCTGTGCTGCCCAGACCGAAGCGCAAAACTTCGCTGATATGCCCGAGGTCGACGCCGTCCTCGGCAACGAGGAAAAGCTCAAGGCCGAGCATTATCGCCGCCTGCCGGATTTCGGCGTCTCCGCGGAGGAGAAAGTCGCCGTCAACGACATCATGAGCGTGACCGAGACGGCACCGCAGATGGTGGCGCATATCGACGGCCATGTGCGCGGCTTCCTGCAGGTGCAGAATGGCTGCGATCACCGCTGCACCTTCTGCATCATTCCCTACGGCCGCGGCAATTCGCGCTCCGTGCCGATGGGCGCCGTCGTCGAGCAGGCGCGCAAGCTCGTCGAGAACGGCTATCGCGAGGTGGTGCTGACGGGGGTGGACGCGACGAGTTACGGCGCAGACCTGCCCGGCAAACCGACGTTGGGACTTCTCGCGAAGACGCTTCTGAAACAGGTGCCGGAGATCCTGCGCCTGCGCCTCTCTTCGATCGACAGCATCGAGGCGGACAGCCACCTCTTCGACCTGATTGCAGACGAGCCGCGTTTCATGCCGCATCTGCATCTGTCGCTGCAGCATGGCGACGACATGATCCTGAAGCGCATGAAGCGCCGGCATTCCCGCGCCGATGCGATTGCCTTTGCCGAACAGGTCCGGCGCCTGCGCCCCGGCTTTGCCTTCGGCGCCGACATGATCGCCGGTTTCCCGACGGAGACCGAGGAGATGGCGGCAAACTCGGCGCGCCTCGCCGAGGAAATCGGCATCGCGCACCTGCACGTCTTCCCCTACAGCCCCCGCCCCGGCACGCCGGCAGCCCGGATGCCGCAGCTTGATCGGGCAGTCGTCAAGGCACGCGCGGCGGAACTTCGAACCGTTGCCGATCGATTGCAGGCTATGCACCTCGCATCGCGCGTTGGCACTCGCCAGAAGCTGCTGGTGGAGCGCAACGAAATGGCGCATACGGAAGACTTCACCCTCGCGGCAGCGCCCGGCATGAAACCCGGCAGCCTCATCGAGGTCTTGATCGGCGGCCATAACGGTCGCCATCTGACGATTGCATCGGCAGCGACAAACGCGGCTGCCTGACAGACGGAATAGAGTGACCATGGCCCTCGGCTTCATCAAGAAAGTCTTCACCTTCGGCAAGGAGAAGCCCGCAGAAGCGCCCGGTGCGCCGGCGGAGCTGACGGCCGAGGAAAAGGCTGCGATCTCGGCCGAAAGCGAGCCGAAGGGTCGCGACGAAGATTTGCCCGTCGCCGAGGACCCGGTTCTCGCCGAGGAAATGGAAACGGCAGGCGGACCGTCTGATGATCTGTCATCCGAAGATCTTTCGATGGTGCCGCTCGAATTGCTCGAGGCGGAAGCCCAGGAAGAGGCTGAAGACACCTCGGTTGAGGAAGTCCCGGCGAGTGAAGCGGCACCAGAGGAAGAGCCAGCGGCCGTCACCGCGTCCGCAACCGAACCTGTCGTCCCCGTATTGCCCAAGGGCTTCGCCACCGCTGAGGCGCGCGCTCCAGAGCCCGAGGCCCCTGCCCCGACGGAAAAACTGAGCTGGTTCCAGCGCCTAAAGGCGGGGCTCTTCCGCACCTCCTCGCAGCTGACGGGCCAGATCTCCGCCCTTTTCACCAAGCGCAAGCTGGATGACGAAACGCTGGAGGAACTGGAAGACCTACTGATCCAGGCCGACCTCGGCGTAGAAACGGCGCTGCGCGTCACCGACACGCTGGCCTCCGAGCGCTACGGCAAGGATGTGACCGGCGAGGACGTGACCAAGATCATGGCGACCGAGATCGTCAAGGTGCTGAAGCCAGTGGCCAAGCCGCTCGCACTCGATCTCAGCCACAAGCCGCATGTCATCCTTGTCGTCGGTGTGAACGGCACCGGCAAGACGACGACCATCGGCAAGCTCGCCGCCAAACTTTCGGGCTCAGGGCTGAAGGTGATGCTCGCCGCCGGCGATACCTTCCGTGCAGCCGCCATCGAACAGCTGAAGATCTGGGCGGATCGCACCGGCTCGACCTTCATCGGCACCAAGCTCGGCGCCGACGCGGCCGGCCTCGCATACGAAGCCTTCGAGCGCGCCAAGGCGGAGAAATCCGACGTTCTGATCATCGACACCGCCGGGCGCCTGCAGAACAAGGCGGAGCTGATGGCGGAACTCGAAAAGATCGTCCGCGTTCTCGGCAAGCTCGATCCGGATGCGCCGCATACCGTGCTGCAGACGCTCGATGCGACGACGGGCCAAAACGCCCTGCAGCAGGTCGAGATCTTCCGGAACGTCGCGGGCGTCAACGGCCTGATCATGACCAAACTCGACGGCACGGCGCGCGGCGGCATTCTGGTTGCCATCGCCGCCAAACACAAGCTGCCCGTTTATTTCATCGGCGTCGGCGAAGGCATCGACGACCTCGAACCTTTCGAGGCGGAAGACTTCGCCAGCGCCATTGCCGGCATCGCGCGCTGAGCGCCGGAAACATTAGGGAACGACATCATGTCGGACACATCCACCGATACCCACGCGTCCAAGGCTGAAAAGCAGAATCCTCTGCTGAAGATGGCGCTCGAACTCGGACCGTTGTTGATCTTCTTCTTCGGCAACCTGCGCGGCGAGTGGCTGGCCAAGACCTTTCCGGAGCTGACCGCGATCGGCGGACCGCTTTTGATCGCGACCGCCCTTTTCATGGTCGCAACGGTCATCTCGCTGATCATTTCGAAGATCGTCTTCAAGCACCTGCCGGTCATGCCTTTCGTGTCTGGCATCGTGGTTCTGGTCTTCGGCGGGTTGTCGATCTGGCTGCAGGACGAGACCTTCATCAAGATGAAGCCGACGATCGTCAACACGCTCTTCGGCGTGGTTCTGCTGGGTGGCCTCGCCTTCGGCACTTCGCTTTTGGGCTATGTCTTCAACGCCGCCTTCCAGCTCGACGCGGAAGGCTGGAAGAAGCTGACGCTCCGCTGGGGCATCTTCTTCCTCTTCCTCGCGGTGCTGAACGAGGTCGTCTGGCGCAATTTCTCCGATGACGTCTGGGTGAGCTTCAAGGTCTGGGGCACGATGCCGATCACCATCCTCTTCACGCTGGCCCAGATGCCGCTGATCATGAAGCATTCGCTGGAAGACAAGGAAGAGCAATGACCGAGACGACCAGCCAGAGCGGCGAGCATTCAACGACGCGTTTCTGGCTGGCGGTGACATTCGTCATCATCCTGGTCCAGATCGTCTCCCAGTATCTGATGGGCCGCATCTGGATCTGTGAATGCGGCTACGTGAAGCTCTTTGAAGCGGGCGTGAACACGCCCGGCAATTCCCAGCACATCTTCGACTGGTACACGCCCTCTCACATCATCCATGGCTTTCTCTTCTATGGCCTCGGCTGGCTGGTGCTGCGCAGGAAGCCGCTGACGGCAAAGCTTGCGCTCGCAGCCCTCATCGAAGCGGGCTGGGAAATCCTGGAAAACTCCCCCATCGTCATCGACCGCTACCGGACGGCCACCATGGCGGTCGGCTATAGCGGCGACAGCATCCTCAATTCCGGGATGGACATGGTCTCGATGATTGCGGGCTTCTTCTTCGCAGCCCGCATGCCCGTCTGGCTCACTGTCGTAATTGCGATCGCGTTCGAGATCGTGACGGCCCTCATCATCCGGGACAATTTGACGCTCAACGTCGTCATGCTCGTCTGGCCGATCGAGGCGGTGAAGACCTGGCAGGGAGCCCTCTGATCGAGAAGGCTCAGTTGGCGAGCGCTTTTTCGATCGCCGGCATCAGCTGGGCTTCAAAGCTCTCGGGGTCGAAGGGGCCGACCTTCTTGTAGAGGATCGTGCCGTCGGGGCCGACGAGATAGCTTTCCGGAATGCCGTAGACACCCCAGTCGATCGCAGCCTTGCCGTTCGGATCGACGCCGATCGCGGCGTAAGGATTGCCGAGTTCGCCGAGGAAGCGCAGCGCATTGTCGTTGCGGTCCTTGTAGTTGATCCCGACGACATTGACGCGCGGATCTTTGGAGAGCTCCAGCAGCATCGGATGCTCCTGCCGGCAGGGCACGCACCAGGAAGCAAACACATTGACCAGCGTCAGCTTGCCGGTGATCGCTGCGGTGGTCAGTGCCGGCCGCTCTGAGCCATCGAGTGCTGCGAGTTCAAGAGCAGGTGCCTTCGTGCCGAGGAGGGCCGAGGGAATTTCCGAGACGTCGCGGCCGGACTGGAGCTGCGTCATGAACACCGCGGCAAGCCCGGCAAACAGCACGAGCGGCAGGGCTGCGATCAGATAGCGTGCACGCCCCTTGGCCGCCGGCATGTCACGTTCGCCCTGCTGCGTCATGCCTTTGCATCCTGGGAGGGCGACGCCGATCGGCGGCGGACGCCCTGTGCTTCGAGCGTCTTCAACTCCGCCTGACGCGCTCGACCATCGAGATAGACCCAGGCGGACAAGCCAAGACAGATACCCGCCGTTAGCAGATAGGAACCGATGACATAAAAGGCGTGGGTCATGCCTGATGCTCCCGGCCAGCCTGACGAGCGGCCAGGCGGCGCTGTGCCCCGACGCGACGGCGCCAGATTTCGTTGCGCATCGCCATCATATGCAGCGTGAAGAAGAGGAGAGTGAAGGCCAGCGCCATGATGAGAAGCGGCCAGAGAAACTCCGGATGGATCGTCGGACCATCGAGCCGCATGACGCTGGCGGGCTGATGCAGCGTGTTCCACCAGTCGACCGAAAACTTGATGATCGGAATGTTGACGAAGCCGACCAGGATGAGAACGGCGCTGACGCGCGCCGCCTTGGAGGGATCATCCATGGAGCGGTTGAGCGCGATCAGGCCGAGATACATCAGAAACAGCACGAAGACCGAGGTGAGGCGAGCATCCCAGACCCACCAGGTGCCCCACATCGGCTTGCCCCAGAGCGAACCGGTGACCAACGCAATCAGGGTGAAGGCCGCGCCGAGCGGGGCGGCAGCCTTGTGGCTGACATCGGCCAGCGGATGACGCCAGACCAGCGTGCCGATCGCCGAGAGCGCCATCACGGAGTAACACATCATCGAGAGCCAGGCGGCCGGCACATGCACATACATGATGCGCACGGTGTCGCCCTGCTGGTAATCCATTTCGGAGGTGAAGCCGAGATAGAGGCCTACCACGAAAAGCAGGAGGGTCAGCCCGACGAACCACGGCAGGGCCCGCTCGACAAAAGCGAGGAATCGCGTCGGGTTGGCGAGGTCGATGATCTTGGTCACGGCAAGGCTGTTGTCGGTCATAGCACGTTCTAGCCTGTCTCAAGCGGCCCTGCAATTGATCCTGGTCAAGCCGAAATGTCTCAGTCGGCCGAACTGCGAAGCGCTGCAGCCGCGCCCACCGGTCCGATCACGGCAAAGAGAAGGGTGATCGCCGTCAGGAAGAGGAAAGGCGGCAGGAAGGGCGCCGGATCCTCGACCGCCGCATAGGAAGCGCTGACACCGAAGATCAGCACGGGGACGGCAAGCGGCAGAACGAGGATAGACACCAGCAGACCGCCGCGCGGCAGTGCCACGGCAACCGCGGCACCGGCCGCACCGATGAAGGTGATCGCCGGCGAACCGACCAGGAGCGTCAGCATCACGGCACCGATCGCGACCTCGTCCATATTCATGAAGAGCCCGAGCAGCGGTGAGGCAATCACGAGCGGCAGGCCGGTCGCCACCCAATGCGCCAGGCATTTGACGAGCACCGTCAGCACGAGCGGCGTTTCCTGCATCAGCAGGATGTCGAGCGAACCATCGTCGCGTTCCGCCTGGAACAGGCGATCGAGCCCGAGCAAAGCTGAGAGCAGGGCCCCGATCCAGACGATGGCAGGTCCGATCCGCGAAAGAAGATTGAGATCGGGGCCGACGCCGAAGGGAATGACGGCGACCACTGTGGTGAAGAAGAGCACGCCGATCAGCGCGCCGCCACCGGCGCGGACAGAGAGCTTCAGGTCCCGGAGAAACAACGCCATCATGCGGAATACTCCAGATCGACACCCTCGAAGCCCAGCATCTCCAGCGTCTGGGCGCCCTCCATCCCGAGCGGCTGATGGGTTGCGGCCAGAGCGATGCCTCCCGACTGTCGGTGCCGACGCACGAGGTCTTCGAACATCGCGTCCGCCTTGCGGTCGAGGGCGGCCGTCGGTTCGTCGAGAATCCAGATCGGACGGTAAGCGACGAGGAGCCGCGCCATGGCGAACCGCCGCTGCTGTCCCGCAGAAAGATAACCATAGGGCAGGTGGGTGATCCCCGAGAGCCCCACTTCGGCGGCGGCCTCCTCGACGCTCGCACCGATCCCGCCTATGGCATCTCCGAGGAAGGACTTCCAGAAGGCAAGGTTTTCCGCAACGGTCAATTCGCGCTTCATGCCATTGCGATGACCGAGGTAGTGGCTGAATTCCCCCGCCGGACGCGGCTCATCGACGGCATCGGACACGCAGATCGCCTGCCCCGATTCCGGGCGAAGCAAACCGGCGACGACGCGCAGAAGCGTCGATTTTCCAGAGCCGTTTCGGCCTGTCAGAACCAGCGCCTCTCCGGCATTCAACCTAAAGGAAACATTAACGAAAATCAGATCCTCGCCACGACGCGCTGAGAGATTTTCGGCTTCAAGCCTGATCATGGTCGCCTTCTGGCAGGATGAGGCCTGCCTCATAAAAAAATCCGATTTCGCCCTTCGTCGGTCTGGCGCCTTTCTTAGAAATTATCTATAAGACCTGCAACCACGCCAGCGGCCGGCGTGAAGTTCATCCTTGTGCCGAACTTGAACATCGCAAGCAGCGGTTTTCACGTGCGGACAGCGGAAATGGTCGTACCCGCATCCTGATGTGCATGAAGTGCATAGGCGTCCGCACGAATGTGTTGGCTATCAGTCTAAGCGGGGTTTCTATCCGTGGCTAAATCTCTCGACAGCTTCAATTGCCGGTCGGTCCTGACCGTCGACGGCAAGGACTATGTCTACTACAGCATTCCCAAGGCCGAAGCGAACGGTCTCGCCGGGGTTTCGAAGCTCCCCTATTCGATGAAGGTGCTTCTCGAAAATCTTCTGCGCAACGAAGACGGCCGTTCCGTCACCAAGGCCGATATCGAGGCCTGTGCCGCCTGGCTCGTCAACAAGGGCCTGACCGAAGCTGAAATCGCCTACCGCCCGGCCCGCGTGCTGATGCAGGACTTCACCGGCGTTCCCGCCGTCGTCGACCTCGCCGCCATGCGTGACGGCATCAAGAACCTCGGCGGCGATCCGGAAAAGATCAACCCGCTCGTTCCCGTCGACCTCGTCATCGACCACTCCGTCATCGTCGACGAATTCGGCACGCCCCAGGCCTTCGCCCGCAACGTCGAGCTGGAATACCAGCGCAACGGCGAGCGCTATCGCTTCCTGAAGTGGGGCCAGCAGGCATTCAAGAACTTCCGCGTCGTTCCTCCGGGCACCGGCATCTGTCACCAGGTGAACTTCGAATATCTCGGCCAGACCGTCTGGACGAAGGACGAGGACGGCGAGACCATCGCCTATCCCGACACCTGCGTCGGCACGGACAGCCACACCACGATGATCAACGGTCTCGGCGTTCTCGGCTGGGGTGTGGGCGGTATCGAAGCCGAAGCTGCCATGCTCGGCCAGCCCGTCTCCATGCTGCTGCCTGAAGTCATCGGCTTCAAGCTGACCGGCACGCTGAAGGAAGGCGTCACCGCGACCGACCTCGTTCTGACCGTCGTGCAGATGCTGCGCAAGAAGGGCGTTGTCTCGAAGTTCGTCGAATTCTACGGCTCTGGCCTCGACACGCTGCCGGTTGCCGACCGCGCAACCATCGGCAACATGGGTCCGGAATACGGCGCGACCTGCGGCTTCTTCCCGGTCGATTCGGCCACTGTCGGCTATCTCGACATGTCGGGCCGCACCAAGGACCGCATCGCACTCGTCGAAGCCTATTCGAAGGCTCAGGGCATGTGGCGTGACAATGACGGCTCGCAGCTCGTCTTCACCGACACGCTCGAACTCGACCTCGGCGACGTCGTGCCGTCCATGGCCGGCCCGAAGCGTCCGGAAGGCCGCCTGCCGCTGGAAACCATCGCACCGAACTTCGCGACCGCTCTCGAAGGCGACTACAAGAAGCCGGGCCAGCTGACCCAGCGTTGGGATGTCGAAGGCACCGACTACGATCTCGGCCATGGTGACGTGGCGATCGCCGCCATTACGTCTTGCACCAACACCTCGAACCCGAGCGTGCTGATTGCGGCCGGTCTGCTGGCTCGCAACGCCGTCGCCAAGGGCCTGAAGACCAAGCCTTGGGTGAAGACCTCGCTCGCACCTGGATCCCAGGTCGTGGGCGAATATCTCGAAAAGTCGGGCCTGCAGAAGGAGCTCGACGCGCTCGGCTTCAACCTCGTCGGCTTCGGCTGCACGACCTGCATCGGCAATTCCGGCCCGCTGCCGGGTCCGATCTCGAAGACCATCAACGACAAGGGCATCATCGCTGCCGGCGTTCTCTCGGGCAACCGTAACTTCGAAGGCCGTATCTCGCCGGACGTCCAGGCGAACTACCTCGCCTCCCCGCCGCTCGTCGTCGCCTACGCGCTCGCTGGCACGGTCCAGAAGGACCTGACCAAGGAGCCGATCGGTGAAGACCAGAACGGCAACCCGGTCTACCTGAAGGACATCTGGCCGACCTCTGCCGAAGTGCAGGAGTTCATCCAGAAATACGTCACCCGCGCCCTCTTCGAATCGAAGTATGCCGACGTCTTCAAGGGCGACGAAAACTGGCAGGCCGTCCAGGTTCCGGAAGGCCAGACCTATGCCTGGGACGACAAGTCGACCTATGTCCAGAACCCGCCTTACTTCGTGGGCATGGGCAAGACCGGCTCGGGCCTGAAGGACATCAAGGGCGCCCGCGTCCTCGGTCTCTTCGGCGACAAGATCACCACCGACCACATCTCTCCGGCCGGTTCGATCAAGGCAGCCTCGCCTGCCGGCGCTTACCTGACGGAGAACGGCGTCGCAGTCGCCGACTTCAACCAGTACGGCACGCGTCGTGGCAACCACGAAGTCATGATGCGCGGCACCTTCGCCAACATCCGCATCCGCAACCACATGCTCGGCCCGAACGGCAAGGAAGGTGGCTACACCATCCACTATCCGTCCAAGGAAGAGCTGTCGATTTACGATGCAGCCATGAAGTACAAGGAAGAGGGCGTTCCGCTCGTCATCTTCGCCGGCGTCGAATATGGCAACGGCTCGTCGCGTGACTGGGCTGCCAAGGGCACCAACCTGCTCGGCGTCAAGGCCGTGATCGCGCAGTCCTTCGAGCGTATCCACCGCTCGAATCTCGTCGGCATGGGCGTCGTGCCCTTCACCTTCGAAGACGGCACCACCTGGGCTTCGCTGAACCTGAAGGGCGACGAGATCGTGACGATCGAAGGCCTGGAAGGCGAGATCAAGCCGCGCGAGAAGAAGATCGCCAAGATCACCTACTCCGACGGCACGGTGAAGGACGTACCGCTGCTCTGCCGCATCGATACGCTCGACGAGGTCACCTACATGAACAACGGCGGCATCCTGCAGACCGTTCTGCGCGACCTCGCCGCCTGAGACTGACAAAACAAACTTGTGAAAGGCCGCCGGGCAACCGGCGGCCTTTTGCGTGGTTCATGCTGCGGATCCAGTGCCGAAAGTTTCACCCCATCGTGACTTCCCGCTGAAGCGCTGAGGCGTTATCAGTGCAGCACTCAAGTGAAGGCATCTCGATAGCATGCAGCACACGAATTTCATCAGGACAGGCAGACGGGCCACGGCATGGGCGATGACGGCTCTTGGCGTCCTGTTCCTGTCAGCCGCGCCCGAGGGGGCGACGGCCGGCGAGTTTGCAGAGCCGAAGGGCGTTGTCGAGCTCTTCACCTCGCAGGGTTGCCGCTCCTGTCCTCCGGCCGATCGCGCCTTTGAACGGCTGGTGCGCGATGGCGAGGTCGTGGCGCTGTCCTATCACGTCGACTACTGGAATTACCTCGGCTGGGCCGACACGCTGGCCTCTCCCGAGAACACCGAACGGCAATATGCCTATGCCAAGGCCTTCGGCCGCAGCGGCGTCTACACGCCGCAGGCGGTGCTGAATGGGCGCGAACATCTGAAGGGCACCGACGCTGTCGATATCGACCGGCGGCTCGAGCGGCTCCAGGACGCCGGCAAGGGCCTTGTTGTGCCGATCCGTGCCTCCCGCCATGACGATCAGCTGACGATCTCCGTCGGTGCCGGGAGAGGCAAGGCAAACGTTGTCGTCGTCTATTTCCGTCAGCATCAGACCGTCGAAGTGCTGAAGGGCGAGAATGTCGGGCAGAACCTGGACTACTGGCACAGCGTGACCGATGTGCAGACCGTCGGCATGTGGGACGGCAAGGCTCTCGATCTGACGCTGCCGGCCAAGCGCATGGGCGACGACAAGAGCGACGGCTGCGCCATTCTTCTGCAAGCCGCAGACAGCGAGGGCAATCCCTCGCACATCGTCGGAGCGACGGTGATGATGGACAAGCCGAAGACACTTTGAAGGGAAAAGAACCTGGTGTGGTCCGGCCCGGAAGCATTGGGGGGCTGGGGGTAAGGGGTCAATGCGCCAGACCGGACCGTTTGGCGCACCGCGCCAACCAAGTTAGTTATACTCTATCGCAAAAAGCGGCGCAGGTATGTTCAAATTTGGGCAGCCGCGCGTTTATCCGCTTTGACGCGTGATAATCGTCACAAGAAATCGCCGAATCCCGAAACGACAAAGGCCTGCCCGACATCGCGGGCAGGCCTTTCTCGCAAATAGGGTATGAAAGCTCAGCTCTGGAGCAGCGCGTCGTAGGCAACAACGCTCTTGACGGCACGCTCGCCGATGAGCTTGGCATCGTCGCCCGGCTTGTAGAGACTGGAGCCCAGACCGAAAGCCCGCACGCCGACCTTCCAGTAATCGGCAAAGTTCGCGTCCGACACGCCGCCCACGGCGCCGATCGGCAGATGCGGCGGCAGGATCGCCTTGATCGCGGAGATGCCGCCAGGCCCCAGCACGCTCGCCGGGAAGAATTTAAGCGCCGCCGCACCGCATCTGGCGGCAAGCAGTGCTTCGCTTGGCGTGAACACGCCCGGCATCGCCACCATGCCATGCGAGACGGCACGTCGGATGACATCGGGTTCGACATTCGGGGTGACCAGCAGGTTCCCGCCGACATCGTGCAGGCGATCGACCTGCGCCACTTCCAGAACGGTACCCGCGCCGATCAGCACGTTTGCCGGCGCGCGCTTGCGGGCCTTCTCGATCGAGACGAAGGGATCCGGAGAATTCAGCGGAACTTCGATCGCTTCGAAGCCCGCCTCGACGAGTGCATCAACGGTCGCCTCGATCTCGGTCGGCTTGATGCCGCGCAGGATGGCTACGAGGTTACGACGAAGCGCGGGCCAGGCAACGGAGGCGGTCATCGGTCAGTCCTTGAATTCGTGGTCGAAGAGGGAAAGCGCCGAAGCGAGCAGGCCGCGGCGCACGAGCAGTCCGCCATCGAGCATCACAGGCTCACCACCGGCTTTGGTGATCGCACGGGCATAGAGACGTGTAAGCTTACCGGTCCCGATCAGATAGGCCTTCCCGTGGCGCTGGAGGTCGTCCCGGATAGCCGCGATTTCGGCGCCGATCAAAAGACCGGAAAGGCGCGCGGCCGGGTTGATCTTGGCGTCCGGCGCAAGCAGGCCCTCGGCGCGGATCGAGAAAAGAACGGATGTGAGGGCAAAGCCGGGTTCGAGCGCCTGGGCAACCGCCGCGTCGAAAATCTCAGGATCTGCTTCTGCGTCCCCGTCTTCGGGCACCGACAGCCGCAGGATGGATTGCCGGCTGATCAGGTTGAACAGTTCACCCGTCATCACGGTGGAGAAGCGGCGCACCTGGCCGTCTTCAACGAGCGCCCATTTGGAATGGGTGCCCGGCAGGCAGAAGAGAGCGTTGTCCAGCCTCTGCTCGAGCGCGCCGGCAAGCTGTGTCTCCTCGCCGCGCATGACGTCATAGGCGCCACCCTCGCGCTGGCAAACGCCGGGCAGGATATAGACCGGACGGCTCACGCCTTCCGGCTGGACCGCATGCTGGAAAAGGCCGACCAGCGGGGCGGGCGTTTCCACGTAAGGCGCTTCGCGCCAGCCGGTCCGGGCACCGGCCATTCCGGCGACAACCACCGGCAGATCCGATGGCGCGCCAAGTGCGGAAAGATGCCCTTCCAGCACGGCGGGGTAGGCAGCCTTGTCCAGGCTGCCCATACCCTCAGGCGACTGCCTCTCACCGAGGACCGCGCCCTGGCTGTCGACGAGCCAGATGCGCAGGTTGCTGGTGCCCCAATCGACGAGCGCGGCAAACGGTGATGCAGTCACGTCGGCTCCTTAGGCCAGATCGATCGGCAGCAGGGCGGCCGGGATGTCCTGATAGCAGACCGGTCGCAGGAAGCGGCGGATCGACAGCGTGCCGACGGAGGTCGCGCCGAAGTTCGTGGAGGCCGGGTAGGGACCGCCATGAACCATGCTATCGGCGACTTCGACACCGGTCGGGAAGCCATTGGCAAGCACGCGGCCGGCCTTGCGCTCCAGGATCGGCATCAGACGCTTGCCGAGGGCCTCGTCACCATCGGCGAGATGGATCGACGCGGTCAGCTGACCCGAAAGGCTGCGCGCCATGGCGACCATTTCGTCTTCGCTCTCGGCGATAACGATCAGGCCGAGCGGTCCGAAGACCTCTTCGCCCAGCACGTGGTTGTCGAGCCAGTCCTTCGCCGTCGTCTGGAAGAGATAGGGCGTTGCATTGCGCAGGTCGCAGGTGGAGGTCAGGACCGAACGAACACCTTCGGTGCCGGCGATCTTGGTCGCACCCTTGCGATAGGCATCCGCAATACCGTCCGTCAGCATGGTCTGCGGACCAACGGCCGACAGGGCTTCGGTTGCCGTTTCGACATACTTGTCGGCGTCGGCGCCCTTCAGCAGGACGACGATACCCGGATTGGTGCAGAACTGGCCGGCACCCATGGTGAGCGAACCGACCCAGCCCTTGGCGATGGTTTCGCCGCGGGTGGCAACAGCCTTGGGCAGCATGAACATCGGGTTGACCGAGCCGAGCTCGCCGAAGAAGGGGATCGGCTCCGGACGCTGGGCGCAGAGATCGTAGAGTGCGCGGCCACCGCCGAGCGAACCGGTGAAGCCGACGGCCTTGATCAGCGGATGCTGGACCAGCGCCTGGCCGACGTCACGGCTGCCGCCATGAACCAGCGAGAAGACGCCGGGATGCACGCCGCAGCGCTTGATCGCGGCATCGATGGCCGAAGCCACGATTTCACCCGTGCCCGGATGGGCATCATGCGCCTTGACCACGACCGGGCAACCGGCAGCAAGGGCTGCCGCGGTGTCGCCACCGGCCGTCGAGAAGGCGAGCGGGAAGTTGGAGGCGCCGAAGACGGCGACCGGACCGATCGGGCGCTGGACCATCTTCAGGTCCGGGCGCGGAAGCGGCTTGCGGTCGGGCAGGGCTTCGTCGTGGCGACGATCGAGATAGTCGCCCTTGCGGATATGCGAGGCAAACAGGCGGAGCTGGCCGACGGTACGGCCACGTTCGCCAACCAGGCGGGCTTCCGGCAGGCCGGTTTCCTGAGAACCGATCTCGGTGATCGCGTCACCACGGGCATCGATTTCCTCGGCGATGGCTTCGAGGAATGCCGCACGCTCTTCGCGCGTCGAATAGGCATAGGTCTCGAATGCCTCTTCGGCAGCCTTGGCCGCCTGATCGACGAGGGCAGGGGTACCCTTGGAGAAGGTGTGGGAGGGGCCCGTGGCAGGCGACGAGGCAAAGGTATCCGTGCTGGCAACCCAGTTGCCGGCGATCAGGTGTTTTCCAGTCGGTGTATAGGCCATGGGATGGGCCTCCTTTTCATGTCAGTCTTCGAAGGGAGCGACGACTTTCCGTTCCCCGCAGAGGAAGGAATCCGCCACGATGCGCAGCGGCTGATAGTCAGTGTCGCTCTGGCGGGAGCGGATGAGATGGGCGAAGCGTTCGTAGATGCCCGCATATTCGCGATCCGGGCCGGACGCCTGTTCGGTCCCCTTGATATAGAGTTCCGAGCCGCCCTTTGAAAGACGCAGCTCGCCTTCATTCGTCTGGACTGTGATGTCCCACGTTTGAGGCCCTTCCTGTCGCCAGTCGAATTCGGCCGTAACAGGCGCGCCTTCGACGGTCCGCATGGCGATGGAAGCGGCAATCGGCTGCTTCTTGTTTTCCGGAAACTCGAGAGTGGATTTCTGCACCATGATGTGACCAGGCACGATCTCGGTCAGGATCGACAGGGCGTTGATGCCCGGGTCGAAGACGCCGAAACCGCCCGGCTCCCAGATCCAGGCCTGGCCGGGATGCCAGCGGCGGACGTCTTCCTTCCAGACGATGGAGATCGACTGGATCACCTTGTCCGCCAGCCATTGCTTGGCGGGCTCGACACCGAGGGCAAAGCGCGAGTGCCAGGTGGCAAAGAGCGTTACGCCCGCCTTGGCAGCGAGCTCCGAAAGGGCCTCGGCTTCACCGAGCGTGGTTGCCGGAGGCTTTTCCATCAGCACATGGCGACCGGCAGCAATCGCGGCCTTTGCCATGTCGAAGCGGACTTCCGGCGGCGTGCAGAGCGAGACGACCTTGATGTCAGGACGGGCGGCGAGGAACTCGTCGAAATCCGTGAAGTTCTCGGCCCCCTCGACCTTACCGTGACGGCTGACACCGGCGGCAACGACGAAATCGTCACCGCCTGCGATCGACGGAATGTGCTGGTCGCGGGCGATCTTGCCGATGCCGACAAGCGCGAGCGGAATGCGATCTGCCATGGTCCCGTTCCTCAGTGTGCGTCCTTGCCGACCGGCGAACCGCGGCAGCCCTTCAGGAAGTCGAAGTCGGCACCGGTATCGGCACCCTCGACATGGTCATGGAAGAGTTTCGCATAGCCGCTTGCCGGCGGCTCCACCGGCGGACGCCATTCGGCGAGACGGCGCTGCATTTCCTCGTCCGAGATGTCGAGATGCACGCGACGGGCTTCGACGTCGACTTCGATGAAGTCACCGTTCTTGACGATGGCGAGCGGACCGCCGCGCGCGGCTTCCGGCGAGGTGTGCAGGAGAACCGTGCCGTATGCCGTGCCGGACATGCGCGCATCCGAGATCCGGACCATGTCGGTGATGCCCTTGCGCAGGACCTTCGGCGGAAGGCCCATATTGCCGACTTCCGCCATGCCTGGATAGCCGCGGGGGCCGCAATATTTGAGGACCATGACGCAGGTCTCGTCGATATCAAGCGCCTCGTCGTTGATCTTCGCCTTGTAGTCGTCGATGTCTTCGAAGACCACGGCGCGGCCGCGATGCTTCATCAGATGCGGAGACGCGGCCGACGGCTTCAAGACACAGCCCTTCGGCGCGAGGTTGCCGCGCAGGACCACGATGCCGCCCTGCTGGGTCAGCGCCTTGTCGACCGGCAGGATGACGTCCTCGTTCCAGTTGCGAACGTCCTTGACCTCGTCCCAGATGCTTTCGCCGGAGACGGTCAGCGCATCCTTGTGCAGCTTGCCGGCTTCGCCGAGCATCTTGATAACGACGGGCAGGCCGCCGGCATAGAAGAACTCTTCCATCAGATACTTGCCGGACGGCATCAGGTTGACGATCGTCGGGATATCACGGCCGAGGCGATCCCAGTCGTCGAGCGTGATGTCGACGCCGACGCGGCCGGCCATTGCGAGGATATGCACGACGGCATTGGTCGAGCCGCCGATTGCCCCGTTGACGCGGATCGCGTTTTCGAAGGCTTCCTTGGTCATGATGTCGGAGGGCTTCAGGTCGTCCTTGACCATCTGCACGATGCGGCGCCCGGAAAGCTGCGCCATCACCTTGCGGCGGCTGTCGACGGCCGGGATGGCAGCGTTTCCGGACAGTGCCATGCCGAGGGCTTCAACCATCGACGCCATGGTCGAGGCCGTGCCCATGGTGTTGCAAGTGCCGCTGGAGCGCGACATCGAGGCTTCGGCCTCGAGGAACTCTTCCTGGCTCATCTCGCCGGCCTTCACGGCTTCGGAGAACTTCCACAGATGCGTGCCCGAACCGACGCGCTCGCCGCGGAAATAGCCGTTCAGCATCGGGCCACCGGTGACGACGATCGACGGAAGGTCGGTCGAGGCCGCTGCCATCACGAGCGACGGGGTGGTCTTGTCACAGCCGACGAGCAAAACGGCGCCATCGATCGGCTGACCGCGCATGGCTTCCTCGACGGCGAGCGCCGCAAGGTTGCGATACATCATGGCCGTCGGACGGAAGGTGTTTTCCGACGCCGAGAAGACCGGGATTTCGACCGGGAAGCCACCGGCCTCCCACACGCCTGCCTTCACCTTCTCCGCCAGTTCGCGCAGATGGCCGTTGCAGGGGGTCAGGTCCGACCAGGTGTTGAGGATGCCGATGACCGGACGCCCGTCGAACAGGTCATGCGGATGACCCTGATTCTTCAGCCAGCCACGGTGGTAGATGGTGTCGCGCGACGTGCCGCCATACCAGTGCTGCGATCTCAGTTGGCGCGGCCAGGCCGCCGGTTTGAACTTGCTCATGGCTATCGTCCTGTCTCTGTTGAATGGGCGGGTCGGCAGGCCGATCCGCTCAGAGCATCTTCACCTTGACGGTCTCTGCGGCAGCCTTTGCCAGGCGGTTGCGCAGCGGAAGACCGAATTGCGGGGACTCGATCTCGAACACGTCGCCTTCCTGCGTAACGAAGCCGTCAGCAACCGAAAGCGTCGCCGTGCCATACATGTGCACATGCAGATCGCCGGGCTGGCAGAAAAGCGCGTATTTGAAGTGGTGATATTCGAGGTTCGCGATCGTGTGGGACATGTTGGCCTCACCCGACAGGAACGGCTTTTCCCATACGGTCTGGCCACCACGGATGATGCGCGAGGTACCCTCGACGTGATCCGGCAGGGCGCCGACGCGAAGCTCCGGGCCGAAGGAGGCCGGGCGCAGCTTGGAATGCGCGAGGAAGAGATAGTTGATCTTCTCGGTCACGTGGTCGGAGAATTCGTTGGCGACGGAAAAGCCCAGGCGATGCGCCGTGCCATCTTCACCGATGATGTAGTAGCCGGCCATTTCGGGCTCTTCGCCACCGTCGAGCGCGAAGGACGGGGAGACGAGGTCTTCACCGGGTGCGACCGCGTTGAAGCCATTGCCCTTGTAGAACCACTCCGGCTGAACGCCGATTTCGCCGGGCTTCGGCTTGCCGCCTTCCATGCCCATGCGGAACATCTTCATGGAATCGCTCATGCCGGCCGTATCGGCATGCATGCTGTCGCGGGCCGAGGCCGAACCGGTATGGGTGAGACCCGTGCCGGTCAGATACATGTGCGCCGGATCCGGATGACGGACGGGGCAGTCGAGCTTGCCTTCGGCCGCGAGCGCCACGAGGTCGACGCTGTCGCCGGCACCCTGCTTTTCGATCAGGGTCGCGACATCGGTGCCGGCGGCGATGGCCGCCTTGGCGAGTTCGTAAGTGGTGTTGAAACCTGGGACAAGGCGCGCAGCCTCACCCTGGCGGCAAATGATGCCGCCAGCCTTCAATTGCGAGAGAAACATAAGCCTATCCTCAGACTGCTTTGTTCTTGTTGTAAACGTCGAAGAAGACAGCAGCCAAAAGCACGAGACCCTTGATGAGCTGCTGGTAGTCGATGCCGATACCCATGATCGACATGCCGTTGTTCATGACGCCCATGATGAAGGCGCCGATGACGGCACCGGTAATCTTGCCCACGCCGCCGGATGCCGAGGCACCGCCGATGAAGCAGGCCGCGATGACGTCGAGCTCGAAGCCCACGCCGGCTTTCGGCGTGGCGGAGTTGAGACGGGCTGCGATGATCATGCCGGCAAGTGCTGCCAGCACGCCCATGTTCACGAAGGTCAGGAACACCAGGCGTTCGGTATTGATGCCGGAGAGCTTCGCAGCCTTTTCGTTGCCACCCAGCGCATAGATGCGGCGACCGATGGTCGTGCGGGTGGTGACGAAGGAGTAGAGCGCGATCAGAACACCCATGACGACCAGGACGTTCGGCAGGCCGCGATAGGTGGCCAGCTGATAGCCGAGGAAGATGGCGACCGCGCTGATGATGCCCATCTGCACGGCGAAGAAGACGAAGGGCTCGTTTTCAGTGCCATGTTCGTCGTTCAGGCGACGGTTCTTCATGCCGGAATAGATCGCAAGACCAACGAGGGCCACGACGAGAATGATCGCGACATGGTTGGCGATACCGGTGGTCGCAGGATCCGTCAGCGGCAGGAAATCCGGGATGAAGCCGGTGGAAAGCAGCGTGAATTCCTTCGGGAACGGACCGATCGGGCGACCGCCGAGCGTGACATAGGTCAGGCCGCGGAAGACCAGCATGCCAGCCAGCGTCACGATGAAGGAGGGGATCTTCTGATAGGCGACCCAGTAACCCTGCGCAGCGCCCATCAGGCCGCCGAGCACCAGACACAGCGGCACGACGAGCGAGAAATGCCAGCCCCATTTGACCAGCATCATCGCCGATATGCCGCCGATGAAGGCGACGATAGAGCCGACCGAGAGGTCGATATGGCCGGCGACAATGATCAGCAACATGCCCAGCGCCATGATGACGATGAACGAGTTCTGCAGCACCAGGTTGGTGATGTTGACCGGACGGAAGAGAACGCCGTCGGTCAGGAACTGGAACAGTAGCATGATGACGACAAGCGCGAGCAGCAGTCCGTATTCGCGGATGTTGTTGCGCAGGTAGTCGCCCACGGAGACCTTGGGGGTTTCGGTTCTTGTGTCGATGGCCATTAGTGTTTCTCCCCAGAGCGCATGATGGCACGCATGATGGACTCTTGGCTTGCTTCTTCTTTGGTAAGTTCCGCGACGATGCGACCTTCGTTCATGACGTAGATGCGATCGCAGGTGCCGAGC
This sequence comes from Rhizobium sp. K33, assembly GCF_056501445.1. NCBI lineage: Bacteria > Pseudomonadati > Pseudomonadota > Alphaproteobacteria > Hyphomicrobiales > Rhizobiaceae > Rhizobium > Rhizobium sp. K33. The sequence goes on from NZ_CP096478.1 coordinate 3,932,647, forward strand.
AGCTCGGGCATTTCCGACGAGATCATCAGAATGCCCTTACCTTCGGCGGCAAGCTGGTTGATGATGGTGTAGATTTCGAACTTCGCCCCGACGTCGATGCCGCGGGTCGGCTCGTCGAGGATCAGGATCTCGGGATTGGTGAACAGCCACTTCGACAGCACGACCTTCTGCTGGTTGCCGCCGGACAGGTTGACGGCTTCCTGGTAGATCGAATGCGACCGGATCCGGAGCTTCTGCCGGTAGTCGGAGGCCACCTTGGCTTCCATGCGGTCGTCGATGACGGTGCCGCTGGACACGCCGTCGAGATTGGCGAGCGTGGTGTTTTCCTTGATGTTGTTCTGCAGCACGAGACCGAGATGCTTGCGGTCTTCGGTCACATAGGCAAGGCCGGCACTGATCGCCTTCGGGATCGTCGACACGTCGACCGGTTTGCCGTGCATCGAGACGTCGCCGGTGATCTTGTGACCCCAGGACTTGCCGAAGATGCTCATGGCGGTCTCGGTCCGGCCAGCGCCCATCAGGCCCGCGATACCGACCACTTCACCGGCGCGCACATTGAAGGCGACGTCGTGCAGGAACTGGCGATCGCGGTGGTTCTGGTGGAAGACGTTCCAGTTCTTCACCTCAAGCAGAACGTCGCCGATCTTCGGATCACGCTTCGGGTAGCGGTCTTCCATGTCACGACCGACCATGCCCTTGATGATGCGGTCTTCGGTGATTTCCTGCGTATGACAGTCGAGCGTTTCGACCGTGCCACCGTCGCGAATGATGGTGATCTTGTCGGCGACCTTGCGAATTTCGTTGAGCTTGTGGGAGATGATGATCGAGGTCATCCCCTGCTTGCGGAACTCCATGAGGAGCGTCAGCAGCGCATCCGAATCCGTTTCGTTGAGCGAAGCGGTCGGCTCGTCGAGGATGAGCAGGCGAACCTTCTTCGACAGCGCCTTGGCGATTTCGACGAGCTGCTGCTTGCCGACGCCGATATCGGTGATGCGGGTCGACGGCGCATCCTTCAGGCCGACCTTTGCCAGCAGCTCTTTCGTCCGCGCAAAGGTCTGGGGCCAGTGGATCACGCCCTTCTGGGCGATCTCGTTGCCGAGGAAGATGTTTTCGGCGATCGACAGGAGCGGCACGAGAGCCAGTTCCTGGTGAATGATGATGATGCCGAGCTCTTCGCTGTCGGAAATCCGTGCGAAGCGACGGACTTCGCCGTCGTAATAGATGTCGCCGTCATAGGTGCCTGCTGGATAGACGCCACTCAGGACCTTCATCAGCGTGGACTTGCCGGCGCCGTTTTCGCCGACCAGCGCGTGGATCTCGCCCTCGCGCACCTTGAAGCTGACATTGTCCAGCGCTTTCACGCCGGGGAATGTCTTTGTGATGCCGCGCATCTCGAGAATGATGTTATCCATGTGCAGAATTCCGGCGCCAGGCCAGCGATCCCGAAAGATCCAGCTGGGGCGCGAGCTCCCTCAATGCGTATAGAAAATGGGTCCGCGACGTGTCGCGGACCCGGATGCGACCCGAAGGATCAGTTGTCGATCTGCTCGGCGGTGTAGTAGCCGGCGCCGACGAGAACGTCCTTGGCATTAGCCTTGTCGAGAGCGACAGGCTTCAGCAGGTAGGACGGAACGACCTTCACACCGTTGTTGTAGGTCTTGTCGTCGTTGATCTCGGGGGTCTTGCCTTCCATGATGGCTTCAACCATCGAGACGGCGACCTTGGCGAGTTCGCGGGTGTCCTTGAAGACGGTCGAGTACTGCTCGTCGGCAAGCATCGACTTGATCGAGGGCAGCTCGGCGTCCTGACCGGTTACAACCGGCATGGTCATGTCGCCCGAACCGTAGCCGACGCCCTTCAGAGCCGACAGGATGCCGATGGACAGGCCGTCATACGGGGACAGAGCGCCGTGCAGCTTGTCTTCGGTGTAGGTCGAGGAGAGCAGGTTTTCCATGCGAGCCTGGGCGACGGTCCCGTCCCAACGCAGGGTACCAACTTGGTCCATACCCATCTGGCCGGACTTGATGACGATGTCGCCGCTGTCGATCAGGGGCTGCAGAACAGACATGGCGCCATCGTAGAAGAAGAAGGCGTTGTTGTCGTCCGGCGAACCGCCGAAGAGTTCGACGTTCCACGGCTTGGTGTCCGGGAACTTCGCCTTGAGGCCGTCAACGAGGCTGGTTGCCTGGAGAACGCCGACCTGGAAGTTGTCGAAGGTGGCGTAGTAGTCGACATTGCCCGAGTCGCGGATCAGACGGTCGTAAGCGATGACCTTGACGCCGGCATCTGCAGCCTTCTGCAAGATGTCGGAGAGCGTCGTGCCGTCGATGGCGCCGATGACGAGAACCTTGGCACCCTTGGTGACCATGTTTTCGATCTGAGCGAGCTGGTTCGGGATATCGTCGTCAGCGAACTGCAGGTCCGGCGTGTAGCCAGCTTCCGTGAACAGCTTTTCCATGGTCTCGCCGTCGGAGATCCAGCGGGTCGACGTCTTCGTCGGCATGGAAATGCCGACCATGCCCTTGTCCTGAGCGTAGGACATGGGCGCGAATGATGCGATGCCGATTGCGAGAGACGCAATCAGGGCGCCAAGTTTCTTCATGGTAACCTCCCTGGTCATACCGTGCGAGGCCAAGCTCCTCCTGGCGCCCGCTGAAACAAGAACGAGTGGCTGACGCAGCAGCCCCCAGCTCCGCGGCGAGTCTTATCGCGGCCCATATACCGATCAAATGATTATTTTGACTTTCTGCATACCATGGTTGATATGTCCTTTATGGCAGAGATCCATATCCAACGATTGCAGCCCAAGCACCTCCAGCTGATCCGCTCGATTGCGGAGCTGGGGCAATTAAGCCTTGCAGCTCAGGAACTTGCACTGACCCAGCCAGCGGCCTCGCGCATGCTGGGCGAAATCGAGCGCTATGTCGGGTCGCCGATTTTCCTGCGCACGCCGAAGGGCATGGAGCCGACAGCCGTCGGCAGCGCACTGGCGCGGCGCGCCCAGAATGTTCTCGAAGAAATGCGCGAGGCCGCCCGAGAAGTGGAGGCCATCCAGCGCGGCTTGACCGGCAAGATCCGGATCGGGGCGGTGACCGGCGGCGCGGTCGGTTATGTGGTCCCGGCGATCCGGGCACTGAAAGCCGAGGCATCCACCATCGACATCCATGTCGATGTGGCGCCGAGCGGAGAGATGATAAGAGATCTGCTGTCGGGACAATATGATTTCGTGCTCGGCCGCATTCCCGCAGGCATCGATGCGCGGCAGTTCCACGTCGAGGGCGCGACGATGGAGGAGGTCGAGATCGTCGTCCACCATAGCCACCCGCTGGTCAATGTCGACCGGCTGAACATTTCCGACATGGCCCATTTCCCCTGGGTGATGCAGGCGCCGGGCACGCCGCTGCGCCAAGCGGTCGAAAACGTCTTCATCGAAGAAGGCGCGCCCATTCCGCGAAACATCGTCAACACCACATCCCTGCTCGTGATGATCGCGATGCTCGCTTCGTCGAATGCGATCGCACCGATGTCGCGGGAGGTGTCCGACCTTCTCTGTCGCCAGACGCCCGTCGGCAATCTGACCACGCTCAAGATGGAAACGCCGATCGAGGTGACGCCCTACCATCTGATCACGCTGAACGGAAAGCGCCTCTCGCCCGTAGCCGCCCGGCTGCGCGAACTCCTGCTCGGCCACTTCATGAGCAGAAGCCGCTGAGGCTTAGCAGGAGGAAAGCAGGGTGCCCGATAAGCTTGCAATTTCGAACATGTCAGGCACACTGTCACCCATCCGTCATGAATCGGAGCTCGTGGAGCATTGATGTCAGAGCAGCCGGAAGGGCAGCGTCGCGACGACGAAGGGGCCGAACGAACCACCAGCGTCGTCGATCTGGGTATCTATCGGCAATCTGTAGACCCGCTCCCCATCACATTTCACCGCCGCGAACTGGATGCCATTCTCTGGATCTACGGACGGATGGTCGGAGAAGGGGAATGGCGTGACTACGCCATCGATCACCTGAAGGACCGGGCCGTCTTCTCCGTCTTCAAGCGCTCGGGTGAATACCCTCTCTACCGGATCGAAAAGAACCCGAAGCTTGCAGCCAAGCAGGGCGCGTTTTCGGTCGTCGGCACCGATGGCCGTATCCTGAAGCGCGGCCATGACCTGCGCCAGGTGCTGAAGGTCTTCGACAAGGCGCTGAAGGCCGCCGACTAGCTCTAAGCCAAGGTACCTGGATAGGTGTCAGGGTCGGGCATGGTCGAATTCCCCTCCCCGAGAGCCTTCTGCATGAAAACCGTGTCGAGCCAGAGCCCGTGCTTGAACCCGGTCCCCGCCAGACGCCCTGCCATTTCGAAACCGCAGCTGCGATGCACCGCAATCGAGCTTTCGCTCGCCCCGCCGACGACGGCAACCATCTGACGGAAGCCCAAGGCCTGGCAGCGAGCCACAAGCTCGGTAAGCAAGGCCTTGCCCACACCCCGCCCGCGGGCGGACGGGTGAATATAGATGGAATCTTCGACGAGCCATCGATAGGCCGGCCGTGTGCGGAACGCAGACGCATAGGCATAACCGAGAAGCGCGCCGGTCTCATCCGTTGCGGCGAGATAGGGATACCCTTTTTCTTTCAGCGCCGCGAAACGGGACGCCATCTCTTGCAGGCCAGGGGGAACGAGCTCGTAACTCGCTGTCCCCCGGGAAACTGCGTCGGCATAGATTTCCGTGACGGATGGAAGATCGTCCGCGACAAGATCGCGAATGAGAAGGCTCATGGTGACACTCCGAACATGCAGCCTTTTGTTCCACGACGGAAAAGTGCAGGCAAGCAGGCGCGTGTCACCATGACATGCAGAAGCTGGATAAACCGAGTGCGCTTTTCGCCTTCACGCGCCTTCAGTCGGCTTGACTCATCCCAAAAACCTTGTAATCCCTCGCCGCGAAGAGGAATTCGGTCCATGCACGCTTTCGGGCAACCCTTCGCGGTCTTCCACCTCCTGCAGCGCTCCGCTGCCGGCGGCGCATGCCATTCTCTTGCATCCACGACCAAGGCCAAAACGACGACGAAAACCGTCTGACGTCTTCGGCCACCGCTCTCTCCCCGGCACGGCCGGGGACAAGGAAGGTTGCGTCCTGTCGCGAACTTCCCCTCACCATCCGCGGAGAGACAGAAAGAGAGCATAGACATGGGTTTCAAGATTGCAGTTGTAGGCGCCACCGGCAATGTCGGGCGCGAAATGCTCAACATCCTCTCCGAGCGTGGTTTTCCGGCCTCGCAGGTCATCGCGCTCGCCTCGGCGCGCTCGCAGGGCACCGAGGTCTCCTTCGGTGACAGCGTTCTGAAGGTCCAGAACCTCGAAAACTACGATTTCTCCGACACCGACATCTGCCTGATGTCCGCCGGCGGCACGATTTCCCAGAAGTGGTCTCCGAAGATCGGTGCCCAAGGCTGCGTCGTCATCGACAACTCCTCGGCCTGGCGCTACGACGCCGACGTTCCGCTGATCGTTCCGGAAGTGAACCCGGATGCGATCGTCGACTTCAAGAAGCGCAACATCATCGCCAACCCGAATTGCTCGACGGCACAGCTGGTCGTAGCGCTGAAGCCGCTGCACGACGTCGCCAAGATCAAGCGCGTGGTGGTTTCGACATACCAGTCCGTGTCCGGCGCCGGCAAGGAAGGCATGGACGAGCTCTTCACCCAGACCCGCGCCGTCTTCGTCGCTGATCCGGTCGAGGCGAAGAAGTTCACCAAGCGCATCGCCTTCAACGTCATTCCGCACATCGACGTCTTCATGGAAGACGGCTACACGAAGGAAGAGTGGAAGGTTCTGGCCGAGACCAAGAAGATGCTCGACCCGAAGATCAAGGTCACCTGCACGGCCGTGCGCGTTCCGGTTTTCATCGGTCACTCTGAATCGGTCAACATCGAGTTCGAAAACGAGATCACCGCCGACCAGGCGCGTGACATCCTTCGCGATGCGCCGGGCTGCCTCGTCATCGACAAGCACGAGAACGGCGGCTACGTCACGCCGGTTGAATGCGCCGGTGAAGATGCGACCTACATCTCGCGTATCCGCGAGGACGCCACCGTCGAAAACGGCCTCAACATGTGGGTAGTCTCCGACAACCTGCGCAAGGGCGCGGCCCTGAACGCGATCCAGATCGCAGAACTTCTGGTCAATCGCGGGCTGATCAAGCCGCGCGCTGCCGCCTGATCATTCTGTCATGAGGCTTCGCGGTTCATCCGGGAAGCCTCATCGGACCTTTCAGCGGAAAGTGATCCGAATTGAGAAATCCTCGGCCTTATGTAAGCGTTCGATGGATGACAGCATCCGCAATCGCTGGCATGGTGCCGCCGATTCGTCCCAAACCACCGTCCTTCATGAGGCATCAATGCGACTGACATCCACTCTGTCGGCAGCTCTGTTTTCCGTAGCCGCCCTGCTGGCCGGCACGCAATCCGCGGCCGCCGCCGCGTGCAGCAACACTTCCGCAGGTTTCGAGGAATGGGCTGCCGCGTTCAAGCAGCAGGCCGAAGGCCAGGGCTTCAGCCCGCGGATGCTCGACAAGGTCTTCTCCTCGGTCAGCTACAGCCGCAGCACGATCAGTGCCGACCGCGGTCAGAAGAGCTTCAAGCTGTCCTTCGACCAGTTCATGCAGAAGCGTGGCGGCCAGACGATCATCAATCGCGGCAAGACCATGAAGAAGAACAACGCGGCGCTCTTCGCACGGCTGGAACAGCGCTACGGCGTGCCGGCAGGTCCGCTGATCGCCATCTGGGGCATGGAAACCGGCTTCGGCTCCTTCCTCGGCAAGGAGCATACACTCTCGGCCGTGGCAACGCTCGCCTTCGACTGCCGCCGCAGCGAATTCTTCACCGACCAGTTCTATGCGGCGCTTGAGCTCGTTCAGGCCGGCAATCTCGACGTGAATGCCAAGGGTGCAGCCCATGGCGAAATCGGCCAGACGCAGTTCCTGCCGCGCAACGTCGTGCGCTACGGCGTCGACGGCGATGGTGACGGCCACATCGACATGGTCCGCTCACGCGCCGACGCGCTTGCCTCGACCGCCAACTTCCTGCGCGGCCATGGCTGGCAGCCGGGCGCTGGCTATCAGCAGGGTGAGCCGAACTTTGCGGCAATTCAGGGCTGGAACGCCGCGACCGTCTATCAGCAGGCGATTGCCCATATCGCAGCGCGCATCGACGCAGAGTAAAACGGAAAGCGGCGGCCTTCGGCCGCCGCAATTCTCAATGCGTATCGACAATCTTTAGCCGGCCGTCAGGCCGCTGCTTCGACATCCAGCCGGGAGAAATCCTGGGTTTTCGGATCCATCAGCCAGAGCTCGCCATTGCTGATGTCGAACCATGCGCCGTGAATGCGCAGCTTTCCCCGCTCTTCGAGGATCTTCACGCAGGGAAAGGTCCTTAAGTTCGCGATCGAATTGCGGATCGAGATGCGCTCGAGCGCCGTCTGGCGTTCACCGGGCGTCATATTGGCATTGCCCTGGATCTGCTCGGCAGCGGGGGCAACTAGGTTCATCCATTTTCCGATGAAATCGCCCGGCGAGAGAGGCTCCGCATTGGGATCGAGCGCGGCGCGGATACCCCCGCAGCGGCCATGACCCATGACAATAATGTCCTGAACCCGCAGTGCCTGCACCGCAAATTCAAGTGCGGCAGAGGTCGAGTGATACTGACCGTCCGGCTCGTAAGGGGGCACCATGTTGGCCACATTCCTGACGACGAAGAGTTCGCCGGGAATGGAATCGAAAATCATCTCAGGGGCCGCCCGCGAGTCGCAGCAGGCAACCACCAGCGTGTTGGGCTTCTGGCCCTGCTCGGCGAGAACGCGGTAACGGTCGCGCTGATCTTGATATCGGCCACCCATGAAATTGCGGTAGCCATTGAGGAGTGCGGGGGGAAAACTGATCATTGTTACCGATTACAGCGCGTGATCACCCGTGGCAACACCGGTAACACGGATTGACATCGGCGCGATCGGATCATGATCTCCCGGGTTTCCGTTGGGCCGGGTGCATGAGGCGACGCAACTGGACCATGGCCATCGGTGTCGACAGGCTGGACGCATCGCTCTCGAGAGCCAGTTCATCACCGCCGCGTTTGGCGGTGCGCGCGAGGATCTCGAACACGCTCGCGGTCGCCGTGCGCAATGCCGTTTCCTCATCGACCCCGTCGAGCAGGCGGGCGAGGAAGACGGCAGCCAGCAGATCTCCCAATCCGTTCGGCGGATTGTCGATCACCCGGTGCTCCGCCAGAAGCGCGGACCGTCCGCTCAACAGGAGATTGCCGGTCCCGCCCGCCATCATCGGCACCGCAGACGTCACCAGCATCCGCTTCGGCCCGAGAGACAGGGCCGCATCGATGATCTGCTGGTTGCTTGAGAGTTCGCTGCCGACCAGCCATTGGAGCTCATAGCGGTTCGGCGTGGCGATATCGGCAATCGGGATCAGGTGGTCACGGATGGCCTCTGCGGTTTCCAGCGGGATATAGAGCCCGCCGAGATCACCCATGACGGGATCGCAGACATAGGTGAGATCGGGGTTTTTCTGATTTGCAGCCTGGACAAGCCGCGCGACCGCAGCCGGCTGTCGCGCACTCCCGAAATAGCCCGTCAGGATGGCGGAGACCTCACCGAGCCAAGGCGCTGCGATCAGATCCTCGATCGCCTTGTCGAAATCGTCATCGGCAAACCGCAGGCGTGTCGCGGGCCCGTGTCCCGGATGCCAGGGCAGAACGATCGTCGGCAGCGCCCATACGGGATGTCCGAGCACCTCGAGTGCGAAGACGGCGGCACGATTGCCCACCGATCCGCGCACCACGTGACTTGAAATGACGATCACTGCGCCCTTTGTTAGTGGCTGCATCTCATGCGACTCCTTGCATCAACCCGGCATTCGAAGCGTTGAAGAACCATATTGGATGAAAATTTCCCGATTTTTATGAATTTCGCCGCATATTTTCGCCTGATTTTTTCCTTCATCTGCCTCATACATACTTTTGCAAGTGATTTGCGGGAACAATAGGCCAAACAGTGCGAGCTTCGGAGGGGTCAATGGGCAAGACTGGGATGACAAAGCGCGAGGAGCTTCTGAATAGGGCAGAGGAGGAGGCGCGCAAACTCGGTCATGCCTATATCCCGCCGAAGGTGATCTTCAGCAGAGCCAGCAACGACGACATCGATCGCTATGACGACGCCATGCTGGCTCGTTCGTCGGTGCGCGCCGCGGCCGACATTGCCGGCTGGAACCGCCAGGCACCGCATATCCGGATCGAAACGATCGACGGGGTCAGTCCCGGCGGTATCCCTGTGAGCGTCCTCTCCATCGTCGATCACAACAAGTCTTTCCTCTATGACAGCCTCATGGGCGAGGTCACCAGTCACTACCGCGACATCTATATGGCGGTGCATCCGATCCTCGCCGTAACGCCCGGCGGTGAGGTCGTGCTCTCCAATCCGGATTCCGATCCGGAAGGCGCGATCAAGGTGAGCTATATCCAGCTTCATCTCGCCCCGCTCAGCGACGAACAGGCGAACGAACTCATCGAACGGCTTCAGCACGTGCTCGCTCAAGTGAAAATGGCGGCCAATGACTGGAAGCCGATGCTGAACCTTTTGGAGACGGCGCTTTCGGAACTGCGCGATCTCTCCGCGGGTCGCAGCGAGGCCGAGCGCGACGAGGCGGTCGCCTTCCTGGAATGGCTGCGGAACAACAATTTCACCTTCCTCGGCATGCGCGAATATGTCTATTCCGGCGAAGGCGAGAATGCGACCGTCGAGCGTGGCAAAGGCAGCGGCCTCGGCATCCTGTCCAATCCGGACGTGCTTGTTCTCCGCCAAGGCCAGAACCAGGTCACGACCACGCCGGAAATCCTTGCCTTCCTGCAGGGACCGGACTTCCTGATCGTCACCAAAGCCAATGTGAAGTCGGTGGTGCACCGCCGCGCTTACATGGACTATGTCGGCATCAAGCGCTTTGGCCCGAACGGAAAAGTCGTCGGCGAATTGCGCATCGTCGGCCTCTTCACGGCAACTGCCTATACCCGCTCGGTCAACCAGATCCCGCTGCTGCGCGCCAAGGTCGAGAAGGTCGTCTCCCACTTCGATTTCGACCCCCGCAGCCATTCGGGCCGCATGCTGCAGAACACGCTCGAAAACTACCCGCGCGATGATCTTTTCCAGATCGCACCGGACCTTCTCGCCAAGTTCTGCGAACAGATCAACGACCTCTCCGAGCGTCCCCGTGTTCGCGTCCTACCGCGCATCGACCATTTCGACCGCTTTGTCTCGCTGATCGTTTACGTGCCGCGCGAAGACTACAATTCCATGGTTCGCGAGAAGATCGGCCTCTATTTCCAATCCGTCTACAAGGGCCATGTCTCGGCCTTCTATCCGGCCTTCCCGGAGGGTGGTGTCGCGCGCGTTCACATCATCATCGGCCGGCGCGAGGGCGCGACGCCCGACATTCCCCAGGCGACGCTCGAAGAAGCGGTTCGCCAGATCACGGCGCGCTGGACGGACCGCTTCGCGGCACTCGCGGGCGTCGGAGCGCCAACGCTCGATGTTGGTCAGGCATTCCAGGAGGCCTTCACGCCGGAAGAGGCAGTCAGCGACCTCAAGCACATCAAGGCCTGCCTTGCCGGTGCGCCTCTGTCGCTTGAGTTCCACGAGGTGGTGAGCGACCACGGGCCCCTGCTCTATCTGAAGATCTTCCACGCCGGCGACCATCTCCCCCTTTCCCGCCGCGTGCCACTGCTCGAAAATCTCGGCTTCCGCGTGATCAGCGAGCGGACCTTCGACATCGAGCTTGGCAGTGACGGGCAGTCGCAGAAGTCTGTCGTCCTGCACGACATGGAACTGCAGGTGCCCGAGGGTGTGAGCTTCGACACGAAGCAGCACGGTGCGCTGATCGAGGGAGCCTTCCTCGATTCCTTCACCGGTGCAGTCGACAATGACGCCTTCAACCGCCTCATTCTCGGTGCAGGCATCAATGCGCGGGAAGCATCCGTGCTGCGCGCCTATGCCGCCTATCTGCGCCAGGCGGGTGCGGTCTATTCGCTGACCTACATGGCGGAAACGCTGGCAAAGCATCCGGCCATCGCAGCGGATCTCGTTCACCTGTTCCGCAACAGCTTCGACCCCTCGCTTACCGACAAGACCCGCAAGGGTCGCCAGACGGAGCTTCTGGAAGCGCTCGAAGGCAAGCTGACCGACGTCAAAAGCCTCGACGAGGACCGGATTCTGCGCCGCTACATCAATGCGATTGAAGCGACGCTGCGCACCAACTTCTTCCAGCAGGCCTATCGTGAGAGCGAACGCCCGATGCTCGCCTTCAAGTTCGATCCGCACAAGCTGGACGGTCTGCCCGAACCGCGTCCCTTCCGCGAGATCTTCGTCTATGGCGTCGAAGTCGAAGGCGTTCATCTGCGCTTCGGCAAGGTGGCCCGCGGCGGCCTTCGCTGGTCGGACCGCGCCCAGGATTACCGCACGGAAGTGCTGGGCCTCGTGAAGGCACAGCAGGTCAAGAACGCGGTGATCGTGCCTGTTGGCGCGAAGGGTGGCTTCTTCCCGAAGCAGCTGCCGCCCGCGACAAACCGCGAAGCCTGGTTTGCCGCCGGCACCGAAGCCTACAAGACCTATATCCGGACGCTGCTCTCGATCACCGACAACATCGTGGCTGGAGAGGTCGTGCCCCCGGCGGATACGCTGCGCCCAGATGGCGATGATCCCTATTTCGTCGTTGCCGCCGACAAGGGCACCGCAACCTTCTCCGACACGGCGAACGGCCTCGCCCAGGAAGCCGGTTTCTGGCTGGACGACGCTTTTGCCTCCGGTGGTTCGGCTGGTTACGACCACAAGAAGATGGGCATTACCGCCCGTGGCGCCTGGGAAACGGTCAAGCGCCATTTCCGCGAGATCGATACCGACATCCAGACCACGCCTTTCACCGTGGCGGGCGTCGGCGACATGTCCGGCGACGTCTTCGGCAACGGCATGCTGCTGTCTGAAAAGATCAGGCTGATCGCCGCCTTCGATCACCGTGACATCTTCATCGATCCCAATCCGGATCCGGCCATCTCCTTTGCCGAGCGCAAGCGCATGTTCAACCTGCCGCGCTCCAGCTGGCAGGACTACGACCGCTCGACGCTCTCGCCGGGCGCGATGATCATTTCGCGTGCCGACAAGTCGGTGAAACTCACGCCGGAAGCCGCCGCCGCGATCGGTCTGGAAACGACGACCGCCACACCGATGGACATCATGACGGCGATCCTGAAGGCGCCCGTCGATCTGCTCTGGTTTGGGGGTATCGGGACCTATATCAAGGCCGCAACCGAGACCGATGCCGAAGTGGGCGACCGCGCCAACGACGCAATCCGCGTCAATGCCACGGATGTCCGTGCCAAGGTGATCGGCGAGGGCGCTAATCTCGGCGTCACGCAGAAGGGCCGCATCGCCTATGCGCTGAACGGTGGCCGATGCAATTCCGATGCGATCGACAATTCGGCCGGCGTCAACTCCTCCGACGTCGAGGTGAACATCAAGATCGCCTTAAGCCCCGCCATGCAGGAAGGACGCCTTCCCCGCGAGAAGCGCAACGTGCTGCTGGCAAAGATGACGGAGGAGGTAGCGGACCTCGTCCTGCGCAACAACTATCTCCAGTCGCTGGCCATCTCCCTGACCGAGGCCAAGGGGCCTGGAAACCGGGAGCCGCTCAGCCGCTTGATGGATTACCTGGAGGGCATGGGGCGCCTGAACCGCAAGGTCGAGACCTTGCCGGATTCCGCCGCCGTTGCGGAACGCTATGTCTCCGGCAAGGCCCTGAGCCGGCCCGAAATCGGTGTCCTTCTCTCCTACGCCAAGATCGTGCTCTTCGATCAACTGGTCGAGTCCGATCTGCCGGATGACCCCTATTGCGAAACGACGCTGTTCAACTACTTCCCGGCTGCCATGCGCGAGGCCTATGCCGCTGAAATTGCCGGTCATCGTCTTCGCCGCGAGATCATCGCAACCGTTCTCGCCAACCATGCCATCAACCGCGGTGGTCCCGGCTTCGTGGTTTCGGTCTGCGACGCCACGGGCAGCACGCCGGCCGGAGTGGTGAAAGCGGCGCTGGTGACCCGCGATGCGCTCGGTCTTTCCGCGCTCTGGGAAAAGATCGACGCCCTGGATGCCAAGATCCCCGGTCAGACACAGAACCGGCTCTACGCGATCGTCGAGGACGTCTACACGGCCATGACGCGGCTGCTGATCGACACCGGCTATGCCAAGGGATCGGTCGGCGATGCGGTCTCCCAGCTGAAGGCCGCTGTTGCCGCGGCAGCGCCCGTCTTCAAGAAGGCGATCCCCGCCACGCTGCGACAGCATTTCGACGATCAGATCGCAGCTCTCACCGAGGCCGGTGCACCGGTGGCTCTGGCAACCGAAGTGGTCAACCTGCAGACCATGCAGCTCTTGCCGGAAATCCTGCAGATCGCCGAACGCACGGGCGCCGACTTTGCCGGCGCCATGCGCGGGTTCTTCGCCGTATCGGAGGCCTTCCGCATCGGCCGCATCGTTGAAAATGCAAGCCGCATCCAGGCGACAGACCACTATGACAGCCTTGCGCTCACCCGCAGCCTGGATCGTATCGGACAGGCGCGCAGACAGATTGTCTGCGCCGCGCTGACGAGCCATGGCAAGGATGCACAGCCCGTCCAGGCCTGGATTGCAACGGACAGGACGCGTGTGGAACGCATCGGCAAGGAACTGGCCTCGATCGTCGACAGCGGCGAACCGAGCATCTCCAAGCTCGCCGTGGCAGCGGGGCTTCTGGGTGATCTTGCGCAAGACCACGTGAGGTGACACTGTCCCGGGCCTGAAAGCCTGTGGGGGTGCGCGTGACGACAAGTGTAGACATGAAATCCAGCCACCGTCCCATCGACAGGGGTGTCGGTGGCTGGATGTTCTTCGACTGGGCCGCACAGCCGTTTTTCACGGTCGTGACGACCTTCATCTTCGGTCCCTATTTCGTCTCGCGCATGACCGATGACGCTGTCAGCGCCCAGACTGCCTGGAGCAATGCGGCGACGATTTCGGGCGTCATCATCGCCATTCTCGCGCCGATCCTGGGGTCGATTGCCGATGAATCAGGTGCCCGCAAACCCTGGATCGCCTTCTTTGCGCTGATCAAGATCGTCTGCCTGGCGCTGCTCTGGACGGCCGCCCCCGGCTCGCCGGTCGCCTTCGTCATGCTGCTGATGATCCTGGCAAGCATCGCGGCCGAGTTTTCCATCGTCTTCAACGATTCCATGATGCCCCGCCTGGTCAGCCAGCAGGATGTTGGCCGTGTCTCCAACATCGCCTGGGGACTGGGCTATCTGGGCGGCATGATCGTGCTGATCTTCGTCGTCCTGTTCCTCGCCGGAAACCCGACGACCGGCAAGACGCTGATCGGCATGGACCCGCTCTTCGGCCTGGATCCCGCAACCGGCGAAGATGCGCGCATCACCGGTCCGATCTCGGCCGTCTGGTACTTTATCTTCATCCTGCCGATGTTCCTCTTCACGCCCGATGCAGCGAAGGGCAAGGCGCTCGGTGCTGCCGTGCGCTCCGGGTTGCGCGAAATCCGCTCGACGCTTGGCGAATTGCGTCACCGCACGAACATCCTGCGCTTCCTGATTGCCCGGATGATCTATCAGGATGGCGTGAACGGACTTCTGGTCCTCGGCGGTGTCTTCGCGGCCGCGATGTTCGGCTGGTCGACCATGGAGATCGGGATCTACGGGATCATCCTGAACGTCGTCGCCATCTTCGGCTGCCTCGTGGCGGGCCGTGTGGACAAAGCGCTGGGCTCCAAGGTTGTCGTCGTCATCAGCCTCGTCATGCTGATCACCGCGACCTTCGGTATCATTTCCACCGGCGTCGACTTCACCCTGTTCGGGCTTGTGAGCCTGCCGATTGCCGGTACGGACGGCATCTTCGCCACGCCGGCCGAGAAGGCCTACATTCTCTACGGTTTGCTGATCGGCATGTCCTTTGGCCCGGTCCAGGCTTCCTCCCGCTCCTATCTCGCACGCAGCGTCGAACTGCAGGAGGCGGGCCGCTACTTCGGCATCTACTCGCTCTCGGGGCGTGCCACCAGCTTCCTCGCAACGCTGAGCTTCTCGGTGGTCACGGCCTGGTCGGGCTCCGCCCGCGCCGGCATGGCGACCCTGCTCGTCTTCCTCATCGGCGGACTGGCACTGCTCTGGTCCACACGCTACCCGGCAACGGACCGCTGATCACGGAAAAGGGCCGGCGGATTTCTCCACCGGCCCCCCTCGGACATGGACGGATATCCGCTCAGTGGCGGAAGTGGCGGACGCCGGTGAAGACCATGGCAACGCCATGCGCATCGGCAGCCGCGATGACCTCATCGTCACGCATCGAACCGCCCGGCTGGATGACGGCGGTTGCGCCAGCGGCGATTGCGGCCAGGAGACCATCGGCGAAGGGATAGAAAGCTTCCGACGCAACCGCAGAACCCTTGGTCAGCGGTTCGGCAAGGCCAAGCGCCTTGGCCGCATCTTCAGCCTTCAGCGCGGCAATGCGGGCGGAATCCACGCGGCTCATCTGGCCGGCGCCGATACCGGCCGTCTGGCCGTCCTTGGCATAGATCACCGCATTCGACTTGACGTGCTTGGCGATCTTGAAGGCGAACTTCATGTCTTCGAGCTCGGTCGCGGTCGGCGGGCGCTTGGTGACGACCTTGAGCTCGAGATCCTCGACCATGACATTGTCGCGGCTCTGGACGAGCAGGCCGCCCGAAACGGTCTTTGCCATGACGCCGCGGGCGCGCGGATCGGGAAGGGCACCCGTCGTCAGCAGGCGAAGGTTCGGCTTGGCCGCGATGATCGCCTTGGCTTCGTCGGTTACCTCAGGCGCAATGATGACTTCCGTGAAGAGCTTGACGATTTCCTGGGCCGTTTCGGCGTCGAGGATCTGGTTGAGCGCAATGATGCCGCCGAAGGCCGAGGTGCTGTCACAGGCCAGTGCCCGCTTATAGGCTTCGACGAGGCTCGATCCGGTGGCCACACCGCAAGGATTGGCGTGCTTGATGATCGCGCAAGCCGGACCGTTTTCCGGCGGGAACTCGGCCACGAGCTCGAAGGCGGCGTCTGTGTCGTTAATGTTGTTGTAGGAGAGCTGCTTGCCCTGGAGGAGGGTTGCCGTCGCGACACCGGGACGATTGTCGCCGGTGACGTAGAAGCCCGCGCTCTGATGCGGGTTTTCGCCGTAGCGCATCTTTTCCTTCAGCACGCCGCCGATCGCGCGATAGGTCGGTATCTCGATCTCGAGAGCCTCCGCAAACCAGTTGGAGATGGCCGCATCATAAGCGGCCGTGCGGGCATAGGCCTTCGCCGCGAGACGCTGACGCAGCGCATAGGTCGTCTGGCCGTCATTGTCGGCGAGGGCCGCAACGACCTCCGCGTAATCGGCGGCATCGGTCACCACCGTGACATAGGCATGGTTCTTAGCCGAGGCGCGGATCATCGCAGGTCCGCCGATATCGATGTTTTCGACGGTTGTCGGATAGTCGCCACCGGCGGCGCGCACCTGCTCGAAGGGGTAGAGATTGATGACGGAGAGGTCGATCGCCTCGATACCATGAGCCTTCATCGCCTCGACATGCTCTGCGTCATCACGGATCGACAACAGACCGCCATGCACCAGGGGATGCAGCGTCTTCACGCGTCCATCCATGATCTCCGGGAAGCCGGTAATCTCCGACACGTCGGTGACCGGCAGTCCGGCCGCGGCAAGCGCCTTGTGGGTACCGCCGGTCGACAGCAGACGCACACCGCGCTGATGGAGCGCCTGCGCAAACTCGACGATGCCGGTCTTGTCGGACACCGAAAGAAGCGCGGTACGCACGCGCACGAGGTCGGGGGCAGGGATCTTCTTGGAAACGACGGCCATGGTTCACTCCGAGCTGGCGGGCGCCCGGAAAAGCGGCAGCGGGCGCGATGCCGCCGCCTAGCACAGCTTCACCCGTGATGAAACCGCAAGATCGCCGCGATCACGCGTGATGCGCCAGAAACCACCGGATTTCCGGCCCTTCGAACACGATCTCCAACTGTTGCGAGGGTCCGATACCCGAGACATCGGCAAAGAAGACATCTTCACCGATGCTGATCTCCCCGACCGGAATGGAGAAGGTCCAGCTTTCGCCATCCGGCGCGACGAGGCGCACCTTGCGTTCGTCGGAACGCTCGACCGTGATCGAGGGATGAATATGGAAGCGCGCGATAACCTCGGCGGAAGGCAGATTGGGCGTCGGCAGGCCGTCAGGCAGAAGAAGGCGATCGCGGCCCGCGATCTTCGTCCCCTGTTCGTTGATCCGGATCTCTCGCTCATGGATGACGCCGAAACGTTTCACATAGCCATCATGCCGCGCCGAAAGACGATCGCTGCCATCGGGGCCTGTCTGCCGGTCGACATGGATCTGCGAGGGACCGGAGACCATGATCGGCCCGAGCCGCGGCGAGTTGGCGATACGGGCAGAAGAGACGTCACCGATGCAAACGGTCGTATGGGCAGCCGTGGTTCGCGCCAGTTGCCGGAGCCGCTCGCCGGCGAAGCGGGGGGACCCGCTGTTGACGATGAAACGGTTGCGCCCGGATGACAACTCGAAGGACAGGCAGCCTGCATGGGAGGCAGCCGAAAGACGCGCGGAAAGCGGTTTGCCCGTATCCACGAGGATCACGGTGTCGCCGGCGGACAGCCGATGGAAGCCGCCATGCGGCAGGGCCTTGAAGGGAAGCCCGGATGTCTCGTCATAGCGCAAGACACTCATGAGATCGGTCGCGAGCGCCGAACTCGCGCCGTTGAACAGACCGATGTCGCCACTGGTGTGACGGAAGAAGCGGACAGCCGGGAAGATCCGGTCGATCACCGGGATCAGCTTGGATGGCACCGCGTGACCCAGGTTGATGTAGCTCTGGCGCAGCGGCAGAAGATCGAAGAGCAGATCGACAGAGGCCTGCGGATTACGGGAGATGTGGCTGCCATCCGGCAGGACTTGCCGTTCGAGCTCGCGATCGAGAAGACGTCCGGCGCGGCGCACGGCCGCCGGACGCGCTTCCGTCGCGATCGAGGCCATGGCGATGGCGATCCGCGCCTTCAGCCGCGGCAGACCTTCGGGGAGCGAATCCACCCGCCGCTGCAGGTAGCGCACCTGTTGGCTGAGGGATGTCGTGAAGCGGCGATAGAAGCCGGCATCGGCGTCCTGCAGCACGACCGGCGAATGGGAAAGCCAGCTGATGATGCGGCGTGAGACGACATCGCTTTCCCAGGCGACACCGCGGGCCCTGCCACCGTGAAGACCGATCCACTGATCCGTGATCCAGCGGGCATGATTGCAGGCCATGACGCTCTTGTCGGCACGCATATGCCGCAACCAGCCGAAGCCATGCAGGCGCCGGGCAAACTGCAGGGATGGAAGCTCGAGCTCGAAGGGGGATTGGCCGTCTGCATCCAGAATGCGGCCGGCAAGCGGAAAACGGCCATTCAGGATTTCGTCCGCCACGAAGGCGTCGACTGCGCGCAGATCCGTCGGCGCGACGATGACGCGATTGATCCTGAACCCGCCACGCTGAACGAAGGCCGGCGTCAACACTGCAGCCGTCTGCCGCACCTGCCGCCAACCTTCGGCGATGTGAAGCGAAATCAGTCGGGCGCGATCATTGATTCGCATACTGCTTCCTGTCACCGGATCCTGATGATCCGGTCATTTCGATTGTCGGGCCGTCACTGTCCGAAGAAATGAAGCATTCTCGGAGCAGATATTCCGACGCGAAACTCCATGTCATAGCGTCATGCCGCGGACATGCGGAGCGAACCGCACCGTCCACGCAGCCTTCCCAACAGGTTTATTGAGATATTAGTTAAATTTTAGCAATGACCGCCGCGTAGAAGCCGTCGAGGCCACCTTGTTTCGCCAACATGGCCGGTGTCGTGCGGAATTCACCGCGCGGCGTGATCGCCGTTTCCAGCCCAGGCCAGTCCGAAGGATTGATCGCGACGAGGCGCAATCCGGGCATATCTGCCAACACGCGGTCTACGACGTCCTCACCTTCGGAAGGATCGATCGAGCAATTCGAGAAGACGAGCCGGCCGCCTGGCTTCAGCAGAGTGACCGCATGGCGCAGGAGCTTTTCCTGGAGCGCGGCAAGCTTGGCGATGTCTCCGGCATCCTTCGTCCAGAGCACATCCGGATGACGCCGTGTCGTGCCCGTCGACGAGCAGGGGGCATCGAGCAGGATGGCGTCGAAACTCTCGGCCTCATCGATGGTGAGCAGGTCCGTGCAGAGCGTGTCGGCCGGAAGTCCCAGGCGCGCTAGATTGCTCTCCAGCCGCTTGAGCCGCGTCTTTGACTGTTCGACGGCAAGCACGTCTCCGCCGGCCAGCACGAGCTGCGCGGTCTTGCCCCCCGGGGCAGCGCAGAGATCGGCGACCCGCTTGCCTGTGAGGTCGCCGAACAGTTGGGCCGGAATGGCAGCGGCAGCATCCTGCACCCACCAGGCACCGTCATCGAAGCCTTCAAGCGCGGTGACCGAGCCACGGAACCGATCGAGCCGAACGCTGCCGGTCGGCAGCACCTGGCCACCCAGACGCTCCGCCCAACCTTCAGCATCGGCCTTCACGGTCAGATCGATCGTCGGCGGCTCCAGCTGTGACGCAGCGATGGCAAGAGCGTTCTCTCGACCATAGACTTCGGTCAAACGCTGCATGAACCAGTCCGGCATGCAGGGAAGATCCTCGACGGACGACAGCAAGTCGGCCTTCTCACGGCCGATCCGGCGCAGGATGGCATTGACCAGCTTGGCAAAACGGCGGCTGCGGGGATCGCCATTGGCCTGCTCAACGGCCAGGTCGACCGCCGAATGATCAGGAACATCGAGATAGAGCATCTGCGCCGCAGCGACGACCAGCAGGTGGTGCAGAGATCGCGCACCGTCCGGCAGCGGATTGTCGAGAAGGCTGCCGATGATCGCTTCGATCCTTGGCAGATGACGCAGCGCGCTCTGCAGGATGGCCTTGACGAGGCCGCGATCGGCTTCGTTCAGCGGAAGGAATGCGGGATTGCCGTGTTCCGGATCCAGCATCCCGTCCAGAGACGTCTTGCGATCGACCACCGCTGCAAGAATGCGGGTTGCGGCGATACGAGCCTCAAGGCCCGGCTTCATCGGCGGGCGAGGCCGTTCGCCATGCTTTTTTTGTCCGGCCTGCTTGTTTTTCGGTTTGCCCGTCGATCGATCGCTCAAGACCATGGTCCTTTGGGTGGTTCGGCTTTGCCGCGCCCCCAACCGGTGGTCGGAACGGAACGCGCCGTGCGCGTTGCCTTAACAGCGGGCTCCGGCGGCGTCGATCCCCCAGAGCGGATATCCGTCATTGCCAGCAGCGCCTCGATCCGGTTCTTCGTGTTCGGATGGGTAGAGAAGAGGTTGTCCATCCGCTGGCCATTGAGAGGGTTGATGATGAACATATGCGCCGTTGCGGGATTGCGCTCGGCGTCGATATTATCGATATGCGCCGCGTCGCCAGCGATCTTCTGAAGCGCAGACGCGAGCCAGCGGGGCTGACCGCAGATCTCTGCACCGCGGCGGTCGGCTGCATATTCCCGTGTGCGGCTGATCGCCATCTGAACCAGCATGGCGGCAAGGGGCGCCACGATCATCGCCACGAGAACGCCGATGAAGCCGAAGGGATTGTTGCGGTCATCCCGGCCGCTGGAAAAGAGAAAGGCAAAATTCGACAGCATCGAGATCGCGCCGGCGAGCGTCGCCGTGATCGTCATCGTCAGCGTGTCGCGGTTTTCGATATGCGCCAGTTCATGCGCCATGACACCCGCAACCTCTTCGGGCGTGAGCCGCTGCAACAGCCCGGTCGACGCGGCAACCGCGGCATTCTGAGGATTGCGACCGGTCGCAAAGGCGTTCGGCTGCGGGCTGTCGAAGACATAGACCTTCGGCATCGGCAGGTTTGCATTGCGGGCGAGATCGCGCACCATGATGTAGAATTCGGGCGCTGTCCGCTCGTCGACCTCCTGAGCGCGATAGGCCCGGAGCACCATCTTGTCCGAATTCCAGTAGGAGAAGAAGTTCATGCCGGCGGCAATGACGAAGGCAATCATCATCCCGCCGCGGCCGCCGATGAGGAAGCCGACACCCATGAACAGGGCGGTCATGAAGGCGAGCAGCATGGCAGTCCGCATGGTATTCATGTCGAGCTCCTCCGGAAGCATCCGATCGGCAAATTCCTTGCCGTTTTCGACTGTTGATTTAAAAAGCGCGCACCCCAATTTCAATGTTTGCGCATGAAATGCCGTCTCAGCAAAGGACGATGTGATGTCAGAAGATCGTGAAGCCGAAACCGGCGTGGAAGAACAGCCACGTGAACTGAGCCCGGCTGCGAAACGGGCACTCGCCGAAGCCGAGGAGCGCCGCCGCAAGGAAGCAGCCCCTGATATGCCGCCGGAGATCGGCGGACGCGGTGGAGCGGATCCGGCACGGTTTGGCGATTGGGAGATCAAGGGACGGGCAATCGATTTCTGAGGAATGATTCCCCATTGATTGGCCGCTTATATCGGAATATGTTCCTATCATGTTCCGAGCTGCTGTCGCCACTGTGATGATATTCCTCTCGGCCGTCCCGACGGGTGCCGGCAGCCGGATGATCGACGGCCCTGTTGCCGCAGAGGTGGTCAGAGTCATTGACGGGGACACCGTCCTTGTCGAAGCCATGCCCTGGCCCGACCACAAGGTGAACACCTATGTGCGCCTGCGCGGCATCGATGCGCCTGAGCTTCGATCCAAATGCCCGGCGTTCCGGAAGGCGGCTCAAGTTGCAAAGAGCGAGCTGGCAAGCCTCATCGGGAACGAGCGACTGGTGCAGCTGACCGCAATCTCCGGCGACAAATATTTCGGCCGTGTGGTTGCCGATCTTACCCTGCCAGACGGTACGCGACCGGCAGAGGATCTGCTCGAGGCGGGTCTGGTCGATCCCTATTCAGGCCGGACAAAAAGCAAGAGGCTCTGCCCAAGCGTCATGAAAGACCGGTGACACAGAAAAGGGGCCCCCTTTAGGAGCCCCTTTTCAAGTTCTCAGGCTATTGTGTATCAAGCGCTCTTGTTCTGTCGGTTAGCGATCAGATCATCCACGACAGCCGGATCGGCGAGCGTCGAGGTATCGCCGAGCGCGCCGAAATCATCCTCGGCGATCTTGCGCAGGATACGGCGCATGATCTTGCCGGAACGCGTCTTCGGCAGGCCGGGCGCGAACTGGATCTTGTCCGGTGTGGCGATCGGGCCGATTTCCGTACGCACATGCTTCACCAGGTCAGCCCGCAGCGCGTCATTCCCCTCGTGGCCCGACATCAAGGTGACATAGCAATAGATGCCCTGGCCCTTGATGTTGTGCGGGTAACCCACGACGGCCGCTTCGGAGACGAGGTGGTGCGAGACCAGCGCCGATTCGACTTCGGCCGTGCCCAGGCGGTGACCGGAGACGTTCAGAACGTCGTCCACGCGACCCGTAATCCAGTAGTAGCCGTCTTCATCGCGCCGGCAGCCGTCACCCGTGAAATACTTGCCCTTGTAGGTGGAGAAGTAGGTCTGCACGAAGCGATCGTGATCGCCATAGACGGAGCGGGCCTGGCCCGGCCAACTGTCGGTGATGCAGAGGTTGCCGTCGGTCGCGCCTTCCAGCACTTGACCCTCATTGTCCACCAACTCCGGCTTGACCCCGAAGAAGGGTCGTGTGGCCGAACCGGGTTTCAGCGCGGTTGCCCCCGGCAGCGGCGTGATCATGATGCCGCCGGTTTCCGTCTGCCACCAGGTATCGACGACGGGCGACTTCTGCTCGCCGACGACGTTGTAATACCACTCCCAGGCTTCCGGATTGATCGGTTCGCCCACGGAGCCGAGAAGGCGGAGCGACGAACGGTCCGAGCGCTTCACGAACTCGTCGCCGGCACCCATCAGCGAGCGGATCGCGGTCGGTGCGGTGTAGAAGATGTTGACCTTGTGCTTCTCGATCACCTCCCAGAAGCGGCCCTGGTCCGGGAAGGTCGGGATACCCTCGAACATCAGCGTCGTGGCGCAGTTCGAAAGCGGCCCGTAGACGATGTAGGAGTGACCGGTAACCCAGCCGACATCGGCCGTGCACCAGTAGATGTCACCATCGTGATAATCGAAGACATATTCATGCGTCATCGACGCATAGACGAGATAGCCGCCGGTCGTGTGCATGACGCCCTTCGGCTTGCCCGTCGAACCCGAGGTGTAGAGGATGAACAGCGGATCTTCCGCCTTCATCTTCACCGGCGGGCATTCGGCCTTGACCGTGTGCACTTCCTGATGGTGCCAGATGTCGCGGCCCGGTGCCCAGCCGATCTTGCCGCCGGTGCGGCGCACGACAAGCACCTTGTTGACGATCACATACTGCTTGGCGGCGATGTCGATCGCGATATCGGTGTTTTCCTTGAGCGGAACCGGCTTGCCGCCACGAACGCCTTCGTCGCAGGTGATGACGAAGGTCGATTCACAGTCGACGATGCGACCTGCGAGCGCCTCAGGCGAGAAGCCACCGAAGACCACCGAATGGACCGCGCCGATGCGGGCGCAGGCGAGCATGGCATAAGCCGCTTCCGGGATCATCGGCATGTAGATGGTGACGCGGTCACCCTTCTTCACGCCGTGCTTCTTGAGCACGTTCGCCATCCGGCAGACGTGCTCGTAGAGCTCGTTATAGGTGATCTTCTTGTCGATATAGGGGTTGTCGCCTTCCCAGATGATGGCGGTACGTTCGCCATGCGTTTTCAGGTGACGGTCGATGCAGTTGTAGGAGACGTTGGTCAGGCCGTCCTCGAACCACTTGATCGGGACCTTGCCCTTGAAGGACGTGTTCTTGACCTTCGTATAGGGCTTGAACCAGTCGATCCGCTTGCCGTGCTTGCCCCAGAACTTCTCGGGATCCTCGATGCTCTCCTGATACCACTTCTGGTACTTCTCATCATCGATCAGGGCACGAACCTTTGCCGATTTCAGCACCGGATAGGTTTTGGCTGACATGAACTCCTCCTCATGTTGACGGGCCACTACTGGCGACCAGGACCGTCCTCCCCGGCCTATCGCCGACATACATAGCAGGTGCAACATGGCCAGCAATTAGACAAAGGTCATTCGTGACTTCGCGAATTGCAATTTCGTTACATAATCGCTATAAGGACGCCGAATTCCCGGAAATAGTGGTTTAAACCCACGGCCCGCGACAACCGGCGCGGACCCTCAGAAGGATTGTATCCATGGCCCAGACACTGCTCATGCCGAAGGCGACCGCCGTATGGCTCGTCGACAATACCGCGCTGTCATTCGACCAGATCGCGCAGTTCTGCAAACTGCATCCGCTCGAAGTCAAGGCGATCGCAGACGGCGAAGCAGCACAGGGCATCAAGGGTCTCGACCCGATCGCGACCGGCCAGCTCTCGCGCGACGAAATCGCCCGTGCCGAGAAGGACGTGAACTACAAGCTGAAGATCTCCGAGCCGAAGGTGCGCGTTCCGGATTCCAAGCGCCGCGGCCCCCGCTACACCCCGGTGTCCAAGCGCCAGGACCGTCCTAACGCCATTCTCTGGCTGGTCCGCAACCATCCCGAACTGAAGGATGCGCAGATCTCGCGTCTCGTTGGCACCACCAAGTCGACGATCGAACAGATCCGCGATCGCACCCACTGGAACTCGGCAAACCTGACGCCGATGGACCCGGTGACGCTCGGCCTCTGCAGCCAGATCGATCTCGATCTCGAAGTCGAAAAGGCGTCCAAGGGCCGTCCGCTGCCGACCGCTGCCGAACTCGGCGCAACGCTTCAGTCGGCCAGCGACACCGAAAACCTCGGCTTCGGCTACGATCGCGAGGAAGAGAAGGAAATCGACGCCAACGCCGTCTTCGCGAAGCTGCAGTCGCTCAAGTCGGATCGCCCGACCGACGACGAAGACGATCAGTACTGATCGCGTATCGAACCGACCGAACCCCGGCAGCCCATGGCAGCCGGGGTTTTTTATTGCCTGGACTTCAGGTTCAAGCGCTGGCGGCGGCCTTCGTTGCGACCGGCACCTGCCCATGGGCCTGAAGAACGGCAGTGATTTCATCAAGGATCGCTGGATCGTCGATCGTCGCCGGCATCTTCCAGGGCAGACCATCGGCGATCTTCTGCATGGTCCCACGCAGGATCTTGCCCGAGCGGGTCTTCGGCAAGCGGTCCACCATCAGCACCATCTTGAAGGCGGCCACCGGACCGATCTCGTCGCGCACCAGCTGAACGACTTCCTTGGAAATCAGCTTATGGTCCCGATGCACGTTCTTCTTCAGCACGAGGAAGCCGCAGGGGATCTGCCCTTTCAGCTCATCTGCAATGCCGATGACCGCACATTCCGCGACATCGGGATGCATGGCGCAGACTTCTTCCATCGCCCCGGTAGAGAGACGATGACCAGCGCAATTGATGATGTCATCGGTGCGGGCCATGACGAAGACATAACCGTCTTCGTCGATGACGCCGGCATCGGCCGTCTTGTAGTAGCCGGGGAATTCCTCGAGGCATGAAGCTCGAAAGCGCTCATCGGCATTCCAGAAGGAAACGAGGCAGCCCGGGGGCAGGGGTAGCTTCGCCACGATGTTGCCAAGCGTGCCGGGAGCGACCGGATGGCCGGCATCGTCCAGCACCTCGAGCCCATAGCCGGGCATCGGCTTGGTCGGCGATCCGTGCTTCACCGGAAGCAATC
The DNA here is from genome assembly GCF_056501445.1 of Rhizobium sp. K33. NCBI lineage: Bacteria > Pseudomonadati > Pseudomonadota > Alphaproteobacteria > Hyphomicrobiales > Rhizobiaceae > Rhizobium > Rhizobium sp. K33. The sequence goes on from NZ_CP096478.1 coordinate 3,958,460, forward strand.
CGAGACCCGCCGGATTGGCCGCAATCGCCCAGCCGGTTTCCGTCTGCCACCAGTGATCGATGACCGGGATCTTCAGGATCCGCTCGGCCCATTTCAGGGTCTCCGGATCGGCACGCTCTCCGGCCAGGAAAAGGGCGCGAAGACCCGAAAGATCGTAGCGGGCGACATGTTCACCCTCGGGATCGTCACGGCGGATCGCGCGGAAGGCCGTCGGAGCCGTGAACAGCACTTTCACACCGTGATCATTCACAACGCGCCAGAACGTGCCTGCGTCTGGCGTACCCACAGGCTTGCCTTCAAAAACAACCGTCGCATTGCCGGCCAGAAGCGGCCCGTAGACGATATAGGAATGGCCGACCACCCAGCCGATATCGGAGGCGGCCCAGAAGACCTCGCCCGGCTTCACGCCATAGATGTTCTTCATGGTCCAGTTGAGGGCGACCATGTGGCCGCCATTGTCGCGCACCACACCCTTCGGCTGACCGGTCGTGCCGGATGTGTAGAGAATGTAGAGCGGATCGGTTGCGGCAACCGCCACGCAATCGATCGAAGAGCCGTTGATCTTTTCTTGCTCGACGGCTTGCGCCAGATCGACGTCGCCGTGTTCGTAGCGGAGCGGCGCGTGGTATTGTTCGCGCTGCAGGATCAGGCAGTAATCCGGCTTGACCTTGGCCATGTCGATCGCCTGGTCGAGCAGCGGCTTGTAAGGCACGATGCGGCCCGGTTCGAGCCCGCAGCTCGCCCCGATCACAACCTTCGCGCCTGAATCGTCGATGCGCGTCGCGAGCTCATGCGCCGCGAAACCGCCGAAGACGACCGAATGTACGGCGCCGATGCGGGCGCAGGCGAGCATGGAAAACACGGCCTCTGGGATCATCGGCATGTAGATGATCACACGATCGCCCTTGCCGACGCCATGATTGCGCAGGACCGCAGCCATTGCGGAGACTTCCGTCAGAACCTGATCATAGCTGTAGCGCGCCGTCTGCCCGGTCATGGGGCTGTCGTAGATGACAGCCGTCTCGGCACCCCGGCCGGCCTCGATATGCCGGTCGATACAGTTATAGCAGGTATTGGTCTCACCCCCGGCAAACCACCGCCCATAGGTCCCTTGAGCGGGATCGAAGACACTTTCAGGCGCCTTGAACCAGTGAATGTCTTTTGCCGCAGCGCCCCAGAAACCTTCGGGGTTTGCCTTCCAGGAATCATAGACGTCCTGATAGCTCTCGCGCATGCCGATCCTCCCATGACAACGCTTGAGGCTTTCGCCTTTACCGTCATTTTAGGATCGGCGAAGGAAGGAGGAAAGAGAGACCAAAGCGCTATGCCGAAGGTCTAAGGCAATTTAACGTGTGCCAAAAATTGCCGAACCGACGCGAACGCTCGTTGCCCCGAAGCCGATGGCAGTCTGGAAATCACCCGACATGCCCATGGAGAGCTTCGAAAGCCCGTTTTCCTCGGCAAGTTTCGCCAGCAGGGCAAAATGCGGTCCTGGATTTTCATCGACCGGCGGAATGCACATCAGGCCTTCGACCTGCATTGCAAGTTCATCCCGGCAGAGCGAGACAAAGGACGCGACGTCGTCGGGCGCAATCCCGGCTTTCTGAGGCTCGAGACCGGTATTGACCTGAATGTAGAACCGGATCGAACGCTCCTGGCGCTTGACTTCCTCGGCCAGCGCCCGCGCGATCTTCTCGCGGTCCACGGTTTCGATCACATCGAAGAGTGCCACCGCGTCGGCTGCCTTGTTCGACTGGAGCGGCCCGATCAGATGCAGTGCGAGATCAGGGGTCTCGGCCTTCAGATCCGGCCATTTGCCCTGGGCCTCCTGCACGCGGTTTTCTCCAAATACCCGCTGCCCCGCAACGATCGTCGGCCGGATGTGCTCGGCATCGAAGGTCTTGGACACGGCCACGAGCGATACTGAATCCGGCTCACGACCGGCTTCTTGCGTTGCCTTCACGATCTTGTCCCGGACGTCCTGGAGGCGTTCTTCAACCGACATGTCCAACCCTCGTTTCATTCTGCTCGATATCTGGCGTATTCACGACTTTCGGCAAGGGGTTAAAGCCAGCCTCAGGCGATGGCAAGCTCAGGCGGCAATCGCGGCCCGGAAAGCCCCGGCGAATCCCTCAAAAACTTGACGCTTGGCCGGTTTCATGATGAAGGTCGGCCCTCTTCCTTTGATGCTATTCCCGGAAATGCGATCCATGGCTACCGAACGTTACAATCCGCGCGACGCCGAGCCCCGTTGGCAGGCGAAATGGGCCGAAGACAAGGTCTTCGAGACCGACAATGCTGACCCGCGCGAGAAATACTACGTGCTTGAGATGTTCCCCTATCCATCGGGACGCATCCACATGGGCCATGTCCGCAACTATGCGATGGGCGATGTCGTCGCCCGCTACAAACGCGCCCGCGGCTATAATGTCTTGCATCCCATGGGCTGGGACGCATTCGGCATGCCGGCGGAAAATGCCGCGATGAAGAACAAGGTCCACCCCAAGGCCTGGACCTACGAGAACATCGCCACCATGCGCGGCCAGCTGAAGTCCATGGGCCTGTCCTTGGACTGGTCGCGCGAATTCGCGACCTGCGACGTCGACTACTACCATCGTCAGCAGCACCTGTTTCTGGACTTCCTGGAAAAGGGTCTGGTCTACCGCAAGAACTCGAAGGTGAACTGGGACCCGGAAGACATGACCGTGCTCGCCAATGAGCAGGTCATCGACGGCCGCGGCTGGCGCTCCGGTGCTCTGGTCGAGCAGCGCGAACTGACCCAGTGGTTCTTCAAGATCACCGACTTCAGCCAGGACCTGCTGGACGCATTGGACGAACTCGACCAGTGGCCTGAAAAGGTCCGGCTGATGCAGAAGAACTGGATCGGTCGCTCGGAAGGTATGGCGATCCGCTGGGAGGTTGCGTCCGGCAGCGATGCCAGCGAGGTGACCGTCTATACGACACGGCCCGACACCCTGTTCGGCGCCTCCTTCCTCGCGATCGCCGCCGATCACCCCTTGGCGAAGGAAGCCGCCGCGCGTGACGCAGCCGTGGACGCCTTCTGCCAGGAATGCCGGCATGCCGGCACGTCTCTGGCAGCGCTGGAAACAGCCGAGAAGAAGGGCATCGATACCGGAATCCGCGTGAAGCATCCGCTCGACCCGAGCTGGGAGCTGCCGGTCTATGTCGCGAACTTCGTGCTGATGGAATACGGCACGGGCGCGATCTTCGGCTGCCCCTCCGGCGACCAGCGCGACCTGGATTTTGCCCGCAAATATGACCTGCCGGTCGTGCCGGTCGTCATGCCCAAAGAAGGCGACGCCGCAAGTTTCGTGGTCGGTGACACGGCCTATACCGATGACGGCGTGATGATCAATTCTCGCTTCCTTGACGGGCTTTCGACCACGGAAGCTTTCGAGGAAGTGGCGAACCGTCTGTCCTCGCAGCAACTGAACGGCGCACCGCAGGGCGAACGCAAGGTCAATTTCCGCCTGCGCGACTGGGGCATTTCCCGTCAGCGCTACTGGGGCTGCCCGATCCCGGTCATCCATTGCGATGACTGTGGTGTGGTCCCCGTCCCGAAGAAGGACCTGCCGGTGAAGCTGCCTGACGATGTCAGCTTCGACAAGCCGGGCAACCCGCTCGACCGTCATCCGACCTGGCGCCATGTCGCCTGCCCCTGCTGCGGCAAGGATGCCCGTCGCGAGACGGACACGATGGACACCTTTGTCGATTCGAGCTGGTATTTCACCCGCTTCACGGCACCCTGGGAAGACAATCCGACGGATCCGTCCGTCGCCAATCGCTGGCTGCCGGTCGATCAGTATATCGGCGGTATCGAGCACGCGATCCTGCACCTTCTCTATTCGCGCTTCTTCACCCGAGCCATGCGCGAGACCGGACATGTCGACCTGAAGGAGCCCTTCAAGGGCCTCTTCACCCAGGGCATGGTGGTGCACGAGACCTATAGCATCGGCGAGGGACTGGAGCGCGAATGGGTGGCCCCGGTTGACCTTCGGATCGAAGAGGCCGATGGCACACGCCGGGCATTCCTGCTGAGCAATGGTCAGGAAGCCAAGATCGGCTCGATCGAGAAAATGTCGAAGTCGAAGAAGAACGTCGTGGATCCCGATGACATCATCGGGTCCTACGGCGCCGATACCGCACGCTTCTTCGTTCTCTCGGATTCGCCGCCGGACCGCGACGTCATCTGGTCGGAAGCAGGCGTCGAAGGCGCCCATCGCTTCGTCCAGCGCGTCTGGCGTCTCATCTCCGAGGCCGCCGATCGGCTGAAGTCCGTACAGCCGAATCCGGCTAAGGACGGTGACGCGTTGGCTGTGTCGCAAATCGCCCACAAGACGCTGAAGGCAGTTCAGGGCGATCTCGACAAGCTTGCCTTCAACAAGGCGATCGCCCGCATTTACGAACTGGTCAACGCGCTGGCCGCGCCGCTCACCAATGTCGCGGCAGGGCAGGGTGACCAGGCTTATGTCGCCGCGGTCCGCAATGCGGCCGAGATCCTCGTGCAACTGATTGCACCGATGACGCCGCATCTGGCCGAAGAGTGCTGGTCGATCCTCGGCAATGAGGGATTGATCGCAAAGTCTGCCTGGCCGCATTTCGACGAAGCGCTAGTGGCCGAGAACGAAATCACTTTGCCTGTGCAGATCAACGGCAAGAAGCGCGCCGAATTGACAATCGCGCGCGACGCAGACCAGAATGCCGTTCAGGAAGCCGTGCTGGCTCTCGACGCCGTCAAGGCCGCGCTCAACGGCCAGGCACCGAAGAAGATCATCGTTGTCCCGCTAAGGATCGTGAACATTGTCCTCTGAACTCAAGCCTTCCACAGTGCTTCGGCGCTCGCTTCTGATCGGCGCGGCTCTGCTTCTGGCGGGCTGCCAGGCGCGTCCCTTGTATCAGGATGTCAATGCCATTGGTGAAACGCGTGGCGCTCTCGCGGCCATTTCGTATTCGGAAGCTAACAGCCGAATTGGCCTAGAAACACGCAACCGGCTGCTTTTCCTGACCAGTGGCGGCAAGGAAACGGCGACGCCAGAATATCGCGTTGAATTGACCGTCAGCGGCGGCGTGACAGGCATCTTGCTGGATGAAGCAGCCGATACCCCGAACGCGGGGCGCGCTGCCGTCCTGGGAACCTATACGCTGAAGCGCATCTCGGACGACACCGTTCTCAAGACGGGCCGTCGAACGGGCGTCGCCCTCTTCGATTATCCGCGCCAGGAATTTGCAAAGCTGCGTGCGGTCCGCGATGCAGAAACCCGTGCGGCCCGGGAACTGGCTGAAATCATCTACGCCGACCTGGCCATGGCCCTTGGTCGCTGATCGGCGACCATGGCGGAGATCAAATCTCACGAGTTTGAAGGCTTCCTGGCCAAGTCGGCCAGGCATTACCGGCTCTTTGTTATTTATGGACCGGATCGTGGGCTGGTCGCCGAACGGGCCTCGGCTCTTGCTGCCACAACGGGTGTCGATCTCTCGGACGGGTTTGCGCTGATCCGGCTCGACGCATCGGACATCCAGTCGGACCCAGGCCGGCTGATCGATGAGATGAATGCATTCGGCCTCTTCGGCGGCGAAAAACTCATCTGGGTGCGCGGCGCAGCCAATGAGAAACAACTGGTCGACGGGCTCGCGCATCTGGCGGCAAAGCCACCGGAAGGCAGCTATCTCCTTATAGAGGCCGGCGATCTCAAGAAGGGTTCGGCTCTACGGAAAGTCGCGGAATCCGAGCGCAGGGTTGCCTGTATTGCCTGCTACCAGGATGACGCGCGGGCTCTCAATGGCCTGATCGACGCTGAACTCGCCGCCGCGAATCTCCGCATCACACCGGCAGCGCGAGAATTGCTGCTCGAGTCCATCGGCGGTGATCGTATTGCGTCGCGCAACGAGATCCGGAAGCTCGTTCTCTATTGCATGAACGACGAGCTGATCGACGAGCGCCACGTCCTGGATATCGTCGGCGATGCCAGCGCCGTGTCGACCGACGAGGTTGTAGACGCCGTACTGTCCGGTGATGCCGACGGCTTTCTGCATGCAATCCAGAAAGTCATCTCGTCCAAGACGGCTGTCTTCCTGATCCTGCAGGGAACGATGAAACAGGTTCAGTTGCTGGAGGCCATGCGTCTGGAGATGGAAGAGAAAAGCCAGCAACCGGCGCAGGTACTCCAGACGCTGGGCCGCGGCATCCATTTCAAACGCAAGCCGATCATCGAGAAAGCGTTACGGAACTGGAACAGTTCCGACCTGGGCCGTGAAAGCTCGAGGCTCAACGCCGCGGTTCTACAGAGCAGGCAGAATGCGTCCCTCGAGGACAATCTGGCCATCCAGACCCTTTTGGCAACGACGCTTCAATCCGCGCGGCGCAATCGCCGCGGTTGATCAGCGAGCCTCGAGCAGGCGGCAAATCTCTTCCAGCTGGTCCAGCGTCTTGTAATTGATCTTCAGCTGACCGCCACCACCCTTGTGGTTGATCGCGACAGAAAGACCCAGACGATCGGAGAGGCTACGCTCGAGCGCGATGGTGTCTGAATCTTTCGGCTCGCGAACGTCCGCTGGCGTGGGTTCCTGCTGCGCCTTGATGTGGTTCTGCGCGAGCTTCTCCGCATCACGAACGGAAAGACCCTTTTGCGCGATGGTCTTGGCGAGCATCACCGGATCGGGCGTCGAGACCAGAGCGCGCGCGTGACCGGCAGAAAGACTGCCGTCGGCCAGCATGTCACGCACGGGGTCGGGGAGCTTGAGAAGGCGCAGGCTATTGGCCACATGGCTCCGGCTCTTGCCGATGATTTCGCCAAGGTCGTTTTGGGTATAGCCGTGCTCGGCAATCAGCTGCTCGTAACCAAGCGCCTCTTCGAGAGGGTTGAGGTCCGCGCGCTGCACGTTTTCAACGATTGCAAGCTCAAGGGCTGTGCGATCGTCCACATCCCGCACAATGACCGGAATTTCGACCAGCCCGGCGAGTTGGGCAGCGCGCCACCGGCGCTCACCGGCGATGATCTCATAGCGATCGGTGCCGACCGTACGGACGACAACGGGCTGCACGATACCATGCTGCCGGATCGAGCCGGCAAGATCCTGCAATTCCGCCTCGTCGAAGTAGCGGCGGGGGTTCTTGGGGCTACGAGCGACGAATTCGATCGGAACGGTGCGGTCAGGGTTCACCGCCGGCTTGGTTTCGCCAACCGGAACCGGCTGATCCATTTCGCCGATCAGCGCTGCCAGACCGCGACCGAGGCGGCGTTTCGATACGTCTTCGCTCATACTCACACCCTTATACGAAGATTAGGCTGCCTTACGCTGCCGTTCGCGCTGAATGACCTCGGAAGCCAGTTGCAGATAGGCCTGGCTTCCAGCGCATTTCAGGTCATAAAGGATAGCCGGCTTACCATAAGACGGTGCCTCGGACACCCGCACATTTCTCGGGATAAGCGTCGTGTAGACCTTCTCGCCCAAATGCTCCCGGACGTCGCTCACCACCTGCTGAGCGAGGTTGTTGCGGGAGTCGAACATCGTCAGGACGATGCCCTGGATATCGAGTGTCGGATTGACCGTCTGACGAACCTGGTTGATCGTCTCAAGCAGCTGACTCAGACCCTCGAGTGCAAAGAACTCGCATTGCAGGGGCACCAGCACCGAGTGGGCTGCTGCCATGGCGTTCATCGTCAAAAGGTTGAAGGACGGCGGGCAATCCAGCAGCACATAGCTGAATGAGCGCGCGTCATCGAGGTTTAGAGCCTTCTTCAGTCGGAACACCCGATCCGCCTGCTGGGAGATTTCCATCTCGAAGCCGAGGAGGTCCATTGTCGAAGGCACGATGGAAAGGTTTGGCACCGCCGTCTCAAGCGCTGCTTCGGTGATTGAGTGGGTTCCGATCAGCACATCATAGGACGACAGCCGCCGATCACGGCGGTCGATGCCAAGACCGGTGCTGGCATTGCCCTGCGGGTCAAGGTCGACGATCAGCACCCGCTCGCCAATGGCGGCCAAGGCCGTTGCAAGATTTATGGCCGTCGTCGTTTTCCCCACGCCACCTTTTTGGTTCGCGATGGTGATGATACGGTTTTTCTCGAGATTCATATGGCACCCGAAGCGGTTAAACCCTGCGTGACAGGGAGGCGATCTCCAGGATGACGGAATCTGCCTCGACGACGCTTTGATGTTTTATCAGATCGAAGTTCCAGCGACCACGCGCTTTATCGATCTCTGCCTGATAATCCCGGCCTTTGTGGAAGATAAAGCGGATATTGGGGTTGTTTTGCGCCCAGGGGAACACATAGGCGAAGAGTGCATCAAGCTCCGCCAGCGCCCGGGCTGAGACAAAGTCAGGTGCCTGAAGCTTCTTGGTTGCCTCTTCGATCCGCAGGGGATGGACCGCACCGCGCCCGCCGGTTTCGGTGAGCGCAACACGGAGAAAGCCACATTTCTTGTTGTTGCTTTCCACGAGATCAATCCACCCGTCGCCATATTCTGCAAGGCTTATGGCAGTGATAATCCCGGGGAAACCACCACCACTGCCGATGTCGATCCAGCGGCCGGGCTGCGGCACAATGTTCCGGATTTGTAACGAGTCGACGATGTGCCGCGTCCACACTTGCTCAAGCGTTGAGGGTGCGACAAGATTGATGCGGGGCGCCCACTTCATGAAGAGATCGGCGAAACGGTTGAGGCGGTCCTGCGTTTCACGTGAAACATGGATCCCGTAGGCGCTACTGTCGATCTTCATATCAAGAAGCCAATTTGCTTGTATTTTTCCGGAGATGCGCGACCAGCAAAGCAACCGCAGCCGGAGTCATGCCTTCGATGCGCGCAGCCTGAGCGACGTTCAAGGGGCGTTGCGCAGTGAGTTTTGCCTTCAGCTCATTGGACAGACCCGAGAGAACAAGATAGTCGAAATCACTGGGGATCTCGCGGTTCTCTTCCGCCCGCACATCGGCGACATCCGAGGCCTGCCGCTCGAGATAGACATGGTAGAGGCAGTCGATCTCGACGGCTTCAGCGACCTTGCCATCCTCGGCGGCAAGTTCCGGCCATACGCGCACGACATCAGCCCAACTGATTTCCGGATAGGACAGGATCTCGCGCGCGGATCGCCGCCGGCCATCCTGGTTGACGCTGACGCCGACGGCCGACATTTCATTCGGTGACGCCAGGAGCAACCCCAGGCGCTCATAGAGCTCTGTCCGCCGCGCGGCATAGGTCGAAAACTTCGACGCACGGTCAGAGCCGACGCAGCCGATAGAGATACCAAGCGGGGTAAGCCGCATATCCGCATTATCTGCGCGCAATGACAGCCGATATTCTGCCCGCGACGTAAACATCCGGTACGGCTCGGCCACCCCGCGGGATGTGAGGTCATCGATCATGACACCGATATAGGAATCGGTCCGGCTGAACCGCACACTGTCCTGAGCGCCAGCATACCGGGCGGCATTGATGCCGGCGACCAAGCCCTGGGCACCGGCTTCCTCATATCCCGTGGTCCCGTTGATCTGGCCTGCGAGATAGAGGCCACGCGCGCCCTTGACCGCCAGAGAGAGGTCAAGCTGCTGCGGGTCCACATAATCATACTCTATCGCGTAACCAGGCTGCAGAATTCGAACATCTTCAAGCCCGGGGATCGAGCGGATGAAGAGCTCCTGCACCTCTTCAGGCAGGGAGGTGGATATACCATTGGGATAAATCGTGTCGTCGTCCAGGCCTTCCGGCTCAAGGAAGATCTGGTGACCGTCGCGATCCCCGAAACGGTTGATCTTGTCCTCGATAGACGGGCAATAACGCGGGCCTACACCTTCGATCTGCCCGGAATACATGGCGGAGCGATGAATATTGTCTCGGATGATTTGATGCGTACGCTCGGTCGTGCGTGTGATCCCGCAGGCAATCTGCGGCATCGTGATCTGCTCCGTCATGAAGGAGAAGGGAATAGGATCCGAGTCCGCCTCCTGAATGTCCAGATCGTCCCAGCGGATTGTCTTTCGGTCCAACCTTGCAGGCGTGCCTGTCTTGAGACGTCCAAGTTTCAGGCCCAAGGCCGCAAGGTCGCCGCTGAGACCAAGGGCAGGGGCGTCGCCAACCCGGCCCGCCGGGATCTTCTTGTCGCCGATATGGATCAGACCATTCAGGAACGTCCCAGTGGTCAGCACAACCGCAGAAGCTCGGAGTTCGCGCCCGTCCTCGAGCCTAACCCCTTTTATTTCGTAGGAGTCACGAATGAAAGACGTCACGCCGCCTTCAATGATTTCGAGGTTCGGTGTCTCTGACAGAAGCTGCTGCACGGCCTGACGGTAGAGCTTTCGATCAGCCTGCGTCCGAGGCCCCCAGACCGCCGGGCCCTTCTTCCGATTCAGCATGCGAAACTGGATACCGCCCATGTCCGCAGCCCGACCCATCAAGCCGTCGAGAGCGTCAATCTCACGAACGAGGTGACCTTTGCCCAGGCCGCCAATCGCAGGGTTGCAGGACATCACGCCGATCGTATCAGCACGATGCGTCACCAGCGCGGTTCTCGCACCCATGCGCGCAGATGCAGCGGCAGCCTCCGTTCCGGCATGGCCGCCCCCCACAACGATGACGTCAAACTGTATTCCGACCATGTTCAGTAGCCTGTTTCACGTGAATCACTTGCCGACACAGAATTCGGAGAAGATCTTGCCCAAAAGCGTTTCGGTATCGATTCGACCAGTCATGCGCGACAGCTCCATCGAGGCCAATCGCAGATCTTCGGCTCGAAGCTCAAGTGGGCTCATCTCGTTATGAAGAGCCGACTGTAAATGCGCAGATGCGGAGCGAAGGCGCTCTGCATGCCTCAAACGGCTTGGAATTGCAAGGCTTGCGACGTTCGTGCTCTCGCGCACTGCCCGCAGAAGGCGAGAGCGAAGCTCCTCCAATCCCTCGCCACTCACTGAGGACAAGCAGACATCGAAGTCACAGGCACCTCCACGAGCCTCGCTCAAAACATCTAGCTTTGTACCCACCCTGATAACAGGCCGATCAATGCCAATCGGATCACCTCTGACAGCTGCGGAAATATCCGTAAGCTCGAGAACCAAATCTGCGTCGCTGATCGTCCTCATGGCGCGCCGAATGCCCTCCTGTTCGATGACGTCGGCTGTCTCTCTCAGCCCCGCGGTGTCGTAGAGCTCAAACTTATATCCTTCGATATCGAGTTCACAGCGAACAACATCCCGTGTTGTCCCAGCGATTGGCGTAACGATCGCGACATCACGCTGTGCCAAGGCGTTCATCAGGCTCGATTTTCCGGCATTGGGCGGCCCGGCCAAGGCGATCTTAAAGCCGTCGCGGATAATCTCACCAGCCCGCAGGTCTTGAATGGCTTTGTCGACCTCTTGCTTCAGAAGCGCAACTTCGTTCCAGATCCGATTCGAAACAGACCCCGGGATGTCACCCTCGTCGCTGAAGTCGAGTTCCGCTTCCAGCATGGAGCGGGCAAAGATCAGTTTTTCTCGCCAGGCATCGTAAAGACTGGACAGGTGGCCGCTCGCTTGCTCGCTCGCCAATCGTCGCTGCATCTCCGTGTCGGCAGCCAGGAGATCGGCCAGACCTTCAACCTCGAGCAGGTCCATCTTGCCGTTTTCAAAGGCCCGACGGGAGAACTCACCGGCTTCGGCCATCCGAGCGCCGTGGAATCCGGCTAAGGAATTGAGAACGGCAGTGACGACAGCGCGGCCGCCGTGCAGGTGAAGTTCTGCGCAATCCTCGCCGGTAAACGAGTGAGGGCTGGGAAACACCAGAACCAGTCCACGATCCAGGAAGGCGCCGTCTGCGCTCCGGATGGTTCGCAATGCTGCCTGCCTTGGTGCCGGCACGTCACCGACCAGTGCATTGACCATCGTGAAAGCGGCCGGCCCGCTGATCCTCAGGACAGCAACTCCGGCCGGCAATGCACCAGAAGCCAAGGCGAAAATTGTCTGGGAATGAGCGGTCACGTGAGAACCCTCAGCCACGCCCTGACGCCAGCTTCCGCTGGGCGGATCAGGTGTTCATCGAGTCGAAGAAATCGCCGTTGTTCTTCGTCTGCTTGAGCTTGTCGATGAGGAACTCGATCGCATCGGTCGTGCCCATCGGTGCCAGGATACGGCGCAGGACGAAGATCTTCTGCAGATCCTGACGCGGTACGAGCAGGTCTTCCTTACGGGTGCCGGACTTCAGGATGTCCATCGCCGGGAAGATGCGCTTGTCCGCAACCTTGCGATCGAGGACGATTTCGGAGTTACCGGTGCCCTTGAACTCTTCGAAGATGACTTCATCCATACGGCTGCCGGTATCGATGAGGGCCGTCGCGATGATCGTCAGCGAGCCACCTTCTTCGATGTTACGGGCTGCACCGAAGAAGCGCTTCGGACGCTGCAGCGCGTTGGCGTCAACACCACCCGTCAGAACCTTACCCGAAGACGGCACAACGGTGTTGTAGGCGCGGCCGAGGCGGGTGATCGAATCGAGCAGGATGACGACGTCACGACCGTGTTCGACGAGGCGCTTTGCCTTCTCGATGACCATTTCTGCCACCTGGACGTGGCGAACAGCCGGTTCATCGAAGGTGGAGGAAACGACTTCGCCGCGCACAGAGCGCTGCATGTCGGTCACTTCTTCCGGGCGTTCATCGATCAAGAGAACGATGAGGTAACATTCCGGATGGTTCGCGGTAATCGAATGCGCGATATTCTGCAGAAGAACCGTTTTACCGGTACGCGGCGGTGCAACGATCAGACCGCGCTGGCCCTTGCCGAGGGGGGCAACGAGATCGATGACGCGCGAGGAAAGGTCCTTCGACGTCGGAACATCCAGCTCCATCTTGAAGCGCTCGTTCGGATAGAGCGGCGTCAGATTGTCGAAGTGGACCTTATGACGGATCTTCTCGGGATCCTCGAAATTGATCGTGTTGACCTTCAGAAGGGCGAAATAGCGCTCGCCTTCCTTCGGACCGCGGATCGGGCCCTCAACCGTATCGCCTGTCTTCAGAGAGAAGCGGCGGATCTGCGAGGGGGAGATGTAGATATCGTCCGGACCCGGAAGATAATTGGCATTGGCGGAGCGGAGGAAGCCGAAGCCATCCTGCAACACTTCAACGACGCCCTCGCCGATGATCTCCACATCCTGGCTCGCCAGCATCTTGAGGATCGCAAACATGAGCTCCTGCTTGCGCATCGTGCTCGCGTTTTCGACTTCGAGCGATTCGGCAAAGGTCAGGAGATCGGTCGGCGATTTGCTTTTGAGTTCTTGTAGCTTCATTTCAGCCATGAAGAGGGACCACGTCAGATAGAATTTTCAAGGAGAACGGCGAGCTGGTGGAATTCGGTACGATCGCGAAGGCCGCAAATGACTGAATAATACGCAAGCCAAAAGAGGGAGTGGCGCGAAAATAGCGACTCGGGGATTCGACCGCAAGTGAAAAGCCCGCGCTCACGAAAATAATACGACCCGCGGCGATTGCGCTTAGAACGGCTTCACGACGGCGAGGACCACGATCAGGATCATCAGGAGGGTCGGCGCTTCATTCATCATGCGCCAATAGCGCGGCGTCTTGATGTACTCACCCCGACCGAAGGATTTCACCGCCTTGGCGAAATAGCCATGCACACCCGAAAGCGCGATCACCGCCGCGATCTTGGCATGCAGCCATCCGCCCTGGAATGCAAAGACCTGCCAGGCGAGGTAAAGACCGAGCACCCAGGACACCACCATGGCCGGGTTCATGATCACCTTCATCAGCCGCGCTTCCATCACCGCAAAGGTCCGTGCCTGCTCGGAGGAGGGATCGCAATCGGAATGATAGATGAACAACCGGGGCAGATAGAGCATCCCGGCCATCCATGAGATGATCGCGATGATGTGAAGCGCCTTGATCCACGGATAGGCCTCATCCGGACCGGCCAGCATGATGCCGGCTCCAACCAGGCCGAAGAAGATCAGCGCGGTTGCCGCTTTCTTCGCAGCCTGCCGGCCGGGCCGCGCGTCGATCTGCTTCTCCATGATCAGCCGAAGCTCCGAACCTGCGCCACGAGCTCCGTGACATGTCCGGGATCGGCCTGCGGCGTAATCCCGTGGCCAAGATTGAAGATCAGGGGTCCATTGCCCAGCGCCTGCAGGATCGCATCAATGCCTTCCCGGAGCGGCGCACCGCCGGCGACGACCCGCATCGGATCGAGGTTACCCTGGACAGGCCCATCCTTCTGCAGCTCCGCCGCAAAGCTCAATGGCACCGACCAGTCGAGCCCGATCGCATCGGCATTGGTGTCCTGCCGATACCTCCTCAAGAGGATCCCAGCACCCTTGGCGAAAGCGATCACCTTGGCGTCAGGCCGCCGCGATTTGACAAGATCGATGATCCGGCGAACCGGCCGCACCGCGAAAGCTTCAAACTCCGCCTCACCGAGGACGCCCGCCCAGGAATCGAAGATCTGAACGGCATCCGCACCGGCATCGATCTGGGCCACAAGGTAATCGGCCGAAACCTCAGCGAGAAAGTCAAGAAGCCGCTTGAACGCTTCGGGATAACGATAGGCGAAGAGCCGGGCAGGGGCCTGGTCCGGCGTTCCATGACCCGCGATCATATAGGTCGCCACAGTCCATGGCGCACCACAGAAGCCGAGCAGCGTGGTCTCTGCGGGAAGCTCAGCGCGAAGACGGCCCACTGTCTCGATCACGGGCTTCAGGTGATCCATCACACCTTCAGGAGACAGTTTGGCAATGCCGTCCGCATCGATCGGATCCATGCGTGGACCATGACCCTCGGTAAAGGTCACATTGCGGTGCAAGGCGTCCGGGATGACCAGAATGTCCGAAAACAAGATGGCTGCATCGAAGCCGTAGCGCCTGATCGGCTGCAGCGTCACCTCTGTCGCGAACTCCGGCGAATAACAGAGATCGAGGAAACTCCCGGCCTTCTGCCGCGTTTCACGATATTCCGGGAGATAGCGGCCTGCCTGCCTCATGAGCCAAATGGGAGGCGGCGTCACCGTCTTCCCATTCAAAACGTCCAGGACTTTCCGGTTCGGCGTGCTCAAGGCTCAAGCCCTTTCAATAAAGAAAAGATATATAGACTCTTCTTCTATTTCTAAGAGTCTCTGACTATCAAGGATTAATCCCGGACCACAGCTTCTTCCAGTCCGATCATGATCAGACCAACGCGCCGCATGTCGGCTCCCGGCAACTCTGGGATTATGGGGATAACCCGAAATTAACCCGCGATTCCAGAGGCTTCTCGTCACAGAAATTCATCCCTTAACTGGGGATCGGGAGTCGACACTCTGCGAGTGATTCAAGATCGTCACCACTATCCACATCCCCTGTCGGAGGGTGCCAACACGAGGAGCCATTGTGGATAAATCGCCACTTTTCCTCTTGCGAAGATCGCCCGCTCGCCGCTACCTCTCCTTATCCCAAACAATCAACAGGGCGCGGTGAACAACGTGGAGAACCGGAAAAACTTCTTCCATCTCCACCTGATTTCTGACTCAACCGGCGAGACTCTCATTTCAGCGGGGCGAGCCGCGGCAGCGCAATTTCGGGGCACCAATGCCATCGAACATGTCTATCCGCTGATCCGCAGCAAGAAGCAGATCAAGGCGCTGCTTGATGCGCTAGATCGAGAGCCGGGCATTGTCCTCTACACGATCGTCGACGGCGATCTTGCAGCGCTGATCGAGACAGGCTGCCATGAACTGGGATTGCCCTGCGTGAATGTGCTCGCCCCCATCATCGAAAAGTTTCAGGCCTATCTCGGCGCACCCTCGCGCGGTCGCGTCGGCGCACAGCATGTGCTCAATGCCGAATACTTCGCGCGCATCGAAGCCCTCAATTTCACCATGGACCATGATGATGGTCAGGCACCTGAAGATTACGACGAAGCGGACGTCGTGATCATCGGTATCAGCAGGACCTCGAAAACACCGACCAGCATCTATCTCGCCAACAGGGGGATCAAGACGGCCAACCTTCCGATCGTCCCGGGCGTGCCTCTGCCGGAAGGCTTATTGAAAGCGACGCGTCCCTTGGTCGTTGGGCTGATTGCGACGTCGGATCGCATTTCCCAGGTGCGCGAAAATAGGGTGCTGGGGAACACACCGGGCTATGATCGAAGTGAGTATGTCGACCGGGCGTCGATCACGGAGGAGCTCAAATATGCGCGCGCGCTCTGTGCTCGGAATAACTGGCCGGTCATCGACGTGACACGGCGTTCAATCGAGGAGACGGCTGCGGCGATTGTTGCCCTCCGTCCGAAGCCGCGTTAATCCAGAGCGATTGCCATATTCAAGGTCTCTATCATGGTCCCCCCTCTGATCCTGGCGTCCGGCAGCAAGACGCGCCAGGCGCTTTTGAAGAATGCCGGCTTGCAGTTCACGGCAGCGCCGGCCGATGTAGATGAGCGCGCCGTCGAAGAAGGCTTGCCTTCCGATGAAAGAGACCCGGTCTCGGTTGCCAAACATCTCGCGCTCGCCAAAGCCATGGAAGTCTCTCAGCGCAATCCCGGCGCCTATGTGATTGGCTGCGACCAGACGATGTCACTCGGCGACCGGATCTTCCACAAGGCGTCCTCGAGGGACGAAGCCCGTCAGACATTGAAGACGTTGAGAGGCAAAGCGCACTTTCTCAACAGCGCGGTCTGCCTGGTCCGAGATGGTGATCTCCTTTGGAGCGAGGTGTCACGCGCCTGCATGCAAGTGCGCGATTTCTCTGATGCCTTTCTCGATGACTATCTCGAACGCAATGGCGATGCGGTTCTCTCAAGCGTTGGTTGCTATCAGCTGGAGGGCGAGGGAATCCAGCTATTCGATGCGATAGCCGGAGACTATTTCACCATCCTCGGCTTGCCGCTTCTTCCGCTTCTGGCCGCTCTTCGTGACTATGGAATTAACCATGCGTGATTCACGTGAAACATTTCCCCGGCGTGCTTTTGTCGCCGGCTATCCGATCAAGCATTCCCGCTCGCCATTGATCCACGGATACTGGCTGAGGGAACTGGGGCTCCAAGGTGACTATGAAAAAGTCGCGGTCGAACCGGAGCATTTCGGTCGCTTCATCGAGGACCTGAGGCAGCAGAAAAGCGCCTATTGCGGCGGCAATGTCACGATCCCGCACAAGGAGGCCGCGTGCCAGTTGGCGGATCACGTGGATCCCCTGGCCGAAGAACTGGGGGCTGCCAACACCCTTTGGCTGAATGAGGGGAAGGTGTTTGCCACCAACACGGATGGGATCGGCTTCGTGTCGAACCTGGACGCGGAACATCCGGGCTGGGACCAGGCCGAGCGTGCCGTCGTTCTCGGGGCAGGGGGCGCAAGCCGGGCCATCCTCCAGTCCCTGCGAGACCGCGGTATCTCCGAAATCCATGTGGTGAACAGGACGATCGATCGCGCACGTGAACTGGTCGATCGCTTCGGAGCGCCGCTGCATGCGCATGGAATGGAGGCACTGGATGGTCTGCTGGATGGCGCAGGCCTCTTCGTCAACACCTCGTCCCTGGGCATGGACGGCGCGGAAGCGCCACGTCTCGCATTCGACAAGATGAAATCGAACGCGCTGGTAACCGACATCGTCTACGTCCCGCTCGTCACCCCGTTTCTAGCACAGGCGCAAGAGGTCGGGCTGGCGACCGTCGATGGACTGGGCATGTTGCTGCACCAGGCGGTTCCGGGTTTCGAGAAATGGTTCGGTCAGAGACCTAAGGTGACGCCGGAACTTCGGCAGCTTGTTCTCGATGATATCGAGGCCCATGTATGATTATTGTTGGGCTGACCGGATCGATCGGGATGGGCAAGACCACGACGGCGACCTTGTTCGCCGATGAAGGGGTTCCCGTCAACGATGCCGACCAGGTCGTGCATGATCTCTACCGGTCAGACGCTGTTGAGCCGATCCGCGCCATGTTCCCGGATGTCATTGTCGATGGCGTGGTGGACCGCAAGAAGCTCTCCGAGAATCTGGCGAAGAATCCGGCTAAGTTTGCTGACCTCGAAGCGGTGGTTCATCCGTTGGTGCGGGCCAGAGAGAAGGCGTTTCTGGATGAGCAGCGGGCGCTCGGGAAAAAGGTCGTGGTGCTCGACATCCCGCTTCTTTTCGAAACGGGGGCTGATCGCCGAGTCGACAAGATCGTGGTGGTGAGCTGCGAGCCGGCCGTGCAGAGGCAGCGGGTTCTGTCCCGCCCCGGCATGACGCCGGAGAAGTTCGAGCTCATCCTGTCCCGGCAGACGCCGGATGCGGAGAAGCGTGCGCGTGCAGATTATGTGATCGACACCGGCCATGGGATTGACATGGCACGGTCACAGGTCAAAACCCTGTTGAAGAAACTGGGCGAGCAGGCGGAGCGAGCTAAAGATGCGTGAGATCATTTTCGATACGGAAACGACGGGCCTCGACAACAAGGCCGATCGCGTCATCGAAATCGGCGGCATCGAGTTGATGAACCATTTTCCGACCGGCCGGACATTTCACGTCTATATCAATCCAGGCGATCGGAAGGTTCATCCGGATGCGCTCGCCGTGCATGGCATCACGGATGAATTTCTGAAAGACAAGCCTTCCTTCGCGGGCATCGTGGCTGAACTTCAGGAGTTCTTCGACGGTGCCAAGTGGATCGCCCACAACGCCACCTTCGACATGGGCTTCATCAACGCGGAATTCGACCGCCTGGGGATACCGCCGGTTCCGGCCGACATGGTCATCGACACGCTGGCATTGGCTCGCCGCAAGCATCCGATGGGCCCCAACTCGCTGGACGCGCTTTGCCGTCGCTATGGCATCGACAATTCGCATCGTACCAAACACGGCGCTCTGCTCGACTCCGAACTGCTGGCCGAAGTCTATATCGAGATGCTGGGCGGCCGCCAGGCGGCGCTCGGTCTGACGAGTGTGGACAACAGGCGCCAGACCACGGAGATCACGGAAGTTATCGAGATCAGTTACGAGCGGCCGAAACCGCTTGCGGCCCGTCTCTCCGCCGTCGAGGCCGAGGGTCACGGACGACTGGTGGCACGCCTCGGAAGCAAGGCGATCTGGTCGAAATACAGCGCATGAAAAAAGGGCCCCGCTTGAGGGCCCTTTCTCATACAAGACTGCGGAACGCGTCTTAGTTCGGAGCGGCCTGGTTCTTGGCGCGCGACTGTTCTTCCGACACGCGCTGAGCAAACATCTGCGCGAAATCGATCGGGTCGATCATCAGCGGCGGGAAGCCGCCATTGCGGGTGGCATCGGCGATGATCTGACGTGCAAACGGGAACAGCAGGCGCGGGCACTCGATGAAGAGGACCGGCAGCATGTGCTCCTGCGGGAAGCCGGAGATGCGGAAGACGCCGCCATAGATCAGCTCGGTGACGAACACGACCTTGTCGCCGTCCTTGGCTTCAGCGTTCAAGGCCAGCACGACGTCGAAGTCGGTATCCGAAAGCGGATTGGCATTCACGTTGACATTGATGTTGATGGCCGGCGCCTTGTCACGGGCCTGAAGCGACCGCGGTGCACCCGGATTTTCAAAGGAGAAATCCTTGATGTACTGGGCGAGAATATTGAGGGACGGAGAAGTCGTTCCCTGAGTGTTGTCGGCCATAGGGCGTGTCCTTGAAGATGAATTGCTAAGGCCATCTAACATCTGAGACTTGACCTTACAACCCTGGGCGCCGGATGGCCGGGCCGCTCACTCGCGACCGATGCGCGGATCCCGCCAAGGCGAATCAGGCTTTCCCGGCTGGGTGCCAGGTTCACGCTGAAACTCGTCATCGCCGAGATCGACAACGTTCTCATCAGGCCGCCGCGCGGTCCGGAAACCGCCGTCGGCAAAGCCCCGGCTCACAACGATGCGCGGCTTGATCAGC
Source organism: Rhizobium sp. K33 (assembly GCF_056501445.1). NCBI lineage: Bacteria > Pseudomonadati > Pseudomonadota > Alphaproteobacteria > Hyphomicrobiales > Rhizobiaceae > Rhizobium > Rhizobium sp. K33. Next base: position 3,978,304 of record NZ_CP096478.1, read on the forward strand.
CGCCAGGCGAAATCGCGGATGAAGGGGAGGAAGAGCAGAATGCCGATGATGTCGCCGAAGAAGCCGGGCACGATCAGGAGGAAGGCTGCAACGACGAGAAGGGCGGCGTGAACCAGTTCCCGGCCGGGATCGACGCCGCGTTGGGCTTCGCTCTGGAGCCGACGCAGGATGCCCGCGCCCTGAAAGCGAAGAAGGGCAACGCCGGCGACGGCCGACAGCACGATGAGAGCAAGCGTCGGCAACACACCGATTGCCTGCCCGACAATGATGAAGCTCGCGATCTCGATGAGTGGTGCGATCAGGAAAAGCACCAGGGGAAGGCGATGGCTTGCTCCAAACGCCTTTGTGATCCGGATATCGCAAGAGTCGGCGCTTACTCGATGCAAAGAATGCATTGCGCCATTTGAATGATGCGGCGCTGGAGACTATATGGGAGATGGAAAAATCAAATTCAATCAAGCCTGGCGGTATTCATGGGATCTAGCGATTTCGTTACATTGTTCTTCCTGGTCGCGGCGGTGCTGATCTTCTTTCAGCTTCGCAGCGTGCTTGGACGCCGCACGGGTCATGAAAAACCGCCATTCGATCCTTTTGCCCAGCGTGATCTGCCGAAGGGCGCGACCCGCGATGATGGCAAGGTTGTCACCCTCCCGCGGCGGGAAGAAGCGACAGGCGAAGAGCGTTTCACCGCAATCGATGCCTATGCACCGGCTGGCACGCCGCTGAACGACCAGCTGCGCGAACTGCTTCGTCACGATCCGAGCTTCAATCCGAAGGAGTTTCTCAACGGTGCGAAGATCGCCTACGAGATGATCGTGATGGCCTATGCCGACGGCGATCGCAAAACCCTGAAGGGTCTGCTCTCGCGTGAAGTCTTCGACGGCTTCGAAAGCGCCATCGCCGATCGCGAAAGCCGAGGCGAGACCGTGAAGTCGACCTTTGTCGGCATCGAGAAAGCCGAGATCACACAGGCCTCTGCCCGTGACAACGAAGAACAGGTCACCGTTCGCATCATCAGCCAGCTGATCACCGCCACCTACGACAAGGACGGCACGATGATCGACGGCGATTCCGAGGCGGTGTCTGAAGTCAACGACGTCTGGACCTTCGCACGCGACGTGCGTTCTCGCGATCCGAACTGGAAGCTGATCGCGACCGAAGCGGAACAATGAGTGTCGCATCCGCTTGCCGCTTGAAGCCGGTTTCGTTCGACGATTTGCCCGGCTGGCGCTCAGATGATCCGTCTCCCCTGTGGGATGCCATGGCCGACTGCCGGACTTACCTGCAGTCGGTCAAGCCGTATAAGGCCGGTGCTCTCGGTCTGACCGCCGATGATCTGCTGGCGCTTTTGGAACGAGCGGGCGAGACAAAGCCTGCAGGCGCCGACGAGGCGCGTTCTTTCTTTGAACGCGAAACCAGACCGTTTCTGATTGAACCGCGCGAGACTGCCTCAGGTCTGGTTACCGCATTCTACGAGCCGGAAGTCGCGGTCAGCGACCGGCGCGACGACGCGTACCGCCATCCCTTCTATCGCCGCCCCCGCGATCTGGTCGACATCGACGAGAGCAACCGTCCCAGTGGTTTCGATCCCGCCTATGCTTTCGCTCTGCAAACGGATTCGGGGCTCGCGCCCTATCCGGATCGCCGCGCGATCGACGAAGGCTGGCTTGAGGGCAGGGGCCTCGAGATCGCCTGGGCTCGGTCGAAGGTCGATGTCTTCTTCGCCCATGTGCAGGGTGCGGCCCGACTGCGCTACCCCGATGGAAGGTTGCGACGCATCACATATGCCGCGAAAGCGGGACATCCCTTCTCAGGCATCGGTCGCCTCTTGATCGACCTCGGCGAGATTTCCGAGGTAGAGATCTCTATGCAATCCATCCGCGCCTGGCTTGCTGCCCATCCCGAGCGCGTCGACGAGATCCTCTGGCACAACAGATCCTACATCTTCTTCCGAGAAGCGGAGGTCGATGATCTCTCCCGTGGCCCCATCGCAGCAGCCAAGGTGCCGTTGATTGCCGGGCGGTCGCTAGCCGTCGATCGTCAGATCCACACCTTCGGCTTTCCCTTCTTCATTCACGCCAGGGGCCTGACCCACATGGATGGGGGCAGGGACTTTGCCCGCACCATGCTGGCACTCGACACGGGATCGGCGATCGTAGGTCCTGCTCGAGGAGACATCTTTACCGGTTCGGGAGATCAGGCGGGAGAACTGGCCGGCGCTGTGCGCAACGCGGCCGACTTCTATATACTGATCCCGAAACAGGCGGCAGAGAGGTTTGTCTGAGTGTCGGGTGGACCAAAGCTCAATCCGGAAGATCGCATTCTCTGGGGCAAGGTCGCGCGGTCGACCCGCCCCATGCCCGGCCGCATGGAAGAGCTTCTGGCCTTCGAAGATCAGTTCGAAGCCCCGCCGGAAGAAAAGGATGTGCCTGCGCTGAACAGAGCTGCGCTGCCTTCCTCGACCGGCGGGACCGAAGCCGAGCGCAAACGCACGCAGCATCTGCACCATCCGCTGGAGAAGCCGGTGAAGCGCAAGCTGTCACGCGGTCATCTGGCGCTCGAAGCGCGGATAGACCTGCATGGTCTCATCCAGAGCGAAGCGCATGGCATGCTCCTCGACTTCCTTATCCGAGCTCATGAGCGCGGCTTGCGGCATGTGCTGGTGATTACGGGCAAGGGAAGTTCGCTCGGCAGCGAGGGAGCCCTGAAGCGCGCGGTTCCTCTCTGGTTCGCCATGCCCGAATTCCGGTTTCTGATCTCGTCTTATGAACCGGCGGCCCGCCAGCATGGCGGGGAGGGCGCTCTCTATGTGCGGCTCTCTCGCCGCGGTCAGGAGCGCTGATGACTCCCTTCGGCGACGCGCTTCGACAGCTCCGGGAACGAAAGGGCGTTTCCCAGAAGGAGATGGCTGCGGCGATCGGAGTTTCTCCCGCCTATCTGTCGGCGCTGGAGCATGGCAAACGCGGCCTGCCGAACTTCGACTTTCTCCAGCGGGTGGCCGGCTACTTCAACATCATCTGGGACGAGGCCGAAGAGCTTTTCTCCGTGGCCGGGCGATCCGACCCTAAGGTGGTCGTCGATACCGCCGGAATGAAGCCCGAATACACCGCGTTTGCCAACGATCTGGCAAAGCTGATTCGCCACCTGTCACCGGATGTGATACGACAGATGCAGGATATTCTGGATAGCGCCAAAAAACGGCCTTGAAGGGGTTGAAAAGCCCTGTCTATCCACGAGAAACGACGCCCTCGCCTTTGGAACTCAGGCCAAAACCCATATAGTCGGGACGCTTGAAGCTGCTGATTCGGATCAGCCGGGCCTTTGAGAATTGACTGGAAAGATTGCTGAATGACCGACTTGCCGATCGCGGAAAATGGTGAACCGGCCGAATATGGCGCGGATTCGATCAAGGTTCTGAAGGGACTGGACGCTGTCCGCAAGCGCCCCGGCATGTATATCGGTGACACCGACGACGGTTCCGGCCTGCACCACATGGTCTACGAAGTCGTCGACAACGCGATCGACGAAGCGCTGGCAGGCCATGCGGATATTGTGACCGTCACCCTCAACCCGGATGGGTCAGTGACCGTGACCGATAACGGACGCGGCATTCCGACCGATATCCACACCGGCGAAGGCGTGTCCGCTGCCGAAGTCATCATGACCCAGCTGCATGCCGGCGGTAAGTTCGACCAGAATTCCTACAAGGTCTCCGGCGGTCTGCACGGCGTCGGCGTCTCGGTGGTCAACGCGCTTTCCGTCAGCCTCAGCCTGAAGATCCGTCGCTCCGGCAAGATCCACGAGATGAGCTTCACCCACGGTGTCGCCGATGCTCCGCTGAAGGTGACCGGCGACTACGAAGGCCGTTCCGGAACGGAAGTCACCTTCCTGCCGAGCCCGGAGACCTTCACCAAGACCGAATTCGATTACGGAACACTCGAGCATCGTCTGCGCGAACTCGCCTTCCTGAACTCCGGCGTCCGCATCCTTCTGACCGACAAGCGCAAGTCCGACATCCGTCAGGAAGAGATGCTCTATGACGGCGGTCTCGAAGCCTTTGTCCGCTATCTCGACCGCTCCAAGAAGCCGCTGGTCGACAAGCCGGTCGCGATCAAGGGCGAGAAGGACGGCATCACCGTCGAAGTCGCCATGTGGTGGAATGACAGCTACCACGAGAACGTGCTCTGCTTCACCAACAACATTCCCCAGCGCGATGGCGGCACCCATATGGCCGGCTTCCGCGCGGCGCTGACCCGCCAGGTTACCTCCTATGCCGATACGTCCGGCATCACCAAGAAGGAAAAGGTCACGCTGCAGGGCGAAGACTGCCGCGAAGGTCTGACTGCCGTTCTCTCCGTCAAGGTCCCGGATCCGAAGTTCTCGTCCCAGACCAAGGACAAGCTCGTTTCTTCGGAAGTTCGCCCCGTCGTCGAAAACCTCGTCAACGAGGCACTAAGCACCTGGTTCGAAGAGCATCCGACGGAAGCCAAGATCCTGGTCGGCAAGGTCGTCGAAGCGGCTGTCGCCCGCGAAGCAGCACGCAAGGCTCGTGAACTGACCCGCCGCAAGGGCGCTCTCGACATCGCATCCTTGCCGGGCAAGCTGGCAGACTGCTCCGAGCGCGATCCGGCCAAATCCGAACTCTTCCTCGTCGAGGGTGACTCCGCAGGTGGCTCCGCCAAGCAGGGCCGTTCGCGTGAAAGCCAGGCCATCCTGCCGCTGCGCGGTAAGATCCTGAATGTCGAACGCGCCCGTTTCGACAAGATGCTGTCCAGCCAGGAAATCGGAACCCTGATCACGGCCCTTGGCACCTCGATCGGCAAGGACGAGTTCAACGCCGACAAGCTGCGCTACCACAAGATCATTATCATGACCGATGCTGACGTGGACGGCGCACATATCAGAACCCTTCTGCTCACCTTCTTCTTCCGTCAGATGCCGGAGCTGATCGAGCGCGGACACCTCTATATCGCCCAGCCGCCGCTCTATAAGGTCGCGCGCGGCAAGTCGGTGCAGTATCTGAAGGACGAAAAGGCGCTCGAGGATTACCTCATCACCATGGGTCTCGAGGAAGCGACACTTACTCTCGCCAATGGCGAAGTCCGTGCCGGACAGGACCTGCGCGATGTCATCCAGGATGCGCTGCGCCTGCGATCCCTGATCGATGGCCTTCATTCCCGCTACAATCGCAATGTCATCGAGCAGGCAGCGATCGCCGGTGCACTTAATCCCGAACTGACGGGCAACCGTGAGCAGGCCGAAGCCACGGCCGCTTTGGTGGCGAGCCGTCTGGACATGATTGCTGAGGATACCGAGCGCGGTTGGCAAGGCTTCGTCACCGATGAAGGCGGCCTGCGCTTCGAGCGCATGGTGCGCGGCGTCAAGGAAGTGGCCTCTGTCGACGTGGCGCTGATCGGCTCGGCCGATGCCCGCCATATGGATCAGATGTCGGCCCGCTTGCGCGAGATTTACTCGCAGCCGCCCGTGCTGACCCGCAAGGATGGCCGCAGCGATATGTCTGGTCCGCGGGCCCTCCTGGACTCGATCTTCGCAGCGGGCCGCAAGGGCCTGTCGATGCAGCGATACAAGGGTCTTGGCGAGATGAACGCCGAGCAGCTCTGGGAAACCACGCTCGATCCGAACGTCCGTTCGCTGCTGCAGGTAAAGGTCAATGATGCGACCGATGCCGACGGCCTCTTCTCGCGCCTGATGGGCGACGAAGTCGAACCGCGCCGCGAATTCATCCAGGACAACGCCTTGAGCGTCGCCAATCTTGACATCTAACCGCTGAAGCGGAGATGCGAAAAAGGGCCGCACACATGCGGCCCTTTTGCTTTTCAACAGACTTGATGGCGCAGATGGTTAACGTGATTCACGTGAAACCATTAATGGCAGCGCTCAGAAGCCGCCTTCCAACGCGACTTCCGCCAACGGCTTGCGATCATTCGGTGCCTCGCGGGCGCGCAAGCTTTCAGGAAGCACGCTCTTGTCGCCCGGCTTGCCGATGGCAACAACGGCGTTGACGTGGAAGCCTTCCGGCGCACCGAGTTCAGACAGCGCGCGGTCGAAACTAAAGCCAGTCATCGCGTGCGCGAAGTAGCCGGACTTGACCGCCTGCAGGGAAAGAAGTCCCCAGGCGGCACCCGCATCGAAGCTGTGGCTGCGAAAGGGCTTCGGCTCCGACCCATCGGCCGGGCGGCTCAAGGTGTCCGAGAAAACGAAGACGAGCGCGGAAGCAGTCTTGGCCCAGCCTTGGTTGAACTCGTTCAGGATGTCGAGAAATTTGTCGAAGTCAGGTGTGCTCTTCAGCGCATAGACAAAGCGCCAGGGCTGGTAGTTGAAGGCGGAGGGTGCCCAATGGCCGGCATCCAGGATGGTAAGCAAGTCGTCTTTTGGCATGGTGCTGCCATCGAAGGCGCGGGGCGACCAGCGATCGAGGAAGATCGGATCGACATTGTATTCAGACGTGCGGTGATTGCTGGTGGTCATGATGTTCCTTCATTCATGTCTTGGGACGACGCATGGAACAAACATTAATTCGCAAGCCTCGGAAAGGGTAGGGAGCGCACATTCGGTTGAACACAGTGAACGTTGATTAACTGCGTCCCGGGAGGGAACCTTAAGTCTTTTGGAACATCATCGGATGTCTGAGGCTTTTGGTGGCGAGCTCGCGAGGAGAAATCCGGGCTTTTGCGTTGCACAAAGTCTGTTAGTGTAGCGAATGAACGCGGACGACTTTGGTCCGGTACAAAGGTGCAGAAACCATGTTCTATCAGCTCTACGAACTCAACCATGCATTCATGGCACCCTTCCGGGCGACGGCTGATGCCATGAACCTCGCCTGGAAGAACCCCTTGAACCCATGGTCCCACACGGTCGTGGGTCGGTCCTTCTCGGCAGGCTTCGAGGTTTTCGAGCGCGTGACCCGTCGCTATGGCAAACCGGCCTTCGGATTGCCAACGACGACGGTAGAAGGCGAGAATGTTGCCGTCGAGGAAGAGATCGTCTGGCGCCGCCCCTTCTGTGATCTGATCCACTTCAAGCGCCACCTCCCGGCTGGAGCGGAAAAGGGCCCGCGCATCCTGATCGTCGCGCCGATGTCCGGCCACTACGCCACCTTGCTGCGCGGCACTGTCGAGGCACTGCTCCCGAGCGCCGACCTCTACATTACCGACTGGATCGACGCGCGCATGGTGCCTGTCACCGAGGGCGATTTCGATCTCGATGATTACATCGATTATGTCATCGAGATGCTGCATCACCTGGGTCCGGATACTCATGTAGTTGCCGTCTGCCAACCTTCGGTTCCGGTTCTGGCGGCCGTTGCCGTGATGGAAGGGGATGGCGACACCTGCGCCCCGTCATCGATGACGCTGATGGGCGGTCCGATCGACACCCGCATCAATCCGACCGCCGTGAACCAGCTGGCGCAGGACAAGCCGCTCGAATGGTTCCGCGACAACGTCATCATGCAGGTGCCGTGGCCACAGCCCGGTTTCATGCGCCAGGTCTATCCCGGCTTCCTGCAGCTCTCCGGCTTCATGTCGATGAACCTTGATCGTCACATGATCGCGCACAAGGACTTTTACATGCACCTCGTCAAGAACGACGGGGACTCGGCCGAGAAGCATCGCGATTTCTACGACGAGTATCTGGCCGTCATGGACCTGACGGCGGAGTTTTACCTGCAGACAGTCGACACCGTCTTCATCAAACATGCCCTGCCGAAGGGCGAGATGATGCACCGCACGAAGCGCGTCGACACCACGGCCATCCGCAACGTGGCGCTGCTGACCGTCGAAGGCGAAAACGACGACATTTCCGGCGTCGGCCAGACCAAGGCCGCACAGACGATCTGCACCAACATTCCAGACCATATGCGTCTGCATTACATGCAGCCGGATGTCGGCCACTACGGTGTCTTCAACGGCTCGCGCTTCCGCCGCGAGATTGCGCCGCGCATCGTCCAGTTTGCCAAGACGCACACCAAGAACGTCAAGGCGCAGACACCGGTCAAGCGCGTCATCAAGGGCGGCAAGGCTCTCTGATACTTTTGACAATCCGAATTTAAGAAGCGGATTCAGTCGGTTCTCCGATTGGGTCCGCTTCTTTCTTGAAGCCCGCCTGCGCATTTCCCACATCGAAACCCATCGGACGGCATTCCGCCGCCCGCGAGAACGAGGTTATCGATGATGAACCAGTCAGCACTGCTTCGGCCGGATTGGACTCCGGCAACCGTCGCCCTGATGGTGCTCGGCTTCATGGTCTTCTGGCCGCTCGGTCTGGCCATGCTCGCCTACATCCTGTTTGGCGAGAAGTTTCAGAACTTCAAGCGCGAAGCCAATCGCAAGGCCGATACGGCTTTTGCCTGGTGCCGCACCAACAGCTACTCCGCCTCTGGCTCGACCGGCAACGTCGCCTTCGACGACTGGCGTAAAGCCGAGCTCGAGCGCCTGGACGAAGAGCGTCGCCGTCTGGACGAGATGCGCGCCGCATTCGACACCTATGCCCGCGAACTGCGTCGGGCCAAGGACCAGGAAGAGTTCGATCGCTTCATGCGCGATCGCCAGCAGGTGAAGACCGCGGACCAGTCCGGTCCGACCCAGGGCTTCACCGGCAACTGATCCGGCACATAGCTCTGAAAAGACGAGGTCGGCGCCATCGCGCCGACCTTTTTTCGTTGCTGTACAAGACCCAGAATCGGCTAGAACACGAATCATGTTCCCCCTGCTGAAAAAGCTGACACCGCAGAGAGCACCGGCGATCCAGCTGGAGCGGGCGATCGCCGTTGACGGCAGGTCCATCCCGCTCACCATTCGCAGGAACAGCCGTGCGACCCGGATCACGCTGAGGATCGAGCCCGGCGGGCGCGCACTGAAAATGACCATTCCGCCGGGACTGCGCGAACGCGATATCGACGACTTCCTTGATCGGCACCAGGGCTGGCTTAGCACTAAGCTCAAGCGCCAGAAGACCGCAGGAAGCATCGAGGATGGTGGTGAGATTCTCGTCCGGGGCATTCCGCACCGGATCGTTCATACGGGACAGCTGCGCGGGCTGACCCAGTCGATCGACAGCGAGATCGGCCACGTCCTGAGCGTCAGCGGTCTTGAGGATCACCTGCCGAGGCGTGTCGCCGACTTCCTGAAGAAGGAAGCGCGCCGCGATCTGGAGCAACTTGTGGCGCTTCATGCCAAGACCGTCGGGAAGCCGGTTAAGAGCATGACCTTGAAGGACACCCGCAGCCGATGGGGCTCCTGTTCGTGGGACGGCAAGCTCAGCTTCTCTTGGCGCATTGTGATGGCACCGCCGCTCGTCATCGATTATCTCGCAGCCCATGAAGTCGCCCATCTGCGCGAGATGAACCATGGACCGGCCTTCTGGGCACTCTGCGGCAAGCTCTGCCCTCAGATGGATGAGGCCAAGGCCTGGCTGAAGCGCCACGGTTCGGCGCTGCATGCCATCGACTTCGACTGAACGACCCTGAGACCTTTCAGCCTTTGTCGCAAATTGGCTCGACTCTTTTTTGATTTCGTGCGACTTCGCTGCCATGAGACCCGATATCAAGATCTGCGGACTGAAGACGCCGGAGGCGGTCGATCGTGCGGCTGACCGCGGCGCGAGCCATATCGGCTTCATCTTCTTCGCGAAAAGCCCGCGCAACATAGAGCCAGACATTGCAGGCACACTTGCCGACCGCGTTCGTGGCCGGGTGAAAAGCGTTGCGGTGACGGTCGATGCAGACAATGACGATCTCGACGAAATCATCGCCTTGATGCGTCCGGATATCCTGCAGTTCCATGGTCATGAAAGCCCGGAACGCCTTTTGACCGTCAAGGCGGTGACCGGTCTGCCGATCATGAAGGCATTTTCCATCCGCGATGCCGATGACCTGAAGCGGATCGAGCCCTATATCGGCATTGCCGATCGTTTTCTCTTCGATGCCAAGCCGCCAGTGGGATCGGACCTGCCGGGCGGGAACGGCGTCACCTTCGATTGGCGTCTCCTGCGGTCGCTTGACGACAGCGTCGATTACATGCTTTCCGGAGGCCTCAACAAGGCCAATATCGCAGAAGCCCTGCGAGAGACCGGCGCGCGGGCGATCGATATCTCATCCGGAGTGGAATCTGCCCCGGGCGTCAAGGATCTGCAGATGATGGACGAGTTTTTTGCGGCCGTTGCCGAAGCAAGTCGTGCACAGCCGGTTTCAGGGAGTGTCAAGTGAACCAGTCACCCAAGCCCAATTCCTTCCGTGAAGGTCCCGACGAAGACGGCCGGTTCGGCATCTTCGGTGGCCGCTTCGTCGCCGAGACGCTGATGCCGCTGATCCTCGACCTGCAGGCGGAGTGGGAAAAGGCAAAGACGGATCCGGAATTCCAGGCGGAGCTGGCGCATCTCAACACCCATTACACCGGTCGTCCGAGCCCGCTTTATTTTGCCGAGCGCCTGACGGAAGAACTCGGCGGCGCGAAGATCTACTTCAAGCGCGACGAGCTCAACCACACCGGCTCGCACAAGATCAACAACTGCCTCGGCCAGATTCTGCTCGCCAAGCGCATGGGCAAGACCCGCATCATCGCCGAAACCGGCGCCGGCCAGCACGGCGTTGCCTCCGCCACGGTTGCGGCCCGCTTCGGCATCCCCTGCGTCGTCTACATGGGCGCGACCGACGTTGAGCGTCAGGCGCCGAACGTCTTCCGCATGAAGCTCCTTGGTGCCGAAGTGAAGCCGGTCACGGCGGGTCACGGCACGCTGAAGGATGCCATGAACGAGGCGTTGCGCGACTGGGTCACCAATGTCGATGACACCTACTACATGATCGGCACTGCCGCTGGCCCGCATCCCTATCCGGAAATGGTCCGCGACTTCCAGTCGGTGATCGGCCGCGAAACCCGCGAGCAGATGCTTGCCGCCGAAGGCCGTCTGCCGGACATGCTGATTGCTGCCGTCGGTGGTGGCTCGAACGCGATCGGCCTCTTCCATCCTTTTCTCGACGACGAAAGCGTCCGCATCGTCGGCGTCGAAGCCGGTGGCAAGGGTCTTGAAGGTGAGGAGCATTGCGCCTCGCTGACCGCGGGCACGCCGGGCGTCCTGCATGGCAACCGCACCTATCTCCTCCAGGACAATGACGGCCAGATCAAGGAAGGTCACTCGATCTCCGCCGGTCTCGACTATCCCGGCATCGGTCCGGAGCACTCCTGGCTCAAGGACATGGGCCGCGTTGAATATGTCCCGATCAAGGACGACGAAGCGCTTGCCGCCTTCCAGCTTCTGACGCGCACCGAAGGCATCATTCCGGCGCTCGAGCCGAGCCACGCGCTCGCCGAAGTCATCAAGCGCGCGCCCAAGATGGACAAGGACCAGATCATTGTGATGAACCTCTGCGGCCGCGGCGACAAGGACATCTTCACTGTCGGCAAGATTCTCGGTATGGGGCTCTGATCATGACTGCGCGTATGGACCAACGTTTCGCTGCCCTGAAGGCAGAAGGCCGCCCGGCTCTCGTCACCTATTTCATGGGTGGCGATCCGGACTACGACACGTCGCTTGCGATCATGAAGGCCCTGCCGGAAGCCGGCGCCGACGTCATCGAGCTCGGCATGCCCTTCTCGGATCCGATGGCCGACGGCCCGGCAATCCAGCTTGCCGGTCAGCGGGCGCTGAAAGCCGGCCAGACCCTCGTGCGCACGCTCGATCTCGCCCGCGAATTCCGCAAGACCGACAACGAAACGCCGATCGTCATAATGGGCTATTACAACCCGATCTACGTGTATGGCGTCGAACGTTTTCTCGATGACGCACTCGCAGCCGGCATCGACGGCCTGATCGTCGTCGATCTGCCGCCGGAAATGGATGACGAACTGTGCATCCCGGCCCGCAGCCGCGATATCAACTTCATCCGCCTGGCGACCCCGACCACCGACGACAAGCGTCTGCCGACGGTTCTCAAGAACACCTCTGGCTTCGTCTACTATGTCTCGATGAACGGCATCACCGGTTCGTCGCTGCCCGATCCTTCGCGTGTTGCCGGCGCCGTCCAGCGCATCAAGGCGCATACGGACCTGCCGATCTGTGTCGGCTTCGGCGTGAAGACCGCCGAGCATGCGCGCCTCATCGGTGCCAATGCCGATGGCGTCGTGGTCGGCACCGCGATCGTCAATCAGGTTGCCACCAATCTCACAGCCGATGGAAAAGCGACGGCGGATACGGTTCAGGCCGTCGCCACGCTGGTGCGCGGATTGGCAAGCGGCGTGCGTTCCGCCCGCCTTGCTGCTGCCGAATAAGCACCCCATATGGGCTTTAAACATCAGGAGTAAGCCGCGTGAACTGGATCACCAACTATGTGCGCCCGCGCATCAATTCCATGCTGGGTCGCCGCGAAGTTCCGGAAAACCTCTGGATCAAGTGCCCGGAAACGGGCGAGATGGTCTTCCACAAGGACCTCGAAGAGAACAAGTGGGTGATCCCGGCTTCCGGCTATCACATGAAGATGCCGGCCAAGGCGCGCTTGGCGGATCTCTTTGACGATGGCGCTTACGAAGCCCTGCCGCAGCCGAAAGTGGCGCAGGATCCCTTGAAGTTCCGCGATTCCAAGAAATACACCGACCGCCTTCGCGACAGCCGCGTGAAGACGGATCAGGAAGACACGATCGTTGCCGGCGTCGGCACAGTGCAGGGCCTGAAGCTCGTGGCCGTCGTTCACGAATTCAATTTCATGGGCGGTTCCCTCGGCATTGCCGCCGGCGAAGCTATCGTGAAAGCCTTCGAACGCGCGATCAAGGAAAAGTGCCCGCTGGTCATGTTCCCGGCTTCGGGTGGCGCTCGCATGCAGGAAGGCATCCTCTCCCTCATGCAGCTGCCGCGCACGACGGTCGCCGTCGACATGCTGAAGGAAGCCGGCCAGCCCTATATCGTGGTTTTGACCAACCCGACCACGGGCGGCGTTACAGCGTCCTATGCCATGCTGGGCGACCTCCACATCGCAGAACCAGGTGCCGAAATCTGCTTTGCCGGCAAGCGCGTCATCGAACAGACGATCCGAGAGAAGCTGCCCGAGGGCTTCCAGACCTCGGAATATCTGCTGGAACACGGCATGGTCGACATGGTGGTCAAGCGTCACGACATTCCGGGCACGCTGGCGCGCGTCCTGAAGATCATGACCAAGCGCCCGGCAAACGACGTTGCCCTGCCTGTGACGGTTGCAAAGCCGGCCGAAAAGGCCTCGGCCTGAGCCGGTTTTTCTGTGAGGCCGCGGCAGCGGGACCAATGTGATGACAGCCCCCATCGTCAGCCAGGCCGATGCCGAGATCGAAAAACTCATGGGGCTGCACCCCAAGGGCTATGATCTTTCGCTCGACCGCATCCGCCGCCTCCTCGAGGTTCTGGGCAATCCGCATCTGAAACTGCCGCCGGTCATCCATGTGGCCGGCACCAATGGCAAGGGCTCGGCCACGGCCTTCTGCCGTGCGCTTCTCGAAGCCCAGGGCCTCTCCGTCCACGTCCACACCTCGCCGCATCTCGTGCGATGGCACGAACGCTATCGGATCGGCGTGAAGGGTGGCTCGGGTCAGATCGTCGATGATGCGATGTTCGCCGATGCCCTGCGCCGCGTTGCCGAGGCCAATGGCGGCAAGTCGATCACCGTCTTCGAGATCCTGACGGCGGTGACCTTCATTCTCTTCTCGGAGCAGCCGGCCGATGTCGTCGTGCTCGAAGTCGGCCTTGGCGGACGCTTCGATGCCACCAATGTCGTCGAAAAGCCGGCGGTCTGCATCGTTCAGCCGATCTCGCTCGATCACCAGGCCTATCTCGGGGACCGGGTCGAACTGATCGCCGCTGAAAAGGCCGGCATCATGAAGCGCGGCGTGCCCGTGGTCATCGGTCACCAGGAATTCGACGGCGCCAAGGATGTGCTGATCAGCACCGCCGAGCGCCTCGGCTGTCCGCTTGCGGTCTTCGCCCAGGATTTCCTGGCTTATGAGGAATTCGGACGGCTCGTCTATCAGGACGAGTTCGGCCTGATGGACCTGCCGCTGCCGCGTCTGCCGGGCCGCCACCAGATCGGCAATGCCGCAACCGCCATCCGCGCCGTGAAGGCGGCGGGCTATCCGGTGACGGAAGAGATTGCGGAAAAGGCGATGTTGTCGGTCGAATGGCCGGGCCGCCTGCAGAGGCTGACCGAAGGTCGGCTGGTGGAGCGTGCGCCGGCCGGTGCCGAAATCTGGCTCGACGGGGGGCATAATCCCGGGGCAGGCGAGGTGATCGCCGAAGCCATGGCGGCCATGGAAGAACGCCAGGCACGCCCGCTGCACCTCGTCATCGGCATGATCAACACGAAGGATCCGATCGGCTTCTTCCGCGCCTTTGTCGACATCGCCCACAATGTCTACACCGTGCCGATCACAGGCTCCGATGTCGGCCTCGACCCTGTGGCGCTCGCCCAGTCCGCGGCAGAAGCCGGGCTGAAGGCACTTCCGATGGGTTCGCTCGGTCAGGCGCTGGACGCCATCCGCGAGCGCAGCGAAGGCGGCATTCCACCGCGCATCATGATCGGCGGCTCGCTTTATCTCGCGGGCAATGTGCTCGCCGAAAACGGCACCATCCCGAAATGAAAAAAGCCCGGCGAAACCGGGCTTTTTCTTTGTTCATCAGCGGTCAGGCTTAGGCAGCGCCCGAGATCCAGCTGGACAGCGCGGTCTTCGGCGCCGCACCCACCTTGATGTCGGCCACTTCGCCACCTTTGAAGACGGCGAGCGTCGGGATCGAGCGAACGCCGAACTGGGCAGCCAGTTCCGGGTTCTCGTCGATGTTGAGCTTGGCGATCTTCACCTTGCCGGCGAGCTCGTTGGAGATTTCTTCGAGGCTCGGCGCAATCATCTTGCACGGGCCGCACCATTCGGCCCAGAAATCCACAACAACCGGTTCGGAAGCGTTGAGCACCTCGGCCTGGAAATTGGACTTGTCGACTTTAACGGTAGCCATGGGGCTCTCCTTCATAGATGCGGAATTGACTAGATATGTGATGCCGCACGGCAACGATTTCAATATGCGGTATCTCACGATGTTTCGAGGTCGGCAAGAGAGCGCTGAAGCAGCCCGTCATCAAGCCGGATGAGGCTGCCGTTTTCGGTGTAGATCAGCCAGCATTCGATCTGTTTGCCGGGATAAAGCGGCTGCAGGATCTCGCGATAGATCGCAAGCTGCACCCGGTGGGAGAGGGGGGCTTGTGCGGCCTCCAGCGGCGGATTTCGGTTGGTCTTGTAGTCGGCAATGATCACCCGGTCGCCAAGCACGGCCATGCGGTCGATCCGGCCGGAGACCGCACGCAATTCCCCCTTGAGCCGCATGGTGCCCATGACCGAGACTTCGGCGCGACTGCCGGCATCGAACAGCGGGTGAAGCGCCTCGTCTTCCAGAACAGCCATGACGGTAGAGACCAATCGCTGGCGCTGCTCTGCCGGCCAGAACCGGGCGGCCCGTTCCGCATAGCGCCCGGCTGCCGCACGGCGCTCACCTTCCGGAAAACCTGGCAGGTTCTGCAGCATGCGATGGATGAGCCGCCCACGCTGGAGGGCGAGATCCGCTTTCTCCGACGTGGAAAAGAGCGCAGAGGCCGTCA
The DNA here is from genome assembly GCF_056501445.1 of Rhizobium sp. K33. Classification (NCBI taxonomy): domain Bacteria; kingdom Pseudomonadati; phylum Pseudomonadota; class Alphaproteobacteria; order Hyphomicrobiales; family Rhizobiaceae; genus Rhizobium; species Rhizobium sp. K33. Next base: position 3,993,923 of record NZ_CP096478.1, read on the forward strand.
GCGCATCCTCGTCTTCGTCCACGGTGATGCTGCCGGCACCCGATGGGCTGAGCGGTCGCGGCAAGCTGACCGGAGGCGGCAGCGGCTTCCAGAGCGTCTGGGGCAGGCTATGGCGCTCCTCAGCCTCGGCGCGCTCTTCCGTGACGGGCAGATCATCATCTGCCTCGCCGAGGGACCAGCGCAAACCGTTCCAGCTGCCATCGGGCCCGGAAAATTCGACCGGCTTGCAGCGCGTTTCGTTGGCACTGAGCGCCCGCGCGATCATCTTGTGCCAGATCTCGCCCGTGTCCTGCACGCCGCGATAGCCACCGACGATCAGGCGGTCGGCAGCGCGGGTCATCGCCACATAGAGCAGGCGGCGATATTCCTCCTCGGCCTGATCCTTGCGTCGATCCATGTCGGCAGCGGCGATCGAATTGCCGAGCGACTTCGACGGCACCCAGATCGGGAAGGGGAGGCCCTCCGCCGTTTCGAAAATGCGGAGTTTTGCCACATGGTTCGAATTGAAAGGCTTCGAGCCGCCATCGATCAGGAAGACAATCGGCGCCTCGAGACCCTTCGAGGCATGCACCGTCATGATGCGTACTTCGTCGCGTTCCTTGTCCTGTTCGCGCTTGACCTCCGGCGCTTCCATCTCAAGCGTCGAGACAAAGGATTGCAGCCCTGGCAAACCGCTGGTCTCGAAGGAGAGCGCAAAAGTCAGGAACTCGTCGATGATGTCGCTGACCTCGGAGCCGAGGCGAGCGAGATAGGCCCTTCGGCCACCATGGACGCTGAGCACCCGGGCATAGAAATCATGGACCGAGTGCTCTCGCGCCTGGTCGAGAAACAGGGTGAGCCGGTCGCATGTCTTCTTCCACGTGCCATTGGTCTCAGCCTGCTCCGTCAGTCTCGCCCAGAGGCTCTGCGCTTCCGACCGCTCGGCGGCGAGCGCCATCAGATCCTCTTCGTTATGGTTGAAGAGGGGGCTCTTCAGAAGCGACGCGAGCGAGAGATCGTCGCCTGGCAACAGCAGGAAACGGCCGAGGGCCAGCATGTCCTGCACGGCGATATGGCTGGTCAGCTTCAGGCGGTCTGCACCGGCAACCGGGATGTTGTAGGGACGTTTCAGCGCCCGGGTCAGCGCATTGACGAAGCCGTCGCGCTTGCGCACGAGCACGAGGATATCGCCCGGGCGGATCAGGCGCTTGTTGCCCTTCTCGATGATCGTTTCCCGTCCGACGATCTGGCTGATCTGATGCGCCACGCGTCGTGCAAGGATCGCGGAGGGAGCGCTTTCCGGCGTCGCGTCGAAGGGGGCGGTCCAGTCCTCGTCCTTCTCCTGCTTTTCGGCAGCAATCATGTCCCAGACATCGACCGTTCCCGGATGCCCGATGCGGCTCGACTGATGGATGACGGGGTCGCCGCCGGCACTGAGGCCACGGCTGTTTTCCGGCAGGCTGAAGACCTGATCGACGGCCGCGAGCACCGATTGCGTCGAGCGGAAGGACAGCGGCAGACGCACCGTGTTGAAGCTTTGCCCGCTTTCGGTGACCGCGCGTTCCGTCTGGCGGGCTTCCTGCGAGAACTGCTCCGGACGTGCGCCCTGGAAGGAATAGATCGACTGCTTCTCGTCCCCCACGGCAAAGAAGGTGCGGATCCCAGGCCGGGCGCTTAATCCCGTGAAAAAGTCTTCCCGCAGCGATCGGATGACATCCCATTGCACCGGGCTCGTGTCCTGTGCCTCGTCGACGAGGATATGGTCGATGCCCTGGTCGAGCTTGTAATGCACCCAGGCGCCGACATCGCCGCGCGTCAGCAGCCGGGCGGTGCGCACGATCAGATCCTCGAAATCGAGCTGCGAGCGTCGCTTCTTCAGTTCCTCATAGTCCGTGTCGAGACGTACGGCGAGCGTCAGTGCAGACCGCGTTGCCTCATACATGCGGAAGATCCGCAGCCGGTCCCGCATGGCGACCACATGGTCGCGCGCCGCAATCACGGCATCCTTGAGATCCGGGGCCACCTTGGTCATGGCGGCGGCAATGAGCGAGCTATCGGCTTTCGGCGCTTCCTGCGCCGTCAGGAAAGCCTGGTCCAGAAGCTTCGACCGCTCCAGGGCATCGGTTTCCACCAGCGCCCGTTCCAGCACTTCCGCGACGGCGCGCACTTTCTCGCCGCCCTTTTCAAGCGCAAGCTGGATGTAGCGGCTGAAATTGCCGCCGGACAGTCCGGCAAGCGGCCAGTAATCCTCGGCACGGCTGATCTCGCTCTCCAGTAGCCCGATGCCAAGACCCTTCCTTAAGGTCGCCTCAAGCCCACCCGCCCGTTCCGCCCGCTGCCGGAACTCGCGGATCGCATGCCGGTTGGCCACGGTATCGGCAATCAGGCCCTCGAGCCCGCTTTCATCGGCAATGCTCATAACCTGCGAGAAGGCTTCGGCGAGTGCTGCATCATTCTCCGTCGATGTGGCCGTCAGCAGCGATCGACGCGCTTCCGCAAGAACGGTGACGGCGGCACGATCGTCGAGCACATTGAAATGCCCGGCGACATTGGCCTCCAGGGGAAACTGGTGCAGCAGCGCTTCGCAGAAGGCGTGGATGGTCTGGATCTTCAGGCCACCCGGCGTTTCCAGCGCCTTGGCAAAGAGCCGCCGTGCGGCCGCAAGCGTTGCGCGATCCGGCTCCTTTTGCTCGATGGCCGCAATCCGCTTCGCCAGTTCCCGGTCATCCAGCGTTGCCCATTCCGCCAGCCGCTCGAAGACGCGGTTCGACATTTCGGACGCCGCGGCCTTGGTGTAGGTCAGGCAGAGAATGGACGAGGGGCGGGCGCCGGCGAGCAGAAGCCGGATCACCCGCTGCGTCAGAACATGCGTCTTGCCGGAGCCGGCATTGGCCGACACCCAGGCCGACTGGCCGGGATGAGACGCACGCGATTGGGCAAGTGTCGTCCAGCCAAGCCAAGTGGCGGGATCGTCGCCGGTCGGAAGTTCGTCCAGGGCAAAGCGCGGATCACTCATCGCCGGCTCCTTCCTCGGCTTCCGCCGTCGACCACTCCGCGACACGCGCCAGATGGTCGTATTCGCCGCCATAGGCGTTCTGTTCGGCCGGGATGAGACGGGAGACGTAGCCGCGCTCTCCGCTCTGCAGGGCCTGGACGAAGCGACCGAGTTCGTCGACCGATTGCGTGGCAAGCTCAAGCGCAGACTTCTTGTTGTCGCCCCGCGTCGCCATCTCGTTGTTCACCTGGTCGGCTGAGAAGCGATCGCCGGGTCGAAGACGCACATAGGTCAGGTTCAGCGGCTTGATGTCACCGGCCGGCTTGAAGGCACCTTGGAGAAGGGCTGCCGCTTCCAAAGCCAATTGCGGGTCGAGCAGGCTGCGCGCCTGGTTGACGCTGGGGTTGAGGCCCGTCTTGTAGTCGATGATGTCGGCAAAGCCGCCGCCGCGGATATCGATCCGGTCCGCGATCCCGCTGATGGTGATATCGACAGGGCGAAGCAGCACATTGCCCCTGACTTCCGTCAGCGAGCGCTTGATCTCCGGTCTCCGCTGCCGCTCCCAGGTGAGAAAAGCCGAGGCGACGCTGTAGAAGCGCTGCCGCCAGACGATGTCGATATGGAGCGGCAGAGCTTCTTTCAGAAACTCCTCGTCGGTGATCCGGTGCAGGATATCGAGCGCGTCCAGCCGGGCCGGGTCATGATCCTCTCGAATGAAGCGCTCGACGATCCGGTGATAGAGCGTCCCGCGTTCGGCAGCCCCCGGATCCTGGTTGAAGGGATCGACGGGATCGAGACGCAGGATACGCCGCGCATAGATGGAGTAGGGGTCCCGACGGAAGCGCCCAACTTCGGAAAAGCTGAAACTACGCGGCTGGAGTTCCGCGCGCGGCCGTGGCGCGGGGCGTTGCGCCGGAGCCTGGTTTTCGCCCTCGTCGATCAGGTCCGCATAGCGCCGATAGATATGGCCGCGCTTTCGCATCTCGTCTTCGAGCAGGGGTCCGCCAAGCGCCATCAGACGCTGGAGCCAGCGCGAGGCGACCGTCGGCGCAGACCCTTGTCGCAGCGCGCGCGAAAAGATCAGCTTCCGCGTGCCACAGGCCATCTGGAAATCATGCGCAACCTGGCCGATCTGCCGTTCCGGCGGCTCAAGCCCGACTTCCGTCTTCATCACGCGCGAGAGGAAGGGGTTGTTCTTGGTCTGGCCGGGCCAGCTCCCTTCGTTCATGCCGCCGATCACCATCATGTCGACATTCTGCAGGCGTGCTTCGAGCGTGCCGAAGATGAAGACGCGCGGATGCCGCATGGCTCGCGGCTTCACCGCCTGGCCGGCCATCAGCGCCGTCAGGATATCGACCCATTGCGGGCCGTCGGCCTCGATCTGCCCGTCCGTCTCCAGGACTTCCGCGAGAAGCCGCGCCAAAGCCTCACCCGCCGCATCGCCCCAGAGGCCGGCAAGGTCACCGCGCTCGTCGACCGTGACGGCTTCCAGCACGCGACCCGTGCGTTCGGCCCAATCGCTCACGGTCAGACTCTGCGACAGCACACGCCCGTCGGTTGACCGGATCACCGCCGACACGAGCGGCTCGACAGCTTGCGTCACGCGGCTCGCCAGCAGCCTAGCGAGCTCGATCTCTTTGGGCGTTATCGAAATGCGCCATCGCGGCTTGTGGCGGTCGGCCAGATGCGCCTCGAGCCCCTCGGCAAAGAGCGGTTCCATCTCGGCGAGGTCGAGGCTTTTCAGGCCCCCACGCAGCGCGATGCGTTCCAGCGCGTCAGCAGCCTTGCGCATATCCTCGGCGGTGAAGCCGAAACGGGCCAGCGGATGCTTGATAAGCGAGACGATCGCCACAGGGTCACCCGGACGCAGGCAGGCCTCGGCCACCACCTGGGTCAGCATGGCAGCCTGGGTACCGGTCATCGGCGTACCCGCGGAATCATCCGCCTCGATCCCGAACCGCGCGAGTTCGGACATCACACGCCGCGCCAGCGCGCGGTCGGGCGTGATCAGCGCCACCCGGCTTTCGGGATTGTCGGAAGCCTCTTCGAGCCCCAGCCGCAGCGCAATCGCAATCGCCGTTGCTTCCTCGCGCTCATTGGCCGTCTCGATCAGCGCGACATCCCCAAATGCCGCAAGCACGCGGGAATCGTCGATGTCCTGCCGCCACGCCTTCCAGCTATCGGTCGCCTCTGCGGGTGCCATCGCACGCGACAGAAACTCGGCCCGGTCCTGAAGCGCCGGATCGGAGGTTTCGAGAACCCGAACGTCACCGCGTTCCAGTTTCATGTGCCGTAGGAGATGGGCAAGACCATATTGCGGATGCCCGCGCACGGCAGGGCTTGGACGCATCACGGAGATCTCGCGGTCGTTGAGCTTCGCCCAGTCCTCCTCCGGCATGTCGAGATCGAGCCCGGGCAGCACCACGACACCCTGGTCGAGCTCGGCAATCGCGGCAATCAGTTCGGCCGCCGCCGGTATCGAGCCGGTGGAGCCCGCAACGATGACGGGACCGGCAGAACCCTGCCTGCGGAAGCGCTCTGCCTCGGCCCGGAGTACCGCATCGCGGTGGCGCGCTGGAGACGACCGCACCAGTTCCTGCAGCCGCGCCGGCCAGAACTGCGTCGCGATGGTGAGAAACTCCAGCGTCAGCTGCCACCATGAGCCGAAATCCGCCGATTGCAGATTATCGAGATCCTTCCAGTCGCAGCCTTCGGTTTCTGCTGCTTCGATCAGCTCGACCAGAGCTCGGGCCAGCCAGACGGCGTCGGCCGGGCTTGCGGGTGCGACGAGCGGCGTGTCCGAATGGATCGACCGGACGATCTCGGGAAGCTGGTTGCGCCAGGCCAGGATCAGCCGAGCGAGCTCCAGAAGCATGACGGTCCCGCTTACCGGCGGGGCGAGATCCATCAGCTGCGGCGCATCGAGATCGAAAAAGCCGCTGTCGTCATCCATTTCGCCCAACGTCCGAATATCCGGCAGGATCGCCGCGCGTCCGCCGAGCAGATCGACGAATTCCGAGCGCAACACGCGGGCCGCGCGCCGGGTCGGAACCAGCAGAGTGACGCCTGCCAGAGAAAGCGGATCCGTGGGGTCGTAGCGAAAACCATCGGTCAGGCGACCGTCGAGCAGCGCCTGCGTGAGCGTCCTGAGGAAAGGCCGGCCCGGAGGGATCGTCAGCAGCCGCGGCGCCTTGCTGACCATCTCAACGGCCCCCACCGTAGCGGGCCACCACGGCTTCGGCAGGCGCGATCGCATCGGGGGTGCCGACGGTCAACCACTGTCCAATAAGGTCCGTACCGAACAGCCGGCCTGCGGCAATCGCACGATCGAAATAGATGTTGAGGTTGAAGGGACCTTGCGGCGCGTCCTCGAAGAGATGCGACATCAGCGCGAGAGCCCCGGCATAAACGACTGGGTTCGGCGCGCCCGAGACATAGCGGGTGAGCCGACCGTCATCCGCCATCGAAAAATCATTCTTCCCGTTATGGCCCGTGGTCCGTTCCTGCTCGACGCAGAGCATCGCCATGTCCATCCGGGAAGGATCGAACTGCTGCGCCAGGCGGACAAGATTGCTCGGCTCGTCATCCCGTTCGCCGACCCAGAAGAGATCGGCATTCATGACGAGTGCCGGCTGGTCCGGATCAAGCAGCTTGAGGCCCTTCACGAGACCACCGCCCGAATCCATCAACTGAGCCCGTTCGTCGGAAATGCGGATCCTGGCGCGCGTCTCATTCGCCAAATGCGCTTCCATCTGGTCCGCATGGTGGTGAACGTTGACGGCGACCGTCTCGACGCCCGCTTCAACGAGCGCGTCGAGCACATAGTCGATCATCGGCTTATCCCCGATGCGAACCAGTGGCTTCGGCATGGTCTCTGTAATGGGGCGCATCCGCGTGCCGAGGCCGGCCGCGAGCACCATGGCTTGCTTGATGATCATTTGCTCAGGCCGGTGATTCGGGAAGCTCGATTCCAGCCTCTATGCACCAGTTCCGCAAGGGGGCGAGGACAGGATGTTCGAAAGCAACGCTCAGGTGCCAGAGCGTGCGGGGAAGATGGCGCATATAGCCCGGCTTGCCGTCGCGCTCCTTCAGCCGCACCCAGAGCCCGTTCAGCTTGCAGGCCCGCTGCGCCGACATGATCGCCCAGCTCTTCAGGAAGGCGGCCTCTTTGAAATCCGGTTGTTTGGCGCGTGCCGAAAGATAGTCGCCCATCAGCTGATCCATCAGCGGCCGCTCGATCGTCACCCGCGCGTCCTGCACCAGTGAAACGAGATCATAGGCCGAGGGGCCGATCATCGCGTCCTGGAAATCGATGAGGCCGACCCGGTCATGACCTTCACGATCATCGCGCCAGATGATGTTGGGCGAATGAAAGTCACGCATGACGATGGATGTATCGGAGCCCGCCAACTCGTCGATCAGCTCATCCCAGATGGCGAGATAGCGGGCACGTTCTTCCACCGTTGCCGGTTGACCGTCGCGTTTCCACGGCAGGTGCCAGTCGAGAAGTAGCTCCACCTCGAACTTCATCGCTGCGCGATCGAAATCGGGAATGACATGTTTATGCCCGCCGGCAATGACGATCTCCCGATCGAAGGGCGTGTCATGAATAGCGGCGAGGCAGGCCGCGCTGGCGCGGTAGCGATCGGCAATCGGCTTTCCCTGTTCGTCGAGAACACTACCTTCGCCGAGATCTTCGAGAAGCAGGATCCCGGCATCCAGATCCTGAGCCAGGACTTCGGGAGCCGCAAAGCCCCGCTCGCGCAGCGCCTGTCCGATCGCCACGAAGGGACGCACGTCCTCCGCCAGATGCACGAGCTGCGAATAGGGCTTGCCATCGCGGATCGGCGGACCATTCGGCCGCTTCGGCGCGTCCATCAGGACCAGTCGGGCGCTTCCGTCGGCCGGATAGACATGCTCATAGGCGCGGTTCGAGGCGTCGCCCGTCAGGTGGCGTCTATGCGCACCCTCTTGATGATGCCCGTCGAGGAACCGGCGGATCTCGGTGACGCGCCGCAGCCGCGAAAGCTTGGCCTCGGGCGCATGGATGGTGACGGTCCTGCCGCCGGTGGCAGCAAAGGCGATATGGATGTCGATCCGGGTCTTCGGCAGCGCACGGCCGGCCTTGCTTGGCCATTCGATCAGGCAGATCCCGTCGGCCAGCGCCTCCTCAAGACCCAGTTCATCCAGCTCGCTTTCGTCGGAGAGCCGGTAGAGGTCGAAATGGGCAACGGGGATAGTGAGGTCGTAGGTCTGGACCAGGGTGAAAGTCGGGCTCGGCACTTCGAGATCGGGATCGTCGGCCAGCGCCCGGATCAGGGCGCGGCTGAGCGTGGACTTGCCCGCGCCGAGATCGCCATGCAGCGCGACACAATCGCCGACTGCTAGGGCAAGAAGCAGATCCTCGCCGAACAAGGCGGTGGCGCGATCGTCGGCGAGATCAATGGCAAGCGGGGCGGGCTCGACGCTCATTCGGCGGCGGCGATCAACTGCGGTAGACTGGCATTGGGAATGCGGCAATGAACCGTGGTCCCACGTCCCGGCTCGCTTTCGATCTTTACCTCGCCATTGTGCAGGTTGACGAAGCTCTGCACGATCGAGAGGCCGAGACCCGGTCCACTGCGCTTGCCGCCCTTGGCGCTTGTCGAGAAGCGATCGAAGGCCGAGGAAACGAGATCCGGGCTCATGCCGCAGCCGGTGTCACTGACGGAAAATGCAAAGTCACTGCCGTCGCGCCAGCACTTCATCGAGACAACGGAGCCCTCGGGCGCGAAATTGACGGCATTGGTCAGGATCTTGATCAGGATCTGCTTCAGCCGCTGCCGGTCGGCAATCAGGTGGCCAAGCTGTGCGGGTGCCGCGATCTCCAGCGTCACGCCACCTTCCTGCAGCCGGTCGGTCATCTGCATCGAAACGTCATCGAGCAGGTCGCTCAGGTCGATCTCCGAATAGTCGAGCTGCATGATGCCGGCATCGACCGTCGCGAGATCGAGGATGTCGTTGACGATCGTCAGCAGCACCGAAGACGAGGTCGAGATGTGATCGATGTATTCGGCCTGTCGCTCGTTGAGCGGGCCGATCGCCGAGGTCTTCAGGAGATCGGTAAAGCCGATGATATTGGTGAGCGGCGAGCGCAGTTCGTAAGAGACGTGCTGGACGAAATCGTTCTTCAGCTCGTCTGCTTTCCGCAGCGCTTCGTTCTTCTCCTTCAGCGCCCGTTCCGCGCGGACACTGTCGGTCATGTTGACGAAGGTCAGCATGGTCTGCGCGTTCGGGAGTGGTGTGACCGCATAGTCGAGCACGAGGCCGGAATAGAGCTCCAGCGTTCCCTGGCTCGACGGCCGCTCGTCTTCGAAGCTCGTGATCATCTTGCCGAAGGCCTTCCAGCCGTCGGGCTTGTCATAGGACGGACCGCAGGCTGCTTCGAGCAGCCGGATATGGGTGCCGACAGCCGCTTGCGCCTCGGTGATGCCCCAGAGCGCGCGGAAGGCGGGATTGGACAGCTGGATCCGGCCATCCGGGCCGAACACGGCAACGCCCTCGGACAGGTGGTCGATGGTCTCGCCCTGAACCTGAACCAGCGTGTTGTAGCGCGTCTCGAGATTGACCTGCTCGGTCAGATTTTCGAAGACCCAGGTCGCACCGCCCTGCGGATGCGCTGATGCGATCACGCGCAGCGTCTGGCCGTTCGGCAGATGCCAGAGGTCGGTCTGGGTTTCGAGCGCGCGGTAGACGGAAAGGCAGTTCTCTTTCCACGCCTTCCAGCTGAGCTGTTCCGGCAGCTTGTGGGCGGCGCGCAACCGGTCGAGGAGTTCGGCATGATCAGGCCGGCTCTCGAGGAACTTGGCTTCGAGGCCCCAGAGCTGCTGGAAGGCCTGATTGTAGAACTGCAAGCGCCGTTCAGCGTCGAAGATCGCAACGGGCGTCGCCAGATGATCCAGGGTATCGGCGTGGCTCTTGAGGGTGCGTCCAAGCTCTTCACGAAGGGTTTCGGAGGCCGAGACGTCGATCGCCATACCGCAGGAGCCTGCAGGACCTCGGACATCGACGACGTCGAAGAAGGTGCGTGCGCCGCGCACGGCAGTCGAGACAGTATCCTGGAACGGCGATTCCGGTGTTGCCGACGCCCGGATCTTCTCACGGGTGAGGGTCCCCAGGATCTCGCGCCCTTCCTGCACCGCCTGTTGCGGGGAGCTCGCTTCGACCGCATCACTGTAAGCCTGGTTGACCCAGACCAGACGGCCCTCGCCATCGCGCTGCCAGACCGGCTGCTCGATGGAATCGAGGAGGGATTCGAAGGTGGCGATCGAGCTGCGCAGACGGTTGCGCTCGATCTTCAGTTCGGCAAGTTCTGCCCGCAGATTGTCGAGCGCGACGAAATGGGCGTAGGCGCGACCGCCATAGAGCTTGCCCTGCACCTCCAGAACCTCGCCGCGCTGGGTTTCCACGACGAGCTCGAAGGACTTTGCGTTCAGGCGCAGCCCTTCGATGGCGCGCTCGACCTCGCTTGCGGAATGCGGCTTCAGCCAGCGACCGAAGGCCAGGAATTCCGGGTCGTGCTGGGGGGCACCGGTCTCTGCCGGCAGCTGGCCGAGCAGCTCGGCCTTGCCGTCATGACCGTCCCAGATGACGGTGCGCCGATTCTTGTCGGCAATCAGGGTCTGGTAACGGGAGATCTTGTGCTGGCAGTCGGAAAAAGCGGTCCGAAGTTCGCGCACCTCGACATCCAGCCTGTTGCGCTGGCGAAGGAGGACGGCGGCGAAGATCAAGGCTGCAGAGACGCTGCCGAGCAAGACCGCGTAACCGGCAACATCAGCGCTATCGAAGCCCCGCATCGGAGTGGCGGATTGCGCAAAGGCAAAGCCTGGCAGCAGGGCACCGGCAAGCGCGCTGCCGCAGGCAAGCACGCGCTTCACACAGGCTGTCGTGGAGCGTCGTGCCGTAAGGCGCAGCGCCACGGGTGCCAGGTCTTTACAGGGCCGCCAAAGGCTTGAAACACCGGCCGTCATAGCCGTATCCCGCTGACGCGGGGCGCGTTGATGTACCGACATTCTCGGTCTGTCCTCGTCTTATTATGTGCCGCATCGTCGACAAGACATCCGTGTCCGTGGACCGCTCGTGCGGTTCACGAATCAAGTTCTAAAACAATACCGCTGATGGAAAGTGTCGGGAAGGCCGGGCCCCAAAAAAGAAAGCGGCGCCTTTGTCAAGGCGCCGCCTACTACATCTTGATATTATCCAGCTATATTTTAATAGCGGTAGTGTTCTGCCTTGAACGGTCCCTGCGGCGTGACGCCGATATAGGCGGCCTGCTCTTCAGAAAGCGTAGTCAGCTTCACACCGAGCTTTTCGAGATGCAGACGGGCGACCTTTTCATCGAGGTGCTTCGGCAGAACATAGACGCCGGGCTTGTACTCGTCGGTCTTGGTGAAGAGCTCGATCTGACCCAGAACCTGGTTGGTGAACGAGGCCGACATGACGAAGGACGGATGGCCGGTGGCGTTGCCGAGGTTCAGCAGGCGACCTTCCGAAAGGAGGATCATGCGGTTGCCCTTCGGGAACTCGATCATGTCGACCTGCGGCTTGATGTTCGTCCACTTCAGATTCCGGAGCGAGGCAACCTGGATCTCGTTGTCGAAGTGGCCGATGTTGCCGACGATCGCCATGTCCTTCATCTCGCGCATATGCTCGATGCGGATGACGTCCTTGTTGCCGGTCGTGGTGATGAAGATGTCGGCGGAGGAAACGACGTCCTCGAGCGTGACGACTTCAAAACCGTCCATGGCGGCCTGCAGGGCGCAGATCGGGTCGACTTCGGTCACCTTGACGCGGGCGCCGGCGCCGCGAAGCGAGGCAGCAGAACCCTTTCCGACGTCGCCGTAGCCGCAGACGACTGCAACCTTGCCGGCCATCATCACGTCGGTACCGCGGCGAATGCCGTCAACCAGCGATTCCTTGCAGCCATACTTGTTGTCGAACTTCGACTTGGTGACCGAGTCGTTGACGTTGATGGCCGGGAAGGGCAGGAGGCCCTTCTTGGCGAGCTCGTACAGACGATGCACGCCGGTGGTGGTTTCTTCAGTCACGCCCTTGATGGCATCGCGCTGCTTGGTGAACCAGCCCGGCGAAGCGGCGAGGCGCTTCTTGATCTGGGCGACCAGGATTTCTTCTTCTTCCGACTGCGGATTGGACAGGACGTCCTCACCGGCTTCGGCGCGGGCGCCGAGCAGGATGTACATGGTGGCGTCGCCGCCATCATCGAGGATCATGTTGGAGACGCCGCCATCGGCCCACTGGAAGATCTTGTCGGTGTATTCCCAGTAGTCGGTGAGCGACTCGCCCTTGATCGCAAAGACCGGGATGCCGGCAGCGGCGATCGCGGCAGCGGCATGATCCTGGGTCGAGAAGATGTTGCAGGATGCCCAGCGGACATCAGCGCCGAGCGCGACGAGGGTCTCGATCAGAACGGCCGTCTGGATCGTCATGTGCAGCGAACCGGTGATCCGGGCGCCCTTCAGCGGCTTGCTCGCGCCGAACTCTTCGCGGCAGGCCATCAGGCCCGGCATTTCGGTTTCAGCGATGCTGATTTCCTTGCGACCGAAATCGGCAAGACCGATATCAGCGATGACATAGTCATGTTTGCTCATGGGATTCTCCGGCTGGATCCGACCCGATCCGCATCTCATGGCGGACGGATAAACTGGCTCTCCCGCAGGTCTAGCTGCAGGGCTGGTCGTCTTCTAGCAGGGAACGGGCTTGAACGCAATCTGACATAAAGAAGTCTTTATGTCTTTATGTCGCGATGCTTTACATCTCTTCACCGAAGCGATCGGCAACGAGCGCTTCCAGTGCATTTATCACGTCTTCGGCCTGGTTGCCTGTGGCAGAGACGCAGATGGAGCAGCCGGGGCTGGCGGCCAGCATCATCAGGCCCATGATCGAGGTACCGCCAACTGTCGTGCCGTCTTTGGAGACGCTGACATTCGCGTCGAACCCGCTGACGGTCTGGACAAATTTCGCAGACGCACGCGCATGCAGGCCGCGCTTGTTGATGATCAGGAGATCGCGGGAAATCGGGTCAGTCATTTGCTGTCACTTACCACTCAGGACGCGGCTTGCGACATTGATGTATTTCCGGCCAGCCTCGGACGCCTCGACAAGCGCGCGGTCCATGTCGTTGTCGCCGCGCACGCCGGCAAGCTTGATCAGCATGGGCAGGTTGACGCCGGCAATGACTTCGATGCGGCCGGTATTCATGACGGAAATCGCAAGGTTCGAAGGTGTGCCGCCGAACATGTCGGTCAGGATGATGACGCCATGACCATCATCCGCACGCGTGACGGCTTCGAGAATGTCCTGGCGGCGCTGATCCATGTCATCTTCGGGGCCGATAGAAACGGTCTCGATGAATTTCTGAGGGCCTACGACGTGTTCCACCGCGTGATGAAACTCTTCAGCCAGCTTGCCATGAGTGACAAGCACAAGTCCGATCATTCTCTACTGCCCCTTAGCGCAACTCTCGCCAAATAGCTCAGGATTGGCGTTTCGTCCATCAGTGGGACGCCATCTTGTCGATGAAAGCAGGAAGTGCAAGCCAAAACAGCGTGTATTTTAGCGCTTATCATTCAGGTGGCGAAGCCGCGCGAAGATAAGGCTGAGCGGAAAGCGGCTCCAGGATGGCACGCGCACGACCGGAAGGCGAACCCCGTCAAGGAGGTCGAAATGCTCGTCATCGGGCGGCAATCGCTGTGCTTCGTCGGATTGAACGGGCAGGACAGCATAGTGCAGCTCGGCGTTTGCGACGTGATCGACAGAGACGATGCCGCTGTATCGCAATTCGATCAGTCCGCGGATCGTCTCGGGAGCGGATGCAAAAACTCTGCCCTGCTCGAGAGAGATGAGGACACGGTCGTCGGCGATCAGCGCATGCGAGAGGTTGGAGAGCCTCGCTTCTGCGAGACAGTCGAAGGCAAGTGCCGACTTGCCGCTGCCGGATGGTCCGAGAAAGAGAAGCCCCGTGCCATCGACGATGATCGCCGTGCCGTGAATGTTGGTCTGGCCCGCACTCATGCGGCTGCCGCGACCGGCAGCGAGAGGATGAACCGGGCCCCGGTGATCCGCCCGGTTGCGGGATCCATCACATTCTCCGCTCTCAGCGTGCCGCCATGCGCTTCGGCGATCTGTCGGCTGATCGAGAGGCCAAGCCCTGAGTTCTGACCGAAGCTCTCGCCCTCCGGGCGGTCCGTGTAGAAGCGCTCGAAGATGCGATCGATGTCTTCCGCCTGGATCCCTGGTCCATTGTCTTCGACCTGGATCAGGTAGCGGCTGCGACTGCGGGACAGCTTGACCAGAATGCGCCCGGTCTCCTCGGGCACGAAGGATCGCGCGTTCTCGATCAGGTTCGTGACGATCTGGCCGAGACGAAGGTCATGGCCGTGGACGATGAAGGCATGGTTCGCGCCCGGCTTTTGCTCCACAACGCAATCGATCTTGACCGCCTTCTTGCCGCTGCGGATCTCGCGGGAGATATCGACAAGGCTGGAAATGAGCACTTCGAGATCGACCGGCTTGGCATCCGAACGCGCAAGCTCCGCATCCAGACGAGAGGCGTCCGATATGTCGCTGATCAGGCGATCGAGGCGACGCACGTCATGCTGGATGATGTCCATCAACCGCTGTCTCGATTGATCGGTCTTGGCAAGCGGCAGCGTTTCGACGGCAGAGCGCAGCGACGTCAGCGGGTTCTTCAACTCGTGGCTCACATCTGCGGCGAAGCTTTCGATCGCGTCGATGCGGTCGTAGAGCGCCGTTGTCATTTCGCGCAGCGCAATCGAGAGGTTGCCGATTTCGTCCTGGCGGATGGAGAAATCCGGGATCTCCTCGCGCTCCTTCGAGCCCCGACGCACGCGGATGGCCGCAGCCGAAAGGCGGCGGAGCGGGTTGGCGATGGTGGAGGACAGAAGCAGCGACACGACGATGTTCACGAGCGTTGCGACCCCGAAGACGCGCAGGATGGCGAGGCGCTCGGCATGAACGATCTTGTCGATATCGCCGGCCTGCGTCGACAGGAGCAGAACGCCGAGGACCGCGCGCGATCGCTGGACCGGAACCGCGACGGAAACGATCAACTCACCCTGGTCGGTCATGCGCACGACTGCGCCGCGAACACCGGTCAGCGCGTTCATCACTTCCGGATAGATCGAACCGTCGCCCCCCGGGGCTTCGCGATAGACCGGAAGGTTGCCCGGCTGCAGTATGGTGTTGAAGAGGCGGGTGATCCAGTCGGTCAAACTGGTGGAATCATTGTCGACCGGCGGCAGATCGAACCGCAGCACCTGGCCGCGCGAGTAGAGATGCCGCGAATCAAGCAGCAGATTGGCATCGGCATCGAAAAGCCGGGCGCGAATGCGGGTCGGCGAGATCAGACGTCGCAAAACCGGCGCCACGCGTTCCGGGTTGATCGGGAATTCGAGATCCTCGTCGTTCGGGACGGGCGTGATGCTCTGACCGGCCTGCAGCTCGAGCAGCTTTTCCGGATCGATCGTAATCGAATTCGTGTCGACCGAAGCGGACGCTGAAACGGCCGCCGCGATGATCTCGCCCTGCGTCAAAAGGCTCTCGACGCGAGCGTCGATCAGTCCCTCGCGGAACTGATTGAGATACATGATGCCGCCCACGAGGACGATGAGAGCCGCGAGGTTGAAGAAGACGATGCGGCGCGTCAGGCTGGAGAACAGCGCATGCCCGAAGATCCGGCGGATCAGCGTGAAGGGATGGCTGAACAGCCGTCGCTGCTCGGAGCCGGAATCCGTCTCCTCCAGATGTCCCTCGTCAACCTGCTGGGTCAAACCTTTGCCTTTCGCCCATGCGCCTCGATGACCGGCCTCATGGCCGAAGAACCGGGGCGATTGGGATCTTACGCTGCTTCGCGGAAGCGGTAGCCCACACCGTAAAGCGTTTCAATCATGTCGAAGTCGGTATCGACCATCTTGAACTTCTTGCGCAGGCGCTTGATGTGGCTGTCGATCGTGCGGTCGTCCACATAGACCTGCTCGTCATAGGCCGCATCCATGAGCGCATCGCGGCTCTTTACCACGCCGGGGCGCTGCGCCAGCGACTGCAGGATCAGGAATTCGGTTACCGTCAGGGTCACCGGATCGCCCTTCCAGGTGCAGGTGTGGCGTTCCTGATCCATGACCAGCTGTCCGCGCTCGAGCGTGCGGGCCTGCTGTTCAGCGCTTCCCTTGGCAGGGCTTCCGCCGGCCGCGAGGTTTTCCCGGCTCGCCGAGCGGCGCAGAATCGCCTTCACGCGTTCGACCAAGAGACGCTGGGAGAAAGGTTTGGTGATGAAGTCGTCGGCGCCCATCTTCAGGCCGAAGAGCTCGTCGATTTCCTCGTCCTTGGAGGTGAGGAAGATCACCGGGATATCGGACTTCTGACGCAGACGGCGCAGCAGTTCCATTCCGTCCATGCGCGGCATCTTGATGTCGAAGATGGCTAGCTGCGGCGGGCGGGCGAGAAGGCCGTCGAGAGCCGAGGCGCCGTCGGTGTAGGTTTCGACCTTATAGCCTTCTGCTTCGAGAGCAATCGAAACCGAAGTCAGAATGTTGCGGTCGTCATCCACGAGGGCGATCGTCTGCATAGTGTACGTCTCCGTCATCGTTGCGCTGCTCCTGGTCTCTCCAGCCCAGCTCTGGTTCCATGGCAGTGCGATATGAGGATAAAGGTGGAACAAATTGTGGCAGAGGGGAAGGGGTACGGCGCGGAGTTTCTATTCGCAGACGATTATAGTGGGACGCGAAGGTAGGTTTTCGAACGGAATGGAAGCGGAACTAAACGATTTAAAATGGCGCTTTTCAGTTTTAAATCGATTAAATAATTGATATCATTATATTTTTCGAGTTCGCATCTTGCTTTCGGGTCATCTCCCGTTTAGTTTTCACGCATTCAAGGTCCAGACCATGTGAGAGGAAGGCGCACCATGGAGGAATTCGGCGTGAGGAACCCGGCTGCGGGGATCGCGGATATCGGCTTGGGAAAAGCCGCCAGCGTTCGCTACAACTTCCTGGAAGCTGCTCTTTATGAAGAAGCGATCCGCCGGGGCGAGGCCGAACTGACCGCCGATGGCGCCGTGCGCGCCCTGACCGGCCAGCACACCGGCCGCTCCGCCAAGGACAAGTTCGTTGTCCGCGACGGCAAGACCGACGACCAGATCTGGTGGGACAACAACAAGCCGATGACGCCGGAGCATTTCGCCGTGCTGCATCAGGACATGTTGGCCCATGCCGCAGGCAAGGATCTCTTCGTCCAGGATCTGATCGGCGGCGCCGATGCGGACAATGCGCTTCCGACCCGCGTTGTCACGGAATTCGCCTGGCACTCGCTGTTCATCCGCAACCTGCTGATCCGTCCGGAGCGTCAGGCTCTCGAAGGTTTCCAGCCGAAGCTGACGATCATCGATCTGCCGAGCTTCCGCGCCGATCCTGCCCGTCACGGCTGCCGCACCGAAACGGTCATCGCCTGCGACCTGACCAATGGCATCGTCCTGATCGGCGGCACCTCCTATGCCGGCGAGATGAAGAAGTCGGTCTTCACCGTTCTCAACTACCTGCTGCCGGAAAAGGGCGTCATGCCGATGCACTGCTCGGCGAATGTCGGCCCCGAAGGTGACGCCGCCGTCTTCTTCGGCCTGTCCGGCACCGGCAAGACCACGCTCTCGGCCGATCCGAAGCGCACGCTGATCGGCGACGACGAGCACGGCTGGGGCGAAAACGGCATCTTCAACTTCGAGGGTGGCTGCTACGCCAAGACCATCCGTCTCTCGGCAGAAGCCGAGCCGGAGATCTACGCAACGACCAAGCGCTTCGGCACCGTGCTTGAAAACGTCGTCCTCGACGAGAACCGGGTTCCGGATTTCAACGACGGCTCGCTGACGGAAAACACCCGCTGCGCCTACCCGCTGCACTTCATTCCGAATGCATCGGAGACCGGCATCGCGCCGCACCCGAAGACGATCATCATGCTGACGGCCGATGCCTTCGGCGTGCTGCCGCCGATCGCCAAGCTGACGCCGGAACAGGCCATGTACCACTTCCTCTCCGGCTACACGGCAAAGGTCGCCGGCACGGAAAAGGGCGTGACGGAACCGGAAGCAACCTTCTCCACCTGCTTCGGCGCCCCCTTCATGCCGCGTCATCCGACAGAATACGGCAATCTTCTGCGTGACCTGATCGCCCGCCATGAGGTCGATTGCTGGCTGGTCAACACCGGCTGGACCGGCGGCGCCTATGGCACCGGCAATCGCATGCCGATCAAGGCGACACGCGCTCTGTTGACGGCTGCGCTGACCGGCGAGCTGAAGAAGGTCGAGATGCGCACGGATGCGAACTTCGGCTTCGCCGTTCCCGTCGCCGTCGCCGGTGTCGATACGAAGATCCTCGATCCGCGTTCGACCTGGGCCGATGGTGTCGCCTATGACGCCCAGGCCAAGAAGCTGGTCGGCATGTTCATCGACAACTTCGCCAAGTTCGAAGCGCATGTCGACGGCAAGGTTCGTGACGCAGCCCCCGGCATCCGCCTGGCCGCTGAATAAGATACTGCTTTCCTGAGGTGGAGAGAGGCCTGGCAGCTTTGCCGGGCCTCTTTGGCTTGGTGCTTGCCTTTGCCGCTGCTGCGGCCGATATGGGATCGGAGAAAGAGACCGAAGACATGGCAAGCGAACCCCTAGAGATCAACAACCGCATCACGATTGCCGGCTGGGAGCTGACGGAGCAATTTGTGCTGGCGGGCGGCCCGGGCGGCCAGAACGTCAACAAGGTCTCGACCGCCGTTCAGCTCTTTTTCAACCTGCTCGGCTCACCCTCACTGAATGATCGGGTGAAGCAGAACGCCGCCAAGCTTGCCGGCAAGCGCCTATCGAAGGAGGGCGTGCTGATGATCGAGGCGAGCCGCTTTCGCAGTCAGGATCGCAATCGCGAGGATGCGCGCGAGCGGTTGAAGGAGCTGCTGCTCGAAGCCGCCAAGCCACCACCGCCGCCACGCAAGAAGACGAAGCCGACCAAGGGCTCGATCGAGCGGCGCCTGAAGGAAAAATCCGGGCGCTCGGATGTAAAGAAGATGCGCAGCAAGCCGACGGGGGATTGAGAAGGTGGCCGGAGCAAAAGCCGAAATCAGCCTACAATCCGGCTTGCGATATCTGCCGGGCCGTCTCTCGCGACAGGAGCAGGAAGATCTCGTCAAAATCATCCGTCAGGTCGTGGCCGAAGCGCCGCTCTACGTCCCGGTGATGCCGGGCTCCGGCCGACCCATGTCGGTGCGCATGACGAATTGCGGTCCGCTCGGCTGGGTGACGGACAAGGAGCGCGGCTATCGCTATCAGACGACGCATCCGGTGACGGGCCTCCCTTGGCCCGCCATCCCGCAAGTGCTGATGGACCTTTGGCGGGACATCTCGGGCCACCCGAAGGACCCTGAGGCCTGCCTGGTCAATTTCTACGCCGACGACGCCAAGATGGGCCTGCATCAGGACCGCGACGAGGCCGATCTCTCTGCCCCGGTGCTCTCGATTTCGCTGGGCAATACCTGCCTATTTCGCATCGGCGGCCTGGCACGGACGGATCGCACCAGATCACTGAAGCTGGAAAGCGGTGACGTGTTTCTGCTGGGAGGGGAAGGACGCCTTTGTTTCCACGGCGTGGACCGGATCTATCCGGGAACCTCGACCCTGTTGAAGTCCGGCGGCCGTATCAATCTGACCCTCCGCCGGGTCAATCCATAGCCGGCGATCGATCGCCTACAGTTTTCTCAAGGCGACTGTTTCGACCAGATGATTGTCACCCTTGCGCAGGATGAGATCGGCGCGCGGACGGGTCGGCAGGATGTTTTCGCGCAGGTTCTTGAGGTTGATGTTCGCCCAGAGCCCCTCGGCAATCTCCGTCGCCTCGTCCACGCTGATCGTGGCATAGCGGTGGAAGTAGGAATTGGGGTCGCGGAAGGCCGTCTGCCTGAGCTTCATGAAGCGGTCGACATACCAGCGATGGATCGCGTTCTCGTCTGCGTCGATATAGATCGAGAAGTCGAAGAAATCCGAGACCATCGGCACGATCTTGCCGTCAACCGGCAGGTTGCGGGACTGCAGGACATTGATGCCCTCGAAGATCAGGATGTCGGGGCGGTCGATGATCCGGTGCTCGTTCGGCAGCACATCATAGGTCAGGTGGGAGTAGCTTGGCGCCTTGACGTTCGGCAGTCCCGCCTTGATCGCCGACAGGAAGCGCAGGAGTGCGCCGATGTCGTAGCTCTCCGGAAAACCCTTGCGGTTCAGGATGCCGTTCTTCACCAGATGCGCGTTGGGATAGAGAAAGCCGTCGGTGGTGACGAGGTCGACCTTCGGGCTCGACGGCCAGCGCGCCAAAAGCTCCTTCAGCACACGGGCCGTCGTCGATTTGCCCACGGCAACGGAACCTGCGATGCCGATCACAAAGGGCGTCTTGAAGACGTCGGAGAGGCTGAGGAAGCGGTTGCGCTGCTCGAACAAAAGCTGCGAGGATTCGACATGTGACGACAGGAGGCGCGACAGCGACAGATAAATCCGCCGGACCTCATCGAGATCGATCGGGTCGTCGATCGAGCGAAGCCGTTTCACTTCGTCGGCTGTCAGCGTCAGAGGCGTATCGGCGCGGAAATGCGCCCATTCCTCGCTATCGAAGAAATGGTAGGGGGAATAGCCGTTCGCCTGGAAATGGTCGAGGACGTCTGGCGTTTCGGAGTCCCGCATAGCTATCGTCATGGATCCTGCCGACTGGCCTTTTCGCTCAGGCCTGTCTGAGCCGTCCGGCGCTCGAGTTCCTGCATCACTGCTTGTAAAGGGATGTCAGCGATTTTCAATACGACCATCAGGTGATAGAGGAGGTCCGCGCTCTCGTAGACGAGGTTTTCGCGATCGTCCTTGACGGCCGCCATCACAGCTTCGATCGCCTCTTCACCCAGCTTCTTCGCCGCCTTGCCCTGACCGCCTGCAACCAGCTTTGCCGTCCAGGATTGGCTCGGATCCGCCTGAGCGCGGCTGGCAACGATGGCTTCCAGATCGGCGAGGGTGAAACTGCTCATCATGGGTCCTTCCGCGTCAGTCGAGGCGCATGGCGATGCCGGCCGCGGCCATGTGGGCCTTGGCCTCTGCGATCGAATAGGTGCCGAAGTGGAAGATCGAGGCAGCGAGAACCGCCGTCGCATGGCCATCGCGAACACCCGCGACCAGATCCTCGAGATTGCCGACGCCGCCCGAGGCAATGACCGGCACGCGAACGCTGTCGGCGATCGTTCGGGTGAGGCCGATGTCATAGCCGCTCTTGGTGCCGTCCCGGTCCATGGAGGTGACCAACAACTCGCCGGCACCGCGCTCGACCATCTTGATCGCAAAGTCTACCGCATCGATCCCGGTCGGCTGGCGGCCGCCATGGGTGAAGATCTCCCAGCGATCCGCTTCGCCGGAGCCTGATACCTTCTTCGCATCGATCGAGACGACGATGCACTGGTTGCCGAACTTGTCGGCGGCTTCTGCGACGAAGTCGGGGTTCTTCACCGCTGCCGAATTGATCGACACCTTGTCCGCGCCGCAGAGCAGGAGCTTGCGGATATCGGCAACCGCGCGAACGCCACCGCCGACCGTCAGCGGCATGAAGCAATGATCGGCTGTCTGCGCGACCACATCGAAGATCGTGTCGCGGTTGTCCGAGGATGCGGTGATGTCGAGAAAGCAGAGTTCGTCCGCACCGGCAGCGTCGTAGGCCTTGGCCGCCTCGACCGGGTCACCGGCATCGATAAGATCGACGAAGTTGACGCCCTTGACGACGCGGCCGTCCTTCACGTCGAGGCAGGGGATCACGCGGGCCTTGAGTGTCATGGTCTTGTCCTCAGCCTCTCGCAGCCTTGATCAGCGCCAGCGCCTCTGCAGGGTCGATACGCCCATCATAAAGCGCGCGACCGGAAATCGCACCTTCGAGCTTCCCAGCATCCGGCTCGAGCATGCGCTTGATGTCTTCGATGGAGGCGAGGCCTCCCGATGCGATCACGGGGATCGAAACGGCGGCGGCCAGTTCCAGCGTCGAGGCCCAGTTGATCCCGGTCAGGATCCCGTCGCGGTCGATGTCGGTATAGATGATCGCGGCGACCCCTGCGCCTTCGAAACGCTGAGCGAGTTCGATGACGCCGAGTTCTGACGCTTCCGCCCAGCCTTCGACGGCGACCTTGCCGCCCTTGGCGTCGATGCCGACGGCGACTTTGCCGGGAAAGCGCTTGCAGGCTTCGATGACAAGCGCCGGATCACGCACGGCAACCGTCCCGAGGATTACGCGCGACAGCCCACGCGACAGCCAGCTCTCGATATGATCAAGCGTGCGGATGCCACCGCCGAGTTGCACCGGGTTCTTCGTCGCCTTCAGGATCGCATCGACGGCAGCACCATTGACGCTTTCACCTGCAAAGGCGCCGTTCAAGTCGACGACATGCAGCCATTCGAAGCCCTGGTCTTCGAAGGCGCGCGCCTGTGCTGCCGGATCGGGATTGTAGACCGTCGCCTGGTGCATATCGCCCAGCTTGAGGCGAACGCACTGGCCGTCCTTGAGGTCGATGGCGGGAAAAAGGATCATGGGAGTATCCGTGCGCTTCAGGGCGTCCAGGTCAGGAAATTGGCAATGAGCTTTAGGCCAAGGGCCTGGCTCTTCTCGGGATGGAATTGCGCGCCCACCATGTTGTCGCGCCCGACAAAGGCGGTCATCGCACCACCATAGTCGGTTGTAGCGATCACGTCCTCGGGCTTGCGTGCGGCGAGGTGATAGGAATGCACGAAATAGGCATGCAGCCCGTCAGGGCCGGTCGCAATGCCGTCAAACAAGGGATGCGGCCGATTGAGTGTCAGCGTATTCCAGCCGATCTGCGGGATCTTGAGCGAAGGATCCGACGGCGTCATCTCGACGACATCGCCCTCGATCCAGCCGAAGCCTTCGGTCACGGTCTTCTCAAGACCACGCGACGACATGAGCTGCATGCCGACGCAGATGCCGAAGAAGGGACGGCCCTTTTTCTCGACGACGTCCGTGATCGCGTCATGCATGCCGGGGACCGCATCGAGCCCCTTGCGGCAATCGGCATAGGCCCCGACACCCGGAAGCACGATCCGATCTGCGGTCGCGACCCGGTCTGCCTTGTCGGTGAGTTCGATCTCGGCGCTAAGGCCGGCCTCGCGGGCCGCCCGTTCAAAGGCCTTGGTGGCCGAGCGCAAATTGCCCGAGCCGTAGTCGATGATAGCTACACGCATGTTGTCCAGTCCTTTCTGCTCGACGGTCCGGGTTCAACGCCCGAACCGGAGCAAGGTGGCATTTCCCCCGTGGGGAAGACGCCCCTTAAACCAGGGTGCCCTTGGTGGAGGGGATACGGTTTGCCTGCCGCGGATCGACTTCAGTTGCCGTGCGAAGCGCGCGCGCGACCGCCTTGAAGCAGGTCTCGGCGATATGATGGTTGTTCGCGCCGTAATGGTTCAGCACATGCAGTGTGATCCCGGCATTCTGCGCAAAAGCCTGAAAGAATTCACGCACCAGTTCGGTGTCGAAGGTGCCGATCTTTGGCGCGCTGAAATTGACGTTCCAGACGAGGAACGGCCGACCGGAGACGTCGATGGCCGCCTTGGTCATCGTCTCGTCCATGGCCAGATCGATCGAGGCATAGCGCGTAATGCCCTTGCGATCGCCCAGCGCCTTGGAAATCGCCTGGCCGAGCGCAATACCCGTATCCTCGACCGTATGGTGATCGTCGATATGCAGGTCGCCCTTCACCTCGATGTCCATGTCGATCAGCGAGTGACGGCAGAGCTGGTCGAGCATATGGTCGAAGAAGCCCACGCCCGTCGAAATCTTGCCCGTGCCGGTGCCGTCGATATTGACGGAAACCGAGACCGAGGTTTCGTTGGTCTTGCGGGAAACTTCGCCTTTACGCTCTGCCATCTGGCTGCTCCATGAGGATCTCGGCCCTCCCATAACAGCAGGCCGGTGAAATATCCAGAAGTTACATTGCGCTGCCGCAAGGCGCGGGGCCTGCGCTTGTTGCCCAGATTGCAATCGTTGAAAGCCCACTTACATAGGAACCGACAAACCCGGGCCCTCGTGCCCGCTCCACAAGGCCCGCGTCGGCGGGTGACAGGTGACTGATGACAACGATTATTACCGTACGCAAGGACGGCAAGGTGGTGATGGCCGGTGACGGACAGGTCAGCCTCGGCCAGACCGTGATGAAGGGCAATGCCCGCAAGGTTCGCCGCATCGGGAAGGGCGGCGAGGTGATCGCAGGTTTCGCCGGCGCGACGGCCGATGCCTTCACACTGCTCGACCGTCTCGAAAAGAAGCTCGAACAATATCCCGGCCAGCTGATGCGCGCTGCCGTCGAGCTCGCCAAGGACTGGCGCACCGACAAATATCTGCGCAATCTCGAAGCCATGATGCTGGTGGCCGACAAGTCGATCACGCTGGCGATCACCGGTAATGGCGACGTGCTGGAGCCCGAACACGGCACGATCGCGATCGGCTCCGGTGGCAATTATGCCTTCGCCGCCGCCCGCGCCCTGATGGATACCGATCGTTCGGCCGAAGACATCGCTCGCCGCGCGCTGACGATCGCCGGCGAGATCTGCGTCTACACCAACAACAACATGGTGGTCGAAACCCTCGACGCCGAGTAACGGCTGCCGGGACTGTGCCACCGCAAGCGACGATGCGCGGGTTCGCGGCATCGTGAGGAGCAGACTGAATGACCAATTTTTCTCCGCGCGAGATCGTCTCCGAGCTCGATCGCCATATCATCGGCCAGCATGAAGCTAAGCGGGCTGTCGCCATCGCTTTGCGCAACCGCTGGCGCCGCCAGCAGCTTTCGGAAGACCTGCGCGACGAAGTCATGCCGAAGAACATCCTGATGATCGGCCCGACCGGTGTCGGCAAGACGGAAATCTCCCGTCGCCTCGCCAAACTCGCCGGCGCCCCCTTCATCAAGGTGGAGGCCACCAAGTTTACCGAAGTCGGTTATGTCGGCCGTGACGTCGAGCAGATCATCCGTGACCTCGTCGAGGTCGGCATCGCCCTGGTGCGCGACAAGAAGCGGCAGGAGGTGCAGGCCAAGGCGCATCAGCTGGCTGAAGAGCGCGTGCTTGACGCCCTGGTCGGCGCGACCGCCTCGCCCGCCACCCGCGACAGCTTCCGCAAGAAGCTGCGCAACGGCGAGCTCGACGACAAGGAAATCGACATTGAGGTTGCCGACAGCGGGGCCGGCATGCCGGGCTTCGAGGTTCCGGGCATGCCGGGGGCCAATATCGGCATCCTCAACATCTCCGAAATGTTCGGCAAGGCCATGGGCAACCGGACGAAGAAGGTCCGCACTACCGTCAAGGCGTCCTATGGCGACCTGATCCGCGACGAGTCCGACAAGCTGATCGACAACGAGGTGATCCAGCGGGAAGCCCTGCGCTCGGTCGAGAATGACGGCATCGTCTTCCTGGACGAGATCGACAAGATCGCCGCGCGCGAAGGCGCGATGGGCGCTGGCGTTTCGCGTGAAGGCGTGCAGCGCGACCTGCTGCCGCTTGTGGAAGGCACGACCGTTGCCACCAAGTATGGCCCGGTCAAGACCGACCATATCCTCTTCATCGCCTCGGGCGCCTTCCACGTGTCCAAGCCGTCCGACCTCCTGCCGGAGCTCCAGGGCCGCCTGCCGATCCGCGTGGAACTGAAGCCGCTGACCAAGGAAGACTTCCGCCGCATCCTGACGGAAACGGAGGCAAGCCTGATCCGCCAGTACAAGGCGCTGATGGCGACCGAAGAGTTGAACCTCGACTTCACCGAAGACGCGATCGACGCGCTCGCCGATGTCGCCGTTCAGCTCAACGAGACGGTTGAGAATATCGGTGCGCGCCGCCTGCAGACGGTCATGGAACGGGTGCTTGACGAGATCTCCTTCCATGCGCCGGATCGCAGCGGCTCGGAGGTCATGATCGACTCGAGCTACGTTCAGGAGCATGTCGGTGATCTCGCGGCCAATGCTGATCTGAGCCGCTACATCCTGTGATCTTTGTGCATCTATGGGTCGCTTTCGCCCCCGGCGTGCCGGGAAAGTGAAAGCGACCCGTATCGACAATACAGGTGCCCCTTATGTAAGGAGTGCCGCTGTCGGATGACGGTCGCCCTGCGTCGCCAATCCGTTGAAGGACAAATGTCCAGGGGCCGCCCATCGTGCTGAACATTGCCAGAAATCTCATCGTCGCCTTTACGCTCGCCGGGCTTGTGCCCGCCGTGTCGCTTGCTGACGACAAGGTCCCCTCGGGAAATCGCAATGCTGAGCAGCCGGCGATACCCGGCGCGTCGGTGCGCCGCACGAAGGCGGGTAAGACCAGCTTCGATCTGAAATATGAAAAGGTCCGCGATCTCCTGAAGACCGACTCCAAGCTGGTCGGCAAGATCAAGAAGACGGCAGCGGCCTATGGCATTGCGCCGATTCACATGGTCGGCGCGATCGTCGGCGAGCACACCTATAATGTCGATGCCTATGACAGCCTGCAGAGCTACTACGTGAAGGCGGCCTCCTACGCCGGCAACAGCTTCCGCTTCGGCTACAAGGACGAGAGCATCGGCGAATTCGTCAGCCGGCCTGAATTTGCCGAATGCAACGGCTATTCGGATTCCTATCGTCTGTGGACCTGCCGCGAAGACGTCTGGCAGGATCGCTTCCGCGGCAAGACCGTGGGCGGCAAATCCTATCCCAACAACCGGTTCAGCGCGGTTTTCTTCCAGCCCTTCTATGCCGGCCAGACCTTCGGCCTCGGCCAGATCAATCCGTTGACGGCGCTGATGCTGTCGGATCTCGTGCATGAGAAGTCCGGCTATGCCAAGCTCGACGAAAACGATGCGGCCGGCGTCTACAAGGCGATCATGGATCCCGATATCTCGCTCGCCTTCATGGCGGCGGTGATCCGCAAGTCGATCGACGACTACCGCCAGATTGCAGATGTCGATATCTCGGGGAATCCGGGTGTCACGGCCACGCTCTTCAACATTGGTGGATCGCAGCAACGGGCACGTGCACTCGCGTCCAAGCGCGCCAGTGGTGCGGCGAATTGGCCGGAAGAGAACTATTACGGCTGGCTGATCAATGATCGGCTGGACGAGTTGGAAGCGCTGCTCTAACTCATTGAGGGGGGCTCCAACCCTTCGAGGGAGCATCACATGGACGCCAGTCTGCGCAAATCGACCTTCGAGCCGCCGGCACCCGTGCCGCGAACGGTCCCGCCCAGCCGGCTGGAAATCATTCGCACGGTCCTGAAGAACCCGCTCGAGCTCTGGGGACAGCCGTCCTACACCTGGCCCTGGATCGTCACACGCTTCTTCGGCCAGACAACGATCATCGCCAATGATCCCGGTCTCATCCGTCATGTGCTCGTCGACAATGCGTCGAATTACGAGATGTCGGAGATCCGCCAGCTCGTGCTGCGGCCCATCCTGCGCGATGGATTGCTGACGGCAGAGGGGCCTGTCTGGAAACGCTCCCGCAAGGCCATGGCGCCTGTCTTCACGCCGCGTCATGCGCGCGGTTTCGCGCGGCAGATGCGTGAGCAGAGCGAGCTTTTTCTCGATCGCTATCATTCGGGCGGTGAGGGTGTCGTGCGCGATATCGCGGTCGACATGACCGAACTCACCTATGCGATCCTGTCCGAGACCCTGTTTTCCGGCGGGATCATCTCGGAGCAGGGCGATTTTGCGAGAGATGTCGACGATCTCCTCCACAGCATGGGTCGCGTCGATCCGCTCGATCTGCTGAAGGCTCCCAAATGGATCCCGCGCCTGACGCGCATCCGAGGTCTGGGCGTGCTGCGCAAGTTCCGCGAACTCGTGCGCCGAACCATGGATCACCGGCGTTCGCTCATCCAGACCAACCGCAGCGAGGCACCGGATGATTTCCTCACGCTTCTGCTTGAGCTCGAAGGTCCGGATGGGCTCACCTCGGAAGAGATCGAGGACAATATTCTGACCTTCATCGGTGCCGGCCACGAGACCACCGCGCGTGCTCTGGCCTGGACGCTCTATTGCGTGGCTCATTGTCCGGATGTCCGGGATGCCATGGAGCGCGAGATCGACGAGGTGATCGCATCGGGTGCCGATCCCGTGGAATGGCTCGATCGCATGCCGCATGTCCGCGCCTCCTTCGAGGAAGCGATGCGGCTCTACCCGCCAGCTCCTTCGATCAACCGGGATGCCATCGCAGATGATCGATATACAGCGCCGAACGGCGAAGTCGTTGAGATCGCGAAAGGCACAACGGTGCTGGTCATGCCTTGGACGCTGCATCGCCACGAACTCTACTGGGAAAAGCCACGTCTCTTCGATCCCTCCCGCTTCTTGCCCGGCGCGCGGGAAAAGATCGGCCGTTTCCAGTATCTGCCCTTCGGCGCCGGCCCCCGCGTCTGCATCGGCGCAACCTTCGCGCTGCAGGAAGCGGTCATCGCATTGGCCGTTCTGATGCAGAAATATAGGTTTGCGACCACGCCGCAGACCAGGCCCTGGCCCGTTCAGAAGCTGACGACCCAGCCGGCCGGCGGCCTGCCGATGCGGGTCACGCCGCGCTAGCCGTAAAGCGGCGTGATCCTGCCGCTGTCTCGCTGGAATTGGTAACAGGCGCTGTGCCATAAGGGATGCCGCGCCATTCCGGCGGGCACCATGGGGAAGACTGCGTGACATCCGATTACATGCTGGGCATCGATACCGGCGGCACCTACACCGACGCCGTAATCTACAGCGAGACCCATGGGATCCTGGCCAAGGCGAAATCTCTGACGACCCGCCACGATCTCTCGATCGGGATCTCGGGAGCGCTGGAGAGCGTGCTTTCCGCATCGGCCATCGATCCCTCGGCCATCGGATTGGTTTCTCTCTCCACCACGCTCGCAACCAATGCACTTGTCGAAGGGCAGGGCGGTCGCGCCGGTCTGATCATGATCGGCTTCGGGCCGGAAGACCTCAAGCGCGATGGTCTGGCCGAAGCCCTGGGCAAGGATCCCGTGCTCTTCATCGCCGGCGGCCACGATGTCCATGGCAACGAGACCCCCTTCAATGCGCCCGCGCTGGAAGCCGCCTTGCCGGAACTGTCGGCCGATGTCTCCTCCTTTGCCATTGCCGGCTATTTCGCCGTCCGCAATCCCGCCCATGAGCAGCGGGCGCGCGACATCATCCGCCGCCATTCCGGCCTGCCGGTGACCTGCAGCCACGAGCTTTCCTCCAAGCTGGGTGGGCCACGCCGTGCGCTGACCACATTGCTCAATGCCCGGCTGGTCGCCATGATCGACCGCCTGATCGGCTCGGCGGAGCGCTACCTCCTCGAGCGCGGCATTCACGCGCCGCTGATGGTCGTCCGGGGCGATGGTGCCCTGATTTCGGCGGCCGAAGCACGCCTGCGGCCCATCGAAACCATCCTGTCGGGCCCGGCGGCAAGCCTTGTCGGTGCGCGTCACCTCACCGGTCTCGATGATGCCGTTGTCTCCGATATCGGCGGCACGACGACCGACGTCGCCGTCATGGAGGCCGGTCAGCCGCGGCTCGATCAGGATGGCGCAGTCGTTGGCGGTTACCGCACCATGGTGGAAGCTGTCGCCATGCGCACTTTCGGCCTCGGCGGCGATTCGGAAGTCCGCTTCGACGATCGGGGCCTCGCGGCGAAGATAGACCTCGGCCCACGCCGTCTCGTCCCCTTGAGCCTCGCAGCCGCCCTGCATGGGACGGCGATCACCGATGTGCTCGAGCGCCAGGTGCGCGCGCCGCATCTCGGACGCCATGACGGACGCTTCGCCGTCCGCACGGGCGTGCCGGATCACCTGGCAGCTGGCCTGCAGCCTCAGGAGGCAGCTCTGTTCCAAAAGATCGGCCCCGTGCCGCTGCCGCTCGACCAGCTGATCAGCTTCACCCAGCAGAAGGCGACGCTCGACCGTCTTGTCGCCCGGGGCCTCGTCCATATCTGCGGGCTCACCCCGTCTGATGCCATGCATGTCCTGGACCGGCAGGGGCAATGGGACCGGAGAGCCGCCGAGCTCGGCATGACACTCGCCCTTCGCCAGAAGGATGGCGCTGGCCAGCCGATCGCCCAGACGGTCGAGATGCTGAGCCAGATGATTGTCGATCGTCTCACCCGCCAGTCCGCCGAAGTCATCCTGTCCGCAGCTCTTGCCGAGGATGGCCTGACCGATGTCGATCCCGCCCGGTCCGTGCTGATCGACCGGGCGCTTCGTCGCCAGACAGGCATTGCGCGCTTTAATCTCTCCCTGGATCGGCCGCTCATCGGTCTCGGAGCCTCCGCCGGCGTCTATTACCCGGCCATCGCTGAGATGCTGGCATCGGATTGTGTCGTTCCGCCAGACGCCGACGTCGCCAATGCGGTTGGCGCGGTTGTCGGCCAGGTCCGAAGCAGTGTCTCCGTCACCGTCAGTTCGCCGGAGGAAGGACTCTTCATCATCACCGGTGCCGGCGAGGGAGAGCGGGTCACGGACGAAGCGCTCGCGCTGGAGAAGGCACGCGCCCGTGCCAGTGACATTGCGCGCAGAAGCGCGGAGGCAAGCGGTGCGGTCGATGTCGTACTGCTCCTCAAGGAAGAGCTCGATGCACCGGAGATCGAGGGGCGGCGCAAGCTCGTTGAAGCCCGCATCACGGCCACGGCGACGGGCCGGCCGAGGACGGCCCGCAACTAACTTTCCAAAACGGAAACAATATTTCTAATTTATGCAAGATTGACTGAGAATGCATTTCAGCGATGCTGTGGCCAACAGCGACATCAGTATGAGGAGTGACGTCATGACATCCGTTTCAGCCCATGGTCTTTCGATCGACAAACGCCTCTACGAGTTCATCGTCAACGAGGTCATCCCGGGCACGGACGTCGAGGCTGACGCCTTCTTCGCCGGCTTCTCGAAAATCGTGCACGAGCTGGCACCGAAGAACCGTTCCCTGCTGGCCAAGCGTGATGACCTGCAGGCTGAGATCGATGCCTGGTATCGCAAGAACGGGGCTCCCTCCGATCTCGGGGCCTATGAAAGCTTCCTCCGCGACATCGGTTATCTTCTGCCGGAAGGCCCCGACTTCAAGATCGAGACGGCCAATGTCGATCCGGAGATCTCGTCGATCGCTGGGCCGCAGCTCGTGGTTCCGGTCATGAACGCGCGTTATGCCTTGAACGCTGCCAATGCCCGCTGGGGTTCGCTTTACGATGCGCTCTATGGCACCGACGCGATTTCTGAAGCCGACGGTGCGGAGAAGGGGAAGGGCTACAATCCGGTTCGCGGCGGCAAGGTCGTCGCTTGGGCGAAAGCCTTCCTCGACCGGAGCCTGCCGCTCGCCGGCGGAAGCTGGGCGGATGTGACCGGCTTCGATTTCGAAAACGGCGCCCTTTTCGTCGAAACCACTAACGGACGGACCGGACTTTCCAGCCCGGACCAGTATGTTGGTTTCAAGCGTGAGAACGATAAGGCATATCGCCTCTATTTCCGCACCAACGGCCTGCACACTCTGGTCTTCATTGATCCTGACAGCCTGATCGGCAAGGACGATCCCGCCGGCATCGCCGATGTCGGGCTGGAATCGGCGCTCACCACGATCATGGATTGCGAGGATTCGGTCGCCGCCGTTGACGCGGAGGACAAGGTCACCGTTTATTCCAACTGGCTCGGCCTGATGAAGGGCGATCTGACCGAGGAAGTCACGAAGGGTGGCAAGACCTTTACCCGCGCCTTGAGTGATGACGTATCGCTGATTGGCCCGGATGGCGCCGCCAAGACCTTGCCGGGCAGATCGCTGATGCTCGTTCGCAATGTCGGCCACCTGATGACCAACCCCGCGATCACCGACAGGGACGGCAACGAAGTCCCGGAAGGCATCATGGATGCGGCGATCACCGCCCTGATCGCTTTGCACGACATCGGCCCGAACGGTCGCCGCAAGAATTCCCGCGCCGGCTCAATGTATGTCGTGAAGCCCAAGATGCATGGGCCGGAAGAAGTGGCCTTCGCCTGCGAAATCTTCTCGGCGGTCGAGCAGCTGATCGGAATGGCGCCCAACACGATCAAGATGGGCATCATGGACGAAGAGCGCCGCACCACCGTCAATCTCAAGGAATGCATCCGCGCTGCCCGCGAGCGAGTCGTCTTCATCAACACCGGTTTCCTTGACCGCACCGGCGACGAGATCCATACCTCGATGGAAGCCGGCCCCATGATCCGCAAGGGCGACATGAAGCAGGCGGCGTGGATATCGGCTTACGAAAACTGGAACGTCGACATCGGCCTCGAATGCGGCCTCTCCGGTCACGCCCAGATCGGCAAGGGGATGTGGGCCATGCCGGATCTGATGGCGGCGATGCTGGAGCAGAAGATCGCCCATCCGAAGGCCGGCGCCAACACGGCCTGGGTTCCGTCACCGACGGCGGCCACCCTGCACGCGACGCATTACCACAGCATCAATGTCGCGGACGTCCAGAACGGCCTGAAGTCCCGCGCGCGCGCCAAGCTCTCTGACATTCTTTCCGTTCCGGTCGCAACGCGCCCGAACTGGACCCCGGAAGAAATCCAGCGCGAGCTCGACAACAACGCGCAAGGCATCCTCGGTTACGTCGTCCGCTGGATCGATCAGGGCGTCGGCTGCTCCAAGGTCCCGGACATCAACAATGTCGGCCTGATGGAAGATCGCGCGACACTGCGCATTTCCGCCCAGCACATGGCCAACTGGCTGCATCATGGCGTGGTGACGGAAGAGCAGGTCATCGAAACGCTGAAGCGCATGGCCGTTGTTGTCGACGGCCAGAATCCCGGTGATCCCGCTTATCTGCCGATGGCGAAGGATTACGACGGATCGGTGGCCTTCCAGGCCGCTCTCGATCTCGTCCTGAAGGGCAGGGAGCAACCCAATGGCTATACCGAGCCGGTGCTCCACCGTCGTCGTATCGAGCTGAAGGCGAAGTCGGCGGCCTGATCGCGGGCGACTGAAACCCACAAAAAAGAGGCCCGCCGGAGCGATCCGGCGGGCCTCTTTATAAACTGTAGTATCGGAAGCTTACTGCTGCACAACGACCTTGGCGTTGCGGCCCGGCTTCACGCGATTGTAGAGGTCGATCACGTCCTGGTTCATCAGGCGGATGCAGCCCGAAGACGCAGCCGTACCGATCGAAGCCCATTCCGGCGTGCCGTGCAGGCGGAACAGCGTGTCCTGACCTTTTTCGTTGAAGAGATACATGGCGCGGGCACCGAGCGGGTTGCGCAGGCCGGGATCCATGCCCTTCTCGACATACTTGGCCACTTCAGGCTTGCGCTCCGCCATTTCCTTCGGCGGATGCCAGGTCGGCCAGGCCTGCTTCCAGGCGATGTAGGCTTCGCCTTCCCAGGCAAAACCCTGCTTGCCGACGCCGATGCCGTAACGAACGGCCTTGCCGCGCGGCAGCACGTAGTAAAGGAAACGCTCGCGCGTGTTCACGACAATCGTGCCCGGCTTTTCCTTGGTCGCATAATCGACAATTTGTCGGTGAAACTTCTTGTCGACCTTCTGAATCGGAATCGCGGGCAGGGCATAACCAGCATCGGTTACGGAGCCATAGGAATCGCTGAAGATCTCGATCTTGGTGGTTTCGGCGACTTCTGTCTTTTCACCGGTCGTCGTCGTGCAGCCCGCAAGGCCGATGGACATAACCAGGCCGAGCGCAGTCAGGATATTGCGGAAGCGCATAAGGAAGCTCTTGGGTGATGGCTGGAAGATGGCTCGGTGACCATCCTTGATTATGGTTTATTTTGAATTAATCTCGGCAGTGCAAGTGCCGTACTTCAGCCGAATGTCTTCGGCGGTGCAAAATGACTCCGCATTGCTTTTTTGCAACAGACTTCGGCGCGCGGAGCGGAGTTTTCCATGACCTTGATCTCTGTAGCGGTAAACAATCCCTTAATCGACGGACGTCAGTCCGATCGCGCGATGATGATTCGCCGTGGCGTTCAGATCCTGCTGGCGGAGATGCGCTTTGCCATTCTTCCCGAGCTCACCCTGTCCAATGGGCGTCGGGCGGATCTGATCGCGCTCTCGGAAAAAGGGGAGATCTGGATCGTGGAGATCAAATCCTCGATCGAGGATTTCAGGGTCGACCGCAAGTGGCCCGACTATCGTCGCTACTGCGACCGTCTCTTCTTCGCCACCCATGCAGGTGTTCCGCTCGACATCTTCCCGGAGGACTGCGGGCTGTTCCTGTCGGACGGATATTCCGGTCATGTTGTGCGGGAAGCGCCGGAGCATCGCCTGCCCCCCGCCACGCGCAAGGCCGTCACCCTCGATTTCTCGAGGGCCGCCGCCCAAAGGCTGATGGCTGCGGAGTGGGCCGCACAGCTGAAGACGCTGTAAGTTACTTCGGCGCGCGCTTCGCCAGAATGCGCTGCAGTGTCCGGCGATGCATGTTGAGCCGCCGTGCTGTCTCCGAAACATTGCGGTCGCAGCTTTCATAGACGCGCTGGATGTGCTCCCAGCGAATCCGGTCCGCCGACATCGGGTTCTCCGGGATTTCAGCCTTTTCACCGGGCCGCTGGGTCAGGGCGAGATAGACATCGTCGGCATCGGCAGGCTTTGCGAGATAATCAAGCGCCCCGAGTTTCACAGCGGTGACAGCGGTGGCGATATTCCCATAGCCCGTCAGCACGATGATGCGGGTGTCGGATCGACGCTCGCGGATTGCCTCGATGACGTCGAGCCCGGTTCCGTCGCCAAGTCTCAGATCCACCACGGCGTAGGCCGGTGCTGCTTCCTTGGCTTTGGCGATCCCTTCGGCGACGGAGCCCGCAAGCTCCACCGCAAATCCGCGGCTTTCCATGGCGCGCGCCAGCCGGCGCAAAAACGGCGCATCGTCGTCAACGATCAACAAGGACGGGTCGGGCCCGAGATCGGGATTGCCTGCCTGCTGTGTGCCGGTGGCGGATTTTGCGACCTGTGATGCTGCGTCTGCCATGTTCTGTGTTCCTGCGACTGTGCGAAAAGTCTGCGATAGACCATATGCGATCCTCAGACCGCAGAGGTAAAGTCATATCGACGTGTCCAATTCCATGTATTCGCGTGGCCAGTTCACCACCACCCGGGCTCCGGAACCTTCGGGGCTGCGATTTTCAAACCGGAGGCTCGCGCCGGACCGCTCCAGCAAGGTCTTGGCAATGAACAGTCCGAGCCCGAGCCCACCGGCCCGCGTATCGCTTTGTCTGCTGGTAACATAGGGCTCGCCAATTCTTTGCAAGACCCCGGCAGAAAATCCGGCCCCGTCGTCCTCGATGGTCACCGTGACATCGGCCGCCGTATGCTCGACACTGACGGTCACCTTCGAGCGCGCGTAATCGACCGCATTCTCCAACAAATTGCCCAGACCATAGAGAATGGCGGGGTTGCGGCTGCCCACCGGCTCTTCGGCACGCGCGGACAGCTCGATAAGCTCCACTTTCACGCCAAACTCGCGATGCGGCGCAATGACTTCTTCGATCATCGAGGACAGAGGAAGCTCACGCATATGCGCCTCGCCCTCCGTGGCCAGCGAGGTCAGGCGGCGCAGGATATCGCGGCAACGCTCGCTCTGGCTGCGCAGCAGCTGCACGTCTTCGCGGAAGCGCTCGTCCTGTCCGAGGTCGCGCTCCATCTCCTTCGCCACCACGCTGATCGTTGCCAGCGGCGTTCCCAACTCATGCGCTGCGGCAGCCGCAAGCCCGTCCAGCTGATGCAGGTGTTTCTCCCGCTGCAGGATGAGCTCGGTCGCGGTCAGTGCATCGGCAAGAAGAGTGGCCTCCTGGGACACGCGATAGGCATAGAAGGCCGCAAAAGCCGTCATCGACACGATCGAGCTCCACATGCCGAGCTGCAGCAGCGGATGCACTTCGAGGCTGCGCCCCTCGAACCAGGGCAGGGGATAGGGCGTGAAGGCGAGCAGGGTGATGAAGGCCAGCGCCGTGACGAAGAGCGCGATCGAATGCCGGCTCGGCTGCGATGCAAAGGAAATGATGACGGGAATGCAGATCAGCGGCGCGAAGGGATTATTCAGCCCGCCGGTGATGAAAAGCAGGGCGCCCATCTGGAAGAGGTCGAGAGACAGGACGGCAAAGGCCGCGGCTGGCTCCAGTCGGTAGGTCGGCGGGAAGGCGACGGACAGAAGCGAATTGGCCGCCGCCAACGCCGCGATCAGACCTAGGCAGGTCATCAACGGCAGGGGGAATTCGAACCACAGCGCCACGACCAGGATTGTCAGCAACTGGCCGGCGACCGCCACCCAGCGCAGCTTGACCAGCGTCTCCAGTCGCAGCCGACGGCTGCTCGGTCCGAACTTGGCAGCCAGATCCATGTTCATCCTGTCGCCTTCCTCTCAGACCCTCAGGTCCCGCGCGGTTTCGCTCGTGTCGTCGGGGCCGCCGCTGCCGGATCCTCCGGCCAGGGGTGTTTTGGGTAACGCCCGCGCATGTCGGCGCGCACATCCTTCCACGAGCCCGCCCAGAACCCGGGAAGATCCCGTGTCGTCTGAATGGGTCGATGCGCCGGCGAGGTCAACTCCAGGACCAGTGGCAATTTGCCGCCACCGATCGACGGATGGGTCTTCAGCCCGAAGAGCTCCTGCACCCTGATCTGCAGAATCGGCTCGTCCCCATCATAATGGATCGGATGCGACTGCCCCGTCGGCGCGGTGAAATGGGTGGGCACGAGACGGTCGAGCTCGCGGGTCGCACCCGCCGGCACCAGCGCCATCAATCCGTCATGCAGACTGCCTGCCGTGACCTCCTGAAAACTGGTGACGCCGGACTGAAAGGGGATGAACCAGAGATCGAGCTGTTCGAGCAGGCCGTGATCGGATGTATCCGGCCAGGGTTCGCCAAGCGTCCGGTGCAGGAAACCGAGCCTTTGCCGCAGCTGCGCGGCGGCCTTGGAAAACGGCAGAACCGCCAGTCCCAATTGCTGCACGCCTTCCGCCAGCGCGCGCGCGGCCTCTTCTCCCTTTGGCTTTGGCAGGGGCTGTTCATCGAAGACGATGGCGCCGAGCCGCGTCACCCGCCGTGCCCGAACCTGCCGGCTGGAGAGATCGAAGCCGCTTTCATCCTTGGTCGTGATGGCACCGGGACGCAGGGTCTCGATTTCGCCGCGCGTCACTTCCGCAGCCGCCAGGACGCGGCCCTGGGCGGCCTTGCCTGTCAGGTCGGCGATGACGAGCAACTCCGCGCCGGCCAGTCTCTCGCTCCCGGCAATCTCGGCACCGCGTCCATTCGCCAGCACGAAACGCCCCCGCCCGCCGCGTTGCCGCGCGATCCGGTCGGGAAAGGCATGAATGAGCAGTGTACCGGCAGATGCAGGCAGTTCGCCATCCCCATTGCTTGCGCCCGATGAGCCCGACGAAAGGCCGGACGATAGACGCTGGGCGAGGTTGCGGGCATTGCGAGCCCGCTCTCCCCGATCGCGCCGGAATTGCCGCAGCCGCTCGTCCAGATCGAGATCGCTCCCACCCAATCCCTGTTCGGTCAGGAGCACGGCGAGTTCTGCCGCGGCGCGCGCCTGCCCCTGCTCGGCAGCCCCGAGCACCATCGCGGCCAGACGGGGCGGCAGACCGAAATCGCGCATCCGCCGACCCTTGGCAGTCAATTGCAGGCGCTCATCCAGAGCCCCGAGCCCGATCAGAAGCTGCCGCGCCTCCTTCAAAGCGGCCTCGGGCGGCATATCAAGAAGCAGCAGCTGTCGCGGATCCGCCACCCCCCAATGGGCCATGTCGAGCGCAAGTCCGGAGAGATCGCTGGACAGGATCTCCGGTGGCGTGAAAGCCGGAAGCGCTGCCGTCTGTCCCATATGCCAGAGGCGCACGGCAATGCCCGGTTCGGTTCGGCCCGCACGCCCTGCGCGCTGGTCCGCCGAGGCACGAGAGACGCGGACCGTCTCAAGCCGGGTGATCCCGGTCGAAGCTTCAAAGACCGGCAGCCGCTGCAAGCCGCTGTCGATCACGACGCGCACGCCATCAATGGTGATCGATGTCTCGGCAATCGAGGTCGAGAGGACAATCTTGCGAAAACCAGATGCCGGCGGCTTGATCGCCGCATCCTGCTCCGCCTGGCTCAGCATGCCGTAGAGCGGCGCGATCAGTATATCGGGACCGACCCTGGTTTCGAGCCGCTCCGCCACGCGGCGGATCTCGGCCTGTCCGGGAAGGAAGGCGAGAATGGAACCGGTCTCGTCGGCAAGCGCCTTCATGATCGCCGCCGTCACCGCGTCTTCCACCCGCTCGTCGCCCGGCCTGTCGCGATAGCGGATGTCGACGGGGAAACTGCGGCCCTCGCTGACAATGACAGGCGGGTTCGCAAGCAGGGTCGCGATGCGCTCGACATCGAGGGTTGCCGACATGACGAGGATGCGCAGATCCGCCCGCAGCGCCGACTGGGCGTCGAGCGCGAGGGCAAGCCCCAAATCGGCATCGAGCGACCGTTCATGAAATTCGTCGAACAGGACGGCCGCCACGCCCTGTAGTTCGGGATCCTCAAGGATCATCCGCACGAAGACCCCTTCC
>NZ_CP096478.1:4037500-4583718 GCF_056501445.1 Rhizobium sp. K33
CGAAAGCGAGTCTGAACAGGGCGTTCAGTTAGTTGCATTAGACCCGAAACCGAGTGATCTAGCCATGAGCAGGCTGAAGGTTGGGTAACACCAACTGGAGGGCCGAACCCGCATCTGTTGCAATAGATTGGGATGACTTGTGGCTAGGGGTGAAAGGCCAATCAAACTCGGAGATAGCTGGTTCTCCGCGAAATCTATTTAGGTAGAGCGTCGACCGAATACCCCAGGGGGTAGAGCACTGGATGGGCTATGGGGACTCACCGTCTTACTGATCCTAACCAAACTCCGAATACCTGGGAGTACTAGTCGGCAGACACACGGCGGGTGCTAACGTCCGTCGTGAAGAGGGCAACAACCCTGACCTCCAGCTAAGGTCCCCAAGTCATGGCTAAGTGGGAAAGGATGTGAGGATCCCAAAACAACCAGGATGTTGGCTTAGAAGCAGCCATCATTTAAAGAAAGCGTAACAGCTCACTGGTCTAAATAAGGGTCTTTGCGCCGAAAATGTAACGGGGCTAAAGCCATGCACCGAAGCTGAGGATGTGCAGCAATGCACGTGGTAGCGGAGCGTTCCGTAAGCCTGTGAAGGGAGACCCGTGAGGGCTCCTGGAGGTATCGGAAGTGCGAATGTTGACATGAGTAACGATAAAGAGGGTGAGAGACCCTCTCGCCGAAAGACCAAGGGTTCCTGCTTAAAGTTAATCTGAGCAGGGTTAGCCGGCCCCTAAGATGAGGCAGAAATGCGTAGTCGATGGGAACCACGTTAATATTCGTGGGCCTGGTGGTAGTGACGGATTGCGTAACTTGTTCATTCTTATTGGATTGAATGGGCGAGGAAGCGGTTCCAGGAAATAGCTCCACCGTACAGACCGTACCCGAAACCGACACAGGTGGTCAGGTAGAGTATACCAAGGCGCTTGAGAGAACTATGTTGAAGGAACTCGGCAAATTGCACGCGTAACTTCGGAAGAAGCGTGACCCCTTTGCACGCAAGTGTAATGGGGTGGCACAGACCAGGGGGTAGCGACTGTTTATCAAAAACACAGGGCTCTGCGAAGTCGCAAGACGACGTATAGGGTCTGACGCCTGCCCGGTGCTGGAAGGTTAAGAGGAGAGGTGCAAGCTTTGAATCGAAGCCCCAGTAAACGGCGGCCGTAACTATAACGGTCCTAAGGTAGCGAAATTCCTTGTCGGGTAAGTTCCGACCTGCACGAATGGCGTAACGACTTCCCCGCTGTCTCCAACATAGACTCAGTGAAATTGAATTCCCCGTGAAGATGCGGGGTTCCTGCGGTCAGACGGAAAGACCCCGTGCACCTTTACTATAGCTTTACACTGGCATTCGTGTCGGCATGTGTAGGATAGGTGGTAGGCTTTGAAGCTCGGACGCCAGTTTGAGTGGAGCCATCCTTGAAATACCACCCTTATCGTCATGGATGTCTAACCGCGGTCCGTCATCCGGATCCGGGACAGTGTATGGTGGGTAGTTTGACTGGGGCGGTCGCCTCCGAAAGAGTAACGGAGGCGCGCGATGGTGGGCTCAGACCGGTCGGAAATCGGTCGTCGAGTGCAATGGCATAAGCCCGCCTGACTGCGAGACTGACAAGTCGAGCAGAGACGAAAGTCGGTCATAGTGATCCGGTGGTCCCGTGTGGAAGGGCCATCGCTCAACGGATAAAAGGTACGCCGGGGATAACAGGCTGATGACCCCCAAGAGTCCATATCGACGGGGTTGTTTGGCACCTCGATGTCGGCTCATCGCATCC
The DNA here is from genome assembly GCF_056501445.1 of Rhizobium sp. K33. NCBI lineage: Bacteria > Pseudomonadati > Pseudomonadota > Alphaproteobacteria > Hyphomicrobiales > Rhizobiaceae > Rhizobium > Rhizobium sp. K33. The sequence continues at coordinate 4,039,267 of NZ_CP096478.1, forward strand.
TGGGGCTGGAGCAGGTCCCAAGGGTTTGGCTGTTCGCCAATTAAAGCGGTACGTGAGCTGGGTTCAGAACGTCGTGAGACAGTTCGGTCCCTATCTGCCGTGGGTGTAGGAATATTGACAGGATCTGTCCCTAGTACGAGAGGACCGGGATGGACATATCTCTGGTGGACCTGTTGTCCTGCCAAGGGCATAGCAGGGTAGCTATATATGGAAGGGATAACCGCTGAAGGCATCTAAGCGGGAAACCCACCTGAAAACGAGTATTCCCTATCAGAGCCGTGGAAGACGACCACGTTGATAGGACGGGTGTGGAAGCGCAGCAATGTGTGAAGCTTACCGTTACTAATAGCTCGATTGGCTTGATCGTTCTCATTGCTTGTGTTCATCGAAGATGAACAAAAGCCATCTGTTTTGTCCTCACGCTGTCGCATCCTTCGGATGCTTCGCTGCGGACGGCGCGCCAAACTCTTGGCGACGGCTTATCAGCCTGTATGGGTGCCATACCCATCGCTTGAAAAACAAAAGACGTGTTCAAAAAAACAGGCGAATGCCTGCCAGCTTCTCAATTGATTGCCCTTAGCCGACCTGGTGGTTATGGCGGGGTGGCTGCACCCGTTCCCATTCCGAACACGGCCGTGAAACGCCCCAGCGCCAATGGTACTTCGTCTCAAGACGCGGGAGAGTAGGTCGCTGCCAGGTCTGCTAAAGGCAATCAAAATCTTCTCAACACACACTCGGCCCAAGCCGAAATCTTAGGGCCGCTCTCAAAGCGGCCCTTTCGCTTTAAAAAGTCTTTCATGCGTCAGAACAGCCGTTCGACGCTCTTGGCGCGGGGTGGAGCAGCCCGGTAGCTCGTCAGGCTCATAACCTGAAGGCCGCAGGTTCAAATCCTGCCCCCGCAACCAACAAAACCAATCCCCAAAGCACACCCTCAAATTGAATACTACTTGGCAAATCCCGCCATGGGATGCAGCCACTTAAGCTGTTGATCTCAGCGGATCACCACTGAATTTTCCAATAAGCGAGAGTGCAATCCAAGCCCAGCCGCGCCAGACCCCGCCAATATCCGCGGCAAACTACACGCCTCCGATCGCAACCCGAAAACGCTCGGCGCCTTCGATGATGTGGTCCAGGATCGTTTCGACCGCCCAGTGGCGTTCCGCAATGTCGTGTGGCACGGCGCGGCTGTGCACATTTGCGAAGGTGCCGATGCGACGGTGGTAGTGTTTCGCGAGCTTGGGATAGCCGAGGCTTTCCGACATGGCGGAGAGGACGAGGAAAGTGTCGAGCTCGGCGGCGAGCTCCGGATGGGCTTCGCCGTGATCGTAGAGCCAGCGATAAAGGTCCGGATGGAAGTTGTTCATCACCCCGGAAAAGCCGTGGCCACCGGCCTGCAGGAAGGGCCAAGCGATCGCCGCATTGGCGTTGTTGATCGCAAGTGGCGTATTCTCGACCAGAGCAAGACGGCGGCGGATATGGTCCAGATCGCAGGAGACATCCTTCAGGAAGGCAAAGCGGCCACTGTCGGCGCACCAGCGCACCTCGCCATCGCTCAGCAGTCGCCGATAGGGGGCCGGGCATTCGTAGAGCCCGAGCGTCATGTCAACGGGAAGCGCGCCGATCAGGTCCTGCAGCCGCGACCGGAAGATAGATGCATCTTCGTCGGCCGCCGCCAGACGGTTGGTCACGAGCACGACGGCATCGACGCCCGTTTCCGCCATGGCCCTTAGCTCGGCCTTCTGGTCCTCCATGCGTTCCGATATATGCCCGGAGGCAACGACAGGGACGCGGCCCTGGACCTGGTCGACCGTAAAGGCAGCAAGCGCGGTGCGCTCCTCAAGCGTCAGAAACAGCATTTCCGATGACTGGCACACGGCGAAGAGACCATGCGAGCCGTTCTCGATGTACCACTCGATCAGCCTGGCATAGCCGTCCCAGTCGATCCGATTGTTGTCGTCGAAGGGCGTGATCATCACCGGGACGATCCCGTGGAAGTTATGCGTCATGGAGAAGGTCCTCGAAACAGGGGCATTGCGATCAGCCGGCATAGCCGAGGGCTCTCGGCAGTATCAGGGTGATGTCGGGTACGAGGATCAGCATCAGCAGTGCAACCATGAGGGCCGCCAGAAAGAGCCAGATCTCTCGGATGATTTCGGCAAGCGGGATCCGCGTCACGGCATTGATGACGAAGAGCAGGATGCCGTAGGGCGGCGTAATCAGCCCGATCATGCAGTTGACCACGGCCACCACCCCGAAATGCACGAGGTCGATACCGAGCGCCCGACAGGTCGGAATGAAGAGCGGAATGATGACCAGGATGATCGTGGACGCATCGAGGAAACAGCCGAGAACGAGCAGCAGCAGGTTCACGACAAGCAGGAAAACCAGCGGATGCACGTCGAGGCCAACAAGTGCGTCGGCGACGACGGTCGGGATGTTTTCGGACGCGACGATGTAGTTGAGAATGAGTGCGCCGCCGATGATCAGGCCCACCGCCGCCGACGAGCGCGCGCTCGACACCAGGATCTCGTAAAAATGCCGGAAGCTGAGCGACCTGTAAAAGATCGTCGCGAGAATCAGCGCATAGAAGGCCGCCACAGCCGCTGCTTCCGTTGGCGTCGTCACGCCGCCATAGATGCCGTAGAGCAGGATCGCCGGCATCATGAGGGCCGGACCCGCATTGATCGTCAGGCGCGGGAAGTCGCGCAGCGGCACGGGTTCATGCTTGGCGAAGCCGCGCCTGTGCGAGATCCAGGCATTCATTGCCATGAGCACGGCCCCCATCAACAGGCCGGGCACGATGCCGCCGAGAAAGAGGTAGCCGATGGAGGTGTTGGACACGAGCGCGTAAAGCACCATCGGGATTGACGGCGGGATGATCGGGCCGATCGTGGCCGAAGCCGCCGTGATCGCGGCGGCATAGCCGCGGGTGTAGTGGCCCGACTTCACCATCATGTCGATGATCATCTTGCCGATTCCGGCCGCATCGGCGATCGCCGAGCCCGACATGCCGGAAAAGACCAGCGAAGACAGAATGTTGACGTGGCCGAGCCCACCGCGGAACCGGCCGACCAGGGCGACGCAGAACTGCAACAGGCGATCGGAGACCGACCCGGCATTCATGATGTTGGCGGCGATGATGAAGAGCGGCACGGCGAGCAGGATGAAGCTCTGATAGAGCCCGTCGAGCAGGATCTTGCCGCTGATGCCGATGCTCTGGCCGGTGGCAGCGAGATAGGCGAAGGAGGCCACCAGGATCGCATAGGCGATCGGTGTTCCCATCACAGCGAGGCCGAGCAGGATGACGATGCAAAGAAGAAAGGCGATGCTCATGCCGGGTCACCCGAATGGCCGGTTTCGTCAGAACCGGCAAGGCTCTCGCGCAGCGCATTCCAGACCTGCCAGAGATAGCGGCCTGCAACAGCGACGAGGAAGACGATGTAGATCACGTAGATATCCCGCATCCGGATCCAGTCGCCGAAGAGCTCGCCGAGCGTGGCTGTCTTCTTCAGGCGAAGGATGGCCAGGCGGTCCCAGGTCGGCGCCACGGATAGAAGCAGCGCGATGGCGACGGCAAGGCCGGTGATGACGGTGAAGATGCGCCGGACGCGTGGAGAAACGGAGACGTAGAGCACGTCGAAGGTAACGTGGTCCTCGACCCTGACGACGAAACTGTTGCCCCAGAAGATCAGCCAGACCCAAATGGCAAGGCAGAATTCCAGCGTCCAGCCGAAGTTTGCCGGCTGAAGGAATGGCATGTTTTCGGCAACCCAGGGCAGGCGCGCCGTATAGCGAATGACGACCTGCAGGATGAAGGTCGCAAACATCGCGGCCATCAGTGCGGCAGCCACGGCCTCCGCCGAGGTCCGAAACAGTCTGGTTAGAGAAGACACACCATCACCTTCGACAGGACATCATGTTCGACGAGGGGCCGGAGATCGCTCTCCGGCCCGGTTCAGGTCGGATTGGGCTCAGTCCGCCAGCGCGTTGATCTTGTCGAGCACGCCTTCCGGCCAGGCCTTGGCGAATTCGGAGCCGACATACTGTGCCTGGACATGGGTGCGGAAGGCGTTGAGATCGGGTTCATAGACCTCGAGACCCTGCTCCTTCAGGAAGGCGACCAGCTCGTCCTCTTTCATCAGCTGGCCTTCCCGGCCGGACTGCGCCGCGTCTTCGGCGGCCTTCTGGACGGTTGCCTGCTGCTCGGGGGTGAGCTTGTCCCAGACCGCCTTGGAGAAGGCGACATAGTTCAGGTCGACCAGATGGGCGGTCAGGCTCACCTGCTTGGTAACTTCGTAGAACTTGGCATCGACGACCGTCGGCAGCGGGTTGTCCTGACCATCGACTGAGCCCGTCTGCAGGGCCGTGTAGATCTCGGTGAAGGCCATCGGCGTCGGGTTGGCGCCAAGGGCGCGGCCGAGGAACTGCCAGGCGTCGCTGCCGGGCATGCGCAGGTTGACGCCAGCGAGATCGGCCGGGGCCATCACGTTCTTTTCAGAACGCGGGAAGCGCAGGTTCACGTGGCGCTTGCCGAGATACATGACCGCGAGAAGCTTCACGCCGAGTTCGCTTTCGACCTTCTCCTTGAACGGGTCCATCAGCGGGTCGTTGAAGACATTGACCTGATGCTGGGCGCTGCGGTGAACATAGCCGGTGGCGAAGATCGAGAATTCGGGCAGGAAGTTTGCAAGCTCCTGGGCCGAGGTGATCGACATTTCCAGATCGCCGGCGGCAATCGCCTCGAGCTCCGAGCCCTGCGGCACCAGAGAAGCGTTGTAATGCGGCTGGTAGGTGGCGAATTCGCCGATCGCCGGACCGAAGACGGTCGCGAGCGCAACGGAGCGCTGATCGGTCTCCGAGGCCGGCGTGGACATCCGGATGACAGGCTTGTCCTGGGCGAGCACGGCCGCAAGCGGTCCGCTGGCAGTGATGGCCGTCATGGCGATGGCCGAGGCCATCAGGAAGCGGCGGGTCAGTTTGTATTGCATTGGTAGTCTCCTCCCGTTTGACTGTGGATTGGTGGGTGTTTTTCCACCTCAACCCGCTTCCGGTCCTCCAAACCTGTGAAAACGTGGTTGCGGCAGCAATCCTGCCTTACTGATATCGAACTAACATGTTAGTGTGCGGTTATCAATCCCGAAAGCGGACAGTGTGACCCGATGAGAGACAAACCGAGCGACCGGCAGGCAGTGACGTCGACGACAGGCGAAAGCTCGCTCAGGCAGCTCGCCTATAGTCGAATTGAAGAACTTCTGAATTGGGGCCGGCTCAAGCCCGGCCAGCTGATCTCCCAGCGCGAGCTCGTGGAGACAACCGGGCTGACCTTGAGCGCCGTGCGAGAAGCGATCCCGCGGCTGGAGGCGGAAGGGCTTTTGCAGACACTCCCGCAGCGCGGCCTCATGGTGCCGAGCCTTGATGTCACCTTCGTGCGGGAAGCCTATCAGATGCGTCGGGTCATCGAACTCAGCGCCATTCCCGACATGATCCAGCGGCTCGACCGCGATGTCATCGCGAGCTGGCTGGATTGGCATATCACGGCGCGCGAAAGGCTGAGCCGCGACGATACGGTCGATCTTCCGGCCTTCCTTCGAGAGCTTCAGGTCTATGATTGGCGGATGCATGCCGACATGGTCGATGCCATGGAGAACAGCCTGATTTCCAACGTCTACCGCGTCACGGCGATCAAGATCCGCATGACCGCGCAGACCAGGGTACGCGTGACGCGCGACAACGCCACACGCGTGATCGCGGAGCACATGGCCTTTCTCACCCCGCTGAGGGACGGAGCGCCGGAGGCAGCGGCTGCAGCGCTCTCGAGGCATATCGACCAGTCCCTGACGATTGCGCTGGGTGGCACGGTGGCCAACTGAGCGGCCGCGCCCGGCGATGTCTAGGATCCAGGCGCTCATCTCGGCATCCCCTTCGGACGCAGGTGACGCTTGAGCGCGGCGATACGAAAGATCGCATTCGGCGCCCCGTAGCCCCGATAGCCGCGCCGTTCGACGATTTCGAAGAAGAAGCCCTCGCCATAGGTCGGCGAATAGAGCTGGAAATACTCGCCGGCATCATCACGGTCGTAGAGAATATTAGCCGACTTCATACGCTCGACGAGCACCGGGTCGAGCCCGAAGCGGGCTTCTATGTCGTCGTAATAGTTCGGCGAGATCAACAGAGACTGGAACCCTTTGTCGGCAAGCGCCGCGGCCGTGGCGAAGATGTCTTCTGTCTCGAAGGCGATGTGCTGGATGCCCGAGCCGAAGGTTTCGGCGATGAAGCGGCCGGCCAGCGTGTTACGGTTTTCAGCGCCGTTCAAGGTGATGCGCAGGCGCCCGTCGGGCGATTCGATCACCTGGCTTCGAACGAGCCCGGCCGGATCGATGATGTCGATCATCGGGGTCTTCTGGGCATCGAGCTGCGATGTGTAGAAGAGCAGCCAGGTCAGCATCTCCTCGTAGCGTGTCGTCTGGGCAATGTGGTCAATCCGGGTCAGACCGATATCGACGGCCTCTTCCGGTCCCTCGTCGAGAGGCATGAACTCGACGTCGAATATCCGCGCGAGCTCGCTCTTGCGGTCGAGGAAGTAGACGAGCCCTCCGCCGACCCCGCGGATCGCCGGGACCTGCATTTCGCCCGGACCGACAGGCTGGTGAAAATCTTCCGCACCGAGTGCGAGCGCACGCCTGTGGGCCTCTGCCGCGTCATCGACCATGAGCCCGAAGGCATAGGCATTGGCGCCATGGACGAGATAGGAGGCGTTGGCAAAGCCCTTCTCTTCCCTGTTGATGACGAGGTTGATGTTCCCCTGCCGATAGAGGGTCACGGCTTTGGAGCGATGGCGGGCGATGGACGCGAAGCCGAGAAGCGCGAAAAGGGCCTCGAGTTCGCGCCCCTCGTCCTCCCCGGCCGCAAATTCGATGAAGGCGATGTCGGAAACCTTGGCGCGATCAGGCATCGCCGGCACCGGTATGCTGATCTTCGGCTCGGCCCGCGCCACCTGATCCATGAGGTTGACGAGAGAGCGACGCCCATCGCGCGAGATCGCATCGGGTGAGCCGCCGCGAAACTGGTCGTTGAAGATTTCGAGCGACAGATAGCCGTTGTATCCGGTGGCCGCGATGGCCTGCATGAAGGCGGTGACGGCCAGGTCGCCTTCGCCCGGCATGTTGCGGAAATGGCGCGACCAATAGAGGAGATCCATCTCGATCAGCGGCGCATCTGCAAGCTGCACGATGAAGATGCGATCGCCGGGGATCGAGCGGATCGAGTTCAGCTCGATTTTCCGAGACAGGGTGTGAAAGCTGTCGAGGATCAGGCCGATGCTGGGGTGGTCGGCTCGCCGCACGATCTCCCAGGCGTCGCGATGATCACTGATATGCCGGCCCCAGGCGAGCGCCTCGTAGCCCACCCGCAAACCGCGGCGGGCCGCACGTTCGCCAAGTGCGTGGAAATCCTCGGCAGCGCGGTCGATCCCGCCCAGTGCGACCGGAGAGGTGTTCGAGCAAATCAGCATCAGATCCGTGCCGAGCTCGGCCATCAGATCGAACTTGCGCTCTGCCCGGTCGAAATTGCGGGACCGGAACGGCTCCGGCATGCCTTCGAAATCGCGAAACGGCTGGAACAGCGACACGGCCAGCCCGTGATCGCGAACCATCTGCCCAACCTCTGCAGGCGAGCGATCGAATGTCAGGAAATCGTTTTCGAAAATCTCGACGGCATCGAAGCCGGCACGCGCGATGGCGGCGAGCTTTTCCTCGAATTCACCGCTGATGGAAACGGTCGCAATCGACGTTTTCATGCGCACCTCCGCAGAGGAAGGCAGATGCGCCGCAGCTGGAATGTTCTGCGCTGCGTGCGGAGAGGTAGGCCGGAAAGCGGCGATCCTTCGCGTGCTGCCCGGGAGCGCAGGATGTCGATGCGGCCGAACATGTCTTTCTCCTCCCTGCCGCGACGGGCTACCAGTTCCAGTCATCACGGGCATCGAGTTCAATGTCCGCGAATCTCAAATGCACGTTCCTCGCCTCAAGCCGTTTCAGGCAGCCGCAGGGGACCTGGTTGTGTCAGGTCTGCGAAATGGCGAAGCATGCGGCCAACATCGGGCTCAAGGCCCGTAAACAGCGAAAAGGCGCCGACGGCCTGGAAGACGGCCATGCCTCCTCCGTTTGCCACACGGCATCCGCGCTTGCGCGCGGCCTGCAGCAGCGCTGTCTCCAAGGGGAAGTAGACCACCTCGGCGACCCAGAGGCCCGGATGCAACAGCTCGGCCGGTAATGGCATGCCGGGATGTTTGTCCATGCCCATTGGCGTGGCGTGGACGAGGCCTGTCGCGCCGTTGAGCACAGCCTGCAGATCAGTCGCGACGGTGACCGACGCTTCCGGAAAATTCCGCGCCATCAGCGAGGCGAGGTCCGAAGCTTTGGCCGGATCGATATCGAAAACTGCAAGCGAACGCGCGCCCATTGCGAGCACGGCATAGGCTGTCGCTGCACCGGCGCCGCCTGCGCCGATCTGCACCACCGCCGACAGGTCCGCATCGGGAAGCTGTCGCTTGAAACCCTCGGCGAAGCCCCACCAGTCGGTGTTGTGGCCCATGCGTCTGCCGTCGCGCAGAACGACGGTATTGACGGCACCCAGCTTGCGGGCATCCTCCGAGATCTCGGTGAGCAGGGGCAGGATTTTCTGTTTGCAGGGATAAGTGATGTTGAGGCCGCAGAACCCTTGCGCCTCCGCCTCGGCGACAAGCATCTCGAGGTCATCGGGCCCGAGCTTGCGTTCATTGAGATCGATGAGGTCGTAGCGATAGTCGACGCCCTGGGCCTCGCCCTCGCGCATATGCATGGCAGGTGTCAGCGAGCGCTGAATGCCGAACCCGATCAGTCCGGCGCGCAGGATGTCGCGCGTCTGCGTCATGTCACCTCCCGTTATCGAGGCCCCAGCATTCCCGGAACCTCAGGCCTCCCAAACTGAACACGACGATAATGTACTAACTAGTTAGTGTCAACGGTAGCTAGCTTGAAGCGCGATGGCGAGACCACTATGAACGGAGAGCGCGGCGCGTCGATGAGACCTGCAGCCGCGACCGGGGATGGAGCAGATGGCAAAAACGGTGAGGGAAACGCGCAGGAACGACCCTGAGCGCACGCGTGAAGACATTCTAGATGTCGCAACCGAGGAGTTTTCCGAACTCGGCCTGTCGGGCGCTCGCGTTGATCAGATCGCGGAAAAGACCCGCACTTCCAAGCGCATGATCTATTACTACTATGGCAGCAAGGAGGGGCTGTATCTGGCGGTGCTGGAGAAGGCCTACCGCAAGATCCGATCGCTCGAAGCCGATCTTCAACTGGCCGAGTTACCGCCCGAAGAAGCACTGCGCCGGCTGATCAGCACGACCTTCGACCACGACGAGCAGAACCCGGACTTCGTCCGGCTGGTCAGCATCGAAAACATCCACCATGCGATGCACATGAAGCGATCGAGCGAGATCGCCGACCTGAACATCTCCGTCATCCGCACCATCCAGGACATCATCGATCGCGGGCTTCAGACGGGCGCCTTCAAGCGCCGTGCGGACGCGATCGATGTGCATATGCTTATCAGCGCCTTCTGCTTTTTTCGCGTGTCCAACCGCTACACCTTCGGCACGATCTTCAAGCGCGACCTTTCTGAGCCTCCCCTCTATGCGCGCCACAAGTCGATGATCACGGAAGCCGTGCTTGGTTATCTCCGCTGTGTGGAGGACTGAAGCGCGGCAGACACCCCGTCAGAGCGGTCATTCGAACGCCATATCGACGAGATGATCCCATGGGCCACTGCGATAGGCCCAAAGCTGCAAGCCCGTGATCGCAATCGAGTAAGATTGGAAACCGGCACTGAGGCGCGCATGAAGCGCGTCGGCCGCTGCCCTTGAAGCCTTGTTTTGAATGGTGACATGCGGCCGCCATGGCTGCATGTCCTGCGACCCGAGCCACGCCACGAACCGCGCGCGAAGCGCTTCACGCACCGTCTGCAGTTCGGGACTCGAGATGGAGAAAGCGACGCCGGCGCCAAGATGGCGAAGTCCGCTGACCTCCGCATCAATCCTTGGTGTTTGTCCTGCCACTTGCGCCAGATCGCTGCGGATTTGAGCCTCATATTCTCCGGGCAGTCGGTGAAACATCGTCAGATGCGCCGAGAGGAAGTTTCGATCGGCGGGGAAATGCTCTGCCCGCAGGAGATTGAATGGCGCAAGGTCGCCTGCCGCAATCTGCGCCGTCAGAATGAGCGGTTTGTCGGTCTTCACTCCCGCTCGTTCCCCTACTCGTTGGCGTCAAGCCCAAAAAAACAGTCGGCATAGGGCGTGTTCTTCGCCATGTGCCGGTTGAAGTCCGGTTGACCATCATGCCACCAGACGGGCCCTCGCTCACCCAAAGCGACCTTCGCGTCGTTCACGCCTTTGCGTGCAACAGCGGTCGCCTGAGGATCGCCTTTCGCCTGGCGAACCGCATTGCGCGCCGCCATCAGCGCCTTCACCAGACGCTGCCTGAGATCGTCGTCCAGAGCCGGATTGCTCTTGCGCCAGAGGCGACCGCGGACAACGAAATAACGGCCATCGGGCGTTTCGGGATAAGGCGGATGCCCAGAGCGGTCACTCATAGCAACTGCCGTTGCGCGGGCTCCAGGTCCTCGCGCTCCTGCCGTTCATCGCGCCTTGCCAGTTCCGTCCTCGCACTGAATCTGATGTCGGCGTCCCGGTCCTGAAGATAGGCGGTGAGCGCTTCGCTGCTCAAACGCTCCCAGCTTTTTCCGCGATCCGGGCCGGCAGGCACGCGGGGAAGAAGCCCGGGCTCCGCACTCCAGGCCAGAAGCTCTTCAAGCGACGCCGCATTGAGCTCGTCTCGAAGGTGGTGCGCCGTCACATAGGCATCCGGCAATGCCCGGTGCGCCGGCAGTCCGATCTCATGCACCAGCCCCTCGGGCATGCGCTGATAGCGCAGCATCTGGTTGGAGAACCGCGGCAAGTCCGGCCAAACCCGCAAGGCACATTTCCAGGTGCAGATCCACGGAAGCCCGCCGGTGAGGCGAGGGGTGCAATACCGCTGCTCGAAGGCGGCACGATGGGCGGCGAGCGCGACAATCTCTTCGACGGGACGCAGGATCTCCGGCGCCAGATCCTTCCAATAGGGTGCGTCTTTCACATGCGCATCGAGGATATGGTGGATCGCCATGGTCTCCGGTGAAATGGGTCGTCCGGGGTTGACGAACCGCGCACCGCGCTGCTCGTCAAGCATCCAGCGGCCGTCACGCAGGATCACATCCTGCCAGCCGATCTCGCAGACATCGTTTGCACCGTTGCCGGCGGTTTCCAGATCGATGACGCGGATGCGTTTCTCAGACACCAGTCGGTTTTCTCCTCGCCTGTCCGGGCAAAGGTTTAAAGCCGCGCATGTGTGGCGATGGCGGCTGCTTCCATCGAGCGGGAAGGGTATCCGGACAGTCCCTTCAAGGATGGCGTTGTTGGCGGCAAAGGCAAGGGCTTGGCTTTGTCTGCCCGCAGAGAGCCCTCGCCGTGACTCGAGCCAAGCCTCGTCTCAAGAGCCCTCATGCGAGGCGGGACCCTGTAGCCCGGGTGGCGGCGTGCCTTCATCCGGATCCCGGCCTCGGCTTTTGTCGAGGAGCCGCATGATCGGGGTAACGGTCAGGCCGTGCAGAAGAATGGACAACAGCACCACGAGCCCGACGATGGCCCACAAGCGTTCGGCACCTTCGACAGGCATGTGGTTGAGGCCATAGGCGAGATAATAGAAGGAGCCGACACCGCGGATGCCGAAGAAGGCGAGCGTGAGCTTTTCGCTTGTGGAAGCCTTCAGGCCGAAAAGACCGATCAGACCCGCGATCGGCCGCACCATAAGCAGGATCGCCACGGCGATGCCCACATCGATCAATCCAAGCGGAGCCAGAAGGCCGCTGACAAGCGCGCCACCGAACAGCACCAGCAGGATCATCATGGCGAGCCGTTCCATCTGCTCGGTGACATCATGCATCTCGCGGTGGAAGTCGTGCTGCCGGTGGGCGTGCCGCAAGGTCAACGCTGTGACGAAGACCGCCAGGAACCCATAGCATTCGATGAGTTCGGTTAGGCCGTAGGAGACGAAGGTCGCGGCGATGGCGATCAGCCCGTCGCCGGTCTGTGCGAGCTTCGTGTCTGCCGGCATCTGAAAGGTCAGCCAGCCGAACAACCTGCCGATCAGCCATCCACCCAGTGTGCCCGCGCCAACTTCCCAGAGAACGCTGTGAAAGACCCATTTTCCCAGCCAGGGGTCACCATTGGCGAAGGAAAGGCTGAGCAGGATGGCGAGATTGACGAAGGGGAAGGCCAATCCGTCATTCAGACCGGCCTCGGAGGTCAGCCCGAACCTGACCTCGTCCTCCTGTCCCGATTTCGGCGGTCCCACCTGAACGTCTGCTGCAAGAACCGGGTCTGTCGGCGCCAGACTGGCAGCCAGCAACAAAGCGATCGGCAGGGAGAAGCCCAGGCCCCAGATGCCTAGAACCGTGATCGCGCCAATGCTGAGAGGCATGGTGATGGCCAGAAGCCGCCACGTCACGTTCCAGCGCCGCCAACTGAACACCCGGTCGAGTTTCAGTCCCGCGCCCATCAGCGCGATGATAACCACGAATTCGGTGAAGCGTTCTGTGATGTGCGGATAGCTTAGAGGCAGCGGCTGGTCGGACACCTGCGGGACCAGGAAGAGTGCGGCGCCAAGGCAGACGCAAACGATGGGCAGGGAGAGCGGCAATCGCCGCAGCGCCAATGGCAGCCAGGCGACGAGCGCGATCAGAAAGCCGAACCCGGTGAGAACCAGGATGTAAGGGTCGGGCGACCACTCCGTAAGATCCATCATCTCGGCTCAACGGGAAGAAGCGGCTTTTGATCCCATGCGCTTCGCGCATCCGGCGCGTGACCACGCAAAAAACAAAGCCCCGGAGCAGTTGTCCGGGGCTTTGGTCACTTCCTTGGCAGATGTTTGTCTCGCCGCCTTCTCAGTCCTGGCCCTTCGGCTGCAGCGCGATCTGGCGCGCAAGCGCGAGCGAAATCAGCGTGCAGACAGCGCCGGAGAGGAGGTAGAGGCCGGCTGCGAAAAGACCGAACCATGTCGACAGCAGGAGTGCCGCGAGAGGCGCAAATCCCGCGCCGAACATCCAGGATAGTGCAGACACCATGGCCGATGCGGTATAGCGGTTGCGTCGGTCGAAGAGCGAGGCGATGGTGCCTGACGACTGGGCAAAGTTGAAGCCCAGCACGATGAAGCCCACCATCATGTAGATGACGACACCGGTCTCGCCCCCGTTGAGCAACAAGGGGGCCGTCAGCGCAAAGGCGCCGATCGCCCAGGCTCCCCAGACGAGGATCTTTTCGCGGCCGATCCGGTCGGAGAGCCAGCCGGAAAAGAGCATGGCAAGCACACCCACTGCAGCGCCGGCCGCTTCGATCAGAAGGAAGGTGCCGGGCGTCTCATCCGTGTAGAGGAAGATCCAGGACAGCGGAAAAACCGTGACCATGTGGAACATGGCAAAGCTCGCCAGCGGCACGAAAACGCCGAGCAGCACCGTGCGTCCGTCCTGCGACAAGGTGGCGCGCAGGCTCGTAGGTGTCAGCTCATTCGTCTCGAACAGTTCCTTGAACTCCGGCGTGTCGACGATGCGAAGCCGCGCAAAAAGCGCCACCACATTGATCGCGAAGGCGACGAAGAAGGGATAGCGCCAGCCCCAGTCGAGGAAGTCGGCTGCCGACAGCGTCATGACCAGATAGGCGAAGAGCACGGCCGCGACCGCCAGTCCGACGACGGCACCGAGCTGCGGGACCATGGCGTAGAAGCCACGGCTGTCTTTGGACGCCGTGATCGCGAGCAGCGGTGCGAGACCGTCCCACGTGCCGCCCAGGGCCAGACCCTGTCCGATGCGCAGAAGGGCCAGCATCGCGATCGCCCACCATCCCGCGGTCTCGTAGGAGGGCACGAGGCCCATCGCAACCGTCGATGTCCCGAGCAGGAACAGCGCCACGGTCAGCTTCGTCACGCGACCATGGCGGCGGTCGAGCATGGTAAACAGCACCGTCCCCAGTGGGCGCGCCACAAAGGCGAGTGCCACGAGCACAAAGGACCACAGTGTGCCGGTCAGCGGATCGAGAAACGGGAAGATGCGCGCCGGGAAGACGATGACCGAGGCGATGGCGAAGACGAAGAAATCGAAGAATTCGGACGTGCGGCCAATGATGACGCCGACAGCGATATCGGAAGGGGAAACGTGATGATCGTCTTCAGACGTCGTGCGCCCCTTCTGGGCGGTGGGAGATGTAGAACCGGTCAGGCTCGCCATAACGCGTGCTCACTTTCTGGCTTGAACGGGGCGAACCTGCATGGGGGGAATGCACTCCGCGCCTCAGTCTAACATGGCGCAAAGCGATGCCGCAGCTGCGGCCAAATTGACAGGTGACAAATTGTCGTATGTGCTGCACTGCAAAACCCAACTAACTACCTTGACGAATATCAATGGTCGTCGAGTAGCGTTCGGGGGGACCCCTGCTCTGTGACCCGTCAGTGTATCAGGGTAAGAGATGCAGAAGCTTCGCCTCCCGAAAATACTGGCCGCCCTCGGGGCGGTCCTGTTCCTGTCCGCCTGCAAGGCCGAAGTCCTTGCTCCCACCGGCGATATCGCCGCCCAGCAGCGTGATCTGCTCGTCATCTCGACGCTGCTGATGCTGGTCATCATCATTCCGGTGATGGTGATGACCTGCTGGTTCGCCTGGCACTATCGTGCGGCCAACAAGGACGCGATCTACAAGCCGAACTGGTCCCACTCCACCAAACTCGAGCTGATCATCTGGGCGATCCCTCTGATGATCATCATCTGCCTGGGTGCGCTGACCTGGGTCGGAACCCATCTCCTCGATCCCTACCGCCCGCTGGCACGCGTCTCCGAAGAGCAGCCGCTCGATCCGCAGCAGGAGCCGCTGGACGTTCAGGTGGTCGCACTCGACTGGAAGTGGCTCTTCATCTACCCGCAATACGGCGTTGCCGCCGTCAACGAACTGCCGGTTCCGACCGATCGTCCAATCCGCTTCTCGTTGACCTCGTCCTCCGTGATGAACGCCTTCTACATCCCGCATATGGCCGGCATGATCTATGCGATGCCCGGCATGCAGACGACCCTGCACGGGGTGTTCAATCAGGAGGGCACCTTCCAGGGCCTCGCTTCGCACTACTCGGGCGCAGGCTTCTCCGGCATGCGTTTCAAGGCAAAGGCAACGGATGCCGCAGCCTTCGAGGCCTGGGTCGAAGAGGCGCGCGCCGGCAGCGAAAAGCTGGACCGCGCGAAGTATCTTGAACTCGAGCGCCCCAGCGAGAACGTCACGCCCGTGACATTCGCCAGCGTCGATCCGCAACTCTTCCCACGCGTCGTCAACATGTGCGTCGAAGAGGGCAAGATCTGCATGGCCGAGATGATGGCGCTCGACGCCCAGGGCGGCACGGGCATCGCCGGCACGGTCAACATGAGCGCGCTGATCTATGACAAGCACGAGCGTCGTGGCACGCGCGAGCCGGTCTTCGGCTGGGAGCCTTTCAAGGTTCTGGGCTTCTGCTCGGTCGAGGAGCTGGAACAGATGCTGGCCGCAAAGCCCGCCTCGTTCAACGACAAGCCCGTCATTTCGGGTCCCCTGATGGGACACAACATGACGCAGCCGGCATCGCCCTTTGGCGGTGAGGCCGAACGTTTCCTCACGCTCGTCCGGCAGGCATCCGGCAACGCGCCGCAACTCTGACAGGAATTCGGCATGGCCACTGCAATAGACCATTCCACCACGTTTCTTCTCGGCCGCCTCAACTGGAGTGCGATCCCGACGGATCCCATCGTTCTCTCGACCTTCGTGGTCGTCGCGGTCGGCGGCGCCGCAACGGTTGCCGCGCTGACCTATTACCGCCTCTGGGGCTATCTCTGGCGCGAATGGCTGACCTCGGTCGACCATAAGAAGATCGGCATCATGTACATCATACTGGCGCTGGTCATGCTGGTGCGCGGCTTTGCCGACGCCATCATGATGCGCCTGCAGCAGGTGCTCGCCTTCAATGGCTCAGAGGGCTATCTCAACGCTCACCACTACGACCAGATCTTCACCGCCCATGGCGTGATCATGATCTTCTTCGTGGCGATGCCCTTCGTCACCGGTCTGATGAACTATGTCGTGCCGCTGCAGATCGGCGCGCGTGACGTCTCCTTCCCCTTCCTCAACAACTTCTCCTTCTGGATGACGGTTGGTGGTGCCGTTTTGGTGATGGCCTCGCTCTTCGTCGGCGAATTCGCCCAGACGGGGTGGCTTGCCTTCCCGCCGCTGTCGGGCATCGGCTACAGCCCATGGGTCGGGGTGGATTATTACATCTGGGGTCTGCAGATTGCCGGCGTCGGAACGACACTGTCAGGCATCAACCTGCTGGTCACCATCGTCAAGATGCGCGCTCCGGGCATGACCCTGATGCGCATGCCGGTCTTCACCTGGACCGCACTCTGCACCAACATCCTGATCGTCGCCTCCTTCCCAGTGTTGACGATGACGCTGATCCTCCTGACGCTCGATCGCTACGTGGGAACGAACTTCTTCACGAACGATCTCGGCGGCAATCCGATGATGTACATCAACCTCATCTGGATCTGGGGCCACCCGGAAGTCTATATCCTCATCCTGCCGCTCTTCGGCGTCTTCTCTGAGATCACCTCGACCTTCTCCGGCAAGCGCCTCTTCGGCTACAGCTCGATGGTCTATGCCACCGTCTGTATCACGATCCTGAGCTATATCGTCTGGCTGCACCACTTCTTCACCATGGGCTCGGGTGCCTCGGTGAACGCCTTCTTCGGCATCACCACCATGATCATCTCGGTGCCGACGGGGGCCAAGATCTTCAACTGGCTCTTCACCATGTACAAGGGACGGGTCCGCTTCGATCTGCCGATGATGTGGACGGTCGCCTTCATGCTGACCTTCACAATCGGTGGCATGACGGGCGTTCTTCTGGCGGTTCCGCCGGCAGACTTCGTCCTGCACAACTCGCTCTTCCTGGTGGCACACTTCCACAATGTCATCATCGGCGGCGTGCTCTTCGGCTGCTTTGCCGCGATCGCCTACTGGTGGCCCAAGGCCTTCGGCTTCAAGCTCAACGTCTTCTGGGGCACGGTCTCGTTCTGGAGCTGGGTCAGCGGTTTCTGGCTCGCCTTCATGCCGCTCTATGTGCTCGGCCTGATGGGCGTCACCCGCCGCATGCGTGTCTTCGATGATCCGGATCTCAGGATTTGGTTCATCCTGGCAGCTCTCGGCGCCTTCCTGATTGCCATCGGTATCGCCGCCTTCTTCATCCAGATCGCCGTCTCGATCTGGCAGCGCAAGGACAACATGGACGTGACCGGCGACCCCTGGGATGGCCGCACCCTGGAATGGGCGACCTCCTCTCCCCCGCCGTCCTACAACTTCGCCCTCACGCCTGTCGTCCATGATCTCGACGCCTGGCACGACATGAAGCAGGTCGGTCAGACACGCCCGAAGGCTCCTTACCTGCCGATCCACATGCCACGTTACACCGGCACGGGTGTGATCATCTCAGGCCTGGCCACGATCTGCGGCTTCGCCCTGGTCTGGTACATCTGGTGGCTGGCGGCCCTGTCTTTCCTCGCGATCATTGCCGTCTCGATCGCCCACACCTTCAACTACGACCGGGATTTCCACGTCCCCGTCGACGAGGTCGAGCGTGTCGAAAAGGCCCGTGATCGCGAACTGGCAAGCGTAGGAGCGTGAACATCGTGAGTACCGTCACCCAAACCGATACGCCCGCCGTCTATTGGGAAACCGAGCCGCATCATCATCCGGAAGGCGGGTCCACGCGGCTCGGCTTCTGGATCTACCTGATGAGCGACTGCCTGATGTTCGCAGTCCTCTTCGCCGTCTTCGGCGTGGTCGGCCAGAGCTATGCGGCCGGCCCGGGCCCGAAGGCGCTTTTCGAACTGGAGCTGATCGCCATCAACACCGGCTTCCTGCTGGTCTCCTCGATCACCTTCGGCTTTGCCATGCTGTCGATGTACGAGGGTCGCCAGGCCCGCATGCAGGCATGGCTGGCGGTGACCCTGCTGCTCGGCCTCGCCTTCCTGGCGCTGGAACTCTACGAGTTCCACCACCTGATCGAACTCGGCGCCGGTCCGCAGCGTTCGGCCTTCCTGTCGGCCTTTTTCGCGCTCGTCGGCACGCACGGTCTGCACGTCCTGTTCGGCTGCATCTGGCTCGTCACCCTGATGGTCCAGGTCAATCAGAAGGGCCTGATCCCGGCCAACACCCGACGCATGGAATGCCTGAGCATGTTCTGGCACTTCCTCGATGTCATCTGGATCGGTGTCTTCACCTTCGTCTATCTCCTGGGGATGATCTGATGTCCAAACCTTCCATCCAGCCCCATGGCCATCACGAGCATGGCCACGACAACAGCGGCCACGATCATGGCAGCTACCGCTCCTATCTGACCGGCTTTGTGCTGGCCGCGATCCTGACGATCATTCCCTTTGCCATCGTCATGAGCGGCGGCTTCGAAAGCCGTGTCCTGACGGCGGTGACGGTGATCGCCTTTGCCGTCGTCCAGATCCTCGTCCACATGGTCTACTTCCTGCACATGAACACGCGCTCGGACGAAGGCTGGACCATGCTGTCGATGATCTTCACCATCATCGTGGTGGTGATCATGATCGCCGGCTCGGTCTGGGTCATGTACAACCTCAACACCAACATGATGCCATCGATGGATCACGAGAGCTTCCAGGGCTTCGGCTCCTGAGCCAACAGGTGAGGCAATGACGCGGACGCGCAGACCGTGGTGGTTCATCGGACTGGGCATCCTTGCCATCGGCCTGCTCGTCGGCCTCGGCGTCTGGCAGGTCCAGCGCCTGCAATGGAAAACGGCGCTGATCGAACGCGTCGAGGCGGGGCTCACCGCCCCGCCTTCGGCCGCGCCTGGCCCGGGTGATTGGCCAGCACTCACCTTCGACACGGCGGAATATCGTCGCGTCGAGGTGAGCGGCAGCTACCTTCAGGGCGAAGATATCCTCGTCAAGGCCGTGACGGCGCGCGGATCCGGCTTCTGGGTCATGTCGCCCTTTCAGTCGAGCGACGGCTGGCGCCTCTTCATCAACCGGGGTTTCGTGCCGGACGATGCTCAATCAGCCGACAATCGTCCCAGACCGCAGGGTGAGCTGACCGTCACCGGCCTCCTGCGTCTCACCCAGCCGGGCGGCGCCTTTCTGCGAGACAATGATCCCTCGGGCAATCGATGGTTTTCCCGCGACACGATCGCCATGGCCGAGGTCCTGGGGCTCGGGGAGGTTGCTCCCTATTTCCTCGATGCCGATCAGAGCGGCGAGGGCCTGCCGGTCGGCGGCCTGACGGTGGTGACCTTCCCCAACAATCATCTTGGCTACGCCTTCACCTGGTTCGGGCTGGCTGCTGTCTTTGCCTTTCTGCTCTATCGGGCGACCCGACCGGAGGCCTCTGAGCACTAGCACTCTTCGTGCTCACGACACTTCGTATCGATTGGCCAGGGTCGTCGACAATTGGGCTGCGAACCGGGCTGCCGCGACCGGAAGCGTGCGCCCGCGCAGCTGCCCCATGTAAAGCACGCCTGCCGGCACATCACGCTTGTCGAGCGGTCGCGTGATCATCTCCCCCGTCATCGTATGGTCCGAAAGCCCGATCGGGATCTGGAAGGTGATGATGTTCTCCGCAACCGCATGATTGCGCAGGAACTCGAAACTGTCCGATTCGATCACCGGCTCCAGCCGATAGGATGATTTCTGCGCCGCCATGTCCATCAGGTGCCGGACGCCGAAGGGGACTGTCGGCAGGGAATAGGGATAGGCTAGGCAGTCGCTCAGCCGGATGGTGTCCTTGGCTGCCAGAGGATGGTGCGGCGCCATCACCACATGCACCGGCTGATGCACCCGGATCAGCGTCATGAAATCGGCCATCCTGACCGGCTCGAAGACGATCGCCAGATCCGCCGAGTGATCGACCAGCGACTGCTCCGCCGCCTGGCGGTCGCGCAGATGCACGCCGAAGGTCACCGCCGGATGGTCCTTTCGATAGTGCGCGATCTGATGCGGCAGGAAATAGGGCAGGAGCGCCTGGCTGCAGGCAATCGACACATGACCGCGACGAACGCCTGAAAGGTCCGCGATCTGTGAGCGCACCCGCTCCATGTCGGAGATCTGGTTGCGGATGTGATGGATCAGGATCTCGCCGGCGCTCGACAACCGAACCCCGTGCGGCAGCCGCTCGAAGACCGGCACGCCAAGTTCCTCCTCCAGCGCCAGAATACGCCGATTGAGTGCCGTGGACGTAATCGCCAGCGATTCCGCGGCCCCCCGGATGGAGCCGGCCTTGGCGACGGCATCGATGTAACGCAGCGAAGTCAGGTGCCGCATGTGAGATCTCCGGTGGTGATGCAAATCTTGCAGCAGCTCGCGCAAAACTTAGCACAAGACAGAAGCGGCGCCATATGGGTTACTCAAAGGTGAACGCGGAGCGCCATAGAAAATCAGGGGAACCAGCGCCCGCCCGAGCTTCACTGTTCATCCTGATCTGGGAGATCCTTCATGAGCCAGTTTCTTATGCCGAGCCGCCGCCAGTTTCTGCGCCAGTCAGCCGGCCTCGCAGGCCTTGCCGCCGCAAGCAGCGTGCTTCCTTTCAATGTTGCCCGCGCCGCAGGCCTGACTGTCGGCTTCATCTATGTCGGCCCGAAGGACGACTTCGGTTACAACCAGGCTCACGCCGAAGGCGCTGCCGCGATCAAGGCGATCGAGGGCGTGACCGTGGTCGAAGAAGAACAGGTACCGGAAACGGTCGACGTCCAGAAGACCATGGAGAGCATGATCAACTTCGACGGCGCAACACTGCTCTTCCCGACCTCCTTCGGCTATTTCGACCCCCATATCCTGACCATGGCGCCGAAATATCCCGATGTTCGCTTCGAGCATTGCGGCGGCCTCTGGACCCCGGACAAGCCGGCCAACACCGGCTCCTATTTCGGCTATATCGGCATGGGCCAGTATCTGAACGGCATCGTTGCCGGTCACATGACCAAGACCAAGAAGATCGGCTTCGTCGCGGCAAAGCCCATTCCGCAGGTCCTGCTCAACATCAACTCCTTCCTGCTCGGCGCCCGCGCCGTCGATCCCACGATTACCTGCCAGGTCATCTTCACCGGTGAATGGTCGCTTGCCGTCAAGGAAGCGGAAGCCACAAACGCCCTCGCCGACCAGGGCGTCGACGTCGTCACCTGCCATGTCGACGGCCCGAAAGTCGTCATGGAAACCGGCGCCGGTCGCGGCATGTTCCTCTGCGGCTACCACGCCAACCAGAGCCCGCTGGCGCCTGAGAAATATCTGACCGGCGCCGAGTGGAACTGGTCCAAGGTCTATACCGACATGGTCAATACGACCCTTTCGGGCGGCACCATCGACAACTTCGTCCGCGGCGGCCTTGCCGAAGGCTTCGTCAAGATGAGTCCGCTCGGACCGGCCGTTACCGAACCGGCACGCAAGCAGTTCGACGCGACGCTTGCCGAAATCATGAAGGGCGGCTTCTCGGTCATCAAGGGGCCGCTGAAGGACAACAAGGGCAATGTCATCGCCACCGAAGGCCAGGCCTTCGCCGAGACCGACGTTGCGCTCGAGAGCATGAGCTACCTCGTCGAGGGTGTTGTCGGGTCGACCTCGTAACGATCCGGGAGGGGCATGCCATGAGTGCACCGGCGGATTTCGCCAGCCAGGGTCTGGCCAGACGCAGTCTCTCGCTCGAGACGATCCTGCGTTGGCTCGATCCGCTCTTCCTGCCGCTGGCAGCACTTCTTGCCGGCATGCTCTTCTTTGCCGTCTTTCTGCTCCTGATCGGCACGTCGCCCATCGAGTTCTACACCCTCGTCTACAAGGCGGGCTTCGGCACCTCCTTCTCCTGGACCAACACGCTCGCCCGTGCGGCACCGCTTCTTCTCGCCGCCCTCTGCGTCGCCCTGCCGGCCCGGCTGGGTCTCGTGGTGATCGGAGGGG
The DNA here is from genome assembly GCF_056501445.1 of Rhizobium sp. K33. NCBI lineage: Bacteria > Pseudomonadati > Pseudomonadota > Alphaproteobacteria > Hyphomicrobiales > Rhizobiaceae > Rhizobium > Rhizobium sp. K33. The sequence continues at coordinate 4,061,371 of NZ_CP096478.1, forward strand.
AGGGGGCGATCGTCCTGGGCGGTGTCGGCGCCGGTGCTGTTGCCATGCTGGCACCTGGCATGCCGGGTCCGGTCGGCATTCTCGCCATGATGATCGCAGGTGCCTTGGTCGGCGCCATCTGGATCGGCGGCATCGGGGCTCTCAGGCATTTCCGCGGAGTGAACGAGACGATCTCCAGCCTGCTGCTGGCCTATATCGCGATCGCTCTTATGAACCATCTGGTGGAAGGACCGCTCCGCGATCCCGCTAGCCTTAACAAACCCTCCACGGCACCCTTGCCGGACCTCTACCGAATTGGCGAAATCCCTGGCATCGGCGTGCACTGGGGCCTCGCGGCCGGCATCATCGCCTGCATCCTCTGCTGGGTGCTGATCGAAAAGACGACCTTCGGATTTGCGGCCCGCATTGTCGGCGGCAACATCAGGGCCGCCCAGGTGCAGGGGCTGCCCGCTGGCCTGCTGATGATCGGTTTTACAGCGCTCGGTGGGTCATTGGCTGGCCTTGCAGGGGCTTTCGAAGTGGCGGCCGTCCATGGTTCGGCCAATGCCTCGCTCGCCGGCGGCTATGGTTATACGGGCATCCTCATCGCCTTCCTAGCCCGGCACAACTGCCTGGCGATCATTCCGGCCACCCTGCTTTTCGCCGGCTTCGAGGCCTCAAGTGGCCTCGTCCAGCGAAGGCTCGACCTGCCGGATGCCACCATCGTGGTCTTCCAGGGCATGATCTTCATCGCCATCCTCCTGTCCGACGCGTTCCGGGATCGCATTACGCTGGATGGCCTCCTGCTGAAGGGGAAGCGCGCATGACGGACATCGGTCTCTGGGGCGTGCCCCTTGCCATCCTCGGCGGCGCCATCCGTGTCTCCACGCCCTTCATCTTCGTCAGCATCGGCGAATGCCTGACGGAACGTTCCGGCCGCATCAATCTCGGCCTGGAAGGTACGCTCGTCTTCGGTGCCATGAGCGGCTATGCCGTCGCCTACCACACCGGCTCCGCCTGGGCGGGTACGCTTGCCGCGGCCATCTGCGGCCTTCTCTTCGGTCTTCTGCACGGCTGGATCTGCAAGTTCCCCAAGGTCAACGACATCGCGATCGGCATCGCCCTGATGATCTTCGGCTCGGGCCTCGCCTTCTTCTTCGGCAAGCCCTATGTCCAGCCCGTCGCGCCTGATCTGCCGTCGATCCCGCTCGGTTTCTGGTCGGATATCCCGCAGGTCCAGGCGGCTCTCAACGTCAACGTCCTCTTCCTGGTCGGCATCGCACTCGCCTTCCTGGCCGCCTGGGTACTGAAAAATACCCGCGTCGGCCTCACCATCCGGGTCGCCGGTGACAGTGCCGATGCCGCCCGTGCGCTCGGCATCAACGTCAAACGCGTGCGCCTCTGGTCGACAGCGGTCGGCGGTGCGCTGGCTGGTGTCGGCGGCGCCTATCTCTCGCTCTATTATCCGGGCAGCTGGAACGAAGGCATTTCCTCAGGCCAGGGCCTGATGGCGGTGGCACTCGTCATCTTCGCTCGCTGGAACCCGGTCCATTGCCTCTATGCCTCGCTGCTCTTCGGCGGCGCAGGCGCGCTCGGGCCGGCACTTCAGTCGGTCGGCGTCACCCAGGGCTACTACCTCTTCTACGCCGCACCTTACGTGCTCACCCTTGGCCTCCTTATCGCGATCAGCTCGCGCACCCGGGCCATGGTGTCGGCACCCGGCGAACTCAGCATCACCAAATAGGAGCAGGATCCATGAACGGACTTGGCGGTCTCAACAAGTCGCCCGAGGGGGTGGTCATCGGCCTCGTGCAGCTGCAATTGCCGAACACGGTGACGCGCGCCGATCTCGCGGCCCAGACCGACAAGGTCGTCGGCATGGTCGCCAAGGCGCGGCGCAATATCGCCGGCATGGATCTCGTCGTCTTCCCCGAATATGCCCTGCATGGCCTGTCGATGGATACGAACCCGGAGATCATGTGCCGGATGGACGGCCCGGAAGTCGCAGCCTTCAGAGAGGCCTGCCGCGACAACCGCATCTGGGGCTGCTTTTCCATCATGGAATACAATCCCGGCGGCAATCCGTGGAACACCGGTTTGATCATCGACGACCAGGGCGAGATCAAGCTCCATTACCGCAAGCTCCACCCTTGGGTGCCGGTCGAACCCTGGGAACCCGGCGATCTCGGTATCCCTGTCATTGAGGGCCCCAAAGGCTGCAAGCTCTCGCTCATCATCTGCCACGACGGCATGTTCCCGGAAATGGCACGCGAGGCAGCCTATAAGGGCGCCGAGATCATGCTGCGCACGGCGGGCTATACCGCCCCGATGCGCGAGGCCTGGCGCTTCACCAACCAGTCCAATTCCTTCTGCAACTTGATGGTCACCGCCAATGTCTGCATGTGCGGATCGGACGGCACCTTCGATTCCATGGGCGAGGGCATGATCGTCAATTTCGACGGCAGCATCATCGCCCATGGCACGTCCGGCCGCCCGGACGAGATCATCACGGCGGAAGTCCGCCCCGATCTCGTGCGCGAGGCGCGCCGAGTCTGGGGTGTCGAAAACAATATCTACCAGCTCGGCCATCGCGGCTTCTCGGCCGTTGCCGGCGGTGCAGGGGATTGCCCCTACACCTTCATGCAGGACCTGGTGGCCGGAGAGTACAAGCTACCCTGGGAGGGCGAGGTCCAGGTGACCGACGGCACATCCTGCGGCTTCCCGAAGCCTGTGCGTCGCTATGGCGAGACCAACAAGGAGGCGGCGGAATGACGACCATCAAGGCAGATCCCTATCTCTGGCCCTATAACGGCGATCTCCGTCCCGAAAACACCGCGCTGATCATCATCGACATGCAGACCGATTTCTGCGGCGTCGGTGGTTATGTCGACAAGATGGGCTACGACCTCTCGCTCACCCGCGCGCCGATCGAGCCGATCAAGAAGGTGCTCTCCGCCATGCGCGCCAAGGGCTATCACATCATCCACACCCGCGAGGGCCATCGCCCTGATCTCTCCGACCTGCCGCCGAACAAGCGCTGGCGCTCGCAGCAGATCGGCGCCGGCATCGGCGATGCCGGTCCTTGCGGTCGTATTCTCGTGCGTGGCGAACCGGGCTGGGAAATCATCGACGAACTGGCGCCGCTGCCGGGCGAAGCGATCATCGACAAGCCGGGCAAGGGCTCCTTCTGCGCCACCGATCTCGAACTCATCCTGCGCACGCGTGGCATCGAAAACATCGTGCTGACCGGCATCACCACCGATGTCTGCGTGCACACGACGATGCGCGAGGCGAATGACCGCGGCTTCGAATGCGTCATTCTCGAGGACTGCTGCGGCGCCACCGATCCCGGCAACCACGCCGCCGCCGTCAAGATGGTCAAGATGCAGGGTGGCGTCTTCGGCTCCGTCTCCGACAGCGAAAAGCTTGTGGACGCACTGCCATGAGGGTTCCGGCGCAAGAGTTCAAAGCACCCGATCACGCCATGTCGGTGGAAACCGTCGGCATGACCATGCGCTTCGGCAGCTTCACGGCGCTCAACGACGTCTCGATGCGTGTCGCCGCCGGCTCCTTCCATGTGCTGCTCGGCGAAAACGGTGCCGGAAAGTCGACCCTCGTCAAATGCATGATGGGCTTTTACAAGCCGACCTCGGGCCAGATGATGGTCGAGGGCCTTGAGGTCGAGATCCCCGACCCCCGTGCCGCCCATGACCTCGGGCTCGGCATGGTTTACCAGCATTTCACGCTCGTTCCTTCGCTGACCGCCGCCGAAAACCTCGTCATCAGCCGGGCGGATGCACCGGCGCTGATCGACTGGAAGAAGGAGCGCCAGGCGCTCTCAGCCTTCATGGACCGCATGCCCTTCTCGGTGCCGCTCGACATCCCCGTCGGCCGGCTCGCCGCCGGTGAAAAGCAGAAGCTGGAACTCCTGAAGCAGCTTTATCTCGGCCGCCGTTTCCTGATCCTTGACGAGCCGACCTCTGTGCTGACACCGGCGGAAGCCGACGAATTGCTCGGCATGGTCCGGGGTTTGACGAGTGCGGGCGAACTCACCTGCCTGATGATCAGCCACAAGTTCCGCGAAGTGACGGCCTTTGCCGACGAGGTCTCGATCCTCCGACGCGGCGAATATGTCGGCGGCGGCAAGGTCTCCGACCTCTCGACCTCCGATATGGCAGCCATGATGATCGGCGAAAAGGAGCTGGTGAAGCCGGCTGCCCGGATCGCCTACCAGGGTGTGCCCGTCCTCTCCGTCTCCGGCGTCAGGGCCCCGGATCGCTCCGGCCTGAAGACCATCGACATCGCCGATCTCACCGTGAAATCCGGCGAGATCGTCGGCATTGCAGGCATCTCGGGCAATGGTCAGATGGAGCTGATGGAGATCCTGACCGGCCAGCGGCCACTGGAAAAGGGGACGATCCGGGTCAAGGCAGAGCCTTATCACGCCCGCCGCGGCGAAGCCCGCAAGCTCAACGTCCGCTATCTGCCCGAGGAGCCCTTGAAGAACGCCTGCGCCCCACGGATGACGGTCGCGGAAAACATCTTCTTCCGCGATTTCGACTTTGCCTCCGGCAGCAGCCAGTTCTGGCTCGATGGCAGCCGCATGCTCGAACAGGCGGGCCATCTGGTCGGCGAGTACAAGGTGAAAACGGCTTCACTCCAGTCCCCGATCGCCTCGCTCTCCGGCGGCAATGTCCAGCGTGCGGTCCTCGCCCGCGAGCTGACGGGTGAGGTCGATCTCCTCATCATCACCAACCCCTGCTTCGGGCTCGATTTCTCCGCCGTTGCCGAAATCCGCGCCCGTATCATGGCCGCAAGAAACGCCGGGGCCGCAGTTCTCCTGATCTCTGAGGATCTCGACGAAATCCTGGAGCTCTCCGACCGGATCCTCGTGATGTCGGAAGGGCATATCGCATATGAGACTCCCGCCGCCAACGCCGATATCGGCGAGATCGGCCGGCACATGGCAGGACATCACTGATGGCAATCATCCAGGCGCGGCCCTTCGATTTCGACCTCGATCGGGACCATGCGGCCCTCATCATCATCGACATGCAGCGCGACTTCGTCGAGCCCGGCGGTTTCGGCGAAACGCTGGGCAACAAGGTCGCCCTGTTGCAGGCAATCATCCCGGCGACGGCCCGCCTGCTTGGCGCCTTCCGCGCCGCCGGCCTGCCCGTGATCCATACCCGCGAATGCCATCGGCCCGACCTGTCCGACTGCCCGCCCGCCAAGCGCGAGCGCGGCAAGCCATCGCTCCGCATCGGCGATCCCGGCCCCATGGGCCGCATCCTCATTTCCGGCGAACCCGGTGCCGACATCATTCCGGAGCTGTATCCGGTGGAAGGCGAAATCGTGCTCGACAAACCCGGCAAGGGCGCCTTCTACGCCACGCCGCTCGGAGAGCTGCTGGCCGAGCGGAAGATCCGCCAGCTCGTCTTCGCCGGCGTCACCACCGAAGTTTGCGTGCAAACCACCATGCGCGAGGCCAATGACCGTGGCTTCGAATGCCTGCTCGCGACCGATGCGACAGAGAGCTACTTCCCGGAATTCAAGAAGGCGGCCATCGACATGATCACCGCGCAAGGAGCGATTGTCGGATGGGCGGCCAGCGTCGATCAGATCGTGGAGGCGCTCGATGTCTGAAGCCTTGAGTTTCCCGGATTTCCTGCGCGGCGGCTGGCAGCACTGCCAGTTCGAATATTTCCGCGACGGCGTCGAGATCTGCCGGCTGGTGACGGGCGAACCCGAAGTGGCACTCCTGCGCTACGCGCCCGGTGCCTCCGTGCCGCGCCATTTGCATCAGGGACTTGAGACCATCCTGGTGCTTGAAGGCTCACAGAGCGACGAATTCGGCCATTATCCCGCGGGCTCGCTGGTGGCGAACCCGGAGGGCACCTGCCATTCCGTGGCATCATCGGAAGGCTGCGTCGTGCTGATCCAATGGACGAAGCCGGTCAAAATCCTCTGATTTGTGTTGCCGGCTAATATTCGATCTTTCCTGAGCTCAGTAGGAACTCTCCAGGCTGTATCGACTGCCGGGATAGAGAAGCCGCACCGACGTCACCAGCCGGTCACCTGACCAAGTCCGTCGGCGAATCTGGAGGCAGGGTTCCGATTTGGCAATGGCCAGCAACCGGCATTCCCAAGGCTGTGGTAGCACCGCCTCAACGAACTGCTCGGCGCGCGAGATCGGCGCGATAGCGCTCAGATAGGCGTTGGGCGTGATTGCCCGAAAATCCTGATCGAGATAGGCGGGCGCAAGTTCGGCATGGACGAAGCGATCTTCCAGCTGGATCGGCAGATCATCTTCCTTGTGCACCATGACCGAGTGAAAGGCGGATGTTCCCGCCTCCACTTCCAGCCGGTCGGCCAGATCGTGATCGCAGACTTCCGCCTGCATGAGCACTATCTCAACGGAGTGCTGGCCGCCGCGCTCGGCAATTTCCTCGGCGATGTTGCGCACGTCGCTGACATTGGCCCGGCGCTTCTTCGGTGCAACGAAGGAGCCGCGCCCTTGGACGCGGATAATCACGCCTTCGCTGGCGAGTTCTCTCAGCGCCCGATGCGCCGTCATCCGGCTCACTCCCAGCATATCCACGAGCTCATTTTCGGAGGGGATGCGGAAATTGATCGGCCATTCGCCGCGTTCGATGCGCGCCTTGATCTCGGACTTCATCTGCTCGTAGAGCGGCGTATCCTGACCTTCGTCGGGAAGCGCAAAGCCTGGTTGATCATCGGACATGCTGGTCTATCCTGCTGGTGGCGAAGCGAATGTGGTGTCGCGGCGCGGCGGTCATTCCCTTATCGCTTGAGGCCTTCACGAGGCAACCTGTTCAGGGGCTGCCGCCATGTCCAAATCGGAAGCAATCTCGATGGCATAGAGGGCGCAATCCGCTCCGACGGGCGTAACGGTGAGTTCGAACGGCATCGGCTCGCAGATCAGGACATCCCCGAGCCCGACATCCGTTCGCACGCTATCCATCGTAACCGTCGCATCGCCACGAAAGACGATCGCAACGGTGTCCTTGGACATCGAAAGCCTCTGCGCAGCTCTGACGTCGATCCTCGTCATGCGATGGACGACAACCCCGCGCCGGCTCATGACGTTGAGATCGAGCGTTTCTTCACCCAGACAATCCGCCTGAACCTCGGCATTGCCGGAGAACGCGAAGGGCGGCGAGTCCACGAGAAGCGGCGGCTCCCGCCGCCCATCGACCGTCAACTGCATGCCGTCGCCCTCCAAAACGGCGATCGTCCTGTCGATCCCGGGAAAGACCGAGAACGGACCGGAGGCACCGACGGTGGCCAGGCTGATCCGCCAGCCGAACCCGCCGGATCCATCCGAAGCCGGCCGGGAGATCACCTCGCGGGTGATCCCGAGCCCGTTCTTCCAGGGCATTTTCAGGTGCTCGCCAAAGCGCTGGATGCGGAGGGACATGGGGCCGGTGGTCTTTCTCAATTGCCGAGAATGCCGGGCAGACGCAGACCCTTTTCCTTGGCGCAATCGAGCGCGATGTCGTAGCCCGCATCGGCATGGCGCATGACGCCGGTTGCCGGGTCGTTCCACAGCACCCGTTCCAGCCGCCGTGCGGCATCATCAGTGCCATCGGCGCAGATGACCATGCCCGAATGCTGGGAAAAGCCCATGCCGACACCGCCACCATGATGCAGCGAAACCCAGGTCGCTCCCGAGGCGCAGTTCAGAAGCGCGTTGAGAAGCGGCCAGTCGGACACGGCGTCGGAGCCGTCCTTCATCGCTTCCGTCTCGCGGTTCGGCGAAGCGACAGAGCCGCTATCCAGATGGTCACGGCCAATCACGACCGGGGCCTTGAGCTCGCCATTGCGCACCATCTCGTTGAATGCAAGGCCCAGCTTGTGGCGATCGCCGAGGCCGACCCAGCAGATGCGCGCCGGCAGGCCCTGGAAGGCGATGCGTTCGCGGGCCATGTCCAGCCAGTTGTGCAGATGCTTGTTGTCGGGAAGCAGCTCCTTCACCTTGGCATCCGTCTTGTAGATATCCTCCGGATCGCCCGAAAGTGCGGCCCAGCGGAAGGGGCCGATGCCGCGGCAAAACAGTGGGCGGATATAGGCCGGCACGAAGCCTGGGAAGGCGAAGGCATTCTCGAAGCCTTCTTCCTTGGCGACCTGGCGAATGTTGTTGCCATAGTCGAGCGTCGGAATGCCCCTGTTCCAGAAGTCGACCATCGCCTGCACATGGGTCTTCATCGAGGCGCGGGCGGCAACTTCCACCGCCTTCGGATCGCTCTCCTGCTTCGCCCGCCATTCGGCGACCGTCCAGCCGACCGGCAGATAGCCGTGGATCGGATCATGGGCCGAGGTCTGGTCTGTCACGATGTCGGGGCGCACGCCACGGCGCACAAGCTCCGGGAAGATTTCGGCGGCATTGCCGAGCAAGCCGACGGATTTCGCTTCGCCCGCCTTGGTCCATTGGTCGATTAGGGCAAGCGCCTCGTCCAGCGTATGCGCCTTGGCATCGACATAACGGGTGCGCAGGCGGAAATCGATGCGGGTCTCGTCACATTCGACGGCAAGGCAGCAGGCGCCGGCCATGACGGCGGCGAGCGGCTGCGCGCCACCCATGCCGCCGAGGCCACCGGTCAGGATCCACTTGCCCTTGAGATTGCCGCTGTAGTGCTGACGCCCGGCCTCCACGAAGGTCTCGTAGGTGCCCTGCACGATGCCTTGCGTGCCGATATAGATCCACGAGCCGGCGGTCATCTGGCCGTACATGGCGAGACCCTTTTTATCCAGCTCGTTGAAATGATCCCAGGTCGCCCAATGCGGCACGAGATTGGAATTGGCGATCAGCACGCGCGGTGCATCCTTGTGGGTGCGAAATACGCCGACCGGCTTGCCCGACTGGACGATCAGCGTCTCTTCTTCCGTGAGCGTCTTCAGCGTCTCGACGATCCGGTCGAAATCATCCCAGGTACGGGCCGCCCGGCCGATGCCGCCATAGACAACCAGCTCGTGCGGCCGCTCGGCAACGTCAGGATCGAGATTGTTCATCAGCATGCGCAGCGGCGCTTCCGTCATCCAGCTCTTGGCATTGAGTTCCGGACCGCGGGGTGCGCGAACGTCGCGGATATTGTGTCTGGGATTGCTCATGGTCCTCGCTCCTCAGCGTTTCAGTTCGAGCGCGATGGCTTCGATGGATGTCAAAATGTCCTTGAGATGTCGTCGCAGCGCCTCGGCCTTCCCGGCGTCATAGGCGAAGGGTGGTGCTTCGGTGGCCAGATGCGTGATCTGCGCCAGTTCCATCTGAATGGCGTGCACCCCGGTGTCGGGCTGCCCGTAATGACGGGTCGTCCAGCCACCCTTGAAGCGGCCGTTGACCACAGACGTGTAACCTTGAGCCCGACCGGCGATCTCGGCGGCGGCTTTCTCGATCGCCGCATCGCAGGTGCGGCCCATATCCGTGCCGATATTGAAATCCGGCAGGGGCCCTTCAAACAGGAAGGGGATGAGCGAGCGGATCGAATGGCAGTCGTAGAGCACCGCCACGCCATGGACCGCCTTCACGCGCTCGATCTCGGTTTTTAGTGCCGCATGATAGGGCTGATGGAAGCCTGCCAGCCGATCGGCAATGTCCTCGCTCGTTGGTTCCTCGCCGCTTTTCCAGATGGCGACCCCGTCGAAATCCGTTTCCGGCACAAGTCCGGTGGTGTTCTGCCCCGGATACAGGCTCACCCCATCAGGATCGCGGTTTGCATCGATCACGTAGCGATGGAAGGTCGCCCTGACCGTCGTCGCATCCGACAGCAGCCCGGCATAGAGGTCGTGGATATGCCAGTCGGTATCCGCAAGCAGCTGTCCGTTCTCGTTGAGGCGATCCCAGATCGCAGGCGGCACGTCCGTGCCCGTATGCGGGAAGGCGAGAATGACGGGTGAGGTGCCTTGCTTGACTTCGAAGACGGCCATGTCACCCCTCCAGCTCCGGCAACAACCCGGCGGAAACGGCCGAAACCAGCGTCCCGTCCGCCACCAGGCGACCGGCGGCCTCGAGATCGGGTGCCATGTAACGGTCCTCCTCCAGGGTAGCGACATGGACACGCAAGGTGGCGATCACTCGTCGCAGTTCCGGGCTCGTCGTCAGGGGCTCGCGGAATTCCACGCCCTGGGCGGCCGTCAGTGCCTCGATGCCGATGATCGAGAAGAGATTGTCGGTCATCTGCAGCAGGCGCCGCGCGCCATGGCAGGCCATCGAGACATGGTCTTCCTGATTGGCCGAGGTCGGAGTCGAATCGACCGAGGCCGGATGCCCCATCTGCTTGTTTTCGCTCATCAGTGCCGCCGACGTAACTTCGGCGATCATCAGGCCGGAGTTCAGCCCCGGCTTCTTGGCGAGGAAGGCCGGCAGACCGTAAGAGAGAGCCGGATCTACCAACAAGGCGATACGCCGTTGTGCGATGGCGCCGATTTCGCAAACGGCAATCGCGATCTGGTCGGCGGCGAAGGCCACGGGCTCCGCATGGAAGTTGCCGCCAGAGACGACGCTCATGTCGGAGAGCACGAGTGGATTGTCGGTGACGGCATTCGCTTCGATTTCGAGCGTGCGGCCTGCCATGCGCAACAGATCGAGGCAGGCACCGTCGACCTGCGGCTGGCAGCGGATGCAATAGGGATCCTGCACGCGCTCGTCGCCTTCCAGATGACTTTCCCGGATGACGGAGCCTGCAAGCAGTCCGCGCAGGGCCGCTGCCGTATCAATCTGACCCTTGTGACCCCGCAGCGTGTGAATGTCGGCGGTGAACGGCGCCGACGAGCCCATGGCCGCATCGGTCGAGAGCGCGCCGGTGATCAGTGCTGCCTGTGCGGCACGATGGGCGCGGAAGAGGCCGGCCAGCGCCAGCGCTGTCGAGGCCTGCGTGCCGTTGATCAGCGCCAGACCTTCCTTGGCCGCCAGCACGACGGGTGTGAGCCCCGCGCGCTTTAGCGCCTCGGCGCCGGAAAGCCGCTCGCCATGATAGAAGGCCTCGGCCTCGCCCATCATCACGGCCGCCATATGCGCGAGCGGTGCAAGATCGCCGGATGCGCCGACGGAGCCCTTTTCCGGAATGAGCGGCGTGACACCCTTGTCCAGCATGCCCTCGATCAGCCGCACGAGCTCCAGGCGGACGCCGGAGGCGCCGCGACCGAGCGAGATCAGCTTCAGCGCCATGATCAGGCGCACGATATTGTCCGGTAGGGGCTGGCCCACGCCACAGCAATGCGACAGGATCAGATTACGCTGCAGCGTCTCGGTGTCGGCCGCGTCGATCTTGATCGAGGCGAGTTTGCCGAAGCCGGTATTGATGCCGTAGACCGGCTCATTGCCGGACGCGATCTGAGCGATCCGCGCTGCAGCCTTCTCGATGCCGGCATCGAAGCTGCGGTCGAGCACGGCACTTTCGCCACTCCAATAGATCTCGGCCAGTTCGGCGAGAGAGACGCGGCCGGGGTGAAGCGTAATGGTCACGACAGAATTCCTTTGGTGATGTGGCCGTTCCAGATGCGCTGATGCAGCGGATTGAAACCGATGCGGTAGACCAGCTCCGCCGCGCTCTCGACCGACCAGAGGGCAAGATCGGCCTGCTTTCCGACCTCGATGGTCCCGACCGTATCGAGACGCCCGAGCGCGCGTGCGGCATTGCGGGTCACGCCGAGAAGGCATTCCTCGACCGTCATGTGAAACAGCGTGGCCGCCATGTTCATGGTCAGCAGCAGGGAGGTCAGCGGCGAGGTGCCCGGATTGCAGTCCGTGGCAAGCGCCATGGCCGTTCCATGCTTACGGAAGAGCTCGATCGGCGGCTTCTTCGTCTCGCGGATGAAGTAATAGGCACCGGGCAGCAGCACTGCGACGGTCCCGGCCCGGGTCATCGCGGAAGCGCCGTCTTCATCGGTGTATTCCAGATGGTCTGCCGAGAGCCCCTGATACTCAGCTGCAAGGGCTGCCCCATGCAGGTTCGACAGCTGATCCGCATGCAGCTTCACCGGCAGTCCAAGCGACCGCGCCGCATCGAAGACAAGCCGCATCTCATCCGGCGAAAAGGCAATGCCTTCGCAGAAGCCGTCCACCGCCTCGACCAGTCCCTCCGCGTGGGCCGCCTTTAGACCCGGCAGCACGACCTTCTCGATGAAGGCGAGATTGCGTCCCTTGTAGTCGGCGGGCGTTGCATGCGCTCCGAGATAGGTCGTGGTGACGGCGACCGGACGCTTCTCGGCCAGTTGCCGTGCGGCGCGCAGCATCTTGAGTTCGTCTTTGACGGTCAGCCCGTAGCCGGATTTGACCTCAACGGTCGTCACACCCTCGGCGATCAACGCATCGAGCCGGGGGAGCGTTTGCGCGACAAGCTCCGCCTCGCTTGCCTCGCGCACCTGGCGCACCGACGAGACGATCCCGCCGCCGGCGCGTGCGATTTTTTCATAGGAAGCGCCAGCAAGACGCATCTCGAATTCTTTTGCCCGGTTGCCGGCATGCACCAGATGCGTATGGCAATCGATGAGGCCAGGCGTCACCCACCGACCCTCGCAGTCGATCACCTCGGCGCCAGCGGGGACTGCGATCTCGTTCGCCGCACCGACGGCGACTATCCGCCCGCCCTCGATCACCACCCTGCCATTCTCGATTATGCCGAGCCCGGGCCGGTCAGGCGCCATGGTCGCCAGTCGGGCGTTGCTGAGTACGATCGTCATGCGCCCTCGCTTTCGGACCAAGCGGCCGTGGTCTTCAGGAGTGTCTGGATCTGCTGGATACCGCCGTTCAGGGGCCGATCGTCCCGGTAGAAGGGCACCGTCTGGCGGATCCGCTCATAGATCCGTTGCGTCATCGCAGCCTTGGCCGCCTTGGAAGACTGCAGGTCATGGGCCTGCGCGGCGGCGGTCAGCTCTATGGCAAGTACGGTTTCGAGATTGTCGAGGATGGCGAGCGCCTTGGCCGCAGCCGGCGTCGCATGGGTCAGGATGTCTTCCTGCAGACCGGAGGTGATGCCACCGTCGAGGCTTGCCGGCATCGCCAGCCGGCGGTTTTCCGCCACCAGCGCTGCCGCAGTATACTGGATGATCATGAAGCCGGATTCGACACCGCTACCCGAGGCGAGGAAGGCCGGGAGGCCGCTCACCAGCGGATTGACCAGCCGGTCGATCCGTCGCTCGGAAATGGCGGTAAGTTCGGCTGCGGCCGTCGCCAGATGATCCATCGCAAGCCCAAGCGCTGCCCCGACAGCATGCGCCTGCGAATGCACTTTCGGGTCATCAGGTGATCCGCTGACGGCGGGATTGTCGGTGACGCTCGCAAGCTCGCGATCCACCACCGCACGGGCTTCCGCGAGCGCATCGCGCACCGCGCCATGCACATGCGGCACGGCCCTCAGGCTGAGCGGATCCTGCGTCCGCTTGCCCGCAGATTCAGCCAGAAGCGCGCTCCCGGCCAGCAATGTCCGCAAATTTTTCCCGACCTGCTGCAGGCCATCGGACTTCCGCAGGGAAAGCGGCAGTTCCGCAAATGGGTCTGTCTGCGCGCCGAGGTTCTCATAACTCATCGCGGCGGAGGCATCTGCCCAGTCGACGAGATGCGCCAGCCGGGAGACGGCAAGAGATGCCAGACCGGTGGCGCAAGGTGTGCCGTTGATCAGGCTCAAACCTTCCTTCGCCTGGAGCACCAGCGGCTTCAGACCGAGCACTGCCAGCGCCTGTGCGCCCGATAATTGCTTGCCGTCATGACGGCATTCCCCGGATCCAATCAGCACCAGCCCGATGGCTGCGCCATGCGTCAGGTAACCGACCGAACCCCTCGACGGGATGACCGGAAGCATGTCGTTGTTCAGGAGGGCGACGAGCGTCTCGACCACCTCGAGCCGGATGCCAGAATAGCCATGGGCGAAATTGGCGATCTGGGCCGCCATGATCGCGCGTGTTTCGACCCGCCCGAGCGGTTCACCGACACCACAGGAATGGCTGAACAGCAGATTGCGGGAAAGCGCCGCTTGCTCTTCCCGGTCGATGACCACGTCGCAGAGCGCCCCGACACCGGTATTGATGCCATAGCCACGGATGCCCTGGTCGACCAAGGCCTCGACGATCGCGCGAGCATCGCGAATCCGCTGCCGAGCCGTGTCGCTCAAGGCCAGCCGCGCGCCTTCCGCAATCGCAGCGATCGCATCTGATGTCAGAACCGTATCGAGAGTGATCATCTGCCCCATCAGGCGCTCCGTTTGCTAAAAACAATTCGCCGGCTAATGAAATTCATTGCAGGATCCTCTTCAGCGCAAGAGTGAAGTCTCTGTCGATACGCTCTTCGTCTCGGTGGCGACCCTCCTGAACCACGAACTCTCCACGAACCATGACGTCGCGCACAGCCTTGCTGCCGAGTGCAAAGATCCAGCGATCTATAAGCTGGTCGTCCTCGGCCGTGGCGATGAAGGGGTTTGCGCCGTCGAGGACGACGAGATCGGCGCGCGCGCCGACGCGGATACCGCTCGTCTTGAGACCCGTAGCCTGAGCCCCGCCGGACAGGCTGGCATCGATCAGCGTGCGGCCGACCGAGGCTCCGGGACCGGACACAAGCCGGTTGCGGCGCCGGTCGCGCAGTCGCTGTCCATATTCGAGCACGCGCAGTTCCTCCGCCACGGAGGTCGCGATGTGGCTGTCCGTGCCGATACCGAACAGCCCGCCCTGGGCCAGGAACTCCGTTGCGGGATAGATCCCGTCGCCGAGATTGGCTTCGGTAGCCGGGCAGAGCCCCGCGACCGCACCGGACTTTGCCAGCCGCACCGTTTCCTCCGTGGTCATGTGCGTGGCGTGGATCAGACACCAGCGGTCGTCCACCGCAAACTCGTCGAGCAGGTAGCTGACGGGTCGGCGCCCACTCCAGGCGAGGCAATCCTCCACCTCCCGCTCCTGTTCGGCGACATGGATGTGGATCGGTCCGCCGGTTTTCTCTGCCGAGAGCACCGCCCGCATTTCCTCCGGCGTCGCCGCCCGCAGCGAATGGATGGCCATGCCAAGGCGCACATCGGCAGACGCACATGCAGGGGCCAGCCGCTCGAGCAGGGCAAGAAAGCTGTCGACGTAATGCAGAAACGGTCTTTGCCCGTCATTCGGAGCCTGCCCTCCAAAGCCGGAATGGGCATAGAAGACGGGCAGATGTGTAAGACCTATGCCGGTCGTCTCGGCCGAGCGCAGGATACGGCTCGACATCTCGAAGCCGTCTGACCTGCCCACCTCGGCAAGGGCATGGTGGAAATAATGGAATTCGGCGACATGGCCGAAGCCGCCTTTTAGAAGTTCACTATACAACTTCGTCGCCACGGCTTCGACATCGTCAGGCGACATCTGCCCAACCAGCCGATACATCGTGTCGCGCCATGTCCAGAAGCTGTCATCGGTCGAGCCCGCGATCTCGGCGAGACCCGCCATGGCGCGCTGAAAGGCATGAGAATGCAGGTTCTGCAGGGCCGGAACGACCGGGCCGGACATCCTGACCAACTCTGGGCCAGGGGTTGCGCCGCGCTCGACCGAAACAATGGTGCCTGTCTGATCGATCCCGATCGCCACATCGCTCGCCCACCCCTCAGGGAGGAGCACATGTTCGCAAAAGAGACTTTGGGAAGCTCGCATCTCGAAACCTTCGCAAGTTGTATATGCAACATGGCAGGTTCAGAGTGAGGACGCAAGGGGCAGTCAGGAAAACGCGTCGCTGTCTGCCGTTCCGAGCAAAAAGTCAGCCAGCCATCGAAACGGCGCTGGCGGGTGCCGCCGAGGGGCGCGCAAGGGAAGCCAGTTCGTCCCGATGCCGCATCATGGCTTTGAGCAGCGCGTGATCGCGCGCCAGTGCGGCCTGACGCGCCGGGGAGGGAGCAAAATGGGCCATGGCAAACCGCATCTCGGCTCCGGCCGTAGCGGCATCTTCAAAGGCGCCGCCAGCCACGCCCGCATGCAGTGCGCAGCCGAGCAGCACGGCATCGCAGTCAACGGGTACATGCACATCACAGCCTGTCGCATCCGCATAGAGCTGGGCAAGAAGCGGATGATCCGCCAGTCCCCCCGCCAGCAGAAGCTGCCTGGGGATGCCGGCGCGGCTCGGCTGATGCGCGATGATGTGGCTGATGCTGCAGGCGAGCGCGACACAGCTGCGCCAGTAAAGTTTCAGCAGCGAGAGCTCGCTTCGATCGAGATCGAGACCCGCAACGATACCCGTCAGCAGAGGATCGGAGACAGGCGATCGGGTCCCGTGCAGATCCGGGAGCACGCTGATCGGCAGGCCGAAGTCGGGCCCTTCGGCCTCGAGCCGCACGGCAATCGCATCGAGGATCGACCTGTGTCTTGCCTTGGTCGGCGTTCCGCCGGCCGGATGCAGCGTGACGATATGGTCGAGAAAGGCGCCGGATGCGGATTGTCCGGCTTCCGTCAGCCAAAGCCCCGCTATGGCAGCATCGCGAAATCCGCCCCAGCATCCGGGTCCTGACACCGGCTCCTGAGACAGGCGGACAATGCAGCTCGATGTCCCTGCAATCAGCACCGCCTCGGCCGTCAGCGGCCGCTCCGGGCGTTGGCCAGCGGCGTAAAGACCGACAGTGCCGGCATAGGCATCGATTAGCCCTGGGGCGACGAGGCACTGCGTGTCCAGTCCGAGTTCCGCCGCGCTTTCGGGACTGAGCCTACCGATCGTCGTGCCAGGTGGCTGGGATCGTTCGGGCAGTCCCGCGCGCTCCAGCACATCCCCGAGCCCGATTTTCCGGTAATAGTCCATCGGCGGAGAACCCGGCGCTTCCGGGGTGTAGCCCCATTTGGAAGCAAGGGGCGAGTGGCTGCGTGCGGATGACCCCGTCGCCCGCCAGGTGAGATAATCGCAAAGATCGAAGATCTGTCCGCAGGCCGCCCAGAGATCAGGCTTGTGGGTCTTCAGCCAGAGCAGCTTCGGGATCTGCATCTCGACCGAAAGCCGCCCGCCGAAGCGGTCCAAGAGGGGATCGGCAATGGAATTGCAGATCTCCGTCTCTTGGATCGCCCGGTGATCCATCCAGAGGATCGTGTCGAGCCCCGGCGAACCGGTGTCGGAGACGGACAATGGCGTCCCGTCCTTGTCCCTCACCACCAGGGAACAGGTGGCGTCGAACCCCATGGCGAGAACGCCTTCCGGAGAGACACCGCTTTCGGCAAGCGCGGCCTTCACTGAGGCGCAGACGGCAGACCAGATCTCTTCGCTGTTCTGCTCCATGTGTTTGGGGAGGGAATGATAGACGCTGATCGGCACGACACAGCGGGCCAGCTGGCGACCGCTGAGATCGAACACACCCGCCCGTGCACTGCCTGTGCCAACATCCACGGCCAGAAGGTGGTTACGCATTCGTCAGATCTTCCGGTCTCCTCACTCCGAGGACAAAGTGGAGCAAATTCTCCATGGCGTCAAACTGCGCGTCCGGCTGAAGCTGTGCCAATGTCTGCCGGTAGCTCGCATGACGGGTGTGGGACCCGCCGGTAAAGGCAAACACGCGCATCCCGGCCGCCTGAGCCGCGCAGATGCCGGCCGGACTATCCTCGATCACCAAACAGTCTTCGGGGGCAAAGCCCATCTCCGACGCCGCATGCAGAAACAGATCCGGTGCCGGCTTGCCGTTTTCAACCATCGTCGCGCTGAAGATATGGGGTGCGAGCTTGGGCAGGAGTCCCGTGACGGAGAGCGAAAGTTCGATCCGTTCCCGCTGGCTGGAGGAAGCGACGCAACAGGCGACATCGGACGCCTTCAGGGCATCGATCAAGCCCGCGACACCCGGAAGCGGCTTCAGTTCGGCGCGAAAGCGCCCATAGAGCGCTTCCCGCATGCCGGCGAGAAAGGCGGTATCGATCTCAACCGCGAACTCGGCCAGAACAGCCTCTGCCAGAGATCCAAGGCTGCGTCCGAGAAAGCGCTCAGCCGCTCCATCGACCGTCAGCGGAATACCCTTTTCGGCCAGGGCCGTGACCAGAACCTGCAGCGCGATCCCTTCGCTGTCGACGAGAACCCCGTCACAGTCGAAGATCACAAGGCGGATCGGCTGCGGGTCCATGGTCACTCAGCTGGCAAGGGTTCCGTCGATATAGCGCTGGAGGGTAGCGGCGGTCCCGTTGCTCCGCAAGCTGTCGATCGCTTCGCGGTACCGCTTCTGGAAGCGGGCATCGGTTCCCACGGCACCGAAGATATCGGTCATACCGATAAAGGCCTGAGGGTCGGTGCGGGACGCAAGCGCGGCGGCATGCAGCCGATCGGCACTCGGATCGTTGAAGGCGATCGCCTTGCCGCCATCGCTCGTGCCCTCGAAATAGCGGCACCAAAGCGCCGAGACCAGCGCCAGGCCCTGCACATCCAGTCCCTTGGCCAGCCGGTCGGCCGTCGACGGCAAGATGAATTTCGGTTGCCGGTTCGAGCCATCCTGCGCCAGGCGCGGGATCGTGTCTCCAATCTTCGGATTGGAGAAGCGGTTTTCGATCAGGGCGAAATAGTCCTGCAGGCTGGTGTTCGGCACGGGTGGGACGACCGGAATGATGTCCTCGTTCTCGAGCTTGGAGAGAAAAGCCCGGATCAGCGGGTTCTCCATCGATTCATGCACGAAGTGGATGTCCATCAACGCTGCCGGATAGGCGATCGCGGCATGTCCGCCGTTCAGGATCCGGAGCTTCATCAGTTCATAGGGCGCGACATCGGGCACGAAAGTTACGCCCACGTCTTCGAGCGCCGGGCGCCCGAGCGGGAATTTGTCTTCCAGCACCCACTGCTTGAAACCCTCGCAGAAAACCGGCCAGCCGTCCTCGATGCCGTAGTTCTCGCGGGTCATATCGATCTCGCGCTGGCCCGTGGCAGGCGTGATTCGGTCAACCATCGAATTCGGGAAGGCCACGTTGTGATGGATCCAGTCGGCGAAGTCCGGATCGGACAGACGTGAGAGACCGCAGATCGTCGCTTCGGTGACCTCGCCATTGCCCGGGATGTTGTCGCAGCACATCACCGTGAAGGCCGGGATGTTGGCCTCCCGGCGCGCCCTCAGGCCGGCGATGATCAGACCGAAAACGGTTTTGGGATGTGTCGGATCCTGGGCGTCGGCAACGATCGCAGGGTGTGTCGGATCGAATTTGCCGGTGGCGGGATCGATGAAATAGCCGCCTTCCGTAATCGTCAGCGAAACGATGCGGATATCCGGCGAGGCGAGTGTCTCGATGATGCGGTCGAAATCCGGTGCCGTGATCACGTCGAGCATCGGCCCGGTGATGGTCGCCGCCGAACGATCGATGTCCTGCTCCACGACCGTCGTGAGGAAATCCTGCGCCTTCAGCGTAACGCGCATGCGCTGGTCCGACGCCATCACGCCGGCACCGATGATCCCCCAGTCGAGATCGCGGCCCTTGTTGAAGAGCTCGTGCAGGTAGATCGCCATATGCGCCCGGTGAAAATTGCCGACGCCAAAATGCAGGATCCCGGGACGGATCTGCTCGCGACGATAGGAGGGCAGGGACGCCCGGTCACCGATGTCATCAAGAGTTGCAAGCGAGAGTTTGGTCGTCATGGGTGCATTCCTTGGCTTGGGGCCGCAAGAGCCGTCAGCTCATCCAGTTTCCGCCGTCGACATTGTAGGTCTGGGCAACGATGTAATCGGCTTCCGCCGAGGCGAGGAAAATCGCCATGCCTGTCAGGTCTTCTGCCCGGCCCATCCGGCCGAACGGGACCGCTTCTCCGACGAGCTTCTTCTTCTCGCCGCGCGGCCGGTTTTCATATTTGGCGAAGAGAGCATCGACGCCGTCCCAGTGCTCGCCGTCAACGACACCGGGTGCGATGGCGTTGACGTTGATGCCGTGCTTGATGAGATCGAGACCCGCCGATTGCGTGAGCGAGATGATGGCGGCCTTGGTGGCACAATAAACGGCCACCAAGGCCTCGCCCCGCCGCCCCGCCTGGCTTGCCATGTTGATGATCTTGCCGCCCTTGCCGCGGGCAATCATAGACTTGGCCGCGGCCTGCATCATGAAGAGCGAGCCGGCGACATTGATGGAAAACAGCTTGTCATAGCTGGCGCGGCTGATCTCCACGATCGGGGCGAGATCGAAGAGTGCGGCGTTGTTGATCAGGATGTCGAGGCCACCGGTCCGCGCTTCGACGGCCGCGACGGCCGCTTCGATCGAGGCCTGATCTGTCACATCGAGCGCGATCGCATAAGCTTGCGGACCGATCTCGGAAGCCGTCTTTTCTGCGCGTGCCAGATCGATGTCGGCGATGGCAACGGTTGCACCTTCACGCACATAGGCTTCGGCGAAGGCGCGGCCAATGCCTCTGGCAGAACCCGTGATAAGGGCGGACTTTCCCGACAAACGCATCGTCATTGTGCCAGACCCTCGGCATTGAACTTGTGCATGCGGTTTTCGTCCGGTGTCGCATAGACGGTATCGCCATGGCGGACCGGCATCTCGCCGCTGCAGCGCGCGGTGATGGTGCCGACGCCTTCGGTCGCGATATGCAGGAACGTGTCGGAGCCCAGATGCTCGGCCACGGTGACCGTCCCCTTCCATGCGCCTTCCGTGGTTGAAAGCGTCATGTGTTCAGGCCTGATGCCGATCGTGTGGGCACCCTTTTCCGCAGCCTTGGGACCGGAAATGAAGTTCATCTTTGGCGAGCCGATGAAGCCGGCGACAAACAGGTTGCGCGGGCTGCGATAAAGCTCGAGCGGCGAGCCCACCTGCTCGATAAGGCCCTTGTTCAGAACGACGATCTTGTCGGCCATGGTCATGGCCTCGACCTGGTCGTGCGTGACATAGATCGATGTCGCCTTCAGCTTCTGGTGCAGCTCGGAGATTTCCAGACGCATGTTGACGCGCAGCGCCGCATCCAGGTTGGACAGCGGTTCGTCGAACAGGAAGCATTCCGGCGAACGGACGATCGCGCGGCCGATGGCAACACGCTGGCGCTGGCCGCCGGAAAGATTACGCGGCTTGCGATCGAGGTAGTCGGTGAGGTTCAGGATCTTGGCCGCTTCCTCGACCTTCCGGTTGATCTCGGCCGGATCGACCTTTGCCATCTTCAGCGGGAAGCCGATATTCGAGCGCACGCTCATATGCGGGTAAAGGGCGTAAGACTGGAACACCATCGCCAGACCGCGCTGAGAGGGAGCCTTGTCGGTCGCATCCTTGCCGTCGATCAGGATCTTGCCGCCCGAGACATCTTCGAGGCCGGCGATCAGGCGCAGCAGGGTCGACTTGCCGCAACCGGAGGGGCCGACAAAGACCGCGAATTCGCCATTGTTGATCTCGAGATCGATGGAGGGGATGACCGTGACTTCGCCGAAAGTCTTCGACACGTTCTGAAGTGTGATGCTACCCATCTTCTTGTTCCTTACTTCACAGCGCCAAAGGTGAGGCCGCGGACGAGTTGTTTTTGGCTGAACCAGCCGAGGATGACGATCGGAGCAATGGCAAGCGTTGAGGCTGCCGAGAGCTTCGCCCAGAACAGTCCCTGCGGGCTGGAGAAGGAGGCGATGAAGGCCGTGAGCGGCGCTGCATT
Source organism: Rhizobium sp. K33 (assembly GCF_056501445.1). NCBI lineage: Bacteria > Pseudomonadati > Pseudomonadota > Alphaproteobacteria > Hyphomicrobiales > Rhizobiaceae > Rhizobium > Rhizobium sp. K33. The sequence goes on from NZ_CP096478.1 coordinate 4,082,876, forward strand.
GGTGGTGGTCAGACGGATCGTCCAGAAGGCTTCGTTCCAGGCCAGGATCACGTTGAGCAGCATGGTGGAGGCAATGCCGGGCACGGCCATCGGGGTCAGCACGTAGACGATCTCGTTGAGCAGAGATGCACCATCCATCCGCGCCGCTTCCAGGATCTCGCCGGGGATTTCGCGGAAATAGGTGTAGAGCATCCAGACCACGATCGGCAGATTGATCATCATCAGCATGACCGTCAGGCCGATCCGCGTGTCGAGCAGGTCGAAGTCGCGGAAGATGAGATAGATCGGCACGAGAACGGCGACCGCCGGCATCATCTTGGTGGAGAGCATCCACATCAGGACGTCCTTGGTCCGCTTGGTCGGCGAAAACGCCATCGCCCAGGCGGCCGGAATGGCGATCAGAAGCGCCAGCACGGTCGAGCCCACAGAAATCACGACGGAGTTCATGAAGGGTTTGAAATAGTCGCGCTGCGTCTGGACGGTGACGTAGTTTTCCAGCGTGAAGGACGGCAGCAGGTCGAAGCCCTGGATTGCCTCCGTCTCTGTCTTGAGCGACGTGATGATGGTGTAGAGGATCGGGAAGAAGATCACCAAGGCGATCAGCCAGGCGAATACAGTGAAGGCGATCTTCTTTTGCGTGGATGCAGCGCGAGCCATGTCTGGTCTCCTCAGCGGTCGAGGTTCTTGCCGACCGCGCGCATCAGGAAGAATGCGACGATGTTGGCGAGGATGATGGCGATGATCCCGCCGGCCGAGGCTCCGCCGACGTCATAGCCGAGAAGCGCGGTGCGGTAGATCAGGAAGACCAGGTTGGTCGAGGCATATCCCGGACCGCCATTGGTCGTGACCAGGATTTCCGCATAGACACCCAGCAGGAAGATGGTCTGGATCAGCACGACGACCGTGATGGCACGGGCCAGATGCGGCAGGGTCAGATAAATGAACTGGTTGATGAAACCGGCACCGTCCATCTCGGCCGCTTCCTTCTGCTCGCCATCGAGGGACTGCAGCGCAGTGAGCAGGATGAGCGTGGCAAAGGGCAGCCATTGCCAGGCCACGATGACGATGATCGAAAACAGCGGATACTGCGCGAACCAGTCGACGGGCTGGAATCCGAAGAACCGGTTGATGTCGGCAAGCACCCCATAGCCCGGATGCATGATCATGTTCTTCCAGACCAGCGCGGCGACCGGCGGCATGACGAAGAAGGGCGAGATGATCATGATGCGCACCAGACCCTGGCCAAACATCGGCTGGTCCAGGAGAAGCGCGATGGCGATGCCGCCGACGACGGTGATGAAGAGCACGCCGCCAACCAGCACCAGCGTGTTCCAGATCGACTGGAAGAAGGCCGGGTCGCTGTAGAAGAAGCGGTAGTTGAACAGGCCTGCGAAGCTCACATTGGCCGGGTTCAGGAGATTGTAGTTCTGGAATGAGAACCAGAGCGTCATTGCGAGCGGCACGATCATCCAGATGAGGAGAAGGCCGACGGAAGGCGCCATCATCAGACGGGCAAGCGTCCGGGTGTTTTGCGTAGCCATGGGTTTTGATCTCTTGCTAGAGGCCAGCGCTCCGACATGGGGCGCACGGGCTCACTCTCCAGACGAAGGCTTAATCCGGCAAGGCCGGGCGGGGCCATCGCACCCGCATCAAGGGCTTGTGGGCGCCGCCCGGACCAGAGGGCCCGGACGGCATCTCCGGGAGGATATTACTTGATGTAACCACCGCGGGTCATTTCGCGGACCGAGGCCTGCTGGGCCTGGGCCAGGGCGTCATCGACCGACATCTGGCCAGCGAGCGCTGCCGAGAAGAGCTGACCGACGGTGGTGCCAAGACCCTGGAATTCCGGGATGGCGACGAACTGGACGCCGACATACGGGACCGGCTTGACGGTCGGGTTCTTCGGGTCAGCCGCATTGATCGAGTCAAGCGTCATCTTCGCGAAAGGCGCTGCCTTCTGGTATTCCGGGTTCTCATAGAGAGAGGTCCGCGTACCCGGAGGAACGTTGGCCCAGCCTTCCTTGGAAGCAACGAGCTCCGCATACTGCTTGCTGGTTGCCCAGGCGATGAACTTCTCGGCCGAAGCAGCCTTCTGCGAACCGGCCGGGATGGCGAGGTTCCAGGCCCAGAGCCAGTTGCCGCGCTTGCCGAGACCCGTATCGGGAGCAAGGGCGAAACCGACCTTGTCGGCAACGGTGGAGTCAGCCGGGTTGGTCACGAAGGATGCAGCGACCGTGGCGTCGATCCACATGCCGCACTTGCCCTGCTGGAACAGCGCCAGGTTTTCGTTGAAGCCGTTCGACGATGCGCCCTGCGGACCAGCGTCGTTCATCAGCTTGACGTAGAAGTCGAGCGTGTTCTTCCATTCGGGCTGGTCGAACTGCGGCTGCCAGTTCTCGTCGAACCAGCGTGCGCCGAAGGCGTTGGACGTGGCCGTCAGGAAGGCCATGTTTTCGCCCCAGCCGGCCTTGCCGCGAAGGCAGATGCCGTTGATGTCGTTGGCGCGGTCCGTCATCTTGCGGGCAGCGTCAGCCACGAATTCCCAGGTCGGGGCGTCGGGCATGGTCAGGCCAGCCTTCTCCATCAGGTCCTTGCGGTACATGATGAAAGAGGATTCGCCGTAGAACGGAGCGGCATAGAGCTTGCCGTCTTCGCCCGTCAGGCCGGAGCGGATAGCCGGCAGCAGGTCGTCGACGTCATAGTCGGCGCCAAGATTATCGAGCGGCAGAAGCCAGCCCTGCTTGGCCCAGATCGGAACCTCGTAGGTGCCGATGGTCATGATGTCGTACTGGCCACCCTTGGTGGCGATGTCCGTCGTAACGCGTTCGCGCAGGACGTTTTCTTCCAACGTGACCCACTCAACCTGGATGTCGGGGTTAGCCGAGGTGAATTCCGACGTCAGACCCTGCATGCGGATCATGTCGCCATTGTTCACGGTAGCGATGGTGAGGGTTTCAGCCGAGGCCATGCCGGCGAGAGCCAGCGCTGAGCAGGCGCCCAGCAGAATCGTCTTGAAGTTCATGTCTTCCTCCCAGAAGAAAAAATGAGCATTCGCTTTGCTCATGGGCAATTACTCACTTGATGCGCGCAAATTGTCAATCGGGATTCCATGCTGCAGCGCCGCATAGCCCAACTAAATGCCTGAAAGCTCGGATTAAAATTTGACTTACGTTAGGAGGCGAGCAGGTGTCGCGCCGCCTCTTCGTCGGTAATCAGGCCGTTGATATGCCCACCCCGCACGGCAGCCAGAATAGCCGGATGCTTCCGCTTCCCCCTTGCAAGCCCGACCACGGTCGAGGCGGCCCGCGACGGTATCTCCAGGCTGGCGACCCGGTCGTTGACCGGATGTGAGAGGAGCTCTCCGCTCTCTCCGAAGATCCAACCACAGATCTCGCCGACCGCGCCCGCCTGAAGCAGATCCTCCATCTCGTCCGACTTCAGAAAGCCGTCGACGAGCAATGGTGCGCTCATGTTCATTTCGCCGATGCCGACGAAGGCGACATCCGATTTGTGCGCGAGCTCGATAGTCGGGGCAACGAGTGGCTGTTGGTGCAGAAGCTGCTTCTCCGCCGGCGAAGACACGATGACTGGAAGCGGCATCGGGAAGTGCGGAGCCTTGATGGCATCCGCCATCGAGAAGATGACGTTGAAATAGGCCGCCGAGCCATCCGGGCTGATATTGCCTGTCAGGGATACGATCTTGTGCTGCGGGCACTCCATCGGGGAGAGTTGGTCGATCATCGCACGCAGCGTACGACCCGTCCCCATGGCGATGACCAGGGGATCGCTCTGGCGCAACCAGCGTTCAAGCTGGGCCGCACCCGCTTCCGCCACGCCGACGCTTGCTGATTCGGCGGCAGGGTCGGTTGGAACGATCTCGACGTCCTTCAGCCCGAACTTGCGCTTCAGGGCTTCTGCAAGTTCAAGGCAGGCCGCGATGGGATGGTCCAGCCGCACCTTGATCAGTTTCTCGGCCACCGAAAGCGAAACGAGGCGCTGCGCGCTCTGCCGCGAAATTCCCATGGATGTCGCGATCTCGTCCTGGGTACGGCCCGCCACATAATATAGCCAGCCTGCCCGCGCCGCATCATCCAGTCTCGTCTGACCCTCACCACGCCGTGCCATGCAGTCTCCTCTCCGTGTGGAACAGTGCTGCCAATTTTGCCCGACGCTGTCAAATCGCCCGACTGCGGGGAGCACAGATCTGGAACGGTTCCCGGGCTGACGGGTTGGACCCTAAACCCTCAGTTCAAGGAGATCGACCATGATCCGCCTCACGACCATCGCCGCCGCAACGGCACTGAGCTTTGCGCCGACCACGCACGCTCAGGATACAACGCCGGTCCAGCAACTGCCGACGCCGCAGGCCTCCGAGGAGACGAAAGCCCTCGATCCCGCTGGCTTCGCCCAACAGGCGGCCGCATCGAACGAATTCGAGATCTTGTCGGCCGAACTCGCTTTGCGCCGAAGCCAGGATGCCGAAGTCCGGAAATTTGCTGAGACCATGCTCGATGACCATCGCCGTGCCCAGCAGCAGCTGCAGACCGCGGCCGAGGCTGATTCGGTCGCGATGGTGACCGAGCTGTCCATGGAGCAGAAGCAAACTTTGACCGCCCTTGAGCAGGCCGAGGAGAGCCAGTTCGACAGCGCCTACATGTCCGCACAGATGAAGGCACATGACCAGGCCATCCGGCTCTTGGGCGCCTATGCCGATAACGGTGCAGCCGGCAGTCTGAAGACCTATGCGGTTGCCAACTATCCCCTGGTGCGAACCCACAAGGTCCGCGCGCAATCCCAGACAAGCCCATAAGGGAGGTCTTCATGAGCAAGAAATGGCAGCTCGCGGCACTCCTGAGTGCTGTTCTGATCGCCGGGGTAATGTTGCTCGCGGCAGAGTTCCAGCAGGAAGTGGCAGACACGGCCCCGGTCGCCGCGCCGACCCGCCATGAGCCAGTGCCTGATGTTCCGCCCAGCGCGACCGGCGACATCGACACGCCCTGACCGGTCCATCTCGTGCCGAGCACCCATGTAGCCCGGCATTCCAATCCCAAATCGCAGGAGTTCCGCGATGTCCACTCCCTTCCGCTTTCTCGCGCTCGCTGTCCTGATCCTTGTCCTTGCCGGTGCCTTCTTCGCGATCGGCAACGGCGACAACGAGGATAACAAGGACTATCCGCCTCACAGCGTTCAGCAGTAAGTTTTCCTCCCCCAGGACGATCGGTAAGACGGCCCGCCAACAGGCGGGCCACCGATCGACCATTTCCAGATCATCGATAATGACAAAAAAGAACCCCGCCAGAGGCGGGGTCTAGGTGGGCGCCCTCAGGGGCGGCCGGGGGAGGTTGGAGGAGGAGGGAACAATGTGCTGTCAGCAGATCAACTGCCTCGAGGCATCGTTGTTCCACCCCTGGAACAAAGATTCTTTTTGACATCTTGCCCCGGTGTCAGAGCTGTTCCTTCTGGGCGCCGCTGTTCGGCTTAGCAGGCCCCAGATTGGGCTCGGGGCCCAGCGGTTGCATCGGCTGCGACACGAACTGACCCTTGCCGTCGATCGACTGGCCTTCCGACCAGCGACCGGGTGCGGGCGCGCTGCCGTCCTGCTGGAAGCCGAGATAGGCGTAGCTGAATTCCTGCTTTTCCTGCTCCTGCGGGAAGCTGTTGGGAATCGGGAATGCCCCAGTTGCGCCACCCAGCTCTTCGAGAGCCGCCATCCACTGGTTCTGGTGCATGGTGTCGCGCGCGATGAGATAGGACAGCATGTCCTTCATCCCGGGATCGTTCGTCATGTTGTAGAGCCGCGTCGCCAGAATTCGGCCGGTTGATTCGGCGGTCACGTTGGCGCTCATGTCGGCCGCGATATTGCCGCTGGCATAGATATGCGACATGTCGAACGGCACGCCGTCGGAATCCACCGGCATTGCCGAAAGGCCGGCTGACAGCAGGTTTTTCAGGTTGATGCCACCCAGCACTGCGCCGCCAACGGGGTCATCGGCCACTTCTTCCTTCAGTGAAAGAGACGCACCTTCGAGGTTCATAGCGACTGCCGTGGCCAGCATCTCGATATGGCCCAGTTCTTCGGCGGCGGTATTCATCAGCAGGTCGCGGAACTTGGGATTGCCGCGGGCGCCGCAGGCCTGGAAAAAGTACTGCATGGCAACGCGAATTTCGCCTTCCACGCCGCCGATTGCCTGCTGAAGGGCACGGGCGAACAGCGGGTCCGGCTTCTCGACGCGAACGGGATATTGAAGCTTGTTGTCGGTATAGAACATGGCATTCTCTCCTCGTTTTGACCGCCGCCTAACAACAACTCTCCCGGCTTGTTCCGGAAATTACTGCCATCCTTGGTAGAGTTATTTTTCGTCCCGGGTTTTAAGCGAGTCACCGAGGTTGCGCTTCTCCGGGTCCTGCAGGTTTTCACCCACGGCATCCCGGTCGACATCCGGATCGTCCTTGGCAGGCAGATAGCCGCTCGGTCGGTTTTCCTGTGGCCCCTCCCAACGCGGGGACTGATCGGTGGTGCCCGGCTTGCCGGTTTTCGGGGAATTCATGCCCATGATGCGATCTCCTGTCTGGCTGTTCTTGCCTGACCAACTGCCGGTCTGCCGAACCGTTCCGCAGGAACATTTGCAAATAACCCCTGTTTGTCCTTGCATCAGAACAGCGAGGTCATGATGGAAAGTGTAGAGAAGCAGACGAAGAGGCCGCACGTGGTCATCGTCGGTGCCGGCTTTGGAGGGCTTGCTTGTGCCCAGGCGCTGGGCAAGTCCGAGATCGACGTGACGGTCATCGATCGGCGCAACCACAACCTCTTCCAGCCTCTGCTCTATCAGGTCGCGACAGCCGCCCTTTCGCCGGCGGATATCTCCGAACCGATCCGCCGGACCCTCGGCCGATATCCCAACATCAAGGTGGTGCTGGGTGAGGTCACCACTGTCGATCAGTCCCGTCGGACAGTCGGGTTGAAGGGTGGCGTCAGCATTCCCTACGACCGGCTCGTCCTGGCGACGGGGTCCGACTACAACTATTTCGGCCATCAGGACTGGCAGAAACACGCGCCGGGCCTGAAATCCATCCACGAGGCGCGCCAGATTCGACACAGCCTTCTGCTCGCCTTCGAGAAGGCCGAGCGCAGTGAGGATGAGGCGGAGAAGCGACGGCTTCTGACCAGTGTCATCATCGGAGGCGGGCCGACCGGCGTGGAAATGGCAGGCGCCATTTCCGAGCTTGGCCGTTTCATGATCGCCCGCGATTTTCGCAGTCTGAGGCCGGATCAGCTGCAGGTGCTGTTGATCGAGGCCGGTCCGCGGATCCTTGCCAGTTTTCCGGAATCCCTGTCGCAATATGCCGTCGATTACCTGACGCGGATCGGCGTGGACATCCGCTTGAATACGCCGGTGGAAGACGTGACTCCCGACGGCGTGACGGTCGGCGGGGCGCTGATCCCGGCAAGCTGCATGGTCTGGGGTGCCGGCGTTAAAGCCTCTCCCGCGGCCGCCTGGCTCGGCGTTCCGCCAGGCCCCGGAGGCCGTCTACAGGTCGCCTCGGATCTGTCTGTCGAAGGAAAATCGGAGATCTATGCTCTGGGGGACACCGCTCTGTCGACCGGGGAGGATGGCAAGCCGTTGCCGGCGCTCGCGCAGGTGGCCAAGCAGCAGGGCACCTTCCTCGGCAAGGCGCTGAAGGCAAATCTTCTGCAGGGCGAACCCGTGCCGACCTTCCGCTTTCACAACCGCGGCAATACGGCCGTCATCGGCAGGAATGCTGCGGTTTTCGATTTCGGCTCCTGGCAGCTGAAGGGGCGCCTGGCATGGCTGCTCTGGGCGATCGTGCACGTCTACCTGCTCGTCAACTTCGAAAAGCGCCTGCTGGTCAGCATTCAATGGATCTGGCGATACGCCACCCGCCAACGGGGTGCTCGGATCATCGATGAGAATGCCGTTGCGGTGGATCGTCCGGCGGCTGACGGAAAGATGTCGAACTGATTTTCCGACGCTAGGCGCTGGACAAGCCCGTGCGCAAGCTATAGGCGTAATGGTATTACATTACGGAAGAGATCAAGGCTTGACCGCCGGGGCCCGTAGGCCCTATGCAAACAGATGACGGTTCCCCGCCGGATGACTCCGAGGGGATTAATAGGGAACACGGTGAGGACGACCCAATAGGGACCAATACCGTGGCTGCCCCCGCAACTGTAAGCGGATTGCTGTCCATTCTCGCGGCGCAACAAGCGCCGGGCCACTGCGGGAGACTGTGGGAAGGCAAATGGAACGGCGCATATCCGCGAGCCAGGAGACCTGCCGTCAAGAGTTGAAACCGAAGCGGACGGGGTGTTCCGATGGATACGAACTGGCTTTTGCGCTGCGCCGTCAGGCGCGCTGATCACATGCCATTTTGCCTCCGGAGAAATCCTGCGGAGGACGGGCATGCATCTACTGAATACCGGTGAGCCGTCGAAACGGCCGTCTGGTCCCGGCCTGAGCGCTGGCGCCACCCTGTCCTCCCGCGCGGAGGCACGGCAATGAGCTGCAGCAGCAAGGGCTGCCCGATCCGCGTCACCGACGTCGGCTGGGGGCCGAAACCATCTCAATATCTGGTTCGCGACGTCTCCTTTTCGCTGGCCTCGGGCGATCGTCTGGCAATTGTCGGTCCGAATGGCGCTGGCAAGACCACGCTGCTGCGCTGCCTTTATCGCGGTGTCTCGCCGCTGGACGGCCGGGTTGAAATCGACGGCCAGGACATCTGGCAGATGAGCGCCCGCCAGGTTGCCAGGCGGATCGCCGTCGTGCTCCAGGAAATGCCGGGAGACTTTCCCTTCACCGTGCGGGACGTCGTCATGATGGGCCGGGTACCCTGGCGCGAAGGCCTGTCCGGCTGGAGCGATCAGGACCGTGCCGAAGCCGAGCATGCGCTAGATCATCTCGATCTCCTGCGGCTGGCCAACAGGCAGTTCTCGACCCTCTCCGGTGGCGAGAAGCAGCGTGTGCTGGTGGCCCGCGCGCTCGCCCAGAAGCCTGAGATCCTGATCCTCGACGAGCCGACGAACCATCTCGACATCCGCCACCAGCTGGAAATTCTCGATCTGCTCGGCGGGTTGAACCTGACGATCATCACGACGCTGCACGACATCAATCTCGCGGCCGAATTCGCAAGTCATGTCGCCTTGATGCAGGGCGGCCGGATGCGTGCTTTCGGCACGCCGGACGATGTCCTGACGGAGCAGGCCCTGTCAGGGACCTTTGGCGTTCTCGCCGCCCGCCAGCAGGCCGACGACCGTCGCGCGCACCGCTTTTCCTTTTCCCTCGCTCTCAATTGATATTGAAAGGACCCGCCACGATGGCCGCCCGCCTTCTTTTGTCCGCCGCGCTGTTTGCTTCGGTTTTCGCAGCCTCCTCGGCGTTTGCCTATCCGGTCACCGTCAAGAGCTGCGATCGCGAGGTCACCTTCGAGCAAGCGCCCGCCCGCGCCATTTCCAACGACGTGAACCTGACCGAAATGATGCTGGCTCTGAAGCTTCAGGATCACATGGTGGGCTACACCGGCATCTCCGGCTGGAAGACGCTGGATGAAAGCCTGCGCGAAGGCGTTCAGGAGCTGCCGGAGCTTTCGCCGAAATATCCGACCAAGGAAGTGCTGCTGAACGCGGATACCGACTTCTACTTCGCCGGCTGGAACTACGGCATGAAGGTCGGCGGCGAGGTGACCCCGGAAACGCTCGAGCCCTTCAAGATTAAGGTCTACGAACTCACCGAATCCTGCATCCACATCATGGCGAAGAACAAGCCGACGATGGACGACATGTTCGTCGACCTCCTGAACCTCGGCAAGATCTTCGGTGTCGAGGATCGCGCCGAGACCCTGGTCGCCGGCTACCGCAAGCACCTCGACGAAATCACCAAGCGCATCGGCGCAATCGAGAAGCCCGTTCGCGTCTTCGTCTACGATTCGGGCACCGAAAAGCCCTTCACCTCGGGCCGTTTCGGCATCCCGACCGCGATGATCGAAGCCGCCGGTGGCATCAACATCATGGACGATGTCGAGAAGAGCTGGACGGAGGTTTCCTGGGAGCCTGTCATCGAGCGCAACCCGGAAGTCGTCGTGATCGTCAACTACGGTGACGTCACCGCCGACCAGAAGATCGCCTTCATGAAGGAGAACCCGGCCTTCAAGAACCTCGATGCCGTGAAGCAGGACCGCTTCGTCGTGCTGGAATATGTGGAGGCCACGCCGGGCCCACGCAATGTCCAGGCGATCGATCGTCTGGCCAAGGCCTTCCACCCCCGCAACATGTAAAAGGTCTGAAGGCGGGGCCGCATACCGGTCCCGCCCGACAGGAATACGCAAGGCAGCATGATGCAGGGTCGATTGTTTATCTGGGTGGGTCTGGCGCTCCTGCTGCTTGCCCTGTGTCTGACGGCTGGCGTGTCCCTGGGCTCGGCCGCCATTCCCGCGGAGACCGTCTGGTCGATCCTCGTCAACAAGCTGGCGCCGGGCACCTTCGAGCCGACCTGGTCTCCGGGACGGGAGAGCATCGTCTGGGATGTGCGATTTCCTCGTGTCATCCTTGCCGGCCTCGTCGGTGCCGGCCTCGCCACCGTCGGTGCGGTCCTCCAGTCGGTCACCCGCAATCCGCTGGCCGATCCGCACCTCCTCGGCGTCTCCTCGGGCGGTGCCTTGGGCGCGATCATCGCGCTGCTCCACACCGGGCTGATCTTTGGTCTCGTCACCGTGCCGCTCTTTGCCTTCGCCGGCTCGCTTCTGGCAACGCTTGCGGTGGTCGCCGTGACCCGCTTCACGGGCGCCGGTGCTGATCGTCTCGTGCTGTCAGGCGTCGCGATCGCCTTTGTCGCCACTTCGCTTGGCAATCTCGCGATCTTCCTCGGCGATCCGCGCGCAGCCCATACGGTTGTCTTCTGGATGCTCGGCGGCCTTGGCCTCGCCCAATGGTCACACCTTCTCTATCCGGCGATCGTCCTGTTCGGCTGCCTGACCTTCCTCACCATCCGGGCGCGCGAGATCAACGCCATGGCAATGGGTGACGAAACGGCGGCGACGCTCGGCGTTCCCGTGGGCCGCTTCCGCGCCGAGCTTTTCGTGGTCACCGCCCTCCTGACGGGCGTCATGGTCGCCTTCTCCGGTGCCATCGGCTTTGTCGGACTGCTCGTCCCCCATTTCGTTCGTCTGACGGCGGGCAGCGACAACATCCGTGTTATCCCTTTGTCTGCGCTGACAGGGGCGGTGATCCTCATCCTCGCCGACATTGTCTCGCGCACCATCATGGCGCCCGAGGACATGCCGATCGGCGTCATCACCGGCCTGGCCGGTGGCCTCGCCTTCATTTTCCTCCTGCGCCGGCGCTAGTACGTCAGGGGGTATTGCTCCTGTTTCGTTTTTGCCTAGACTGAAGAAAAACGAAAAGGGGAGGGGCCTACATGATGTTTTCGGCGAGACAGGCGGAGATCATGGCTCTTGCCAAGGAGCAGGGGCGGGTTCTGGTGGACGAACTCGCGGCACGTTTCGCCGTGACCCCACAGACAATCCGCAAGGATCTCAACGACCTCTGTGATGCCCGCGCCCTCAACCGAATTCATGGCGGCGCCGTTTATCCGAGCGGAAACGAAAACGTCAAATACGAAGCGCGCCGTTCGATGGCCGCCGCGGAGAAACAGGCGATCGGCCGCGCGGCCGCAAACCTGATCCCGGACAATTCCTCTCTCTTCATCAATATCGGCACGACGACCGAAGCCGTGGGCGAGGCGCTGATCGACCACCGGGAATTGATGGTCATCACCAACAACATCAATGTTGCCAATCGCTTGCGGGTCTATCCCTCAATCGAGGTGGTGATTGCCGGCGGTGTCGTCCGCGGCTCGGATGGTGGTATTGTGGGCGAGGCGGCGGTCGACTTCATTCGCCAGTTCAAGGTCGATTTTGCCGTCATCGGCGTTTCCGCCATCGACGAAGATGGTGCGCTGCTCGATTTCGATTTTCGCGAAGTGAAAGTCGCTCAGGCCATCATCGCCAATGCCCGTCACGTCATCCTCGTCTCGGACGCATCGAAATTCGAGCGCACCGCCCCGGTTCGCATCGGACATATCTCGCAGGTTCAGACCTTTATCACCGACCATTGTCCCTCTAGCAGCATCAGGGACATTTGCGCGGAACAGGACGTGCGCATCATCGAGACGGCACCCGAAGCCTCGGATGCAGCCGCAGAATAACTTTCGTTTGACATTCGTTTAAATTTCGAAAAATATATCCAAACTTTCGCAATAGCAGCAAATGCTGCAAGTGCGAACATGCGGAGGAACAATGTCAGGGCAGCCAATCTACGATCTCTTTGTGATCGGCGGCGGGATCAACGGATGTGGGATCGCGCGTGACGCGGCCGGCCGTGGTTATTCGGTCGCCTTGGCTGAAATGAACGACTTCGCCTCGGGCACCTCGTCCGGTGCCACCAAACTCATCCATGGCGGTCTGCGTTATCTCGAGCATTACGAGTTTCGTCTTGTGCGCGAGGCGCTGATGGAGCGCGAAGTGCTATGGGCCATGGCGCCCCATGTCATCTGGCCGCTGCGTTTCGTCCTGCCCTTCCAGAAGGGCGGCATCCGTCCGGCCTGGCTGATCCGCCTTGGTCTTTTCCTCTACGACAATCTGGGTGGCCGCAAGCTGTTGCCGCCGACGAAGACGCTCGACCTGCGTCGCGATCCGGCCGGCAAGCCCCTGAAGCCCGTCTTCTCGAAAGCCTTCGAATACTCCGACGGCTGGGTCGACGATGCCCGCATGGTTGTTTTGAATGCCCGGGATGCCCAGATCCGGGGCGCCACCATCCTGAGCCGCGCGCGCGTCATCTCGGCCCACCGCGAAGAAGGGCATTGGGTCGTCACCACCAAATCGCAGCGCGATGGCTCGGTGACCACCCACAAGGCCCGCATGCTCGTCAATGCCGCTGGCCCCTGGGTCGACCAGGTTCTGGCAGGTGCCTTCGGCCGGAATAACGTGCACAATGTTCGCCTCGTCCAGGGCAGCCACATCGTCGTGCGCAAGAAGTTCACCGACCCCCGCGCCTATTTCTTCCAGAACCCCGATAACCGCATCATCTTCGCCATTCCCTATGAAGGCGAGTTCACGCTGATCGGCACGACGGATCGGGATTTCACCGAAGACCCGAAGGATGTTCGCATCAGCCCCGAAGAGGTGAATTACCTCTGCGATGCCGCGAGCGAATACTTCCAGGAGCCGATCCGCCCCGACGATATCGTCTGGAGCTATTCCGCCGTCCGACCGCTCTTCGATGACGGCGCCTCCAAGGCGCAGGAAGCCACACGCGACTACGTGCTGAAGATCGAGGGCAACAGTGGCGATGCCCCGTTGCTCAACGTCTTCGGCGGCAAGCTGACGACCTACAGACGACTGGCCGAACATGCTCTCGAGAAGATCGGCGAGGCGATCGGCGAAAAAGGCACGCCCTGGACGGCCGGCAGCCACCTGCCCGGCGGCAATTTTGCCGCGACCGCATTCGAGCCGACGGTCGCAGACCTGCTAAAGGCCTATCCCTTCCTGGAGCGGGGCCATGCCGAGCGCCTGATCCGCTGCTACGGAACGGATTCGAAATCGATCCTGGGCAAGGCCCGGTCGACGGCAGACCTGGGTCGTCACTTCGGCGGCACGCTTTACGAGGCAGAGGTCCGCTGGCTGGTGGAAATGGAATGGGCGCTGACAGCCGAGGATGTGCTGTGGCGTCGAACGAAACAGGGTCTTTTCCTGACGCCGGAGGAGGCGAAGGGGCTGGATGCCTATCTGGGGATGCTGGCGGCGGCCTGATCGCCCATCTCATGGATAAAGACCGACGGTTTGGAGGAGGCCCGAGGACATATGTTGGAACTGCGTAAAGTCTCGAAAATGGCGGGAGGTGGATACCATATTCACCCGACCGACCTGACGTTGCAGCGGGGAACGCTCAACGTCCTGCTCGGCCCCACGCTTTCGGGAAAGACTTCCCTGATGCGTTTGATGGCCGGCCTCGACAAGCCGACATCCGGCACCGTGCATTTCGACGGGCAGGACGTCACCGGCGTGCCGGTCCAGAAGCGCAACGTCGCGATGGTCTACCAGCAGTTCATCAATTATCCCGCGCTGACGGTCTACGAAAACATCGCATCCCCGATGCGCGTCGCCGGCAAGGATGCGGCGACCATCGACCGCGAAGTGCGCAAGGCTGCCGATCTCCTGCGCCTGACACCCTATCTCGATCGCACCCCGCTCAATCTCTCGGGCGGCCAGCAGCAGCGCACGGCGCTTGCCCGCGCCATCGTCAAGAACGCGACCCTCGTCCTCCTCGACGAGCCGCTCGCCAACCTCGATTACAAGCTGCGCGAAGAATTGCGCGAAGAATTGCCGAAGATCTTTGCCGAATCTGGCGCGATCTTCGTCTATGCGACGACCGAACCCTCCGAAGCCCTGCTGCTCGGCGGCAATACCGCAACCTTGAGCGAAGGCCGTATCACCCAGTTCGGCGAGACGATCGACGTCTATCGCCGACCTGCCGATCTGCTCACTGCGAAGACTTTCGCCGACCCGCCGCTCAACACGATCGCGCTCGTCAAGCGGGGCGGAAGCTTCGAGCTGGACGGCCAGTCGGTCCTCACAGTCCCCGCCCATCTGACAGGCATTCCGGACGGCGCAGTCACGGTGGCTTTCCACCCGCACCACCTGTCGCTTTCGTCTCTGCCCGCGGCTCTGCCGATGCGCGCGCGCACCCTGGTGTCGGAAATCGCAGGCTCCGAGAGCTTCATCCACGTCGAATACGGCACTGCCCGCTGGGTCTGCCTGGCGCATGGCATCCACGACATCGATCCCGACCGCGAGATCGATGTCTTCATCGACACCCGTCACCTGATGGCGTTCGGCGCCGACGGCAAGGCGCTCGGCGCGCCGGCCGAACTGGCCGCGTGAGGAGCAACGTCATGGCACGCATCAACCTCGATCATATCCGCCACGCCTACTCACCCGCCGCCCGTGCGGCGGGAGATTACGCCCTCAAGGAAGTGCACCACGAATGGGATGACGGCGGCGCCTATGCGCTGCTCGGTCCGTCAGGCTGCGGCAAGACTACGCTGCTCAACATCATCTCGGGCCTGCTGCATCCGTCCGATGGCCGCATCGAGTTCGATGGCGTCGACGTCACGAACCTGCCGACGGCAGCCCGCAACATCGCCCAGGTCTTCCAGTTCCCGGTCGTCTACGACACGATGACGGTCTACGACAATCTGGCCTTCCCCTTGCGCAACCGCCATGTGCCGGAAGACCAGGTCAACAAGCGGGTCAACGAGATCCTCGACATGATCGACCTGCAGCCCATGGCGCGCAATCGCGCCCAGGGCCTGACGGCAGACCAGAAGCAGAAGATCTCGCTCGGCCGCGGTCTCGTCCGCTCCGACGTCAATGCCATCCTCTTTGACGAGCCGCTGACCGTGATCGACCCGCATATGAAGTGGGTCCTGCGCTCGCAGTTGAAACGCCTGCATCGGCAGTCCGGCTTCACCATGGTCTATGTCACCCATGACCAGACCGAAGCGCTCACCTTTGCCGACAAGGTCGTGGTCATGTATGACGGCCAGATCGTCCAGATCGGCACGCCGGCCGAGCTCTTCGAGCGCCCGAGCCACACCTTTGTCGGTTACTTCATCGGTTCGCCGGGCATGAATGTAATGCCGGCAAAGGTTAGCGGTGCGACCGCGACGATCGGGGACCAGACCGTCACTCTCCCCGGCCCACCGAAGCTCTCGGGCCAGGGCAAGATCGAACTCGGCGTCCGGCCGGAATTTGTCCGGCTCGGTCGGGAGGGCATGCCTGTGTCTGTCGCCAAGGTCGAGGACATCGGTCGCCAGAAGATCGTGCGCGCCCAGTTCGCCGGCCAGCCTCTGTCGATCGTCGTCTCGGAGGATGCCGAGATACCAGCGGATCCCCGCATCACATTCGTTCCGGAAGGCGTTGGTATCTATGCCGATTCCTGGCGCGTAGGCATGGAGGGCTGATCGATGGAAAAGACCTGGAATAACAAGGCCTGGTTCATGGTCATTCCGGTGCTGCTGCTGGTGGCCTTCTCGGCGGTCATCCCGCTGATGACCGTGGTGAACTATTCGGTTCAGGATACCTTCGGAAACAACCAGTTCTTCTGGGCCGGCACCGACTGGTTCGCCGACATCCTCTCGTCCGACCGCTTCTGGGATGCGCTCTTCCGCAACCTCGCCTTCTCGATGATCATCCTGGCCATCGAGGTTCCGCTTGGGATCCTGATCGCGCTCAACATGCCGAAGAAGGGCCTGGGCGTGCCGGTCTGCCTGGTCCTCATGGCGCTGCCGCTCCTCATTCCGTGGAACGTCGTCGGTACGATCTGGCAGGTCTTCGGCCGCGTTGACATCGGCCTTCTCGGCCACACCCTGAATGCGATGGGCGTGGACTACAATTTCACGCAGGATCCGGTCGATGCCTGGGTCACTGTCATCGTCATGGATGTCTGGCACTGGACGAGCCTCGTCGTGCTCCTCTGCTATGCCGGTCTCGTGTCGATCCCGGATGCCTATTACCAGGCCGCCAAGATTGATGGCGCCTCGCGCTTCTCCGTCTTCCGCTACATCCAGCTGCCGAAGATGAAGCGCGTTCTGCTGATTGCCGTCCTCCTGCGCTTCATGGACAGCTTCATGATCTATACCGAGCCGTTTGTCGTCACCGGCGGTGGTCCGGGCAACTCCACGACCTTCCTGTCCATCGACCTCGTCAAGATGGCGGTCGGGCAGTTCGACCTCGGGCCGGCGGCTGCCATGTCCATCATCTACTTCCTGATCATCCTGCTGCTGTCATGGGTCTTCTACACCGTCATGACCGTCAGCGATGCCAAGAGCCAGTGAGGAGGAGACCGATGAGCGCTTCCGACACCCGTTCCCGCTTCGGCTTCCTGATCCCGACGATCTACATCGTCTTCCTGATCCTGCCGATCTATTGGCTCGTGAACATGAGCTTCAAGACCAACAGCGAGATCCTCGGGGACTTCTCGCTGTGGCCGACCAATCCGACGATCGCCAACTACGCCGTGATCTTCACCGATCCGTCCTGGTACAATGGCTATATTAACTCGATCATCTACGTCGTGTTGAACACAGTGATCTCGGTTGCGGCGGCATTGCCGGCTGCCTATGCCTTCTCGCGCTATCGCTTCCTCGGTGACAAGCACCTCTTCTTCTGGCTGCTGACCAACCGTATGGCGCCGCCCGCCGTCTTCGCGCTGCCCTTCTTCCAGCTCTACTCCGCCTTCGGACTGATCGACACGCATATCGCAGTCGCCATCGCGCACTGCCTTTTCAACGTGCCGCTCGCCGTCTGGATCCTGGAAGGCTTCATGTCGGGCGTGCCAAAGGAGATCGACGAGACCGCTTACATCGATGGCTATTCATTCCCGAAGTTCTTCGTGAAGATCTTCATGCCGCTGATCGCGTCCGGCATCGGTGTCGCCGCCTTCTTCTGCTTCATGTTCTCCTGGGTCGAGCTGCTGATTGCCCGCACGCTCACCACGACGGATGCAAAGCCGATCGCGGCGACCATGACCCGCACGGTGTCGGCCTCGGGCATGGACTGGGGCGTGCTCGCCGCAGCCGGCGTCCTGACCATCATCCCGGGGGCGCTCGTGATCTATTTCGTCCGCAATTACATCGCCAAGGGCTTTGCCCTGGGCCGCGTCTGAGGAGGTTTCGATGGACTTTTCATGGATGGCCTGGACGACGCCGACCGCGATCTTCTTCCTCGTGATCTTCGGCCTGATCCTGTCGATGGCGGTCTGGGAATATGTTTCCCCCGGCGGCAATCCCCGCACCGGCATCCTGCGCTTCGAAACCACCCGCGGCGACCGTCTCTTCGTGTCGCTGCTCGGATCGGCTTTCATCAATCTCGCTTGGCTCGGTCTCGTGGGACCGAACCTGTGGTGGGCTCTCGCCCTGTCCGTGGTCTACGCCATCGGCGTCTTCCGCTACGTCTAGGGCAAGAAAAGACGGCTGGCGGCGGGAGGTCGCCATCCTCGAGACTGAACGTGAATGCAATCGCAACCTTAGGGAGGACATAATGCGAAAGCACCTTTTGACGACGACGGCTGCCATGCTTCTTGCCATGACGGGCGTCGCCTTTGCCGACATGGAAGCGGCAAAGCAGTTCCTGGATGCCGAAATCGGCGATATGTCGTCGCTGGATCGCGCCGGCCAGGAAGCCGAGATGCAGTGGTTCATCGACGCTGCAAAGCCGTTCCAGGGCATGGAGATCAAGGTCGTTTCTGAGACCATCACCACGCATGAATATGAATCGAAGGTCCTCGCTCCGGCCTTCACCGCAATCACCGGCATCAAGATCACCCACGATCTGATCGGCGAAGGCGACGTCGTCGAAAAGCTGCAGACGCAGATGCAGTCGGGCGAGAACATCTACGACGCCTATATCAACGACTCCGACCTGATCGGCACCCACTGGCGCTATCAACAGGTCCGCAACCTGACCGACTGGATGGCGAACGAAGGCAAGGACGTCACCAGCCCGACCCTCGACATCGATGACTTCATCGGCAAGTCGTTCACGACCGCTCCGGACGGCAAGCTCTATCAGCTGCCGACCCAGCAGTTCGCCAACCTCTATTTCTTCCGTTACGACTGGTTCAACGACGAGAAGAACAAGGCCGACTTCAAGGCCAAGTACGGCTACGATCTCGGCGTTCCGGTCAACTGGTCCGCTTACGAAGACATCGCCGAGTTCTTCACCGGTCGCGAAATCGACGGCAAGAAGGTCTTCGGCCACATGGACTACGGCAAGAAGGACCCGTCGCTCGGCTGGCGCTTCACCGATGCCTGGCTCTCCATGGCCGGCAACGGCGACAAGGGCATCCCGAACGGCCTTCCGGTCGACGAATGGGGCATCAAGGTCGACGAAAATTCTCGTCCGGTCGGCTCCTGCGTCGCCCGCGGTGGTGACACGAACGGCCCCGCTTCCGTTTACGCCATCGAGAAGTATCTCGAGTGGATGAAGAAGTATGCCCCTCCGGCTGCCCAGGGCATGACCTTCTCCGAATCCGGTCCGGTGCCGTCGCAGGGTGAAATCGCCCAGCAGATGTTCACCTACACCGCCTTCACCGCCGACTTCGTCAAGGAAGGCCTGCCGGTCGTGAACGAGGACGGCACGCCGAAGTGGCGTTTTGCTCCGAGCCCGCATGGCGTCTACTGGAAGGACGGCATGAAGCTCGGCTATCAGGACGCCGGTTCCTGGACGCTGATGAAGTCCACCCCGGAAGACCGTGCAAAGGCCGCCTGGCTCTACGCACAGTTCGTCACCTCCAAGACCGTCGACGTGAAGAAGAGCCATGTCGGTCTGACCTTCATCCGTCAGTCGACGCTTGATCACCAGTCCTTCACCGATCGCGCACCAAAGCTCGGCGGTCTTGTCGAGTTCTACCGCTCGCCGGCTCGCCTGCAGTGGTCGCCGACCGGCACCAACGTTCCTGACTATCCGAAGCTGGCGCAGCTCTGGTGGCAGGCCATCGGTGACGCGTCTTCCGGCGCAAAGACCGCCCAGGAAGCCATGGACTCGCTCTGCGCTGAGCAGGAAAAGGTCCTCGAGCGTCTCGAACGCGCTGGCGTTCAGGGCGACATCGGTCCGAAACTCGCCGAGGAAAAGACCCTCGAAGAGTGGAATGCCGATGCCGTTGCCAAGGGCAATCTCGCTCCGCAGCTGAAGATCGAGAACGAGAAGGAACAGCCGATGACCGTCAACTACGACGAACTGGTCAAGAGCTGGCAGAAGTGATCCGGATCATCCTCTGATCATTGACAACCGCCGGGGCGAAATCTACGCCCCGGCTTCTTCACATAAGGAGTTTGAGCCTGATGAGCGGTTACATTCTGGCCATCGACCAAGGAACGACCTCGACGCGCTCGATGATCTTCGATCACGAGATGCATATCGTCGGCGTCGCCCAGCAGGAGTTCACCCAGCATTTTCCGGATTCCGGATGGGTCGAGCATGATGCGGACGAGATCTGGCAGAGTGTTCTGGCAACCATCGAAAAGGCGCTCTCCGCCGCCAAGATCACGATTGTCGAAATCACCGCCATCGGCATCACCAACCAGCGTGAAACCGTGGTGGTCTGGGATCGCCAGAGCGGCAAACCCGTCCACCGCGCCATCGTCTGGCAGGACCGCCGCACCGCCCGCTTCTGCGATGAACTCAAGCAGAAGGGGCTGGAGCCGCTCTTCACGCAAAAGACCGGCCTGCTGCTCGATCCCTATTTTTCAGGCACCAAGCTCTCCTGGCTCCTGAAGAATGTGGACGACTTGCAGGCGCGCGCCGAAAAGGGCGAGATCTGCTTCGGTACGGTCGATAGCTGGCTCATCTACAAGCTGACCGGCGGCAAGGTTCATGCGACCGACGCGACCAATGCCTCGCGTACCCTAATCTATGACATCGGCGAAAACCGCTTCGACGATGAACTCCTCTCGATCCTCGAGATCCCGCGCGCCATGCTGCCGGAGGTCAAGGATTGCGCCGACGATTTCGGCATCACGGATGCGGCAGTCCTTGGCGCGGAAATCCCGATCCTCGGCGTCGCCGGTGATCAGCAGGCGGCCGTGATCGGCAATGCGTGTTTCGAGCCGGGCATGATGAAGTCGACCTATGGCACGGGCTGCTTTGCGCTGCTGAACACCGGCCCGGATCGCGTCGCCTCCTCGAACCGCCTGCTGACGACGATCGCCTACCGCATGAACGGCGAGACGACCTATGCGCTTGAAGGCTCGATCTTCATCGCCGGCGCCGCCGTCCAGTGGCTCCGCGACCAGATGGGCTTCGTGAAGGTCGCTTCGGAAACGGATGCGCTCGCCAGCAAGGCCGATCCCCATCAGCGCGTCTATCTCGTGCCTGCCTTCACCGGTCTCGGCGCACCCCATTGGGATGCCGATGCGCGTGGTGCGATCTTCGGCCTGACCCGTGGCACTGGCCCGGCCGAATTTGCCCGCGCCGTGCTCGAAAGCGTCGCCTACCAGACCCATGACTTGCTGGAGGCGATGAAGAAGGACTGGAACGGCAGCGCCTCGAAGACGGTGCTTCGCGTCGACGGCGGCATGGTCGCCTCCGACTGGACGATGCAGCGTTTGGCCGACATTCTGGCGGCCCCGGTGGATCGTCCCGTCGTGCTGGAAACCACCGTTCTCGGTGCAGCCTGGCTTGCCGGCTCCCGCGCCGGCCTCTGGCCCGACCAGAAGGGCTTTGCCGCCACCTGGAAGCGCGACCGCCGTTTTGAACCCGGCATGGACGCCGGCGAACGCGAGGCAGCGATCGCCGGCTGGCAGGACAGTGTTTCCCGCTGCCTGACGACGCGCTGAGCGCTCAGTCGATCAGCGAGACCAGAGTCTCCAGCCGGTCGGCATCCTTGGGCAGCTTGTCCTGACGCAGGCGAGCGATGCGGGGAAACCGCATCGCGACACCTGACTTGTGCCGCGTCGACCGCGCAATTCCCTCGAAAGCCACCTCCACGACGAACCCGTGCTCCGGCTCGGCGCGCAGCGCCCGCACCGGGCCGTAACGGTCAACCGTGTTGTTGCGCACGAAGCGATCGAGCACCTCCAGCTCCTCGTCGGTAAAGCCGAAATAGGCCTTGCCGACCGGCACCAGAACATCCCCTTCGCCGGGAATGGCCGTCCAGACCCCAAAGGTGAAGTCCGAATAGTAGCTGGAGCGTTTGCCATGCCCGCGCTGCGCATACATCAGCACGGCGTCAGCATTCATCGGGTCGCGTTTCCACTTGAACCACGGTCCCTTGGCGCGTCCGGCCTGATAGCTGCTGTCCAGCCGCTTCAGCATAACGCCTTCGATCACCGGGTCGGGTGGGGCGGCGCGAAGCTTCTCGAGCTCCTCCCAGGTCGAAAAGGGCACGAGCGGCGAAAGATCGAAACGGCGCGGTTCCAGCTGATCGACGAGAGCGCTGAGCCGCTTGCGTCTCGCCAAAAAGGTTTCCGGTCGCACATCCAGATCGCCATCGAACAGAATGTCGTAGGCGCGGATGAAGACCGGATAGTCATCCAGCATCTTCGCCGTAACCGTCTTGCGATTGAGCCGCTGCTGGAGGTCGGAAAAGGTGCGCGTCGGTGCATTCGTCCGCGACGTGCCACCCACCAGAAGCTCGCCGTCGATCACGCCATCGAACTGCGCGGCCTCGATTACATCGGGGAAGGCTCCCGAGATCTCGTCGCCCGAGCGGGAATAAAGCCGGCTTTTTCCCCCGGAGCAGGAGAGCTGTACGCGGATTCCGTCCCACTTCCATTCCGCAGCGAAGTCTTGCGGATCGAGATTGGGAAGATCCTTATCCTCGATCGGCGTCGAGAGCATCACCGAATGGAAGATCGCCGGCGTCGACAGGACAGGCTTGTCGACCTTGTCCTCCAGCCAGGCGAACAGCTCGGTATAAGGCGGCTTCAACCCGTGCCAGAGCCCCTCGATGTCGACGACATCCTTGTCGCCATAAAGGGCGAGCGCCTGCTTGGCGAGGCGCGCCGAGACCCCGATCCTCAATCCCCCGGTCACGAGCTTGATCAGCGCAAACCGCTCCGAAGTGTCGAGCCGGTCGAAGAGATCGCGCATGACCGCGCGCGTCTCGTTTCGACCGAGGCGTTGCAGCCGCTCAACGATCTTGGAAAGGCTTTCGAGATCCTGATCGCTCTCCGCCTCCGGCGCCTGCGGCTCCCAGACCAGCGAGATCGTCTCAGCAAGATCACCGACATAGTCATAGGAATACTGGAACAGGACCGGATCCATCCGCTCCAGCACCAGCTCCTTCAGGAGCGCCGGCTTTACGCCCTTGATGTCCAGCCCGTCGGTAAGGGCTGCTAGCGCATAACCGCGGTCCGGGTCGGCGGTATCGCGGAAGTAGTCGACGAGCAGTGTCAGCTTGCCATTGCGGCTGGGCGTCAGAACGAGGCGGTCGAGCAGGCGGGCAAAGGCCTTCATCTCAGTCGCCCTCGTCTTCGTAGCCGACCAGATGCAGCGGCCGCGCCTTGATGCCTGTAAGTTCGCACCAGCGCACGAGGGCTTCCTCGCGCCCATGCGTCACCCAGACCTCCTGAGGGCCGACTTCGCGGATCGTGTCGAGAAGCTCCGGCCAGTCGCAATGGTCGGAAATGACGAGCGGCAGTTCGACCCCGCGCTGCTTTGCCCGCTGACGCACCATCATCCATCCCGAGGCAAAGATCGCCAACGGGTCCTCGAAGCGCCGCGCCCAGCGATCATTGAAGGCCGAAGGCGGCCCGATGATCACGGCCCCTTTCAGCGCGCCGGACTTCTTGTCCTCGGTGGTTGCGGGTCTCAGCTCACCCAGCTCAACGCCCTGTTCGCTATAATAGTCGCAGAGCCGCGCCATGGAGCCGTGAATATAGATCGGCTTCTCGTAACCGCCACGCCGGATCAGCGAGATCACCCGCTGCGCCTTCCCCAGCGCATAGGCGCCGATGAGGTGGCTGCGCTCGGGAAACTGCTGGAGTGATCTCAGAAGCTTTTCGATCTCGCGCCGTGGCTCCGGATGATGAAAGACGGGCAGCCCGAAGGTGGCCTCGGTGATGAAGACGTCGCAAGGGACGGGCTCGAAACTCGCGCAGGTCGGATCCGCCCCGCGCTTGTAGTCGCCGGAGACGACGATGCGCGTCCCTTGCGCCTCGATCTCGATCTGGGCGGACCCCAGCACATGGCCCGCCGGATGAAATCGGACCGTGACGCCATTGACGGAGATGGTTTGCCCGAAGTCGGCACCTTGCGATGTGCCGCAGAAGTCCTCGCCATAGCGGATCGCCATGATGTCGAGCGTCTGACGGGTGGCGAGCACATGGGCATGACCTGAGCGCGCATGATCCGAATGGCCATGGGTTATCAGTGCCCGGTTGACGGGCCGGACCGGATCGACAAAAAAATCACCCAGCGGGCAATAGAGCCCACCGGGTGTCGGATGGAGAAGAAGGTCCGGCTTGATCATGCCGAAAACATAGGGCGGTCAGGTCGTGCCTTCCAGCACTCACTGCGCAAAGCGCGAGACGGCCAGATAGCCCGCAGCCGCAGCGGTTGCCGTGAGGAACGCGCCCCAGGCCATGTCGACCAGGCTCATCTGCAGCGACCAGCCCTTCAGCGTGGCGAGGTTCGTCATGTCATAGGTGCCATAGGCGAGCAGTCCGAGCAGGGCCCCATTGATCAGCGCGGTCACCAGGCTGCCTGCCGAGACCGCCGGCATCACCGCGAAATACACGACGCCGACCACGTAGAAGAGATAGAAGACCCCCGCTGCGGCGAAGTTCGGCGACGCCAGCATGAGGCTGCCGATCTGCTCGCGGTAAAAACCAATCGCGATCCGGGTGAGCCAGAGATAGTCGAGGGCAAAGAAGACGACAGCCGTCGAGATGTAGGCGATCACGTAAGGCATATGTCTTCCCCCACGGCCGGGCACACGCCCGGCCTTCAATCAGATACCGAGAACCGGCTGGACCAGACGGACCAGGAAGCTCTTGAACTTCAAAGGCGCATCGGTCACGGCAAGACAGATGCAATCTTCCTCCGGCGTCGCGACCGGCTGGTGCGTCAGCGTTTCATCCGCTTCTTCGAGGTCGCCGCGCTTGAACACGGTTTCACCATCGGTGAAGGCTCCCTTGAGCACCAGTGTGAGCTCGCGCCCGCCATGCGAATGCTCGGGCACCGGCTTGCCGGCCGGAATCTTCAACAGGCGAACCTGGCTTTCGGCGTCACCTGTCTTGATCGGAATGTGATAGGCACCACGGCCGAGCGACTTCCACTTCAAGGCGTCGACGTCGCCGCCGACATAGGAGCGCAAAGGCTCGGGCAGGACCGGTACGTCCGCTGGGGTTGCGACAGGCTTCGCCGTGGCCGTACGTGAAGAGCCTTGCGCCTTCAGCTTCGCCTTCATCGCCGACCAGCTGTCAGCAGATGAGGTCTCTTCGGCCACCACTTCGGTCGCCTCGAGGATCTGCCCGCCGGTGTGCTCCATGAAGGACAGCCGGTCGCGGCAGGCCGGGCAAAGCGCCAGATGCGTGGCAACGGCAATGCTCCAGCCTTCGGCAAGATTGCCGGTGGCGTAATCGAGCAGCAGCTCGTCGCTGATATGGTGTTGAACGTGGAGCGTCATGCCCGCTCCTCCAATGCTGCGCGCAGCTTTGCGAAAGCGAGGCGGATGCGCGACTTGACGGTTCCCATGGGCAGACCGAGTTCGGCTGCGATCGTGCTGTGGGATGCTTCTCTGTAGAATGACATTTTGAGGAGTTCGAGCTGTTCGGGTGGTAAGGTTTCCATGGCGCGGCGAAGACGGTCTGCCTCCTGCCTGCCTTCGAATTCGACATCGGCCGGCGGCACGTCGTCTGGCACGAATGCCGGGTCGGACGGGTCGAAGGCCGGGCGCCTTTCGCGGCGAAACGCGTCGATGCGCTGATTGCGAGCGATGGTGAAGATCCAGCTGGAGACATTCCCGCGCGTCGGGTCGAATTGCTCCGCCTTGTTCCAGACGGCGAGCATGGTCTCCTGCATCAACTCTTCGGCCGCCTGCCCATCGCGGGCGAGCTTGGCCATATATGCACGTACCTTTGGGCCGTAGTATTTGAAGAGCTCTTCGAAGGCTTCGATATCGCGATCACGGCCAACGGCGGCCAGCAATTGCGAGAGATTTCGCTGGTCCAGTTCTTTCACAGACTCGGTCATCGATACGCTTTTTTTCCCTCGTTTGAGCGGCGCAACGACCTGTTGCCGCGCTATCCGCCCGGGGTCATTCTGGCACGCATCTGCCGAGATGTGTATCGCGTTCATCATGAAGCCGTCTACGCCGCCTCACTTCTGCTGGATCACTGCACGTGAATTTATTCGTGGTGATCGATCCATTGCGAAAAACCGTGCGTAATCATGGCATATGCATCAGCGACACGATTGGCAAAGGGCGGGTAATGAGCACTGGTATCACGAAGGCCGCATCCGGCGGTAAACGCAGGATCGCGGTCATCGGTTCGGGAATTTCGGGTCTGTCCTGCGCCTGGCTCCTGTCGAAAAGCACCGATGTCGTTCTCTACGAAACCGAGAACCGGCCCGGCGGTCACTCCAACACCGTGCTGGCGCCGGGTGCGAAGAAGGACATTCCGGTCGACACCGGGTTCATCGTCTATAACGACCGCAATTACCCCAATCTGGTGAAGCTCTTCGAACATCTCGATGTGCCGACGCTTGCCTCGAACATGTCCTTTGCCGCCTCGCTGGGGGGAGGGACCTTCGAATATTCTGGCTCCGGTCTCTCGGGTCTCCTGGGCCAGAGGTCGAACATCCTTCGCCCGCGATTCTGGCGGATGGTGAGAGACATCCTCCGCTTCTACAAGGAAGCTCCCGGTCTGCTCGAGCGCCCGGAACTCGAGGGCGTTTCCCTTGGCGACTATCTGGCATCGGCCGACTATGCGCCCTCCTTCGTGGACGATCATCTGCTTCCGATGGGCGCGGCCATCTGGTCGACGACCGCCTCGGAAATGCGGCTTTATCCCCTGCACGCCTTCATTCGGTTTTTCGCCAATCACGGGCTGCTGGTCCTGAAGAACCGCCCCCAGTGGCGAACGGTCAAGGGCGGCAGCCGCGAATATGTTGCGCGGATTCTCGCGGATTTTACCGGTGAAGTCCGGCTCGGTACGGCCGTGACGGGTGTTCGCCGTGGCATTGCAGGCGTCGAAGTCACCGATATTCATGGCGCCGTGGAAGCCTTCGACGATGTCGTGCTCGCCACCCACGCAAACCAGAGCATCGATCTCCTGGAGGATGCCGATCAGGACGAGATCGACGTGCTGGAATCCTTCCAGTACACGCCCAATCTGGCCGTCCTGCATTCCGACGAAAATCTCATGCCGAAGCGCAAGGCTGTCTGGTCGAGCTGGAATTACGTCGCCGAAAAGCAGGCCGATGCCAGTGAAACCCTTTGCGTCACCTACTGGATGAACAAGCTGCAGTCGCTCGATCCGGCGACCCCTCTTTTCGTCACGCTCAATCCGTGCCGTCCGATCGACCCCACAAAGGTCATCCAGACCTTCAACTACGAACATCCGCTTTTCGACGTTGCGGCCATCCGCGCCCAGCGCCGCATCTGGCAGCTTCAGGGCCGCCGCAACACGTGGTATTGCGGCGCCTATTTCGGCAGTGGCTTCCATGAGGATGGGCTGCAGGCGGGCCTTGCCGTCGCCGAAGCCCTCGGCGGCGTGCGCCGTCCCTGGTCGGTCGAAAACGAGTCCGGTCGCATCGTCATCAGTCGCCAACTCGAGGCGGCGGAATGACATTGCGCTCCGCCGTCTATGCCGGGCATGTGCTGCATGTCCGCAGCCGACCCAAGAAACACAGCCTCCGCTACAGCGTCTTCTCGCTGCTGATCGATCTCGACGAGATCGATGAGCTGAACGAGCGCTTGCGCCTCTTCGGCTATAACAAGGGCGCCCTCTACTCGGTCCACGACGCAGACCATGGGAACGGTCGTCGAGGGGACCTGCGCAACTGGGTCCACGAGCGTTTGAGCGCCGCAGGTCTGGAGGGTGACGGCTGGAAGATCCGCATGCTCTGCTATCCCAGGATCTTCGGCTATGTTTTCAACCCGCTCACCGTCTACTTCTGCTACCGCGCCGAGGGCGGCCTCGCGGCGGTTCTCTACGAAGTGTGCAATACGTTCAACGAGCGCCACACCTACGTTATCCCGGTCGAAGGAGAGACGGCGGGCGAGATCCTGCGCCATCGCTGCGCCAAGGAAATGTATGTCTCGCCCTTCATGCCGATGAACTGCGAATACAATTTCCGCATCAGCCCGCCGGATGAAAACGTCGCCATCAACATCGGCGAAAGCGACCCCGACGGGCCGCTCCTCTTCGCCAGCTTTTCGGGCGCACGGCGCCCCTTGTCGGATACCGGCCTATTGATCATGTTGCTGAAATATCCCTTGATGACGCTCAAGGTGATGGGGGGCATTCACTGGGAGGCGCTGAAGCTCTGGTGGAAGGGCGTGCCTGTCTATCGACACAAGCCCGCAGCATCGAAAATTGCGTCCACGATCGTTGTGCAGAATGGGATGAACAAGTCATGAGTCATGCTGAACAGGAAATGCACCCTGTCGTTAGCCCTCTCACATTCTGGCAGCGTATGATGTGCCGCTGGGCCGATCGCATTGCCGTCGGTCGCCTGACCCTGCAATTCGAAGGCTATGGCGAACACGTGGCGATCGGAGCCACGCCCGGTCCCAATGCCGTCCTTTGCGTTCGCAATGCAAGCCCGGTTGTGCGCATCCTCACCAGCGGCACTCTTGGCTTCGCCTCGTCCTTCATCGATGGCGATCTGGATTCTCCCGATATCGGCGCGGTGCTGGAGCTTGCACTGGCCAACGAGCCCCAGCTCGGTCGGGTGCTGGCATCCTCCTCGATCTTCAAGACGCTGGCCCGCCTGCGGCACAAGTTACGCCGCAACTCGAAAAAAGGCAGCCGCCGGAATATCGCCTATCACTACGACCTCGGTAATGCCTTTTATGGCCTCTGGCTCGACCAGACGATGACCTATTCTTCCGCGCTCTACAGCGCGCCGGGCATGACGCTCGCCGATGCGCAGGAGGCAAAATATGCCCGCATCGTCGAGGAGTTGCAGATCGGCCCGGACGATCATGTCCTGGAGATCGGCTGCGGCTGGGGCGGCTTTGCCGAGCACGCGATCCGCAAGACCGGTTGCCGCGTCACCGGCCTCACACTTTCCACCGAACAGGCGAAATTCGCGCGCGACCGCCTCGAAAAGGCAGGCTACGCCGACCGGGTGGATATCCGCCTGGAGGATTATCGCGACTGCCGCGGGCACTACGACAAGATCGTCTCGATCGAGATGTTCGAGGCTGTGGGCGAGGAAAACTGGCCGATCTATTTCAAGGCTGTTCAGGAGCGGCTGGTAAAGGGCGGCAAGGCGCTGATCCAGACGATCACCATCGACGAGAGCCGCTTCGATTATTATCGCCGCAGCGCGGATTTCATCCAGACCTATATTTTCCCGGGTGGCATGCTGCCGTCCGTCACGGTCTTCGAACGGGATGCGAAAGCTGCTGGTCTGGAGATCGGCGACCGTTTCCGCTTCGGCCGCGATTATGATCGCACCCTGATCGCCTGGGACCACGCCTTCACCGCTAACTGGCAGAAGATCGAGCCCTTGGGTTTTGACCGCCGCTTCTACCGCATGTGGCGGCTTTATCTGCATTACTGCGCGGTCGGCTTCCGTTTCGGACGCATCGACGTCGTGCAGTTCAGGCTGGACAAGCCAGCCTGAACAATTTTCCCATCTCAGGAAGGCGCCACTGGCTGTTGAACGGTCAGCGGAGCATCTTGCGCGTGAGCGCGAAGCGGAGCGAGTGGGGCAGGGCGTGCAGAAGCCGGATGGCAACTGCCATCTTCCAGGGGAAGATGATCTCGAATTTGCCCTTGGCCAGCCCCTTGGCGATCGTGTCCGCCGCTTCTTCCGACGAGACGAGGAAGGGCATCGGGAAGTCGTTCTTCTTGGTCAACGGCGTGTCGACGAAGCCTGGATTGATGATGGTGATCTTCACCCCGGACCGTTCGAGCTCCGGATAAAGCGCTTCGCACATCACGTTGAGAGCGGCCTTGGTCGCTCCATAAGTTGCCGCGCCGGGAAGGCCGACATAACCGGAGACCGAGGCCACCACCGCAATATGGCCGCTGCGCCGCGCCGTCATCGCGGGCATGACGGTTTCGAGGCATGACGCCGTGCCGAGCACGTTGAGCTCGAACATCTGCCGGGTGCGGGCGCTGTCGAAATCCTTCGCGTAATCGCGCGTGTAGGACCCGGCTGCGAAAACGGCGAGATCCACCGGTCCCATGTCGCTTTCGACCGCGGCGAAGACCTGCTTCACGGCCGCGGGGTCCGTCACGTCGAGGGGATAGACGCCGATCTTGCCGGGATGGTTCGAAGCGAGTTCGGCAAGGGCATCTGCGCTCCGCGCGCTGACCGCGACCCGGTATCCATCTCGCAGCAGACGCTCTACCAATGCTTTCCCGATGCCGGAGCTTGCCCCGGTAATCCATGCGATTTTGGTCATGATATCCTCTTGTTTTCTATCATGACCAATACGCTGCCAAATCAGACCCGGTTTATGCGGACCACGCGCGCAGGAGGGAAAGCCCCTGTTTCAGAAGCGATTCGGCCTTGTCCTTGTCGGCCGCTTCGACATAGCAGCGCATCTCCGGCGCATTGCCGGACGGGCGGAAATGGATGACGCGGCCATCGCTCAACGTCACCCTCAGCCCGTCGATCTCGCTGACGCTCTGGACGGTCCCCAGCGGAGCAAGGAAGCCATCCAGCGTCTCCCGCGATCCCTTGAGTTCGGCCATCAGCGCCGTGCTGCGCTCGCTTGCATAGTTTTCCAGGCGATCGCTGAGCGCGATTGGCAGACTGAAGTCTTCAACGAGCGCCGAAAGGGTTACGCCTCTCTGTGCTGCCGTCCCGAGTGCGGCAAGTGCCGGCAGAAAACTGTCTCGCGTCGGAAGCGCGGCAATTCTCTTGCCGGAAATTTCGAAGTCCGATCCCAGCATCAGGCCGCCGTTTGCCTCGAAACCGATCACACCGTTTTTCCCCTCCGCCAGCGCGTCCTCCATCGCCGCAATGACGAAGGGTGAGCCAACACGGGTGCGATGAACGGTGAAACTGCCGTCCTGCTCGAGGCCGGAATTCGAAGTCACGGGTGTTGCGACCACGCCGGCCTTGAGGAACCGGGCGGCGATCAGACCGAGGAGGTCGCCGCGTAGCGGCGTCCCCCGTTCATCGGCCACCAGGGGCCGGTCGCCATCGCCATCGGTGGACAGAAGGGCATCCAGCGCCAGTTCGTCCGCCCAGCGTGCGAGCTGCGAAACGGTATCCGGCGAGACGGCTTCGGTATCCACGGGGATGAACTGCTCGGAACGTCCCAGCGGAAAGACGGTCGCACCGCAATGCTCAAAGACCGTGACCAGCATGTCGCGGGCGACGGAGCTGTGCTGGTAGATGCCGATCCGTTTCCCTTTGAGAGCGTCGGCCGCTTGGATGCCGAGATTGCGGTCCACGAACAGTTTGGTCGCCTCGGCTTCGCGGTTTTCCGCTGACCCGGCCTCGACCCTGTTGGCTTCGGCATCGTCGGCCAGTTCGCGCGCGAGGCGCGTAATGGCCTCTTCGTCGCTCTTGTTGACCTCGCCGTCGGGGCGATAGAACTTGATGCCGTTGCGGTCTGCCGGGATATGCGATCCCGTCACCATGATACCCGCCGCGCCGATCGATGCGCCATAAAGAGCAAGAGCAGGCGTCGGTATCGTGCCGCAATCGATTGGCTGAAGGCCGAGGCGCTTGATAGCGGCCATGATGGTGCCGGCAATCTCCGGGCTGGATGGGCGGAAGTCGCGGGCAATGACCACAGGCGATCCGGGCTGCAGAGCGCCACTGTCCAGCATGTGGCGGGCGAAGGCGGTAGAGTACAGCGCAGAGACGGAGCCGACCAGATCCGTCGACAATCCTCTCAAGCCACTCGTTCCAAACTTCACCGACATGCAAGCCTCCTGATTATCCTTGATCAAAGGGCCTTATATGGGCCGACGTCCGCCTGCATCAAGCAGAAGCGTTGGAGGGGCGTCTAGGATAAAGGGAGCTGAAAATGCAAAGAGCCTGGCGCGGGAGGAGGATGCGCCAGGCTCTTAAACTTGATCGGCAATTGGGAGGAGGAGGAGTATTGCCGATCCTACCGAGCGGCACTGGGAGGAGGAGTGCGCCGCTTCGATGCTTTGGTTATATTCATATCGCTTTGACCTGCCAATCATCGTTGTTGCAACGCAGCAGTGCGTTTGATGCATGGCTCGTTCGGTTTCATGCCTTCGCGCTTTCCAATGAACCGAAAACATCCGCCGAAAGCCTTCGTTTTCGCGCGTTTCCGGGAGCCTCGAAGCGCGTTTGATCAGCATTTAATCAACTTGAGCAGCTGCCCGTGTTCTTTGCATGCATCAATCACAGGGCTGTGATCTCTGGCGCCAGAAAGGCAGAGAAGTTGCCGTTCCGCGGTCGCAGGTGGTTTTGCTGAGATCATTCGGTTATAGGGGCTGGAACGATCAGAAAGTGCCGGAGGCCGAGATGAGCAAGATTCGCTACCACGAAGAGGATATCTCCGCCGAGGACGCCGCCCGTTATACAGATGCAATCGCAATCGATACGGAAACGCTGGGTCTCGTCCCGCGCCGCGACCGGCTCTGCGTGGTTCAACTCTCGCCGGGCGATGGCACGGCCGATGTCATTCGCATCCGCGCCGGCCAGACCGAAGCCCCCAATCTTGAGGCTATGCTCTCTGACGGCGCGCGGACGAAGATCTTTCATTATGGTCGGTTCGACATCGCCGTCCTCTTCCAGACCTTCGGCGTCACCACGACGAACGTCTTCTGCACGAAGATCGCCTCGCGATTGACGCGGACTTATACCGACAGACACGGGCTGAAGGACAATCTGAAGGAGATGCTGGAGATCGATATCTCCAAGGCGCAGCAGTCTTCAGATTGGGCTGCCGAGACCTTGAGCCAGGCGCAGCTCGAGTACGCAGCTTCCGATGTGCTTTACCTGCATGCCCTGCGCGACAAGCTCATGCACCGTCTCGTGCGGGATGGACGGCTGGAGCACGCTGAGGCCTGTTTCCAGTTCCTGCCCACCCGCGCGAAGCTGGACTTACTGGGCTGGGAAGAGACCGACATCTTCGCCCATAGCTGAGCCGGCGACTGTGCCTCCGCACCGTATTGGTACCGCGACGAAAATTAGAACGATCTGCCGTTAGTCCTGGCTCTTTCTCGTGATGCCGACACGCGCCATCACCTCTTTCGGAATCTGATACCGGCGGACCATGTCCGTCTGATTGCGCAGCCCGCAAAGCTCGCGCTGGATCGTCAGCCCGAAGACGGCATCGGCGGCAGAATCGATAAGGGGATCGCGTAAAGCTCCGTCTTCATCGCGTGCCGCCTCCAGACGAAGAAGAGCCTCCTCGAGTTTTCGGCCTGCCCTCGCCAGGGCATCGGCCTTTTCCCCGGCAAGCTCGATTTCGAGCGGGCTCATCATGTCTTTCGCAGACGGAGACAGCAGTGAAGCCGGAGGTCTGAAACTCATCCCTACATCTCATCGATGAGAATTGGTGAACACGACGCGATATCTGCCAAGGTTTCATTAACCGAGACTTCGCATCATCGCTCCCAGACAAATCGGTAGCGAAACGGGCTTTTCAAGTCACCCGTTTTCATAAAGGCGTTGATCAGGCGACCATGACGGAAGCAACCAGGAACCTCCTTGACTCGGTATCGCGTAATCCATCCACCTATGACCTCGACCTGATCGAAATCCCTGTCGATACAGACGAAAGCGAAGAGGAAGGCCCACGTTATGCGCCGGCCAACTGGTTGGACGCCTTCATCGTCGATGAACGCAGCCGTTCGGACGAGGCATTCGGCGAGCGCGTTCCGGTGCCCTCGGATGAGGCCGGTCTCTACCCGCGTTTCATGCGCCTCGTCGACTGATCAGCGCGGCTGGCTGGCCGCCGTCGCTCTTTCGCGGATCTCGTCCAGGCTCCAGTCCACCAACAATTCTCCATCCTGCCAGACGGGCCGCAGCAGGTTCTCGCGGCTGCCCAGATCTTCCAGGGGCACCGTCACGATATCGTAGCCGTCGGCGATGGCCGCCACGCGACCGGCCATAGGCGTCTTCTCCTGCGGGTTGCTGGGACGCCGTGCGACGGGCCGCCACGCTCCTTCCGCATCCTGAACGGCGCTCGTGCGCATCGTGAACGACATGGTGTCGCGATTGATCTTGTGCAGCAGGCCCGACCCCATGCCGAAGGCGATGTTCTCGGCGGAAAAGCCCATGCCCTCGAGCCGGCCGAGGATCATCTGGATGTCCTGGATCGAAACGCCATCTGCCTGCAGAACGCGGACATTGCCGTCGAGGACCTTGAAGCCCTTGCCATTGAGCCGCGTGCCGAAAGCGTAAGCCAGCTGCGCCACGACCTGGACGGGGGTGTCGATCGGATCA
This sequence comes from Rhizobium sp. K33, assembly GCF_056501445.1. Lineage (NCBI taxonomy): Bacteria > Pseudomonadati > Pseudomonadota > Alphaproteobacteria > Hyphomicrobiales > Rhizobiaceae > Rhizobium > Rhizobium sp. K33. The sequence continues at coordinate 4,117,016 of NZ_CP096478.1, forward strand.
CCGCTGTCGGGGCGCACGACGAGAACGCCGCCCGCGGCGCGAACCTTGGTCTGCAGCTTCTTGCCCCAGATTTCCGTGACGGCGTTGTGCAGATCGAAGCTGTCGGAGACGACCGAATAACCGCCGGCCTCGGCGAAATTGTCGATCATGTTGGAATAGGCTTCGACTTCCTGCGTCTGCCCCCAGGCAAGAATCGTCCCATGCTCCGCCGCCGGGATGGAGTGGGCTGGCATGGAGTTCTTGTAGACACGTCGCGCCTGCAAGATGGCCGGCAGTGAGTCCGACGTCTGGAAATGCACCAGATGGGCTGCGCCCCCAAGCGCCGCCTGCTCGACGCTCGATGTGCTGCGGCAGCCGTAGTCGCTGATTCGGCTCGGCTGCAGCCCCACGGGGTCGTCGGTCGTGCGGTCGAGGAAAGGTTGGATCGCCAGCCGCAGGCGCCAAGCCGTGGTGGCGACGGTGGAGGGATACCAGACGGCCCGCAAAAGTGCGGTTTCCATGTAGGACGTCAGCCACGGCACCAGCGGATCCGTGTTCACCACCTGCATCACCGGCACGCCACGGCGGATCGCCGTGCCCTCGGCAAGGGCTTCGATCCGAAGCGGCAGGTAGCCACCATGCGCCTTCAGGATATGCTCCCAGCCTGCGCGGTCGAAGGGTTGGCCATGGGCCGAGGCAATGTCCTCCGCCTCGTCGATGTCGCCCCGTGTGATCGGAGAGGAGAGATAGTCCTTCAGGAACATCTGCAGCCCGAAGAACATCACCTCCGGACGGAAGGAATTGCCACGCGTGGTGACGAAGGCGCTGACGGCGCGGGTGTCCTTCGGATACTGCAGAAAGACGCCGAGCTTGTAGCTGTCGGTGTTCAGGAGAAGATTGCGTGTCATGCCTGCGCCTGTCGTTTTTCCATCCGGCGACGGTCTGCCGCCTTCTCCATGATGCACGCCAATCTATGCGCGAGGCTGGTGTCTCTTCGCTTCCTGTCGCGATTAGCAATTGATTAACCATATCGAGCGACGATAGCCGATCGGTGCCGGCTGCAAGGTCCCATCCTGGCAAAGCCTCGCCGTCGTCGTGAGTTTGTCCCGGCGTCATAACAAGAGGCACCAGAACCGGAGAGGTCGCCCATGCTTCCTCCAGTCCTTGCGTCAACGAATACCTATCCCGCAGCGACAGAGGCGCGTGCGCGCTCGGATCAGTCGGCTGCGCCCCGTGCAACAGCCACGGCAACGCCGCAAGCGCCGGTCCTTGCCCAAGAGGCTGCCGTTGCGGGTCAGCTCAACATCATGCTGCTGTCCGGTCCCGAACGCATGTCGCAGAATCTGGCGACCCTGGCGGAGGTCTTGGGCTCGGCGCTCAAGATCGAGCGGCGGACGGACGAAACCCTCTCGGATTACATGGGCCGGTTGATCGAAGGGATCGCGGCCCTACCAGCGGCCGATCGGCTGAAGCTTCAGCGGCTTCTGGCGCAGTCCTTTGCCGGTCTGCAGCTCAGAACATTGCTGGAAGCCATGGCGAGCCCATCCGGGCCGGAACGCGCCACCCTGGCGCTTTATCTGGAGCTCTACCGGCAAACCGATCGCGACGGCGCCATGCGCTCCGTGATCTCGTCCTATCGCGAACTTGCCGGCGAAAGCCGCGCCACTGATCCGGCCGTAGCGCGGCGCATCGCAGCGAACGATGGCGGCCGTCCAACATTGTCGGGTAGTCCCACATCCGATCAAAAGCCGGCACAGGCGTCGCAGGCCGCGCCGCTGACTGAGGCTCGAACGCTTGGCGGTGGAAACGCCGATGCCGATTCGCCGGATGCGCCCATGGGGCGGGCGCTTCCACCAGATGCTGCGCGCTCGCAGAGAACCAGCGCAATTCCCACGTCTCAATCGTTTGCCGGCCAGGAGCAGCCGGCCGGAAGTTCAAGAACCGCGGCAGACCCTGCGTCCGCTGCAGCGCGCGAGAGCGCCAGAATGAGCGGCGACGGTGTTTCAAGACAAGCACCTGGCGACGCCCCGGCGCGTCCAGAGGCTCCCGCCGTCAATGCCAAGCTGGGCGCAGCCCCGGCAGCCCCGCGCAATGCCGTAGCCGACGTTCCCCTTCAAGCGGATACCGGCGACGCCTCAGCACCAGAGGGCCGGGCAGCAGCCGCACTCGTTCCAGTCACCATCCCCGCGCCGGGACAACCATCGCAGACGCTGCAGGCCTCCTGGCTTGCGGAGCTCCTGGATACCGATTTCGTCCGGGCGCTCCTGCAACTGAAGACGCTGCCCGCTGATACAAGGCAGGGGACACCGGCAGGCAGTCTTCCGGGTTCTCCGGAACAGGCGATGGCCGCCCCTGGCACTGACGCAGATGTTGCGGCCACGCGCGCCGAAACGGCGGACGATGGCTCTCAGCCATTCGATCCCGTGTCTCGCGAGACCGTTGAAGAACGCAGTGTACCATTACCACTGGCGCTGCCGGAGCAGGCTGCGATCCGTCCGGTCCTGTCCCGGGAGGGCCTGCCGCTGCCTTTCATCTCCTACCTAATCGAAGACGATTTCGAGATCGGCGAAGTCGAAGAGGAGGAGGAAAGACCGGGTCAGGATCAGGACAGTGGCGAGGACAGTGAGGCGCAGGACCTCGCGCCCTTCGAAGAGCCCGCCGACGAAGAGGGCGAGGGGAGTGATGAAGTCGAGGCGGCACTTGCCGTGCCTGCCGACACGCCGATCGCCACCGAAGAGCGCGCAGAGGGCGCCACCGCGCAAGCCGCCCTGCCGTCGCCGACCGACCGCCCCTTCGGCCTCCAGACCGAACCCGCGCATCAGCTCTATCTCCGGATGGCCGGTCTCACCTGATCCCGGTAGTTCAAAAGAAAACCCGCCGGGATTGCTCCCGGCGGGTTCTTTCATTCACTCAACAGCGAGGATTAGTCGTTGTTGCGGTTCTTCAGGGCTGCGCCCAGGATGTCGCCGAGCGAAGCGCCCGAGTCGGACGAACCGAACTGAGCAACGGCTTCCTTCTCTTCTGCGATCTCGAGAGCCTTGATCGACAGCATGACCTTGCGGTCCTTCTTGGAGAAGTTGGTGACGCGAGCGTCGACAACCTGACCGACCGAGAAACGTTCCGGACGCTGATCGTCACGATCGCGGGCCAGGTCGTTGCGGCGGATGAAGGACGTGATGTCCTCGTGGTTGACCAGCTTAACTTCGATGCCGCCATCGTTGATGCCGATGACTTCGCACGAAACGACGGCGTTCTTGCGCAGGTCGCCGGAAGCGGCGGCATCGCCGACCGAGTCCTTGCCGAGCTGCTTGATGCCGAGCGAGATGCGTTCCTTCTCGACGTCGACGTCGAGAACGACAGCCTTGACCACGTCACCCTTGTTGTACTCTTCGATGACCTGTTCGCCCGGACGGTTCCAGTCGAGATCCGAGAGGTGAACCATGCCGTCGACGTCGCCTTCGAGGCCGATGAACAGGCCGAACTCGGTCTTGTTCTTGACTTCGCCTTCGACTTCAGTGCCGGCCGGGTGGCTGAAGGCAAATGCCTGCCACGGGTTCTCGAGGGTCTGCTTGAGACCGAGCGAGATACGGCGCTTCGACGGATCGACTTCGAGAACGACGACGTCGACGTCCTGCGTGGTCGAAAGGATCTTGCCGGGATGAACGTTCTTCTTCGTCCAGGACATTTCCGAGATGTGGATCAGGCCTTCGATGCCCGGCTCCAGCTCGACGAATGCACCGTAGTCGGTGATGTTCGTGACGGTACCGGAGATCTTCTTGCCAACCGGGTACTTGGCAGCGATGCCATCCCACGGATCCGACTCGAGCTGCTTCATGCCGAGCGAGATGCGGTGGGTTTCCTGGTTGATACGGATGATCTGAACCTTGACCGACTGGCCGATGGACAGGATTTCCGAAGGATGGTTGACGCGGCGCCATGCCATGTCGGTGACGTGCAGCAGGCCGTCGATGCCGCCGAGGTCAACGAACGCACCGTAATCGGTGATGTTCTTGACGACGCCGTCAACAACCTGGCCTTCTTCGAGGTTCTGAACGATTTCAGAACGCTGCTCGGCACGGCTTTCTTCGAGAACCGTACGACGCGAAACAACGATGTTGCCGCGACGCTTGTCCATCTTGAGGATTTCGAAGGGCTGCGGGTTGTGCATCAGCGGGGTGACGTCGCGGATCGGACGGATGTCGACCTGCGAACGCGGAAGGAAGGCAACGGCGCCGTCGAGGTCAACCGTGAAGCCGCCCTTGACCTGGTTGAAGATAACGCCTTCAACGCGCTCGCCGGCTTCGAACTTGGCTTCGAGCTTGATCCAGCTTTCTTCGCGACGCGCCTTTTCGCGCGACAGAACAGCTTCGCCGAGAGCGTTTTCGATGCGCTCGACGTAAACTTCGACTTCGTCGCCGACCTTGAGCGTGCCGTCCTTGGCACGGGCGCCGAATTCCTTCAGCGCGATGCGGCCTTCGACCTTGAGGCCGACGTCAACGATCGCGACGTCCTTCTCGATAGCCGTGACGATGCCCTTGGCAACATAGCCTTCGGCCAGGTCGGTCTTGGCAAAGGATTCCTCGAGGAGGGCTGCAAAGTCCTCGCGCGACGGGGTAGAAACAGACATGAAATCTCCTAGTCGCATCCATCTGGATGCGTGAGCGCCGGGGGTTGGTGTTGATCTTGGCCGGCAACCGATCCGCTCTTCTTGAAGAGCAATTCCGGCGCGGGGACTGGATGTCGGCCCTCAGGGTCCGGCTTTGGCCGGGTCCTGGTCACTTCATTTCGTCAGGGCAGCGTCGATCAATGCCTTCGCCGCCAAGAATGCGGCCTCTATACTCATTTCGGAAGTATCTAGCAAGTGCGCGTCATCCGCTGGTTTCAAGGGGCTGTCGGCCCGTCCCATGTCGCGCTCGTCCCGCTTCTTCACATCGGCGAAAATCGCGTCGAAGTCGGCGCTCTCGCCCTTGCCCAGGATCTCGTCATATCGGCGCTTCGCCCGCACTTCCGGGGACGCCGTTACATAAAGCTTCACCGGGGCCTCGGGGCAGACGACGGTGCCGATATCGCGACCGTCGAGCACGGTGCCGGGTGCGCGCTTCGAAAACGCCCGTTGTGCCTCAACCAGCGCCCGGCGCACGGAGGGCATGACCGCGATCTTCGAGGCCGCCTCGCCGATGGCATGGGCAGACAGCACGTCACGGTCGAGGCCTGCCAGCTCCACGGCGAGTGCCATGCGCTCGGCAACTGCCTCGTCGTCGAGCGGCAGCCCGGCATCAAGAAGGGCCTTGGCCGTGGCGCGATAGGTGAGGCCGGTATCGAGGTGGTGATAACCATAGGTCTCGGCAATCCGTCGCGACAGCGTTCCCTTGCCGGCCGCGGCCGGCCCGTCGATGGCAATGATCATGAAGCTCTCTTTGCGTTGCGTGCGGTGACAGTCTGATACAAAGCTTGGCCCCGCTTGCCAAGCAAGCTCCAAGAAGCTGAAGCCGACCCCTGACGGCACCATCCCGCATGCTCGGGGAGGTGGCGCAACATCAACCCCTTTTCTGTCGCAGTTTGCCTTTGACAGACGCTGTGCCAGCGATTAAGGGGACCGACTACAGTTTGGCCGGCCTCGCGCCGGGCGCTAGGCGTATGCCCTTATTCTTCACGACTTCATGAGGCTTTGACAGTGGCAAAGGCAGAACTTGGAACGAAACGCACTTGCCCCGACACCGGCAAGAAATTCTACGACCTGAACAAGGACCCGATCGTGTCGCCGTACACGGGCAAGTCCTGGCCGCTTTCCTATTTCGAGGAAACCTCGGTCGCAGCCATCATGGAAAAGGCTGAGGAAGAGGATGTCGCGGAAGTCGATACCGAAAACACCGATGTCGAGCTCGTCTCGCTCGAGGACGCCGACGATTCCTCCAGCGGTGACGACATTCCGGACATGGGCGACGACGACGTCGAAATCGACGGCGACGACGACGATACCTTCCTGGAAGCCGACGAAGATGATGACGACGACGACATGTCCGGTCTCATCGGCGTGACCGGCGACGACGACGAAGTCTGATATTTCAAGGATTTCGAGCCCGGGCCTAAAAAAATGCCCGGGCTTTCATTTTTCGGCTTGCCATCTCCGATTACCGGAAGTATCAAGCCGCCACCCCGACGGAAGCAGCGCTTTCAAGGGGTTCCCGGAGCCGGAAGTAACCCGGTACCCTGATGGGGCTATAGCTCAGCTGGGAGAGCGCTTGCATGGCATGCAAGAGGTCAGCGGTTCGATCCCGCTTAGCTCCACCAAATCTTCCAATCGCTTAGTCATGAGATGAAGCCTTTTGATAGGCGCAGATTTCGCTAGCGCTCGCCGCGTGTAACTGATGCAAACTCGAGCGATATGTTGACGTCACTCGCTGGACGTAGATACTTGCCTAACCTGCAACGCACAGGATGACGCTCGTCATGAGAGAAGAAGCCCCTCTGGGTACTGGTTACTACTCGGCTATCGAAGCCGCGCGTTTGCTGGATACACCAGTCCGAAACGTGCGTAGATGGCTTGGTGGCTATAGCTATAGGCAGGGACGCGAAGTGTTCCATGTCGAGCCGCTCTGGACTCCGCAGCTCCCCAAATACGAATCAAATATAGAACTAGGCTTCCGTGATCTTATTGAACTCCGGTTTGTCAAAGAGTTTATCAGAGTTGGACTCGGCCTGAAGACCATAAGACATTGCTTGAACTATGCTAGAGAATGCGTGAACGATGATCGCCCATTCTCTACTCGTAGGTTTCAAACCGATGGGCGCACCATATTCCTGGAAAGCGCCACCGATGCCGGAGATGCGATCCTTCTAGATCTCAAGGATAAGCAGTATGCAATCAAAGCGGTGATAGACCGGACATTCAAGGATCTAGATATCGAAGATGAGGCAGTAAAGCGTTGGCGGCCTTACAAAGGAAAGGCCTCAATTGTAATCGATCCGGATCTAGTTTTTGGACAGCCCACTACAGCAAATTACAATATTCCGACGATCACTTTATCTCAGGCGGTTGCCGCTGAGGGATCAGAAAAAGCAGTGTCTGCGCTTTATGAGGTTCCGATCTCAGTTGTCCGAGACGCTGTAGCTTTCGAGGAAACGCTGGCTGCGTGAAAGTTCTTTTCGACCACAATCTCTCACCCAGAATAGCTAGAGCTCTTCAAGCCTTGATGGGCGACGGGTACGAGATAGTGGCGCTGAAGGATAAGTTTCCCGCTAACATCAAGGATGTTGATTTAATCGCTGCTCTCAGCGGAGAGGGTGGCTGGGTGCTCATCTCAGGCGACAGACGAATCACCAGAAATCGTGCCGAAAAGACTGCCTTCCAATCTTCTAAGATAATTGGAATGTTTTTGTCGCCGGGTCTCTACAAGTCGCCAGTTATGAAACAGGCAGAGCGGCTCATTGCTCTATGGCCGACAATCGAGACGGTATCGAAAAATGTGTCTGGCGGTTCAATGTTCGAATTGCCAGTTAAATCAAACAAACTGTCGTCGTTAAAGTAGTAAACATAACTATATGGTGCCCACCTCTCACCGCTGAAACAGTTCCACCCGCTCGCCGCTTTCCGACAGGTCGATCTGGAACCAGTCGATGATCTTGCGGATGTCGAGCTTCACCTCGCCGTCGCGCAGCTTCAGATGCAGCTTGTCCTCGCTGACATGGAGCGGAGTGCCGATGTAAAGGCGGTCATTGCCGGAGTCGTCCACGGTATCGATGGCAAATCGCATGGGGTTCCTCCCGAAAAATTCACAAGGCAAAGGATGACAGTGGCACGAGGGTTTAGTAACGCCTCCTTGAGCGAAGCTGGTCTCCTCTCGCTGAGGCCGGCATGAGAGATGGCCCGGGAGAACCGGGCAGGGAGAATGCCCGTTGTTCTTTGTTTCCAAGGTGTTCTGGAACCTGGTCCAGCCGCTGTCGCTGGTGTTCCTGTTCGCGGCCTTCGCCCTTCTGCTGATCGGCCTCAAGCACCTGCGCCTGGCGGCCGCAGCCCTGTCCTTCGCCCTCGTCGTTCTCTTTCTCACGCTCTATACGACGCTCGGGTCTTTCCTCCTCCAGACACTCGAGGCCCGGTTTCCCCGGCCAGCCGGAGACCCGCCTGAGCTTGCCTGCATGATCGTGCTCGGCGGTGCCTTCGAGACGGAAGTCACCACGGCACGGGGCGGGATGGATCTCAATCAGGCGGGGGATCGATTCGTCGAGGCACTGCGTCTCGCCATCCGATATCCTGAGGCAAAGATCCTCGTGTCCGGCGGGGACGGCTCCCTGAGCGGCATCTATGAAGGCGATGCAGCAGCCTCGATCCGCTTCTTCGAAGCCTTCGGAATCTCCCGCGACCGGCTGATCGCCGAGACGACATCGAGAAACACCGACGAGAATGCGCAAAACAGCCGTGAACTGCTCGCCTCGAACGATCTTGGCCAATGCCTGCTGATCACCTCGGCCTTCCACATGCCGCGTTCCGTCGGGCTGTTTCGCAAGGCAGGCGTCGAGATCACGCCCTGGCCGGTCGATTACCGCACGGCGGGCAACATCTCCTTCGCACTCGATTTCACCCAGCCGACGCTGAATTCCCAGCAGATGTCGACAGCGATTCGCGAATGGGTCGGATTGGTGGCTTACAGATTGATGGGCCGCATCGATGCGGTCTTCCCGGCGCCGTGAGGCGGGGTCACTTCTTCGAGATCGTCAGGAATTTCGTGCCGCGCACGCGCACCGTCATCGCACAGGGCTCCTGGCCTTCTTCCCGCTCGCAATAGCGCGGGTGCATCTTGAGCACGAAGACCATGTTGCCGAAGCGCTTGATGAAATCATAGGAGTACATCTGCGCCGTGGCGATCATGAAGTAGCCGCCTTCCTTCACCTGGAGGTAGAAGTTGAAGGGGCAGCCTTCCGCCGTGCAGTCCGGGCCGCGTACGCCGTCGCAGACGATCTCGCTGCTGTTGGTCACCGCGTCCTTGATGCCGTCATTGTTGATGTCGATGCGGTCGATGAAGCCGCTGCCATATTGCACGGTGTCGCAGCGCTCTGCGTAGTGGTTCTTCTCGTAAATCTCGGGGTCGCTCAGCAATTCCTGCTGGGCAACGGCGGGCGCGGTCGCCAGGCCGGTCGCAACGACGAGGAAGAGACGCAAGAAGAAAGTCACGGGGATGGACTCCAGATCGCATTCTGTGCTGAACGAGGCGTAAGTCTAGCGCCAGCGTCTTGCCTCACCCTTAACGGCATGCTGCAAATCTGGCCGGCGCCAAGCCTGCAACGAGGGAAGAAGTCATGTCGCTCCTGTCATATCTCGACTATGCGGGGATCGCCCTGTTTGCCGCGACCGGCGCGCTGGCGGCGTCGCGCAAGCAGCTGGACATGATCGGCTTTCTGTTCTTCGCCGTCGTCACGGGACTCGGTGGCGGTACGGTCCGTGACATCGTTCTCGGAAGGGTACCGGTTTTCTGGGTCCTGAACCCGGATTACATCCTGATTTGCTGCGCGATTGGCGTTCTCGTCTTCTTCACGGCGCATCTCGTAGAATCGCGCTATCGCCTGCTGATCTGGCTCGATGCCATCGGATTGTCGGCTTACTGCGTGATGGGTGCGGCAAAGGGGCTGGCGGCCACGGGTTCGCCGACCATCGCGATCGTCACCGGCACCTTGACCGCAAGCCTGGGAGGCGTCCTGCGCGATCTTCTCGCCAATGAACCCTCGGTGCTGTTGCGCCCGGAAATCTACATCACGGCCTGCCTTGTCGGCGCTGCAGTCTTCACGGCGGCCAATGAATTTGGCGCGCCGCTTTATGCGGCCTCGGCCATTGGCGCTTTGGCAGCCTTCATCATCCGGGGCGGCGCTCTGCATTTCGGCTGGACGTTCCCGACCTACAAGCACAAGCCTGGTCGGCATCCGGACGAAGTCATGTAAGGGAAGATGGAGCCTCAGCCCTGCTTGGGGCGCAGACGGATCACCACATCGACGTGTGCGATTTCCATGCCTTCCGGCGCGGGCGGCAGATTGTCGATGCTGATATTGTTCACCGGAATGTCCAGCACCTTGTTCTCACCTTCAACGAAGAAGTGATGGTGGTCGGAGACATTCGTGTCGAAATAGGTCTTCGAGCTTTCAACCGCGAGAACGCGGATCAGGCCGGCTTCGGTGAACTGGTGCAGCGTGTTGTAGACAGTGGCGAGCGAAACCGGGAAATCGGCGGCCATCGCCTCTTCGTGCAGCTCTTCCACGGTCAGGTGGCGATCACCCTTGGCGAACAGAAGTCCGGCCAGCGCAATGCGCTGCTTCGTCGGGCGAAGGCCCGAGCGGCGCAGTTTCAGTTCGATACCCGTTTGGCAGGTTGCCATCGTCAAAGACGCACTCCAGTCATTGCGTGTCATGCAGGCGCATCCACAAGTGTCGATATAACTGCAAAATCAGGCGGATTCAATAGTTGCGGTGGGCAGAAGCCCTCAGCCGCCTGCTGTTCGGCGGTTTTTGACGCCGCGGGTCTGGTGATGCTCTTTTCCTTCCTGTATGCGACGATGCTATGAGGATGAGGCCGATCAGGCCTCAGGGAACCGGCGGATCGCCTGTGGGGCTTCAATTTGCCACCGTCTTGCTCTATTGGGTCCCGGATAAGTGAAGCAGAGGGGGGAAGAAGAAGAACAATGGTTACGAGACAATCCAGCTATAATTACGACGAAATCCTCGCTTGCGGCCGCGGTGAACTCTTCGGCGAGGGCAATGCGCAGCTCCCCCTGCCGCCGATGCTGATGGTACACCGCATCACCGACATTTCCGAAACCGGCGGCGCCTTCGACAAGGGCTATATCCGCGCGGAATACGACGTTCGTCCCGATGACTGGTATTTCCCCTGCCATTTCCAGGGCAACCCCATCATGCCGGGCTGCCTCGGCCTCGACGGCATGTGGCAGTTGACCGGCTTCTTCCTCGGCTGGCTCGGCGAGCCGGGCCGCGGCATGGCGCTTTCCACGGGCGAAGTGAAGTTCAAGGGCATGGTGCGCCCCGAGACCAAGCTTCTCGAATATGGCATCGACTTCAAGCGCGTCATGCGCGGTCGCCTCGTACTTGGTACGGCAGACGGCTGGCTGAAGGCCGATGGCGAAACTATCTATCAGGCAACCGACCTGCGCGTCGGTCTGTCGAAGGACAAGACGGCCTGAACCGGCCCGGTCCGCACCTGAAGTTCATATAGAAGGTCTGAGAGATGAGACGGGTTGTAGTAACAGGTCTTGGCATCGTGTCCTCCATCGGTGCCGATGCCGCCGAAGTCACGGCGTCGCTGCGCGATGCCAAGTCGGGCATCACCTTTTCTCCCGATTTCGCCGAACACGGCTTCAAGTGCCAGGTCTGGGGCAAGCCCAACCTGGACCCGACCGATCTGGTCGACCGCCGTGCCATGCGCTTCCTGTCGCAGGGCGGCGCCTGGAACCATGTGGCGATGAAGCAGGCGATTGCCGACGCTGGCCTCGAAGAAGGCGACTACCAGCAGAATGAGCGCGTCGGCATCATCATGGGCTCCGGTGGTCCGTCTACCCGTCAGATCGTCGAAGCGGCCGATATCGTCCGCCAGAACAACAGCCCGAAGCGCATCGGTCCGTTCGCGGTTCCGAAGGCCATGTCGTCGACGGCCTCTGCCACGCTTGCCACCTGGTTCAAGCTGCACGGCGTCAACTACTCGATCTCGTCCGCCTGCTCGACCTCGGCGCATTGCATCGGCAATGCCTATGAGATGATCCAGTGGGGCAAGCAGGACATGGTCTTTGCCGGCGGCCACGAGGATCTCGACTGGTCGATGTCGAGCCTCTTCGATGCCATGGGCGCCATGTCGTCGAAATACAACGACACGCCTGCAACGGCCTCGCGTGCCTATGACGTCTCCCGTGACGGCTTCGTCATTGCTGGTGGTGCCGGCGTTCTGGTTCTGGAAGAGCTGGAGCATGCCAAGGCCCGCGGCGCCAAGATCTATGCCGAAGTCGTCGGCTACGGCGCGACCTCCGACGGCTACGACATGGTGGCTCCCTCGGGCGAAGGCGCGATCCGCTGCATGCGTCAGGCACTCTCCACCGTCACCGGCGATGTCGATTACATCAACACCCACGGCACTTCGACCCCGGTGGGTGATTCGAAGGAAATCGGCGCGATCCGCGAAGTCTTCGGCGACAAGATCCCCCACATTCAGTCGACCAAGTCGCTCACCGGCCATTCGCTCGGTGCGGCAGGCGTGCAGGAATCGATCTACGGTTTGCTGATGATGCAGGAGAAGTTCATCGGCGAGAGCGCCCACATCACCGAGCTCGATCCGGAGTTCGAAGGTGTGCCGGTCGTGCGCAAGCGCATCGACAACGCCAAGATCGATACCGTGCTGTCCAATTCCTTCGGCTTCGGCGGCACCAACGCCACGCTCGTCTTCCAGCGCCACAACGGCTGATCGGCAGACGCTTGAAACAAAAAAGCCTGGCGCGTTGCCGCGCCAGGCATTCATCCGAAGTGGTCCGCCAGCCGTGGGAGTACGGCTTACTTCGGTTGATGGGGGTCGGTATGATCGATAACGCCGATCAGCATGGCGAGGCTCACCGCATGCATCAGGTTGCTGGCTTCCAGCTTTTCCTGGGCACTCACAAGCGCCTGGTTCACCTCTTCGCGCGACAACACCAGAACATTCGCTGCTTCTTCTGACCGCTTGCCTTCAGCGACGAGCTGGAGACAGCGGATTTCACGATCTGTAAGCGCGGAGAAACTCGGCTCTTGTCCGATTGCCCGCATGGTATCGGTTTTCATGATGATCTTTGCCGCAAGGAGAAAAGCGTCATGGCCTCGCCATGTCGTCAGGCGGCGCTCATACCATTGAGGATATCGGAAGGTCGTTGACCGCGGGCGACAAAGTTTTATCCGCAGGCGCTAAAACAGCGGCAGCGACAACGTGCGAGCTGGTCGGATAACGCATTAGGGACGATCATCCGCTCCCTGTCAACCTCACCAAAGTCTCAAGCCGATTTCCGCTCGCGCACCTCGGTCGGTGTCGAACCGAACCAGCGCGTCACGGATCGAGTGAAGGCGCTCGGGGCGGAATAGCCGAGCCGGTAGCAGATCTCGGAGATCGGCAGCTCGCTCTCGGTCAGGAGGTTGAAGCTCACCTCCTTGCGGATCCCGTCGCGCAATTCATTGAGGCTGGTCCCTTGGGCGGCCAGCCGCCGCTGGAATGTCCGCTCGGACATGCCGAAATGCGGTGCGATGGCCGAGAGCGGAAACTCTTCGTCGGAGACATGCAGCAGCAGATAACGCCGCACCTGGTCCATGAAGTCGGCAGCTTTTTCCGGCAGCGCGGGACGCAGGCTGCGGCACTGCAGATCCATGAGTTCGAACAGCCGGCGGTCGCCCGTCGGGTTTTGTGCTTCGAGGAAGCCACGCGGAAAATGGACCGAATTCATCCGCGCCCCAAACCGCAGCCGACGCGCCAACAATTGCCGGAACGGCTGCGGATTGCGCGGGGCAGGGCGCTCCAGTTCGATCTCGACCCCTTCCGCGCCTGCAAAGACCTTGGCCCGCTGCATCACAAGGCCGACGGACATATCGACATACTGGTCCCGCTTCACGATGACAGGCGCGAACGTCCAGGCGAGATGGCCACCGCTCTCGTCGAGTGTCAGCCGCGAATAGCTGGTATGGGTCGCATACTGGATGTGGTCGTCGAGGAAGCGCACGAAGTCGAGGCCGGTCGGCGCTGCCATCAGGCCATAGCCGAAGGGGCCGGTCGATCCTGCCTCGTATCTTGGCACGCTGGTGAGTGCGAAGGCTTCATCATCGGCCAGCAGCGCGCAGGCCTCCAGAAGCCGGCACAGGCGGTCCAGACTGATCCGGGCGGTAAGGCTCTGGAAAACGTCGGGATTGATCTCCAGCGCCTTGCAGATGGGTTTTATATCGATGCCATAGGATTGGGCATGCTCGACCACCGCCGAGGCGAGGCCGGCCACGGTGGTCAATTCATCGGTGAGATTCCGAGGAGGCATGAGACCGCTGGCGCCAGAAGTGAAGCTGATGGCGTCAGATGCTAAGTCAATGGCGGCCCAGAGTCGAGGCCGCAATAAGGCAAGCCTCGGCCCCGCCGTTCACGATCGTGCGCGTCAGCGCTTGGCCCAAAGCACCTTGAAGCGGGCATTGCGGCAGACTTCGCCATGCTGCTTGAAATGCTGTGCCAGCACCGGCTCGTAGGGCAGGCCGCGGTTTGCGACCATCAACAGATCGCCACCGCCACGCAGCGACTCGCCCGCCGCCTTGATCATGGCCGCGCCGATGGACGGTTCTGCGGCATGTCCCTCGTGGAATGGCGGGTTCATGATGACGAGATCGTATTTTTCCTTCGGCGGCTCAGTGCCGAGATCCTGCCAGAAGAAACGCGCCGTCAGGTCGGGGCAGTTCTTCGCGAGGTTGCGCTTGGCGTGCTCCAGCGCCTCGTGGCTCGCCTCGAAAAGATCGATGCGGTTGGTGCGCGGCGCAGCCTCGGCCAGCATGACCGAGAGATAGCCCCAGCCTGCGCCGAAATCCGCGGCATTGCCGTCGAAATTCGTCGGCAACCGGCTGGCGAGCAGCTCGGAACCCTCGTCGGCATGGGCATGCGAGAAGAGACCGGAGCGCGTTTCAAAGCGACCATCGACCATCACGGGCTTCGCAGCCAGCACCGAAACCAGCGAAGCGACCTCCGAAGGCACGGTGAACCAGACGGCGACACCGTGGTATTTCGGCGTGGATTGAGGCTCCAGACCAAGGCGATCGAGCTGCTTGCGCAGGGACACGATCCCGTCTTCCTTCGCGCCGGCAATCAGAACGATCCCGCCTGCTTTGACGCGCTGAAGCGCCTCGGCAACGCGATCCTCGTTGACCCCCTTGTGCTTGCCGCACAGGATCAGCGCGCCGTCATACCCATCGCCGTCCACCGTTGGAACCGGCTGCAGATGGCTTGCCTCGAGACGCCGGAATTCCGGGCGGAAATCCTGCACCACGGTGAGGTCGGCGGCAAAGCCCTCCGGTTTCGCAAAGCCGGCTTCCGCACCGAGGAAGAGATAGCGGCTCCCGGCTTCCGGCAAGGCGACAGCTTCCGTCACGAAAGGGTGGAACAGGGTCTTCAGGGTCTCGCGGCTCATGGCTCGGTCTTCTCTCTCGGCGAACAAAAAAGGCGCGGGAATTCTCCCGCGCCTCGGATCGGGTACGACGACCGCTTATTCAGCGGCTTCGCCGTCTTCCTTCTTCTTCTCGGCAACAATTTCCTGGCCGGTGGTCTGGTCGACGACCTTCATCGACAGGCGAACCTTGCCGCGCTCGTCAAAGCCCATCAGCTTGACCCAGACCTTGTCGCCTTCCTTGACGACGTCGGAGGTCTTGGCAACGCGCTCGGAGGCGAGCTGCGAGATGTGCACGAGGCCGTCACGCGAACCGAAGAAGTTGACGAAGGCGCCGAAGTCGGCGGTCTTCACAACAGTACCTTCGTAGATCACGCCAACTTCCGGCTCGGCGACGATCGAGTGGATCCACTTGCGGGCCGCTTCGATTTCCTTGCCGGAAGACGATGCGATCTTCACGGTGCCGTCGTCTTCGATGTTGATCTTGGCGCCGGTCTTTTCGACGATTTCGCGGATGACCTTGCCGCCCGAACCGATGACTTCACGGATTTTGTCGACCGGGATGTTCATCACTTCGATGCGCGGAGCAAATTCGCCGAGCTGGCCACGGCTTTCCGAAAGGGCGTTCGCCATTTCGCCGAGGATGTGCTTGCGGCCGCCCTGGGCCTGGGCAAGAGCGACCTTCATGATCTCTTCGGTGATACCGGCGATCTTGATGTCCATCTGCAGCGAGGTGATGCCGTCGGCAGTACCCGCGACCTTGAAGTCCATGTCGCCGAGGTGGTCTTCGTCACCCAGGATGTCGGAGAGAACGGCATAACGTTCGCCTTCGAGGATCAGGCCCATGGCGATACCGGCAACCGGCTTGGCCAGCGGAACGCCGGCGTCCATGAGAGCGAGCGAGGTGCCGCAAACGGTGGCCATCGAGGACGAGCCGTTCGACTCGGTGATCTCGGAGACGACGCGCAGCGTGTAGGGGAACTGTTCAGCCGACGGCAGCATCGGACGGATGGCGCGCCAGGCGAGCTTGCCGTGACCGATTTCGCGACGGCCCGGAGAACCCATGCGGCCCGTTTCACCGACCGAGTAGGGCGGGAAGTTGTAGTGCAGCAGGAAGCGTTCCTTGTACATGCCGGTCAGGCTGTCGACATACTGCTCGTCTTCGCCGGTGCCGAGCGTGGCGACAACGATCGCCTGGGTCTCGCCGCGGGTGAAGAGGGCCGAACCGTGCGTGCGCGGCAGGATTCCGACTTCCGATACGATCGGGCGAACCGTCGACAGGTCACGACCGTCGATGCGGCTCTTGGTGTCGAGGATGTTCCAGCGAACAATCTTGGCCTGCAGGTGCTTGAAGACGGCACCAACGACTTCGTTCGTGTACTTCGGCTCTTCGCCTTCCGGGAAGAAGTGTGCCTTCACCTTGGCCTTGACGGCGTCGACTGCGGCGTAACGATCGGCCTTCTGGGTGATCTTGTAAGCTGCGCGCAGTTCGGTCTCGGCGATCGACAGCATTTCGGCTTCGAGAGCGGAATGATCTTCCGGTTCGAATTCGCGCGGCTCCTTGGCAGCCACTTCAGCGAGCTTGATGATCGCGTCGATGACAGGCTGGAAGCCCTTGTGGCCGAACATGACGGCGCCGAGCATGATGTCTTCGTTGAGTTCCTTGGCTTCGGACTCAACCATCAGAACGGCGTCCTGCGTGCCGGCAACGACGAGGTCGAGAACCGACTCGTCCATCTCGTCGAGATGCGGGTTCAGCACGTATTCGCCGTTGATGTAGCCGACGCGGGCGCCACCGACCGGGCCCATGAACGGAACACCAGAAAGCGTGAGCGCGGCCGAGGTGGCAACCATCGACAGGATATCGGGGTTGTTCTCGAGGTCATGCTGAATGACGGTGACGACGACCTGCGTGTCGTTCTTGTAGCCTTCCGGGAAGAGCGGGCGGATCGGACGGTCGATCAGGCGCGAAACCAGCGTTTCGTTTTCCGACGGACGGCCTTCGCGCTTGAAATAGCCACCCGGGATCTTGCCGGCGGCATAGGTCTTTTCCTGGTAGTTGACGGTGAGCGGGAAGAAGTCTTGACCCGGCTTCGGCGCCTTGGCCGAAACGACGGTGGCGAGAACCACGGTCTCACCGTAGGTCGCGAGAACGGCACCATCAGCCTGACGGGCGATCTTGCCGGTTTCCAGCTTCAGCGGGCGGCCTGCCCACTCGATTTCGACGCTGTGCGTGTCAAACATATCTTGTCCTTCATATGCGGACGTTCCTCCTGCCGATGAGGCAGGGTTGGTCGGTCTGCAATGTGCTGACGCATCACGGGCAAGACAGTGGGAGGCTTCTGGCGCGGCGTCTGCCGCAATTGCATCCTCGAGGATGCGGAAGCGTCCAACAATCCTGCCCCATGACAGGTCATCGGTTGTCGTCGACAGATCCGGCCCATCCGGCCTGTCGTTCGTCCCGGGCGAATATCGCGCGGAACCGGTCGCGGGTCTTCATGCCTGACCCGGAAAGGCAACCGGCGGACCTTCGTCGAGGAAGGTCCGCCGGGAAGTCCTTAGCGGCGGATGCCGAGGCTGGCGATCAGCTTCGTGTAACGGCCTTCGTCCTTCTTCTTCAGGTAGTCGAGAAGCGAACGGCGGCTCGAAACCATGGTCAGAAGGCCACGACGCGAGTGGTTGTCCTTCTTGTGACCCTTGAAGTGTTCGGTCAGGTTGTTGATCCGCTCGGTGAGGATAGCAACCTGGACTTCCGGCGAACCGGTGTCGCCTTCAGCAGTTGCGTATTCCTTGATGAGGGCAGCCTTGCGCTCTGCAGTGATCGACATCGGAAATCCTTTCTGGATAACGGGAAACAAAAGACGCCAAACGCCGGGATGTCGTCCAGCATTGGCCGTGAATGCGGGCACCCGAAGGGCCAGCTGCCGCCGCCTATACTCTATTCCCTCAAGAAAGGAAAGAGTATGCGGCGGGAAGGGTCAGGCGAAGACGCGGCGTGGGTGGAATTCGCCGCCAGCGATCTCGCCGATGGCAATCAGCTTGCCGCCGGCAAGCGCGACGGCTTCCGGTTCGGCGACCGGTGCATCCCGGCCACGCACGATGATTGGATTGCCCATCCGCAGGCGATGTGCCTGGTCGTCGGTGATCCTGAGCTGCGGCAGGGAAGACAGCGCCTCGGCCGTGTCGACCAGGAAGGCGTCGAGCGCCTCGAGCCGCGCATCCCGGTCTTCGATCGCCTCGAGGGCGACGAGCTCGGCGAGCGGCACCATCATTTCCTCGGCGAAGGGCGCCACGAAGGTGCGGCGGAGCGAAGAGATATGGCCATAACAGCCCAGCTCGCGGCCGAAGTCGCGCGCCAGCGAGCGCACATAGGTGCCCTTGCCGCATTCCACTTCGAAATGCGCCTTGTCCGCTTCGCAATTCAGCAGCGTCAGGCGGTGAATTTCGACTTCGCGCGAAGGGATTTCGACCGTTTCGCCGTCACGGGCAAGGTCGTAGGCCCGTTCGCCGGCAATCTTGATCGCCGAGAACTGCGGCGGGATCTGGCTGATGATGCCGGTGTAGTTCGGCAAAAGCGCGCGGATCGCCTCTTCGCTCGGGCGCTGGTCCGAGCTCTGCGTGACCTCGCCTTCGAGATCGTCCGTCGAACGCTCCTCGCCCCAGGTCACCGTGAATTCGTAGATCTTGCGACCGTCCATGACGTAAGGGACGGTCTTTGTCGCATCGCCGAGCGCGATCGGCAGCATGCCGGAGGCGAGCGGGTCGAGCGTGCCGGCATGGCCGGCCTTCTGGGCATTGAAAAGCCACTTGATCTTGCCGACGGCTTCGGTCGAACCGAAATCGACCGGCTTGTCAAGGATAAGCCAGCCCGAGATCGGGCGGCCCTTCGGCTTGCGGGGTTTGGACATCTGGGATCTTTTCTTCAGTCTTGATCGTCATCGGAGCCGAGGTCGCGCTGGACCTCCGGCGAGCGCAGCAGCGCATCGATCTTCTGGTAGTTGTCGAAGCTCGTATCGTCGCGGAAACGCACTTCCGGCATATATTTCATCTGGCGCAGCTGATTGCCCAGCCGTCCGCGGATGAACTTGGCGTTCTTGTTCAGCGCGGCGATCACGCTGTCATGGTCCTTGACGCCGAGCGGCGTCACATAGGCGGTCGCGATCTTCAGGTCCGGCGACATGCGCACTTCTGAGATCGAAATCACCGTCTTTTCGATCAGGTCGTCGCGGACTTCGCCGCGCTGCAGGACCTGAGTGATGGCGGCGCGCACCTGCTCGCCGACGCGCAGCATGCGCTGCGAAGGTGCCGATGAGGTTGCTTTGGTCATTGTTTTCCTGACTTCAATTTAGACTTCAGCACTGCGACGAGCGCGCCCATCGCCAGCGGCATTGCGAAGGAGATCGACATGATGGTCCCAGACCAACTTGTTCGGCAACCTTCGGCAACCATGGAAAGCATGGTCGCGTCTTTGGGATCGTCCGAAAGGCCCAGTATCACCAATCCCAGTGAGAGCAGCATGATAGGCCAAACCAACCAGCGCCAACCCTTCAGGATGCCGATCGTCACCACAAGCACGAGGATGAATGACCACCGTACGCTGTTGATGAATTCGTTTGCGACTGTGGCGACGCCGTCCGATGGATCCCATCCGACCTTGTCGCAGACTTCCGCAAACGCACTCGTTGCATAAAGAAAACAGACGATGGCGATGGCCACCGTCTGTTTGTTCGTATGACCGCCAAGGGCAGCCAATAGCGTTATAGCGTACGCGTGATGTGCTCCACGCGGAAGCACTCGATCGTGTCGCCGGCGCGGATGTCTTCGTAGTTTTCGAAGGCCATACCGCATTCCTGACCCATCGGCACTTCCGAGACTTCGTCCTTGAAGCGCTTGAGCGTCTTGAGCTTGCCTTCGTGGATGACGACGTTGTCGCGCACCAGGCGCACGCCTGCACCACGTTCGACCTTGCCTTCGACGACGCGGCAACCGGCGACCTTGCCGACCTTCGTGATGTTGAACACCTCGAGGATCTCGGCATTGCCGAGGAAGGTTTCGCGACGCTCCGGAGAGAGCAGACCCGACATCGCCGACTTCACGTCATCCACCAGATCGTAGATGATGTTGTAGTAGCGGATCTCGATGCCGGCACGCTCGGACGCGGTGCGCGCCTGCGCATTGGCACGGACGTTGAAGCCGATGATCGCGGCGTTGGAGGCCTCGGCAAGCGAGATATCCGATTCCGTGATCGCGCCGGCACCCGAATGGACGATGCGAGCCCGAACCTCGTCGGTGCCGAGCTTTTCGAGGGCTGCAACGATCGCTTCGACGGAACCCTGCACGTCGGCCTTGATGACCAGCGGGAATTCCTTGAAGCCGGTATCCTGCAGCTTGCTCATCATCTGCTCGAGCGAACCGCGCTGACCCGACTGGCGGGCCGCAGCCTTGTCGCGGGCGAGACGCTGACGATACTCGGAGATCTCGCGAGCACGGCTCTCGTTCTCGACCACGGCGAACTTGTCGCCGGCAGCAGGCGTACCCGACAGGCCGAGGATCTCGACCGGCATGGCAGGACCCGCTTCCTTGACGTGTTCGCCCTTGTCGTTGACGAGCGCGCGGACACGGCCCCACTGATCGCCGGCCACGATGATCTGGCCGGGCTTCAGCGTGCCCTTCTGAACGAGGACGGTCGCGACCGCACCACGACCGCGGTCGAGCTGCGCTTCGATGACGGTACCTTCGGCAGTACGCTTCGGGTCGGCCTTCAGGTCGAGAATTTCGGCCTGCAGAAGCACGGCTTCGAGCAGCTTGTCGAGGTTGAGCTTGTTCTTCGCCGAAACCTCGACGTCGAGCACTTCACCACCCATGGATTCGACGAAGACTTCGTGCTGCAGAAGCTGCTGGCGAACCTTGTCGGGGTTTGCCTCATGCTTGTCGATCTTGTTGATCGCCACGATGATCGGCACGTTGGCCGCCTTGGCGTGGTTGATCGATTCGATCGTCTGCGGCATCACGCTGTCGTCGGCCGCCACCACGAGGATCGCGATGTCGGTCGCCTGGGCGCCGCGGGCACGCATCGCGGTAAACGCGGCGTGGCCGGGGGTGTCGATGAAGGTGATCTTCTGGCCGTTCTGTTCGACCTGATAGGCACCGATATGCTGCGTGATGCCACCGGCTTCACCGGCTACGACATTCGCCTTGCGGATGGCGTCGAGCAGAGAGGTCTTGCCGTGGTCGACGTGACCCATGATGGTCACGACCGGCGGACGGGTGACCAGTTCGCCTTCGTCGTCCTTTACGTTGAAGATGCCTTCTTCGACGTCGGATTCCGAAACGCGCTTCACGGTATGGCCGAATTCGGTCGCGATGATTTCAGCGAGGTCGGCGTCGATGACGTCGCCCGGCTTCATCATCTGACCTTCCTTCATCAGGTACTTGATGACGTCGACGGCGCGTTCGGACATGCGCTGCGACAGTTCCTGAATAGTGATCGTTTCCGGCAGGATGACCTCGCGCATGACCTTTTCGCGCGTTTCCTGCATCTGGCTGCGGCGGAACTTCTCCTGGCGACGGCGCATGGAGGCGAGCGAACGGCCGCGCGATGCGCCGCCTTCGTCGTCGACAGCAGCGCTGGTGACCGTCAGCTTGCCGCGACGGCGATCTTCCTCGGCCTTCGGACGGGCAGGGACCTTGGCCGGAGCCGGGGCCGCGACCTTGCCACGGCCCGGAAGGCCGCGCGGCGGGCCGCGATCGTCGTCCTCGTCGTCTGCCTTGCGGCCACGGGCAAAGCCCGGAGACGCCGGAGCCGACGGCGCTGCAGGAGCGGCGGGACGCGCAGGCGCTGCCGGAGCAGCAGCAACCGGGGCCGGCTCGGGTTCAGCCGGAGCCTCGACCTTCGGTTCCAGTGCACGGCGGGCAGCCTCTTCGGCGGCCAGACGGGCGGCTTCCGCGGCTTCTGCCTTGCGGCGTTCTTCATCGATGGCGCGCTGCTTGGCTTCTTCGACTTCGCGGGCCTGAGCTTCGATCAGGGCGCGACGACGGGCTTCCATTTCACCGGCCGACAGGTCGTGCAGAACGGCGCCACGCGGACGCTCGGGCTGACGCGGCGGCTGCGGACGCTGCGGCTGCGGAGCCGGCTGATGAACGCGTGCGGCCGGAGCCGACGGCTGTGCCGGAGCCGGACGCTGTGCCTGCGGGGCAGGGGCTTCCGGAGCACGGGCGGCCGGTGTTGCGATGGGGGTAATGGGCTTTTCGTCGAGTGGGCGGGTCGGGCGGCGCTTTACCGTCTCGACAACGACCGACTTCGTACGGCCGCGCCCCATGTCCTGGCGCACGGTACCCTGGCTCATCCCCGAGGGCTTCAGGGTGAGAGTCTTTTTCACGCCGATTGTCTTGTCGTCTTTGTTGTCGGTCATTCCGTTCCCGTTCCTTCGAGCGGGGCCGGATGCCGAGCATCAGGCCACGCCGTTCACATACTGTCCTAAACCACGGAGGCCGACCTGTGCCGGTGACCGCGTCATTGTGATTTCGGGCCAGCGCCCGATACCTGCGGCTGAAGGCCGCGATAGGTTTCGAGCAGAGTTGCGCGCTTCACTACACCCTCACCTGCCTGCCCTGCAAGCACGCAAGCATGGATAAAAGCATTCTGGCCCATCTGCTCTTCCAATTCCGCCCCGGTCAGAAGGTGAAAGGCGGGAACCTCCGCCTCTGCCCCCGTTCCGAGGTGCCAGGCCTTGCGGGCCTGGTCGATCTTTCTCACGCCATCTGGTGCAGCATCCAGAGAATGGAAGACTGCAATGGCTTCGCCGCTCCGCACAGCCGCCTCGACCTTCGCAGCACCGCTGATGAACTGGCCGGCCTTGCGCGCCATGTTCATCATGCCGATCAGCTGCGCGACCAGGAGGCGGTCGACGACGGATCCGAGGTCCGGATCCGCCTTCACATCCCGTTTCAGCGCCCGGGCGAAGAGCTTCTTCGCCACGGCCTTGTCGACGGCCTCGCGGCTGGGGCTGACCCAGCAGCCCCGACCCGGAAGCGCCCGCTTCAAATCCGGGACGATCGTCCCGTCGGGTGCCGCCACGAAACGCAGAAGCGTCTCCGGCGATCCGCTCTCGCGGGTGACGATGCACATCCGTCCATTCACGCCGGAGAGGTCGAAGTCGTCTTCGGCCCCCGTCGCGTCGGGCGTCTGCGCGGCCATCACGTGGCCTGCTCGGCTTCTTCGCCTTCGAGTTCGGCTTCAGCTGCTTCGGCTTCGGCCGCGAGGTCTTCCTCGGTGATCCAGCCGGCAGCGAGGCGCGCCTGAACGACCATGGCTTCGGCTTCGGCACGCGAGATGTCGAACTTCGAGAACAGACCCTCGAACTTCTTCGTCTCGCCATCCTTGCGCTCGCTCCAGCCGACGAGGTCGTCCGCGGCGCAGCCAGCGAAGTCCTCGATCGTCTTGATGCCGTCTTCGCCGAGCGCGACCATCATCTGCGAGGTCATGCCGTCGATCTGGCGCAATTCGTCGGCCACGCCGAGTTCGCGACGCTTGGCATCCATTTCGGCCTCGATCTTTTCGAGGTATTCGCGAGCGCGGGTCTGGATTTCCTGCGCCGTATCCTCGTCGAAGCCGTCGATCGAAGCGATTTCGTCGAGATCGACGTAAGCCACTTCCTCGACCTGGGCGAAGCCTTCCGATGCCAGCACCTGGCCGACCATCTCGTCGACGTCGAGCGCGTCCATGAAGAGATTGGTGCGCTCGTTGAATTCCTTCTGACGGCGCTCCGATTCCTCGGCTTCCGTCATGATGTCGATGTCCCAGCCGGTCAGCTGCGAAGCCAGGCGGACGTTCTGACCGCGGCGGCCGATGGCCAGCGACAGCTGCTCGTCCGGAACCACGACTTCGATCCGCTCTGCATCTTCGTCGAGAACCACCTTGGCGACTTCTGCCGGCTGCAGGGCGTTGACGATGAAGGAAGCCGGATCCTGGCTCCACGGAATGATGTCGATCTTCTCGCCCTGAAGCTCGCCGACAACGGCCTGAACGCGCGAACCGCGCATACCCACGCAGGCGCCGACCGGATCGATCGAGCTATCGTTCGAGATGACGGCGATCTTGGCGCGCGAACCCGGATCACGGGCCACCGACTTGATCTGGATGATGCCGTCGTAGATCTCCGGCACTTCCATGGTGAAGAGCTTCACCATGAACTGCGGATGGGTGCGCGAGAGGAAAATCTGCGGACCGCGCTGCTCACGACGGACATCATATACGTATGCACGGACACGATCGCCATAGCGGAAGGCTTCCCGCGGGATCATTTCGTCACGGCGGATGATGCCTTCGCCACGGCCGAGGTCGACGATGACGTTCCCGTATTCGACGCGCTTGACGGTGCCGTTGACGATTTCGCCGACGCGGTCCTTGAACTCGTCGAACTGGCGGTCACGCTCGGCTTCGCGCACCTTCTGCACGATGACCTGCTTGGCGGACTGGGCAGCGATACGGCCGAAATCCATCGGCGGCAGCGGGTCGGCAATGAAGTCGCCGAGCTTGGCGTCGACATTGCGGTCGCGGGCGAGTTCAAGCGCGATCTGCGTCGAATAGTCCTCGACCTTCTCGACCACTTCCAGGAGGCGCTGCAGGCGGATTTCGCCGGTCTTCGAGTTGATGTCGGCGCGGATATTCGTTTCCGTGCCGTAACGCGAACGGGCAGCCTTCTGGATCGCGTCGGCCATGGCGGCGAGCACGATTTCGCGGTCGATCACCTTTTCACGGGCAACGGCATCTGCGATCTGCAAGAGCTCGAGCCGGTTAGCACTGACTGCCATGTTTAGGTCTCCGTCTTCACCCCCGGGGCCTGGCCGCGAGGTCTTGGGTCAAACGTTATTCTTCGTTGTCGTCTTCGTCGTTCTGGTTCGCGGCCTGCGCCTTGGCGAGCTTGTCGGCGCGCAGCGCATCCCGGATCAGATCGTCCGTCAGAATGAGTTTGGCTTCAGCGAGCGTGTTGAAGGGGATCGTCACCTTCGGCTCCTCGCCATAGGCCACCTGATCGCGTTCCAGTGTGAACCCGTCCTGGGTCACATCGGTGATCTTGCCGCGGAAGCGCTTGCGATTGTCGACCAGAATCGAGGTTTCGCACTTCACCAGATGTCCCTGCCAGCGGCTGAAATCCGACTTGCGAACCATCGGGCGATCGATGCCCGGCGAAGACACTTCCAGATGATAGGCCTTGTCGACCGGATCCTCGACGTCGAGAACCGGCGAAATCGCCATCGATACGGCTTCGCAATCTTCGACGGTCATCGTGCCGTCGGTGCGTTCTGCCATGATCTGCAGCGTCATTCCGTTCTGGTTCATCATGCGCACGCGAACCAGCTTGAAATCCATCGCGACGAGCACGGGCTCGATAATTTCGGCGATCCGACGGTCAAGGCCCGTCTCGATGATGATCCGTGCTTCGCCGGGTTCCGGCTTCGGCATGTCTTCGGACAATCGTTTTACTCCCGATTGGCTGCGATCGCCAATAAAAAAGAGCGGGTCCTTCCGGGCCCACCCTTCATCTGTCGATCAAGAATTTGAAGCTCATATAGCCGACCACCCCGACTTTTGCAAGCTTTTCGGGAAGGGTCGAAAACAAACTTGCCATTCAGGCGTTGCGCAAGGCAAGCTCCCACCCACCGCAGACGTGACCGGATCCGGTTGCGGACAGAAAAGTTTCAGACATGTCTCCGAACGAACGTCGCTCGCCCCTCCTGCCGCTCCGCAACGAGGCTTATCGCCGGATCTGGCTTGCCAGCATCTCGTCCAACCTCGGCGGTCTGATTCAGGGCGTCGGTGCCGCCTGGATGATGGCGTCGATCTCGACCTCGGAAAACATGGTCGCGCTGGTCCAGGCCTCCAACACCGGCCCGATCATGCTGCTATCGCTGATCGCTGGTGCCATTGCCGACAGTTTCGATCGCCGCCGGGTGATGATCGCCGCTCAGCTCTTCATGATCCTGGTGTCGGCGCTGTTGACGCTTTTCGCCCTGCTCGATCTGATCACGCCCTGGGCGCTTCTTGCCTTCACCTTCCTGATCGGCTGCGGCACGGCGCTCAACAATCCGTCCTGGCAGGCCTCCGTCGGCGACATCGTTCCGCGCGGTGATCTGCCCGCAGCCGTCTCGCTGAACAGCATGGGCTTCAACATCACCCGCAGCGTCGGGCCGGCGATCGGCGGCATGATCGTGGCAGCCGCCGGGGCGGCGGCAGCCTTCGCGGTCAACACGCTCTCCTACTTCGCCATCATCTACGCGCTGATCCGCTGGCGGCCGAACATTCCGAAAAACCCCTTGCCGCGCGAACAGCTCGGCTCGGCGATTGCCGCCGGTCTGCGCTACGTCGCGATGTCGCCCAATCTCGGCAAGGTTCTCTTCCGCGGCTTCGTCTTCGGCCTTACGGCGACCGCAATCCTCTCGCTGCTCCCCATCGTTGCGCGCGACCAGCTGATTGGCGGTCCGCTGACCTTCGGCGGCCTGCTCGGCGCCTTTGGTCTCGGCGCCATCTTCGGCGCCTTCGCCAACCAGCGTGCCCGGGAACTTCTCTCGAGTGAGGATATCGTCCGCGCCGCCTTCGCCGGCTTCGCGGTTGCCGCCGGTGTCACCGGCATCAGCACCTCGATCTGGATCACCGCACTCGCGCTGATGGTCGCGGGCGCCTGCTGGGTGCTCGCGCTTTCGCTCTTCAACACGGTCGTGCAGCTCTCGACCCCCCGCTGGGTCGTCGGCCGTGCCCTGTCGCTCTACCAGACGGCGACCTTCGGCGGCATGGCGACCGGCAGCTGGCTCTGGGGCAGTGTCGCCGAGAATTACGGTTCAGGTCAGGCTCTGGTCGCGTCCAGCCTCTTGATGATGGTCGGCGTCTTCATCGGCCTCTTCCTGCCCATGCCGGCCTTCGCCACGCTGGACCTCGACCCCTTGAACCGCTTCAACGAACCGTCACTCAGGCTCGACATCCGCCCCCGCAGCGGTCCGATCGTCATCCATGTCGATTTCGAGATCGCCGACGAGGACGTGCCGGAATTCTTACGCGTCATGGTCGAGCGCCGCCGCATCCGGCTGCGCGATGGCGCCCGCAACTGGGCGCTGATGCGGGATCTGGAAAATCCCGATATCTGGACGGAAACCTATCATGTGCCGACCTGGGTCGATTACGTCCGCCATAACCAGCGGCGCACCAAGGCCGATGCCGAGATCACCGACCGCCTGCTCGAACTCCATCGCGGCGACCGGCCGCCCAAGGTGCACCGGATGATCGAGCGCCAAGCCATCCCGCCGGCCGATGACGTCTTCCATCAGCCGCATATCGACCATCACTGAAGTCGAGCATTACCGAAGCTTGGCCTTGAGATCCGCGCTTGGATAGCAGGTGGGCTTCATCCGGTTCTTAGCCTGCCACTCGCCGAGCGAGCGGCGAGTCTTGAAGCCGGGCAGGCCATCGACTTTGCCGACGTCATAACCCTGTGCCACCAGGGCCTTCTGCATGGCGAGCACGTCCGAGCGCAGCATCTTGCCGACATCGCCCCAGGATGCCTTGAAGGCGCCGCCGCCATAGGCGATCCGGTCGGCGAGATTGCCGATGAACAGCGCATAGAGATCGGAATTGTTGTATTCCTTGAGCACGTAGAAATTCGGCGTCACGAGGAACTCCGGACCATAGGTTCCCGCTGGCACCAGCATCATTGCCGGCTGCGAGCTTTCCGAAGATGGGAAGGCGCGGCCGGAAATGCGCGTGAGGCCGCCGCTTGCCCATGCAGAGACCGGCTTTGCCCTGTCCGGCCCTTCCTGCGCACAGGAAACGCCATCGGGGATCGTGATCTCGTAGCCCCACTCCCGGCCCCGCTGCCAGCCGCTCTTCACCAGATAGTTGGCGATGGATGCCAGCGTGTCCGGCACGGAGTTCCAGATATCGCGCTTGCCGTCGCCATCGAAGTCCACGGCATATTTCAGATAGCTGCCCGGCATGAATTGCGGCTGCCCCAGCGCGCCGGCCCAGGAACCCATCAGCCGGTCTGCACTCACATCCCCGCTTTCGACGATATGCAGCGCCGAGATCAGCTCCTGCTGGAACATCGGCTTGCGCGTCGACATGAAGGCCTTGGTCGCCAGAACGTCGATAGCCGAATGGGGGAGCTTGGCCCGCCCATAGCCGGACTCGCGTCCCCAAATCGCAACGATGATCGAGCCTGGAACGCCATAGGTCGCCTCGACCTTGCGCAGCGTCGACGCATGTTGACTGGCGAGATTTCGGCCGGTTGCGGCCAGGCCCTGCAGGCGCTTCTCGTTGAAATAGGAGGCCGGTGAGCTGAACTCCGCCTGGCTCTGCGTCCGCTCCGTCGGCGGTTCGGCGCCGGGCGGCACGAGATCCGGAAGGTCCCAGTCGAGTTTTACGCCCTGAAGTGTCCTGTCGAAAACTTGCTTGCTGATCCCGCCTTCCTGGGCGGCGCGCCATAGATCGCTGGCAATCCATTGCCGGAATTGCGCCTCGACAGCGCTGCGCGAGACGGCTGCCGCCGGTGAAGCGAGGCCTCCAGCCAGAACGAGTGAAACGGTGGTCAGCAGCCAGCGCAGTGGCTTTCGAAGTCGTGCCATCGATCTTTCCTCCCGGAATGCCGTCAGATCGCCGTCCGCGCCCTCAGCGCCGCAGACAAAGTGCCCTCGTCCAGATAATCGAGCTCGCCGCCGACAGGCACGCCATGGGCGAGCCGTGTGATCTTCACGTCGAGCCCCGTCAGGTGGTCGGTTATATAGTGTGCTGTGGTTTGTCCTTCGACGGTCGCGTTGACCGCGATGATGATCTCGCGGATCCCGCCCTTCGACACCCGGTCGATCAACCCCTTGATGTTGAGATCATCGGGTCCGATCCCGTCGAGCGGCGACAGCGTGCCCCCCAGCACGTGATAGGCGGCATTCATCGCGCCCGCCCGCTCCAGCGCCCAGAGATCGGAGACATCCTCGACGACGATGATCACGGACTGGTCGCGCTGCACATCGGTGCAGACCGTGCAGGGATCGACCGTGTCGACATTGCCGCAGCAGGAGCAGATCTTCACCTTGTCATAGGCCTCGCCCATGGCGTGGCCCAGGGGTCCCAGGAGCTGGTCCTTCTTCTTGATCAGATGCAGCGCCGCTCGCCGCGCCGAGCGGGGTCCAAGCCCCGGCACCTTCGCCAGAAGCTGGATGAGTTTCTCGATTTCGGGGCCGGTGACTCGTTTTGCCATAGCGGCGTTTCTAGCCCATATAGATGGCAAACGGAATCGCCGAAGGGTGCGTCACATGAAAATCCTCGCCGTCTGCCTCGGTCGACCCGAAATCCTGCCGGGGAAGAAATACAAGACGGGCATCAACAAGCTCGCCATCCAGGGTCCCATCATGGTCGATGCCGAAGGTCTTGTCGGCGACGCGATCCTCAATCGCAAGCATCACGGCGGCGTCGACCAGGCCGTCTATATCGAGGGTTCCATCGATCTCGACTGGTGGCAGACCGAGCTCGGTCGGGATCTGCCCTTCGGCACCTTCGGCGAGAACCTTGTCATCGAGGGCCTGGAAAGCGCCATGCTGGCCGCCGGCGACAGGCTCGCGATCGGCGATGTCCTGCTCGAGATCACCTCCGCCCGCATCCCCTGCGCCACCTTCGCTGCGAAGATGGGCGAGCCGACCTTCGTCAAGCGCTATACCCGCGCCGCCAGGCCGGGCGCCTATGCGCGCGTGCTGCAGGGTGGCATGGTCGAGGCTGGCCAATCCGTCGAGTTCAAGCCCTGGAGCGGCGACCGCGTCACCATGCGCGAGATGATGGCAACCTTCGGCCGCAGGCTGAGCGACACCGATCGCGCCCGTTATCTGGCGGCTCCGGTTCATTACAAGGTGAAAGACGCAATCCGCGCCGGCGATATCTGAGCCTCCGCCAAAGGTCGTAAAGCGGCCGGCTTTACCAGGCCGAGCCATCTCGCCATCATGCCGCCCGCCTGGAGGGATGATGGAGCCAAGACAGATAGAACTGACGGCCGCCGACGGTGTCCGGCTGACGGGCCACTGGTGGCGGTCGGACGGAGTGACGCCGATGGGGACCGTCATCGTCAATCCTGCCACCGGCGTCCACGCCCGCTATTATCACCGCTACGCTGCCTACCTGGCTGCCAACGGCTTTTCGGTCCTGACGCATGATTATCGTGGCATCGGGCTCTCTCGCCCGACAAGCTTGCAGGGCTCCACCTTCACCTGGCGACAATGGGGAGAGCAGGATTTCGACGCTGCCCTGCGACACGCCCTGCAGGAAGACGAGACGGGCCGTGTCCTTGTCGTCGGCCACAGCATCGGTGGCTTCCTGCCTGGCTATTCGCAAAGTATAGATCGGGTCACGGCCATGCTCTCCGTCGGCGGCCAATATGGCTATTGGGGGGACTATCTGCCGGCTCGGCGCCTGCCGCTTTTCCTCAAATGGCATGTCGCCATGCCCGCGATCACCCTCGCCATCGGGCACTTCCCCGGCAAGCGTCTGGGCTGGCTCGAGGATCTGCCGAAAGGGGTCGCCTATGGCTGGGGGCTGCAGCAGGCCACGGCGGAGCAGGGGCTTTCAGACGACGCTGCCCAAGCCATGCGCGAGCGCTTCGCCAGCGTGACGTGCCCGATCCTCAGCGTCACCATGTCGGATGATGAATTCGCGACCCCGAAGGCGGTCAATCGGGCCATGCGCTATTACCGCCGCGCCCCGGTGACCAAGGTGCTTCTCGCACCACAAGACCTCGGCTTTGACCGGGTCGGCCACTTCGATCTCTTTCACGCCCGCCATCAGGATGGCTTCTGGCGCCAGAGCCTCAACTTCCTGCGCGAGGGAGAAAATCCGTGGGGCAATCGGGTCTATCTCTGACAGACCCGATCACCCTCCTTGAGCAAAGAACTGTTTGATCAGAAAGGGAACTTCATGCCCGGCGGCAGCGGGATGCCGGCCGTCAGCGCCGCCATTTTTTCCTGCGCCTGGGCTTCGCCCTTGTCCTTGGCGTCCTTGTGGGCGGCCACGATCAGGTCTTCGAGGATTTCCACTTCGTCTTCCTTGAAGAGCGACGGATCGATCTTGAGGCTGCGCATCTCGCCCTTGCCGGTCAGCACCACGGTGACCAGGCCGCCGCCGGACTTGCCCTCGATTTCGAGCGAGGCGATTTCCGCCTGCATCTTCTCCATCTTCGACTGCATTTCCTTGACCTTGCCCATCATGCCCATGATGTCGCGCATAACCGTCTCCTTGGATTGTTGTCTTGTCTGTTGGCAGGGCGCTGAGCCCTAGAATTCGATGTCGTCGCCCGGCAGGATGTCGCCCTCGGCGGATTCCGCCGCTGCCGGCGGGGCCGCGACGATGTCATCGTCCTCGATGGCGGTCGCCTTGATGCGCACATCGGTCACCTTGGCGCCGGGAAAGCGGGCGAGGATCGCCGCCACATCCGGATCCTGCCGTGCGTCGACGAGGCGCGCCTCGCGCGTCGACTTCTCGACTTCGACCAGCGTCGGCGCACCGGCCTCGTTGGACAGCGTCACCCACCAGTTGATGCCCGTCCATTCGCTGAGCTTCATCTTCAGCTCGTTGACGATCGTCGGAGGGCATTGCGATTCCAGCCGGATCTCCAGTCGGCCCGGCTCGATCTTCACCAGATGCACAAACTGGCGCAGCTGGGCCCTGAGCACAGGTGCGCGGTTCTTCGTGCAGAGATCCGCGATATCATCAAGCGTCTCGACCCGAACGCCGGGGATCAGTGCTTCCTCGACCTTGGGCTCTCGCCGCTCCAGGGCTTGAGGCAGCGCATCGCCCGCCGGCACGCTCTGCAGATGGGCAACCGGCTGGCCCATCGCCGGGCGCGCGCCGCTGTCTTGCACGGGCTGTCCCACGGCCTGCACCCGCATGGCCATCGAAGCCCCACCGCCGCCGCCATTAGGGCGCGGCGCAGCCGGTGCGCGATCGCCGCCACCCTCGCCATTGGAGAGTTCGAGCAGGCGTCGCGCGGCATCTTCGGGCGAGGGCAGATGCGCGGCATGCGCAAGCCGGATCAGCACCATCTCGGCCGCACCCGCCGGGCGCGACGAGGCCTCGGCTTCCGGAATGCCCTTAAGCAGCATCTGCCACATGCGCGACAGGGTGGTCACGGCCACGCTGTCGGCGAGTTCCGCACCGCGCACGCGCTCGACCTCGGAGAGCGAGGGATCCTGGGCTGCCGAGGGGATGTATTTGAGCCGGGTCACCAGATGGGTGAAATCAGCAAGATCGGTCAGCACCACCGTCGGGTTGGCACCCGCTTCGTACTGGCTGCCGAATTCGGAAAGCGCTGCCGTCACGTCACCACGCACGATGTGGTCGAAGAGGTCGACGATACGGGCGCGGTCGGCAAGACCCAGCATGGCCCGCACGGCATCGGCATGCACCATGCCGCCACCATGGGCGATGGCCTGGTCGAGCAGCGAGAGGCCATCGCGCGCCGAGCCTTCGGCCGCACGCGCGATCATCGCGAGCGCCTCTTCCTCCGCCTCGATGCCTTCCTTCGATGCGATCGTCGAGAACAGCCCGACGAGATCGCCGGCGCTGATCCGGCGCAGGTCGAAGCGCTGGCAGCGGGAAAGAACGGTGATCGGAACCTTGCGGATTTCGGTGGTTGCGAAGATGAACTTCACATGCTCCGGCGGCTCTTCGAGCGTCTTCAGCAAGCCGTTGAAGGCTGCCGTCGAGAGCATATGCACTTCGTCGATGATATAGACCTTGTAGCGCGCCGAGACCGGGCGGTAGCGCACCTGCTCGATGATCTCGCGGATGTCATCGATACCCGTATGCGAGGCGGCGTCCATTTCGATCACGTCGACATGCCGGCCTTCCATGATCGCCTGGCAGTGTTCGCCGGGGATGCGAAGGTCGATCGTCGGCTTGTCGATTTCGGCTGTCTTGTAGTTCAGCGCGCGCGCCAGAATGCGGGCCGTGGTGGTCTTGCCCACCCCGCGCACGCCGGTCAGCATATAGGCCTGCGCAATGCGGCCGGTTTCGAACGCATTGGTCAGCGTCCGCACCATCGGCTCCTGGCCGACCATCAGGTCCGTGAAATCCTTGGGGCGATATTTGCGGGCAAGAACGCGGTAGCCGCCGGGGGCGGGCTTGGCCTCTGCAGTCGGCTCGAAATCGCTCATCGCGTTGCCAGCTTCCCCGTCGCCCGCAGCCGGGCATGGCACGGCCCGTGTTGGAAACAAAGGCCGGAAATGAAGATGAGGTGGGAGGCTGGCACGATGACCCGTGCCGCGCTCGTTAGGGCTGCTTCCTTCCGGACCTGACCCGGTTGGCGAGTGGCTCGTCCACCACCAACCTCCCGAGGAGACATATCGGCAATAACGTCGCCAAATGCAAGCCAAGCGCCAAAAAAACTGCTAGCCTTTGGTCAAAGCATTTCGGAGAGAAACACCGTGCAGCCCTTCATCCTGGATGAGCGTCTTGGCCGAGACAGCGAGTCGATCTTCAAACTCGGTCTCTGTGACCTCAGATTGGCAAGGGATAGCCGCTGGCCCTGGCTCATCCTCGTGCCGCAGCGCCCCGATGTCTCGGAGATCTTCGATCTGACCCCGCTCGATCAGGCCGTCCTGACTTTCGAGCAGGTAACGGTGGGGGCGGCACTCAAGAAGGCGACGGGCGCGGAGAAGATCAATATCGCCGCAATCGGCAATATCGTGCGCCAGCTCCACGTGCATGTCGTGGCCCGCTTCGAGAACGACCCGAATTGGCCCGGCCCGATCTGGGGCTTCGAGAAGGCGGTTCCCTATGAGGAAGAGGCCTTTCAGGCGATGAAGAACAGGATCCTTGAAGCATTCCAATGAAGAATTCCATTTTCCTCAATCGTGCTCCCCATCTCGAACCCAGCGAACTCACGGCCTTCTCGGGCAACAAGCTCGACCGTGACAGCGAGCATCGCGACGAGACCACGCTCGAAACCGCGCTGAAGGTTGAGGGCACCCATATCCTTGCCTTTTCCGGCACCCAGCTCGTCCTGAAACACGATGGCCAGGTTCTGGACCCGCTCTTTGCCCCTTACGAACTGGCTGATCTTCAGCCGAATTTCGACGACGCCATCCTGCTCGGCCATCAAGCCTCGGGCGAGCCGCGTCTCGCCGTGCCTGTCAATGTGGCACCGGAAGCGCTCAACGCGCATTACAAGCCGGCCGATCCCCGCGCGCTGTTTCGCGACGCCCTCGTCGGGGACGAATTGCTGGGCGAAGTCGCCCAGGCGCTCAGCCTCCTGCGCTGGAATGCCGACAATAAGTTCTGCGGCCGTTGTGGCGGCGCGATGGAAACCCTGATCGGCGGCTACAAGCGCAAATGCACCGCCTGCAGCCATGAGATCTTTCCGCGCACCGATCCGGTCGCCATCATGCTGGTCGTCGACGAAAAACAGGATCGCTGCCTGATGGGCAGAAGCCCGCGCTTTCCGGCCGGCATGTATTCCTCGCTCGCCGGCTTCGTCGAGCCGGGGGAGACGATCGAAAACGCCGTCCGCCGCGAAACACGCGAAGAATCGGGCATCACCGTCGGCCGCGTCCGCTATCACGCCTCGCAACCCTGGCCGATGCCGCATCAGCTGATGATCGGCTGCTACGGCGAGGCAACGAATGTCGATATCACCTTCGACACGACGGAACTGGAGGATTGCCGCTGGTTCACCCGCAAGGAGATCGGCACCATGCTGTCGGAAGGCTCATACGACGGGCGGACGCTGCCGATCCAGGGCACCATCGCCCGCAGGCTGATCGAGGATTGGTTCGAGTGGCGACACTGAGCCGTCTCTCACCTATGCAGTTCAGAGCTTGCCGCGCATTTCATGCGCCTTGTAGACGCCGAGGATGCGGACCTTTTCCGAGAAGAAGCGCAGTTCTTCCAGTGCCCGCTTCACCGGCGCGTCCTCCGGATGTCCCTCGATATCGGCATAGAACTGGGTCGCGATGAACTTGCCGCCGATCTGGTAGCTCTCGAGCTTGGTCATGTTGACCCCGTTCGTCGCAAACCCGCCCATCGCCTTGTAGAGCGCTGCCGGGATGTTGCGGACGTTGAAGACGAACGTGGTGATGAAACGTTCGTCGTCGCTCACCCGTTTCGGCTCGTCCTCGTCACGCGAGAGAACGACGAAGCGGGTCACGTTGTTCTCGGAGTCCTCGACATTCTCGGCCAGGATGTCGAGCCCGTAGAGAGAGGCTGCAAGCCGCGGCGCAAGGGCGGCCATCGTGCGATCGCCCTTCTCGGAAACCAGCTTGGCAGCCCCGGCCGTATCGCCGGCAACAACCGCCTTCCAGCCATGGCTGCGGATGATCTTGCGGCACTGACCAAGCGCATGGATGTGGCTGTGCACGGTGCGGATCTCGTCGAGCTTCACGCCCGGCAGCACCATCAGCTGGAAGCGGATCGGCATGAAATATTCGCCGACGATATGCAGGCGCGACAGCGGCAGCAGATAGTGGATGTCGGCAACACGACCGGCCAGCGTGTTCTCGATCGGGATCATCGCGAGATCCACCTCGCCCGTCTCCAGCGCCACGAAGGCATCCTCGAAGGTCGGGCAGGGCAGGGGCTCCATGTTGGGGAACATGTCGCGGCAGGCCATGTCGGAATTGGCGCCGTAGTCGCCCTGGAAGGAAATCTTGTTCGTCGGTGCCAAGGGATCAGTGTCCTGCGTTGGAGGATGCGGAAAGGATGTGGCGCGCCTTTTCGAGATCGGCGGGCGTGTCGACGCCGAGCGGCACGGTCTTCACCACCTCGGCATCGATGCGCATGCCGGCCTCGAGCGCGCGAAGCTGCTCCAGCGACTCCCGTCTTTCGAGCGTCGACGGCGAGAGCGAGACAAAGCGTTCGAGCGCTGCGCGGCGATAGGCGTAAAGCCCGATATGGTGATAGAGCGGCCCGGCACCATAAGGAGCGGTGGCGCGGGTAAAGTAGAGCGCCCGCAGCCTGTCGCCGGAAATCGGCGATCCCACGACCTTCACGACATTCGGATTGGTCTTTTCCTGCTCGTCCTCGATCTCCACCGTCAGCGTCGCGATGTCGACGGCTGGGTCTTCAAGCGGCCTCAGAGCGGCACGGATCGTCTGCGGA
This sequence comes from Rhizobium sp. K33, assembly GCF_056501445.1. Lineage (NCBI taxonomy): Bacteria > Pseudomonadati > Pseudomonadota > Alphaproteobacteria > Hyphomicrobiales > Rhizobiaceae > Rhizobium > Rhizobium sp. K33. The sequence goes on from NZ_CP096478.1 coordinate 4,153,250, forward strand.
TCGATGGTCGGCAGGTCGCCCTGCACATTGATGACGATTTCGGCCTGCCCATCGGGGTCGACCTTGCTCAGTGCCTCGAAAATCCGGTCGGACCCCGACTGGTGGTCCGCCCGCGTCATGACCACCTCGAAGCCCGCGGCTTCCACGGCGTCGAACACCTGGCTGTCGTCGGTGGCCACGATGATTCGCCCGACCTCGGCTTCCTGAGCCCGTTTCGCGACCTGCACGATCATCGGCAGACCGGCGATATCGGCAAGTGGCTTGCCCGGAAGTCGAGTGGATGCCATGCGGGCCGGGATCAGGACCAGGGTTTTGGCAGTTCCGCCTTCATTCATGTCCATAACCCCTTCAAATCACCGAACAGAAGTGTCAAAAAGTCCCAGTTGCGGGACCATAATCGTGTTGCAAGTGTTATGCAAAAGACATAGGTTCCGCGCGATTTCAAGATCGTCCGGTTGCTCATCGGCCGGCTGCACGGGGAGCTTTGCAGATGAACTCTTATACCAACATGGGCGTGGGTGCCTTTCTCGGCACCGTCTTCGTCCTGATGTCTGTGTCGATCGCTTCGGAAGGCATTTTCCACTCGGAAGCACCCGAGCAGGAAGGCTTCGCCATTGTTGCCGAAGAAGCGGGTCCGGCAGAGGCTGCACCCGAGGTCGCCGCAACGCCGATCGCCGTGCTTCTCGCCAGCGCTGATGCGGGCGCAGGTGAAGCCGTGTTCAAGAAGTGTGCGAGCTGTCACACCGTCGACAAGGGCGGCGCCAACAAGGTTGGCCCGAACCTCTATGGCCTTGTCGACCGCCCGATCGCTTCGCATGAAGGCTTCAGCTACTCCGCTGCCATGACCGAATTCTCCCAGGGCGGCTCCGTCCTCTGGACCTGGGAACACCTCAATGAATTCCTGCTGGCGCCGAAGCAGCACATCCCGGGCACCGCCATGGGCTTTGCCGGCATCAAGAAGGATGACGAGCGCGCCAACCTGATCATGTATCTGCACACGATGGCAGACAGCCCGGTTCCGCTCCCGACCCCGGAGGCCGCACCGGCAGACGCCGCAGCAGCCCCTGCAGACGCAGCGCCGGCTGATGCCGCTGCCGCCCCGGCAGAGGCGGCCCCGGCTGAGGCTCCGGCCGAAGCTGCTCCGGCTGCTCCGGCAGAGGCCGCTCCGGAAGCACCCGCTGACGCAGCGCCCGCGGCCCCCGCAGAACCGGCTCCGGCTGAGCCTGCTCCGGCACAGACGACGACGCCGTAATTCGGTCGTTTCGATTTCTTCGCACTCTGCGCCCGGCCCTTGCGGCCGGGCGTTTGCGTTTCAGAGCAGCAGCAAGGCCCAGAGCGATACGGTCACCACCCCTGCGGCTGTCGATAGCGTGATGACAGAGGCTGCCAGCCCCTGACCGACGCCGAAGCGGCTGGCAATCAGCCAGGCATTGATACCTGTCGGGACCGACGAGGTGAGCACCAGTGCCGCAGTCCATTGCGGTGAAAGGCCAAGTAGCGTCGAAGCGAGCCACACCACCGCAGGCATCAGGGCAAGCTTCAGGAGCGAAATGCTGGCAGCGATCCGGACATTGCCTGCCAGGCCATATTTGTTCAGCGTCATGCCGAGCGAAATCAGCGCTGCCGGCGCCGCCATGCCGGCGACCTGTGCGACGATGCCGTCGATCAGCGCGGGGACAGGTGTGCCCACGACCTGCAGGAGGATGCCGCCGGCAAGGCCAATGATCAGCGGGTTGCGGATGAGGTTGCCGCCCACCTGTTTCGAAACGGCAAGGATGCCGGCGGCCTGCCGGCCACCGCTTTTCTGCTCCGCCCGTTCCATCGCGAGAACCCCCGCGATCATCATCAACGGCAGATGCACGGCAAGCAGGATCGACATCGCGACAATCCCATCCGGACCGACCGTGCGCTCGACGAGTGGAAGACCGATGAAGACATTGTTGGCAAAGGCGGAGGAGACACCGGCGAGAACGCCGAGCTTCTCGTCTCGACCGAAGAGGCGCGTCGCAACCAGATGGCCGATCGTCCAGGTGACGAGAACGCCGGCGAAATAGGCGATCCAGAGTCGGAAGGGCGATGCGCCATGGAAATCGGCATTGGCGATCGTGCGCAAGAGCAGCAGTGGCACCGCCACCTTGAAGACGAAGTCTCCAAGCCCGTCGCCGATCTCCGTTGCGAGGATCTTGAGGCGGACCAGCGCCCAACCGAATAGTATAAGAATGAAAATAGGAAGGACGTCTTGGGCAACAGCAGTCATGAAACGACTCAAGGGAGGGCAAGGACAAAAGCCTTCTTAGGCCGCCCGCCGCTCACCGCCAATCCGCCAGAAACGACAAAAGCAGGCCACTGCCTGCTTTCACGCCGGCCTCATGCCGGTCGAGATAGGCCGCCAGTACATCCGTGGTCGGCTTTCCCGTAACGGACCGGTTATGGTCCACTTGGACGCCCAGGGGAGATGGACGTCTTGATAATGATTCATAAGCTTTCGATGTAACGGCAAGATGACGTTGATCGGCTTGCCCCTTCCCATCGCTGGAAAAATCACTATGACCGTGGGGCACGCAAATGGAGCCCCGGACCTTATGAGCCAGTTCGATGTCCTGACGATCGGCAATGCCATCGTCGACATTATTTCCCGCTGCGACGACCAGTTTCTGATCGACAACGCCATCACCAAAAGCGCAATGAACCTGATCGACGCCGAGCGCGCCGAGCGGCTCTACGGTCTCATGGGCCCCGCCGTGGAAGCATCCGGCGGCAGCGCCGGCAACACGGCAGCCGGCATCGCCAATTTCGGCGGCAAGGCCGCCTATTTCGGCAAAGTTGCCGAGGACCAGCTGGGCGAGATCTTCATTCACGATATCCGTGCCCAGGGCGTGCATTTCCAGACCCGCCCGCTGGGCAGCCAGCCGCCGACCGCCCGCAGCATGATCTTCGTCACCGAAGACGGCGAGCGCTCGATGAACACCTATCTCGGCGCCTGCGTCGAATTCGGTCCCGAGGATGTCGAGCCGGAGGTGGTGGCGAAGTCCAAGGTCACCTATTTCGAAGGCTATCTCTGGGATCCGCCGCGCGCCAAGCAGGCGATCCTCGATTGCGCCCGCATCGCCCATGAAGCGGGCCAGGAAATGTCGATGACGCTCTCCGACAGCTTCTGCGTCGGCCGCTACCGGTCGGAGTTCCTCGACCTCATGCGCTCCGGGACGGTCGACATCGTCTTCGCCAACGAGCAGGAAGCCCTCTCGCTCTACGAGACGGATGATTTCGCCCAGGCGCTCGATCTCATTTCGAAGGATTGCAAGCTCGCGGCCGTCACCATGGGTGACCAGGGTGCCGTCATCGTCAAGGATGGCGCCCGCATTCGCGTGCCCGCGACCAAGGTGCAGACAGTGGTCGATACGACCGGCGCCGGCGATCTCTTCGCCGCAGGCTTCCTCTTCGGCTACACCAACGGTCGAAGCCTCGAGGATTGCGGCCATCTCGGCTGCTATGCCGCAGGTGTAGTCATCCAGCAGATCGGGCCACGCCCGATGATGTCCCTGAAGAACGGAGCCGCGGCGACAGGCCTTATTTGAAGGCCTCGCCGGGATAGGCACCCCAGATCTCGGCCTGCGACACCCAGCCACTGACCCCGCCGGCTTCGGCCTGGCACCAGTTGCCGTTGCATTCGCTGAGCTTCAGCAGAACGCCGGGTTCGAGCTTGGCGATGACAGCTGCCGAGGAGTTCGAATCCCGGCGCATCATCACATAGACATTCTCACCCTTGCCGCGCATCCAGGGCGCGGCAACGGCGGTGCGCTCGCCGGTCAACAGGGTCTGGTTCACCCAGCCCTCGGTGCCGTCGGCATCACGAATCTGTCGCCAGTTCTCGTATTCGCGGATGATTTCCACCGGCAGACCCGACTTCATGTAGCGCCAGGAAACGGCGTAGTCGGTGCTGGGGCCGATCCGCAGATTGACCTTCTCGGCCTTGAGGCTGACGAAGCGCGGGAGCGGCAGACCGCTCGAGCCCTTGGTCGTGGATTGTGCATGACCGGCGATCGGGCCGGCCACGAGAGACAGCGTGAGGACGCTGAAGGCTAGGCTGACGCGGCACAGGTTATGAAACATGGTCATTCCGGGCTAAGCTATGGAAATGAAGTGCTTTCTGACCGCCCCGGACCGCTTCGCGCCTGTCCGGGACAAATCCGCCGCGACCCGACGAGTTTTGTTTGTCTTCGCCGACGGGTTTGGTAGAAATTGCCTTCCTAAGGAGCGAAGTATCCCGCGACTTGGTTAACGAGTTCTGAAGAAGGCATCGATCCGGCCCATGACGAACAGGAAAAGACCAACGGTCTACATCACGCGGAAACTGCCCGATGCCGTGGAAACGCGCATGCGCGAGCTGTTCGATGCCGAGCTCAATGTCGATGACAAGCCGCGCACGCGCGAAGAATTGATCGCAGCCGTCAAGACGGCGGATGTGCTCGTACCCACGGTCACCGACCGAATCGATGCGGCTCTCATCGCAGAGGCCGGACCGCAGCTGAAGCTGATCGCAAGCTTCTCCAACGGCACAGATCATATCGACATCGATGCGGCTGCGAAAAAGGGCATCACCGTCACCAACACGCCGAATGTCCTGACCGAGGACACGGCCGACATGACCATGGCGCTGATCCTGGCCGTCCCACGCCGCCTCGTCCAGGGCGCGCGCGTGCTGATGGACAAGCCGGGCGAATGGGAAGGCTGGTCGCCCACCTGGATGCTCGGACGCCGCATCTGGGGCAAGCGCATCGGGATCATCGGCATGGGTCGTATCGGCACGGCCGTTGCCCGCCGTGCCAAGGCCTTCGGTCTCTCGATCCACTACCACAACCGCAAGCGCGCCAATCCAGCCACCGAAGAAGAGCTCGAGGCGACCTATTGGGACAGCCTCGACCAGATGCTCGCCCGCGTCGACATCGTCTCGGTCAACTGCCCGTCGACGCCGGCAACCTTCCACCTGCTTTCGGCACGCCGTCTCGCCCTGCTGCAGCCGACCAGCTATGTGGTGAACACCGCCCGCGGCGATATCATCGACGAGGATGCCCTGGTGCAGGCCCTGCGCGCCGGCAAGATCGCCGGTGCCGGCCTCGATGTGTTCGAGAACGAACCTGCGGTCAATCCGAAGCTGGTGAAGCTCGCCAATGAAGGCAAGGTCGTGCTGCTGCCGCATACGGGCTCGGCGACGATCGAAGGCCGTATCGATATGGGCGACAAGGTGATCATCAATATCCGGACCTATTTCGACGGTCACCGCCCGCCGAACCGCGTCCTGCCGAGCCGAAGCTGAGCTTCAGCTGAGCCGCTTCTGCATCTCGATGTAGGTCGGGCGCTCATAGCCGGCATGGCTCTTCTCCGCCGTGCGGATGAAGCCCCAGGCACCGAAGCGCCGGTGATTGCCCGTGAGCTCGATCCGCGTCTCCAGCCGCAGGGCAGGCTTGCCGAGCTCGTGCGCAATGGCTTCCGCTTCCGCCAGAAACCGGCCGCCGATCCCCGACCCTTGCGCCTCGGGAGATACCGCCAGCTTGCCGACATAGAGGAAGTCAGGCTCGGGCCGCAGAAAGGCACAGCCGACGAGCCGTCCTTCGACCTCGGCCACCAGACCGATCTCGTCCCTGGCCTTGTCCTTGAGCGAGGCAAGCGTCAATCGATGCGCCGACGAGGGTGGGTCGATCACGCCATCCATATAGGCAAACGATCCCATGATCAGCGCCAGCAGTTCCCCATAGCGCGAAAAGTTGTCGTCGATCCGGTTGATCGTCACATCCATCGTCATGCCCGTCTTTTATAGCGCACCGTGTCGAAGCGCGCGGCCAGTCCATCATACATCAGCAACCGCCCGACCAGCGGCTCGCCGATCCCCGTGATTACCTTGATCGCCTCCATTGCCATCAGCGTGCCGATCACACCGGTCAGCGCGCCGATCACGCCCGCTTCCGCACAGGCCGGTATCAGGCCCTCCGGCGGCGGCTCAGGAAAGAGATCGGTGTAGCGGGGGTAAGCCTGTCCGTCGGGGCCGCTTTCATACGGCTTCAACACAGTCACCGTCCCGTCGAAGCGCCCGACAGCGCCGGTCACCAGCGGCACATGCGCAAGCTCCGCCGCATCCGCTGCCGCATAGCGCGTGGAAAAATTGTCGGAGCCGTCGATCAGCAATGTGTAGCGCGGCAGATGATCCCGCGCGAAACCGGCATCGAACCGATCCTCGTATCTGGCGACACGGCAATGCGGGTTGAGCCGCGCGATGGCCTTTGCCGCGCTCTCGGTCTTCTTCTCGCCAAGCGTTCCGGTATCGTGAATGACCTGCCGCTGAAGATTGGAGAGCGACACACCGTCGTCATCGATAATTCCGAGCGTGCCGACGCCGGCAGCCGCCAGATACTGCAAGACCGGCGACCCAAGCCCGCCGGCCCCGATCACCAGCACGCGTGCGGCCTTCAGCATTTGCTGCCCATGACCACCCACTTCGGGCAACAGGATGTGGCGGTGATAACGGGAGAGTTCGTCTGGGGAGAGCGGATCCATGGCACCTACCTTGCCACCAGGCGGTTTGGAAAGAAAGCGCGGTCAGCCATCGACCTGCCCGTCCCTGACCGTCACGAACTGCGCCCGATCACCCAGCGCCGAAAACATCGCCTTGTCGGTCCCTGTCATGAAGGCCTGCCCACCCAGCGCATCGATGCGCGCAAAAAGCGCTGCGCGCCGACCTTCGTCCAGATGGGCGGCGATTTCATCCAGCAGGAGGATCGGCGCGTAACCGGTCATGGTCGCGACCAGCCGTGCATGTGCGAGCACGAGACCGATCAGGAGGGCCTTCTGCTCACCTGTCGAGCAGCGTTCGGCATCCATGTCCTTCTCGATATGCCGGACGATCAGATCTGCCCGATGAGGCCCATCCAGCGTCCGTCCAGCCGCCGCGTCCCGATGGCGCGATTGTGCGAGGATGTCGATATAGCGCTCTTCGAATTCGAAAGCCGGCAGATCGGCGAGATCGTCGAGGAAACCCGTGAGCGCAAGCGAGGCGGAGGGGAAGGCCGAGGTGTCGCGGTCGGCCTCGATCAGGCCGGAAAGCAGCCCGAGCATCTCTCGCCGTGCCGCTGACATGGCCACGCCGAGCGCTGCCATCTGCTGCTCGATCCCCGACAGCCAGGTCGGATCGAAGCGGCCTTCGGAGAGAAGCTTGTTGCGGCTGCGCATGGCCCGTTCGAAGTCGCTGGCCCGCCGGCCATGTGCCGGATCGAGCGACAGGACCAGCCGGTCGAGGAAACGGCGTCGATCGGCCGAAGGGCCTGTAAACAGCCCGTCCATCGCTGGTGTCAGCCACAGAATGCGCAGGTGATCCGTCAGTTCGTCCACCGATTTGGCCGGCGCGCCATTGATCCGCAGTCGACGGACGAGATTGTCCTCTTCCGTCGTTTCCGTACCGGTGCCGATATCAGCCTCGCCCGCCATGCCGTCGATCGCCGCAAAGATCGTGAAGCTTCCCGAGGCGCCGAGCCGCGGAATGTCCGAAAGAACGGCCCGGCGCAGCCCCCGTCCCGGCGACAGGAAGGAGATCGCCTCCATGAAATTGGTCTTGCCCGCCCCGTTGTCGCCGACCAGCACGACATGCCGCCCGTCCAGCGCAAGGCCTGCCTGCGCATAGTTGCGGAAGTCCGTCAGTTTCAGTCGGTGGATCTGTGTCTTCTGGGTCATGAGCCGGAATCGTTGTCGCCTTGAGCTAGGCCGATTGGTTGGTGAAGGCAAGGCACAAGCGGGCTTTCGGCGCTATCTCTGGGCCTGCGGCGCTTGGCGGCATGGAACTGTTTCCAAGCCGCGCTAGTTTGATGACATCGCCGCCGATCTGGAGCCAGGCCATGCCCCTGCATTCCGATGATCTAACCCCCGAAGAAGCCCGCCGTGACCATTGGGACATGCTGGGTTTTCTCGCGCTCAACGCAACGCTCGGTGCCGCCCTCGGCTTTGCGGTTGCTTTCGGCATTGTCTGGTTCGATCTCGGCGGTGTCGGCACCTCGCTCTCCCGCTCGAGCCACCCGATTCTTCCGACAGTCATGATGGCCGTCCCCCTGGCCTTGACCTTCGCCGCCGCCGTGACCGCGTCCGCCGTCATGACCATGCCCTACCGCAAGAAGAAGCAGCGCTGACTTGGCCTCAAAGTCGGTGTTTGACCGCGCCTTCGTCTTGCGGCATCTAGGCCGCTTGAGAGACGATGGAGAAGACCCATGGACACGCAGGAAGAGCGCATCACGCGTCTCGAAGAGACCGTCGCCCATCAGACGCGCGTCATCGAAGAGCTGTCGGACCAGCTGGCCGAGCAATGGAAGGTGGTCGAGCAGACCCGCGCGAAGCTCGATCGCCTGACCGAACGCTTCCTGTCCCTGGAAGAGCAGGCGCTGGAAGCCCCGGCCGTCACCCGACCGCCGCATTATTGAGCGCCGCCACGCTCCGTTGCAAAGCCGGTCAGCACCGCATCGACCAAATGCGTGATCTGCGCGCGGGACGGGTCGAGCCGGCCGGTCAGCAGCCGCTGCCAGCAGAAGCTTGAGAACAACTCCATGATCAGCGGAATGTCGAGCGTGCCCCGGATCTCGCCCCGCGCCACACCCCGCTCCAGGATCACGCCGCTCGCCCGACAGCGCGTCACGGCATAGTCGCGCAGCGCTTCGAGCGCTGCCGGATCGCTCTGCGCCTCGGCGACGATCGAGCGAAAGACTTCACCCCCGCTCGTTTTCCAGAAGCCGAGCAGGGCCTCGAGAAAAGCGATCAGATCCCCGCGCGTGGCGCCCGTGTCGGGATAGAAGGTCTCGCCCTTCTGGCGATGATAGACGTCGAGGAGAAGTGCTGCCTTGGAGGGCCACCAGCGATAGATCGTCGGCTTCCCGGCCTTTGCCCGCCGCGCCACCGCCTCGATCGAGAAGGCAGACAGACCGCCCTCGGTGAGGATCTCGGCTGCAGCCGTCAGGATCGCATCCTCGCTGGCCGGGTTTCGTTGCGCCCCGATCGATGTGCGCTTTGTGATGTCGCGTGCAGTGTTCGTCACAGTCGATGCTCCTTCCTCCGGGTTCTAGCAGAAAAATCTATTGAACGAAACGGCCCGTTTCAATATAAACGAAACGTACCGTTCTTATGGAGCCTCCCATGTCCGATCTCTCCGCAACCCGACCCATTCCCTCGAAGCACCGGCTCGCCATGATCATGCTGCTCGTCATCTATCCCTTCGTCACCGGCATTCTCTACGTCCTGATGCCGCTGACCGAGGGCTGGCCGATCTGGGCCCGCACGGCGCTGCTTGCGCCCATCATGGTAATCTCGATCGTTTACGGCATCGCGCCGGCAATCCAGAAGCACTTCGCCTGGTTCATCCTGCGCCAGCCCAGACTACTGGCTTGAGCCCATGCAAAAGGGGCGGACCCTCAGGACCGCCCCTTGCATAATCATCCTGGTTTCGCCGCCGTTAGTCGCTGAGCGTGTCGAAGAAATCCTTCATCCGGGCAAAGAAGCCCGTCGATTCCGGATTGTTCTCCTTCGACGACAGCTGCTCGAACTCCTGGAGGAGTTCGCGCTGACGCTTTGTCAGCTTCTGCGGCGTCTCGATCTGGATCTGGATATAGAGATCGCCGACCTGCGTCGAGCGCAGCACCGGCATGCCCTTGCCCTTCAGGCGGAACTGCTTGCCGGCCTGCGTGCCTTCCGGAACCGTCACGCGCGACTTGGTGCCATCGAGCGTCACCACATCGAAGGTCCCGCCGAGTGCCGCCGTCGTCATCGAGATCGGCACGGAGCAATAGAGATCCGCGCCGTCACGCTGGAAGAACTCGTGCGGCTTCACTGACAGGAAAATATAGAGGTCTCCCGCCGGACCGCCGCGCAGTCCTGCCTCGCCTTCGCCCTGCAGGCGAATGCGCGTGCCGTCCTCGATCCCGGTCGGGATGCTGACGGACAGCGAGCGTTCTTCCGTGACGCGGCCCTGGCCGTGGCACTTGGTGCAGGGATCGGAAATCGTCTGGCCGCGACCGTGACAGGTCGGGCAGGTCCGTTCGATCGAGAAGAAGCCCTGGGCAGCGCGCACGCGGCCCGAGCCCTGACAGGTCGTGCAGGTCTTCGGCTGCGTGCCGGGCTTGGCGCCCGAACCGGTACAGACATCGCAGGTGATCGAGGTCGGAACCCGGATCTGCGCCGTCTTGCCGGTGAAGGCCTCTTCGAGGCTGATTTCCATGTTGTAGCGCAGGTCTGCCCCGCGCTCGCGGCCGCCCGTCGAGCGGGCACGACCGCCACGGCCGCCGCCCATCATCTCGCCGAAAATGTCCTCGAAGATGTCGGAGAAGCCGCCGCCGGCAAAACCGCCGCCGCCACCGAAACCGCCGCCGCCCATGCCGCCCTGTTCGAAGGCGGCGTGGCCGAAGCGGTCATAGGCCGCGCGCTTCTGGGGATCTTTCAAGGTCTCATAGGCCTCGTTGATCTCCTTGAACTTCTTCTCGGCTTCGCTGTCATCCGGATTCTTGTCCGGGTGATATTTCATGGCCAGCTTGCGGAAGGCGCTTTTCAGCTCCTTCTCGTCCGCCGTCCGGCCAACCCCGAGGGTCTCGTAGAAATCTGCTTTTGCCATGGTCTTACAAAGCTCTCAAAGCTTTCCCAACGCTCGTGTGGCTGCCCGTCGCCTTGCCGGCCTGCTTGTCGCAAGCCTGCATGTCTTTCTGGAAATCGGACGCGGCGGAGATTGCATCCTGCATCAGAAGCTTGCGCGCTTCGCCTTTGCTGATGAGGCCGTCGGCAGAGGTCACGGCAGCAAAAGCCAGGGAATGCGCAGCCATGTCACAGGAAGAGACTTCGCCACCGTTCTCGCGCCGCTGAAGCGCTGCTTCGATGATCCTGCCGAGCTCATTGCCGATGCGGGAAAGGGAATTGCTGTCCTTCGCGGAAATCGCCTTGGCCACTCTGGCCTCGGCGGCGCTCACCTGACGGTGAACTGCGCTGACCTGCCCCCTGTCCTGTGCCATGGCACCGGTCGTCAGGATCAACGAAAGTGCGGCTGGCCCGAAGGCCAGCCAGGTCTTGGAACGGCGTCCGAAGTGGCCCTGCATCAGGCCGACTTCTTCGCGTCTTCGTCCTTCACTTCTTCATAGTCGGCGTCGACGACGTTGTCGTCCTTGCCACCATCCGTCTCGCCTGCACCGCCTTCGGCCTGCTGGGCTTCATAGATGGCCTGGCCCAGCTTCATGGAAACTTCCATGAGCGTCTGGGTCTTGGCCTGGATGTCGTCGGCGTCCGGCTCGGAAGCCTCGATCGAACCCTTCAGGGCAGCGATTGCATCCTCGATCGCCTTGCGGTCGGTTTCCGAAACCTTGTCGCCATACTCCTTGACCGACTTCTCGGTGGAGTGAACGAGGCTTTCGGCCTGGTTCTTAGCTTCGACCACGGCACGACGCTTCTTGTCGGCCTCGGCATTGGCTTCGGCGTCCTTCACCATCTTCTCGATGTCGGCGTCGGAGAGACCACCGGAGGCCTGGATGCGGATCTGCTGTTCCTTGCCCGTGCCCTTGTCCTTGGCCGAAACCTGAACGATGCCGTTCGCGTCGATGTCGAAGGTGACTTCGATCTGTGGAACGCCACGCGGTGCCGGCGGCAGGCCAACGAGGTCGAACTGACCGAGCAGCTTGTTGTCTGCAGCCATTTCGCGCTCGCCCTGGCTAACGCGGATGGTCACGGCCTGCTGGTTGTCTTCAGCGGTCGAGAAGGTCTGGCTCTTCTTCGTCGGGATCGTCGTGTTGCGGTCGATCAGACGGGTGAAGACGCCACCGAGGGTTTCGATGCCGAGCGACAGCGGGGTCACGTCGAGCAGCAAAACGTCCTTGACGTCGCCCTGCAGAACACCGGCCTGGATCGCTGCACCGAGGGCAACGACTTCATCCGGGTTCACACCCTTGTGCGGCTCCTTGCCGAACAGCTGCTTCACGACTTCCTGAACCTTCGGCATGCGGCTCATGCCGCCGACCAGAACCACTTCGTCGATATCGGCTGCGGAAACGCCGGCATCCTTAAGGGCTGCCTTGCACGGTGCGATCGTGCGCTGGACGAGATCGTCGACCAGGCTTTCGAACTTGGCGCGGGTCAGCTTCATCGTCAGGTGCTTGGGACCGGAAGCGTCCGCCGTGATGAACGGCAGGTTGATTTCGGTCTGCTGCGAAGACGACAGCTCGATCTTGGCCTTTTCGGCGGCTTCCTTCAGGCGCTGCAGGGCCAGCTTGTCGCCCTTCAGGTCGATGCCCTGATCCTTCTTGAACTCGGCTGCGAGATATTCGACGAGACGCATGTCGAAGTCTTCGCCACCGAGGAAGGTGTCGCCGTTGGTCGACTTCACTTCGAAGACGCCGTCGCCGATTTCCAGAACCGAGATATCGAAGGTACCACCGCCAAGGTCGTAAACGGCGATCGTCTTGCCGTCCTTCTTGTCGAGACCATAGGCAAGAGCAGCCGCGGTCGGCTCGTTGATGATGCGCAGGACTTCAAGACCGGCGATGCGGCCGGCATCCTTGGTGGCCTGGCGCTGCGCGTCGTTGAAGTAGGCGGGAACGGTGATGACGGCCTTTTCGACCTTTTCGCCGAGATAGGCTTCAGCCGTTTCCTTCATCTTCTGAAGAATCATGGCCGAGATCTGCGAAGGCGAATAACCCTTGTTCTGGGCTTCGACCCAGGCGTCACCATTGTCGCCCTTGATGATCGGGAAGGGAACGAGGCCCTTGTCCTTCTCAACGGTCGGATCTTCGTAGCGGCGGCCGATCAGGCGCTTGACGGCGAAGAGCGTGTTGGTCGGGTTGGTGACGGCCTGGCGCTTGGCCGGCTGGCCGACGAGGCGTTCGCCGTCGTCCGAAAATGCCACCATGGACGGCGTCGTGCGTGCGCCTTCCGAATTCTCGATGACCTTCGCATCCTTGCCGTCCATGACGGCGACGCAGGAATTGGTCGTTCCAAGGTCGATACCGATTACTTTTGCCATGTCATATTCTCCTTGAAGCAGGCCATCGGAACCCCAATCAGGCATTCCTGACAGCCCCTCGACGTGGATGGTCTGGGATACACTGCAGCGCCGCTGCGGTTATGTCGCGTATATAAGAAGCGGTTTTTCCGACTGCAAGGCTGGAATTCCGCCGAAAACCGGTAAAAAAGAACAGATTGGCGCCACAGCTTCACGTGTTTCGCGGCACCTGTCAGTCCTTGTCGACCAGCTAGGCTAAAGCGCCGGCCTTGCGTCAGGCCGACGATGATCAGCTGCCCTCATGTGGGCGCTATTGCCCGAGGATCAAGTCGAGAAGTGTGGTGCGCCGCGTGCCCTGTGCGCCGCCGACCTCTCCGGGCGGAATTGGACCGGCCGAGCCGGTCACATCGCCGGGTGGCACGGGCTCTGCAGGATAGTCTTCGGCATAGACCGGGTCGCCGGAATAACGCTCTTCGCCACCACCCTGGAACACGTCTGAGATGATCGTGCCGATGGTCGCCGGCTCCTCGACCGGTGCCGGCTCGATGAAGTCGCCACCGGGCAGCGGAGCAGGCGCCAGACCCTGATGAGCGGCCGTCATGAAATCGTGCCAGGCCTTGGCCGGCAGGCCGCCGCCTGTCACCTTCTTCATCGACTGGCCATCGTCATTGCCGAACCAGATGCCGGTGGTGAGGTTGCTGGTATAGCCGACGAAGAGCGCGTCGCGGAAGGATTGGGTCGTGCCCGTCTTGCCAGCAGCCTCCCAACCTTTCAGCTGCGCCTTCTTGCCGGTCCCATGATCGATAACGCTGCGCATCATCAGGTTCATCGCTGCCACGACTCCGTCGTTCAGGACCTTCGGCGGCTCCAGGTAATTGTTCTCGTAAAGCAGTGTCCCGTCGGACTTGGAGATCCGCCGCACGATATGCGGTGTCGCCTTGTAGCCGCCATTCATGAAGGGCGCATAGGCCGCCGTCAGCTCGAGCAGCGACACCTCGGATGTGCCGAGCGCGATCGAGGCATTGTTCTGCAGCTCCGACTCGATCCCCATGCGATGGGCCACCTTGATCACCTGATCGGGGCCGACTTCCATCACAAGCTGGGCTGCAATCGTGTTCAGCGATTCAGCCAGCGCCTGCGTCGCCGTCACCTGTCCGCGATACTTCTGGTCGTAATTCTCCGGCGTCCAGGAGCCGATACGGATCGGGGCGTCATTGCGCAAGGAAGTCGGGCGAAGCCCGTTCTCCACCGCTGCCGCATAAACGAAGGGCTTGAAGGCCGAGCCAGGCTGGCGCTTCGCCTTGACCGCGCGGTTGAACTGGCTTTCGGCATAGTCGCGTCCGCCGACCAGGGCCCGGATTGCGCCGGTGCCGTCGATGGAAACGAGAGCCGCCTGCGAGGCATTGACCTTGTCGCCTTCGGTAGCCAGCGATTCCGTCAGTGCGGCCTCCGCCTTCTTCTCCAGCGTCATGTCGATCGTCGTCTCGACCACGATGTCCTCGGTCACCTTGCCGATCAGCATGGTCACCTCGTCGCGCACTAGATCGGCGACATATTGCCCCGCACCGCTCCAGTAGCGCTTGGCCTTGGTTGGCGGCTGCGACATCGCCGTCTTGATCTCGTCTGCGGTGATATAGCCCTCTTCGAGCATCGCCTGCAGCACGACCTGGGCCCGCGCTTCCGCGGCTTCCGGATCGCGCGCCGGCGACAGGCGGGACGGGGCTTTCAAAAGGCCTGCGAGCAGGGCCGCCTCGCCGAGGTTGACGTCCCGCGCCGACTTGTTGAAGTAGCGCCGCGCTGCGGCCTCCACGCCATAGGCATTCGAACCGAAGAACACCCGGTTCAGATACATCGCCATGATCTGGTCCTTGGTGTATTTCTGCTCCAGCCAGAAGGCGAGCAGCACTTCCTGCACCTTGCGCTCGATGGTGCGCTCGGGCGAGAGGAAGAGGTTCTTCGCAAGCTGCTGTGTAAGGGTCGAGCCGCCCTGCACGGCACGGCCGCTGGTCAGGTTGGTGACGATGGCGCGCGCCAGACCAAGCGGGTCGACGCCGAAATGCGAGTAGAAGCGCCGATCCTCGATCGCCATGACGGCCTGCGGGATGAAGGGCGACATTTCTTCGAGCGGCAAAGCCTCGCCGCCGGTCGCGCCGCGATTGGCAATGACGGTGCCCTCGACCGACACGATCTTCATGTTCGGCGGGCGCTCGGGGATGGACCAACTGCTGGCGCTTGGCATCTGAGAGCCGTAATAGGCGATGAGACCGACAAGGCCGATCCCGCACCAGATCGACAGCACGAAGCCCCAATAGATCAGTCGGCCGAGGCCGAACCCGCCGCCGCGGCTCTTGGCTTTGCTTTTCTTCTGGCCGCCGGACTTGCCGCGCTTGGCCGAAGACGCCGCCTTCTTGGCCCCGGCGCGCACCGGCCGCCCGCCCGCGACACGATCATCCGCATCCAGCCGGAAATCCTCGTCCTTGCGCTCGTCCTCGAAGCTCGGCTCTATACGATCGCGGGATTTTCCTCGGCTCACCATTGCCGTGATCTTGCTCCAGATAGTCGTTGTGCGCAGCCGACAGACGGCAGGCGCAAAAATGGCTTCAAGAAATTCGGTCGATCAGACCGGCGCCCGGGTGGATGGCCGCGCAATTGCACAGTAAATGCGGCGATTTAAGGGGTGGTTAAAGCCCGGTAAACAAGCTCTGAACCCTGCGTGACCTCATTGGCAGAGATCGGCCCATTCCGCACCGACGAGACTTCTCATGCGCTCCGGCGCGATCTTCACGGCAGCATTGGTCGCGCCGGCCGCCGGCACCACCTCGTCGTATGCCTGAAGCGACAGATCACAATAGATCGTGAGCGGCGAGGGCAGGCCGAAGGGGCAAACACCACCCACCGGATGGCTGGTCGCCTCGACCACGGCGTCAGCATCGAGCATGCGCGGCTTGACCCCGAAGCGATCCTTGAACTTGCGATTGTCGAGCCGCTTCGTGCCCGCCGTCACCACGAGCACGACATCATCTCCGATCCTGAGGCAGATCGTCTTGGCGATCTGGTCCGGCTCCACGCCATGCGCTTCGGCAGCAAGCGCAACGGTAGCCGAGCTCGCTTCGGTCACGATGACGGAGATGTCGGGTGCATTTTCTGAGAAGAACTGGCGAACGGATTGAAGGCTCATGGACGAAGTCTAAACGGAGCATCGTGCGCATTTCAAGCGCCTGCCTCTTGAAAGCCGGATGGAGACATCCCATCTCTTGCTCAGCATGCGACGAAGCGTTTCAGGTGAGCCTGTTTCAGGAACTTCAAAACGCTTAACCGGTTGTTAAGCATCCAACGCGATCATCAAGGTCCGGGATGCGGTTCGCGAAGGTGGACCAACATCCGAGATATCGCATGGCACGTTTCCGTCACTGACCACGGATGTACTGGCAGGAAGTCGTTGAAACGTAAAGGAAAGGCCGGTTTTTGACCGGCCTTTTTGCTTTTCTGGTCTTAAGTGTTCGCCAGCGCATCCATGATGCGGATCCACGAGCGAATGCCCTTGTGGAACGAGTTGAGGTCGTACTTCTCGTTGGGCGAATGGATGCGGTCGTCGGTCAGGCCAAAGCCGACTAGCAGCGAATCCATGCCGAGCATCTTCTGGAAGTCACCGACGATCGGAATCGAGCCGCCCATGCCGATGATCACGGCGGGCTTCGGCCACTCGTCCGACAGCGCATTCTTCGCCTTGGTCAGTTCCGGCGAATCATAGGAGAGCTGGATCGCCGGCGAGCCGCCGTGCTCGTGGAATTCCACCTTGCAGTCGGCGGGAATGCGCGCCTGAACGAAGGCGCGGAAGCTCTCGCGCACCTTGGCCGGGTCCTGCGTGCCAACGAGGCGGAAGGAGATCTTCGCCGAAGCCTTGGCCGCAATCACCGTCTTGAAGCCTTCGCCGGTATAGCCCCCGATGATGCCGTTCACTTCCGCCGTCGGACGCGCCCAGGTGAGCTCCAGCACGGAACGGCCCTTTTCACCAGCGGGGACCGACAGGCCTACTTCGCCGAGGAAGCTTTCCGCCGTCCGCCCCAGGCTATCCCAGGAAGCCTTGATGTTGGCAGGCGTCTCTTCGACACCGTCATAAAAGCCGGGCAGCGTGACCTTGCCTGTCTCGTCATGCAGGTCGGCCAGGATCTTCGTCAGGATGTGCACGGGATTGGCCGCCGCGCCGCCGAAGAGGCCCGAATGCAGGTCGCGGTCAGCCGCAATGATAGTGACTTCTTCGCCGACCAGACCGCGCAGTGCCGCAGCGATCGCCGGCGTCTCGCGATCCCACATGCTGGTATCGCAGACCAGCGCGAAGTCGGCCTTCAGCTCGTCGGCATTTTCAGCAAGGAAAGGCTTGAGCGACGGGGAACCGGATTCTTCCTCGCCTTCGAACAGGATGGTGATCTTGACCGGCAGCGAACCCTTCACCGCCTTATAGGCCCGGCAGGCCTCGACGAAGGTCAGAAGCTGACCCTTGTCGTCGGACGTGCCGCGACCGGTGATCACCTTGCGGCCTTCCTTCTCCTTGATCGCCGGCGCAAAGGGCTCGTCTTCCCAGAGATCCAGCGGGTCGACCGGCTGCACGTCGTAATGGCCATAGAAAAGCACATGCGGCGCGTCGGTCTTTTCGGCCGCATGGTGCGCCACCACCATCGGGTGGCCGGGCGTGTCCCGCAGCGAAGCATCGAAACCCAGTTCGGTCAGCGCCGAAACCAGCCATTCGCCGGCCTTGCGGCAATCGGCCTTGTAGGCCGGGTCGGTCGAGATCGAGGGAATGCGCACGAGGTCGAACAGGCGCTCGAGGCTCTGCGGCAGGGCCTCGTCGGCCTTGGCGAGAATGGGGGAAAGTTCGGTCATGGTCATGTCCTGCAAATTTGAAAGTGCGGCGGACGATAGACCAAAGCTCCTGATGTTTCGAGGCTGCGAGACCGCGAATTTTTCTCAAAGCTGCATCAAATTCCGCTCACAGCTTGCGCGCGTTCGCGATCGCCCAGCGGATATATTCCTTCAGCAATTCCTTCTCGAAGCGACGGAAACCATGAAAGACGGCCTGCTCGGCCTCGTCAGCCGCCGCAAGCGCCTCCTCGCGCATGCCGCGGGCCTTGTCTGTCAGGAAGATCTGCTGTGCGCGCTTGTCGCGGGGATGCACGCGCCGCTCGATCAGACCGTCGCGTTCCATGCGGGCGAGGGTATTGGCAATGGTCGCCTGCTCCACATCGACGCGGTCGAGCAACTGCCGCTGCGTCAGCCCCTCTTCTTCCCAAAGTTCCAGTAGGACCGGAAACTGGCCGGGTGAAAAACCGAGTTTCGCCGCACGCGCCTGCAGCGCCCGTGTGAACCCGCGCGCTAGTTGGCTCGCCAGCCAGGTGGCGGATTCGGAGCGATCAGGGGTCGTGCGGTCATGGGCCATGGCACTCGACGCGTCGTCGTGGATTCGTCAGAGGGGAATGATCGCATGCGATCCATTTCCGAGGCTGACTAATTTTGGGTTCTGATGAGGAGGGGGTGGAGGCCGTCGTGGCTTGAGGCGGGGACTGCCACGACGGCTCCGAATATGGGGACAAAGGCCCGGAGAGGGGGATAAGGCCTTTGCCCGAGTCTGAAGCGGCGGGGGACGAGCCTCTTTCAGACTACGGCGTGATCAGTCGCCGATGACTGAGATTTGTGATCCGGAATGTGGTTTTTCAAGGGAAGCCGGGATTACAAATCGGTAAGCTTTTCGTGATGTTTGGCGGCTGATCCGATTCACTATCATGGCCATCGCATAGCCGGTGATTTTGCCGCCTTCTGGCCAAACCGTCATGGACGTTTCAGCCGCCTCGCGCTATCCATGCCGACATGAAAAAAGGCGATCATCTCTTCCTCGTCGACGGCTCGGGTTTCATCTTCCGCGCCTTCCACGCCATCCCGGCCCTGAACCGCAAGTCGGACGGCCTGCCCGTCAACGCGGTCTCCGGCTTCTGCAACATGCTGTGGAAGCTGTTGCGCGATGCCCGCAACACCGATGTCGGTGTGACGCCGACCCATCTGGCGGTCATTTTCGACTACTCGTCGACGACTTTCCGCAAGGAAATCTACCCGCTCTACAAGGCGAACCGCTCGGCCCCGCCGGAAGACCTGATCCCGCAATTCGGCCTCATCCGCCATGCGACCCGCGCCTTCAATCTCCCCTGTATCGAGACCGAAGGTTTCGAGGCCGACGACATCATCGCCACCTATGCCCGCCAGGCAGAGGCCGTCGGCGCCGATGTCACCATCGTCTCCTCCGACAAGGACCTGATGCAGCTCGTCACCGCGAACGTGCATATGTACGACGCGATGAAGGACAAGCAGATTGGCATTCCCGATGTCATCGAGAAATGGGGTGTGCCGCCGGAAAAGATGATCGACCTCCAGGCGATGACCGGCGATTCGACCGACAATGTTCCCGGCATCCCCGGCATCGGTCCGAAGACCGCCGCCCAGTTGCTCGAAGAATTCGGCGATCTCGAGACGCTGCTCGCCCGTGCCGATGAGATTAAACAGGTCAAGCGCCGCGAAAACATCGTGGCCAATGCCGAGCTTGCCCGGGTCTCGCGCCAGCTCGTCGAACTGCGCACCGATGTGCCGCTCGACATGAAGCTCGAAGACCTCGTGCTCGAACCGCAGAATGGTCCGAAGCTCATCGCCTTCCTCAAGGCCATGGAATTCACCACCCTGACGCGCCGCGTGGCGGAAGTCTGCGAGTGTGATGCGGCCGCCATCGAGCCTGCCACTGTGCCGGTCGAATGGGGTGATGCCGCCCGCGGTCCCGATCTCGATGCCGGTGATGCACCCGCATCGTCCGCGACCCCGGCAGCAGCCGCCGCGACATCCACCGCACCGGCGGCCACCCCCAGTGGCAAAACGCCGGGCGATCTCGCGGCAAACCGCGCCAACGCCTTTGCCGGCAAGCCGCTCGACACCGGCAGCTATGTCACGATCCGCGATATCGAGACGCTTGAGCTCTGGATCTCGGCCGCCCGCGAAACCGGCCTCGTTGCCTTCGACACCGAGACCACGTCGCTCGACCCGATGCAGGCCGAACTCGTCGGCGTCTCGCTGGCGATCCAGGATAATGTCCTGTCACCCGGCTCGACCGACATCCGCGCCGCCTACATCCCGCTGACCCACAAGACGGGCGTCGGCGATCTTCTCGGCGGCGGTCATGCCGAGGGCCAGATCCCGATGAAGGAGGCGCTGGCCGCCTTGAAGGGCCTGCTCGAAGATCCTTCCGTCCTGAAGGTCGCGCAGAACCTGAAATACGATTACCTGGTGATGAAGCGCCACGGGATCACGCTTCAGTCCTTCGACGACACCATGCTGATGTCCTACGTGCTCGACGCCGGCAAGGGCAATCACGGCATGGACGGCCTCTCGGAAAAGTGGCTCGGCCACACGCCGATTCCTTACAAGGATGTCGCCGGCTCCGGCAAATCCTCCGTCACCTTCGATCTTGTCGACATCGATCGCGCAACCGCTTATGCCGCCGAAGACGCGGATGTGACTCTGCGTCTCTGGCTGGTTCTGAAGCCGCGCCTCGCTGCCGAGGGTTTGACGCGCATCTATGAGCGGCTGGAACGCCCGCTGGTGCCGGTGCTTGCCCATATGGAAGAGCGCGGCATCACCGTCGATCGCCAGATCCTCTCCCGCCTCTCGGGCGAACTTGCCCAGAAGGCCGCTGCCGCCGAGGACGAGGTCTACGAACTCGCCGGCGAGCGTTTCAACATCGGCTCGCCGAAGCAGCTCGGCGATATCCTGTTCGGTCGAATGGGCCTGCCCGGCGGGTCCAAGACCAAGACCGGCCAGTGGTCCACCTCTGCCCAGGTGCTGGAAGACCTCGCCGCCGAGGGCGCGCCCCTGCCGCGCAAGATCGTCGACTGGCGCCAGCTGACCAAGCTCAAGTCCACCTATACCGACGCACTGCCCGGATACATTCACCCCGAGACCAAGCGCGTCCACACGGGCTATTCGCTCGCCTCGACGACCACGGGTCGCCTGTCATCGTCCGAGCCGAACCTGCAGAACATCCCGGTCCGCACCGCCGAAGGCCGCAAGATCCGCACGGCCTTCATCTCGACGCCGGGCCACAAGCTGCTCTCGGCCGACTACAGCCAGATCGAACTGCGCGTGCTCGCCCATGTCGCCGAGATCCCGCAGCTGTGTCAGGCCTTCGCCGACGGCGTCGACATCCATGCCATGACGGCGTCGGAAATGTTCGGTGTGCCGGTCGAGGGCATGCCGTCCGACGTCCGCCGCCGCGCCAAGGCCATCAACTTCGGCATCATCTACGGCATCTCGGCCTTCGGCCTTGCCAACCAGCTCGGCATCGAGCGCTCGGAAGCGGGGGAATACATCAAGAAGTATTTCGAGCGCTTCCCGGGCATCAAGGACTACATGGAGAGCACCAAGGCCTTCGCCCGTGACAAGGGTTACGTCGAGACCATCTTCGGCCGCCGCGCCCATTATCCGGAAATCAGGTCGTCCAACCCTTCCATGCGCGCCTTCAACGAGCGCGCCGCGATCAACGCGCCGATCCAGGGCTCGGCCGCCGACATCATCCGCCGCGCCATGATCCAGATCGAGCCGGCGCTTGCCGCTGCCGGCCTGTCGGAGCGTGTCCGCATGCTGCTGCAGGTGCATGACGAACTGATCTTCGAAGTCGAGGACGAGGCCGTCGATATCGCGATGCCTGTGATCGTCGACATCATGGAAAACGCCGCCATGCCGGCCGTCTCCATGCGCGTGCCGCTCAAGGTCGACGCCCGCGCCGCCCACAATTGGGACGAGGCGCACTGAGAATTCCCGGCCTTGCCGGTTAGCGAAACACGGGCGCTGTTCAGCCCGCAGGAGTACAAGATTTGGCCTTCAAGACCATCAACGGCAATGTCGTCCACTACGAGCTGATCGGCGAGGCGAAAGCCAAGAACCTGATCGTCTTTTCCAACGGGCTCGGCACCGACTTCCGCATCTGGCTGCCGCTCTTCGACGAGCTCGGCGACGATGTATCGGTGCTCCTTTATGACAGCCGCGGTCACGGCCTCTCCGGCGGTGCCGACAAGCCCTTCGGCATGGCCGATCTCGTCTCGGATCTCGCCAGCCTCTGCGACGAACTCGGCATCCGCAAGGCGACCTTCTGCGGCCTCTCCGTTGGCGGTCTCGTCTGCCAGGGCCTCTGGCAGGAGCGGCCGGATCTCTTCCGCAAGCTCATCCTCTGTGACACCGCACCCCGCATCGGCACTGCCGAAATCTGGGCCGAGCGCATTGCCGGTATCGAGAAGGGTGGCTTGGAAAGCGCTGCCGACAGTGCCATGGCGCGCTGGTTCACCCCGGCCTTTCACGAAGACCGCGCCGATGAACTGGCCGGCTACCGCCTGATGATGACGCGACAGTCCATCGCAGGCTATCTGTCGACCTGTGCTGCCCTGCGCGACACCGATTTCTCCGACGTCCTGCCGACCATCACGGTCCCCACGCTCTTTGTCGTCGGCGACCAGGACGGCTCGACGCCACCCGCCACGGTCAAGGCCGGTGCCGATCTCGTGCCGGGCGCCCGTTTCGAGGAAATCGCCGATTGCGCCCATATCCCCTCGGTCGAGCAGCCGGAAGCACTCGCCGATCTGATCCAGGGTTTCATGCGCAAGCAATGACAATACACCTCCCCCTTGAGGGGGGAGGTCGCCGCAAAGCGGCGGGTGGGGGTGACACATGTCCGATCGACCGGACGCTCACCCCACCCCGGGCCCTTGGCCCGACCCTCCCCCTCAAGGGGAGGGTGGTGACGCTCAATGCGCGCCGGACATGTCGCCCAGAACTTCCTTGGAAGCCACCGTCGAATCCGCGTTCAGCTTGTAGACCATGGGAACGCCGGTCGCGAGGTTGACGCCGAGGATCTGCTCCTTGGTCAGCTTGTCGAGAACCATGACCAGCGAGCGCAGCGAATTGCCATGCGCTGCTACCAGCACCTTTTCCCCGCGCAGCACGCGCGGCAGGATTTCGGTCAGGTAATAGGGCCAGACGCGCGCACCGGTGTCGCGCAGGCTTTCGCCACCCGGCGGCGGGACGTCGTAGGAACGGCGCCAGATATGCACCTGCTCCTCGCCCCACTTGGCGCGGGCATCGTCCTTGTTGAGGCCGGAAAGATCGCCGTAGTCGCGCTCGTTCAGCGCCTGATCCTTGATCGTCTCGAGACCGGTCTGGCCGACATTTTCGAGGATGATGTTGCAGGTCTTCTGCGCACGGGTGAGGACTGACGTGAAAGCGATATCGAACTTGATGCCGTAATCGGCAAGCGCCTTGCCGCCGGCATTGGCTTCCTGCACGCCGAGTTCGGTCAGGTCCGGATCACGCCAGCCGGTAAACAGGTTCTTCAGGTTCCAGTCGCTCTGGCCATGGCGCACGAGCACGAGGGTACCGGTCATCGACAATTCCTCTCTTGACGATCAGGGGGTGGAGTTGAGCCCGAGCACGTCGAGCATGGTATAGCGTCCGGGCTTCTTGTCCCGGGCCCAGGTGGCAGCCTTCAGCGCGCCGCGGGCAAAGAGCGAACGATCGGTCGCACTGTGAGACAGAGTGATCAACTCGCCTTCGCTCGCAAACAGCACCTGATGTTCACCGATCACCGAGCCGCCGCGCAACGTGGCAAAGCCGATCGAGCCTTCCTCCCGCGGTCCGGTATGGCCGTCGCGCACGCGGACCGAATGATCGGCCAGTGAAATGCCTCGGCCCTCTGCCGCAGCTTCACCGAGCAGAAGGGCGGTGCCCGACGGCGCGTCGACCTTGTGCTTGTGGTGCATTTCGAGCACCTCGATATCCCAGCCGGCGGCATCGAGCGCGCGCGCCGCCTGCTTGATCAGCACCGAAAGCAGATTGACGCCGAGGCTCATATTGCCCGACTTCACCACCCGCGCATGCCGTGCTGCCGCGTCGATCTTCGCCTCATGCTCCGGTAGGCAGCCAGTGGTGCCGATCACATGCACGATGCGCGCTTGGGCGGCGAGGGCTGCGAATTCGACGGTCGAAGCCGGTGTCGTGAAATCGATGACGCCGTCGGCATGCAGAAAGGCCGCCAGCGGATCGTCGGTAACGGCAACGCCAAGCCTGGGCACACCCGCCAGTTCGCCCGCATCCTGGCCGAGCGCGGCAGAGCCCGCCCGTTCGACCGCTGCATGCAGCACAAGGCCCTCGGTCTCGCTGATCAGTTTGATCAGCGTCTTGCCCATGCGACCGGCGGCACCAACGACGACGAGCTTCATGGGCGTATCCATGCGAGATTATTCCTGGCTGCTGAGCAGGCCGTTGGGAGCGGCCTGAAGGTTGTTGAGGCGAGCGTAAAGACCACCCGGCTGCTGCGCAAGGCTCTCATGCGAGCCTTCCTCGACCGCCTGGCCGGCATGCATGACAATGATCTTGTCGGCATTGACCACCGTCGACAGGCGGTGCGCGATGACAACCACGGTGCGTCCGGCCATGGCCGCGTCGAGCGCCTGCTGCACGGCCGCTTCCGATTCCGTGTCGAGCGCCGAGGTTGCCTCGTCGAGCAGCAGGATCGGCGCATTGCGCACCAGCGCACGCGCGATCGACAGCCGCTGCCGCTGACCACCGGACAGTGTCACCCCGTTCTCGCCGACCGGCGTGTCGTAACCCTGCGGCTGTGCCAGAATGAAGTCATGCGCATTCGCAAGCCGTGCTGCATCCTCGATCTCCGCATCGGTCGCATCGGGGCGCCCGTAGCGGATATTGTCGCGGATCGTGCCTTCGAAAAGATACGGCTGCTGCGACACGTAGGCGAGATGCTGCCGGAGCGACGATTTGGTGACATCGGCGATGTTGTGCCCGTCGATCAGGATCTCCCCTCTCGCCGGATCATAGAAGCGCGGCACGAGAGTGATGACCGTCGACTTGCCGGCCCCGGACGGGCCGACCAGGGCTGTCGTCTTGCCACCCTCGGCGACGAAGCTCAGATTGCGAAGCACCGGCGGATTGTCGCCATAGGCAAAGCTCACATTGCGGAATTCGATCCGCGCGGCGCTGACCTCAAGCGCGCCCGCACCCGGCTTGTCGCGCTGATGCGGCTGCATGTCGAGGATCTCGTAGATCATCCGCGCATTGACCGCCGCGCGCTCCATCTGCACCTGCAGCTTCGCCAGGCGCTTGGCCGGTTCATAGGCGAGAAGCAGAGCGGTGACGAAGGAGAAGAATGCGCCCGGCAGCACGCCGCCATAGATGGACTGGTAGGCGGCATAGGCCATGACGCCGGCAATCGAGAAGCCAGCCACGGTTTCCGTCATCGGGCCGTTGCGCTCGCTGAGTTGCGCGATCTTGTTTGCCCGCCGCTCCGCCTGATCGATACTCGACTGGATCCTGCCCTGAAGCTCCTTCTCCATCGTGAAGGCCTTGACGATGGCAATGCCCTGCACGGCTTCCTGCATGGAGCCCAGGACGTGGGAATTGAGGATGATGCTGTCCTTGGTGGCGCTGCGCAGGCGCTTGGAAAGATAGCGCAGGCCAAGCAGCAGCGGCGGCGCCACGGTGAACACGATCAGCGTCAGCACCAGATCCTGGTAGAGCATGACGCCGAGAAGGGCGACCAACGTCACGAGATCGCGCGCGAGCGATGTCACGGTGAGGTTGAGCACATCCCGCACGCCATTGATGTTCTGGTTGATCTGGGCCGCAAGTCGCGCCGAGCGCGCCTCATTGAAATAGCCGACCGACAGCGTCATCAGATGGGCAAACAGGCGCTTCTGATAGCGCGCGACAATGTTATTGCCGATCTTGGAAAGGGTCACCGCCTGGCCGTAACCGGCGAAACCGCGCAGCACGAAGGCGACAAAGATCGAGCCACATATGATCCAGACGAGGTCGGCGCGCCTGTTGGCGAAGGCCTCGTTGATGACCGATTCCATGATCCAGGCGGTAAAGGCCGTGGTTCCGGCGACGATCAACAGGCAGACGATCGCGAAAGCGTAACCCTTGACGTGCTCACGGCCGTTCTCGGCCACGACCCGCCGGAGGACGGCGGTGACGCTCTCGATATCCGCTGCCTTGCGGCTTTCGTTGTCTTTGGCGTCCAAGAAGAAAGTCCTGTGCGATTGCTGTGTCACGCCTCGCAGAGGCGCCGCCGCTCTATAGCCAGTCGCGGCGTCTTTGACCATAGCCGCAGGTGCGCAGGGAGGTCAGCGCCAGTGACGCCCCTCGGTCGCCAGCCCGAAATCGGCAGGCGCCGTCGCGAAGGCGGCAAGCCCGTGCAGGGCAGCCTGCGGATGGGTGACGACAAAGGTCGGGATGCCATGCATCACGCCCTGATGCGGCGCCTTGTCTTCGAAGGCCGCCCGGAATTCGCCGCTCTGCAATGCCGGCAGGATCTTCGGCGAAATGCCACCGGCCAGGAATACCCCACCCTTTGCCATGAAGATCAGCGCCAGATCGCCGGCAACCCGTCCGAGATAGGTGGCAAACAGGCTGAGCGCCTCGCCGGCCAGGCTGTCCGCGCCGGAAATGCCCGCGGCCGAAACCTGGGCCGGCTCTTCGTATCGGGGCGTTAGATTGCCATCGGCCTTGCAGAGCGCCCGATAGATGTTCATCAGTCCGCGCCCGGAGAGAAGCTCTTCCGCCGAAATGCGGCCAAGGGCGGCGTTGGGATCGCGGACCGGCGTCAGATGCGGCCAGATCTGGTAGTCACGCGCGGTGCGCGGCCCGACATCCACATGCCCGCCTTCGCCCGGAACCGGGAACCACATATCGCGGGCCCGGACGAGGCCCGCAACGCCAAGTCCCGTACCAGGTCCCAGCACGACGCGCGAGCCGAGCGGGGCTTCGCTGAGCGAGCCCAGATGCTGTCGGTCATCGACGTCAAGCGTGGCTGCCGCCAGCGCCTGCGCTTCGAAGTCATTGAGCAGGAGAACTTCCGAAAAGCCGAGATCGGCCATCAGCACCTTGGGACGCACCACCCAGGGGCAGTTGGTCAGCGGCACCTCGTCACCCTTGATCGGCCCAGCCAGCGCCAGAATCAAGGAGCGCGGTTTATGGCTCGTCGTTTTCAGCACGCTCACGCGGATGGCCTCGTCGATCGTCGCGAAATCCTTGTTCACCACGTTCGGAAAGCTGAGCTGCTCGCCACTCTCATCGATCAGGATCGAGAAGCGGGCATTGGTGCCGCCGATATCGCCGATCAGGATCGGGAAGGGCAGGGTGTCGTCGCGCTGTGTCTTGGCCATGGTGTGTCCGGTCTTGGGCCCCGCTGCCTCAGGCAGTCAGGGTCTGCATCAGAATGTCGGCGGTCGCGAGGTTCAGCGCCATCGGAATGTCGTAGACGGTCGCAAGCCGCATCAGCGCCTTGACATCCACATCATGGGGCATCGGAGTCAAGGGGTCGACGAAGAAGACGAGCATGTCGACTTCCCCCGTCGAGATCAATGCGCCGATCTGCTGGTCGCCTCCGAGAGGCCCGCTTTTCAGCCGCGTCACGTCGAGTTCCGGAACAGCATCCTTGATCCGCCCGCCCGTCGTGCCCGTCGCCACGATCTTCCAGCTCTGCAGCTTGGCCTTGTGACGACGGGCGAAGTCCGCCATGTCGTCCTTCTTCTGGTCATGCGCGATCAGGGCGATGCAACGGGTGCGGCTCACGACAGGTCCCCAGCTCATTTAAATCGATTTGATAAACCCATCTAGCGCAGCCGGCATCCGTTGAAAAGGCACCCGGACGGACCTTGTGTCACCAGCCCGAAGGCCTTGCCGGCGGAACGGGAACGACGGCGGGCAGCTCAAAGCCCTGAGGCGAGGATGCCATCGGTGCTGCAAAGGCCGATACGGGACTGCTCGGCATCGCGCCACCGCTCGCCTGATAGGTCACCTCATATTCGTTGGCCGGCCCACGCGCCTGCAGAACCGTGCTGCAGGCTTTCGGCAATTCCGAGACCTGCATCGCGCGAGGCTTCGGCGCCGGCTTCGCGTTCGGGTCTTTCTTCGGTGCTGCCCAGGGCTCCTTGGTGAACCACCAGGCCAGCGACTTGTCGCAGCCATCGCCCGGAGGCACGGCAGCCTGCGGCTTGCAGCCGCTTGCACCCTCGGGGCAGCGCATGCGGATATGGAAATGCGCGTCGTGACCATAGATGGGCCGGATCTTGCCCAGCACGGAGCGGTCGCCGGTCCACGTGTCGCAGAGTTTCTTTTTGATCGCCGGATTGACGAAGATGCGTTCGACCTGCGGATAGCTCGCCGCTTGCACGACCACACGCGCATGGGTGTCGGTCCACAAGCGCTTGTCGACGGTCAGGAACTTGTCCTTCACCAGCATCGAGGTGAACGGCATGTCTTCGCGTTGCTGCGGCGACAGGGGCTGGGCCGGCTTCGGCGTGAACCAGATATCGGCGTCGAGCCCGATCTGATGCGAGGCATGACCTGACAGCATCGGGCCGCCGCGCGGCTGCGAGATGTCGCCGATCAGGATGCCCGAACCCCAGCCAAGCTGCACCGCATCTTTCGAAAAGCGCTCAAGCAGCGCGATCATCTCCGGATGACCCCAGCGACGATTGCGCGAAAGCCGCATCGCCTGCCAGGTCGGCCCGTCCGTCGGAATGGCAACGGCGCCGGCAATGCAGCCCTTGGCATAGGAGCCATAAGGCGAAGGCGCAGCCTTTGCCGGCAGGGTCATACCCCCGAACAGTTCTTTCGCCGGACGTCCTTCGGCAAGGGCGCCCTCGCCGGTGGCGCCAACAAAGGCTGCCGTGAGCATCAGGGCGGTGGCAATCGGGCGGGTGCCCCAGGTCTTCTTCATCGTCTGCATATGTCCCCGGTCTCTCCGGATCCACCCGACGTCTCCGCCGGGGTGAATCATCTGTCAGTCTAACCTGAAACCGAAATGGGGTGAATCTGCGGAGCGGTAGATGCTCACTTCTCCGTCACCCGTCTGTATTTTGCCGCCATTTGTCCTATTCTGCTCAACAACCATCAAAAAACAGGGGATCTCGGCCGATGGGTCTAAGCAGAAACAGCGTCGTCTTTTTGGGTGTCATCGTCGGTCTGGGCCTCAATTTCGGTCCGGCCGCCGCGCAGGAGCCGTCTGAACCCTTTCGCCACGGCGTCTCGATCCTCGGCGAGGTGAAATATGCGCCGGGCTTTCCCCACTTCGATTACGTAAATCCGGACGCGCCGAAAGGCGGCACCTTGCGCATGTCCTCCACCGGGACATTCGACAGTTTCAATCCGGTTCTGGACAAAGGCGAAGCCGCGCCTGGTCTTGCAATTGTCTTCGATACCCTGCTCAAGGATACGAGTGACGAGATCTCGACGGGTTACGGTCTGCTCGCCGAAGGCGTCTCTTTCCCCGAGGATATCTCGAGCGCCACGTTCCGGCTCCGCGCCGAAGCCCGCTTCGCCGACGGTGAACCCGTCAAGCCTGAGGATGTCATCTTCAGTTTCGAGAAGCTGAAGGAGCTGAACCCCCTCTACATGAGCTACTACAGCCATGTGATCTCGGCCGAAAAGACCGGTGAGCGGGATATCACCTTCCGCTTCGACCAGAAGAACAACCGCGAGCTGCCGATGATCCTCGGCCAGTTCCCCGTTGTCGCCAAACACTGGTGGGAGGCGAAGGGCCCGGACGGCCAGCCGCGCGACATTTCCCGCACCACGCTCGAACCAGTGATGGGATCGGGGCCTTACGAAATCGCCGAATTCAAGCCGGGCGCCACCATCCGCTACCAGCTGCGTGACGATTATTGGGGCAAGGATATCAACGTCAACGTCGGCTACAACAACTTCGCCAACATCACCTACACGATGTTCGGCGACCGTGACGTTGAGTTCGAAGCCTTCCGCTCCGGTGTGACGGACTTCTGGCAGGAAACGCGTGCCGCGCGCTGGGCAACCGGCTTCGACTTCCCCGCGGCTCAGGACGGCCGCGTCACGAAGGAGGAGTACGAGAACCCCTTCCGGGCAACAGGTGTCATGCAGGCGCTGGTGCCCAATATGCGGCGCGATATGTTCAAGGATCAGCGCGTTCGCAGGGCTCTGAACTACGCGCTCGACTTCGAGGAATTGAACCGGACCGTCTTCTACAACGCCTATGAGCGGGTCGACAGCTTCTTCAACGGGACCGAGCTCGAATCAACCGGCCTGCCGGAAGGCAAGGAACTGGAACTGCTGACCGCCTTGAAGGACAAGGTCCCGCCTTCCGTCTTCGATACGCCTTATGAGAACCCGGTGGGCGGCTCACCGCAGGCCTCCCGCGACAACCTGCGCAAGGCGGTCGAGCTCTTCAAGCAGGCCGGCTATGAGCTGCGTGGCAATGCGATGGTCAATGCGCAGACCGGCCAACCCTTCCGCTTCGAACTCCTGCTTTCCAATCCGCAGCTCGAGGTCCTCGCCGTTCCCTACCAGCAACAACTGCGCAAGATCGGCATCGAGATGTCCGTGCGCACGGTCGACCCGTCGCAATATACGAACCGTACCCGCAGCTTCGATTACGACATGACCTGGATCGTATGGGCCCAGACGCTGAACCCGGGAAACGAGCAGCGCGACTATTGGGGTTCCGCATCGGTCAATCGCGAAGGCTCGCAGAACTATGCCGGCATTTCCGATCCGGCGGTCGACGCCTTGATCGAGAAGATCATTTTCCCGGCCGATCGGGATGAACAGGTCGCCGCGACCAAGGCCATGGACCGCGTCCTGCTCGCCCATGATTACGTAATCCCGCTCTACTATGGCGGAACGGCGCGCTATGCCTTCTGGGACAAGTTCGAGCATCCGGCCGAACTCCCCACGTACAGCACCGGCTTTCCGTCGATCTGGTGGGCGAAAAATCCGTGATCCCCGCTCGGGGCTTGCGCCGCTTGCGTGAGACTCTAGGAATGGTGGGGGCGAATCGCTGGACAACGGAGCAGCTGAGATTGGCGGACGAAAGAAGCTTGGACATCATAGTGAGACCCGACCCTGAAGCGGGACATCGCGCATGACCGCCTACATCCTGCGCCGCCTTCTGCTGATGATCCCGACCATGATCGGCATCATGGGCATCTCCTTCATCGTCATCCAGTTCGCCCCCGGCGGCCCCGTCGAGCAGGTCATAGCCCAGCTGAGCGGCCAGGGTGACAGCGCCGATGCACGCCTCTCCGGCGGCGGCGACATGCTGGGCCAGTCCGCCGGCACGGAGGAGGGAAGCTCCCGCTATCGCGGCGCTCAAGGTCTCGATCCGGAACTGATCGCCAAGCTCGAAAAACAGTTCGGCTTCGACAAGCCGCCGCTCGAGCGCTTCCTCGAGATGATGTGGAACTACATCCGCTTCGACTTCGGCGAGAGCTTCTTCCGCAACACCTCGGTGATCGATCTGATCATCGAGAAGATGCCCGTTTCGATTTCGCTCGGTCTGTGGGTGCTCCTGATTTCCTATGCCATCTCGATCCCGCTCGGGATCCGCAAGGCCGTTTCCGACGGCTCGCGCTTCGATGTCTGGACATCCGGCATCATCGTCATCGGCTATGCCGTCCCGGGCTTCCTCTTCGGCATTCTTCTCATCGTGCTTTTCGCCGGCGGGTCCTTCTTCGACTGGTTTCCGCTGCGCGGACTGACCTCGGACAATTTCGACCAGCTCTCGTGGTGGCAGAAGATCCTCGATTACTTCTGGCATCTGGCATTGCCGCTCACAGCGCTCCTGCTCTCCGCCTTCGCCACGACGACGTTGCTCACGAAGAATTCCTTCATCGACGAGATCAAGAAACAGTATGTCGTAACCGCCCGCGCCAAGGGGCTCGGCGAGCGCCAGGTCCTCTACGGCCACGTCTTCCGCAACGCCATGCTGATCGTCATCGCCGGCCTGCCCGGGGCCTTCATCTCCGCCTTCTTCACCGGATCGCTCTTGATCGAAAACATCTTCTCGCTCGATGGCCTCGGTCGTCTCGGTTACCTTGCAATCGTCAACCGCGACTATCCGATCGTTTTCGCGACTCTGTACATCTTCTCGCTGATGGGCCTCGTCGTCGGTCTGATCTCCGACCTGATCTACACCTGGATCGACCCGCGCATCGATTTTGACCGGAGGGACGTCTGATGTCCGCCGTAGAGACCACGCCCATCGCGCCGCCGAGGAAGGACTGGCTCAAGCCCACCAATCGTCGACGCCTGGAAAACTTCAAGGCGAACCGGCGCGGCCTCTGGTCCTTCTGGATCTTCATGGTGCTCTTCGTGCTCAGCATGTTCGCCGAATTCATCGCCAACGACAGGCCGATCATCGCGTCCTACAAGGGCGAGATCCTCTTCCCCGTCGTGGTCAATTATCCCGAGGAGAAGTTCGGCGGCTTCCTGGCAATCACGGACTATCGCTCGCCCTTCATCTCCGACGAGATCAACGCCAACGGCTGGATGATTTGGCCGCCGATCCGCTATTCCTACCGCACGGTCAATTCCGAGGTGCCGCATTCCGCACCGACGCCGCCTTTCTGGCTGATGGACAAGCAAACCCGTTGTGCGGCCTATCCGCTCGGTGCGGAGGATCCGAATTGCGTGCTCGGCAACATGAACTGGCTCGGCACCGACGACCAGGCCCGCGACGTCATGGCCCGCATGATCTACGGCTTCCGGATCTCGATCCTCTTCGGTCTGGCGCTCACGCTCGCCTCGGCCGTCATCGGCGTAACCGCCGGTGCCGTGCAAGGCTATTTCGGCGGCTGGACCGACCTTCTGATGCAGCGCTTCATCGAGATCTGGTCCTCGATGCCAGTGCTTTACATCCTGCTGATCATCGCAGCCATCCTGCCGCCCGGCTTCTTCGTCCTGCTCGGCATCATGCTGCTCTTCTCCTGGGTCGGCTTCGTCGGCATCGTGCGCGCGGAGTTCCTGCGCGCCCGAAACTTCGAATATGTAAACGCCGCCCGCGCCCTCGGCGTTGGCAACGGCACGATCATGTTCCGCCACCTGCTGCCCAACGCCATGGTCGCCACCCTGACCTTCCTGCCCTTTATCCTCTCGGGCTCGATTACCACGCTCACCTCGCTCGATTTCCTCGGCTTCGGCATGCCCCCCGGCTCGCCTTCGCTCGGCGAACTCATCGCCCAGGGCAAGCGCAACCTCCAGGCCCCCTGGCTCGGCCTCACCGCCTTCTTCACCATGTCGATCATGCTCTCGCTGCTGATCTTCATCGGGGAAGCGGTGCGTGATGCTTTCGATCCCAGAAAGACCTTCCGATGAGCGCGGGTTCGTCAATTGCGCGCATTTGTGGCATGATGGGCGAAGACCTGATCAGGAGCGCGATGCGATGAACAAGATCGTCAGAGAGCATTACCCGGTTGAGAATTTGCCCGCCGACCTGAGGGAGGGGCTGGTCGAAGGCAGCACCGTGCGGGTCGTGGTCGAGATCGAAGGCGTGGGGACTTCCGAACCCGCTACCGAACCAAAGCGTCTGATGTCAGTCCAGGATACACTGGACATGATCCGTCGATACCGTGAAGCCAACCCCGAGCGTGTTGACATCGATGAAGCCGTCTCGAGGATCCGTGAACTGCGCGACGAATGGGATGATTGACGGGTGCGCCTGTATCTGGACACGAACATCCTGATCGCGCTGCACGAAGGCGAAGGCCCAAGGCAGCGACTTCTTGAGATCCTGCTGGTCAAGGGATTTGAAAAAGGGATCCGTTTCTCGACAAGTGCTCTGACATTTTCGGAACTACTTGTGCGTCCATATCGGGACGGGAAGCTCGAATTGGCACGGACGTATCATGCGTTGTCTAATGGCCCAGACTGGCTTGATGTACTGCCCGTCTCCTCTGATGTTCTCGATAGGGCTGCATTGATCCGTTCTAGTGCATCAAGCATCAAACTTCCCGATGCCATCCATCTCGCCAGCGCCAGCCAAGATGGCTGCGATAGCTTCCTCAGCGGCGACCTTGGTCTTGTCGATCTTGGCGCGTTGGATCACCCACTCTTCAAAGGCGCAGGAACGAGGCATTTGACCATCCTCCGCCCCGACGAATCCACGCTCACCTCCCTGATTGAAAGCTTGTCCGCATGACCGAACCTCTCCTGTCCGTGCGCGATCTCTCCGTCGCCTTCCATCAAAGCGGTCGCGAGAGCCTGGCAGTCGACCGTGTCTCCTTCGAGATCGATCGTGGAGAGATCGTCGCGCTGGTCGGCGAATCCGGTTCCGGCAAGTCGGTCTCCGCCGCCTCGATCCTGAAGCTTCTACCCTATCCCGCAGCCAGCCATCCCTCGGGACAGATCCTGTTCGACGGTCGAGACCTGATGACCGCCAGCGAGCCTGATCTTCGTGCCGTGCGCGGCAATGAGATCACCATGATCTTTCAGGAGCCGATGACCTCGCTCAATCCGCTGCACACGATCGAGCGGCAGATCGGCGAAATCCTGTCCCTGCATCAGGGGCTCGAAGGCGCGCCCGCCCGCGCGCGTGTCCTGGAACTCCTGCATCAGGTCGGCATCCGCGAGCCGGAAAAGCGGCTCAGCGCCTATCCGCACGAACTTTCCGGTGGCCAGCGTCAGCGTGTGATGATCGCCATGGCGCTCGCCAACCGTCCGAAGCTCCTGATCGCCGACGAGCCGACGACAGCACTCGATGTCACCGTGCAAGCGCAGATCCTCGAGCTTCTCGGACGCCTCAAGACGGAGCATGGCATGTCCATGCTCTTCATCACCCATGATCTCGGCATTGTCCGCAAGTTCGCCGACCGCGTCTGCGTCATGACCAAGGGCAAGATCGTCGAGGCAGGCTCCGTCGAGGACATCTTCGAGCGCCCCCAGCATCCCTATACGAAGAAGCTTCTCGCCTCCGAACCGCGGGGCGAGCCGCCCGTCTTCGATGAGCAGAAGCCTGTTGTCATGCAGGGCGAGGACATTCGCGTCTGGTTCCCCATCAAGGCCGGTTTCCTCCGTCGCACCGTCGACCATGTGAAGGCCGTTGATGGCGTCGACCTCACGCTTCGTGCTGGCCAGACGCTGGGCGTGGTCGGCGAATCCGGCTCTGGCAAGACCACGCTTGGCCTTGCGCTTTCGCGCCTGATCTCGTCGAAGGGCCGCATCAGTTTCATCGGCAAGGACATCGACGCCTTCTCCTATCGTGAGATGCGCCCGCTGCGCGATCGCCTGCAGATCGTCTTCCAGGATCCCTTCGGTTCCCTCAGCCCCCGGATGTCCGTCGGCGAAATCATCGCCGAGGGCCTGAAGGTTCACGAAAGGCAGTTATCGGCGGAAGAGCGCGACGCCCGTGTGGCCTGGGCGCTCGAGGAAGTTGGGCTGGATCCCGCCACCCGTTGGCGCTACCCGCACGAATTCTCCGGTGGCCAGCGTCAGCGCATCGCGATTGCCCGCGCCATGGTGCTGAAACCCCGTTTCGTCATGCTCGACGAGCCGACCTCGGCCCTCGACATGACCGTTCAGGCTCAGGTCGTGGATCTCCTGCGCGATCTGCAGGCCAAGCATGATCTTGCCTACCTCTTCATCAGCCATGACCTGAAGGTCGTGAAGGCGCTGGCCAACGAACTGATCGTCATGCGCGGTGGCAAGGTGGTGGAGAAGGGCCCCGCAGCGGAAGTCTTCGCCGCGCCCAAGGCCGATTACACCCGCGCCCTGATGGCCGCCGCTTTCGATCTCGAAGCCGTTGAGGATGGCGGCATCCGCCAATAATGTGAGTTCCCCATGTCTGAAAAACGCCCCGTCGTCATCGACCTCCGCTTCGCACGCGAAAGCGTGGTCTCCGCCTTGCGGTCTGCCTTCCCGGATCGTCCGGTCATCGATATGGGCGATCCGGCCAATGCGGAGCGCGATCTGACCGATGCCGAATTTGCCGTCGTCTGGAAGCCGGACCCCGCGCTTTTCCGTCGCGCCACGGGGCTCAGCGCCATCTTCTCCGGCGGAGCCGGCGTCGATCACATCCTCTCGGCCTATGAGCTGCCGGACCTGCCCATCGTCCGCTTCGTCGATCGCAGCCTCACGGATCGCATGAGCGAATGGGTTGTCTGGCAATGCCTGCATCATCTGCGCAACGGCATCGCCTATGCCGGCCAGCAGCGGGAGCGCGTGTGGCATGAAATCGCCGAGCAACCTGAAGCACGCGAAGTGACCGTGGGCGTGATGGGCCTTGGCGTCCTCGGCGCCGATGCGGTCAGAAAGCTCAAGGTCATGGGTTTCGATGTCATCGGGTGGTCGCGGCGTGCGAAGTCCATCGAGGGTCTGGAGACCTTCGACGCCGCAAACCTCGAGGCCTTCCTCGGCCGGACGGACATCCTGGTCGGCCTGCTGCCGCTGACCGACAATACCCGCGGCATTTACGACCGCACGCTTTTCTCCAGGCTCCGTCGTACAGGTCCGCTCGGCGGGCCGATCTTCCTCAACGCCGGTCGTGGTGGCAGCCAGAAGGAGGCCGACCTGATTGCCTGCCTCGCCGATGGCACATTGAAAGCCGCATCACTCGACGTCTTCGAAAAGGAGCCGCTGGACCCTGAAAGCCCGCTCTGGTCGATGTCGAATGTGATCGTCACACCCCACGCCGCCGCTGCCTCCGATGTCCGGGCGCTCTTGCGCCATGTCGAAGCTCAGATCGCCCGGCTTGAATCGGGCCTGCCGCTGGAATTCGTGGTCGACCGCGTCTCCGGTTACTGAGCATAGTCTAATTGGCGGAACAAACCCGCCAAGCTCCCGTTGTCCCAGGGAAAGACGCTTCGAGCGTTCCGAAACAACGGGAGTAACGACATGAACAGCCGAACCGACATGCCCGATACCACTGATCGCCGGACGCGTGGTCTGAAGCCCGAGCCGGTGACGGCGACCGAAGCCCGTCAGGGCTTTCGGGGCAAGCCCGTTCTGATCGTGCTTCTGGCCGGCCTGATCCTCGCAATGCTCGTCTGGATCCCGGCCGAGTGGTGGGGTAACGCCATTGCCCCGTCCGATCCGGCAAACCAGCCGGTCGAACAGACCGCACCCGCACCGAGCGAAAGTGGCGGTCAGGTGGTTCCGGAATCCAGCCCCACCCCGACCCAGTAATGGGTCGCGCAGTGAGTGCACGTCGCTCACTGGACAATCCGACATCGATTGCCGATAACTGCAGCGGAAGCGGCCGAAAGGTTCCGGCCGTCCGCTGCAGTTTCGGCTGCGGATCATAAGGCAGTCGATCATGACCAAGACAGATATTGCGACCAGGGTCTATAACCACACCTGGAAGCTCGATCCCATCATCCGCAGCCTGATCGATACCGACTTCTACAAGCTCCTGATGCTCCAGATGATCTGGAAGCTTTACCCCGAGGTGAACGCCACCTTCACCCTGATCAACCGAACCACCTCCGTACGCCTTGCCGAGGAAATCGACGAACAGGAACTCCGCGAACAGCTCGATCACGTCCGCTCGCTGCGTCTCACCAAGAAGGAAATGATCTGGCTCGCCGGTAACAGCTTCTACGGCCGCGCCCAGATCTTCGAACCCGAATTCCTCGCTTGGCTCGGCAATCTGCAATTGCCCGAATACGAACTCGCCAAGCGCGACGGTCAGTATGAACTGACCTTCCACGGCACCTGGATGGAGACGACGCTTTGGGAGATCCCGGCGCTCGCGATCATCAACGAGCTGCGTTCGCGCGCCGCCATGCGCTCCCTCGGCTATTTCACGCTTGATGTGCTCTATGCGCGCGCCAAGGCCAAGATGTGGGCCAAGGTCGAGCGCCTGCGGGAGCTGCCGGGCCTTCGCATTTCCGATTTCGGCACCCGCCGCCGCCACAGCTTTCTCTGGCAGCGCTGGTGCGTCGAAGCCTTGAAGGAAGGCATCGGCCCGGCCTTCACCGGCACCAGCAACGTCCTCCTCGCCATGGATAGCGATCTGGAAGCCGTCGGCACCAACGCACACGAATTGCCGATGGTCGTCGCCGCGCTCGCCAAGACCGATGAGCAGCTGGCGGCCGCGCCCTACCAGGTTCTGAAAGACTGGAACCAGCTGTATGGCGGCAATCTCCTGATCGTCCTCCCGGATGCCTACGGGACCACCTCCTTCCTCGAGCACGCACCGGAATGGGTTGCCGACTGGACAGGCTTCCGCCCCGACAGCGCGCCGCCCATCGAAGGTGGTGAAAAGATCATCGAGTGGTGGAAGAAGATGGGCCGCGATCCGCGCAAGAAGCTGCTGATCTTTTCCGATGGCCTCGATGTCGATGCGATCATCGACACCTACCGCCATTTTGCCGGCCGCGTCCGCATGTCCTTCGGTTGGGGCACGAACCTCACCAACGACTTTGCCGGTTGCGCGCCGCGCGAGATTGCCGGCCTGAAGCCGATCTCCATCGTCTGCAAGGTCTCCGAGGCCAATGGCCGCCCGGCCGTGAAGCTCTCCGACAATCCGCGCAAGGCAACGGGCGATCCGGCCGAGGTCGAGCGCTACATCAGGTTCTTCGGCTCGAAGGACCGCGTCGAGCAGGCTGTTCTCGTCTGACTTCACCCATCTCCTGCTTTAGCAGTCTTGCATCTGTCGCGTCAGCCATGCAGTCTTGATGGCTGCGGGAGGGAGCCCGCGATCTGCAAGGGAGGAATGCCGGATGGACATGCAAGGCAGCGAGCGCATCGAGGCGCCGGTGGAGACCGTTTGGCAGGCGCTCAACGATCCGGAAATCCTCCGTCAGTCGATCCCCGGCTGCGAGAGCCTGGAAAAGACCTCGGATACCCACATGGATGCGAAGGTCGTGCTGAAGATCGGTCCGATCAAGGCCAAGTTCGAAGGCGCGGTCGAGCTGCAGAACCTCAACCCGCCGCACTCCTACACCATCTCGGGCGAAGGCAAGGGCGGTCTGGCGGGTTTTGCGAAGGGTGGCGCCGATGTGACTCTCACTCCAGAGGAAGACGGCGCCACGCTTCTCACCTACACCGTAAAGGCCGAAGTTGGCGGCAAGATCGCCCAACTCGGCAGCCGCCTGATCGAATCGACGTCGAAGAAACTCGCCGGCGAGTTCTTCTCGAACTTCAGCGCGGCCGTCACGTCGGGCGGCGTGAAAGCCGAGGCTTGACCTTGCAGGCCCGATAGGCTGAAAGCTCGGCGCAAGGAAAGATCATCATCGTGGAACCAGCCGAGATGATTCGGCTTTAAGGGGACATGACGATGAACGAAGGACCTGATCAGTATTTCGAGCAGCAGGACATGGCGGTCAAGCTGATGCTTCTCGAGAACAAATCCGACGAACTCACGGACATCCTGGTCGAAGCGCTGCAGGATGCGCTGAAGCTTCTCGAAGAAGAACTCGCGACCGTCCACTGACCTTGTTGCGCGACCGGGGACTCAGAACCGGTCGGACACCTGGATCCCGGCGGGGCCCAGAATGACGGCGATCAGCACGGGCAGGAAGAACAGGATCATCGGAACGGTGAGCTTCGGCGGCAGTGCCGCTGCCTTCTTCTCCGCCTCGTTCATGCGCTCGTCACGCCCTTCCTGCGCCAGAACGCGCAAGGCCTGCGCCACCGGCGTACCATAGCGGTCTGCCTGGATAAGGGCCTGCACGACGTTCTTCACGCCGTCGAGCTGCGTGCGCGTGCCAAGATTTTCCAGCGCCTGTCGACGATCCGGCAGGAACGAAAGCTCTGCTGTCGTCAAAACCATTTCCTCGGCCAGTTCAGGCGATTGCTCGCCGATCTCTTCCGAGACGCGACGCATGGCGGCTTCGAGCGAAATGCCTGATTCGACGCAGATCAGCATCAGGTCCAGCGCATCCGGCCAGGCACGTCTAATCGACTGCTGACGCTTGGTGATGCGGTTCGAGATGTAGATGTTCGGCAGGTAGAAGCCGATATAGCCGCCGACGATGGTGGCGAAGAGCCGCATGGGCAGAGGCTTTTCTGCCAGGTTGCCCATTACGAAAATCCAGAAAGCGGTCAGCGCCAGCGTCGCGAACGGCAAGAGGAAGCGCGCGACGAGAAACATGTTGAGCGCGTTCTGCGACCGCAGACCTGCCGCCTTCAGTTTGTCGACCGTCGTATCGTCCACCAGCGCCTTGCGCAGATTGAAGCGCTCGACAATGTCTCGTACGGATTTGTTGTTGGTCGTCCTGAGCGATGCACGGCTCTGAGCCGCTTCGGCATTCAGCTTCGCCCGTTCCCGGGCGCGGATCAGGTCACGCTCCGTGGAGACCGCGCGCATGCGTTTGTTCAGGTCGCCGCGCTCGAAGTAGGGCATGGCGATCGTGTAGAATGTGGCGAACACGGCAAGCGCCACGAGAATGGCTATCACCAGCGCCGGATCGGTGAAGCGTGCTGCCCAGTCTTCCGTCATCGCCGCCGCTCCTCAGATCTCGAAATTGATCATGTTGCGCATGACCAGCAGCCCGATGCTCATCCACACCGCCGAACAGCCGAGGATGAGATGCCCGCGCGAGTCCGTGAACAGGATGGTGATGTAACCGGGCGACGTCAGGTAGACCAGGAAAGCGACGATGAAGGGCAGGGCGCCGATGATCGCAGCGGAAGCCTTCGCCTCCATCGACAGAGCGTTGACCTTCGCCTTCATCTTCTTGCGGTCACGCAGGACACGCGACAGGTTGGCCAGCGCTTCCGAGAGGTTGCCGCCCGCCTGGCCCTGGATCGCGATCACGATGGCGAAGAAGCTGACTTCGTTGAGCGGCATGGTCTGGTGCATGCGGGCAACCGCATCGGAGACGGACAATCCCAGCTGCTGGGATTCGACGATCCGGCGGAACTCGGTCTTGACCGGCTCCTGACCGTCGGCGGCGATCATCCGGATCGCATCGTTGAGCGGCAGGCCAGACCGGATCGAACGCACCATGACGTCGAGCGAGTTCGGAAACTCCTCGAGAAACTTCTTCTGCCGCCGTTTGACGAGGAAGCCGACCACCCAGCGCGGAAGGCCGAGGCCTGCGACGAAGGCGCCACCGACCATCACGAGCGGCGGCATGCCTGCGAGGAAAGCCATGGCTAGAACGACGACGCCGAGCACGGCGCTCAGCAGGTAGAACTGGGTGACCGACACGGACAGACCGGATTGCACCAGCTTCGCCTTGAGGCTTGCCGCATTCGCCTTCCTCGACTTTTCCTGCTGCTGCTTCTTTTCCAGCTCTTTCAGGGAGTCCTGCACGGACTTGCGGCGTTTGGAAATCTCCTGCACGCGGTCGCGTGCGGCTTTCATCTGCGTGGTATCCGTTTCGGCAGCCCGCACGCGGTTGATGCGGCTCGCCGTCTTCTTGTCGGTCTCGATCCGGGAATAGAGGACACCATAGGCCACCGCACCGGTCGAGACGGCGACCAGGAGCACGATGGCGAGAATGGTGGGATCGATGCCGAACATGCGTGTCAGATCCCCTTCGACTTCTGTTCCATGTTGTCGAGCGCGGCGGCAAGACGACGATCTTCGTTGTAGTAGCGGGCACGGTCCCAGAAATGCGGCTTGCCGATGCCGGTCGACATGTGCCGGCCGATGATCTTGCCGTTGGCGTCTTCGCCCTCGATCTCGTAGCGCATCAGATCCTGGGTGATGATGACGTCGCCTTCCATCCCGATGACTTCGGTGATGTGGGTGATGCGGCGCGAACCATCGCGCAGGCGTGCCGCCTGGATGATGACGTCGATCGAGCCGGAGATGATTTCGCGCACGGTCTTGGCCGGCAGCGAGAAGCCGCCCATGGCGATCATCGATTCCATACGACTCAGGCATTCGCGCGGCGTGTTGGCGTGGATGGTGCCCATCGAGCCGTCGTGACCGGTGTTCATCGCCTGCAACAGGTCGAAAACCTCCGGTCCGCGCACTTCACCAACGATGATGCGTTCGGGGCGCATACGCAGGCAGTTCTTCACGAGATCGCGCATGGTGATCTCGCCTTCGCCTTCGATGTTCGGCGGACGCGTTTCGAGACGCACGACATGCGGCTGCTGCAGCTGAAGTTCGGCCGTGTCTTCGCAGGTGATGATGCGCTCGTCCTGGTCGATGAAGCCGGTCAGGCAGTTCAGAAGCGTCGTCTTACCCGAGCCGGTACCGCCCGAGATAACGACGTTGCAGCGGACGCGCCCGATGATCTGCAGAACTTCTGCACCCTCAGGCGTGATCGCACCAAACTTGACGAGCTGCGCGAGGTTCAGCTTGTCCTTCTTGAACTTACGAATGGTGAGTGCCGGCCCGTCGATGGCGAGCGGCGGAGCAATGACGTTGACACGCGAGCCGTCGGGAAGGCGGGCGTCGCAGATCGGGCTCGATTCGTCCACGCGGCGGCCGACCTGGCTGACGATACGCTGGCAGATCGAAAGAAGCTGCGAGTTGTCGCGGAAGCGGATTTCGGACTCGATCGTC
This sequence comes from Rhizobium sp. K33, assembly GCF_056501445.1. Classification (NCBI taxonomy): domain Bacteria; kingdom Pseudomonadati; phylum Pseudomonadota; class Alphaproteobacteria; order Hyphomicrobiales; family Rhizobiaceae; genus Rhizobium; species Rhizobium sp. K33. The sequence goes on from NZ_CP096478.1 coordinate 4,195,564, forward strand.
TTGCCGCCGACTTCGATGAAGGTCTGGCCGGCGCCGTTGACCATGATGTCGGCGATGTCGTCACGCGCGAGCAGCGGCTCGAGCGGACCATAACCCAGAACGTCGTTGCAGATGTCTTCGAGCAGTTCTTCCTGCTCGGAAATCGACATCGCGAAATTCTTGATGGTGATGATGTCATTGACGATGTCGCGGATTTCTTCGCGCGCGCTTTCGCCGTCGAGCTTCGCCAGCTGCGACAGGTCGATCGTATCGATGAGTGCCGAGAAAACCTGGCTCTTGGTGTCGTAATAGTCTTCCGTCCGCGGCGGCTTCTTGCGGCTCGGCGTCTGCATCGACGGCGGCGTCACCTGCTGCCGGTTGCTGACCTCGGGACTGCCGGGTTCGATGAGCGTGCTGGTGCGTGCCGCAGGCGCGGCAGCAGCCGGCTGTGCCGGGATCGTGCCGACGCCCGCCCCGCCTTTGCCGAAACCGTCGTTTCCGCGTTTGCCAAACATGAGCTCTACCTGTTCCTGTTACCGGTCACTTCTTGCGCAGTTTCTCGATGAACGAGCCGAGGCCCGCCTTCTTCGGCTTCTTGATCGTCGCGCGGCCCGTCACGAGATGGGCGAGTTGCGAAAATGTCTCCGCCGTCGGCGACTTCCCGTCCATCTCGCTGATCATCCGGCCGCTATTGGCGGCAGTGCCGAAAAGCTGGGCGTCGAACGGAATGATGGCGACGGGTTCGAGTTCGAGCGGCTCGAAGAAGTCGGAAGGCGCGATTTCCGGGCGCTTCGGCATACCCACCTGGTTGAGGATGAGATGCGGCGGCTTGTCCTGCGGCCTCAGCTTCTTCAGCGCATCGATCATGTTCTTCATGTTGCGCAGATTGGCGAGATCGGGTGCGCAGGTGATGACGATGTCGTCGACATCGGAAAGCACGGCGCGCGTCCAGTCCGCCCAGGTATGCGGCAGGTCGAGGACGGTGATGGGAGCCGTCCGCTGCAGCACATCCAGAATCGGCTGGAAAGCGCCGCGCTCATAGTCATAACCGCGGTCGAGCATGGAGGGGGCCGCCAGCAGCGAAAGGTTCTGGCCACACTTCGTCAGAAGGCGATCGAGGAAGACCTCGTCCAGGCGCTCCGGGGAAAACACCGCTTCCGCCATGCCCTGCGCCGGGTCCTGGTCGAAATCGATATTGGCCGTTCCGAAGGGCAGGTCGAGATCGGCAAGAACCGTCTCCGTCGAGAAGAGCGACGAAATGCCGAAGGCGCAGTTATGCGCGATCGTCGATGACCCGACGCCGCCCTTGGCGCCGATGAAGGCGATGGTTCGGCCGAGCGGTTCGGCTTCCGGGTCGACGAAGATCGAGGCGATCGAGCCCATCATGTCCGCCATCGTGAACGGCGCCACAATATATTCCGAAATGCCATTGCGGATCAGTTCGCGGTAGAGCGCGATATCGTTGTGGCGGCCGACGAGAATGACCCGCGAACTTGGATCGCAGACCTCGGCAAGTGGCGCCAGTTCCGCCATCAGATCACGGGGGCCGGCATCGGTTTCCAGAATGATGAGGTTCGGCGTCGGCGTCGACGAGAACATGTTGGCCGCTGCGGCAATGTTGCCGTGCGTGACGCGCATGCTGACCCGGGCCATGCGCCGGTCGCCCGCGCACTGCTCCATGGTCCGATGAACGGTCTCGCTGATGCAGAAGGCATGGATGGAGATGCGCGGCAAGGGGCGCAGGTTGTCGACCTCGCCCGCAACGACGGTTTCGGTATCCGCGCGATATCCGCCATTGGTTTCGCCGATGTCATAATCGATCGCGTTCATGCTCTCATCCCGTCCTGTTGGACTGCTGCATCAGTTCGTGGAGGTGTCGCTGCCCTTGCGATAGAGGCCGATGACGGTCGACCGTCGGGTCGCATCGATCGGCGCCATGTCACGCGGGGTCACGAGATCCATCGGATTGGCAATCTGAGCGGCGAGATTGCTCTGCGTCGCGCAGCCGAAATTGTGGTAGTTCTTGTTGCTGAAAGTGTTGTCCTGCAGATCTTCAGGCCACTCGCCGCAAGGATTGGTCATGGCCGTGATGGCCACATAGCTGATCCGCACGGGTGCGGCATTGCTGTTCGGGTCCGCCTGATAGGAGGTCTCGATGATCCGGTTCGAAGGCACGCCGCGTGCGGTCAGCACCTGGCGGATCTGCTTGCGCATGACCGATGCAGCCCCCGAATTCGGCGCGCCGTGAGGCACCATGATCTGGATCGTGCCAGTCGAGGCCGAAAGGTAGTCCGCCGCAAAGCCTGCGATCGAATCCTGGACGCTCACCGTCAGCCTGCGGTCGCCGGACGCGATCGGCACATCAAGCGTGTGCTCCACTTCGCTCAGCATGATCGGATGGCGCGTGCGATAATCGTCCGGAATTGCCGAGGTGGACATCTGGTCCTTCATGCTGCCGCAGCCGGAAAGCACGGCAACAGTTCCAAGAACGATGCCGGACAGGACGAGACGCTGGAATGACTGACGTGCGGATGCCATGGCTGGCCGACTTTCCCTGACTTGACGTGCCGAGTGTTTCATCACGATCCTCGCGCCGTTCACTTGTAGATGAAGCCTACCGCGCCATGATAATGGCCGGTCGGTTCGCTGTTTTCGCGGCGGCCATAGACCTTGTTCACCTTGTTCAGGAAGAAGGTCGCGCCGTCGTTCTCGGGGTTGAAATTGTCATCCGGCCGGGAGAGGGCACCGCGCGCCACCGGCCGCACCAGATAGGGCGTCGCAATGATGACGAGTTCGGTCTCGTTGCGCTGGAAATCCTTGCTGCGGAACAGGGTACCCAAGACCGGCACCTTGGAGAGGCCAGGCAGGCCGGACATCGCCTGACGGATATTGTCCTGCACGAGACCCGCAATGACGATCGAACCACCGGATGGCAGCTCGACTGTGGTCGAGGCTTCGCGCTTGCGGATCGACATGAATGTCGATCCTGGAATCTGATTCAAGATGTTGCCTGTAACCTGCGCGCTTTCCCAGGTGGGCTCGGAGACATTCGTCTCGATCTGCAGGCTGATGCGGCCCGGTGCCAGAACGACGGGGCGGAAATTCAGCTCGATGCCATAGTCAACGCTCTGTGTCGTGCGCTGGATGGATGTGCTTTCTTCGTCACTTGTGACTTCCTGAGGGCCCGCGAGCCTGAACTCGCCACCGACATAGAATTTGGCGGGCTCGCCGGAAATTGCGGTCAGGCTGGGCTCGGCCAGCGTGCGCATGACACCGGCCTGTTCCATCGCATTGATATAGGTGTTGATACCAAGGCCACCGATGCCTGCCGAAAGCGTCGCCGTTCCGGTCGGATCGATCGCATTTCCGAGGTTGGACGGGTTGGCATAGCTGATCCCGGTCGAACCGTCCGAAATGCTGCCCGAGAAGCCGAGCTGCTTCAGCACCTGCCGGCTGACTTCAGCAACGGTGACCTTGAGCGTAACCTGATCTTCGCCTTCGATGGTCAAAAGATTGACGATCTGGGACGTCTGCCGCTCTTCGGCGTAGATGGCGACATCGCCGCCGTTGTCCCCACCTGAAGCGGTCGTGTTGCGCGTCGTCGCTTCACCGCCCTTGAGGAACGCCTCGGCAAGGTTTTCGGCGCGCGCCGCATCCTGTGGCGTCCGGACGGTGCCCGTCAGCACAATGTTGTCCGAGACGATCTCGATCTTGATATCCGATTGTGGAATGAAGCGACGCAGGTTCGCTTCAAGTCCTGCAATATCACGCTCAATCTCGATATCGAGGCTGACGATCTCCTGGCCGTCTGAGCCAAAGATGAAGATGTTGGTCTGTCCGACGGTTTTGCCGAAGAGATAGATCCGGCGTGAAGAGCGGGTAACCGCATCTGCCATGGAAGGATCGGCGACAAGAATGTCGTGTGCGTCAGCGGGCAGATCAACGACGAGAGCCTTGTTGAGGCCAAGTTTAACCGTTCGACGCGCGCCAGGTCCGGAATTGGTGATCCGCATGACCGTTTCCTGTGCTGCTTGAGCAGCCGGCATCTCGGACCCGTGCTTTGAAAGCGTGATCGGGGCTCCGCTCATCACCATGGCGAAGGCGATGCCGCCGGTCAGGGAAACTCGAAGTTTATGCGTCAGGCTGGCCACGGTGCGTCCCCACTCACTGCATGGAATTGGCGGTCGAGGAATTCGATTTGACGACCTCGCCGGACTTGATGACCTGAATGGTCGGCTGACCGTCTCCGCCGCTCAGCAAATGATCGGCAGCAGAGGTGTCTTCCTCCTGGGCGTCCGCGACCGAACGAAGGGCAAGAGACAGACGATCGGCCATCTGTTGCGCGACGGTGATCACCTTCGTCTGCTCCGGCGTCAGTTCCAGCGTCGCGGTCGTGCCGATCACGGATTTGGAGCCGTCGGGCGCTTCCTCGATCTGCTGGTCGATCGCCAGGACACGGACATTGGACAGGACGGTCTCGGTCAGAAAATTGTCTTCATCGCCCTTGCGGACCATGATCACGTCGACACGGTCGTTCGGCAGGATGAAGCCGCCGGCGCCGGTTGCAACCGAGATCTCGGTCGACACGGCACGCTTGCCCGATGGCAGCAGCGCCGAAAGGATGCGGGACGAGGAATCGGCGATCTTTTCGCGCCGCAGCGGCTCACCTTCAAAGACAGGCAGGCGCACGACGACGCCAGTGAGCTCGGTCAGTGCATCGGGTCGCGTTGAGGATGTAATGAAGCCATCGACGATGCTGCCTTCCGGCCAAGGCATCCAGCGCATGGAGGTTTCATCGAGCCTCGCACCGACCGGCAAGTTCTTGGCAGAGACCAGAACGTCGACGGTCGGAGCCTTCTCGATCACGGCATCCTGGACGACGACGGTCTTGTTGCCGCTCAGCCGCATGGCGAGGAGACCGGCCATACCGGCAGCCACGACGGCGACAGCGAGTATGATGAGACGGGCGGGTTTCATGATCGATCCTCGGGCGACGCAATAGGTTCTGCCGGAAAGATTGATCAGGAATTGGTGTACTTATGGTTAATGAGCCGCTTACAATCGTAGTTAACGTAAGGTTTCTGTGCGCGTCTAGTTGCTGCTCTGAATGGCTGCGACCACAAGCGGGGAGCTGGGATAGGCGATTAATCCGGCAGCGCCGATGGCGATTGCGTAGGGAATCTTCTTGGCGACCATCAGGGTCTGCGGCAGCCTGACACCCACCGTGGCGAGCTTGTCCCAATTGGCGCGCAAGAGAAGGACCAGGATGGTCAAGGCGCCGCCGAGGTAACCCGTGAACACGAGAAACGTAAACAGAGAAGGGTTGAAACCGAACCACAGCGCGGCCGCGGTCAGCAGCTTGGCATCACCGCCGCCCATGACGTTCAGCGCGAAAAGACCGAAACACCCGATGAACACCAGCATGGCGGCCGCCAAGTGCCAGCCAAGCGCGATGGCCGACAAGCCGCTGAAGGGAGTAATGACGACGAAAGCGCCGACCAGCAGGAGGCAGATCCAGTTCGGGATCGTCATCTCCAAGAAGTCTGTGAGAGCTGCCATGACGAGGCAGGCTGGAAGAACAAGAAAGACGATCGCTGAATACATGGCTGCTACTCCTCGTCAGCCTGCATACTGAATTTGTGTTGAGATTCCGGAAACAAACCTTGGTTCAGGGGCACGCTGTGCATGCATGCAGAAAGGCCGCCCGGTTAAGAGCGGCCTCCAGTGCGGCGGTTTCGGCGCCACGCCTGCAAATCTTATTAGTTGCCAGCGTTAGCGGCTGCAGTGCCTGCACCGTTCATTTCGGTACCAATGCTCTGGAAGGTGTTGTTCAGAGCGCCACCCAGCGTCGTCGCACCGGTGATGAGGGCGACCGAGATGAGGGCGGCGATCAGGCCGTATTCGATGGCGGTTGCGCCGGACTCGTCCTTGATGAAACGTGCGAAAAGCTTGGTCATGTTAATTCTCCTACTCCGCGAGGTTGATCAGCACTGCCGGCAACTGTTTGCCGTTGCTCGGATGTCGCCAACCTACGTGCCGGCCTATTGCCATCGGCTTAAGAAAAACGGTTAGCAGATCGTGAAACCGCGTTAGCCTGCAGTGTGGTAAATGAATGCTGGATGCAGTCCGTAAAAACCGAGCCTATGCCCCAGCACTTCGGGCTTTTCCCGCTAGCGCCAGTCTTTCCAGCCAGGCATCGACATCGCCTGGTTGCCGAAGACCGGCGCGAGTTAACAATTCCGCCGGTATTTCCGTATCGATATGGCACGCGCAGACCCTTCAAGGCCCGCAATGCCAGGCGGAAATTGTGGGCGGGTTTCGCCGACTCCGATCGCTTAAGTGAGGCCCTGTCCGGCTTAACGCTTCATTCACCAAAAGCCGGCATCCTCTCGACACCTCTTCACGCGCGTATATCAAAGGCACGTCCATGTCCGACCGTCGTTTCGCCGCCGCTGCCGCCCTGAGCCTGGCCTTCGCCATGGTCTCGCCTGCGCCTGCAGTGCATGCGGAAGAAGACGGCGGCATCCTGCGTGTCTATATGAATAGCGCACGCGTGCTGAAGCTCGATCGCCCGGTCAGCAAGGTCATCGTTGGCAATGCCGACGTCGCAGACGCCACAGTCGCGGATTCGAAGACGATCGTACTGACCGGCCGCGCTTACGGCACCACCAACCTTGTTCTGCTGGATGCAGACGGCAATGCGATCGTTGATGAACGCATCCTCGTTTCGATCGATGAATCCAGCACCGTCCGCGTCTTCAAGTCCACGGCGCGAACCGTTCTGTCCTGCACGCCGAACTGCGAAGAACACGCCAAGACAGGCGGGTCTCCGTAAGAGTGTGACCATAGACTTCAGCCGGATCGACAAACTGTAAAGATTTGGGAAACGGAATATCAATATTTCGGCCGTAGCTTCTCCTCATCTTTGGGGATGGATAAGGCTATGACCAGCCAGGCGAATGATCTCAACCACCGCAACGAACGTGTCCGCAGACCGCGCTTCCGTCTTTGGCGGAAACTTGCGCGGTCCAGCGATGGCGCAGCCGCCATCGAGTTCGCGATCCTCGCAGTGCCCTATTTCCTGATCGTCTTCGCGATCATCGAGACCTTCGTCGCCTTTGCAGCCGAGCAATTGGTCACCAATGCCGTCAATACGCTCGGCCGAGAGCTGCGCACCGGCCAGATCACCTACAACCTCAACCGTTCGACGACGGACATGGACATCACCAAGTTTCGCAGGGCGTTCTGCGAGGAGGTGAACATCATGATCCAGTGCTCGGAAGAGGAAATCGCGACGCCGAACAAGCTGTACATCGACGCAAGAACCTTCACGAGTTTTGCCGCGATCCCGAAGACGATCCCGCGCAAGTCGACGGCAGCCTATTCTGACATCGACCCGACGAGCTTCAAGTTCACGCCCGGCGGACCGTCCTCGATCAACATGCTGCGCGCCTATTATCGTTGGCAGGTGATCACCGACCTCGTGCGCCCCTTCATCACGACGATCAGGCCCGCCGACGGCTCCATGCCGTCTGACTTCCTCATCGTTGCGACAACAGCCTTCCAGAACGAGAACTATCCATGAGCGCCCGGGGTGGAGATATGTCCGTGCTGACCCAGAGCCTGGCCCGTTTCAAGCAGGGCGCAGCCGCAGCCCGCCGCACGTTGAAGCGTCTTGTGCACGACCGGCAGGGCGTGGGCGGCGTCGAATTTGCCATCGTCGCGCCGATGCTGATCGTTATCTATCTCATGGCCTTCGAGCTGACGATGGGTCTGAGCGTTGCCAAGAAGACCTCGATGGCGAGCAGCACGATCGCCGATCTCGTCGCCCGCCAGGAGAATGTCAACAAGACGTTCCTGGCGACGATGTCCGACGTTACGGGGGCGATTTTCGTTCCCTATGCGTCCAATAATCTGCTCATCAATGTGAGCGCGATCCGGATCGACTCCTCCAAATCGGCCAAGGTCGCTTGGTCCTGGTCCACCACGGGGCTTGCACCCTATGCGGTTGGCAGCGATGCGCCGGTCCCCGCCGACATGCTGGTGGCCGACACCTTCCTCATCCGCAGCGAACTCAGCGTCACGCATGAACTGATGATGTACCTGCCGGGCATGACTGGTTCGGAAGCCAAGAGCCTGACGATTGGCCGCGAATTCTATTTCCGCCAGCGCCTCGGCACCGAGGTCACCTGCTCGGATTGCTGAGCAGGTTTGCCAAGGCATCGGACAGGCGCTAAGGATGCTGGCGAAGGCCGGCACAAGAACAAACCAGACCCGGCCGTGGGTTCCACATGGCACGCGCTTTCCTCTTCGTTCTTGATTCCTTCGGCATCGGCGGTGCGCCCGACGCGCCGTCCTATGGTGATGACGGTTCGGATACCCTCGGCCACATCGCCGAATTCTGTGCTGCTGGCGCTGGAGACCGCAAGGGCCTGCGCCAGGGACCGCTTGCCCTGCCCAATATGTCCGCCCTTGGCCTTCTGGCCGCAGCCAAACTCGCGACCGGCAAGGTTCCCGATGGCATGCCAATCCCGGAGCGGGTCTTCGGGCTGCATGGCGCCGCAAGCGAAGTCTCGCACGGCAAGGACACGCCCTCGGGCCATTGGGAAATTGCCGGCACGCCCGTCATGTTCGACTGGGGCTATTTCCCGGAGGGCGACGAGGCTTTTCCAGCCGATCTGGTCGAAGCAATCTGTCGGGAAGCAAACCTCCCGGGCATTCTTGGCAACTGCCACGCCTCGGGCACCGAGGTGATCGCCCGCTTCGGCGAAGAGCACATCCGCACCGGCAAGCCGATCTGTTACACCTCGAGCGACTCCGTCTTCCAGATCGCAGCCCATGAAACCCATTTCGGTCTCGACCGCCTGCTCGAACTCTGCCAGATCGTCCGCAAGCTTCTGGACCCGCTGAACATCGGCCGCGTCATTGCCCGCCCCTTCATCGGCGAAACGGTCCAGACCTTCGAGCGCACCGGCAATCGCCGCGACTACTCTGTGCTGCCGCCGGAGCCGACCCTGCTCGATCGGCTGGTCGAGGCCGGCCGCAAGGTCCATGCCGTGGGCAAGATCGGCGATATCTTCGCCCATCAGGGTGTCTCCCGCGTCATCAAGGCCAATGGCAACATGGCGCTGATGGATGCGACCCTGAAGGTCATGGACGAGGCCGAGGACGGCGATCTCGTCTTCACCAATTTCGTCGATTTCGACATGCTCTTCGGCCACCGTCGCGACGTACCGGGCTATGCCGCCGCCCTGGAGGCCTTCGATCGCCGTCTTCCCGAAGTGCATCGCAAGCTGAAGCAAGGCGATATGGTCCTGATGACTGCGGATCACGGCTGCGATCCCACCTGGCGCGGCACTGACCACACCCGTGAGCGTGTGCCGATCATGTGCTTCGGCCCCGGTGTGCGCTCGCGCAACATCGGTGTGCGCAACACCTATGCCGATATCGGCGAAACCATCGCGGCGCATTTGGGCATCGAACCCGGCCGCCACGGACGGAGCTTCCTGTGACGAAAAGACTGAAGAAGGCCGAACTGCACTGTCATCTTGAGGGTGCGGCCCCGCCGGCGCTGGCCCTTGCACAGGCTCAGAAATACGGCGTCGATCCCGCGACCTTCATGCGCGACGGCACCTATGCCTGGAACGACTTTGCCGAATTCATCAAGGCTTATGACCGCGTCGCCGCCCTCTTTCGCACGGAAGAGGATTACGCGCTGCTGACCGAGACCTACCTGCGCGAACTGGCTGCCGTCGACACGATCTACAGCGAAATCATCGTCTCTCCCGATCATGGCGACCGGATCGGCCTTGGCGCCGACACCTATCTCGCCGGCATCACAGCCGGCATCGAAGCGGCGAAAGCCGCAACCGGCATCGAGACGCGCATCATCGTGACGGGTGAGCGCCATTTCGGTCCCGAGAGTGTCATTGCCGCCGCCGACTATGCCGCCCGCAGCAGCAATCCGCTCATCACCGGCTTCAACATGGCCGGCGAGGAACGCACGGGGCGTGTGGCAGACTATGCCCGCGCCTTCGATATTGCACGTGATGCAGGCCTTGGCCTCACCATCCATGCCGGCGAAGTCTGTGGCGCCTTCAGCGTCGCCGATGCGCTTGATCTCGTGAAGCCGTCCCGCATCGGCCATGGCGTCCGCGCCATCGAAGAGCCCGACCTCGTGCGCCGCCTCGTTGACCTCGGCACGGTGCTCGAAGTCTGCCCCGGCTCCAACATCGCGCTCAAGGTCTTTCCGGATCTCGCAAGCCACCCGCTGCGGAAGTTCCACGATGCTGGCGTAAAGGTCTGCATCAATTCCGACGATCCGCCCTTCTTCGGCACGTCGCTCGCGCAGGAATACGACTGGGCATCGAGCGCGTTCGGCTTCACGGATGAAGAAATCAACGGCATGACGCGCACCGCGATCGAGGCCGCCTTCGTCGATGAGGAGACGAGGGCCCGGCTTCTCGCCGCCCTGTGACGCCGCAACTGTTGAAGACCGGTCAAAAACCGGCATCGCTCTTGCGGCATCTTCAGAGAACGTGAAAATAGAAGCACCTCAGAAAACAAGAAAAGAAGGCTCGACCATGGACGGCGTAACAGTCATCGATCACCCCCTCGTGCAGCACAAGCTGACGATCATGCGCCGCAAGGAAACATCGACCTCGAGCTTCCGTCGGCTCCTGCGCGAAATCTCGACGCTCCTATGCTATGAGGTCACCCGCGATCTCGAGTTGACCATGGAGACGATCGAGACGCCGCTGACCGAAATGCAGTCGCCGATCCTCGAAGGCAAGAAGCTGGTCTTCGCTTCCATCCTGCGTGCCGGCAATGGTCTGCTCGAAGGCATGCTCGAGCTGGTTCCGGCCGCCCGCGTCGCCCATGTCGGCGTCTATCGCGATCATGAAACCCTGCAGGCCGTCGAATACTACTTCAAGGCACCGGAAGCCCTGTCCGAGCGCTTGATCATCGTGGTCGATCCCATGCTCGCCACCGGCAATTCCTCGATCGCAGCCATCGAGAAGCTCAAGGAGCGCGGCGCAAAGAACATCCGCTTCCTCTGCCTTCTCGCCGCACCGGAGGGCATCAAGAACTTCCACGCCGCTCATCCGGACGTGCCGATCTTCACCGCCTCGATCGACAGCCATCTCAACGAGAAAGGCTATATCATGCCAGGCCTCGGCGATGCCGGCGACCGCATGTACGGAACGAAGTGATTTCTTAACCAGATCGCAAGCTTTGGCGGCCCGAAACCCCGGTTTCGGGCCGTTTTGCGTGATGCGTTATCCAAATTCCGGATCGCGGCTGCTAGCATCCCGCCAACGCTCACGGAGATGACGGATGTTCGCTCGCACGCTGTTCACGGTCCTGATGCTCGCTCTGTCGGCCAGCCAGTGGCCGACGATCGCCGAGAAGGTTCAGGTGATGCTGGACGAGCGCGAGACAGCCGGTCCGCAAGACGTCGCCGCCAAGCCCGTCGCCGCGACGCCTTCAGGCCAGACGGTGCTGACCATGGCGCCCAATGGCCACTATACCGGTACCTTCAGGATCAACGGCAAGCCCATCGAAGCCATGGTCGATACCGGCGCCTCACTGGTCGCGATCAACGTCTCCACCGCCCGCCGCCTCGGCTTCAGCCCGGCAGCGCTCGATTTCCAGCATCAGGTGAGAACGGCCAATGGATCGACGAAAGCCGCCCATGTGGTTCTCGACCGCATCGAGATCGGCAGCATCCGCGTACGGGACGTCGATGCGGTGGTTCTCGGCGACGAGGCACTGTCTTCCACGCTCGTCGGCATGAGCTTCATGCAGAAGCTCAAGTCCTATACCGCCGAAAAGCGCGTCCTGCGGATGATCCAGTAAACCCCTTGGCTTTTACTCTGCGCCGATGCGCAGACCGATGACCGGCGTCGCAGCCGGCTTTGCAGCAGAAATGCTGTAGCATTCCGCCACTGTCTTTGCGGCTTCAGCCGCGGCCACCTTGTCATTGGCCCGCACGAAGGCGATCGGCTCACCCTTCGCGACCTTCGTGCCCAGCGGCTTGAAGCCGGAGAGACCCACGCCATGATCGATCGCGTCGCTCGGACGCTGCCGGCCACCGCCAAGGGACACCACTGCCAGCCCGAGGCGACGTGTGTCGCAGGCGCTGAGATAACCGTCCTGCTCGGCAAGAACCGGGACGTCGACCTTGCCGCGCGGCAAATAGCTTGACGCCTTCTCCATGAAGTCTGAGGGGCCACCGAGTTCGCGCACCATCTGGCCGAAGAGCTCTGCCGCCTGACCGGAGGCCAGAGCGTCCCGGCAACTGGCCAGCGCCGCTGCCCGGTCGCTTTCGACCCCGGCATTCACCAGCATCTCGGCGCCCAGCGCCAGCGTCACCTCTTCAAGCCGCGTGCCGCTCTTGCCGCCCTTCAGGAAGTCGACCGCATTCTGCACTTCGATCGCGTTGCCCGCGCAGTCGGCCAGCGGCTCGTTCATGTCGGTCAGAAGTGCCGTGGTCTTCACCCCGGCGCCGTTCGCCACCCGCACCAGCGAGCGCGCCAGGGCTTCGGCATCCTCGGCTTTCGCCATGAAGGCGCCATTGCCGACCTTCACGTCGAGCACCAGGCTCTCAAGGCCGGCTGCGAGCTTCTTCGACAGGATGGAGGCGGTGATCAGCGGAATGGATTCCACCGTCGCCGTCACGTCGCGGATCGCATAGAGCCGCTTGTCGGCCGGCGCCAGATCCCCCGTCTGGCCGATGATCGCGCAGCCGGCACGATCGACCGTCCGGCGGAAGGTGACATTGTCAGGCATCACGTCATAGCCAGGGATCGACTGCAGCTTGTCGAGCGTGCCGCCGGTATGACCGAGGCCTCGGCCTGAGATCATCGGCACCGCCAGCCCGCAGGCCGCGACGATGGGTGCGAGCATCAGCGAGACATTGTCGCCCACGCCGCCGGTCGAATGCTTGTCGGCCACGGGTTTGCCGACACCTGCCCAGGAGAGCACATCGCCGGAATCGCGCATCGCAAGGGTCAGCGCCACGATCTCGTCCGGGCTCATGCCCTGAAAGAAGACGGCCATGGCGAAGGCCGCGACCTGTCCCTCGGAGATCGTTTCCCTGGAAAGGCCCCCGATGAAGCTGGCGATTTCCTGCCCGCTGAGAGCCTTGCCGTCACGCTTGCGCCGGATGATCTCCTGAGGAAGCATGGTTCAATATCCCGATGCCGCCGCCGTGGATCGTTCGCCGGACAGGACGGCGATAATGTCGTCGAGAAGGCCGGAAGCGCCGAAGCGGAAGGTCGAGGGGATCACCCAGTCGTCGCCCATGATGGTATCGGCGAGCCTTAGATAGTGACCGGCATCGGCAACGGTCGAAATGCCGCCGGCGGGCTTGAAGCCCACCTTCCTGCGGCTGTCGCGGATCGCCTGCAGCATGATGTCGGCGGCTTCCAGGGTCGCGTTGACGCCGACCTTGCCGGTCGAGGTCTTGATGAAGCCGGCCCCTGCGGCAATCGAGAGATCCGACGCACGGCGGATCAGCGCGATGTCCTTCAGCTCCCCGGTCTCGAGGATCGTCTTCAGGATCGCCGGGCCGCAGGCCGCTTTCACCGCCGTCACCATATCGGTCACGGCCTTCTCGTCGCCCTTGGCAAGCGCACGATAGGGAATGACGAGGTCGATCTCGTCGGCGCCATCGGCCACCGCATCGCGCGTCTCGGCCAGCACGTCCTCGGTCTTCATCTCGCCGGAGGGGAAGTTCACCACGGTGGCAATCCGGATTGGACTATCGGGACCGAGCAGCGTGCGCGCCTGCATCACGAAGCGCGGCCAGATGCAGATCGCAGCCGTCGGGCCGAATGGGCTCTGAGCCCTCTCGCAGAGCGTAACGATCTGGTCGGGGGTGCAATCGTCCTTCAGATTGGTGAGGTCGAGGAGTGCAAGTGCCCGTGAAGCCACGGCACGCAGTTCTGGATTATTCAATGTCGTTTCCTCCGCCGAGCATCCTCTTGAGGATGCTGGCCAGACGTTTGCCGCCGATCGGCGCCATGTCTTTTGTTTCTTCGTGGCTGAGTTCGCCACCGGTCATTCCAGCCCCATAATTGGTGATGACGGACGCAGCTGCAACCCTCAGGCCAAAGAAGCGGGCAAGAATGACTTCCGGCACGGTCGACATGCCGACCGCATCTGCCCCGAGAATACGGGCCATCCGGATCTCCGCCGGCGTCTCGAAGCTCGGCCCGGAAAACCACATATAGACGCCCTGCGAGAGCGGCACGCCTTCCGCTTCCGCGGCTGCCCGCATGGATGCCTGCAGCTCGGCATCATAGGCCGAGGTCATGCCGACGAAGCGCCCGTCGCTCGGCTCGCCGATCAGCGGGTTCTTGCCCGAGAAGTTGATGTGGTCGGTAATCTGCATCACCGAACCCGGTGCCATGTCCTCACGTAGCGAGCCGGCCGCATTGGTCAGGATCAGCGACTTGACGCCAATCCCCATCAGCACTTCGATCGGCTTGCGCATGGCGTTGGCATCGCCGTGTTCGTAGTAATGCATGCGCCCGGCCAGCATGATGACGGGGGTGCGCCCGAGATAGCCGGCAACGATTTCGCCGGCGTGGCCGGAAACGCCGCTCAGCGGGAAGCCCGGCAGATCGGAATAGGGGATGCGGACGGCGTCACGAACCTCGTTGACGAGCGAGCCGAGGCCCGAGCCGAGAACAATCCCGTGGCGGGGCATGAGGCCGTTCAGGCGCTCGACGAGAAGATCGACCGCTGCCTTCATCCCAGGATATCCGTCTTGAAGCTGAGCGGCAGCAACTCGTCCATGGTCATGGTCTTCTGCACGCCGACCTCGTCGCAGAGATAGATCTTGGTGCTCGCCGAAGCGAATTCCGAGATCTTCTGCCGGCAGCCGCCGCAGGGCGGGCAAAGCGCCAGCTTCTCGGCAATCACGGCCATTTCGATGATCTTCTTGCCGCCGCCCATGATCATGCAGCCGATCGCCGTCGGCTCGGCACACCAGCCTTGCGGGAACGAGAGGTTCTCGATGTTCGCGCCGGTATAGATCTTGCCGTCATCCGCACGGATGGCTGCACCCACGGGGAACTTGGAATAGGGCGCGTGCGCAAACTGCATCGCGTCGCGCGCGGCTTCGAAGAGGTCGTGAGCCATTAATCAGCGCTCCTTGGTATAGGCGACGCCACCGGCCTTGGGCGGGTTGGCAGCACCGATGAAGCCCGCAAGCAGAATGCAGGTCAGGATATAGGGCAGGGCCTGGAAGAGCTGGACCGGCACTTCGCCGATGACCGGGATCTCCTTGCCCTGCATGAAGTTTGCAAGTGCATCGAGGAAGCCGAACAAGAGGCAGGCGAACATGACCGGCACTGGTTTCCACTTGGCGAAGATGAGGGCTGCAAGCGCGATGAAGCCCTTGCCCGCGGACATGTCCTTGATAAAGGCCGCCGACTGGGCGATCGCGAGATAAGTCCCGGCAATGCCGCACAGCAGCCCGGCCATCAGCACGGCGCGGTAGCGCAGGAAGGTGACCGAAATACCCGCCGTATCGACGGCACCGGGATTTTCACCGACAGCGCGCAGGCGGAGGCCAAAGCGCGTGCGATAAAGCACCCACCAGGAGATCGGCACGGCAAGGAAGGCCATATAGGTCAGGATGTTGTTGCCGGAGATGACGTTCGAGTAAAGCGGCCCGATGAACGGCACGTCACGCATCACGTCCGCACCCGGCAGAATGATCGGCGAGAAGCGGCCTTCTCCGGAGACCTGCGGCGTGCGTCCGCCCTGGCCGAACCAGGCTTGCCCGAGCACCACGGTCAGACCCGCAGCGACGAAGTTTAGCGCCACGCCCGAGACGATCTGGTTGCCGCGATTGGTGATCGAGGCAAAGCCGTGGATCAGCGAGAAGACGAGTGAAACGGCGATGCCGGAGAAGAGCCCGAGCCAGGCCGAGCCGGTGAGATAGGCAACACAGGCAGCAGCAAAGGCGGCCGCCAGCATCTTGCCCTCGAGACCGATATCGAAGACTCCGGCGCGTTCGGAATAAAGACCGGCAAGGGCCGCGAGGATCAGCGGGATCGACAGACGGATCGTCGAACCGAGGATGCTGATGAGCATGTCAAAGGATTCCATGGTCTCGTCCTCAGGCCTTGGTCAGTGTCTGGTAGATGCGCACGATCATCGGCCGGCACATGTATTCGAGTGCGCCGGCAAACAGGATCACGAGACCCTGGATGACCACGATCATCTCGCGGGTGATGTTCGGCATGTCGAAGGAGAGCCAGGCGCCACCCTGATAGAGAATGCCGAACAGGATGGCCGCAAGCACGATGCCGAGCGGATGGTTGCGTCCCATCAGCGAGACGGCAATGCCGACGAAGCCGGCCCCCGCGACGAATTCCACCTGCAGTCGGGCCGAGGCGCCGAGCACCGGGTTCAACGCCATCATGCCGGCAAGGCCGCCGGAGATCAGCATGGTGATCATGACGATCTTCACATAGGGAATACCGGCATAGGCGGCAGCCGAGCGGCTGATACCAAGCGTCCGCATCTCGAAGCCGAGCTTGGTCCGCCAGATCAGCACCCAGACCAGGACACACATCACGAGTGCGATCAGGAAGGAGACGTTGAACGGGGCCGGGCCGAGCGTGCCGCCGAACATCGAGATCAGCCAGTCGAGCTTCGGCAACTGTCCGCCCTCGAGGAAGGTGCGGGTTTCCGGCGCCATCTTGCCCGGCACGATCAGCACGTTGACGAGCAGATAGACCATCAGCGCTGCGCCGATGAAGTTGAACATGATCGTGGTGATGACGATATGGCTGCCGCGCTTGGCCTGCAGCCAGGCCGGGATGAAGGCCCAGGCAGCACCGAAGAGCGCCGCTGCCATGATGGCAAACGGCATGGTCACATACCACGGCACGTAATGATCAAGCGCCAGTGCCGCGAGCGCTGCGCCGAGACCACCGAGATAGGCCTGACCCTCGGAGCCGATGTTGAACAGTCCGGCATGATAGGCGACAGCCACCGAAAGCCCGGTGAAGATGAAGTTCGTCGCGTAAAACAGCGTGAAACCGATGCCTTCGCCGCTGCCGAGAGCGCCTTCCAGCATCAGCTTCAGGGCGTCCCACGGGTTTTCGCCGATGATCCAGACGACAAGGCCCGAAACCAGGAAGGCGAGCAGGAGGTTGATCAGCGGCAGCAGCGCATAGTTGATCCAATTCGGAAGGGGTACGGATGCAGTGCTCATCAAATCCTCAAGCGGCAATGCCGGCCATCATTAGGCCGAGTGTCTGTTCGCCGGTGTCAGGCGTCTTCTCGCCGACGACCTTGCCGGCGAACATCACCAGAATGCGGTCGGAAAGCGAGCGGATCTCGTCGAGTTCGACGGAAACGAGCAGCACGGCCTTGCCGGCATCGCGCGTCTCGACGATCCGCTTGTGAATGAATTCGATCGCGCCGATGTCGACGCCGCGGGTCGGCTGGCCGACGATCAAGAGCTTCGGATCGCGCTCGATCTCGCGGGCAACGACGATCTTCTGCTGGTTGCCGCCGGAGAAATTGGCGGTCTTCAGCCGCGGGTTCGGCGGGCGGATGTCGTACTTCTCAATCTCCTCGACGGCCGCCTTGCGGATCAGGTCCGGGCTTAAGAACATGCCCTTGCCGTAGCGTTCGTCGCGGTGATAGCCGAGGATCGCGTTCTGGCTCTCCTCGAAGGGCAGCACCAGGCCCATGTGATGGCGATCTTCCGGAATATGGGCGACCCCGATGCCGCGCAGTTCCGCCGGATCAAGCCCGGCCACGTTCTGGCCATTGATCCAGATCTCGCCGGCCACCGGCTTGCGAATGCCCGTGATCGCCTCGAGCAGCTCGCTCTGGCCATTGCCGGCCACACCGGCAATGCCGACGATCTCGCCGGCGCGGACGTCGAAGGAGACATTGTCCACCATCACGACGCCGCGATTGTCCTTGACCGTCAGATTGCGCACGGAGAGGAAGATCTCGCCCGGATTGGCCGGCTTCTTCTCCACATGCAGGAGCACGCGGCGGCCGACCATCAGCTCGGCCAGCTCTTCGACCGTCGTCTCGGCGGTCTTGCGGGTGGCCACCATCTCGCCACGGCGCATGACGGAGACCGTGTCGGTGATCGCCATGATCTCGCGCAGCTTGTGGGTGATCAGGATGACCGTCTTGCCCTGGTCGCGCAGCACGCCGAGGATCTTGAACAGGTGGTCGGCTTCCGCCGGTGTGAGAACGCCCGTCGGCTCGTCGAGGATCAGGATCTCGGCGCCGCGATAAAGCGCTTTCAGGATTTCGACGCGCTGCTGCAGACCGACCGGCAGTTCCTCGACAACAGCGTCGGGATCAACATCCAGTTCATAGTCCTCTTCCAGCTTCTTCAGCGCCGCACGCGCAGCATCCGTGCCCTTGCCGAGCAGGGCGCCGCCTTCGGCGCCGAGCATCAGGTTTTCGAGCACGGTGAAATTCTCGACCAGCATGAAGTGCTGGTGCACCATTCCGATCCCGGAATTGATGGCGGTCTGACTGTCCTTGATGATGATTGGCTTGCCGTCGATCTGGATGGATCCGTGATCGGCCTGGTAGAAGCCGTAAAGGATCGACATCAGCGTCGATTTGCCGGCGCCGTTTTCACCGATGATGCCGTGGATGGAGCCCTTGGCGACCGTCAGATTGATGTTCTTGTTGGCATGCACCGCACCGAATTTCTTGTCGATGCCGATCAGTTCGATCGCGGGTGCCTGGTTGGCTGCACTCATTCCGGTCCCCCAGACATACAATAAGGGCGCAAGACGACAAGAGAGCCGTCCTGCGCCCGGATTTCAAATCACTTCGGGCAGGAATTGTCCGACATATAGTCGTGGACCTTGACCGTGCCGGCAACGATATCGGCCTTGGCCTTCTCGACGGCAGCCTTCATGTCGTCGGTGATCAGCTTGGCATTGTTGTCGTCGAGGGCATAGGCAACACCGTCCTGAGCCACGCCGAGAACCTGGAGGCCGGGGGTGAACTTGTCGTTCTTGGCGTCCGAATAGGCGTTGTAGACGGCGAGGTCGACGCGCTTGACCATCGAGGTCAGAACCGAGCCCGGATGCAGGTGGTTCTGGTTGGAATCGACGCCGATCGACATCTTGCCGTTGTCGGCTGCGGTCTGAAGAACGCCGAGACCGGTTGCACCGGCTGCCGCGTAGATCACGTCTGCACCCTGGTCGATCTGGTTCTTGGTGAGCTCACCGCCGCGAACCGGGTCGTTCCAGGCAGCACCCGTGGTGCCGGTCATGTTCTGGAACACTTCGATGTCAGCCTTGGCAGCGCGTGCGCCCTGCTCGTAGCCGCAGGCGAACTTGCGGATCAGCGGAATGTCCATGCCGCCGACGAAGCCGACCTTGCCGGTCTGCGAAGCCATGCCGGCGAGCAGGCCGACGAGGTAAGAGCCTTCCTCTTCCTTGTAGACGACCGAACGGACATTCGGCTTGTCGACGACGGCATCGACGATCACGAACTGGGTGTCCGGGAATTCAGCGGCAACCTTTTCGATGGCCGAGGTCCAGGCGAAGGAGACGGCGACAACCGGGTTGAAGCCGCGCGAAGCGAAGTTGCGGATGGCCTGTTCGCCCTGCGTGTCGCTGGTCGGCTCGAAATCGCGGTAGTCGATGCCGGTCTCGGCCTTGAACTTCTCGGCGCCGCCGTAAGCGGCTTCGTTGAAGGATTTGTCGAACTTGCCGCCCGTGCCGTAGACCAGCGCCGGCTTGACATCGGCCGCAAGCGCGGTCGCCGACATCGCGGCCAAGGCAAAGAGACTGAGGAGGGTTTTCTTCATTGTGCAGCCCTGTTGTTGCTATTGATCTTGTTGGGTCCTCCCGCAAGCCTTCCTCATGAGAAAGACATGTCTGCGGAACCGCCGCCTCCTTATTGGAGGTCCTGGCTGGCTTTCATCCTTGCATGGCTCGCTTCAAAATTCACCAGATTTTTTTCATCTGGTAAAGATTCACAAGCCTGCTGATTTTTCAGCGCTTGGCGCTGAAAAATCAGTCAGATCAATAGGATTTTCTGCTGCTGCTTTGGGCAACTGCTCTCAGGCAGCAGGCGAGATCGGGCAGGACACCCCGGTCCCACGCAGGCCGCAATAGCCGTTCGGATTCTTCGCCAGATACTGCTGGTGATAGTCCTCGGCATAGTAGAACGGGCCGGCATGGGCAATTTCGGTGGTGATCCGGCTGTTGCGGCCGGCCTTCTCCAGCGCTTCCTGGAACCGGTCGCGAACCGTCACGGCGAGCGCCATGTCATCTTCGTCCTCGACATAGATCGCCGAGCGATAGGTCGTGCCGATATCATTGCCCTGGCGCATGCCCTGGGTCGGATCATGGGCCTCGAAAAAGATCTTAAGCAGGGCCTCGAGCGATATCTTGGCCGGGTCGTAGACCACCTTCACCACTTCCGTATGGCCGGTCAGACCGGTCACCGTCTCCTGATAGGTCGGGTTCGGCGTGATCCCGCCCTGGTAGCCGGCAGCGGTGAGATAGACCCCCGGCGTCTGCCAGAGCAACCGCTCGGCACCCCAGAAGCAGCCCATGCCGAGATAGACGGCCTTCATGCCCTCGGGCAGGGGACCCTTCAGCGGCAAGCCGGAAATGAAATGCGTCGCCGCCGTCGGGATCGGCTCGGCGCGTCCGGGCAGGGCGTTCTCCGCCGTCGGCATCACGGTCTTCTTGTTGAACATGTCGATCAGGAACATTCTATACCTCCTGAGGCCATCAAAGGGCCTGTCACGTCGTTGGCAGTGCAGCCTTGGGCGGATCGGCAACCTCTGCTTCCGCCGGGCTTCATTGTCTTAAGTCTTATGTCGTCGCGACCGCCTGAAACTTACAGTCGGGTGCGTCAAACACGCATCTCCACCCAGAAAGCCGCAGGCGGCTCAGGCCGCAAAACGCCCGGCTGGCGAAGGCTTCTTGTAGCCGATCATCCAGAACAGCAGCGAAAGAACGAAAAAGGCGCCGGATGCCGGCTGCGGCAGGATCACGTCGCGCAGCGCAAGCCAGGCACCATCGCCAAGCCGCGTCTCGACCAGGCCTTCCAGCGCCATCAGCGAACCGGGATGGGCATCGATCCAGGCTTCCGAGAGCGGCGTCATGATCACCTGCGAGGCCGAAACCGAAGCGATCGAATCGACGACGCCGAACACGACACCGACGCAAAGCGCAAGCAAACTCAAGACCCTGAACAGGAACCGCACCACCAATGTCTCCGGCTGAAGCCCGCCACGGCCTGCAATCCGCCGCGCGTGAGCCTATAGATAGGGAATTGTCGGCCGATGTCAAAATTCTGATAGATTTCGGTTGATCCGCCGAAATTCATCGGTATATATCGCGCCCGACCAACCGCGGTGATTTTCCCGCGTTCCCCCTGGACAGGTGGCCGAGTGGTTTAAGGCGCACGCCTGGAACGCGTGTGTGCGTGAAAGCGTACCGTGGGTTCGAATCCCACCCTGTCCGCCACTTTCTGATCTAAATATCTGATATTGCAGTGGAAATTATGGCGCCCGAGCTCCGGCCCGCCAGTCAGCCCGCCACGGCATTTTGGCAGACATTTTCCTGCTATCTCCACAGAAGAAATTCAAATCACCCACTTGCCAATCGTTACGTTATTCGACTACTTGAGAGTCATTGTCTAACCAACCACTGCGCAAGACGTGCGGGGTCCTTAACAAAGGGACACCTATGTCTGCTGATCCGCAGTTGGGCCTATTTTCTGGCCTTGGTACCTTCGAAGCTACTCCATCAAGCGATGTAGCGACGACAACCCCAGACTATTGCAAAGCCACTGCCGCCAATCCTGCTGCAGTCTCCGAGCGCGCGCCGATATCACAGCCCGTTTCTACAGAAAGCGCTCATCCTCGGCGTAAGAGCAAGGCCGCATGGGACGGCCAACCGCACGCAGAAGAGCGCTATCTCTCTGTCCAGGATGTTGCGCGCCGTTATGCGATCAGCATCCAGACCGTTTGGCGCCATACCAAGCAAAATCCGGCCTTCCCGAAGCCGATAAAGATCCTGAATGGCACTACTCGTTGGAGGATGAGTGACATCCTCTCGTTCGAGCTCGCGCGCCAGGAGGCTGATCAATGAGTTCCTCGGTTTCTGCCAAGAAGAAGCGGCGAAACGTCCAGAGCGATCAAAAGGCAAAGCTGCACTGGTTGTATGCCGATGACGACGTCATGAAGCTCTATGATGTTTGTCGGAACACGCTCATCAACTGGGTTGCCGCTGGTCTGCCGTTCATCAATGCCAAACCGCGCCTGTTTCGGGGGGCGGACCTCAATGCATTCCATCGCAAGCGCAGGGCGAAGCTAATCGGTGAGCCGCTTGGAACACATGAGGCGAGGTGCTTTAGCTGTAAGCGCCACCACTCTCTGCTGGAGGGCGTAATCGATATTTCGGCGGCTGGCGACAAGGGGAACTTCTCGGTGTCTGTGGCGTGCCGCGAGACTGGATCGAGAGCCTATCGTTGGATGAATCGTCAGGAATTGGAGACCTTGGAGCGACTTCGCCAAACCAATCCCGGACCCAAGACTCCAGACTAATATGTTTCGCTGGTCCACTCCGGCTTTGTGCAATCTGGCGGTTTTGACTCCGAGGCCGCCAGAGCAACAACGCCCCCGCCATTCCGAGGGCATCACCGGCCGCAAAACCTCTTCTCTCCCAAGGGCTGCGTCCCGGCTGGGCTGAAATCACCCTGTCTATATCAATCTCAATCAGTCGGAAGAAATGCATATGAATGCAATGGAGCAAAATGCCTCTATCGTTTATCTCTACCAAGGGGAATTGAAGCACGCAAAGGCGTATCACCTCAAAACCATTGACGGCATCCTGCGCCATATCTGGCAGTTTGAGCGCTGTACAGGTTCAGTTGATTTTCGCTCTGTCACTCGCAACATAATAGCGGACTTCAAGGATGGGCTCATAAGCAGATCAGAAAAAGCTGGCAGAGAGGGGCTCTCTGCCTCGACCATTGTTCACACCTTCGGCGACCTGAAAGCCTTCTTCATGTGGCTATCCACGCAGGATGGATACAAGCGGTCGATCACAGCCGGGATCTACAATCACTTCAATTCGCCACGACGCCTGGTAGAGCTTGCGGGAGCGGCGGCTCAGAAGTTCGTTCCGAGTTCGGACGAGATCAGGATGGTGTTGGAGGTTATGCCCAGTAAGACGCCGGCCCAACTCAGGGATCGGGCAATACTTGCAGCGCTCTTACTATTCGGTGTTCGCGACGGCGCGCTTGTCTCCCTTCGGCTCAAACACGTCGACATTGATTGCAAGCAGCTCTTTCAGGACGCGCGTGAGGTGAATACGAAGTTTAGCAAGACCAGTGTTGTCGACTGGTTTCCGGTTGGGGACGACATGGAGTGCATTGTTACTGACTGGATTGCCACACTAAGGAGCATGGGTGCGCAGGACGATGCTCTACTCTTCCCAAAGACACCCTTTAAGCCTTGGATTGGTTGCCACAATGTCGAGTTCAACGTCCCGACTTCGAAGAAGCAGGTTCGTGAGGTCCTTCGAAAGGCAACTGCGGCCGCTGGCGTTCCCTATTTTAAGCCACATGCAGTGCGATCGACGGTCGCTAAGCTATGTGACGAATGGGCCACCTCTTTTCGAGATGTTAAGGCACTTAGTCAAAATCTCGGTCATGAGCAGTTCGATACCACATGGAAGTACTACGGGGACGTCGATGCCCAGCTCAAACAGGAGCTATTTCGTAAAATGCGGGAGAAGCAGAGGGCGCCAGTTGCTCGCGACATTGCGGAGCTTGCCGAGCGCGCCAGCCTAGAAACTCAGGATGTCGTCCGAAAGATTCTGCAAATGGACTTGAACAGGAACTGAGTGGCTGGGACCTCCCCGCAAGATTAGAGTGTACTTATCCAGCCCAAGCCCTCACGGGTGCCTGCAGCCGGACGATATTCGCAGCCAACATAGCCCTGGTAGCCGATCGCATCGATCTCAGCGAAGATCCTCCGGTCATCAAGCTCGCCAGTGAGTGGTTCATGGCGTGCGGGCACAGAGGCGATCTGTATATGGCCGATGACCGGTGCCATCTGTCGTAGGGCCGTGATCACGTCCCCATGCAGGATCTGCCGGTGGTAGACGTCGAATTGCAGCTTCACATGGGCCGCATCCATGTCGGCGATGAAATCGATTGCGCGGTTGAAGTCGTTGAGGAAATAGCCAGTCATGTCGCGACCGTTGATAGGCTCGATGACGAGACCAATGCCGGCTTCGCCTGTGCGGTCGGTGGCGCGCTTCAGGTTATAGCGATAGGTGGCGATTGCGGTCGGATCGGTCGCTGGTGCCAGGCCTGCCATCATGTGTAGCAGTGGCGTGCCGATCACATTTGCATAGGCGATTGCCGTGTCCAATGCGGCCGCGAAATCCGCCTCGCGGCCCTGAAGTGCTGCCATGCCGCGCTCGCCTGCCGCCCAGTCGCCGGGTGGCATGTTGAACAGCGCCTGGGCCAAGCCTGCAGCCTGCAGGCGCTCTGCGACGAGTTCGGCCGGGTGATCGTACGGGAAGAGATATTCAACGGCCGTGAAACCGCAGTCGGCTGCGGCAGCGAAACGGTCAAGGAAGGGAACCTCGTTGAACATCATCGACAGGTTGGCGGCAAACTTCGGCATGTCAGTCCTCGTCTTCCGTACCAGGCAGCTTCAGCCCGGCAATCTTTGCCAGCAGGCGTGCCACCGAGCTGTCGTCGTCGCGACCCATGCCGGCGGCCTCTGTCATGATGAAGAGCTGAAGCGCGGCGCTTGCGATCGGTAAGGGGAATTTCGACTGGCGGCCAATATCCGAGACGATGCCGAGGTCCTTGGTGAAGATCGCGACAGCACTATGCGGGGTGTAGTCGCCTTCCAGCACATGCGGGATGCGATTTTCGAACATCCAGCTGTTGCCGGCCGATTTGGTGATGACGTCAAAGACGCGGGAGATGTCGAGGTCCATGCTCTTGGCGAAGGTGATCGCCTCGCAGGCAGCGGCGATGTGCACGCCCGCCAGCAGCTGGTTGACCATCTTGAACGAGGAGCCAATGCCTGGCTGATCGCCGAGTTCGTAGACCGTTCCGGCCATCGCATCGAGGGCTGATCGGGCGGCCGCAAAAGCGGCGGACGAGCCAGAGGCCATGAAGGTCAACTGGCCGGCTTCGGCCTTCTTCGAACCGCCGCTGATCGGGCCATCGACGTAATGAAGCCCTGCCTCTTCGACACGGGCAGCGAAGCGCTTGGCTTCGGCCGGCGAGATCGTTGCGCAGGCAATGATGACGCCGCCGGACTTCATGGCAGCGACCACACCATTCTCCCCAAAAAGCACGGTCTCTGTCTGGGCAGCGTTCACCACCACAATAACGGCAACATCGGCGCCCGCAACAGCATCCCCCGGATTGGCGCCCGGGGTGCCGCCGGCGGCCTCGAGCGCGTTCAGCGCATCTGCACTGATGTCAAAGCCACGCACGGCGTGTCCGGCCCCGACCAGCGAGCGCGCCATGCCGAGGCCCATGGAGCCGAGGCCGACGACGGCGACGGACGGAAGGTGAGACATCAGCGAAAGCTCCTTTTGTAGCCACGGATCAAAAGCATGGTCAAAATGATGACACCGAGGACAATCTGCCTGAAGGCTTCCGGCATCTGCAGCACAGAGAGGATAGGGGGCAGGCGTGATAGAGATGGAGCCGACAGTCCCAGCGCAATCTCAGCGGCAACATCCTTTGTCAGCCATCCTCTAGCCACGATCAAGCGAAATATATTAGCGCTGAGATAAAGTTTCTGGCACGGTTCTGAAGAGCAGATCGCGTGTCGCCGTCTTGGCCAGTTGGGCAATGCGGCAAGGGAGGAGGCGAAACGAATGCAGCCGGAGACGCCGACGCTCACTCATGTGGCTCGCCTGGCGAATGTCAGTGAGAACACCGTGTCACGGGTCATCCGCAACAAGGGCTCGATTGCGGAGGAAACCCGCAAGCGCGTTCTCGACGCCATCGATACGCTCGGCTACGTGCCCAATCGCGCGGCCGGCTCGCTCGCCTCCTCGGCCTCGCTGATCATCGGCGTGATCCTGCCCTCGCTATCCAACATCGTTTTCCCCGAGGTGCTGCGCGGTATCCATGCCGGTCTCGCCGACACGCCTTATCAGCCTATGATCGGCGTTACCGATTATGATCTCGGCAAGGAACAGCAGCTCGTCTCCTCGCTGCTCGCCTGGCAGCCGACAGCGCTGATCACCACAGGCTTCGAACACACGGACGCTGCGCGCCGGATGCTGGAGAACAGTCGCATTCGCATTGCCGAACTTATGGACATCGACAATCAGCCGATCGATCTCGCGGTTGGCCTGTCTCATCGCCGGGCCGGTCGCGCGACAGCCGAGCATCTGGTGCGGCGCGGCTATAGCCGCATCGGTTATGTCGGTCACGATTGGACCGCCGACCGCCGCGCCCGCGCCCGATATGATGGCCTCTGTGAAGCGCTGTCTGAAGCCGGCCTGTCGCTTTCCGTCGAAAAGCGCCATGACGGTCCGAGCTCGACGATTGCCGGCCGCGACACGCTGGCCGGCCTGCTGGCCGATGGCGCTGTGGCTGATGCCGTCGTCTTCTCCAATGACGACATGGCGGTCGGTGGTTTCATGCATTGTCTGGGCGCCGGAATCCCCGTGCCGGAGCAGCTCGCCCTCTTCGGCTTCAACGGGCTGGAGATCGGCCAGGCGCTGCCGAAGCCACTGTCGACCGTTCGCTCGAACCGCTTCAACATCGGCAAAACCGCCGTCGAAGCGCTTCTTGCCCAGGCCGAACGGCCGGGTGAAGCGCAGATCATCGACACCGGATTTGCCATCATCGACGGCGCAACGGCCTGACCGCGCGCCACTTCACCGGAGACTGCCATGCTTTTGGGCGCCATTGCCGACGACCTGACCGGAGCCACCGACCTTGCGCTGATGCTGTCACGCGAGGGCATGCGGACCATCCAGACGATCGGTGTTCCCAAGGCCGGCCTTGATCTCTCAGGCGTCGACGCGGTGGTGGTTGCGTTGAAGTCGCGCACCAACCCCGCAGCTGAAGCGGTCGCCATGTCGCTCGAAGCGCTTTCCTTCCTGCAAACGGCAGGCGCAAAGCAGTTTCTGTTCAAATACTGCTCGACCTTCGATTCAAGTCCCACCGGCAATATCGGTCCCGTCACCGAAGCCCTGATGCAGGCGCTCGGCACGGATCTGACCATCGTCTGCCCGGCTTTCCCGGCCAATGGCCGCACCATTTACAAGGGCCATCTCTTCGTCGGTGACCAGCTGCTTTGCGACAGCCCGATGCGCAACCATCCGCTGACGCCGATGACCGACAGCTCACTGGTTCGCCTGATGGCTGGCCAGTCGCAGCTGAAGGTGGGGCTGGTGACCCGCGAGACGGTCGGGCACGGAGCTTCAGCCGTCAAGCAAGCTTTTGAGGCCGCGCGTGGCAAGGGCGAACAGGCGCTGGTCGTCGATACTCTGACCGATGCAGATCTCCGGGTGATCGGTGAGGCCGCTGCCGGGCTGACCCTCATCACGGGCGGCTCCGGCATCGCGCTCGGTCTGCCGGAGAATTTCCGACGCGCCGGCGTGTTACGGCCTGCCAGCGACGCGCTCGCCTTTTCCGCGCCGGCGGGTCGGTCGATGATCCTTGCCGGATCCTGTTCGGAAGCGACCCGCGGCCAGATCCGCACGGCGATTGAGGCGGGGATCCCGACGCTCAAGCTCGACCCTATGGCGATTGCAGAAGGTCGCTTCCGGGTCGAGGAGGCCCTTTCTTGGGCGCTGGCCCAGTCTGCACGGGCGCCACTGATCTATTCGAGTGCCGAACCGGAAGAGGTGAAGGCAGCCCAGGCTGCCCTTGGTCGCGAGAGGGCCGGATCGCTCATCGAGCAATTCCTCGCCGAGACTGCGCTCGGCCTCAAGGCTGCTGGCGTCCGCCGCCTGGTCGTCGCCGGTGGTGAGACCTCGGGTGCCGTGGTCGGCGCGCTGGCACCCGATGCCCTTTTCATTGGTCCGGAAATCGATCCCGGTGTTCCCTGGACGCTGACGCTGGGGCAGACAGAGCCGATGGCGCTGGCGCTCAAGTCCGGCAATTTCGGTGCGCCTGATTTCTTCCTCAAGGCTTGGGACCTACTGGCATGACATCCATTCTCTCCGAGGAAACCCGCCTGCGCGACGAGATCGTAGAGGTCGGCAAATCTCTCTTCGATCGTTGCTTCACCTTCGGCTCGACCGGCAACATCAGCGCTCGACTCTCGACCGGCGAGATGCTGATGACGCCGACAAATGCCTCCATGGGGTCGCTCGATCCCAGCCGGCTGTCGAAATTCACCGCCGAGGGCGTGCATATCGGCGGTGACAAACCAACCAAGGAAGCCGTCCTGCACCAGTGCATGTATTGCGCGCGGGAAAGCTCGGGCGCGGTCGTACATCTCCATTCCACCCATGCGGTCGCTGTCAGTCTGATCGATGGTCTCGATCCCAATGACGTTCTGCCCCCGCTGACTGCCTACTACGTGATGCGGGTCGGGCGCTTGCCCATGGCGCCCTACTTTCCGCCGGGGGATGCTGCTTTGGCAGAGGCGGTCCGAGATCGGGCTCGCGATAGCCACGCGGTTCTTCTTGCCAATCATGGCCCTGTCGTCGCGGGCAAGACGCTCCGGGAAGCGCAATATGCGACTGAAGAGCTGGAAGAGACTGCTAAACTGTTCCTGATGCTCCGCAACGAGAAAATCCGGCCTTTGACTGCGCAGGAAGTCGCGGCTCTTCGGCAAGCCTAAGTCCTCGCACTCACCAACGAAGCCTGTTTCTCGTCAAATCAGCCCAAGATCGTCGAACGAGCGATGCAGTGCTAGGTCGGCTGGAGACAGCCGCTCGCCCGCAAAGTTATGTTGATGCCAGTAGGGGTAAATATATGGAGGGCGACTGACCAGATTCAGTCGCGACAACTCGGATTCGGAAAGTTTGAGGTCGCAGGCGGCGATGTTGTCGCGAAACTGGTTCTCATTGAGGCCGCCGACAACAAGCGTCGAAATGGCCGGACGGGACAATGTCCAAGCAAGGTTCACCTGAGCCACTGACACGCCCCTTTCCGTGGCGATCTCCTCCAGCACATCGACGATTCTCCACAACCGTTCTTGATCGCGGATTGGCGGTTCGCTCCAGCCTTGCGCCTGCCGCGACTGTTCCGGTGCCTTGTTCCGTCCGAACGCTCCCGAGAGAAGCCCAGCTGCCAGAGGGCTCCAGACCATGACTCCCAGTCCCTGATCCACGGATAGTGGGAGAAGCTCATATTCAGCCTCTCGCGCTTCAAGTGTGTAGTGAATTTGCTGAGTGATGAAGCGGGATAGTCCGCGGGCATCTGAGGTCTGTAGCGCCTTCATGATATGCCAGCCGGAATAGTTCGAGCAGCCGATGTAGCGGATTTTGCCTTGTTCGCGAAGCGTGTTCAACGCCTCCAGCGTTTCATCAAGAGGCGTCAGCCCATCCCATTCATGCATGAAATAGATGTCTATGTGGTCGCGCTTCAGCCGCGAGAGCGAGCGTTCACACTCTCGGATGATATGAAAACGGGAGGCCCCCTCGTCGTTGGGGCCGTCGCCAATCTTCATCCTCGCCTTTGATGATATGAGCACCTCATTTCGCTTTGTCCCCAGCGCTTCGCCGAGAATTTCTTCTGAACGCCCAAGCGAATACATATTGGCGGTATCGAAGAGATTGACTCCGAGTTCGATGCAGCAGTCAATCAGGCGTCGCGCTTCCTCGACCCCTTGGTCGGCCACTTTGGCAAAACCGCCGACGCCACCGAACGAAAACGTTCCCATGGATATTGCAGAGACCTTGAGGCCTGAGCGGCCGAGTGTTCTGTATTCCATTTTCTCCTCCAGAAAATCATTTGCCGGACATGCGCGTAAGGCGCAGTGACTCCGCGATGTGATCCATGCCTAGCTCGGGGCTTGTCAGGTAAGGCTTAGGCTGTGGGCCGGCTTGAAGCGCGCGCGCCATGGATGCCTGAGCAAGAACAACAAGCTCTACCTCTTCGGCTAGCATCTCGTAATCTTTGCGAACCAGTTCGTCGTGGTGCTCCCGGTTGCCAGCTTTCAAGCAGGCAAAGGCGTCGGACGAAAGCCGCTTGATGAACTTGCAACGACGACCCATACGCTTGGCTGTCCTCTCCAGCAGCCTGGTCGTTGGATCAAGCGTGGTGGGTAACGTTGCCAGGATGCCGATCGTCGACGCCTGCAGCACAGCTTTTTCCGCCATTCCCCGGTCGATTCGATAAAGTGGCGTTACCGTCCGGGCTGCCAATGTGTCGACAGCTTCGCCCAGAGTTGAGCAGGTGACGATGATCGCGCTGCTCCCGGCATCTGTCGCCACTTGTACATGGTGTGCGAGGCGTTCAAAAGTTTCGAGGTGAACGCAACCGTCCTCTATGGTCCTCGTCAGTAGGCTCTCATCGACAGTTGATGCACTGTCCCACTCTGGCAGTCGTTCGGATGCAAGAGATCCAAATAAAGGCTCAAGAGCCGCGACAGTATGGATGAATGTCAGCTTACGCGCCGATTTCAACGCCCGATGCGTCATCATTCAGCCGGCTGTTTGAGTTTCGGGGCGCTTTTTTTGCCCGGCCGCTGAGAAAGCTTCTCGTGGCTTCCGCGCAGGACGAGTTCGGCACCGACTTGGATCTTCACGGCCGGCTGCGGCTCAGCAGATTGAATGAGATCATCCAGCATTGTGACGGCGAGGTATCCAATTTTACGTTTGGAGACTTCGATCGTCGTCAAACCAGGATCCATGGTGGCACTCTGGGGTAGGTTGTCGAAACCGATTATTGAGACGTCGTCGGGAATAGAGAGGCCGTGTTCCCGTAACGCTCGAATAAACCCATAGGCGATTATGTCGTTGGTGCAGAAATAGCATTCTGCAAGAGCAAGGCCGTCTGCGAGAAGCTGGCGCGTGTCACCATAGGCACCATCATAGGTTGATTCGACGGACAGTATGTCCGACTCCTCAACCGCAAGACCAAGGCGCGCCATGTTCTTGAAGAACGCATCTCGGCGAAGCTTGAAATTTGTCGTCTCCACGTGGGAGGCGACGAAGCCGATCCGCCGAAACCCCTGCTGGTGAAAGCGGGATAGCACCTTGTAGACAGCGTCTTCATTGTTCATGTCGACAAAATTGGCGTCGATGACATCGAAGAAGGTATCTATGAAGACGGTCGGATAGCCCAATCCCTGGATGAGTCGGATATCGGCTTCGGTCAATTCAGTGCCTAGCGCAATGACGCCTGATATGGGTGCTCCGGCTAGAGACTCGGCAACCGAACTGATTGGTTGACCTTCGAAGCTGACGACTTCGAGCGTATAACTTCGTCTCGTTGCTTCGGCGGACATCCCATCGATGTAGTCGGAAATAAAGACGCTATGGTCGCGGTTTACGGTGTGGCCATGCTTGGCGATCTTTAAGAATCGAAGCGTCTCCCCCGGTTCTGCCGTCGGTTTGCTAGCCCGCGGAACGTAGTTGAGGCTGGCAACCGCTTCGAGCACCTTCGCGCGCGTCACGCCCGAAATATCGCCCTTACCATTCAAGACGAGAGACACCGTTGCGGCGGAGACGCCGGCCGCTTCGGCTATGTCTCGGATCGTCAGGCTTTTACCGTTCTTCATCGCCGTCCCAAATGCTGCATCTGCGAAATGTTTTACTAAACAGAGTATCCGTTAAGCCGGATGTTTACGGCAAATGCGACGAATCCGCAACGAGGTTTCCGCGTAAAATAGGGCTTGTCACCGCGTTTGTGCTTTGCTAGCGTTTAGTGAAGTCGTGCAACGTTCACTAAACATGGGAGGAGACCATGCGGCGAACCGACGGCCAATTCGTGATGCTTGTCGTCATGAACGCCATGCTGCTTGTTGCTGGAGTGGTCATCTCTGGCGGCTCCTTTCTGTCGCTGTTCAATCTGCAGTCCATGGCCGGCCAGGTTCCTGAAATCGGTCTGCTAGCCATCGGTGTGATGCTTGCTATGTGCGCAGGCAATGGTGGCATTGACCTCTCGGGGATTGCGCTTGCCAACCTTTCGGGGGTGGTCTCAGCTGTGCTGATGGTCTCGATCCTCGGTCCAGCTGCCGATCCGACCACATTTAGCTTGGGCTTCATGGTTGGCTGCCTTCTGGTTGGCCTCGCAGGCGGTCTGTTCAACGGGTTTTTGATAGCCCGCTTCTCAATCACTCCAATCTTGTGCACGCTCGGCACCCAGATGGCATTTATGGGTCTGGCTATTGTGGTGTCTGAGGGGCGTGCCGTGACCGTTGGCGCTCCTGCGTTGCTCTGGAGCCTTGGCAACGACATGCTGTTTGGCGTCCCGATCAGCTTCGTCATATTCATCATCGTCGCAGCGCTGATTGGCGCGGTGTTGAAGTTCACGCCCTTCGGTCTCTGGCTGATGTTGATGGGAACAAATCCCAAGGCTGCTACCTTCGCCGGCTTTCCCAAGAACGGTGTCATTCTCGCCACCTACGGCTTGTCTGGAGCGCTCTCGGGTCTCGCTGGCATCATCATCGCGGCGCGCAACGTCAACGTGAAGTTCGACTACGGTAGCTCCTATTTGCTGATTGCCATCCTGATTGCAGTCATGGCCGGTGTCCGTCCTGAAGGTGGCTATGGCCGCGTGATCTGCGTGGTCCTGAGTGCGGTGGCGCTTCAGCTGATGTCGAGCCTTTTGAACTTCGGCGGCCTTTCAAACTTTGTCCGTGATTTTGCCTGGGGAGCTCTGCTGCTCACCTTCCTGGCAGTCGGCCGCTATGACGTGATGGGTTTCCTTGCCCCGATGCGTCGCCCTGAAGATTCTTCGGCGTCTGTCCCTCAATCGCCGAAGTAACAAATCGAGGGAAAATTTGTGGAGGAAAGCATGAACTCGTTTGCCAAAAAAATGATGCTCGGCACCGCGCTTGCAGCCGTCACCCTGGGAGGCTCTGTTGGCGTGCTCGTTGCGCAGGAGAAGCCTGTGATCGCAACTGTGGTCAAGATCAGCGGTATCCCGTGGTTCGACCGCATGAACACCGGCGTGGTTGCCTTCCAGGAAGCAAATGCGGATGTCGTGGCGACCCAGAGCGGTCCAGCAACAGCCGACTCCGCCCAGCAGCTGCAGATCGTCAACGATCTCGTGGCCAAGGGGGTCAATGCGCTCGCAGTGGTGCCGATGGATCCGGCCGTGCTCGAGGGGACGCTGCAGCGCGCCATGGAGCGTGGCATTGTTGTCGTCACGCATGAGGCTGACAACCAGATCAACACGAATGCGAACGTCGAAGCTTTTGACAACGCCGACTACGGTGCTGCTTTGAATGAGCGGCTTGCAGAATGCATGGGCAAGGAAGGCAAGTGGACCACCTTCGTCGGTTCGCTTGGTAGCCGTACCCACATGCAGTGGGTCGGTGCTGGCGAGGAAAACGCCAAAAAGTATGCCGGCATGGAACTCGTTGATCCCAACAACGAGTCGTTTGACGATGCCAACGCGACCTATGAAAAGGCCAAGGAAATCCTGCGTAAGCATCCCGATATCAAGGGCTTCCAAACTTCTGCAGGCAACGACGTACTTGGTGTCGGCCGAGCTATTGACGAAGCCGGTCTAAGCGGCAAGGTCTGCCTCGTTGGTACCGGCCTTCCGAACCCTTCGGCTGATCTGCTTGAATCCGGTGCAATCACCGCGATCGGCTTCTGGGATCCGCAGAAGGCGGGCATGGCTATGAATACGATCGCCAAGCTCCTGCTGGAAAAGAAGGAGCTGACCGATGGCATGGACCTGGGCGTGCCCGGTTACGAAAAGGTGACCGTGAAGCAGGGGGCCGGCAAGGGCTTGCTCGTTGTCGGTAACGGCATGGTCCTCGCCGACAAGGCGACCTACAAGGACTTCCTGTTCTGATCCTTCCGCCAAACACCGTGACCGGGGAGCACCCCCGGTCACAGCGCCGCGGCAAAATCCGCCTGCGGAAAGAATGAGGATCGTGTTCCCGTGGTCGCAATGCAAATGAATGTTGAGCAGCCGGCTGAGCTGCTGCGATTGAACAACGTCGAGAAGTGGTTTGGTGGCGTGCACGCGCTTAGGGGCATTAATCTGACCCTTGCGCGCGGTCAGGTGTATCACCTTTTGGGTGAAAACGGCTGTGGCAAAAGCACGGTCATCAAGATTATGTCCGGTGCGCACCCGCCATCTTCCGGCGAGATCGTGCTCGATGGAAAAAGCTTTTCAGCTCTGACTCCGATTCAGTCTCTCGCCGCGGGAATTGAGACCGTCTATCAGGATCTCTCGCTTTTGCCCAATTTGACGGTTGCGGAAAACGTTGCGCTGACCGAGCAGCTTGTGTCGGCTGGAGGGCGGCTGGCACGCCTCTTCAATCGCGGCCAGATGCAGGAAACAGCGGCACGTGCTCTTGCAGCAGTCGGCCTGCCCACAGATCGCACCTTCCTGAAGGAAATTGTCGCAGACCTGCCGCTCGCTTCACGACAATTGGTGGCGATCGCACGCGCAATCGCGACACGGGCAAAGCTCGTCATCATGGATGAGCCGACAACCTCCCTGACCCGACGTGAAGTCGACAATCTGATCGAAGTCGTCGAGCGCCTGCGGCTTGAGGGCGTTACCGTACTTTTCGTCACTCACAAGCTCGAGGAATGCTATCGGATCGGCGGCAACGCCATCGTTTTTCGCGATGGAAAGTGTGTCGGCCAAGGGCCGATCGCAAGCTTCACCAAGGATGACCTGTCTGAACTGATGACGGGAAGGCAGATCACCGCGACCCGCTATCGCGAGGGGCGACCGGACGGCGAAACCTTTTTCGAGGTAGACGGATTGCGCACGGACAATGTCGAAGGTGTTTCGCTCGCCTTGCGCGGCGGAGAGATCTTGGGTGTTACCGGGCTTGCAGATTCTGGTCGCAATGAGCTGGCCATGGCACTTGCCGGGGTGCTGCCTGTCGAGCATGGAAAAATGCTGATTGACGGCAAGGAGGTGCGACTAACCTCTACCTCCGACGCCATCCAACACGGAATTGGATATGTTCCGGAGGACCGTCTGGCAGAAGGACTGTTCCTCGACAAGTCAATCCTTGATAATGAAACCGCTCTCATACTTCGACACCTCACCAACGGCATCGGAGTTATTGATCGCAAGCGCGCAAGGGCCCTCGCTGAAGACCTGTCGGCGCAAATGCGCCTCAACACAAAAAACATAGATTTGCCGGTCGGTTCCCTATCGGGCGGTAACCAGCAGCGTGTTCTGATTGGCCGCTGGCTGAGCATCCGCCCGAGGCTTCTTATCCTGCACGGGCCGACAGTGGGCGTCGACGTCGGTTCAAAGGACACGATCTACAAGGTTATCCAGTCGCTCTCCGCATCCGGCATGGGGCTCATCATTGTCAGCGACGATCTGCCAGAGCTCTTGCAGAATGCTGATCGCATCATCGTCATGAACGGTGGCCGGATCGTCTCAGAATTTGAAGCAGAAAAGGCGTCCGAGGACGATCTCTACCGGGCAATGCTCGGTGGTGAGAAGGGGGCTGAAGAATGAATATGACCAAAGTAGAGCAGGCCCAGATTTCAGCATCGGATGGGGCCTTTAGCCTAGGCGCGTTGGTCCGACGGCGTCCAGAGACGATTACATTCGCAATTCTCGTCACCATCTGCGTTGCGGTTTCGATCGCTAATCCGGCATTCCTTCAGCCTTCGACCCTGATCGATATCGGCCGCGCCAGCGTCGTGATGGGACTCTTCGCGCTTGGCGTTTTCGTCATCTTGGCAGCCGGTGGCATCGATGTTTCGTTTACCGCGATCGCTGCCTTCACCATGTATTCTGTGACACTGCTGGTGCAGACCTATTTGCCCGGGCTACCCATCATTGTGATCATCCTTATCGCAATGGCAGGTGGTGTCTTCCTCGGCGTCATTAACGGTCTGCTCGTTCACCACCTGCGTGTTCCTTCCCTCATCGTGACGATCGGCACCCAGTATCTGTTTCGCGGTTTCCTTCTATCCTTCATTGGCACCGTCTGGATCATGTCGCTGCCGCCGCAGATGGGGGCCTTCGGGCGAATGCCGCTCTTGCAGTTCGAGACCGCCAATGGCGCTCTCGTCACTCTGCCCTTCTATTTTCTCGTGCTTCCGGTCGCCGCCATCCTGACCTGGTGGATCCTGAACAGGACCCTGATGGGGCGCGCGATTTTCGCAGTGGGTGGCAATCCCAATATTGCAGAGCGTCTCGGATACAGTCTGCGCACCGTGCATCTGTTTCTATTCGGCTATGCAGGCGCTTTGGCGGGCCTTGCAGGTATCATTCACGTGTGTGCCAACCGTCAGGCAAACCCCTTCGATCTGGTTGGTACAGAAATCAATGTAATTGCGGCCGTCGTTCTGGGAGGCGCTCGCATTACCGGGGGAACGGGAACGGTTCTTGGCACCATTCTCGGCGTTCTCCTTATTGTCGTTATCAACAGCGTCCTGGTGCTCGTCGGCATCCCAAGCACTTGGCAGCGACTGGTCGTTGGCAGCTTCATCCTGCTTGCAGCTGCCTTCTTCGTCATGCGCCAGCGCAAAAAGTAACAGTGGAGGATAAAGTGAAGAAGTTTCTCAACGATCCGGTCAACTTCGTCGACGAGATGCTCGAGGGCATCTATGCGGCGCATCCGATGGTCACTTATGCGAATGACGATCTGCGGTGCCTTGTAACCGCCAAGCGGAAGCCCGGAAAGGTCGGGCTGACGACAGGCGGGGGCTCGGGTCATCTGCCGACATTTTTGGGATTCGTCGGCGACGGCATGCTGGATGGCGCAGCTGTTGGCGGCGTCTTCCAATCCCCCAGCGCCGAACAAATGTATCAGGTGACGAAGGCTGTCGATCAGGGCGCCGGCGTCCTTTACATCTACGGCAATTATTCCGGCGACATCATCAATTTCGACATGGCTGCCGAGCTGGCAGATCTCGATGGAATTACGGTGAAGCAGGTTGTCGGAAACGACGACGTCGCCTCGTCGATTGTCGGCGAAGAACACAAGCGTCGCGGCGTGGCAGGCATCTTCTTCATCTATAAGGCGGCCGGAGCAGCTGCCGCTGAAGGTCTGTCACTCGACGAGGTCGCCCGGATTGCGGACAAAGCACGGCTGAAGAGCCGTACCATGGGTGTTGCACTTTCGAGCTGCGTCGTTCCTGAAATCGGCCACGCCACTTTTTCGATTGGCGAGGACGAAATGGAAATCGGCATGGGGATCCATGGCGAACCAGGCATCAGTCGCAAGAAACTGGCGCCCGCAAATTCCGTTGTCGACGAGATGATGGACCGCATCTTCAACGAAACCGACTACAAATCGGGAGATGATGTAGCGGTTTTGATCAACGGTCTGGGTGGTACGCCACTCGAGGAACTTTACATCTTGTTCCGCCGCGTCCGCCAACTCCTTGATGCCCGCGGCGTGAACGCTAAGCATGTGTGGATCGGAGAGTTTGCGACCTCTATGGAAATGGCCGGTGCCTCCATATCGATCCTTCATCTTGATGAGGAGCTCGATCGCCTTATGGCAGCGCCCGCCAACACGCCTTTCTTCAAGCACGTGACGGGTTGAGATCATGAGCCTCGAAAAACTGGAAGCGGGTCATCTGATCGGGCTGTTTCAGAGCTGGCAGCAGCTGTTTGCCGAACAGCGAGAGTTTCTCATCGCGCTCGATGGCAAAGTTGGTGATAGCGACCTTGGCATCACAATGGCGAAGTCTTTTGCAGCTGCGGCGGAAGCCGTCGCTGCCGAGGGAGCGGACGCCGGTCTCTCCAAACTGCTCCGCACGGCCGGTGCCACAATGGCGCGCACAGCTCCGTCGACGATGGGGACATTGACGGCCACGGGCTTTTTGAGAGCGAGCAAGGCGGTCGAGGGGCTCGATGCTCTTGATACCCGAGCACTGGCTCAGTTCTGGCGCGCCTACACAGATGGAATCGCTGAACGCGGCAAGGCAAAAGTCGGCGACAAGACCCTACTTGATGTACTTGATCCATTGACGAGGTCTCTCGAGGACGCGGCCGGAAAGGGCGAAGATCTGACGGCAGCGCTGTCTTCTGCCGCCAAAGCCGCGGAAGATGCGCTCGAAGCGACGAAGTCGATGGTCGCGCAGCACGGAAAGGCCGCTGCCTTCCAGGAAAAAACCGTAGGGCTGCAGGACGCCGGCGCAACCGTGGGGTTCTTCCTCATCAGGCAGATGGCAGAATTCGCGGAGCGCCAATGAAATTGCGTTGTCGGCCGCAGGATTGATCCAAATGTCCGAGAGTTACGTCATCGGCGTCGATGTCGGAACGGGCAGCGCACGTGCTGGTCTCTTCGACCTTGAGGGGCGCATGCTGTCGGTTGCGAAGCGCGATATCACCCTCTTTCGCGAGGCAGGCTCGATCGTCGAGCAGTCGAGCACCGAGATCTGGAACGCAGTCTGCGCCATCATCCGCGAGGCGGTGCAGGAGGCCGGGGTGTCGCCGGGCCAGATCATCGGTCTCGGCTTCGATGCGACCTGCTCGCTGGTGGTGCTGGGCGAGGGGGGCAAGCGGCTCGCCGTCGGTCCGTCGGAAGATGCAAAGCGTGACATTATCGTCTGGATGGACCACCGTGCCGTGGTTCAGGCCGAGCGCATCAATGCGATCGGGCACGATGTCTTGCGCTATGTCGGCGGCCGTATCTCGCCGGAGATGGAAACGCCGAAGATCCTGTGGCTGAAGGAAAACCGTCCGGCGACCTTCGCCGCCGCCTGGCAGTTCTTCGACCTCGCCGATTTCCTGACCTGGAAATCGACCGGGGATCTCTCACGTTCGACCTGCACTGTAACCTGCAAATGGACC
Source organism: Rhizobium sp. K33 (assembly GCF_056501445.1). NCBI lineage: Bacteria > Pseudomonadati > Pseudomonadota > Alphaproteobacteria > Hyphomicrobiales > Rhizobiaceae > Rhizobium > Rhizobium sp. K33. Next base: position 4,234,450 of record NZ_CP096478.1, read on the forward strand.
TATCTCGCCCACGAAGCGCGCTGGGATGAAAGCTATTTCAATCAGATCGGCCTTGAGGAGTTGGCTGCCGAGGGCTTTGCCCGCATCGGTACCGACATCGTCGAGCCTGGCACCCGGTTGGGGCAGGGGCTGACGAAAGAGGCGGCCGAAGCCATGGGTCTCAAACCCGGTACGGCCGTCGCTGCGGGCATGATCGATGCTCATGCGGGTGGCATCGGCACGGTCGGCATCGGCGGCAAGCCGGCAGAAAACCTGGCCTATGTGTTCGGGACCTCCTCCTGCACCATGACCTCGACAGCAGATCCCGTCTTCGTACCCGGTGTCTGGGGACCGTATTATTCGGCCATGGTACCCGGCATGTGGTTGAACGAAGGTGGTCAAAGTGCTGCAGGGGCTGCGATCGACCAGCTTCTCTCCTTCCATCCCGCTGCCGCCGAGGCGACCGCCCGGGCACAGGCCGAGGGCAAGTCTCTACCCGCCTTCATGGCCGAGCAGGCGACACTCAAGGTCGCGAATGCCTCAGAGGCCGTCAACCTTGCTGCTGGCCTGCATGTCGTGCCGGAGTTTCTCGGAAATCGCGCACCCTTTGCCGATCCGTATGCCCGCGCCGTCATTGCTGGCCTTGGCATGGAACGTGACTTTGACAGTCTGATCGCTCTCTACATCGCCGGCCTTTGCGGGATCGGCTACGGACTGCGCCAGATCATCGAGACACAGGCAAAATCGGGTGCTTCCGTCGAGCGGGTGGTCATCAGCGGTGGCGCAGGCGCAAGCCCACTGGTGCGCCAGATCCTGGCGGACGCCTGCTGCAAGCCTGTTGTCGCGACCGAGGCGGAGGAACCTGTCCTGCTCGGCTCTGCCATTCTTGGAAGCGTCGCGGCGGGTGCCTTCCCCGATGTTCGCGTTGCCATGCGTGAGTTATCAAGAAGTGCTGTAGAATACGTTCCTGGCAGCGACGCTGTGGCTGTTACTCATGCGAGCCGGTATCAAGCGTTCTTGAAGTTACAGACTGCTGCGCGAGATTTGAACTTGCAAGACGTTGTTTGACGCGCAACGCCTTTCAGACGCGCAAGTGCGAGCTAATTTTGAGGCAGAATGATGTTCTTGCCTTGTCCAAATCCGAGGCATGCCGACACATCAAACTATATACGGAACTGATGAAGCCTTTCAGTTCACACAGAGGTGCGGCTCGAAGCTTATGCTGCACCCAACCTACACGATCCATAGCCATGTGCCCTTTCAGTGAAAGTGGAGTATCATTCCGGGCAGGTCACCAGGCGTGCGGACCAGGACGCTATTCGTGCGGGTAAACATGGAGGCTAACGGTGGAAAGAGAGCTTCAACAAATCCTGTCTCGACTGGAGAGTCGTGTCGCGTCAGATAGCCAAGCGATTACTTCCGAAATCGCGACGCTTAAGGCTGCACTTGAGGAAGCTGAGGCGAAAAGATCTCAAGAGCTTAGAGGAGGTCGCTTTTTGGAGGCGTCGGTTTTGCGTGATCGAATTGCTCGCGACTTGGACAAAATGAAGTGGTTAGGATTCATGCCCTCAGATCTTCGCGAACCAATCTCGGATGGCAGCCTAAGTGCAATGTTTCGCAGCACATTGGTCGAGGTCCCATCTAAGCTCTTTTGACAATCTTCTGGGTATCACGGTCATACCGATAGAGATGAAGCTGCCCGTCCTTGATGAGCTGGGCCGCCTGGGCGACGAGTTCTGGCAGCACATAGAACCATTCGCGCGGCCTGATCTTCTTGCCGAAGCGGTCAATGATGAAAAGCTCACCGGGCCTTGCGGCATCAAAGAACCGATGGAGTAAGTTCTCGACCTTGGAGCGTGACAGGTTCTGCAGCTCGTAAGTGGCGACAATCTCGACCGGTGCCAGAAGGAAGGTCGGATCGTTCCGGGCATCAGCTACGCGACGCCGGACGTCCTGTGAGGTTACGCCGATCTTGTAGAGGATGTCGCGCTGCGGTTTAATCGCAGGATCCTCCGAAAGACTGCGGGCCACGTAGATCGTGCCCGACAACGAAACCTTGTCGGTTTCCCAGTCAGGATCGAGCGGTCCAAGCCCGAGGCGCTGAATCACTCGGGCCGTCTTGTCGTCATTAAGGGACTTCCGGAATGATGACATCAGCGGGTCGCTCTCGGTGCCGTTCGAGAAAATGACCCGGAGACGATGATCGCGTGCTCCGCCGCGCTGCGTACTTTCACTCTTTTCCGCTATGTAGGCTAGAAGGCCGTTGCGGATGAAAAAGTCGCCTTCGACAGGCTCGATAACAGCCCATTTTTCAATTAGCGTGGCTTCGCGTGCGCCGCTATCGAGAGCCTGCTGCATGGTCTCGAACAGTCCCGCAAACTGATCGAAATCCTTGCAGGGGATGAAGTCCGCCCGATGGTCAGGCATCTGGCGTTCCGCTGCCGGCGTCACGTGTTTGAGCTGAACAAGTTCCGGCTGAACGTCCAGACCATCATCAGCAAAGATGTCATCGAGCGTTGCCGGGATGTCGTCGTCTTCAACCTCGTCGCGCCAGGAAACCTCGGCAACGTTCCCTTTCCGTGCCAGAAGTCCAAGCCTGTCGGCCTGCCTCAGTTCGTCGGTGGGAGATTTGGCGAGGTTTTCCCATATGGTGCCAAGCCGCATCTCTTCGTGGTTGGATGCGTTGGCGTCGGGCAAACGTCCGTGCTGCTCGAAAAAACGCGTCACATCATTCAGGATCGAAACGCCATTGTTTGCTGAAGATGACGCCCTCGGTTTCAGCTTCACAGCGAGAAGACCGAATTCGTCTGGCTCTGCAAAGATCTCTTCCAGTGTCGGGCGGGGCATCAGCTTGCCGTCTCCCGTATCGTCTGCGCCTTGCGGTTCTTGAGCCAGGCCAGCGCTTCCGCCATGCGCTTCTCCAGGGCGTCTTCTGCATGGACATTCGGCTCGCGCCCCTCCTGCGCCCGGAACCGCTTGATCCTGGGCCAAAGCGTCCGCGCTTCCTCTTCCGTCATCTGCACACGCATGGCCACCATGGCGGACTGTACCTGAGACAGAAGCGGGGCATCGAAGCTGCGTGAGGCCACCTCGAAACATTCCTGAAACGCGTTGACGCTATCGATCAGGTCAATATCCAGCTCACGCACATTGATGAAGCGACGCACCATGGCCAGCAGCGTGTTGGGTGCCACCCGCATGTCGTCGTCTGAGTCGTTGCCGTCAGCCTGCCCGGCGTCAGCGCCCGTTCGGGGCGCTTCGCCGCCTGGCTGATCGGCACCTAAGAACTGAGTACCCGCTTCCCGAAATCCACGTTCGGCTTCCTGGCGTGTCAGCGTCAGCAGGTTCATGCGCGCCGCAAGGTTCTGGCGGATGGCTTCGGTTTCGTCGTCGTTGAGGTTCTCGTAGCGATGCTCGATAATGTCCGTCAGCAGCATCTGGGTTGCCACTTCCGGGGCCGTGTCTGGCGAAACGATACGGGCATCGACAGCCTGACAGGCGGTTGCCATCAGATCGGCCATATCGTTTTCGCAGATGTCTCGCGCCCGGTCGGTCGGCGGTTCCATCAGACCCTTGATGCCGATGGTGATGGTGCCCTGGCCGTCATCTGTGATCGGTTCGCGAATATCGCCATCTTCCCGGCGATAGAATTTGAAATTGGGTGCCAGCACCTGTTCCATCAACAAGGAGCCGGAAATGGCCTTCAGCATGTCGTTGACGGCATCCTTCACCGCCGACGTTTCCACGCCCGGTTCCGCGACCAGATTGGTGAAGATGGCTTTCGGCTTGCCCGGTGCATCGCGCGTGGCGCGGCCAATGATCTGCACGATCTCGGTCAGCGATGCGCGGTAGCCGATGGTCAGCGTGTGTTCGCACCACACCCAGTCAAAACCCTCCTTGGCCATGCCAAGCGCAATGATAATGTCCACCTTGGCGCGGTCCGCTTCATCGTCGCGCTTGCCATTTGGTCCCTTGATCTCGCGGGAAAGGGCAGCCTTCACCCCCTCACGCTCCGGGCCATCATGAACGAGATCGGCCACTTTCAACACGCGGCCATGTGCCGTCTTGATCAGATCGAAGCCCGTTCCCTCTTCCACGCCGATATGCTCGCCGATCAGATCGAGAATGCGGCCCACCTCATCGTTCTTCTCGCCAAAGGCTTCCGCCGAACCGCGATGGGGAATGTGGATGATGGTCTTGAGCTTCGTGTCGAGCACATCCGGCAGGCCGTTGAGATACTGGCCGCGATAGAAGCTGTAGTTGACGCCGAGCGCCTTCAGATACTCATAGCCTTCAAGCTGCTCGTAATAGGAATAGGTGATCGTCTTGAAGCGCGCCTCGTCCTCCGGGCGCAGCACCGGCACGGCGTCACCACGAAAGTAGGAGCCGGTCATGGCCATCACATGGCACTGGCCGCGCGCAACAATCTGCCGCAGAATTTCGCCGAGACGGTTGTTATCGGCTGCCGAGACATGGTGAAACTCATCAATGGCGAGAAACACGTTGTCGAAGGCCTCGATGCCATGCGCCCGCTCCACCGCCTCGAAACCGAAGCGGAAGGTGGCGTGGGTGCACACCAGCACGCGGGCGTCGGACTGCATGAAATCAGAAAACGCCTTCACCTTCTGCGCAGTCGAGCCATCTTCGGTGCCGGAAAGGCAGAGGTTCCAGCGGTCCTCCACCTGCCAGTCCGCATCGAAACCGTAGCTTTTCAGGTCGGTTGAGCGGAAGGAGCCACCAATCGAGGTTTCCGGCACGCAGACAATGGTTTTCGACAGCCCCTGATGGTTCAGCTTGTCCAGTGCCACGAACATCAGCGCCCGGCTCTTGCCCGCCGCAGGCGGGGCTTTGAGCAGAATGAACTGCGCGCTGCGGGCGGCATAGGCGCGGGCCTGCATGGGCCGCTGGCCCAACGCATTGGTGGCCTTGGATTGCCCGGTGCCATTGTAGCGCACATTGACCATCTCAACCATTTACTTCGCCCCCTGCTTCACCCGCGCCGCATACAGCTTGAACAGCTTTTCCAGCCGCTCCGTATCGTTGCGGAAGGGGCGGCCAATATACATGCTCTCCAGCAGCTCATCATTGTCCCGGTGCACAGCGCGCAAATCCTCCGGCATCTTGTCCGGGTCATAGAGATCGGCAATGGTTTTCGGGTAATGCTGGTAGCGCGTTTTCAGAATGCGACGTGCGGAGGCGGAAAGCTGCTCCAATTGATCAGCGGTGAGTTTCGGCACCGGAAAGGTGTTCCAGCCCAGCGTGTTGGAATAGCGGAACCGGGATTCAAGCCGTCCGCAAACCGTCCCGATCCAGACGAGATGCAGACGCGAGGCAATCAGCGCGATGCACCAGTCGGGGGCGTCGTAGAGAACCTGATTCAGGTTCGAAGAAATGACGTCGGCTCCAACGCGGTCAACCGGAAGGTAGGGACGACGTTCTGAGGTGACGCTGGGGATGAGGATCGAGTGGGACTTCGCTTCGAAGATTTGCTTGAATGCGTGTGACCGGGGCAAAAGTTTTTCTCTCACATACGCATCAGTACTCTTGGCACGAAATTCCTTCACCCGCTCAATTCGATTAGCGATTTCGACAATCTTTAGCGCGTCGTTCAACCTATTATCAGGAATCCAGAGACAATATCGTTTTGTACCCCTCACGACTTCCGCTGATCCCATGAATGGTCGAATAAACTCCTTCGCTTCAGGAAACTCGAGTTCGAGCTGCTCTTTCTCTCCCTCTTCTAAGATCAGGTTCCCACCCTCGACCGGCTTGTTGCCGTAGTCCATCGCCGGAAGCTCGAACTTCCCAGTTCGGGTGCCTTCCACATATATGGTTGGGCCAGCGACGAGGTAGGGATTAATGTTATCGGCGACAGCTTCCAGATCGTCGTGAAACAAGCGCTTTTTCAACGAACATTTGTTCCGCAGGCCAATAATCGAGCAGATCACGGCGGCGTTTGCTGAAGCGTTGTTACGCCACTTGAAATCTTTATGCGCGAAGGCAATTTCAAGTTCGGCAGAGAGAATATGCGGCCAAAGTGCAGCGACCGAATAGCCTTGGCAAATTGAATTCGTTGATACCAATGCGGAACGCGCTGAACGTCCCTCGACATATCTTGCTGCTTTGAAAAACCATGCGGACACGAAGTCGAATGCTGCATAACTGGGCGTCACGCCCGCAAACACCTCGCCCAAGTCGGCTTTCTGTTCCTTCGACTGATACGTAGAACCCAAAAACGGTGGATTGCCCGCAATGAAAACCTCTTCGCTCCCAACTGGAGGTGGGCAAACCTCATCCCAATTCACCCGCAGAGCATTGCCGCATCTGATTTGCCCACCATCCCGCAACGGCAGCAGCGGAGGCATCCGCCCGAACACATCGGCAAAATGGGCATTCGCCTGATATTCGGCAATGAACAGCGCGAGCTTCGCCGTTTCCGCCGCAAAGTCCGTCAACTCGATGCCATAGAACTGGTTGAGACTGACGGAGGAGAACATGACGTTCTGCGGATTATCCTCCAGCTCTCCTAACCGTTTCAGAATGCGAATTTCGCGTTCCCGCATCTGCCGGTAGGCGACGACCAGAAAATTGCCGGAGCCGCAGGCGGGGTCGAAGACGCGGATTTTTGAGAGCCGATGAAGCTGGGCCTTCAGCGCCGCCGGCTTGTCCCAGGCCTTCTCCAGTGCCTCATCCAGATCATCCAGAAACAGCGGCCCCAGCACCTTCATGATATTGGGCACCGATGTGTAATGCATGCCCAGTTCGGCGCGGGCCTTGGGATCGGCAATCGACTGGATCATCGAGCCGAAAATATCCGGGTTGATCAGCTTCCAGTCCAGCTCGGCGGCGTCGCGCAGATAGCGGAAGGAGATGGGATCAAATTCCGGGGCCTCGATGGCATCGGCAAACAGCCCGCCATTGACGTATTCGAAGGTGTCGGTCCAGGCAGGCAGGCCTTTACGCTGATCCTTGGGCAGGTTCATGGCTGTGAACGCCTGCACCAGAACATCGCGCGCGTGTTCGCCCTTGTTGCCGCCATAGGAGAAGACGGCGAAGGAGAACTGATCTTCCTTAAAGACGCCGACATCCTCAGAGAACAGGCAGAAGATCAGCCGCGTCATGAACAGGTTCATGGCATGGCGGCGCTCCGGCACGGCCCAATCCGGGTTTGCCTTCAAAAGCGCATCGTAAAGTTTCGCCAGTTTGCCGGTGGCCTTGATGTCGACCGGGTTTTCCTCTGCCGCCCGATAGCGCTCCTTGCCAGCCGCAGGCAGGAAAAAGGAAAAATGCGTGCCAAGCTCCGCAAAGGGGCAATGCAGCGTTTCCTCGGATTTCGGATGCTCGGCGGCAATCATCTCGCCATCCGTGGCGATCAGGATTGCAGGTTTTGCTTTCACTGTGCGTTTGGAGGTGCGAAGCGCATTCAGCATTTCAGCCGCCATGCCCGGAAGGGCCGGAGCATAATGAAACTTGCCGTTCAGCAGAACGCCGCCCGCGATATCCGACTTGTTGGTGGTGCCCACCTTCAGCTTGGCAACAGTTGCCTGCGCATTATCCGTCGCCTGTGCGAAGGCATAGCCGAACTCTGTGGGGTCAAACTTTGCGCTGGCAATGTCATCCAGGGCGTCTGCGATTTCAGTAGGGTTCATCATGAAAGGTCAGGCTTCTTTCGCAGTGGTGGCAAGTGGCCGCCGCGTGTTGCGATCGGATTTAGTGCAAATGCAGCCTCTTGCAGATCGCCATCAGGTAATCCGCACAATTATTCGCAGGCTGCTAAATGAGTCGCCTGGCTTTAGGCCATTCCAGAATTTAGCAACGTTCGGGTGACTGATGCCGTTCAGCATGCTGCATTCCATTCCAAATCATGTCTGCGCGACTGTAGCGAAGCGAAGCGGAGAGGCAACCGGGGGATGAGCGATGACCTGGCCTTGCCCAAAGAAACTCCCGATGCTTCAGTGACGCATCATCAAGGGGAAGGACCGAGAATGAAGAAGCCGACCAGCGTCACCAGCCTCACCGAATTTGGCCGCGTGCGCCTTTCGAAGACCTTCTTCATGCGGGATTTCCTCTTCTCCGACATCGCATCGATCCACGGTTTCAACAATGCACCGGACGATCCGGATCTCGCGATCGCTGCCGGCACGCGCCTGTGTGAGGACCTGCTTGAACCGTTGCAGGACGCTTTTGGGCGGATCGCCATCCGCTCGGCCTTCCGTTCGGTGGAGGTGAACGGGTTCGGCAACGAGATGCAGCGCGGCAAGAAGGCTGGATACAGCTGTGCATCGAATGAATCGAACTACGCCGGACACATCTGGGATCGTCGCGATGCGGACGGCTTCATGGGAGCCACCGCCTGCATCGTCGTGCCGTCCTTCTGGGACCGCTTCCAGGCAGAAGGCGATTGGCAGAAGCTCGCCTGGTGGATCCACGACCACCTGCCTTACTCCTCGCTCTACTTCTTCCCGACCTACTGGGCTTTCAATATCAGCTGGCACGAGCGCCCCGAGCGACGCATCGACAGCTACACGAAACCGGTGGGTTGCCTGACGAAGCCTGGCATGGCGAACCATGAGGGAAGCCATGCGGCGGATTGGGCGGGGATCGTGGCTTAGAAGCCAACATCCCGTCCCGAGCGGGTTCCATTCGCGCTCTGGCACATTTGGCGGCTAAGGCCCTGAACGCGCAGTGATGTCGGCTGTCGAGCCATCAATGTTGGCAAGGATGGGATCAAAGTGATTGAAGACCTTTGCTGCGAATTTGTCCAGACTGCCGATCACGGCCTCCATCGCCAGATCCAGGTCCGAATCCTCGTCTATTTGGTTGGGTAGCATGTCAGCCTTGGCGAGGCACATCCAATCGCGCCCGGCGCGCGCGTTTGGTCGATGCAGCCTGGTTTTGTCGAGTAGCGCCAGGTACTGGGATCGCGCGGCTTCATCACCCGGACCAAGATAGAGATATGCGGCGATACTGGATTTCTCTCGCTTCAATTCCAAAAGTATAAGTCGCTTGCTGTCGGTCCAGCGAGAGCTCTTGAAGCCAGGAAGGGTGTCCCATTGCTCGAATGCAAACCTGATAATATTTTTGTATTCGGCATCCAGAACAACGTTTAGCCCAATGTCCTTCAGCGACTTTAGGACAGCGGACTTCCGTTCCTTAAGTATTTCAAACAGGTTTGCTGTCGCATCAGGACGATTGTCTGCTAGAAATTCGAGCGCTTCACGATGGCGAGACCAAAGCTTCCGAGCGATGTCTTCAAGGTCTGCGTCTTCCAAATGGTGCCTCCTCAGCATCCTCAAGTAAGCTTTCAGGCTATCATTGCCGGGGCCTGGGCTCGCTCTCGCGCTCACAATGTCCAGTTCCGCAACAAGATCGCGGAGGTTCAGCGCGTGCCAGTGCTCCGCATCGATCGGCTCCTCTTCGTATTTTGTAAGGAACACGTTGACATGTCGCCAACCATCTCCCTTAGGCCATTGGCTCTCAACGATACCGCGATATCGCAGAAGCTGGTCGGATCCCTGCGATGACTCGACCTTGAGCTCGATTGGAATGACTAGTTTTTCTGCCGGAATGACGATCAGCAGATCGATGCTTCGCCACTCTCGCCTGACATCCGCCTGCTCGATATCCATCAAATGTACGTTGAGCGGCTTAAGCCGAGAAGCGGTCTGGGAAGACCGACTTGTTGCTCGAGATACCGCCAACAGGAATGCCCTAAGCACGTCCGTGTGGAAGCCATGAGGTCTGCCCGGCTCTAGCAAATAGGCGAGAAAGTTGCCGTGACGCACTTCTGACCGAACCATACCTAGCGCTTCGAAAGGACAAAACTGGTCGAACTCGTTCTCGAGCCTACGGAATTCATCGTCATTTACGAGAAGCTGCTCAAGTTGCGATTCTAGATTCGGTCTAACAGAACTCACGCAAGCCTCGCTGCTTGTTGGAGACGATTGAATTGATCTGCCATCAGTAGTGCGATGATTCTCCAGCTTGGACAACCAGGGATTGGATCACGCGCTGAGGCGCGCTCAGTAGCCTAGGGCCGAAGCGAAACGGTCATGACTCCATCCGAGATCTCCTGCAGGGCCCCCCAGTTGATGCTCGACCTGACGCCCAAAATTGCGCCGGGAAAATTGGTCGCATTCGCATTTATCATCATTGACATTTCACTGAATGATTGTGCACCTATGCCGTGCGAAGCGATGACATACCGTTCAATGACTGTAATGCAGAATCCTGGGTTACCTTCAAACTATTCGGCTTTTCTCTCGGTTCTCCAGAAGCTTAACGGCTTAACGTCTTAACTGAGAAAAGCTGATGTCTCTTCTGCTGCGAACGATCTCTGCAATGCCGAGCGGACGAACGACGAGTGAGCTTCTTGCTCTCCTCGATGTCGATTTCGATCCCAGGATGCGGGCTTCGATCTATGCTGAAATTGCCGCCCTTTCAGAAGCAGGCAAGATCTCCAAGGGCCGCGATGGCCGCTGGCGTGCGGTCTCTGCCATCCGTCCCATGCCTTCCGCCGTAAATGGCTCACGCGAACCATCCGGTGCCGGAGTTCTGCAGGCAGCACCTGCAGTCTTTCTCAGCCTCTACCAAGATGGCGATCTGCCTGAGCCAACTGATACACCGAATGCGCCTGAGCCTGCCGCGTTGCTACGTTACTACCGCTCAGCTCTTCGTTCCGATCCACGCGGCGCAATTTCTCAGGCTGAAGATCGCCATGGGGTTCAATTTCATCTCATAACGGGATCAGGTCCCCTTACCGGCGACGATGGGAAAGGCATCCGAGTCAAGATCGGGCTTAATGACCTCTCTGACGAGTTCAGGAAGGCATTGCTCAAACGTGAAGCCAACGAGCAGACGATGGCAGTCGGCTGGCCCATCGCGGTCAGCCAGACCAAAGGCGCGCCGGTCATCTGGCCAATCGGGCTGATTAGCGCGGACTGGGTGCGTACCGACACACATCTGGAACTAACCATCGACGCCGATGATGTTCTGGTCAATCCTGAGTGGCTCAAAGGGGCAGCACGTAGTGAGCGATGGACTGAAAAAGCTCTCCGCGAAGTTTTCAGTCAACCGGAAGGCACCGGTCTGCCGCTCGACGACTTTTTAGCTCGACTGAAGGAGGCAGTGGGCGGCAGCTTCAAGGGAAAGCTTTCAGGCCGTGGCCTCGCAACAGAGCTCGATCCAGCTCGACCTGGAATCTACAACATCGCCGGCATCTTTCTGCCAACTGATAGCACATTCACTGCTGGAGCTGTTCGTGATCTCGACCGCATTGCGGCATGGAGCCAAGACGAGCTCTCTAGAACGGCTCTTGCGCCAATCCTTGGCCTACAGAGCTCGGTTGAGCCCACACCCGCCGCAGCGCTCAACACAGGACCGCTCAACCGCGAACAGATTGCAGCAGTTGAGAAAGCGCTGGGCTCCAGCCTCACGGTCGTCACAGGCCCCCCGGGGACCGGCAAGAGCCAAGCAATCGTCTCGATGGTGGCATCTATCCTCAATGCGGACGGATCTGTCCTCGTGGCGTCGAAGAACCATCAAGCCCTCGATGCGGTTGAAGAGCGGCTACGCGGCATTGCCAACGACGTGCCATTTATTGTTCGGACACTCGATCCGGCTCGGGACTTGGATTTGTCATTCAACGCAGTCCTGACGGAATTGATTAGGGAGCCGAGTAGGTCCGGTCCTGCACCAGATCTAATTGCCCGTGCGAAGCTTGCTACTACCGCTAGGTTGAGGGCAGACGCGCTTCAGACGATTGATGAGATTGGTCGCCTGCGATGCCACATTGCAGATCTTATAGAGCGCCTCGAGGCCCGTCGCGAGGCGGAACCTGATCCGTCTGAAGCGCCATCAGCTGCCGCACGCGTTTCCATCTTCACCCGACTGCTCGAAGTGCTCAAGCGGCTCATTGGGAGAAAAAGTGCTGCCATCGTTAACGATGATCCGGCAGCCGAAGGCGCTTCGGACGAGATGCTGAAGAAGCATCTTGCCAAGCTTCAGCAGGAATGTGAGCGCCTTGGCGCGCCAGAGGATCCGGTTTCGCTAACGGCTGAGATTGCGGAACTGGTGCAGTCGATCATGCCGCGGGTTCTGCTCCAAAGGACGGTGCTGACCGAGGCTGAAAGACAGGAATTGGGTGAGGAGCACGCAAACCTTGAGCTGGCTCAACTGACCGGCCCCTTACGTCCTGAATTGGCCCGGAAGGTCGTTAATCACCGCCCGCTTTGGCTTGCGTCGGTCCTCAGTGCTCCAAAGCGCATTCCGCTGGCGGCGGGGCTTTTCGACTTGGTCATTTTTGATGAAGCCAGTCAGTGCGATGTCGCTTCAGCGCTGCCACTTTTCGCGCGCGCCAAGCGCGCTGTTGTTGTGGGTGACAATAAGCAGCTGTCTTTCATCAGTCAGCTGGGGATCGCCCATGACCGCAACCTCATGCAGGCGCAAGGTCTGCCAATCGGCTCGATGGGCCGCTTCGCACAAAGCCGGCAATCGTTGTTCGACTTGGCGAACCTGACACCGGGGGCGTCAAAGGTCATGTTGCGCGACCAATACCGTTCAGCAACTGATATCGTCGAATACATCAACGAAGCATTCTACGGCGGAAAGCTGCGTGTCGCTGGCGACCAACAGAGGCTGAAGGCGCCCGCTGGATTGAAACCTGGAATCGCCTGGAAGGACGTTCCTTCTCCGTCGACGCCCATGTCGACAAATGTGAATTTGGCCGAAGTTTCTGCCATCACGGATCACCTGAAGCTCTTGCTTCTCACTGAAGCATATTCTGGCACGGTTGGCGTTATTGCGCCTTTCCGACCTCAGGTGCAGGCACTGAGCGACGCAATACATGCGGCAATCCCTGAGCAAGTGATTGAAAAGGCCGATCTACGAATTGGAACAGTGGATAGCTTCCAAGGGCAGGAACGTGACCTGATCCTGTTCTCACCCTGCCTCGGACCATCCAGCGCCATGTCTGCCGTTTCCTTTGTCCAGAAAGACTGGCGCCGGTTGAACGTAGCGATCAGTCGTGCGCGCGCGGTTGCTCACGTGTTCGGGGACCTCAGCTACGCTCGATCTGGCAAAGTCAGCAGCCTTCAGAAGCTAGCAAGGATTGCAACCGAACCTCGAAAGAGGGTCGCAGAGAGCACGTTTGACAGCAAGTGGGAATGGCGTGTGTTCAACGCCCTAAAAGAGAAGGGACTTGAACCCATCCCGCAATTCGAGATTGCCGGCCGCAGGCTCGACTTCGCACTGTTCGGGAGAGGCGAGATCAAGCTCGACCTAGAGATCGACGGACGCCATTGGCACGCCGACACAGATGGAAAACGCAAACTCGCCGATCACTGGCGAGACAAGCAGCTTCAATCACTTGGATGGCGCGTTCAGCGCTTCTGGGTCGACGAGCTAGAAAAGGATTTGGAGGGATGCATTGAGCGCGTCAAACAACAGCTTTCGTAAATCGCATCGTTTCACAGTCTTGGCTGGCTTGCTGGCCGGTGTCTCAGTTGCAGCGCTTGGAACTATCTTCTTCCAAATGGATCAGATGGAACGTCGCTATGGCGTGATCGCATCAGAGATTGATCGTTTTAACAATGAGCGCACAGCTGCGCTCAGACAGCGAGATGAGATCAACTCGGAGATCGCTTCAAAGAACCGAGAATTTGAAAAACTGCAAAGCGAGCTGGCCAACAAGGTTACCTCATTGAAGACCGCTGAAGACCAGTTGGTTGACTTGCAAACTCGGCTGAACGAAGGCGAGACTGCATTGCAGGCGCTGTCAAAGCGGCAAGAAGCTGCGGAAGCAGCCATTGAAGAAGCAGCGAGGCTAAAGGCAACCGTCTCGTCGCTTCAGGCTGAGAGGTCGAAGCTGCAGGCCGAGCAAAAGAAGTCTCAGGCGGATTTGGATCGTCTGACGCGGAGTTTGAAAGACAGTGAGCAAGCTTACAGCCTGAAGCAGCAGGATCTCGAAGATGCAGACGCACGGCTTGCGGAGCTCAACCGCAAAATTGCTGATGCGCAAGTCCGTAGTAGCGACCTAGACGATCTGAAACGACAGGTGGAAGATTTAGAGAAGAACCAAGCGAGCCTACAATCGGCGAAGGCCTCGTTGGAGCAAGAGGTTCAAACTTATGTCACTCAACTCGCGACACTGAAGAGCCAAGTTGAGAGCGCAAAGGCTGAGGCGGCATCGGCGCAAAAGGACGCCGAGGACCTCAAGATTGCCCGAGACGCATTAGCGACGAGCAACGAAGACCTAGACAAAAAACTGCAGCAGCTTCGCTCAGACATCGCACGGCTCGAGGGGCAGCAACAGAGCGCAACTCTTGCCACCGACGCCGCGAAATCTGCCGCGGCTGAGGCGGAAGGTCGGCAGAGACAGGCTGAAGAACTACGAACGCAAGCTCAGAGTCAACTTGCAAGCCTGCTGCCCCAAATAGACGCGGCACAAAAACAAAGGGCCGAACTTGAAGCCACGATTGAAGCACTCGAAAGAGACGCTGTGGCTGCCCGCGTGGTTGCTTCTCAGGCGGCAGAGGCGGAGCGACGTAAGAGCGTGGCGGAGGCAGCGCAACGAAGTTTGAGTGAGCAACTGGCCGCCGCCCGGGAAGAGCTATCGCAGCTACAGAGCCAGCGCGAAACCGAACAGGCAAGCCTGGACGCTCTTCGAGCCCAGTTGAGCAAGCTTCAAGGCACAGCGGAGCAGACGCGCCTCATTTCGGCAGACATCGATGCTCTGCAGGGTCAGCTGAAAACCTTAACACAACAGGTCTCAAATCTGCGGCAAGAGCAGGCGGCTCTGACCGAGGACATCAAGACCAAGCGGTCTACGCTCAGCGCTCTGAGTTCCGATCCCGCAAAAATACCGGGGTCGGTTTCGCAGGAATCGACCGACGAGACCCCGATAATTTCTGAAACAACCCAACAGCCCAACACTGCCCCTGAGCAATAAGGTCCAGCAATGCTTACGTCGAATACCCTTATATTTCTGCTGCTTGGGATCGGCCTATTTGGACTCATCGGCATCCAGTTGTTCTTCGCGATTTTTCACGACCGCGTCGTCTCTGCCGCAGGTCCACAGCGTGCGCTGGAGGCCCTTCTAGTTGATATCGACAGCAAGAGAGACCTTCTGAGAGATGTTGAGACAGAACTTGCTGAACGCCGGAAGCGGCTTGAAAACATCGCAGACATCCAGGCCGAGTATGATGCCACCAAGCGGCAACTAGACGAGCTAAAGCTTGAGTGGACTCTTCAAGACGAAAAGCGAGCAGAGATCCGCAAGCTGACCGTCGAAATGGAAACTGCTCTCGCAGAGAAAGCGACAGTTGACGCAGATCTCGCGACGGCCCGGCTCGACCTTGAAGCCGTGCAGGATCGCATAGTCGCGGCTGAGCGCATGTTCGCACAGATCGAACTGATGAAGACCGAACTGGCGGAACTAGAGCGCCAGATCACCGCTCTACGCGAGGAGAAGCGGGCACTAGTAGATGCCGAGGCGCGCCTCGAAGAGATTAATCGTTCGTTGGCTGACAGCGAACGCGAACTGGCCCATCTGGATGGCAGAGTTGAAGCGGCCCGCAGTGAGCTTGAGTTGGTGCGTGAACAGCAAGTGGCAGAACGCGCCGCAGCCGTCGAGGCAAGGTCTGAGCTGGCAAACGTCGCAGCCAAGCTTGCAGCCGCACAGGAACAGATCAGTTCCGCTGAACGGTCTGTCGAGTCGCTGGAGGATAAGAGAGCCGCCCTTCTGGCCAAACTTGCCTATCTGGAGGAGTTAGCTGGTGACGCAGCTGACGCGGGCGCCGATCCGGACATTTCAAAGCAAGTTGATGAACGGCTTAAAGAGCTGACACTTCTTCCACCTGTTCTCTCTGGACTGAAAGAATGGAAAGAACGGGCGCCGGAAAACGAAGCTGATGCTCTCAAACACGTCAGCGACAGGCTGAAGGCCAGCGGACTAGACTACCCTGATCGGGTGGTGAGGGCGTTCCATACCGCCATGAAGGTAAATGAGACAGCGCAGATGGCTGTTCTCGCGGGTATATCTGGGACGGGCAAGAGCCAGCTGCCCAGGCAATACGCAGCCGCGATGGGTATCGGCTTCCTTCAGGTTCCCGTGCAGCCCAGGTGGGATAGCCCTCAGGATCTGATGGGCTTCTACAACTACATCGAAAAGCGCTTCAGGCCGACCGACATGGCCAGGGCGCTGTATCAGCTCGACTTCCTGAACAATCCGAAATCGGAGTTCCAGGACCGAATGCTGATGGTTCTGCTCGATGAGATGAACCTCGCGCGAGTCGAATACTATTTCTCTGACTTTCTCAGCCGGCTTGAGAGCCGACCGTCTGCCAAAAACGTTGAAAAGGCTGAACTCCGCAAGGACGCCGAGATCGAACTGGAAATTCCAATGCCCAAGGGTCGGGAGGCGCCCAGAATCTTCCCCGGCTACAATCTTCTCTTCGCGGGCACCATGAACGAGGACGAGAGCACTCAGTCCCTTTCCGACAAGGTTGTAGACCGAGCCAACGTTCTGAGATTCGCCGCGCCGAAAAAACTCAAGACAGCCACGGTATCGGAAAAGCTACCAACGCCCGAAGCACTCTCAGCTAAGCGTTGGAGCAGCTGGGTTCGCGATTCGAAGGCTGTTGAAGAGAAGCCACTGGTCCAGTCCAGCCTAAACACCATGATCGAGCTGATGAGCGCCTTCAAGCGTCCTTTTGGTCACCGGCTTGGAAAAGCAATTGTGGCCTATGTGGCAAACTACCCATTAAGCGATCGAGGCCAAGTTCTGCATGCGCCATTGGCAGACCAAGTCGAAATGAGGCTTCTCCCCAAGTTGCGCGGGCTCGAAGTGCATAGCTTTGATGAGCCGTTCAGCAAACTCCGCGATTTCGTGGCCAGAGACCTTGAGGATGAGGCGCTCGCCCAGGCGATCGAAGACTCACGCCAGGCCGCTCAGGATGGATCTGGGCAATTCGTTTGGAACGGGGTCATTCGCTAATGCTGCACCTGCCCCGTCCATGGAGTAGCGAGCGTCTGGATGCCTTTGGGGCGACGGACTGCCTGATCAGCGAGGTGACCCCACCTGCCCGCTCCAAGACGGAGCACACGGTGTTGCTCAAGGGCATGATCCAGGGGCAGCCGATCGATCTGCTTCTGCATCCATATCCGCGCGCAGGTTCTGGAAGAAATCCAACTCGACAGGGCTTCCCTGTAAGGCCGCCGAAAACGATTGAAAGCGAAACAGAAGACGATCTGCGAGCGCAGGCACTTTTGCGTCGAATGAACGAGGTGCTGGCTCGAGTCCAGGAGTTGGGTGAGGCATTGGACGAGCCCGCTCACGTTTGGCCCCGCCTCAAAGCCGCGTGGGAAAGGGCGGAGCACGAGGATGATCCGCGCATGGCCGAGATCATCCGCCAAGCGAGAGAAATCCTCCCGAAGCTCAAGGACCTTGAACCGCGGATCCGGAAGGTGCTGCGTCGCACCCGAGAGCTCGTGCCATTGGACAGAGTGCGGGAGATGGATCGTGCTTCGATGCGCTGGCTTGTGCGGCAGCCTGGCAGCACTATTGCAGAGCGAGCAGGTTCCAGCCAAAGGATCTTAGCGACAGTTCGCCGCGAAAATTTCGATACTGCTGAGAACCGCGTCTTGCACGCTTATACGGTTCTTGCCTCGGATGTGGCGAGGCAATGGATGAAGGAGCATCCGAAGGCCAAGGCTAGCCGACGCTACGAACAAGTGGACGCGCTATATCGCTTCTGCAGAATTTTTTCCCGCCTCTTGGCGGAATTGGACGTAATGGTCGCAGAGGCGGGCATTGCTCCGAACTATGTCCTCATGCAGGACGCCAACTACCGAGCGGTCTATCAAGCGTGGTTGAGACTGCTCAAGCACCAGCTGGTTGTTGACGACCTTTGGGCATGGCAGGCAGAGACATGGACAGATTTCTGTGTTCTAGCCGTGATCTTGGCACTTCACGATGTTGAGGATTGCGAACTCGTTGCGCAGTCGCCAATCTTCTGGCGCTCGGAAGCAAGCCTCGGTCGATGGTTTGATCAAGATAATCCCATCGCAGTCTTCTGGCTGAAGCGACTCAATCGTGTTGTTGAAGTTCATTCCCGCCCAAGTCAGGCCAGGGGGCTTCTAAGCTATGCGCGGTCACATGTGGCTTTGAAGATTACAGACCCAAGCCGCGTTGACGTCCCCCGCACAGTGGCAGTTTGGACACCTCATACTCTTGACCGCATAGACGTCAAGGAGGCTGTCGTAGAAGCCAATAAGCGCCTGATGGCCATCCAGAAGGTCTCAACGTCAGAGACCTTGAGGCAGGGCCTTATCCTCACGCCAGCTAATGGTTTGCCTGAGGTGGTGGAGGCCAGCGATGTCCGGACAAATGTCCAGGGTATAGCTTTCGATCCGGTAGGGGCCGGGCTCAAGCTTGGTCTTGATGCGATACGAGCATTCGCCCGCGGCGACATCTACAAGTCGGGGCCCTAATGAAAAAGCTCTGTGGCTATGACCTAAATGGCTGGCGGGACTTCGCAAGTCGCAATTGGCAAATTGCGGCCGATGGTGAAGAAGCGGCAAACGATAACACCACCGAAGGTGGCATATTCGGCTCAGTCATTGTGGTCGGGGATGGCAAAGCAAGCCGGCTTGTCGGGGGCGCACAAGCCGGGCATGCTCCACATGGCCGAGGCGGCGGATGGGGAGCATTAGGAAGCGATGATCGCAGGATATCGGTCAGATCCTTGCTGAGCTCCCCTGATCCGAGCGTTCTGGCTCTTAGCCACGCGTTCTCAGGCATGTTCGTCGGGGCAGGCATCGGCGTTGCGAGCATCGACGATGTCACGGACAGCAGCGAAATCCTTCAGGAACGGCTTTTGAGCGCGCTCCGGCGGTCGAAGATATCTACACCGCTTCTGGTTTGGAGGCCGGTCCTTTCGGTTCTGTATGGACTATCGGCTGAGCTCATCCAAAAGCCCTGTCGCGTCGGCGTGATCAATCATGTCGATCGAGGGTTTACTGTTCAGGCGCTCACAGTCAGGAATCACAAAGGCCAAGGCAGCGGGGTGCTCGCACCTGAGCGCCGAAACTTCAGTCAGCTCATCGAATGCTCCCTTGGATATGAGCATCTGGCGCAAGCCGCACTCAGTAGCCTAGAGGCGTCAGTCTCTAAGCACTGGAGCGCACCACTGCATGCCGCAAGTTCAGTCGGGCGATTGGCGCTTGGCATTGAAACCAAGCCAGAGTTGCTTCGCATGAACAACGGCGACTGGCAGGCCCTCGAGCCGCCAAACAAGCTTTCCCTAGAGTTCCCCGACCTGCCATCCGCAATACTGCATCTGCTCCGCAGTTGCGACTTGGTGCTTGTTGAGTCTCTGACTGACGGAGCCGTAAGGCAACATATACAAGATCATTTTGCAGATGCGCTGGGGATGCCGCTAGTATCACTACCACCATCGGCCGTCGCCAAGGGGGCTTTGGTCGCAGCGACACGAATGAGCAAGCGGGAACCCGTCTATTTCGACTTTCTGCCACAGATTTCCACAATTGTGCAAAGGCCTTCAGGCGCAGAAAGCTATGACCTCATAGATCCAGAGACAACGCTCCCGGCGGGTGAGATTTATAGAAGCCCTGCGCCTGCCCAGTTCGCGATACAAGCGGGGCAGGAGCGGTTCTCCATCTACCTACGCAAGCAAAACGTCACCAAGCCCAGAAAGGCGATTGTCGATCTGGGTCTGAAACCCTCGGGCGCTGTGCCGGTTGAGTTGAGTGTGGAGCAAGCACCGGCATCTGGACGCGCCAGGATTTTTGTCTACGCGGAAAGCCTTTCGAGGCAGTTCCTGGTCGATTGGGATAGCGCAGAAGAACTCGATGAGGACTGGTCTGAACTTCTTACCAACCTGGAGAAGCCAGAACCAACAGTTCCAAGTCGTCTGGTCATACCGTGCTCCAAAGCTCTGTGGGATGCGAGCGTCTTCGAAGTGGGTTTCGCCGAGCTCGTGAATGCGAACGCCAACGCAGTTGAAGTCGATTGGAAAGCCTTGGCGGATAAGGCAGATGATCGATACGCACGGTCTTATGCAGTTTCAAGCGATGGCGAGCTTCCATCCGAGATCGGCGACGTAACGGTAGCAAATCTGCGCAAACTGATTGATAAAGCAGTCGCTCATGTGAACTTGCGCTTGTCCGGCAAGTTGCATGCCGGTAACGACTCTCTCCGGTTTCTGACTTGGCTGTTCCGGCTTTGCCCGAACGACGTGGCGATCGTTCTTCTTGACGCTTGGGACCAACAAATGTCGGGTCATAAGCTCTTCAACCATCCAAGCCATTGGAAGCTAGCATACCAGGGCTTTGGGCGGATCGTTTCCGACAAGACGCTCGAGTTGCGAGCCATACACAAGATCCTTCAGAAGCCGATACAGAACTGGGTATGGCAGCGCGAAACTGCAGCCCTAGCCTTTATGCTCTCTCGATCCGAAACCGCTCCCCGGCAGCTCACGAGGCAGAATGTCGAGCTGCTCGCCAGACGCGTGCTTTTGGAGTTCCGGGAAAACCTCGGCACCACCTACAACAAGTTTCACTACGCGCCGTTTCTCCTGGTCGGTCTTATCCGTTGGCGAATGGTCGACAGACATGCGTTGGTCATAGGAACCGATCCAGTAGCGGACGCGCTCGCCAAAGCAACGAGAAGAACTTTGGCTGACCTCGCCCATCAGAGCCGCGCCAGCGCTCAGGGCAAATACGGTGTGATCCTGGAGCAGATATTGGAAGAGCTACAGGGCCAGGGATCAAACCCTGAACTGCTGCTCGATATCTATGCTGGCGAAGAGGGCTAGCGGATCGCTCCGTGTGCTAGCAATGCGTGCCGGTTCCTTTGTGGCGAAATATGTGGCCCTTACAATCGTCAGGATTTAGACAATGCTCACTTATTGAAGAAGCACGGAAGCAACTCTTGTTTGGAAGGCTATGAAAGCTCCCGCTGCCGCTCCCTATCGGGCTAAGTTGCCGAGCATCTCCGTTCAGTTTCCCGCATGAGCTTGAATAGAGACCAGTATCGGACGCAGCGCCATTTCACGCACCCCTGCAATTATAATATGAATGAATAGCCGATGCCCCGTATGGTGCAGTAATCTAGGTGATTAGGCAATGCCTAGCTTGGCTCTGTGGTCGTCGATGAGTATGATACTTCACCGAGCCCATGATCGGTCGACAATGATCAATAAGATCGGTAAAACGGCAGCAGAAGTTACCCGGCCGTCTGCGTCAATTTACCCCTCCTTTGCATCAAATTCAGTTCTCGAAGTGTTGAAAGAAAAACGACTTCAATCGATCGAGCACCCCAGAATCTGTCGACAGATCAATGGCACGGACCTCGATAGACTGGCCTCCTGTGTTAACGCGAAATGTTGAATGGATACCGTCTGCCGCAGCTAGGCCGTTGTGGTGTGGATACAAAAGCGTGAGACGAGGACATTTGTACAGCTGGCCATACGCCATCATCTGGTAGACATCTCCCTGAGAGACGTCTTGCTTAGGATCGTCTGCCGCACTTTTGATAGTCTTCCACTTGGTGTCGATCAGGTGCACAACATCGTTGCCGCGTTTGATAAGAATGTCAGGCCTGGTCTGAAAAAGCGGCTTCTTCGCTTCATTCTCCAAGCAATAAAGCCGTCCGCCTTGGCTAACGACCTTCAGATCACTGTCCCGTAACGCACGATAGAGCATCCGGGTAACGTACTCTTCGAAAAGCGTGCTCATTTCGAAAAGGAGTGCATAGCCGTCCGTTCCTCCTTCTGAAGTTGTCTGAAAGCGATGGCCAAGAAGCATCTTCGCCAGGCTCAACAGCTCCGCCCATTGTTTACTCGTGCGGTCCAATACAACGTCGTCCCATCGAAGCAATGAGATTGGCACTTCCGATACTTCGGAATAGACAAATTCAAGTTCGCGTAAACGCTGCTGGTTGGCATTCGTTCTCGCGATTTTTGCCAAACTTCGGATTGCGGCCTTCATAATCTGGTTGAGGGCGATGTCCCGCGTAAGGGCATCAAAACGGCACGCAAGCCGTGAAGGATTGCCCCCGAGCGTCGTGAACTGCCGGGTTAGATCTAGCCTCCCTCGAATAGATGGCAGGTCCTCGTGCAGCTCAATATAACGTCGCGGCATTCCTCGGCGCACGGAGTGTGCGAGCTTTTCGCAGAAGAGCTTTATCAGGATTTCTAGTAAGGTTTCCTTTTGCCAAGATAAATGGGTCAGTGCACCAGCATCTATTTTCAAATCTAGAGCAACCGCCAGCATGTGAACTAGTCGCTGTCGCACAGCTCCAACTGCGTCCTCACCCGCAGATGGTAGGGCGTCAATTTTCGGCAGGATCTCCAAAGTACAGCCCTTGGCTGCTAATACGCCGACAACGCCCTGCGCACGCAGCCCGTTTCTACCATGCTCAAGCACCCGATTACCGCTTCGACCGGCTAACGGCGAGGCCCTGGCAACCGCAGCAAGCCGATCGGCTGCATCGGCAGGTATCTCCAGGCTACCGCTGCCGTAGGAAATTGAACTCCATTCCTGGATCGTGCGTCGGATCATGTTGCCATGAAATCCTGGTAGGAAAACTCCTTGCGGACTGACCAACGGTAGCGCGCCGTCGCATCACCGTCATCTGAGGCCATGGAACTAGGAACCTTAAGTAGTTGCCGGTCTATGAAATTCCCCTGCCGATCACCTTCTCGATTGTGGGCATCGCCCAGTACAATCGCAACCTTCTGCCAATCGTCGTAAAAATATTCTGTAAGTAGCGGGATTATTCTATTGCGCATCACCTCATCGACGTCGGCTTTGGAGCTGCAACTCATGAAGTACGCGTGCCCAATTTGATGTTCTCGGTCGAACAGATACTCAATTCGATCATTCAATGTTTTCAGCAGCAACGGTAGGTCAATCCCCTCCACGACGTCTAGCATCGAGGGGTCGGGCATGAGTTCTCTGAAGATGAAACGTCGCCGCAAGGCAGTGTCCAATAGGGCTATCGATCTATCGGCCGTGTTCATTGTCCCGATTATGTGAAGGTTGGCTGGAACGCCAAAGGCATCTTTCGAATACGGCAACCTCACTTTCAATTCATTGGGCTTGCCGAGCCTTTTGTCCGGTTCCAAGAGTGTGATTAGTTCGCCGAAAACCTTGGAGATGTTCGCCCTGTTAATCTCATCGATGATAAGGACGAACTGCTCCGGCGCTCCGCGCCCCGTGTTTTGCTGGCTCGTGATGTACCGCTCCAGTGCAGGGAGATTCAGTTCTGAAGGAGTAAGCAGGTAGATCGACTTCATACTAAAGTTGCGAGCGTAGACCTCCGAGACCGGTACGCCGACCCGATCAATCCACAACCACTTCACTGCGCGGCGATGTCCATAGTCACCGCCTTCCCGGGGAGCGAACTGGTAGTCACCCGTTACCTCGCCGATTGCACGAAACAGCCCGTTGCCCTTTGAAACAATGATTATGTCACCCTTCTTCAGCAGGTTTCGGAAAATGAAGGGCATCTGGACGCGACCGCTCATTGCAGTCGGCTCTTCGCTAGAAATCTCACCGTGCGTTCGTACGGCCTCTATGATCGCTTCACGCTCGAAGTATTTGCTGTCTGACCAGTCTATGTCTTCGTAACCCAAAAGCGTGTAACCCCCGGTTATGGCTTCTTCGAAAAGATGCGCATCGTCAGGGTTATTGGCCGCGCCGATCGACATTTTATAGATCTGCCGCCCCGCCAGTGAAAACGGCACATTTCCTGGTCCCGTACTAGTCTCTGCGCGGCGTGAGATACGACGAAAGACGCCGTGCTCCGGCTTCAACTCGAAACCAATCGACGCGTCATCTGCCCCCTTGGACGGCCGCAAGCCTTCGACGAAATCTTCGTAAGCCATGGACTGATGAAAGGTGACGAATTCGATACGGCCTGCATCGAGAAGGCGACGATACGTAGCCATCAGTGCTGATCGATCCGCTGGTGCCGGCTCTCCACAGAGTCGAATTGCTTCTGCTGCGGTTTGGTGGGTCTTTCCGGTTCCAGGCGGTCCATACAAAATAAGGTTCGTCGGCTCTGTAGCGAGAGGCAACGCGAACTGCACTTTTGATGATCCGTCCCCTAAGTCGCCGGCAGGAGGGATGCCTAAGTCACGTGCGATCATTGGATCCAGTTCGTAACGGACGAGTTTGCCACCGAATTGAACATAGTTGGCGCTTCCGCCTCCAATCGGTCGTACCCTTGCTGGGAGGCGCTCGATCAGCATAGCGCGAGCTACATCAGTTATGTCATCGAATGCCAACGCCTGGTCGGCATCGTTCGTCGCTCCCTCTGGCTTTACTCTGAAAGCAAGGCGTTCGTCAGCTCGGCTTCGTATTCTCGCCGGAGCGAACCCCGAACCATCCCGATCAAATAGAATTAAACCTGGAACATGATCGATTTCGGGCTGGTGATCGAAATGGAACCTGAAAATGGTCGCAGGGCTAGCTTCTGCACCTATACGTTCAGGAGCCGATACGTCTGCTAATTCCTGGAACATCGGTCCGCTTAGGGCCTGACTGATGTTGGGCCATGCCTCTGTCAATCCGAGCGCAGTGTTTACATCTCGGACAAGAACATCAACACTGGGATCATCTCGCTCGCGGGCGGGCTCAATATATTGATCCAGCACGTACTGCCGAATCCGGTCTGCGTCGCGGGGAGCGCGAACCTCACCGCTTAGAAAGCGTCCGTAGAGTCTAAGCCAAGAACGCCAGCTTGAAAGCCGATTCTGCGGCCTGACCGATTGCGGCATTAAGATGCGGTAATCGTGACGAGCAACAGCCTCATCAGTCCGCATGTCCGCAATACGTTGTAGCAACTGGGCAAACTGATCATCCTGATGAGCGGAAGCTAGATCGCTGTGCAGGGATCCTAACGCTTTCAAGTTGCGTTCGATCGTACGGACTGCGTAAATTCGGGTGTTGATCGCGTCCTCCACATTGGCGCCGCCTTCTTGCAGCCACTGCTTAAATCCACTTTCGTCCATGTGATGCTCCCAGCTCTAGCGCTTCGAATTTCATCGACGAACTAGCATCGTATTTGCTAACGACCCGTATGTTCGGGTTGCGAAATTCGTGAGTCTGAATGCTTTGGTTGTGGAGAGCCGGCCGTCAGCAAATTAGATCCTGGTGCCTTGGAACTTCCACGGAGCATCCAAGCTCAAGGCCACATTGGCCTTTCCGTTCGCCTGGACAAATGAGCGCGATCGGAAACAGCGCCAGTTCACGCACCGCTGTTACACTGCGCTGGATGACTGGCCCGCGCGCCGACCTTCAATTAGTTCAATAATCACTTAGCACTCTCAGTGCCGCTCTACGGAGCGATGCTAGCCAAGTAGTTATCTTCCATCCAGGCAGTACCTCTCCCAGTCCATCATCATCGGTCGCCGCTGATCCAGAAGATCGGTCCGATGATAAGCAGCCTCGACAGCATTCTTCACAGTATGCGCAAGAGCACGCTCAGCTAGATCCCGCGGATACCCGTTCTCCGACGCCCAGTCGCGAAAGCTTGATCTGAAACCATGCGCTGTCGCATGTCGTCCGGGGCTATCGCTTTCGACTTCATGATCGTGCAGGAATTTTGTTAACGCCATATCCGTGACTGCCTTTTTGGTGCGAGACGGGAAGACGAGGCCCTCTCCGCTTTCCGTAAGCTCCAGCCGTTCTTCAAGAATGTCGATGGCTCGCGGTCCCAAAGGCACGCGGTGAGCAACCTTTGCCTTCATCCTGGGGGCAGGTACCGTCCAGATCCGGTGAGAGAAGTCGATCTCCCGCCAATCCATAAGCCGAAGTTCCCCTGAGCGACTGCCGGTCAGGATCAGCAGTTCGAGCATCTGCCGCGTACTGTTTGACTCTCCTGCATAAAGGACTTCTGTAAAGAACGAAGGCAACGATCTCCAAGGGAGGGCAGGATGATGCTCGACCCGCTCTCGTTTGCCCGGCTGCTTCGGCAACAACTTGTCGACGACGCCGACGGGGCTTGCCAGAATGAAGCCGTTCGCGGCGGCCCAATTCATTACCGAGTCGCAACGCTGCTTTACCCGGGATGCGGTTTCCGCCTTTTCAAGCCAGATGGGCTTAAGGCAGGCGGCAAAGTCGGCCGGAGCAAGCTCGTCTACGCGGGTCTTGCCAATCTTCGGGAAAACAAACCTCTCTAGTGTACTGATCCATTGATCACGGTGCTTCTTGTTGCGGAAGCCCTCCGCCTTGTCCGCAAAGTGCTGGCGCGCAGCCTCTGCAAAGGTCGGAACAGCGGCAAGACGAGCGGCCTCCCGTTCCTGCTTGCGGCGGATCTCCAAAGGGTCGTTTCCGTCGTCAATCACGGTACGTGCTTCAAAAGCCTTCGCCCGGGCTTCGCGGATTGATGTAGTTGGATAACTTCCAAGCCCCATTTCTCGACGCTTGCCGCTAGCCGGTGATAGGAAACGCAGGATCCACTTACCGCTGCCGGGGCTACCCCCAGGTACGAGGTAGAGCCCGACAATCGTACCGTCTGAAACGGCTTTGTCATTTGGTTTCAGCTTGCGTGCCTTGGCGTCGCTCAGCATCTTTTTCGTCTCCTTTATGCTCTCCATGCAGGTTTGCTAGCCCGCCACTCAGCCCGCCACAAGTGCCGCGATTTGATGTTACGGGATGAGACGAGATGGCATGTGGACAAGCCGAGTAGTGGGAAAAGAACGTGTAAATACAATACGATATGAGCTGGATTGAGTTTGACTGATCAGCTGTCTGGAGCGGCCACCCTGTCCGCCATCTATCCTAACACATCCTCCCCGTCCTGTCCGCATCCCCGTCAGCGCGCGCATCAGGCCTCCTTGCCCTCCGCCGAGCCGCGCTCCGGAACCGGATCCCGGCTGCACCGTTCTCCTGCGAGAGCACGGGCGCCGCGTCACGCATTGTCGAGCGACGCCCTTGCCCGCCATTCATGCCGGAGGAAGCCGAGATGTCCGATACGTTCAAGCCGACCGCAGCTGTGGCCAAGGAGGCGGCGCGGGGGCTGGAATTGCGCCAGAAGTTCAACCGCGGCGGAACCCAGGTCGGCGTCGCCCGGGCGCGCGATCTCAAGAACCAGCGAAATCTCAGCGAAGACACGATGAAGCGCATGAAGAGCTATTTCGCCCGTCACAAGGTCGACAAGCGGGCGAAGAATTTCGGTGACGACGACAACCCCTCCGCCGGCTACATCGCCTGGCTCCTCTGGGGCGGCGATGCCGGGCGCGACTGGGTGAAGGAACAGATTCAGTAAATGCAGCAGGCGCTGCAAGCCAAGCCATCAAATGGGAGATCCGAACATGACGAAGAACCTGCACAAGGGCGACAAGGTCGAGTGGAAAACCAGCCAGGGCAAGACGGAAGGCAAGGTCGTCAAGAAGCAGACCTCGCCAACCAAGATCAAGGATCACGAGGTGAACGCGTCGAAATCGGACCCGCAATACATCGTCGAGAGCAGCAAGACGGGAAAGCGCGCCGCTCACAAGCCCGGGGCCCTGCACAAGGCCTGAAAGCACCGGCCGGAAAGACCAGGAGATCCATCCGGCCCTGAAGCGAATGGCCCCCTTGCTGTTGACCCCGGCGGCAGCGGCTGCCAAAAAGCCAGGATGCAGACACCGATCGATATCGACCCGGATTACCTCCGGTCCCGGCTGAAAGCACTGCTTGCGATCCCGAGCCCCACCGGTTTCACCGATGAATCCGTTCGCTACACGGCGCGCGAACTCGAGCGCCTCGGGCTTGAAGTGAAGCTCACCCGCCGTGGCGCGATCCGCGCCCGCCGCGCCGGCGCCCATGAGCGGCCGGCCCGCGCCATCGTTTCGCACCTCGATACCCTCGGCGCCCAGGTCAAGGCCCTGAAGGACAATGGCCGCCTCGAACTCGTGTCGATCGGTCATTGGTCGGCGCGCTTTGCGGAGGGCGCGCGCGCCTCCATCTTCTCCTCCAAGGGCATCTATCGCGGCTCCATCCTGCCGCTCAAGGCCTCCGGCCACACATTCAACGACGAGGTGGACACTCAGCCCACGGGCTGGCGCCATGTCGAATTGCGCATTGATGCGCTCGCGCGCGATCGCAAGGACATCGTCCAGCTCGGCATCGACATCGGCGATATCATCGCCATCGATCCGCAGCCGGAATTCCTCGACAACGGCTACATCGTCTCGCGGCATCTGGACGACAAGGCCGGCGTCGCGATCATGCTGGCGGCGCTGGAGGCCATGCAGCGCGAGAATGTCGAGACACCGGTCGATACCTATTGGCTCTTCACCATCGGCGAAGAAGTGGGCGTCGGGGCCTCCGCAGCCCTTGTGCCCGAGATCGCCTCCCTCGTGGCCGTCGACAATGGCACCACGGCGCCCGGGCAGAATTCCGATGAGTTCGGCGTGACGCTGGCCATGGCCGACCAGACCGGCCCCTTCGACTACCATCTGTCGAAGAAGCTTTACGAACTCTGCGGCGAACATGGCATTCGCGTGCAGAAGGATGTCTTCCGCTATTACCGCTCCGATGCCGCCTCGGCGGTGGAGGCCGGTCATGACGTGCGCACGGCGCTCCTCGCTTTTGGGGTGGATGCGTCGCACGGCTACGAGCGCATCCACCTCCATGCCCTGATGTCGGTCGCAAAGCTCGTCATCTATTATGCCGCAAGCGAAGTGCAGATCGAGCGCGATTCGGAGGAAGTCTCAGGCCTGCGCGGCTTCACCCGCCAGAAGGTTGTCCCCGCCCATCAGGACCTCAAGGCGAACGAACCCGACGAGTCGTGATTGCAGCGACATCGGTCCGCTGATAGCGTGGAGGATGGCGATTACGCCGGAATTCGGAGACCAGGGCAATGTCGGGTGACGAGGCAACGAAGAGGCCGCGGCTGAAGATCGGTTTCGTGCTGTCGCGATCCTTCACGCTGTCGGCCTTTGCGCTGTTCATCGATACGATCCGGCTCGCGAGCGACGAATACGATCGCTCCGGCCGCGTGCTCGCCGACTGGCAGGTCATCGGCAGCACCCGCCATCTGATCAGCTCCAGCTGCGGCGTGCAGGTCGCGCCGACAAGCGATTTCGTCGACCCGAGCCGCTTCGACTACATCGTCGTGGTCGGCGGGCTGCTCGGCCGCCAGCCGGCGGTCGATGACCAGACCATCGCCTTCCTGAAGAAGGCGGATGCCCAGAAGGTCCCGCTGATCGGGCTCTGCACCGGCACCTTCATTCTCGCCGAAGCCGGCCTCATGAAGAACCACCAGACCTGTGTCAGCTGGCTGCATTACCAGGAGTTCCGGGATCGCTTTCCCGGCCATGATGTCCGCTCCGACCGCCTCTTCAATCTCGATCGTCGTCGCGGTTCCTGCGCCGGCGGCAGCTCGTCGGCCGATCTTGCGGCCTTCATCGTTCGCCAGTATCTCGGCCATGATGCCGAACGCAATGCGCTGGAAGTCCTGCAGATCGAAAAGGCCCGCACCAACAAGGACATCCAGGTCCGCCGGCCGCTCACCATCGAATGTGATGACCCCCGCGTGAAGGCGGTGCTGATCCTGATGGAACAGAGCCTGGAAAACGAGCTGACGATCGACCAGCTCGCCCGCTCCGTCGGTCTCTCGCGCCGCCAGCTGGAGAGACTCTTCGCCCAGAAGATCGATGTCTCGCCGGCCCGCATCTATACGAAGCTGCGGATGGAGCGCGCCAAGATGCTGGTCACCCAGACCAATGCCTCGCTGATCGACATCGCGCTGCAGGTCGGTTTCCAGAACACCTCCCATTTCACCCGTGTCTTCAAGGGCACCTATGGCAGGACACCCGGCCAGATGCGCAGCCATCCGGCGGCCTAAGCTCACCTCCGAAAGCCATTGCTGTATGTGCAGGAGACCCTGCGACGAGATGGAAGTGGGCTCCGGCTTGTGAGCGGCGCGAGGCGGTGCTATCCACGCTTGATCTGTCGGGGGGATAGAATGGCCGAACGGGGCTTGCCGATGAGTTTTGACCGGGCGATACGCATGATCTGCGTCGTCGCGCTGGTTCTGCTCGGCCTCGCGCACCGCCCGGCCGTGTCCTCCGTGCCGCAGCTTTCTCCTCAAGAGATCGCAGCGCTCACCCTTCCCGATGGCACGCTGCCGGAACTCTGCCTGCCATCCGAAGACGGCAAGAGCAAACCACATGCCGGCAGCTCGACCTGCGAAGCCTGCCGGATTGCCGCAACCGCCCTTCTGCCGACACCATCCGATGCGGTGGGCGCCCGCATGCCCTTCGTGGCAGCCATTGTCCTGCCGCAGCCGGCGGAAGCACATTACCGCCAGCTTTTCCCGCCCGCGAGCCATCCTCGCGCACCACCCGTCACCGTCTGATCGAACCTCGTGGCCGGCGCATCGCGCCGGTCGGTCGTATCGTCAGACCGGTGGGCCTGCAGTTTTCGCAGCTCCGGTCGCAATCGGATGTCTGTCATGCTGCAAATGCTCGCCAATCCCGCGGCACCGCCCGCGTTTCCGCGTGTTTCTCCAACGGCGCCGGACTTGCGCACCGCCTCTCTGTCCGGACCGCTTCTGCCGCCGCGCACCGTGGTCTTTCTCGAAGGGCTTGCCCGCTCCCCGCAATACCGTGTCGTCGATGGCTGTATCGCGACCGCCCAGACCCTCTCGGATGGCAGACGGCAGATCATCGATCTGGTCGGACCCGGCCGTCTGATCGGCTTGGGCTTCGGTGATCAGAACCGCTATTCCGCCGAAACCTTAGGCTTCACCCGGCTGGAACTCGTCCCCGACAGCCTGGCTCCGGGCGAGCGCGATCAGGCGCTCAGCGAAATGCTCGCTCGCTCGCAAAGCCTCGTCATGCTGCTCGGCCGCAAGACCGCGCCCGAGCGCGTCGCCTCCGCGCTGATCGATCTTGCCCTCCAATTCGGTCGTCCGGCGCGTGACCGCAAGCGCGGAGCCGTGACCTTCCATCTGTATCCCACCCGCGGCGATCTCGCCGATTGGCTCGGTCTGACCATCGAGACGGTCAGCCGCTGCCTCACCCGCCTGAAGAAGGCGGGTCTCATCGACATCAGACATGGCGATCTCGTCACCGTGCTCGATCAGCGTGAACTCGCCGGCGTGGCCGCCGGTGACCGCGCACTCTCCAACTGAACCTTCCCCCCAACAACAGAGATCCTGGATGACAACCGTTTCCGACCTCCACCCCGTTCAAGCCACAGGCAAGGACCTGTCGCGCCGGTTCTACATCACCGCCTGGCGCTGGCATTTCTATGTCGGCCTCTATGTGGCGCCCTTCATGATCATGCTCGCCGTCACCGGCCTGATGATGCTGTGGACCGCGACTCTCTTCGGCCGGGACGGGGAAAAGACCTATGTGGTCGAACCGCAGGCCACCGTCGCTGCCGTCTCCCTGCAGTCGGAAGCCGCCGTCAAGGAGATCCCCGGCCAGATCGTGCAGTATATCGCGCCGCGCACCCCCGAGCAGGCGTCGCTCTTCCGCGTCAATCAGGGCGAGGCGTCCTACATGGTCGCCGTTGATCCCTATAAAGCCGAAGCGCTCGGCCATTGGGAACGCCAGGCGGGTCTCTACGACCTCGCCAGCGATATCCACGGCACCCTGTTGATCGGCACGCTCGGCGACCGCCTGATCGAGATCGCCGCCGGCTTCGGCATCATACTGGTGATCACCGGCCTCTATCTCTGGTGGCCACGCGATGGCCAGGGCTTCGGCTCTGTGCTTCTCCCGCGCCTCTCGGCAAAGGGCCGCCAGCTCTGGAAGTCGCTGCATCTGACGATCGGCTTCTATGCCTCGCTCTTCCTCGTGGTCTTCCTCATTTCGGGCCTGACCTGGGCCGGCATCTGGGGCGAGAAGATGACCCAGGCCTGGAGCACCTTCCCGGCCGAGAAGTGGGACAATGTCCCCCTCTCCGACAAGACCCATGCCAGCATGAACCACGGTGGCGTCAAGGAAGTGCCGTGGACGCTCGAGCAGACCCCGATGCCCGCCTCCGGGTCTGAAGCCGGAGTCACCGGCACGCCCGACGGCCAGCCCGTCACGCTTGACGCCATCGTCACGCTCGCCCGCACGCTCGGCTTCGACCAGCGCTTCCAGCTCGCGTTTCCGGGCGACGAAACGGCCGTCTGGACCATCTCGCGCGACACGATGAGCAATGACAGTGCCAATCCGTTGATGGATCGCACCGTCCATGTCGATCAGTATACCGGCCGCATCCTTGCCGATGTCGGCTTTGGCGACTACGGCGCAGCCGGCAAGGCCATGGCCGCCGGCATCGCCTTCCACGAGGGCGACATGGGTCTCTGGAATCTGGTGCTGGTCAACCTCTTCTGTCTGTCGATCATCTTCCTTTCGGTCAGCGGCTTCGTGATGTGGTGGAAGCGCCGCCCCAAGGGTGCCGCCCGCCTCGTCGCCCCGACGGTCGGCGAGCCCGGACCACTCTGGAAGACCGGAGCCCTGGTCATGCTGGGAACGGCTCTGCTCTTCCCGCTCTCCGGCGCCATCCTCCTGGCGGTCCTCCTCCTCGACCTCCTCGTCCTGCGCCACATCACGCCGCTGAAGAAGGCCCTGAGCTGATCGTGAAACGGGGCGCGCCGGACCGGAGGAAAGACGCGCCCTTTCCGCCTTCGGAAAAAAATATGGAACAATGGAACCTCTCGGCCATTTGCAAAATATGTGTCCGGTAAACCGAGGAGCGGTTTGCCGGCACCTTTTCGTTTGGTCTTTCAACGGAGGTTTCAGCCCGGTTCATGTGTGGCATTTGTGGAGAAGTTAGGTTTGATGGCGCGTCGCCGTCGGTGGCGGCAGTTTCGGTCATGGCGGATGTTCTGGCCCCTCGAGGGCCGGATTCGGCCGGCGTGATGGTCAGGGGCAATGTCGGGCTCGGTCATCGACGATTGCGCATTCTCGACCTCTCCGACAAGTCGCAGCAGCCCATGGTCGATCCGGACCTCGGCCTGTCCATGGTCTTTAACGGCTGCATCTACAATTTCCGCGAACTGCGGGGCGAACTCGAAGCCAAGGGCTATCGCTTCTTTTCCGATGGCGACACGGAAGTCATCCTGAAGGCCTGGCATGCCTGGGGTCCCGATTGCGTGGCCCGCTTCCACGGCATGTTCGCCTTCGTCATCCACGAGCGCGACACCGGTCGCGTCGTCATGGCCCGCGATCGTTTCGGCATCAAGCCGCTCTATCTCGCTGAGGTCTCCGGCGCCATCCGCTTTGCCTCCTCCCTCCCGGCCATCGTCAAGGCCGGCGGCGTGGACACTTCGATCGATCTCGATGCCCTGCACAACTACATGACCTTCCATGCCGTCGTGCCGCCCCCGCGCACGATCCTGAAGGGTGTGCGCAAGCTGCCGCCTGCAACACTTCGCGTCTACGAACCCGACGGCCGGTTCTCCGATCGCCGCTATTTCGACCCTTCCTATCTGCGTCGTCCGGAAGATGCCGCCGTGTCTCGCGAGGAGTGGCAGGAGCGCCTGCTCGAATCCCTGCGTCTTGCGGTCAAGCGCCGGATGATCGCCGACGTGCCCGTTGGCGTTCTCCTCTCCGGTGGCGTCGATTCGAGCCTGATCGTCGGCCTGCTGGCCGAAGCCGGTCAGACGGGCCTGATGAGCTTCTCGGTCGGCTTCGAGGAAGCCAATGGCGAGAAGGGCGACGAATTCGTCTATTCGGACCTGATCGCCGATCGTTTCGGCACCGATCACCACAAGATCTTCGTCCCCTCGGCCGATCTCATGGGCGCGCTCCCCGGCACCATCGCCGCGATGTCGGAGCCCATGGTCTCCTACGACAATGTCGGCTTCTACCTTCTTTCCAAGGAAGTCTCCAAACACATCAAGGTCGTTCAGTCGGGGCAGGGTGCCGACGAGGTCTTCGGCGGCTACCACTGGTACCCGCCGCTGGTCGGCTCCAATGATGTCGTGGCCGATTACGGCCGGGCCTTCCGCGACCGTTCCCACGAGGTCCTGAAGACCCAGCTCGAATCCCGTTGGATGGCGGAGAGCGATGTCAGCGGCGAACTCCTGCGCGACCACCTCCTGCGCTCGGGCGCGGAAACGCCCGTCGATCAGGCCCTTCGCCTGGACAGCTCCGTCATGCTGGTGGACGACCCGGTGAAGCGCGTCGACAACATGACCATGGCCTGGGGTCTCGAAGCGCGCGTTCCCTTCCTTGACCATGAACTGGTCGAGCTCGCCGCCCGCATTCCCCCGGAAGAAAAGCTGCGCGACGGCGGCAAGGGCATCCTGAAGGACGTGGCCCGCAAGGTCATTCCGTCCGAGGTCATCGACCGCAAGAAGGGTTACTTCCCGGTCCCGCAGCTCAAATACATCGCCGGTCCCTATCTCGACATGCTGCGCGACACGCTCTCGTCGAGTGCGGCCCGCGAGCGCGGGCTCTTCCGTCAGTCCTATCTCGACGCGCTGATTGCAGCGCCTTCCGAACACATCACGCCGCTCCAGGGCTCCGAGCTCTGGCAGGCTGGCCTGCTCGAAATGTGGCTTCAGGCCCACGAGGTATGACCATGAAGAAACTCGAAAAGGGGTCTGCCGCCGCGCGTAAGCCGCGCAGCACCAAGGCCGTTTCTCATCGGCTGAGCCGGCTGCGCGCACCCGGCACCTCTGGCCAGACCGCACGGGCGGCCAGAGGCGGTGGCGCCGAGACCAAGGGCAATGTGGTGCTCGATTGCGGCTGGGGCCGACTTCTCTTCGCCAGCACCTTTTCCGATGACGAGGTGCTGCTCGACGCGCTGAAGGAAGAGGCCCCCGACAGCCGCGACATCGCCTTTTATGTCGGCGATCCGCATGTGCTTCTTTCCCGTGCCCCGCAGGAGATCTTCCTCGATCCGTCCCACACCTTCCGGCTCGATCTCTCGACCTATCGTGCGGGCGGCCGCCGCCCGCGTGGCATCACCATCCGCCGCTTGGGCTCGGAAGGGGATGCGGCCGGCATCAATGCCGTTTATGCCGCCTGTGGCATGGTGCAGGTGCGCGAGGACTTCTTCACCGGCGAGCGTGACAATCGCCCGGTCACCTATTTCGTCGCCCAGGACGACGCGACCGGCGAAATCGTCGGCACGGTCACCGGCATCGACCACCAGCGTCTCTTCGATGATCCCGAGCGCGGCGCCTCGCTCTGGTGCCTCGCTGTGCACCCCCAGGCCCGTCAGCCCGGCATCGGCGAGGGGCTGGTCCGCATACTTGCCGAGCATTTCCAGGCGCGGGGCCTCGCCTATCTCGACCTCTCCGTCCTGCATGACAACGACAAGGCCATCCGCCTCTACGAGAAGCTCGGCTTCCGTCGCGTGCCGCTGTTTGCGGTCAAGCGCAAGAACGCCATCAACGAGAAGTTCTTCGCCCAGCCGGTCGAGGGCTATGAAGAGCTCAACCCCTATGCCCGCCTGATCGTCGACGAGGCGCTCCGCCGCGGCATCCATGTCGAGGTCACCGATGCGGCCGGCGGCTTCTTCCGCCTGATCCATGGCGGCCGCACCATCCATTGCCGCGAAAGCCTGTCCGATCTCACCTCCTCCGTCGCCATGTCGATCTGCGACGACAAGGCGGTCACACGCCGCTTCGCCGAAGCCGCCGGCCTCGCCGTGCCCGAACAGCTTTCCGCGGATGCGTCGGACAATGACAAGCGGGACTTTCTCGAGAAGCACGGCAAGCTGGTGGTCAAACCGGCGCGCGGCGAGCAGGGGCGGGGCATTTCGGTCAGCATCTCCTCTATGGAAGCGCTGCAGGCGGCGATCCGCCAGGCCCGCCAAGTCTGCGACCGCGTTCTTCTCGAAGCCTGCTTCGAGGGTGAGGATCTGCGCCTCGTCGTCATCGATTACAAGCTGGTCGCCGCCGCCATGCGCCGTCCCCCGCGTGTGGTTGGGGATGGTCAGACGCCCATCCGCAAGCTGATCGAGCAGCAATCGCGCCGCCGCGCCGCCGCCACCGGTGGGGAAAGCCGCATCCCGGTTGATGCCGAGACAAAGCGATGCCTCGCCGAACAGGATCTCGATCTCGACAGCGTGCTGGACGAAGGACGGGAGATCACCGTCCGCAAGGCGGCCAATCTGCACACCGGCGGCACGATCCATGACGTCACGGCCCAGGTCCATCCCGATCTCGTCGACGCCGCCTGCCGCATTGCCAAGGCCATCAAGATCCCGGTGGTCGGCATCGATTTCATGATCCGCGATCCGTCCAGGCCCGATTACGTCTTCATCGAAGCCAATGAACGCCCGGGCCTTGCCAATCACGAGCCGCAGCCGACGGCCGCGCGCTTCATCGAGCTTCTGTTTCCGGGAAGCCGGGAGGTCGCGGCCTCAAACGCTTCGGGGTGAGATCAGGAATGGGCCTTGCCCAGCGTATCGGCCATCCGGGCCCCCCGCTCGCCCATCGGCTTGCGGGCCCCGGTGGTCGAATCGCGCGCCGTCTGATGCTCGAGTTCGGCATTGATGAGGGCGCCCACGATCAGGATCACCGTTGAGATCCAGGTCCAGAGCATGAAGCCGATGAAGGTTCCGAGCGTGCCATAGGT
This sequence comes from Rhizobium sp. K33, assembly GCF_056501445.1. Classification (NCBI taxonomy): domain Bacteria; kingdom Pseudomonadati; phylum Pseudomonadota; class Alphaproteobacteria; order Hyphomicrobiales; family Rhizobiaceae; genus Rhizobium; species Rhizobium sp. K33. The sequence goes on from NZ_CP096478.1 coordinate 4,270,977, forward strand.
GGCATTGAGATCGGCGAAATTCTCCAGATAGTAGGAATAGCCAAGCGAGGTGATCAGCCAGGCCACTGTGCTGAACAGGGTGCCTGGCCCCAGCCAGCGCAGCTTCGCGTCGGCCCGGCTCGGACCATAGCGATAGACGAGCACCGTCCCGCCCCAGATTAGCGCCAGCAGGATCGGCCAGCGCAGGACCTTCATCAGAAGCTCCACGCGGTCAGGCACGAAAACCACCGCCATCACGGCGGGCAGGATCGCAAGGGCCGTCGCAAGGATGACTGCCATCACCATGCCCGCCAGCGTGAAGGCGGTGCTGAGCAGGGTGATATGCAGGAAACTCCGCTTCTCCTTTTCCGCATAGGCAAGGTTCATTGCCTCGAACAATGCGGTTACCCCGTTATGCGCACTCCACAGCGCAATCCCGAGACCGATCAGGAAGCCGATGCTGAGCGTGCTGTTCGCCTGCTGCGCAAAGGCTTCGAACTGGTCAAGGATGAGGTCGAGAGCGCCAGACGGCAGAACCCCCGAAAGGAACTGCATCTGCCCGGCAATAGTCGAGGGATCGGAAATCAGGCCGTAGAGCGAAACGAGCGCGCCGAGACCGGGAAAGAGCGCAAGCAGCAGATAGAAGGCCACGCCTGCAGCAATCAGCGTCACCCGTTCCCGGGTCAGCCGCCCATAGATCCGGATCACCACGTCGCGCAGCCCGCGGCGGGGGATCTTGGTGGGCGAGGTCGCCTCGCGTCCGCGCGCCTCCTCGTCCTGACGCGTGTTTTTTCTGGTTGCCGATGTCTGTGTCATGAGCCTGTCCCCTTTCAACGGGAACACATCTTCTCCGCCATTGTTCCGTCGACGGCGAAGCCGAACCGGAACTGCAACCGTCACCGGGACGTTGGATGAGCGCCGTCACAGGGAGACACGAATATGGACAGAGACAGACAGGATGCCCCCGCTTGGGAGGACAAACCGGATGAAAAACTCACCACCCGACCCTTGGAAGAGGCCGCGCGCCGTCGTGACGCTGCAGCCGCGGCCGGAACGGAGGGTGCGAGCCGGTATCCGGAGAAGCTCAACCTCTACCGTCTCGTGCCGACAGCCGAAGCCGACGACCCGCGCTGGGACAATTCGCCCTATCAGGGCGAGGTTATCGTGGCTGCCCGCTCCACCGGCGATGCCCGCATCGTCGCCGCGGCGAGCGAACTGGACTACATGGAAATCGATGCCAAGCCGGCAGAAGACGTGACCACCAGCATGGCCAGCGCCTTCCGCGCGGAGAAGCTCTACACGGTCATCGAACTCGATCGGGACCGCACCGACCTCAGCCGCGGCGTCGTCGAAGGCGATATCGCCATCGATACCATCCGACCGGTACAGGACTGATCAGAACGGTTGCGACGGATGCGGGCTGTCCTCATAGGCGCCCCATATCGACTGGTCGAAATTGATCGTCGCCCCGGTCATCAGGCCGGACTCCGCCGAGGAGAGGTAAGCGCAGGCGCGCGCCACTTCGGCGGGGTCGACCAGCCGCCCGAAGGGCTGCTTCGCCGCAGCCTCCTTCAGCCAGTCCTCGGAGGCGCCGTGGAATTCACGCTGGATACGGTGTTCGCCATCGCTCGCCATCCAGCCGATATTGAGCCCGTTCACCCGGATCCGGTTTTTGAGCAGGGCAAAGGCCGTATTGCGGGTCAGCGTGTCGAGCGCACCCTTGGAGGCACAATAGGCCGCAATGAAAGGCTGGCCCGCCATCGCCGACATCGAGGAAATGTTGACGATCGTGCCCTCCGTCTTCGTCTCTAGCATTAGCTTGATTGCCTCCTGCATCAGGTAGAAGGGCGCCCGGGTATTGATTGCAAACATCCGGTCAAACAGGGCAGGATCCGTGTCGAGGATCGTGCCGCGATCGGTGATCGCAGCGACATTCACCAGCGCATCCACCCGCCCAAAAGCCGCCCGCGCTTCCGCGATGACCTTGCGACAGTCGTCGACATCAGCCAGATCTGCCGAGACGAAATGCACCGTCGTGCCATAGGCCTCGCTGATGGATCTGGCACGCGCCTCACCCTTGTCCGTGCTGCGGCCGCAGATTACCAGCCCCTCGGCCCCGCGTTCGGCAAAAAGCCGCGCAACCTCCGCGCCCAGCCCCTGCGTTCCTCCGGTCACAACCGCGATCTTGCCATCCAGACGACTCATGCTCTTCCTCCTGCCATGCGCCACAAAGCGTGACACCGGGCGCAATCTGAACCGGAGCCATGGCGAGGCACAAGCCCTATGAGGCTTGTCGAAGCATGAGTTTTTTCAATGGGTCGGGCCCGAGGCGATCACGGGCTGAGCCACCGGATCACGGCAGGGCGTAGATCGAAACAAGCGCTCCGATCCCGATCACGGCCATGAGGGCGATCCCAAAGAAATAGAGCCAGAACGGCCCCTGCTGCGCACGGTTTCCCGAAAAGCGCGGGCGCATCGCCGTGCCGCTGTCGCCGGAGACATCGCGCGGTCGTCCCTCGCGCTGCTCTCGCCGCGCCGTCTGGATCTCGGCTTGCGAAAGCGGGGCGCCGCCCGCTTCCGCATCGGTCTCGAGCGGCGCCATGGCCGGGTCGAAGCCCGGGCGTTTGTCGCCCGTCAGCCCCGCCTGGATATCGCCGCGCACCTGTGCGGGGTTGAGGCCCCTGCGGTTCGGCTCTTCGGCCATGGCTTGCCCTCGCGTAGTATGTCAGACCTTGGCGCTCTCGCCGGCCTCGCGCCGCGTAACGAATTCGGCCGTCACTTCGCGCAGGTTTTCGCTGAGCCAGCGCGCCATGTTTTCCTCTTCCGAGAGGTTCTCGCGCAGCGCCGCCATCGCGCTCTGGAAGCCGCCCATCTCGGCCATGATCAGGAGCGAATTATAGGCCGCGATCTCGTAGTTTTCGAAGGCGAAGTTTGCGATCGAGTTCTTCAGGATCTCGTCGTCGGCCATCGAATGGCCGATGGCGGCCATGCTGCCGCCAGCAGAGAGCATCCAGTCCTTCATCGCGGAATGGTCTTCGTCGAGGCTTCCGAGAATGTCCTCGATCCGCTTCATCTGGTTTTCCGTTTCCTGGAGATGCTGCTCCAGGCGACGTGCCACCTGCGGATAGTTTTCGATCCGCTTCAACTGCGGCTTGATGATGGAAACGGCCTGGTTCTCCATCGCATGTGCGTTCTTGAGGCCGGTGACGAACAGCGAACGTCGGTCTTCTACCATGTCAATTTCTCCCGTGTCGGTTTGCCCTGTTCGAACTGCCGCCCTTGCCGACGGTTCCCTGGCTTGACCGTCCTTGGTGCGGACTGCACCCTGCAGGCCCGATCGGCGGGAGGAGAGGCGACATGAAATCCATCATCATCACAGGCGCATCCGAGGGGATCGGCCGCGAACTGGCCCGGCAGATTGCAGCGCGGGAGAAGGGGTCTGCAGCCCTCGTGCTCGCCGCCCGCAACGCGGCGCGTCTGGAAGAACTCGCCACGGAACTGCGCCCTCACGGCAGCCGCGTCGAGGTCATGCCCACTGACGTGACGGATCGTGAAGCCTGCCGCCGCCTGATCGCCGAAACCATGACCCGCCTCGGCCGCATCGATGTCCTCGTCAACAATGCGGGTATGTCGGCTCACGCCAACTTCTCTGAATGCACCGATGCGGATTTTGACTGGTCGGAAAAGCTGATGGTGATGAACTACTGGTCTGTCGTCTGGCTCACCCGGGCAGCGCTGCCACATCTCATTGTCTCGAAAGGCCTCGTCGTCGGCGTCAGTTCCGTCGCCGGCCTCGTCGGCGTGCCAGGCCGCACCGCGTATTGCGCCACCAAGTTCGCCATGAACGGTTTTCTCGAAGCGCTGCGGGCCGAACTTGCCCACAAGGGCCTGCGCGTGATGATCGCCTATCCCGGCACAATCGACACCGATCTGCGCAAGCGCGGCTTCGGCCCCGGCGGTTCACCGGCCGGCGTCTCCATGATCCGCGATGACCGCGCCATGTCGGTCGAGACCTGCGCCCGGCTCATTCGCGAAGGCATGGAAAAGGGGCGCCGTGAGGTTCTCATGACGCCCCGTATGAAGCTTGGTCGCTGGCTCAGGCTGCTCGCGCCTCAGATCGTCGATCGCATGGCCATGAAAGAGGTCAAGGCGGAGTTCCGGCCCTGACGATCGGCGAGCAATTCCAGGAAAAGTGTCTGCGGTTTTCCGTCCGGAATTGCGTTAAGTTCTAAGCCTCAGCCTTCGAAGTCACCTTCGCCGCTCACCTCGCGTCCGCCGACGATGATCGCCCGCTTGCCGACATGGTTGGCAGCCCCCACGATGCCCTCCTGCTCCATGCGCTCCACCAGCGAGGCGGCCTTGTTGTAGCCGATCGACAGGCGCCGCTGGATATAGGAGGTCGAGCACTTCTTGTCGCGCAGCACCACCTTCACCGCCTTGTCGTAGAGGTCGTTGGTGTCCTCTTCGCCCATGGCGCTCTTGTCGAAGACGGCAACATCCTCTTCCGGCTCGTCCTCCACCTCGTCGGCATCCTCGGTCACGGTGCCCAGATACTCGGGGCGGCCCTGCAGCTTCAGATGCGCGACGACCTTCTCGACTTCCTCGTCGGAAACGAAGGGACCATGCACGCGGGCAATGCGCCCGCCACCGACCATATGCAGCATGTCGCCCTGGCCGAGCAGGTGTTCGGCACCCGGTTCACCCAGAATGGTGCGGCTGTCGATCTTGGACGTCACCTGGAAGGAAACGCGGGTCGGGAAGTTTGCCTTGATCGTGCCGGTGATGACATCGACCGAAGGACGCTGCGTCGCCATGATCAGGTGGATGCCGGCCGCACGCGCCATCTGCGCCAGTCGCTGAATCGCCCCTTCGATCTCCTTGCCGGCGACCATCATCAGGTCGGCCATCTCGTCGACCACAACGACGATATAGGGCATCGGCGAGAGGTCGAGTTCCTGTTCTTCGTAGACGATCTCGCCGCTCTGCCGGTCGAAGCCGGTCTGGACAGAAACAGTGATCGTCTCGCCCTTTTCGCGGGCTTGAGCGGCGCGGGCATTGTAGCCGTCGATATTGCGCACGCCGAGGCGGCTCATCTTGCGATAGCGATCCTCCATCTCGCGCACCGCCCATTTCAAAGCCATCACGGCCTTCTTCGGATCGGTGACGACGGGGGTCAGGAGATGCGGAATGCCGTCATAGACGGAAAGCTCCAGCATCTTCGGATCGACCATGATCAAGCGGCACTCGTCCGGCCTGAAGCGGTAGAGCAAGGACAGGATCATCGTGTTGATCGCCACCGACTTGCCCGAACCGGTGGTGCCGGCAACGAGCAGATGCGGCATCTTCGCGAGCTCCGCGATGACAGGCTCGCCACCGATGGTCTTGCCGAGGCAGACCGGCAGCTTGTAGCGCGTCTCGGCATAATCAGGCGTCTCGATCAGTTCGCGCAGGTAGACGGTCTCGCGCACCGGGTTCGGCAATTCGATGCCGATCACGTTGCGGCCGGGCACCACGGCGACACGGGCCGACAGCGCCGACATCGACCGGGCGATGTCGTCGGAAAGACCGATGACGCGCGAGGATTTCACCCCCGGTGCCGGCTCGAATTCATACAGCGTCACGACAGGGCCGGGGCGCACGTCGATCACTTCGCCTTTAATGCCGAAGTCTTCAAGCACACTTTCCAGAAGACCGGCGCTCTGTTCCAGCGCCTCGGCCGACATCGTCGTGCCCGTCTGGGCCGGCGGCTCCTGCAGGAAGTCGAGATAAGGCAGCTCGTATTCGCCTTCGCCGAGCGCTTCCTGCGCCTTGAAGAGCGGCTGGCGCGCCTGCATGGCCGGAGAGGGAAGGGCGGGCGACTGAACCGCCGGGACCGGTGCGGCAACGGCAACCTCGAGCGGCGCCACCGTCTCGGCCGCCATCGGGATCTGCGAAAGGACAACAGCCGCTGCCGTCACGTCCCGGCTCGCGACCTGGCGGTAAAGGGCCACCACGGAACCTGGTGTTGCCTCGAAGACGGGCTTGCGCGGCAGATGCGCCACGGGCTGGGCGGCACTTGCAAGGCCTTCCGGACGATAGCGGACCACTTCCGCACGCACGGCAGCGGGTGCCTGCGGGGCCGGTGCCGGAATGGTCCGCGCAGGCTGAGCCGCGACACGCTGCATCGGCGGGGCCACCGGATGATGTTCGGCACGGCTCGGCTGTGGCGTGACGGGCCGCACCATCTCGATCTCGGACGGCGCATCGAGGGGCTCGATCATCGCCTCGAAGAAGACATGATCGGAGAGAAGCGAGGCGATCGGTAGCCGCGCGGCCTGTGCTTCGGTCGAGACCTCGACATGCGTTACCACCGGAGTGACTGCAGCCGCAGCCTGCGGAATGCTCGGCGCAGGATGGGTCATCTGGGCCCAGGCTGCGAAGCCTGACGGGGCGGAGGTGTTGACGGCAGGGGTGTTTGCCACCGGCTGCGCGGGGGTCGCGACAGGTGCCGCAACCGGCTCGGGGGCCGCCGGCAGAGGCGGCGTGCGAAGGAAGGCGTTGCGCACCATCGGTGGACGCACCGTCGGCATGGCCTGCTGGGCGGCCAACCGTGCCGCCTCCGCCTGCTGGGCGAGCGAACGCTGCAGATGCGGCGGCACTTGATTGTCGGTCACCGGGCGAGCGGCCGCGCCGACGGTTGCGGCCTGGGTGCTCGCCAGCACGCTGCGCATGCCCTGGACCAGCGGGGCCGGCTGCACGGGCTGCGGCGCAGGGCCGATCTCCCGCGGCGTGGCGCCCTCCGCCATCGATGCTTCCCAGGCGGCCTGTTCGGCCTGCTGGCGTGCCAGTTCCCGGCGAAGCTTGTAGGTGAGCGCCCGCGCGCCCACGGCATCTGGCGGCTGCGGCAGCGTCACCGAGGCCGGCATGCGCGGCGCTTCGGGCTTGGGCGCTGCGGCAGGGGCGCCCGTGCGCGGCAGACCGGCAAAGGGAACGCTGCTCGTCGGCGTCGAGGTCTGTCTGGTCTGCGCGACCTGTGCACGCTGGGCTGGCGGCGCATAGGCCTGCCGCGGCACCTCTGGTCGAACGGTCTGCTCCGGGGCTGTGGTCCGCGCGACCGGTGCACTCGGCTGCCCTGCCGGAGCCGGCATGGTTTCGGGCTTGGCCGGTGTCCGGTCGGGCGTGCGGGTAAAGCGCACATTCGGGCCCAGCACGAAGGCCTTCTGCCAGACCGGCGTCTCCTCGCGCCCTTCGATCTGGTCGGCGGCCGACTGATCGGCGCCTTCCCCCTTGATCTCCCCTAACTGATTGACCTGATACGCGGAATTTGAACGGGGAGGATGCATCGGAAACCTGAACGCTGGCGGGATACAAGAACGCGAAAACGGAGCTATCTGAGTAGAAAATAAAGGTTAACGACCGCTTTCCGTTCGGCAGGAATTTCTAATGAAGCAGCCGCCGGAAAAGGGTCATCCAGACCCCGATGCCGCTGTTGCCAAAGCCGAATTTCGCCCCCTGTCGGAAGATGCGAAGCTTCAAGTTTTTTTCTCGCGCCGGCTCGCCGCTCGGGCTAAGGACGGGGGCGAACAGAAAGCCGGTCATGTCGAAGAAAGAGAAGCCCAGCCCCTTGAAGAAGCTCCTGAAGGCCTGGTCCGCGGCCGGTCCCGAGGATCGCCAGGCCTTCCTGGATCTGGTCTCGGCCGAAGTGCGCGCACGCAAGCCAGCGCCGGTCACACCCGCCCTGGAGCCGGTGCCCGAGGATGCGGCAAACCTGATCGCCAATGGCCGCTATCTGCTGCCCTCGACCATCGAGCGAGTCGAGGCGGTGATGCGTGCGCGAAAACTCTCGCCCTCCGGCGTCATGGCCGAGCTCGGTTTCTCCAGTCGCGATGCCTCGCTCACCCGCGCGCTTGCCATGAAGGCGGCCTTGCGCCTTTCGGTGATCGCAGCGCTCGCCGACTGGCTCGCCGCCCACGAAGCGGAAGGCTGAGGTTTAAGGCCATGCCCCTCACCCTGCTTGCCCCCGTCGACTTCGTCCAGGACATCAAGAAGAGCCGCTTCATCGGTCAGGCCGCGCCGATATCCGGCGAGGAAGACGCCAAGGCCTTTCTGGCCAAGGTCTCCGATCCCGCCGCCAATCACAATTGCTGGGCCTGGCGCATCGGTCAGGCCTATCGTTTTTCGGACGATGGCGAACCCTCGGGCACGGCCGGAAAGCCCATCCTGCAGGCGATCGACGGTCAGGATCTTGATGGTGTCATGGTGGTGGTCACCCGCTTCTTCGGCGGCATCCTGCTAGGCAGTGGCGGCCTCATGCGCGCCTATGGCGGAACCGCAGCCCAGATGCTGCGCGCGGCTGAAAAGCAGGAGATCATTCCGATGGTGACGGGAGAATGCGCCTTGAGCTTTTCGGACCTCGCGCTGGTCAAGGCGCGCCTCACCGCCATCCCGCATCTTGCTCTCGCCGAGACCTTCACCGCCGAAGGCGTGGATCTCGTGGTGACCCTCCGCCAGGGCGACGAGGATCAGGCGATCAGCCTCGTCCGCGACCTCACCAGCGGCCGGTCGCAGCTGACTTTTCCGGATTGAGGCGCCTTAGCCGTTTTTCTTCTTCGGCATGTCCTGGCTGGACAGCTGCTTCCAGGAATTCTGCTGCGCCAGCATGCCGCGCAGATATTGCAGGTTCGCCGCCGCCTGCTGCGGGTCGAGCTCCTGCGCCGCCAGCTGCTCAGCCTCCTGGAAGCGTCCCTGCAGGCCGACCACCAGCGCCAGGTTCTGCCGCACGCGGCTGTCGGCACCCGGCTGCTGCGATGCCTGGCGCAGATAGTCTTCCGCCGTCTTCAGATCGCCGGAAAGCACGAAGGACATGCCCATATTGGACAGCACGCTCGGGTCGTTTGGCTGCATCTGCAGCGCCATGCGGTAGCGTGAGCGCGCTTCGCTCGAGCGGCCGAGCTGGTCGAGCACGGCGCCTTCGGCCGAATAGAGCCGCCAGTCGGGCCGGTCGGGTGTCTGTGCCCGCTGAATGGTGCCGAGCGCCTTCTCCAGCTGCCCGGCGGCGGCCTGCGCCTTGCCGAGAGCCGCCAGCACTTCGCGGTCGCTGGGATGGGCGATGGCCACCTGTTGCATCACGGCAAGCGCCTGCGTGTTGCGCCCGGTCATCATCAGGCCGTTGGCATAGGAGAGGCCGACATTGCGATCCCGCGGATTGCGTTCGTAGGCCTGGCCGATGCCTTCGACGGCGCGGGAAAGCTGCGGTCCGCTCAGCTGGTCGAGTTGCCGGTTGACCTTCGGGATCGAGCCGGTCGTCAGCTCCTTCTTCGAGGATGCGCAGCCCGAAAGCGTCAGCGCCGCGAGCACCAGGCCGGTCGTGGCCATGATCTGCAAACGATGTGCCGAGCCTGGATTTTGCATGCGCATGGTGATTGTCCCGCGTTGAAGTGTCCCCTCCGCCGCGCCTCTGCAGGGCGGCGCAATCTCCACTCAAGCAATAATCTGTTAACCCTAACGGAGTGTTAATCGGACACTCCCGCGATTCTTCCGCTCGTTTCCCAGAAAGCGTCCACCATGGCTCCGTTCCAGTATATCGAAAGACCGTCCCCCTTCAGCAGCAAGGGCGGAAAGACGCTTCCGGTCTTCGCCGTCACCCCGGCCCATGTCGAAACCGGCACGCTGGAGCCACTGGCGCTCGATTGGGCCAAAAAGGCGGGCTTCAAGGCCGATCCCGGCTCGGTGCTGTTGATCCCGACAGCCGAGGGCCATGTCGGCGGGGCCCTCTTTGGCCTCGGCTCCAACCCCTCGGAAAACCCCTATCTGACGGGCAAGCTGGCGCGCGCGCTGCCGGCCGGCGAATGGCATATCGAAACCGCGCCGCTCACCGCCAATCGTCTCCTCCTCGGCTATGGTCTCGGCGCCTACAGCTTCGACCGCTATCGCTCCGAACGCGTCACCGAACCGCGCCTGCTGATCCCGCAGGATGCCGATGCCGCCGACATCAAGCGTCAGATATCAGGCGTCTATCTCGCCCGCGACCTGATCAACACGCCCGCCAATGACATGAGCCCGGCGGATATCGAATCAGCCGTCCGCCGTCTGGCAGAACACTACAAGGCTGAGGTCTCCGTCATCACGGGCGATGAACTCCTCGACAAGAACTTCCCCCTCGTTCATGCCGTTGGCCGCGCCTCCACGGTCGCTCCTCGTCTCATCGAGATGCGCTGGGGCAAGAAGGGCCACCGCAAGGTCACCCTCGTCGGCAAGGGCGTGAGCTTCGACACCGGCGGCCTCGACATCAAGCCGGCCTCCTCCATGCTGCTGATGAAGAAGGACATGGGTGGTGCAGCCAATGTACTCGGTCTCGCCCTGATGATCATGGATGCCAAGCTCAAGGTCGATCTCCACGTGGTCATCCCTGCGGTTGAGAACGCCATCGCCGGCAATGCCTTCCGTCCCGGCGACGTCTACAAGAGCCGCAAGGGTCTGACCGTCCAGATCGACAACACTGATGCGGAGGGACGCCTCATCCTCGCCGACGCGCTGACCTATGCCGATGCCGAGGATCCGGAACTGCTGATCGACATGGCGACGCTCACCGGTGCCGCCCGCGTGGCGCTGGGTCCGGATCTGCCGCCCTTCTTCACGGATGACGAAGACCTCGCCCATGGCATCGCCGATGCAAGCCTCGAGGTTGACGATCCGCTGTGGCGCATGCCGCTGCACAAGGGATACGAGCGCATGCTGAAAGCCCAGATTGCCGATCTGACGAATGCCCCCTCGGGCGGCATGGCGGGTGCCATCACCGCGGCCCTGTTTTTGAAGCGCTTCGTCTCGCCCGGTCGTCGCTGGGCGCATTTCGATATCTTCGGCTGGTCGCCGACGGAGCGCGCCCATTCGCCCGTTGGCGGCGAGGCGCAGGCGATCCGGGCGATCTACCGCTACCTCCAGTCGGGCGCCGACTGAGCCGGAAGATTGGCTGCCCTTGCCATATCGTTCCTTTGCCGGAATGATGTGGCCACGGGCGGTAAGCCCTGACCGCGACAAGGGGGAGGGGCATGGGCCTCGATATGACGGCAACCCAGGCACTGGGCCTCTGGCACAAGGTGACGCTGGAACAGGTGCAGAGGCAAGGTCCGGATCTCACCATGCGACAGCTGGCCGTCTTGCTCGAAATCTATCTCGTGCCGCCGCCGCATACCGTCCGCGGCCTTGCCGCGACCCTCAACGTCACCAAGCCGGTGATTACCCGCGCGCTGGATACGCTCGGCGAAATGGGTCTCGTCGACCGCGTTCGCGACGAGCTCGACCGTCGCAGTGTCATCGTCAAGCGCACCGTCGGCGGCGCGCTGTTTCTGGAAAAATTCGGCGATACCATCATCGCCAGGGGCCGCTCGCTCGGCTGACGGAGAGTTGAAATGCTTGACCGGCGTCTGCACGCCTTCCGCCCCGATCTTGCCGATCTCGCCCTGAAGGGACAGATCGAGGCCCATCGTTTCGTCTCCCCTCAACCGGCCATCATCAACCGGCCGGTCGTGGCGCTTCGCCCGAAACCGGATCTGTCCATTGGCATCGATACCGAACTGCTGATGGGCGAGGAGGTCCGGGTTTTCGAGCGAAACAATGGATGGGCCTGGGTGCAGGCCGTCGATGACGATTATGTCGGTTATTTGCCCGAGGATGCGCTCGGTCCGGTCGTCGCCCAGACCCATGTCGTTACCGCGCCCCGCACTTTCGTCTATTCCGGCGCGGATCTGCGCTTCCCCACACGCATGGCGCTGTCGATGGGCAGCCGGCTAACGATCACGGGCGAGGCGGAGACCCGTGGCACACGTTATCTGCTTCTTGCCGACGGAGGCGCACTCGTCGCCCGCCACCTCAGGCCGCTGTTAGAGCCCGTTCCTGCCGACTATGTCTCCGTTGCCGGTCTTTTCCTGGAAACGCCCTATCTCTGGGGCGGCAAGTCGGGCTTCGGCATCGATTGCTCCGGCCTTGTGCAGCTTTCCATGCGCATGGCTGGCCACAAAGCCCCGCGCGACAGCGACATGCAGGCATTGGGCCTTGGCACACCGATCGAACGACAGGACCTGCAGCGCGGCGATCTCGTCTTCTGGAAAGGGCATGTCGCGATCATGGAAGACGAAACCAGCATGATCCATGCCAACGGCAACACCATGTCCGTAGCGCGGGAAACGTTGGAAGCCGCCATCGAACGTATCGGCTGGCTGTACGGCACCCCGACCGGTTACCGGCGCCCCGTCGCCGAAACGTGAAGAGTTCGGCCTTGGTGCCGCCACGCCGAATGCTTATATCGGCTTCACATTTGCTGACGAGAAGATTGCCCATGCTCCCGGCCTGCCGAAAGATTGAGATGTCCGCCATGACCGGCCGCAGATTTGCGCCGCTCGCTCTGGCGGTTCTGATGGCATTCGCGGCCGCGCCGGTCTCCGCAGCCGAAGGCATCGCCTGGGGTGCCGCGGGGCAGGAGAGCTTCAAGGATCTGCCGGGCGTGAAGCCGCAGGATCCGGCCAATCAGTTCGGCGAAGACATGACCTGCGAAACCCGCACGGTCTCTCCCCGTCCCGGTATCGGCGGCAGGCGCGAACTGCGCGACGTCCTTCCCTATACGGTCTATCGCTGTGAGAAGAACGGCATCGTCTATCAGGGGACCCAGCCACCCCGCACCGGCCGCCAGTGGTATCCCGGCGTCAATCCGCGCGTCATCGACTGAGCACGCGGCAAGAACCAAAACACGGGATTAAGGCTTAGGCCTGATCGTCCTGGCCGAGCAGTCCGTCGAACACTTCAAGCAGCGCTTCGCTGATCGCGCCGCCGAGCTTGTGTCCCGCATCCCGCAAGCCTTCTTCGTCCATGTCGCGCGCCGCCAGGGCAAGCGCTGTGCCCTCCTGCGCGACGATTTCCTTGGCGCGTTCGATTGCCCAGAGCGCGAATTCACTACGGCTTTCGATGGCGACGGTCTGGTCCATGGTCGGTCCTTTTCGGCTGTGCGCGACCCGCTCTTGGAAGGGTCGTTGGGATCGGTCGAAAATGGCTTTGCGGCAGGGTTCAAACCCTGTCTGCAGACAAGAAAAAAGCCCGGCAAGCCGGGCTTCTTTAAGTGTTCGAGTATCAGCATAAACCGCTGATCTCAAATCGGAATTTGGTGCCCAGAAGAGGACTCGAACCTCCACACCCTTTCGAGTACCAGCACCTGAAGCTGGCGCGTCTACCAATTCCGCCATCTGGGCGACGAGGAGCCGTGTAAAGGGACTGCTTCGGCCTGTCAACCGCCATTTTGAAGTTTTCGTGTCAGTCCGCCGAAAGCGCTTCGAAAGTGCCACGGACCTGTTGCTCGTCATTCGTCCCGCCGTGTCCCGATCCCTTCTCGCTGCGCGCTGGAGGCGCCGATGACGGTGTCGTGAAAAAGCCGTGATCGATCCGCTCTAATCTCCCCGTCGGCGCGCCTGCATGCAGGCCCCGCCGGGATCGAGGCAGGACGAAACGATGAAGACACGACCCGCTTTCATGGCCTTGGCCCTTGCCGCTGCAGCGCTTTTCACTTCGACGGCCGAGGCGGCCACGCCCCGACCGGCTCAGCCCTTCGCCGAGCGGCCAGCCGACGTCCAATCCGTCGACCTCGTTTGCGACTTTTCCGGCTGCTACGAGACCTGGGATCGTCCGCCACCGCCGCGCTACCGGCCACGTCCGCTGCCGCCGCAATACTATCCGCCGTCCGTCTATGACGAACCGCCGGTCTATCGTCCGCGTCCGCGCCCACCCGTGTATGTGGAGCCGGGCTACCGCCCGCGGCCCCGTCCGCCGGTTTATGCCGATCCGGGCTACCGTCCGCCAGGTCGCGCCTGGGCACGCCATGTCGATTGGTGCCTCGATCGCTACCGGTCCTACAATCCCCGCACTAACCAGTTCCTCTCGACGAGCGGCTACTACAAGGTCTGCCGTTCGCCCTTCTATTGATCGGCTCGACCGGGGGAAGGCGGCCGCCCGGCCGCCTTTATCGCTTCAGGTGTCGAGACCTTCGTGACGATTGGTTCGATCGACATGGCCCAGATCCCGCTCGGGATCGATTGCATCCCGCACCCTCTGCTTGAGCTCCTTCGGCCCCGGAAAGCCGCCGTCGCGCTTGCGCTCCCAGATGACGTCGCCATTCAGATGGATCTCGAAGATCCCGCCCGTGCCGGGGATCAGCGCCACCTCGCCCAGATCATCGGCAAAGGTATGCAGAAGTTCCTGCGCCATCCAGCCGGAGCGCAGAAGCCAGTTGCACTGGGTGCAATAGGTGATCGAGATACGGGGCTTTTGCATCAGTCGTCCTCACTTCACGGATAAGTTAACCCGTTTTATCAACTTTTCTTGGCGCGTCCAATTGCCACGGCGCAGCGGTTCCGCCAAGAGGCTTGGGTATCGTCATTCTGGAGTTTGTTCATGTCCATTGAACCCAACCGTCTTTTCGTTCCCGCTCTCGCGCCTGTCTACCGCTCGGCCCATGACGGAGTGGAAACCCTCCTGCGTCTGGTGGCCGGTGGCTTCCTCGTCATCCACGGCGCGGGCAAGATCGTCGATCCCTTCGGCGCCGTCCAGATGGTCGAGGGCCTCGGCTTCTATCCCGGTGTCTTCTGGTCGCCGCTGCTCGCCATCACCGAATTCTTCGGCGGCATCCTGCTCGCGATCGGCCTCTTCACCCGTCCGGCCGCCTTTGCCGCCACCATCGTGCTGCTCGTCACGGTCTATTTCCACTGGATCCAGCTCGACCAGGGCTTCTCCGGCGCGGAAAAATCACTGCTCTGGGCCGCCATGACCGCCTTCTTCGTCATTCGCGGCGGCAACAGCCAGTCGGTGGATGCGCGCCTGTCGAAAACCTTCTGATCGCGGGGGGAGGGGCCGGTACCGGCACCCTCCCGTCTTGCCGACAAGGCGGCCGCATGCTTTCTCTGGCAAACCCACCGTGAGAGCCGATTCCCCATGCGCGTTGCCATCGTCGAAAACACCAGGGTCACCGAAGCCGGACAGGTCGGCATTGCTCTTGCCGAGGCAGGTGCAACCCCTGCGACCTTCAGGGCCTTTGGCGGTGAGCCCTTGCCGGACTTCGATGCGTTTGATGCGCTCGTCGTCTTCGGCGGCGAGCAGAATGCCCGCGACGACGAAAAGCATCCCTATCTTCCCGATCTCGCGCAGTTGATGCGCCGCTTCGGCGACAGCGGCAAGGCAGTGCTTGGCATCTGTCTAGGCAGCCAGCTCCTGGCGCGGGCCTATGGCGGCGAAAACCTGATCGGCGCTGCCCGGGAATTTGGCTGGCGCAGCATCGGCCGCACGGAAGCCGGCAAGGCCGATCCGGTGCTTTCCGCCATGCCTGACCGCTTCCTGTCCTTCCAGTGGCACGACGACACCTTCACCCTTCCGGAAGGTGCCGCCCATCTCGCGGAAAACGAAGCGGCCCGCCATCAGGCCTTCCGCATCGGCCGCGCAGCCTATGGCTTTCAGTTCCACTTCGAGGCCAACCGGAATGTCGTCCGCAACTGGATGACCCACTTTCCCGATCTCATCGAGCGCAAGGCGCCCGGCTGGCTTGAGCGCCATCCGGAGCTCGAACCGACCGATGGCGCCCTTTCCGACGAGGCGGGTCTGGCAATCGCCCGCGCCTGGGTCCGGCAGATCAAGCCGGCTTGAGAGGCGTCCGGGGGGATGGCCTCATCGGCCGGAATTGATCCAGTGTCATCTGCCGCCCTCTTGCGAGCCGTCCGCCCCCGTGCTTAATCGACATGCAATCGATTGAGATCGCTTCAGAAACCTGTGGGAGGGGGACATGAAAGCAGTCGGGACGCGCCTGATGGCGCTCTGCTTCATCATCGTGGCACTGGCTATGCAGCCGGTTCAGGCAGCCCCTGTCGGCGCCGACAAGGTCATGCGCGACTGGTATCGCCTGATCCTCGAACTCGTCCGCCACACCCCGACCTATTCGCCCCCGGTCGCGAGCCGCGCCTTCGCCTATCTCGGCGTCACCGGCTATGAGGCGCTTGCCTCGGGCGATACGACAATGACTTCGCTCTCCGGCCAGTTGAACGGTCTGACCCCCGTGCCCCAGCGAGAAGGGGGCATGGCCTATGACGAGGCCGTAGTCATGCAGGCGGCACTCTCCTCGGCCGCCCGCGAATTCTTTGGCAATACCGGCCCGACCGGTCAGCGTGCCCTCAAGCGCATGACCGAAAAGCTCTCCTCCGAAGTCTCCACCGGTCTCGCGCCCGAGCTCGTCGCCCGCAGCCAGGCCTATGGCGAAAGCATCACGGCGCATATTCTCGCCTGGTCGCTGGATGACGGCGGCGCCAAGGTCGAGAACATGGGCTTCCCGCTTGAATACAAGCTCACCGAAGGCCCCGAGCACTGGGTGCCGACGAACCTGATCAATCAGCAGCAGATGCCGCTTCTGCCGAAATGGGGTGAAAACCGCCCCTTCGCCATGAAGATCGGCAATGCCTGCCCTCTGCCGCCGCCGCCGGCCTATAGCGAGCAAGAGGGCTCCGACTTCTACACCGAGGCGCTTGAGGTCTATGAGGCAGTGACCAATCTCACGCCTGAGCAGCGCGCCATCGCCCGCTTCTGGTCGGACGACCCGATGCTCTCGCCCACCCCGCCCGGCCACTGGATGTCAATTGCGCTGAAACTGCTCCATGAGCGCCAGGCTAGCGCTGCCGAGCATGCCGATCTTCTTGCGCGGCTCGGCATCTCGCTGGCCGACGCCTTTATCGGCTGCTGGCACTCCAAGTTCGAATTCGACCTCGTCCGCCCGGTCACCTACATCAAGCGCGTCATCGATCCCAAATGGGAGCCGATCCTGATCACGCCGCCTTTCCCGGAATATCCTTCCGGCCACTCCACCCAGTCCGGTGCCGCGGCGACCGTGCTCACCGCCTTCTTCGGCGAACACTTCGCCTTCACCGACAACACCCATGAAAAGGACAAGCTGCCAAACCGGAGCTTCAAGAGCTTCTGGGATGCGGCGAACGAAGCCGGCATCTCGCGCCTCTATGGCGGCATCCACTTCCGCGCTGCAATCGATCGCGGCCTCGACCAGGGGCGCTGCATCGGCGAGAAGGCGGTGGCCCTGAGGACGCGCGGATGAAGCACTTTTCTCGCGCATATCCGGCCGGTGCGGCGACCGCCGTGGCGCTTCTCTTCGGCCTCCAGGCCGGCACGGCGCTCGCCAATCGCGGCCCGCTCGTTCCCCGCTTTGCCGATGAAACCGCGTCAAGCGGCATCACCAGCACCTATCGCGGCGACTGGGAATTCATGGTCGGCGGCGGGGCCGGCAGCTTCGACTGCAATACCGACGGCTTTCCCGATCTCGTGCTGGCCGGCGGCGAGGACAAGGCGAAGTTCTATCTCAACCGCAGCGAGGCCGGCGGCGCGCTGAAATTCGAGGAAAAGCCCTCCGGCCTCGAACTCGACAAGGTGGTCGGCGCCTATCCGCTCGATGTCGACGGTGACGGCTTGCAGGACGTCCTGCTCCTGCGTTCCGGCGAGAATGTCGTCATGCGCGGCCTTGGCGAATGCCGTTTCGAGCGCGCCAATGAGGCCTGGGGCTTCGACGGTGGCGATGCCTGGTCGACCGCATTTTCCGCCACCTGGGAAAGGGGCAATGCCTGGCCGACGCTTGCCATCGGCAATTACATCGATCGCTTCGAGGACTTCGAGCCCTGGGGCTCCTGCACCGACAACTGGCTGCATCGCCCGGTCGCGGCAAACGAGCGCCGCTTCGCTCCACCGCTATCGCTCACCCCCTCCTATTGCCCGCTCTCGATCCTCTTCACCGACTGGAACCGGTCGGGCACGCCTTCGCTCCGCGTCTCCAACGACCGCGAATATTACAAGGGCGGTCAGGAGCAGATGTGGAATCTGGAGCCGGGTCAGCCGCCGCGCCTCTTCACCCAGGAGGAAGGCTGGAAATACCTGCGCATCTGGGGCATGGGCATCGCCTCCCACGACCTCGATTTCGACGGCTATCCGGAATATTTCCTGACCAGCATGGCCGACAACAAGCTGCAGAAGCTGGGCGAAATCCCGGCCGACGGCAAGCCCAAGCCATCCTATGCCGACGTCGCCTTCGCCAAGGGCGCGACCGCCCACCGGCCCTATACCGGCGGCGAAATCCGCCCCTCGACGGCCTGGCACACGGATTTCGAGGACGTCAACAATGACGGCCGCGCCGACCTCTTCATCGCCAAGGGCAATGTGGCCAAGATGCCGGACTTTGCCGAGAAGGATCCGAACAACCTGCTGGTCCAGGGCGAAGACGGCAAGTTCACCGAAATGGGCGACAGGGCCGGCATCGCCTCGATGGCGACCGGCCGCGGCGGGGCGCTTTCCGATTTCAACCTCGACGGCAAGATCGACCTGCTCGTCGTCAACCAGGCCTCGCCCGTCGAGATCTGGCGCAACACGACGGAAACGCCCGGCCATTACCTGCAAGTCACGCTGCGCCAGCAGGGCCCGAACCGCGAAGCGATCGGCGCCTGGATCGAGGTGAAAACCGGCGACCACTTGCAGCGCCGCGAAATCACCCTCGGCGGCGGCCATGCCAGCGGCAAGACCGGCTGGTGGCATTTCGGTCTGGGCGACCAGGCCGAGACCGAGATCCGTGTCTTGTGGCCCGACGGCGAGGCGGGGGACTGGCAGAAGGTTGCGGCGGACGGGTTTTATGTGGTCGAGCGCGGGGCGCCGCCGAGGGCCTGGAAGCCGGGCGAGGGGATGTGAGGGCGCGACCCATCTCCCCTCGGTCAGGTGAGTGCCCACGAAACCGATCCCCTCTCCTGGAAAATCTGAAGTTTAGGCGGCTTACGCTGGCCTAAGCCTTCGATTTTCCGTCCTCCCCCACAAGCGGGGAGGTGGGCGGCAGCCGCCGAGTTCGTGGCCTTTGCCCCTCACCCTGCCCTCTCCCCGCAGGCGGGGAGAGGGGGGCGCAAGCGGTGGCCGTCATGGCCTTCCCCCCGCTCGCGGGGAGAAGGTGCCGGCAGGCGGATGAGGGGCTGATGTGATTGGGTTTGAGGGGCGAAGGTCGAAAACACGGCGTCAATCTCCGCTCTTGGAGGGGAGACTGCGGCCACCGCTCCGAAGCCTCTCCCACAAGGGGAGAGGCAGAATCGACCTTCACTCCGCCTCTTCCACCGCAGCCTCGGCCACGCGCTTCTGGATCGAGGCGATGCAGCTCTTGGCGCTCGACTTCGACTTATACGTTTCCGAGCGCACCATGATCTCGCCATTGGCCGCGCGGAAGCGGACGAAGGTTTCGCCGTTTTTCGCCTGGTCGATCTCGAAACGATAACCGCTGCCGGTCTCCTCCTTGGTGAGGTCGACGACGGGGGCGGCGGGGGCATTCTTCTTCAGGGACTCGACGCAGTTCTTTGCGCTCGCCTTCGAAGCGTAGTTCTCCGACCAGACCATGACCTCGGCATTGTAGACGAACTGGACGCGGAACTCGCCCTTTTCGGTCTTGATGATCTTGAATTTGTGCATGCCCGTCTCTCCCCTCATCCGTCCATCGGCTTATGATTGCATTCAAATGCTAACGCGACTGAAGCAGGTGGGCAAGAAGGGTTCAAAAGCCCTGGAAGAGGAAGTCGGTGGCGCCGGTGATCTCGTCGGCGCGGGACGAAAGGTCGGCGATGGCGGGGCCGACGACGGAGATCGGGACCGTGGTGATGAATTGGGTGAGCATTGCGAAAGTCTCGCCGTCGATCGTCAGGCGGGGATTGAGGCGCGGGATGAGGTTTCCGACCTCCCCGATGCGAACCAAGGGGACCACCACGACGGGTCGTCAGAGGATCCAGAAAGTTGGATTGCAGGTCGAGGGCAAGGCTTCCATCGTTCCCGATCCGGTGAACGTGGAAGCGGGCCATGGTCAAAACTGCCGGTATTTCGCGAGCGGCAGACCATGCTTGGCGACATAGTCATTCGACGCCTTGATGGCATCGGCATTCTCGATCTTCCAGCGCCGTTCTTTTTCCGCCTTGATGGCGCGGGCAATGCCCTGTTCGGCAGCACCCATGACGTCGAGGCCGAGCGCCTCCGCCTCGGCGACGAGGGCTTCGCTGACAGTCAGGTCCTGTGGCTTGCGGGCTTCGATCGACATGGCGCAACTCCGAGATACGCCAATATAGCGAGTAATGGGCCCTGTGGGGAGGGCCCCCCACCCCTTACTCGTCGCTCATCTTCAGCGCGGCGATAAACGCTTCCTGCGGGATTTCGACTTTACCGAACTGGCGCATGCGCTTCTTGCCGGCCTTCTGCTTGTCGAGGAGCTTGCGCTTGCGGGTCGCGTCGCCGCCATAGCACTTGGCGGTGACGTCCTTGCGGAGCGCCGAGATGGTTTCGCGCGCGATCACATTGCCGCCGATGGCGGCCTGGATCGGGATCTTGAACATGTGCTTCGGGATCAGGTCCTTCAGCTTTTCACACATGTCGCGGCCGCGCTTTTCCGCCGCCATGCGGTGCACCATCATCGACAGCGCATCGACCGGCTCGCCGTTGACGAGGATCGACATTTTCACGAGGTTGCCCTCGCGATGGCCGTCGAGATGGTAGTCGAAGGAGGCGTAGCCCTTGGAGATCGACTTCAGGCGGTCGTAGAAATCGAAGACCACTTCGTTGAGCGGCAGCTCATAAGTGATCATCGCGCGCTTGCCCACGTAAGTGAGTTCGGTCTGGATGCCGCGCCGGTCCTGGCAGAGTTTCAGGATACCGCCGAGATAATCGTCCGGGGTGAGGATCGTTGCCTTGATCCACGGCTCGTGGATTTCGTCGATCTTGACCACGTCCGGCATGTCGGCCGGATTGTGCAGCTCGCGCTCCGTGCCATCGGTCATGTAGAGCTTGTAGACAACGGACGGCGCGGTCGCGATCAGGTCGAGATCGAATTCGCGTTCGAGGCGCTCCTGGATGATTTCGAGGTGGAGCAGGCCGAGGAAGCCGCAGCGGAAGCCGAAGCCGAGCGCCGCAGACGATTCCATTTCGAAGGAGAAGGAGGCGTCGTTGAGGCGCAGCTTGCCCATGGCCGCGCGCAGGTCTTCGAAGTCTGCGGCATCGACCGGGAAGAGACCGCAGAAAACGACCGGCTGGGCCGGCTTGAAGCCCGGCAGCATCTTTTCGGTCGGGCGCTTGTCCTCGGTGATGGTATCGCCGACGCGGGTGTCTGCCACTTCCTTGATCGAGGCGGTGAAGAAGCCGATCTCGCCCGGGCCGAGCGAATCGACATTGACCATTTTCGGCGTCAGCACGCCGACGCGTTCGATCGTGTATTTGGCATCCGTGCCCATCATGCGGATGGTCTGGCCCTTGGTCAGAACGCCGTCGAGCACGCGCACGAGAACCATGACGCCGAGATAGGTGTCGTACCAGCTGTCGACGAGCAGCGCCTTCAACGGTGCCTTTTCGCCGCCTTCGCTCTTCGGCGCCGGCAGCTTGTGCACGATGGCTTCGAGAACGTCGGGAATGCCCAAGCCCGTCTTGGCCGAAATCAGCACGGCCTCGGAGGCATCGATGCCGATGACTTCCTCGATCTGCTCCTTGATGCGCTCGGGTTCCGCGGCCGGCAGGTCGACCTTGTTGAGCACGGTCACGAGCTCGTGGTCGTTGTCGATCGCCTGGTAGACATTCGCCAGCGTCTGGGCTTCGACGCCTTGAGAGGCGTCGACGACGAGCAGCGAGCCTTCGCAGGCCGAGAGCGAGCGCGAGACTTCATAGGCGAAGTCGACATGGCCGGGCGTGTCGATCAGGTTCAGCACATAGGTTTCGCCGTCATTGGCCTTGTAGTGCAGACGCACGGTCTGGGCCTTGATGGTGATGCCGCGTTCCTTCTCGATCTCCATGTTGTCGAGAACCTGCTCCGACATCTCGCGGTCGGCGAGGCCACCGGTCATCTGGATCAGACGGTCGGCCAGCGTCGATTTGCCATGGTCGATATGTGCGACGATGGAAAAGTTGCGGATATGGTCGAGAGGGGTGCGGGACGATGTGCTCATGGCACGCGCATATAGCAGCGGCCCCTTCTCTCGCAAAGCGGAAAGATCGGGTTTTCCGGGCGATCACGGCGGTTTTGACGTCGCAGCCGGGCCTGCGCACCGCGCGACGCGCGCCATTGTCACGGACCGGGCTCTCGCTGATAGTGGAGGGGGCCCGGAAATATTTCCTCGGCCGTTGTCGAATCCTGTGTCGCAGCCGCGTCTCTTGCTCGACGGGATCGATCGACGATGCCGCAAAGGGCCCGCAGGAGGGGCAACGACCATGCAATACATGCTGCTGATCTATGAAAACGAGGAAATCTTCGGCGGACCCGACAAGACCGGGCCGATCATGGCCGATCTCGGACCGCGCCATTTCGCCTTCAGCCACGAACTGGGCGAGAAGATGCGCGCCGGCGCCGGGCTGAAGGGCACGGAGGCTGCGACCACGGTGCGCACCACCGCCGGCAAGCAGACCATCCATGACGGTCCCTTCGCCGAGACGCGCGAACAGCTAGGCGGCTTCTACCTCGTGGAAGCCGAAGATCTGGATGCGGCGATCGCGATCGCCAGAAAAGTGCCGCTCGGCAAGGACGGAGCCATCGAGGTCCGGCCGGTGCTGCCGATGCCGCCGGATCTCGCGGCGAAGCACTGACGGGCGATGCGCAACGCGGTTCTCGACGAGACCTTCCGGGCGGCAGGCGGGCGCATTCGTGCGGCCCTTGCCGCCCGCTACCGCGATCTCGACCTCGCGGAGGAGGCCTTTGCCGAAAGCTGTCTGAAGGCGGTGAAGGCCTGGGGCGAGGAGGCGAGCGACCTGCCGCGCGATCCGGCCGCCTGGCTCTACCGGGTGGCCGAGCGCGCAGCGCTCGACATCCTGAGGCGAAGGCGGACGAGGGCGGCAAACCGTCCCGACGAGCCGGAGCCCGAACCGACCGCCGAGGATCGGCTGACAAGCGACGACGCCGTCATTCCCGACGAACGGCTGAAGCTGATCTTCGTCTGCTGCCATCCGGCCGTTGCCGCTGACAGCCGGGCGGCGCTGACGTTGAAATTGGTCTGCGGCCTCTCGACGGAAGAGGTGGCGCGAGCCTTTTTGGTGTCGGAGACGACGCTCGCCCAACGGCTGGTCCGCGCCAAGCGCAAGATTGCCGAGGCCGGCGTCAGCTTCGAGGTGCCGGGGCCGGAACACTGGGCCGAGCGGCTGGCGGCCGTCCTGTCGACGCTGAAAGTTGCCTATGCCAAGGCGCATGAGGATGCGGCGGGGTCGAGCCGGCATGCGGGCTTTGCCCGCGAAATGCTGGAGGTGACGGCGCTGCTGGCCGAGATGCTGCCACAGGAAGCGGAGGTGCTGGCGCTCGCCGCCACGATCCGCTTTGCCGAGTCCCGTCGGCCGGCGAGGATGGACGCGGACGGCGTGATGGTGCCGCTCGCCGAGCAGGATCCGGCACTCTGGTCGAAGCCGCTGATCGAGGATGCCCGGCGCTATTGCGGCCGGGCGCTCGGTCTGTCGGGCCCGGGGCCGCGCATCCTGCAGATGATGATCCACGCGCTCTGGTGTGGGCGAAAGACGCTTGCCGACCCACCGCCCTGGAAAGCCGTGCTCGCGGCCTATGACATTCTGGTCGAACTGCGTGACGACCCGGTGATCCGCATCAACAGGGCCGTGGCCCTGGCCGAAGTGATGGGGGCGCAGGAGGCGCTGGCGGAACTGGACGGACTGGATGCCGAAGCCTTGTCCGATTTCCTGCCCTTTCATGCCGCGCGTGCAGATCTGCTGGCACGTCTCGGACGCGTCGCCGAGGCCATCGATGCCTATGATCGGGCACTTGCGCTGTCGCCGGGCGAGGCGGAGCGACGGTTTCTGGAAAAGCGACGGGAGGCGTTGGGCATGGCTTCCGGGTGACGCTATCGGCGAGAAGCCTTGAGCGTCAGCTCTCGCTCGGCCAGCTGCCTTGCGGCCAGTTGCGGGCGGTATGGATGATACGCAGGATCAGGATGCGTTCGCCCTCCTTTTGATCGTCGATGGCGTAGCAGAGGATCCAGGGAAGCGGGGCGAGCGATTTTTCAAAGGTGCCCGCTACACGTCCGGGGCGGCCCGTCGGAATGTCACTCAGGCGATTGCCAGCCGCCTCGATCGCGTCGACGATACGCTCGGCGGCATCGGGATCGTCTTCGGCGATATGGCGGAGGATCGCCATGGTGTCACGGGTGGCGTCGGCCGCCCAGACGACCGGGCGCTTCATCCCCGGGTGGCCCGTTCGCGGCGAACCGCTGCGATCATCGCACGCATGTCGGCGATGGCGTCACTATGGCTGACCACGTTGCCGGTACGCCCATCGGCAAGGCTGTCTTCGATCGACTGCCGTAAGGCAAGCTCCTCCTCGACGAAGGCGGTCACCGCTTCCTCGGCAAGGTGCTGGCTGCTCCGGTCCCCGCCCGATGCGAGCGCATCGAGCTGGTCCTTCACCTCCTGACGGATTTCGATCGTCATCGTGGTGCGAGAAGACATAGGCGCTGCTCCTCTGGTTGCCCGATCATCATAGCGCGGCAGTCGAGGATGCACCAGATCAAGCGCGGATCAGCACTCACACCCCGAACTGCTCCGGCCAGTCGCGGCGGGTGGCGACCTGGCCTTCGGTTCGGAGGCGACGGACCATGTCGAGGTCGATCTCGGTGATCAGCCAGTGGCTTTCCTCGACAGCGTCGCTCTCGCTTTCGGCATAGATGCCGTTGGGCGGCATGCCGTAGTCGGAGGGAACGTAGAGGGCGGCGCGGCCGCGGTTTTCGTCGAGCGCCGGGGACCAGGGAGCCGTACCCGCGGTGGGAGAGGCGAGCACGGCAATCTGGTTTTCCAGCGCCCGGGCCTGGGCACCGATGCGCACGCGATAGGCGCCGGCGAGCGTGTCGGTGCAGGAAGGTGCGAGGATGAGGTCGACGCCTTGTTCGGCAAGACCATGCGCCAGCATCGGGAATTCGTTGTCGTAGCAGATGAGGATGCCGAGCTTGCCGAGCGGCGTGTCGAAGGCGGTGAGGCCGTTCTTCCCAGCCGCAATGCCCCATTGCTCGCGCTCGAAGCGGGTCATGATGATCTTGTCCTGATGACCGATCAGACCGTCGGGGCCGAACAGAAAGGCGCGGTTGCGGTATTGGCCATCGGAATCGAGCACCGGGGCGGAGCCGGGCTGGAAGACGATCGAATGGGTTCGGGCAAGCTCCTCGCAGAGCTCGACCCAGGCCGGGATCAGCGGCTGGATGCCGGCGATCGAGCCATGCAGGTCTGAGCGGGTGTCGGGGTCGAGCTGGCCGGCGAGCACCAGACCGGCATATTCCGGCAGGAGCACGAGCTTTGCGCCCCGCTCGACGGCCTGGTGCACCAGGCCCGTCAGGTGGAGGACGTAATCCTCCCAGGTCTCGATGAGATCGATCTTGTATTGGCAGGCGGCAAGCGTGAGGGCTGTCATGTTGTGAGATCCCGTATCCAGAAGGAAAGCGGCTTCGGGCTCTCGACGGTCTCGTCGAGGTCGCGCCAGGTGAAGGTCGTGCGAAGCTCGGGGTGATGGGTATAGCCGCGCTTGGCCCAGAAGACGTCGAGCGGCTGATAGTCGGCGGGCCGGCGCGGATGATCGGCGGGGCGTTCGACGGCGCAGAAGGTGGCGTAGCGCAGGCCGAGCCGCTTTGCTTGCGCCTCGCGGCCCTCGAAGAATTTCACGCCGATGCCTCGGCCGCGATACTGCGGCAGAAGCACGCTTTCGCCGAAGTAGAAATAGTCGGCCGGATCGCGGCCGGCGGCGATGAAGGGTGCCTGGACCTCGTCAGTCTCCGAGATCATCGGTGTGCCCGTCGAGGCACCGACGACTTTGCCATCGTCGATGGCGAGGACAAAGATCGAGCCTTGCGACCGCGCATATGTTTCCATGTACTGGCGCTCATAGTCGCTGTCGCCATGATAGAGATAGGGAAAGTCGCGGAAGACCGCGATCCGAAGCCTTGCAAGGTCGTCGAAATAGGGCGTCGCGTCGCTGCCGGAAAAGGATTGGATCGTGAGCGTCATAGAGTGTTTTCAGTCCGTTGCGGAGTGGTTATACCCATCCAAGACGACCTGAGAAAGCAATTCCACGACGAGGAGTGACCGATGACCGCCGCCGCCACCATCCGTGCCTATTACGACGCCTTCAATGCCGGCGACATGGACCGCTTCCTTTCGCTCCTAACCGACGATGTCGCCCATGACATCAACCAGGGTGCCCGCCAGACGGGCAAGGACGCTTTCGCCAAGTTCATGGATCACATGAACCGCTGCTACAAGGAAGAGCTGACCGACATGGTGATTATGGTGAACGAGGACGGCACGCGCGGTGCGGCAGAGTTCATCGTCAACGGCACCTATCTCGCCACCGACGAAGGTCTGCCGGAAGCCAGTGGCCAGACCTATCGTCTGCCGGCCGGCGCCTTCTTCGAGATCCGCGACGGCAAGGTCGCCCGCATTTCCAACTATTACAGCCTCCCCGACTGGATTGCCCAGGTCGGCGGCTGATCGGCGCGGGTCGACCTTACCCTTGCCAACGAAAAAGAGCCGTCACGCGGCAGCGTGTCGGCTCTTTTCCTGTGCCGGCGTCATGCCGGTATGATCGCTCAGTTGACCGACCAGTCACGCTTGACGGCATCGGCATCCTTCGAGAGATGCACGTGCTGATCGACGTGGTCGACCCAGTCGAGCGGGATATAGTGGTGCTGGCCGTCAGCGGAATCGTTCTTGGTCAGCTTGATGCGGCTTGCGCCATCCATGTGGTCGACGGTGCCGACATGGGCGCCGTCCTGGGCCAGAACTTCCATGTGTTCGCGGATCTGATCTGCAGAAATCATCGGTCATCCTCCTTCGGGTGTTGCGATGGCTGGGAAAGGCGCGACGAGGGGAATTTGTTCCGGGGCCATTCGCCGCAGGGCGCGACAGGCCCGTTGCGGAACATCCTCCGCTCACGTGCATTGAATGTCACGCGCGCGAGATCCTTCGCCGCCAGCGAGTACACATATGTTCCCGAGAATTGCGATCATCGGCACCGGTCCCACCGGCCTCTACACGTTCAAACAACTGATCGGCTCGACCGTTCCCTTGTCGATCACCCTTTACGAAGCGGAAGGTGAGCCCGGAAAGGGAACGCCCTACCACCCCGACATGAACGATCCGGCGATGCTCTCCAACATCCCGAGCATCGAACTGCCGGCCTTCACCGAGACCCTGGTCGACTGGTTGCGGCGGCAGGATGACGAGGCGCTGATGCGTCATGGCATTCGCCGCGAGACGATCGACGAGCGGGAGTTCTATCCGCGCCTTGTCCTGGGCGATTACATGCAGGCGCAGTTCGAGCGGATGTTGACCATTGCCGCCGATCACGGTCATGAGATTTATGTGCGGGCACGCCACAAGGTGGTGGACATCGAAATCCAGCCGGAAGCGATCCGCCTGCGCGTCGCCCATTCCGAGGGCGAGGAAGATGCGAGCTTCGATCACGTCGTGATGGCGACGGGCCACAACTGGCCGGACAGCACGGAAATCCGCCCCGGCTATTTCGTCTCGCCCTGGCCGGCGACCGTGCTGACGTCGATCCGCAACGAGGCCGTTGGCATTCTCGGCACATCCTTGAGCGGCATCGACGCCCTGATGACGGTGGCGACCGCGCATGGCATGTTCTACAGCGATGCGGCGGGCGACCTGCAATACCAGCCGGCAGCCGATACCGAAGGCTTCACCGCAACGCTGATGTCGCGCAAGGGCATCCTCCCTGAAGCGGACTTCTATTGTCCGCTGCCCTATGTGACGCCGCTGATCTGCACCGAGGAGGCCGTCGACGCGCTGATCGCGACAGGTCGTCACGACCTCCTCGATGACGTCTTCGATCTCTTCCGCAGTGAAATCGTTGCCCGCGATCCGGATTATGCCGCGCGCATCGGCCTGTCGCAGTTGACAGTCGAAACCTTCGCGGCGGCCTATTATGCCGACCGCACCGAAAACGATCCCTTTGTCTGGGCCGCGAAGAACCTGGCGGAGACCGAGGAGAACCGCGCCAAGCGCTATACCGTGCCGTGGCGCTACGCTATCCTGATCACGCACGAGATCGTGGCGCGCATCATTCCGCATCTCGACGAAAACGACCTGAAGCGCTTCCACCGGCACTTCAAGGGCATCTTCATCGACGACTATGCAACGGTCCCGCTGATGTCGATCCGCCGGCTGCTGGCGCTCTCGCGGGCCGGCAAGCTCTCGATCCTGAGGCTCGGCGAAGACTACAAGATCCGCACCGCCGAGGACGGCCTGGATCATGGCGCCGAGGTCGTGGTGGGCGAGGCGACCCATCGCTTCGGCGCCTTCATCGATGCGACGGGACAGGAGACACTGTCGGCCACGGATCTGCCATTTCCGACCCTTGTCGCACAGGGCGGAGTGCGGGAATCGGCGACGCCGAAACCGGGCGCGTTCCGGTTGCCCGATCGGGACCCCGCCATGGTGCGCACAGGCGGGATCGACGTCGATGAATTCTATCGTCCGCGGCTCGGCCTGCCTTCGACGGCCAGGCTCTATTGCGCGGCGATCGCCTTCCTGTTGCACAAGGAGCCCTTCGTGCAGGGGATTACCAGCGCGCGGGACATCGGGGAAACCGTCGGCAAGGCGATCCTGGCGGATGTCGCAAAGTCCGACGAACCGCTCTTTCAGATATCCGCGTAGACCGGATCGCCCACGGAGACCGTCACCGGTGCTGTGGGCGCGGCATAGACGCCGAGGTTGCGCTTGTTGTGGCGCATGATGCCGCGCAGGACGTCGGGCTCTTCGGAGAGGCCGGGCTGCGCGACCAGCGTCATGCCACAGCGGCGCGAGGCCTCGGTGACCCGGATCTCGGCCTCGCCGATGCGGATGGACTGGCCGACCCAGTGGTTTTCCATGAAGCCCTGGCCGTCCTGGGTCTCGATGAAGACCGAGGGCCGAAAGCGTCTGGTGTCGATGGAGGATAGCCCCGCTGCCGCCGCGAGTGCCGCAACCGAGGCCGTCGTAACGAGATGCAGCGGCGCTGGCGTGTAGCGGTTGGAGACGACGGGCAGGCGGATATCGCCGGATCCGGCAAGCCCGATCCCGACAGGAAACCCGAAATGTTCGGCGAGACGCTCCGGAAGGTCAGGATCGTCGAGGCCATGTTGCGCGCCGTCGGCAAAGTGCAGCACCGGCAGGCCGGCGACTGGCTGCGAAGCCGTGATGAAGAGGGC
Organism: Rhizobium sp. K33; assembly: GCF_056501445.1. Lineage (NCBI taxonomy): Bacteria > Pseudomonadati > Pseudomonadota > Alphaproteobacteria > Hyphomicrobiales > Rhizobiaceae > Rhizobium > Rhizobium sp. K33. The sequence goes on from NZ_CP096478.1 coordinate 4,300,190, forward strand.
AGGCCGCCAGCGGGTTTCGCGTTCAGGGGCAGCCGCAAGCCCGGTCTCCGGGTCGAAGAGGGCAAAGCGCCTGTCGCCCGGTATGCCGTCCGGCGTGACGGTGATCGAGGACAAGGCTTCGCCGCCCACGGAACTGACCGGATAACGCCAGACTTCCTGCACTCGACCGATTTGCCGCATGATGGCTCCCCGTTTCAGACCATCACCATACGCCGTTCAGCCGTTCAATGTTCCAGCAAAAACGGTTCGGCCAAGTTTCCGGTCAGGTCCAGTCGAGCACGATCTTGCTCGCCTTGCCGGCAGCCGCGAGTTCAAAGGCTCTAGCATAGTCGTCCACCTTCATCCGGTGGGTGATGACTTTGCGCACGTCCAGCCCGCTTTCGAGCATGGCCAGCATCTTGTGCCAAGTGTCGAACATTTCGCGGCCATAGATGCCCTTCAGCGTCACCATGCGGAAAACGACCTTGGAGAGGTCGAAATGGAATGGCCGGGCCGGCACGCCGAGAAGCGCGATCCGGCCGCCCATGACGAGATGGTCGATCATCTGGTCAAGCGCTGCCGGCGAGCCGCTCATCTCGAGGCCCACGTCAAAGCCTTCCTTCATCTTCAGCTTCGCCATGACATCGCGCAGGTCTTCCTTCGCCACGTTGACCGGATGCACGTCTGCGACTTCGGCTGCGAGCGCCAGGCGCTCCGGGTTGACGTCGGTGATCACGACATGACGCGCGCCGACATGGCGGGCGATCGCCGCGCCCATGATGCCGATCGGACCTGCGCCGGTGATGATGACATCCTCGCCGACGAGATCGAAGGCGAGCGCCGTGTGCACGGCATTGCCGAGCGGATCGAGGATCGCGCCGATCTCATCGTCGATCGTGTCCGGCAGCGGGATGATGTTGAAGGCCGGGATCTTGGCAAATTCCGCAAACGTCCCCTGCACGTTGACGCCGATGCCCTTGGTCTCCGGGTCGAGATGATATTTGCCGGCGCGTGAGGCGCGGCTGTTCATGCCGACGAGATGGCCCTCGCCGGAGACGCGCTGGCCGATCTGGAGGTTGCGGACATTGGCGCCGACGGCGACGATCTCTCCGGCATATTCATGGCCGGTAATCATCGGCACGGGGATCGTCTTCTGCGCCCACTCGTCCCATTTGTAGATATGCACGTCGGTGCCGCAGATGCCTGTTTTGTTGATCTTGACCAGCACGTCGTCGGGCCCGATCTCGGGAACGGCTGCGTCGATCATCCAGATGCCGGCTTCGGATTTCTGCTTGGAAAGCGCCTTCATGATCAGATCATCCCGATGGTCTTGCCGGCATCGATGAATGCGGCGGTGGCGGTGTCGATATCGGCCTCGGAAAGCGCTGCCGACATCTGGGTGCGGATACGGGCCTGGCCCTTGGGCACGACGGGGAAGAAGAAGCCGGCGACATAGACGCCGCGGGCATCGAGTTCGGCGGCAAGCTTCTGAGCGAGCACGGCGTCATGGGTCATGACCGGGATGATCGGCGTCTCTCCGGGAAGCAGTTCGAAACCGGCCTCAGTCAGGCCCTGGCGGAAACGTGTCGTGTGACCGGAGAGTTTGGCGCGCAGATCGTCGGCGCTTTCGGCTATCTCGATCGCCTTCAGCGAGCCGGCCGCCACGGCAGGCGCCAGGCTGTTGGAGAATAGATAGGGCCGCGCCCGCTGGCGCAGCAGGTCGATCGCGGCTTTCGGGCCGGCGATGAAGCCCCCCATGGCGCCACCCAGCGTCTTGCCGAAGGTGCCGGTGATGATGTCGACGCGGGTGCCGACACCGGTCAGTGTCGGCGTGCCCTTGCCCTTGTCGCCGAGATGGCCCGTGGCGTGGCATTCGTCGATCATCACCATGGCGCCGTATTTTTCGGCGAGCGCGCAGATCTCCGGGAGCTTGGCGACATAGCCGTCCATCGAGAAGACGCCGTCGGTCACGATCAGGCGGAAGCGCGTGCCGTCGGCAATTGCCTTCTTAAGCTCGTCTTCCAGTCCGTCCATGTCCGAATTGGCATAGCGGTAGCGCTTCGCCTTGGAGAGGCGCACGCCGTCGATGATCGAGGCATGGTTGAGGCTGTCGGAAATGACCGCATCTTCAGCGCCGAGCAGCGTCTCGAAGATCCCGCCATTGGCGTCGAAGCAGGCGGCGAATAGGATCGCGTCGTCCTTGTCGAGATAGCGGGCGATCGCCTGCTCGAGCTGCCGGTGAATATCCTGCGCGCCGCAGATGAAGCGGACCGAGGCCATGCCGAAGCCGTGGCTGTCGATCGCGGCCTTCGCGGCCTTTTCGATTTCGGGATGGTTGGCAAGGCCGAGATAATTGTTGGCGCAGAGATTGATCATCTCGCGCGTGCCCTTGGCGTCGCGCACCTGGATGCGGCCCGATTGCGGGCTGACGATTTCGCGTTCGCGTTTCAGAAGCCCATCGGCTTCGATGCCCTGGAGGATGTCGGAGATGTGGTCGAGAAAGCCGGTCTGCATGGGAAATCCCTCGATGCTGAATAATTCCAGCATATCGGAATTTTGCCCTGCGGCAATCGATATTTTGGAATTGCCTTTTCGCCTATCTGTGTAGCACGACCAGCAGGCCCTTGCCGAGTGCGGCCCCGGCATTGCGGATCGCATGCGGAACATCGGCCCGGTAACGGGCGGTTTCGCCGGCCCTGATGACCGTCTTGCTGCCGCCGCTGGAAATCTCGAAACCGTCGGTAAAGGCGGTGAAATGTTCGAAGGCGCCGATCGAATGGGGCTGGCTGACGAGCGCGCCGCCGGGATCCATTTCGAGGTCATACCATTCCGTCTGGCCCGCGAGCCGCGGCGAACTCAGGATCTTCAGCCGGCAGGAGCCGTCGGCGCTGCGGATGACTGGCGTGTGCATGACCGAGGTCACCTCGATCTCCTCGCGCCCGGCAACCGACGTGCCGTTGCCGATGAGATCGGACAACTCGATCTCCATGGCCTGGGTCAGGCTCCAGAGCACGGCAAAGGTCGGGTTGGCCTCGCCGCGCTCGATCTGGCTCAGCATCGATTTCGAAACGCCCGACAGCGTGCCGAGCTGTTCGAGCGTCAGCTTGCGTGCCTTGCGCTCGCGCTTGATGGCCGGGCCGATCTCGGGAGTGTGCTGCATGGGGTCATGTCCTGCGGTTTTGTCGGCGGAGACCGATGGATCCTTTTACGCCGAGCCTGCGGCAGAGTGAAAGAGGTAAGCTTCACGGCTTGACTCCAATATCCGCGCATGAAATTCTCAGATAATGGAATCGACCGATCACTTCGAGAAACATGTGGCCGAACGGCTGAAGCGCCTGCGCCTCGAGCGCGGCCTGACGCTCGATCAGCTGGCGGATCTCTCCGGCGTCAGCCGGGCAATGATCTCGCGCATCGAACGATCCGAGGCAAGCCCGACCGCGGCGCTCCTGGCGCGGCTCTGCTCGGCGCTCGGCGTCTCGCTCTCGGTCTTCTTCGCAAGCGCCGAGGCAGAGCCATCACCGTTGGCGCGACGCGCCGACCAGCCGACCTGGCGCGATCCGGAAAGCGGATATGTGCGCCGTGCGGTCTCGCCACCGGGCACGGGGAGCGGAACCGATATCGTCGAGGTCGAATTTCCGGCCGGTGCCGAAGTGCGCTTTCCCGGCCGCCCCACGGGGCGCAGCCAGACCCAGCATGTCTGGGTCTTCGATGGCGCGATCGAGCTGACCGTTGGTGATGCCGTGCACCGGCTCGAGGCCGGCGATTGCCTCTTCATGAATGTCGGTGACGTGCATGGCTACCGCAATCCGACCGACCGACCCGCCCGCTATGCCGTCGTCATTTCCCTCGGCCCCACGACCCTCTGACCCCACAGGACCGCCCACATGACTGCCACGACCACGACCGAAATCCGCCTGCTCTCGAAAGACGATGCGCTCGCTGCCTTGCCCGACCTCTGCGAGACACTGGCCGATTGCATCGAGGGTGGCGCCTCGCTGGGTTTCATGTCGCCCTTTGCGCCTGAGGATGGTGAGGCCTTCTGGCGCGGCGTGGCCGAGGCGGTCGGACGGGGTGAGGTTCTGCTTTACGGCGCCTTTCTCGGCGAACGGCTCGTGGGCACGGTGCAGGTCGGCTTCGCGCTGAAGCCCAATCAGCCACATCGCGGCGATCTGATGAAGCTGCTCGTGCATCGCGACGCCCGTGGCCTTGGTCTGTCGAAGGCGCTGATGGCAGCAGCAGAACAGGGCGCGGCCCGGGCCGGCCGCACGCTGCTGGTGCTCGATACGGCGGCCGGCGAGCTGGCGGAAGGTCTTTACGAAAAGCTCGGCTGGCAGCGTTCGGGCATCATCCCGAACTACGCGCTTTTCCCCGACGGGCGCTATTGCGACACGGTGATCTTCTGGAAAACTGTTGCCTGCTCGCATCGCTGGCAAGCGATAGAGAGTTAACCCAAAAAACGTCCACGCCTGGCTCTTCTCAGCCGCATGAGCATCTGCTTATGGTCCCGCAGTTTCATGGCTTTAGGGGAGCAAGGGGAACAGTATGGTTGCAAGAGCAACTTTGAAATGGATGGGTGTGGCACTGACTGTGACCGTTGCTGCGCCGGCCTTGGCAGCGGACGTGACCTTCGTGATGCGCAACGACCATCCGAACGCCGTCGAGGTCGAACTCTACAGCCAGGACCGCGATTATGTCTGGCCGGGCAACAACCAGGTCTTCTATCTGGATGACGGCGAAACCAAGCAGATCCCGCTGTCCTGCGAGGAAGGCGAGACCATCTGCTACGGCGCCTGGATTTCCGGCGACAAGCAGAGCTACTGGGGCACCGGTCCGGACAACGCGGAAAACTGCGAAAACTGCTGCTACACCTGCACCGGCGGCGAGACGGAGCAGATCAACCTGACCGAGTAACATCGGATCGGCGGGGGCCGAGGGGCGGGGCGGTTTTTCGGGTCTGTGGACCCGGAGAACCGCCCCTTTGCTTTTGATGAGACAGTTTTGCCTGAGGCGTTTAGCGCTTGCGCTTCTCCGTCAGGAAAACAAGCAGCGCAGCGGTGGGTAGGGCGGCTCCCACGAGCGCGGCCGTCATCCAGCCGCCATGGGCATAGCTATAGGCACCAACCGCGGAACCGATTGCGCCGCCGGTGAAGAAGATCGCCATGAACAGGCCGTTCAACCGGCTGCGCAGCTCGGCACCGAGGCCGAAGATGGCGCGCTGGCCCGTGACCAGCGTCGTCGTCACGCCGAAATCGAGAAGAATGGCGGCGAGGGTCAAAAGGGTAAGCGCGATCCAGGATCCCTCCGGAACGACAAGGGTCATGAGAAAGGCGGCCAATACGCTCGACAGACCGAAGGCGGTGGCGGGGCCTGAGAAGCCGCGGTCCGCGAGGCGACCGGCAATCGGCGAGGCGATGGCACCCGCGACACCGGCCAGGGCAAAAAGGGCGATACCTGTTTGGGTCAGGCCGAAGGCGGGGCTCGCGAGATAAAGCGGCGTGACCGTCCAGAACAGGCTGAAGGCGGAGAACTGGAAGGCCTGATAGGCCGCGCGCCGTTGCAGAACCTTCTGCGTGGTGAGCAGGCGACCCATCGATCCGATCAGCGCGAGATAGCCGAGATGCGTCTTTGGGACCCGCCGCGGCAGGTTTCTGGCAAGGACCGCAGCCAGCACCACCATGACGGCGGCGGAGAGGAAGAAGATCGTGTGCCAGGATCCGAAACGCGCCACCAGGCTCGAGATCGGCCGCGCCAGCATGATGCCGACCATCAGCCCGCTCATGACATTGCCAACCACCTTGCCACGCGCGTGATCCGGGGCAAGCCCCGCGGCGAAGGGCACGATCATCTGGACGGCGACGGCGCCGAGACCGATCGACAGAGATGCGGCAAGGAAGGGAAGCGGTGTCGTGGCGAGCCCAGCGGCGACCAAGGCTGCTGTGACCACGCCCATCATGATCAGGATCAGCTTGCGGTTTTCGACGAGATCGCCGAGCGGCACGAGGAAGAACAGCCCGAGCCCGTAACCGATCTGGGTCAGCGTGACGATCAGGCCGCTGGCATGCAGCGGCAGCCCGATGGCTTCCGCGATCGGGCCGGCGAGCGGCTGCGCATAATAGAGATTGGCGGCGATCAGGCCGCAGGCGGCGCCCATGATGAAGGTGAGGCCGGCGGACAGGCCGGGCGCGCGGGCTGCGTCGCCGCCGCTTGGAACGGGATCTGCAGTGGAGGATGTGGAGGTCATGACACGGTTTCCGGGGGAGGAGGGGGAGGGTCGAGGGAGGTTGAAAGGTCAGTCGAGCAGGGTCAGGAGCGCATCGGCCGCGGCACGCGTGCGGCCGGGGTCCTGGCCGGATTTTCCGGCGATGCGGATGCCCTGAAGGAAGGAAAAGATGGAAAGCGCCGTGCTGGGTGCGTCAATCGCGCTGGAGACGGAGCCGTCTTTCTGGCCGTTCACGAGAAAGCCTTCGATCTGGGCAAGGGTAAAGGCCTGCGAACGCGCGACGCGGTCTGCCACATCCGGATCGAAGAGGGCGAGTTCGACGGCGGCCCCGATGGCAAGGCAGCCCCGTCGCCCGGTCTCGCCGCAGGCGGCCTCGGCATAGAAATGCAGGATCGCCTGGACCTGCTCGCGGCCGGTCGAAGCGCCTTCGAGCTTTTCCGCAAGGAGCGCTGCCCGCACCTGCTTGTAGCGGTCGAAGGCGGCGAGGAAGATCGCTTTCTTGTCCTTGAACGCCTTGTAGATGCTGCCGGCCGTCAGGCCCATGGCCGCCTTGAGATCGGTAATCGACGTGCCGTGATAGCCGCGCTCGGTGAAGACGGTGATGGCCGCATCGAGGGCGGTGTCGATCTCGAATTCGCGGGGCCGGCCGGCGCTGCGACTGGCAATGGTGACATCGGACATCATGGATTTGCCTGATTAGGAAATGATCGTTTCCAAATAGGCGCATTGATGCAAGTCGTCAAGCGCCTGTGCTGCGCGATCCGATTTTGGTCGAATGACCAGGAAAATTGAGGCTGATGCTCTTGTGGCTGAGGCGTCGCCGAGGCAAGTTTTCCGTCAAAACGACCAGAGGGAAACTCAAGACATGCGCGTATTCTATTCCGAAAAACACAAGCTGCGGGATGCCAAGACCGAGCTGCATGGCGGCCTCCTGGTGAAGCCCTTCGAGGGGCCGTTCCGTGCCGAATGGGTGCTGGCTGGCGTCAAGGAAGCTGGCTTTACCGATGTGCGCGCACCGGCCGAACACGGGTTGGAAACGGCGCTCAAGGTGCATGACGCCGGATACCTCGAATTCCTGCGCACCTGCTGGGATCGCTGGCAAGCGCATGGTTTCGAGGGCGAGGCGATCGCCACCTCCTTCCCCTGCCGTCGCAGCCAGACGGGTCGCGTGCCGAAGAACATCGACGGTGCCGTGGGCTACTACACCAATTCGGCGGAAACCTCGATTTCCAAGGGCACCTACGAGGCGGCCATCGCCTCGATGGATGTCGCTTTGTCGGGTGCCGACTGGCTGAACGAAGGCAACCGCTTCGCCTTCTCGCTCTGCCGCCCGCCGGGCCATCATGCCGGCATCGATCTCTTCGGCGGCTATTGCTTCATCAACAACGCCGCCGTCGCGGCCCAGCGCCTCATCGACCACGGCGCAAAGAAAGTCGCGATCCTCGACGTCGACTTCCACCACGGCAACGGCACCCAGGACATCACCTATCGCCGCGGCGACATTTTCTTCGCCTCGCTGCATGGCGAGCCGGAAGACGCCTTCCCCTTCTTCCTCGGCTATGCCGACGAGACCGGCGAGGGCGAGGGTGAAGGCCTGAATGCCAACTACCCGATGCCGTCTGGCACGCCCTTCGAGATCTGGTCGGCAGCCCTTGAGGACAGCCTGAAGAAAATCAAGGCCTACGGCGCCGAAGCCATCGTCGTCTCGCTCGGCGTCGACACCTTCGAGAAGGACCCGATCAGCTTCTTCAAGTTGAAGAGCCCGGACTATATCCGCATGGGCGAGATGATCGCGGCGAGTGGTGTGCCGGTGCTGACCCTGATGGAGGGCGGCTACGGCGTCCCGGAAATCGGGCTGAACGTGGCAAACGTCTTGAAGGGGCTGGAGGGCTGACGGCGCCTCAATAGGTCTTCGCGACTTCGGTGAAATGGCGCTTCAGCCGCGCCACGTCCGCCGGATCGATTTTAATACCGGTCACGGCGATCCAGGGATCGATATGATGCTGCGGCGCATAGACATGGCCGTAACCGACTGGGCTTGTCGTCGCGATCATCATGTCGAACAGCAGTTGCAGCATGGTGAGCACGGGATACCAGGTAAGCTCGGGGGACACATCCGGACCCCGCGTGTCCGAGAGCCAGGCGGGTGCGCGGTAGGCCGAACGTGGCTCGAAGAAGACCACGGGATCGCTGGCATATTGCAAATAGACGATCCGCAGTGGCCCCCATGCGGCATAGGATGAATTGAGGTCGGCTTGCTGGTTGGTGAAGCGCACGATCGAGCCGTCGCCGTAGCGGGGCAGCCAGGCGGGCGAGTTCTCCTCCCGAGCCGCGGTGAGCTCGCTCCACATCCGGCTCTGGAACGGCGGTCCGACCCACAATGCGCCAAAGAAGGGATCGGCGACGATTTCGAGAAGGTCAACTGAGCTTTGTGAGTTGAGGGCTCCAAGGCTCAGGCCATAGAGCACCAGCCGAGGGCGTTCATTGGCCGGCAACTGCTTCCAGTGACGATAGACGGCGCGAAACAGCGCCTTTGCCGACTCCGAGCCATATTCCGGCTCGACCAGCAGCGAGAGCCAGCTGGTCAGATAGGAGTATTGCAGGGCGACGCTTGCGACATCGCCGCGTAGCAGAAAGTCGAGCGTGTCTGCCGCCGCAGGGTCGATCCAGCCAGTGCCGGTGGGAGCCTTGATCACCAGCGTCGAACGCTCGAAACCGCCCTGCCGGATCAGTTCCTCGAGCGCCAGTGCCACGCGCGTCTCGATGTCCTCTCCGTTGTTGAGCCCGGCATAGACGCGGATCGGCTCGAGCGCCGGCTCCTCCCAGAAGCGCTCGATATCTTCTCGCGTCGGGCCGGAGGCGATGTAGTGACGACCCTGACGGCCCAGACCATGCCAGGCGAGACGCGAATCCGGGCCGCCGGCTTTTGTCGAGGAGGTCGGCGCGGCGAATTCGTCCTCCATCAGGTCGTCCAGTTGCTGGAAGGAGGAATCGGCGAGCCGGAGTGCCCCGCGCAAGATGACGTTTTCGCCGATCGACCAGAAGATGAAGGCGGCGATGACGAAGCCGATCGCAGTGGCAAAGCGTGCCGGGAAGATGGTGGCCATACGCGCAGCCAGCCTCCTGAACAGCATCATGAACAGGCGGCCGATCCATAGCATGCCGAGGAATAGGGCGGCGGCCACCAGCACGGCTTCGAGATACGATGCGTCGAGAGGGGCCATCTGCCAGAGCGCGCGTGCCGATTCCTGCCAGACCGCAGAGCGCCAGAGCGCGACGGCCATTGCGGGCACGCCGAACGCAGCTATCCAGAAAAGCGCCTTGTCTCGGCGCAGGCTGGGCTCCGGCAACTCGAAAAACCGCCAGAGAAAGCTTAGGAGAACGCCGAAGAAATAGCCGACGGCCGCAGCAACGCCGGACAGCGCGCCCTGAACCAGAGCGTCGCGCGGCATGAGGCTGGGCGTCAGTGAAGCACAGAAGAAGGCGATCGCGAGAACGACGCCCGACAGGGAAAGCTTGCCGATCAAGACCCTGACGATGACCGACAGTGTACGTCTCCCGCTTCAAGCCGTTGGAGCCATCGCGGCTCCTGTTCTGTTCGAACCCGCAGACTAATCGACTTGTTTAGCCTTTTGAAGGGCAGAAGCGCCGTAAGGCAAAAGCGGACAAACCCGGCATGGGAGCCGGGTTTGTGGTTTGCAAACGATGTTGCCTTGCTCAGAGCGTGCCCTGGCGCTGCTGGATCATCTGATAGGTGTCGAAGCTGTATTCGGCGATCTGAGCCCAGAGATAGGCATCCTGCTTGAACGCCTGCTGGCTGTCGAAGAGCTTCTTGAACCACTCGTTCTTCGCCGCGAGATCCGCATAGGTTTCCTTGGCGGCCTTGTGGCAGGTGTCGAGGATGTCGGACGAGAAGGCACGCAGCTGCGCACCGCCGGCAACGAGTTCGCGCAGTGCCTGGGCATTGGACGCGTCGTAGCGGGCGAGCATGCGGGCGTTTGCGGCCGCGCAGGCATCGGTCAGGATGCGCTTGTAGTTTTCCGGCAGGGCGTTGAACTTGTCGAGGTTGAAGAAGGCATGGACCGTCGGGCCGCCTTCCCACCAGGCCGGGTAGTAGTAATAGGGCGCTACCTTGTAGAAGCCGAGCTTCAGGTCGTCATAGGGACCGACGAATTCCGTGGCGTCGATCGTGCCCTTTTCCAGCGCCGGATAGACGTCCGAACCGGCGATCTGCTGCGGGGTCACGCCGACCTTCGACATGATCTCGCCGGCGAGACCCGCGATGCGCATCTTCAGACCCTTGAGGTCGTCGATGGTCTTGATTTCCTTGCGGTACCAGCCGCCCATCTGCGCACCGGTATTGCCGGCCGGCAGGGCATAGAGCTTGTAGCTCGCCAGGAACTCGTTGAGCAGTTCGTTGCCGCCGCCGGCCGTGAACCAGGAATTGGTCATGCGGGCATTGAGGCCGAAGGGAATGGCGGTGCCGAGCGCAAAGGCCGGATCCTTGCCGATGTAGTAGTAGCAGCAGGTATGGCCCATCTCGATCGTGTCGGCGGTAACGGCATCGGCGACCTGCAGCGGCGGCACGATTTCGCCGGCGGCAAAGACCTGGATCTCGAACTGGCCGTCCGTCGCCTTCGACACGCTTTCAGCGATGTCTGTCGCAGCCCCGAAGATGATGTCGAGGCTCTTGGGGAAGGACGAAGCGAGGCGCCAGGTGATCTTCGGATTTTCCTGGGCGATGGCGGGCGCGGCGAGTGCGGCAGCCCCGACGCCGGCAACGCCGGCCTGTTTGAAGAATTGACGGCGGTTCATGATCTCTTGCCTTTGAATATGATGCGCTCCTCCAGCTCCCGCGGCGGGTCTAGTCGGGCACAGAAGGGAGCGCAAGGGCAAAAGCTCAGGAAATTGTCTGATGACCGGACCAAATTTGCGTTTTCTTTCGCGCAAAAGCAGTTGCGCGAAAGGAACCGTCAGGGAGCGCTGCGCAGCCGCGGGTCATCGAGAGCCGGATTATAGAAGAGTGAGAGGACGAGGCTCTTTGCGATCCGTTCGGCACTCGCCATGAACCAGCGATGCGCCTCTTCCGAGGCGCCGATCTCGACCAGCGTGTCGGAGAAGAGCTGCAGCCATTGCAGAAAGAGGTGTTCGGCCATGCCGTCGACGCCCTGATGGGCCATGACCGGTTTGCCGCCATAGGCGCCGGTCTTGAAGGCGACGGAGCCCCAGAAGGCCTTCATCTTGACCATGTGTTCCGGCCACCGGCCGGAAAGGCGCCCGTCGAAGACGGGGCCGAGATCCGGATGGCGCCGGATATGGCCGTAAAAGGTCTCCACCAAGAGGTCGATGAAGGCGGGATCGACCCCCATGGCCGCCATTTCGGCGGCCGCGCGGGCGGTGATCTCGGCGCGGTGGGCGGCGCGGCCCGAAAGTTCGCTCGTCATGGCTCTCGTCTCGATCTTCCTGTCAAACCCCTGATGCACCCCTGAAGGCAAATGGTCCATGCGGCATCTTGATACAATCCGCAATCTGCCCTAAGTTTAGAATTATTCTAATCTAGGTGATAATCCTGATGTTCAGTTTCTCGTTCCAGGGCGGCAAGCGCCCATTCGACAGCCTCTCCGAACAGGAGATCCTGGCGCTGGCCATTTCCTCCGAGGAAGATGACGCCCGCATCTATCTGGCCTATGCCGATCAGCTCAGGGCGGATTATCCGCAATCGGCCAAGGTCTTCGAGGACATGGCGGAAGTGGAGCATACCCATCGCAACATGCTGATCGAGATGCATCGGGACCGGTTCGGCGAACGGATCCCGCTGATCCGCCGCGAACATGTGCGGGGTTTCTACGAACGCAAACCCGACTGGCTGCGCAAGAACCAGACGCTGGACCAGATCCGGGACGAAGCGATGCGCATGGAAGAGGGCGCCTATCGTTTCTATCACGAGGCCGCCCAGCGGACCTCGGATGCGGCGATCCGCAAGCTGCTCGGCGACCTCGCCATGGCCGAACAGGGCCATGAGGAGATCGCGACCATGCTCGGCGACCGGCATCTGCCGGAGGATGCACGCGAGGCAGAAGACGAGACGAAGAAGCGGCAGTTCATCCTGACCTATGTGCAGCCAGGTCTCGCGGGGCTTATGGACGGCTCGGTCTCGACGCTTGCGCCGATCTTTGCGGCCGCCTTTGCGACCGGTGACACCTGGTCGACCTTCCTGATCGGCCTGTCGGCCTCGGTCGGTGCCGGGATCTCCATGGGCTTTACCGAAGCCGCCCACGACGACGGCAAGCTCTCGGGCCGGGGTTCACCCGTCAAGCGCGGCCTCGCCTCCGGCATCATGACGACGCTCGGCGGCCTCGGCCACGCGCTACCCTATCTCATCCCGCATTTCTGGACGGCGACGATCACGGCGATCATCATCGTCTTCTTCGAGCTCTGGGCGATCGCCTTCATCCAGAACCGCTACATGGAAACGCCCTTCTGGCGCGCCGCCATGCAGGTGGTCCTCGGCGGCTCGCTGGTGCTCGCCGCCGGGGTCCTGATCGGGCAGGGATGATGGCCAGATCTCGGGCTTGACGCAGGATTGGCGCGCGCTGTCATGTGACGATCATCGAATCGCACTAACGGCACAGCATGAAAGCCTCTCCCGCGACCATTGGTCTGGGCGTCACCATGACCATCGGTTACGGCACGCTCTATTATTCCTTCTCCGTCCTTGCGCCCGAAATCGCCCGCGAGTTCGGCTGGGGGCAGAGCTTTGTCTTCGGGGTCTTCTCCTTCGGCCTTCTCGCCGGTGCGGTCGCCGCGCCCGTGCTCGGGCGGTTCGTTGACCGTTATGGTGCGCGGCTGGTTCTCTGCCTCGGCTCCGTGGCAGCGGCCCTTTCGCTCGCTCTTTTCGCGGTGATGCAGAATGCTTGGCAGTTCGCGCTGATCACGCTGGCTGCCGAATTCATCTCGCTTGCCGTCCAATATGACGCGGGCTTTGCAGCACTCGCCCAGGCCCATGGCCGCGAGGCGCGTGCGCATATCACGCTGGTCACTCTGATTGCGGGCTTTGCCTCGACGGTCTTCTGGCCGCTGCTGCAATGGCTGCTGACCTTCATGACCTGGCGGGACATCTATTTGGTGATGGCGGCGATGAACCTGATGATCGCGCTGCCGATCCATCTCGCTTTGCCGCGCACCAGACTGACTGAAAAGCCGGCTTCAACCGCCGAAGTTGAGAGTGCTGGGGTGGACCTGGGCGGGGAGCGCAGGCGCCGGATGGTCCTGATGGCAACCGCCTTCGCCGCCGGTGGTTTCGTCATTTCGGCCGTGGGGTCCACGCTGCTCGTTCTGATGCGCGACCTCGGTTACGCGACAGCCATGGCGACGCTGGCGGGCAGCCTGATCGGTCCGAGCCAGGTGGCGGCGCGGCTTGTCGAATATGTGAGACGCAATCTCTTCTCGCCGCCACTGACGGCGATCTTGGCCGCAGCAGCCATGGCGCTGGGCTTGTCCATGCTCGCAGGCGCGCTTCTGGCGCCATTTGCCGGTTTCGCGCTGGCCTTTGCCGTCTTCTATGGGGCGGGGCAGGGGCTGACCTCGATCGTCCGGGGCGTGCTGCCGCTGCATTATTTCGGTGCGGCCGGATATGGAAAAACCATGGGCACGCTCGCGTCGGCACGGATCATCGCCTCTGCGATCGCGCCGGTCTCGGTCATCTGGCTGAGCGAGGTAATCGGACCATCCGCCGGACTGGGTGCGCTGGTCGCCGCATCCCTTCTCGCGGTGGGTGCGACGCTGGCGCTCACGCGGCGCTGACGGCCAGAGCTTACTGCAGGGCGCCGACCAGAACGTCGGCCGTGCCGTTCTCGATGGTGACCCAGCGGCCGCTATCGGTCGAGGACTGGCGCTTGAGGAAGGAATAGCGCGTCTCGCTCCAGAGCTTGACCTCGTCATTGAGGTTGTCGAGCACGAAATCGCCGGACTGGGTGCGAACGGTGAGCACGGCATGACCCTCGCCATCCGGCTTGCGCACGACGGTCATCAGGAGGTCGCCGGCCGAGAAGCCGGCTTCCATCAGCTTCTTGCGCTTCAGGAGCACAAAGTCTTCGCAGTCACCGACATCGACAGGATAGGCCCAGACTTCCTCGCGGCCATAGATCTGCGCATCGGTCATCGGGACGATGGCGTGGTTGACGCTGGCATTGACGTCGCGGATCACGGTCCAGCCGTGATCGGTAACCTTTGCGGGCATCATGGGACGGCCGCGCACGGCGCATTCCTGCGGCAGCGCCTTGCAGAATTCGTAATGGCCGATGGGCTGAGACGTCACGCTTCCCGTGATCATCGAGCGAAGCGACTGCGGCGCCGAGAAACCGGCATGGGCAGGTGCGAAAACCGCAGCTGCGATGATCAGCGCCTTGATGACGCGTGAGCCGTTCGTCATGAACACGTCCCCTGTATCCTTAACAAAAAGTTAAGATTGCCAGAGGACGCAAGTCAACGGCGCGGGCGTCGCCGCCCACGCAATTCATCGACTATGGTTAAAATGCGACACTTCGAACGCCCGAAAAGAGAATCGGTTCCCAAAGAATGAGGACATATAAAAAGACCGAAATACTCAGATCATTGAGAGTATCGCGTTTTTCATCTTCAAAATGTCTTCGGGGCGGGAAAGGCGGTGGTCGCCGTCGCGAATCAGGGTCAGCACCACATCGTCGAGCGGCAGGAATTCCATGAGCTTCAGGGCGTGCTGATATGGCACGTCGGGATCTTTCATGCCTTGCAGGATATGAACCGGGCAGCCGGTTTCGATCAGCCCCGTCAGCACCCGGTTCTTCTCCCCGTCCTCCATCAGCGCGCGCGTGAAGATATTGGGTTCGGGACTGTATTCGGACGGCTCCTCGAAGTAACCGCGCTCGGCCAGGGACTGGCGCTCCGCATCCGTCAGGCTCGGCTCGATCAGCTCGGCGGTGAAGTCAGGGGCGGGTGCGATCAGCACGAGGCCTTCGACCGAAATGGACAGGCCGAGGCGGCGGGCTTCCTGGATGACGCGCAGCGCAATCCAGCCGCCCATCGAGGATCCGATCAGCACCACCTTCTTGACGCCGGACGCAGCGATGACGGCCAGAGCCTCCTCGGTCCAGCGCGAAATGGTGCCCAGTCGGAAATCGCCGCCGGACACGCCGTGGCCGGAATAGTCGAAGCGGATGGCCGTCAGCCCGTGGGCGCCGGCCAGTGCATCCATCTCGATCGCCTTGGTTCCGGCCATGTCGGAGCGATAGCCGCCGAGCCAGATAAGGGCTGGCTTATCCGTGTCGGGACCGAGGCGGGTGATGACGGCGATCTCGCGTGCCGCATCACCGGAGCCGACAGTGAGTGTGGTCTGTTGGAGAATGTTGGCTGCGTCGGTCATGGGGTGCTCCTTTTATCGAATGGCTGTAAAACACATCCGGGAAGTGACCGACAACAGGTGATTTTCTTTCGCAAGCATGCTATTGACACTGTCGTCGCAGATATCACATAGGCCTTTGACGCGGATGCGCGCGGGTTTTCGCTGCGACATCCCGAAATTTTTTGAGGAGAATACGACCATTCGCAGACCGTTCAAAGCCGATGCCCCCGTCAAGGAAGGGCCGCGCTCCAACCGTGAAATCCGCATTCCGAAAGTCCAGCTGATCAACGAAGAAGGCCAGAACCTCGGCGTCGTGCCGACGGATCAGGCGCTGCGTATGGCGGAAGAAGCCGGACTGGATCTGGTCGAGATTTCGCCGAATGCCGAGCCACCGGTCTGCAAGATCCTCGACCTGGGCAAGCTGAAATACGCCAACCAGAAGAAGGCGGCCGAAGCGCGCAAGAAGCAGAAGATCGTCGAAGTCAAAGAAATCAAGATGCGCCCGAATATCGACACCCATGACTATGAGGTGAAGATGAAGGCGATGAACCGCTTCTTTGAAGAGGGTGACAAGGTCAAGGTGACTCTGAAGTTCCGTGGCCGCGAAATGGCCCACCAGGAACTCGGCATGAAGCTTCTGCTGCAGGTCAAGGAAGACACGCTCGCCATCGCCAAGGTCGAAGCCGAGCCGAAGCTCGAAGGCCGCCAGATGATGATGGTGCTCGCACCGAAGTGATGCGCCTTCCGCACGAGTTCGAAGAAGCCGCCCCTCGGGCGGCTTTTTTCGTTCCGGGGTCAGCCTGTCGTCGACAGAGCCGTCACGCGGCTGACAGTTTGCTGACAAGTTCAGCCACCAGTCTGTCAGTGAGCCTCGTGCATAGTCCTCCCATCGAAACACTTCGAGACTTACTGGAGGACATCCGATGACCAAGCTCATGCGCCGGGCCCTGCTCGTTTCCAGCACGGCACTGATCGCAATCACCTTCATTCCGACCCTGGGCGCGATTGCTCCCACGCCCCTTGCGGCGCTGATTGCCAGCGAGGCCCAGGCCCGTGGCGGCGATGATGACGACGACGGCGGCAGCGAGAGTGACGACAGTGGTCGCGACAGTGACAGCGATCGCGACGACAGCGACGATGACAGCTCTGGCCGTGATCGTGACCGTGACCGTGACCGTGATCGCGATCGTGGTGGAGACGATGACGACAGCGACGATGATGACGATGATGACGATGATGATGACCGTCGTGGCGATGACGACGACGATGATGATGATGATGATGACGACAATCGTCGTGGCCGTGGCGGGGATCGCGACGAGATCCGCCTGATCGTCAGCGACAACCAGCTGTCCGGTCTGCTCAATGGCTCGATGATCCCGGTCGACCAGAACGGCAAGCGCCTGCGCTTCGAGGTCGAGGAAGAGCATGGCCAGACGGAAATCAAGCTTCGGGCACCGCGTGGCACGCTGACGGGCGTCACCGTGATCCCCGCACCCTGATCGAACCGGAACGGCGAAGCCCGAGCCGCCGCGGGTAACTTCGATCCGTTTCGCCCCGTCCGGCCCCCACCGGACGGGGATAGCTTTTCTTCTGTTGGCGGCGGAGGCCGGCCACGCTACTCTCTCTTCAACAATGATCGAGCCACGATGAACCGTCGCCTTTTCTTGATTGCACTTCTGGGCCTGCTGAGCCCCGGCATTTTGCCGGCGGGTAGCGCTTGGGCAAAGAATGGCGGCGACAACGATAGCGATGATGATGATGACGGTGGCGACGACAACAGCGGCTCTGGCGGCGGCGGTTCCGACCGCGACCGCGATGATGACGACGATGACGATGATGACGACGACGACAGCGGTCGCGATCGTGACGACGATGATGACGATGACGACGACGATAGTGACCGGCGCAACGGCCGCGGCTCCGGCAAGGAAAGCGACCATCTGAAGGCGCGCGATGCGGTCGAGCAGGGACGCATTCTGCCGCTTCGCGAAATTCTCAAACGCGTCGATGATCTGGGGGGCGGACGAGTGATCTCCGTCGACCTGAACCTCAAGGCGCGATCTCCCTATTACACCCTGAAGGTTCAGAGCGGCTCGAGGGTCAAGACGATGAAGCTGGAAGCCGCAACCGGGCGCAAGCTCAATATATTCGGATGGTGAGACATGCGCATTCTGCTCGCGGAGGACGATCAGACCATTGCCGACCATACCCGTGCCAGGCTCGAGATCGAGGGCTTTCTCGTCGATCATCGCGCCACGGGGCCTGATGTCTGGGCCGAAGGCGAAACGGGTGATTACAGTGCCATCATCCTCGACCTCGGTCTGCCGGGCATGGACGGGCTTTCGATCCTGAAGCGCTGGCGTGCCGCCGGGGTCGACACACCCATCATGGTCCTGACCGCCCGGGGGTCCTGGATGGAGCGCGTCGATGGGTTCGACGCCGGTGCCGATGATTACCTGCCCAAGCCCTTCCGCAGCGAGGAACTGGTCGCACGCCTGAAGGCGCTTCTGCGGCGCGCCGGCGGGCGGGCCAAGACGAAGGCCTCCGCCGGAGGTTTCGTCCTCGACGAGGCATCCCGCCGGGTTACCTATGATGAACGTCCCATAGAGCTTACCCCGCTCGAATTCCGGTTGCTCGCATTGCTGATCGCCGAGCCGCAGCGGGTTTTCGACCCGATCGAAATCGCGCGACAGGTGCAGGGCAGGGAGGACGACGCGAGCAAGAATGCAGTTGAGGCGATGATTGCCCGCATCCGGCGCAAGACCCATCCCTCGGCCATCGCCACCCGCCGCGGGTTTGGTTACACCTTGGCCGGCGAGGAGGCATGATCCAGTCCCTGCGCCTGCGCCTCCTCGTGGGAGCCGTTCTGGCGATCGCCTTCATCCTTCTGCTGGTTGCCTCGGGACTGAGCCGCATTTTCTCCAACTATGTCGCTGACCGCTATCAGGCGGACATGTCGGCGATCATAGATCAGCTCGCAGCCGGCGTGGAATTCGACGGACCGCAAGCCCGGATGACCGCTGAGCCGGGCGACCCGCGCTTCGAGCTTCCCGGCAGTGGCCTCTACTGGCAGGTGATCGGCGAGAATGGCCTTGTCTTCCGCTCCCGTTCCTTATGGGACGTGGAGCTTTCGACGGATGCGCTGCAGGCGGGTCCCTACGGTTTTCGCCAGGCGCAAGGGCCAGATGGGGCTCCGCTTCTAGTCCAACTGCGAGACCTGGTCGTCGAAACGCCTGACGGCAATCATCCGCTCACTTTGCTCGCCGCCTTCGACCGCAATGTCATGGACAATGCGATCTCCGAATATCATGGCGCGATGACGATCATGCTGGTGTTGACGGCTGCCGTTCTGCTCGCCGCCGCCTTTCTTCAGGTGGGCGTGGGCCTCGCGCCCTTGTCGCGTCTGCAAAATGAACTGGCACTGGTTCGCTCGGGTCGGACGGACCAGTTGCCGGATGCCGGGCCAGCGGAGCTGCGGCCCCTGGTCGGCGAATTGAACGGCCTTCTGAAGGAGCGCGAGACGGCGGTCGAGCGCGCACGCGCCCGGGCGAGCGACCTGGCGCACGGGCTGAAAACCCCGCTCACGGTCCTGTTGCAGCTTGCCGACAATCTGCCGAAGCGCGAGCAGACCCTGATCCGCCAGCAGGTTGACCTCATTCGCCAGCGTGCCGACCGCCAGCTGCAATCGGCGCGGCTGGGGGTTGAACAGATGGCACAGACCGGTCTCGCCTCTCTGACCGGCAAGCTGATCTCGGTTCTAGCGCCGGTGACGGCCGCCAGAGGGGTGAAGTGGAAGGTCGAAATCGATGAGGCGATGACCGCCGACATGGACCCCGCCGACCTCGCCGAGGCCTTGGGCAATGTTTTGGACAATGCCACCCGCTATGCCGAGAAGACCATCTCGATATGCGCCGTGCGCGAGGGCGCTTTCCTCCGCCTGGACGTCGAGGATGATGGCCCAGGTGTCAACGAAGAAGACCTCGTCGCGATCTCGCAGCGCGGCGTGCATCTCGCCGAAGATGAGGGAACGGGTCTTGGTCTTGCGATCAGCTCCGACGTCCTGACTGCGTATGGCGGGCGCATGACCTTCGCCCGGTCCGACATCGGGGGATTGAGGGCCTCGCTCTATCTTCCGGGGCAGGCGTGAGGCAGCACCTGCCGCCCAATAAGATTCATGGGCTCACCCGTTGCGCTTTTTAAGGTCTGCGGTTATAAGCGCGCGTCCGAACGGTCCGGCAGGGCATGCCGTGGCCGTTCTTTATGCTTGAAAACGGGCATTCGTCAGCCTGTTTCGATACAAGAACAATGGAGTAGCAAAATGCCCAAGATGAAGACGAAATCCTCCGCCAAGAAGCGGTTCAAGATCACGGCTTCCGGCAAGGTCCTCGCGGCTGCTGCTGGCAAGCGTCACGGCATGATCAAGCGTTCCAACAAGTTCATTCGCGATGCCCGCGGCACGATGGTTCTGGCTGAACCTGACGGCAAGAAGGTCATCAAGAACTACCTGCCGAACGGTCTCTGAGACCCGCTCGCTGTTGGACAATTAAGGAGATCATGACATGGCACGCGTAAAACGTGGCGTAACTTCCCGCGCCAAGCACAACAAGGTATTCAAGCAGGCCAAGGGCTTCTACGGCCGCCGCAAGAACACGATCCGCGCAGCAAAGGCTGCCGTTGATCGTTCCAAGCAGTTTGCCTACCGCGACCGCAAGAACAACAAGCGCAACTTCCGCGCTCTGTGGATCCAGCGTATCAACGCTGCTGTCCGCGAATTCGGCCTGAGCTACGGCCGCTTCATCGACGGCCTCAACAAGGCTGGCATCGAAGTCGACCGCAAGGTCCTCTCCGACCTCGCCATCCATGAGCCGGCTGCTTTCGCGAAGCTCGTAGACGCTTCCAAGAAGGCACTCGCCTACCTCAAGGATGCCGGCACGACGAATGAGTTTGAAAGCGTGGTCAAGTAAACCAGCGCTCCCAAGCTTCTGTTGATTTTGATTGGGAAACCCGCGCTGGACATCCGGCGCGGGTTTTTCGTTTGCCGCAGCTGCTGTGGCGGTGGGGATTTGGGCATGGCTTATCTGGGGGATGGGTCGGGGGCGCCGAATGGCGAGATCGAACTCACGCAAGATGAAATCGCGAATGTCTTGAAGGCGCTGGTTCAAAGCGACGGCCGGGTGCAGCGGCTCGACCTGCCGAACCGCCGGCTCTGGATCAAGCGACAGGGCGTCAAGGTGCTGCCCCGCTTCGTGTCTCTGCAGGGGCTGGCGGCCGCCCTGTTGCGTGTCCCGCACCTGCGGCCGTCGCCGCAGCTTTCCCCGGCGGCCATGCAGGCCCGCGAGATCGCCCGAATGCGCGCTTTCGCGGGTGCGGGTTTTCCGGTGCCGTTGATCGCCTACCAGTCAAAGACGGCGATGGTGATGACGGATGTGGGCGAAACGCTGGCGCAGCGGCTGAGGGGCCTGCGCAAGACGGATCCGGACGCCCATGAGGCGCTGCTGGTGCGGGCGGCCGAGGCCCTTGGGCGTGTCCACGCCGCCGGTTTGAGCCATGGCCGACCGCATGTGCGGGACCTCTTCCTGCGAGACGGCGACGTCGGCTTCATGGATTTCGAGGAAGATCCGGCTTCGGTCATGCCGCTCGAGATGGCACAAGCCCGAGACGTCTTCCTGTATTTTCTCGTCGTCGCTTCAGCGTCGATCCGGCCACACGAAACCTGTCCGGCGGCGCTCGCGGCCTGGTCGCGACACGCCTCTGTGGCGGCGCGGCATGAATTGCAGGTGCTCACCACTCTCGTAGGCCGAATTTTGCCGCTGATACGGTTGATCGGCCGCGTGCACATGGGTAGTGATCTGCGACGCTTCATCATGGCTACGGAAATTCTGAGGCAGGCTCCGCTCCCAGAGGCGGAAAACCTGAACACCGCCAAGGCAGGACATTATGGTTGAACTAGACGCATTGAAGGCACAGCTTCTGGCGGAGATCGCCGCAGCCGGCGACGAGCAGGCGATCGAGGCCGTGCGCGTGGCAGCCCTCGGCAAAAAGGGTTCGGTCTCCGAACTCTTGAAGACGCTCGGCACGATGACGCCGGAAGAGCGCCAGACGCGCGGTGCCGCGATCAACGCGCTGAAGAACGAGATCACCGAAGAAATCGGAACCCGCAAGACGGCTCTGAAGGATGCGGCGATCAATGCGCGCCTGAAGGCCGAGACGCTGGACGTGTCGCTGCCCGTGCGGTCCTCGCCGGCCGAGCGCGGCCGCATTCACCCGATCAGCCAGATCGTCGACGAGATCACCGCGATCTTCGCCGACATGGGCTTCTCGATCGCCGAAGGTCCGGATATCGAGACCGACTACTACAACTTCACGGCGCTCAACTTCCCTGAGGGCCATCCGGCCCGCGAGATGCACGACACCTTCTTCCTCCAGCCGGATGAGAATGGTGAGCGCAAGGTGCTGCGCACGCATACCTCGCCGGTGCAGGTGCGCACCATGGAAGCCCAGAAGCCGCCGATCCGCATTGTCATCCCGGGCAAGACCTATCGCCAGGACTCGGATGCGACGCATTCGCCGATGTTCCACCAGGTCGAGGGCCTCGTCATCGATAAGACGGCGAATGTCGGCCACATGCGCTGGATACTGGAAGAATTCTGCAAGGCCTTCTTCGAGGTCGACAGCGTCACCATGCGCTTCCGCCCGTCCTTCTTCCCCTTCACCGAGCCGAGCTTCGAGGTCGACATCCAGTGCGACCGTTCCTCGGGCCCGATCGTCAAGTTCGGCGAAGGCAAGGACTGGATGGAGATCCTTGGCTGCGGCATGGTGCACCCGAACGTCCTGCGCGCCGGCGGTCTCGATCCGGACGAGTACCAGGGCTTCGCCTGGGGCATGGGCCTCGACCGCATCGCCATGCTGAAATACGGCATGCCGGACCTGCGCGACTTCTTCAACGCCGATGTTCGCTGGATGAGCCATTACGGCTTCCGCCCTCTGGATGTTCCGACGCTGTTCGGGGGCTTGAGCAGCTGATCTGGGCTTAACTGGCCGCAGTGACGGCCAGATGGAGGGGGCGGTTGGAGGCTGCCCCATCCCTGTGAATGAAGGCAATGCGACGTGATTGAACATCTCGACAACATGCGCCCGGTCGATCTGCTTTGCGATGACGACCTCTTGCATGTGGAACTGACGGACGGTCGTATCGTCAGCGTTCCGATCTGGTGGTACCCGCCCCTTCAGGAGGCGCTGCCGGTGGAGCGGAACAATGTGGAATTCATGCCGTCGAGCATCCACTGGCCCGACATCGATCTCGATGTGACGGTGGTCAGCATGCTCCTCGGAAGGCAGGCCTCAGGCGCGCAACCGCTGGACGGCTCGGGCAAAATGCAGATGGGAACGAGACAATAGGATTAGGCCCTTCGGTTGAAGGATATTGTGGAAGGGGTGAGGGAATGCCGACGGTCCTTCGCAAGTATGGGTTCCGCTTCCATTTCTACTCTGCCGACCGGTATGAGCCACCTCATATTCATGTCGATGGCAATGGCGGCGAAGCGAAGGTCTGGCTCGCTGACCTCAAGGTCGCCGAAGCCGGGGGCTTTAGCCAGAGAGACCTTGCACGTATATTGGAAGTGGTCGACGAACACAGGCAGCAGATGCTGGAGGCATGGAATGACTATTTCGCATGATTCCTATCCCGAGGCGGAGCGCCCGACCGAGGCCTGGTGTGATCCGCATACGCTGCATGTTCGGCTGGCGGATGGGCGGCAGGTGTCGACACCCCTGTGGTGGTATCCGCGCTTGCTGAACGCAACGCCGGCACAGCGCAACAACGTGCATCTCATGCTCGCAGGTGTGCATTGGCCCGATGTCGACGAAGATTTGTCGATCCGGGGCATGCTGGCGGGCTGGAAGGCTCCAGGGGCCAAGGCGCCCGACAAGGCGGCCTGATAGACGCGCAGACGATCGAAGACATCGCGACGGAATTTGGAATTTGCGCGGCTGGCGCATTGAGGAAGACGAGAAAGTCCAATGAAATTCACACTCTCCTGGCTGAAGGATCACCTGGAAACCGACGCCTCGCTCGAGGAAATCTGCGAGCGGCTGACCGCGATCGGTCTCGAGGTCGAGGACGTCGATGACAAGGCGGCCTACAAGCCCTTCGTCATCGCCAAGATCCTGACGGCCGAGAAGCATCCGGAAGCCGATCGTCTGAAGGTCCTCACCGTCGATGCCGGCGACGGCAAGCCGGTGCAGATCGTCTGCGGTGCGCCGAATGCCCGCGCCGGGATGATCGGCGCGCTGGCCCGCCCGGGTACCTATGTACCGGGCATCGATGTGACGCTGTCAGTCGGCAAGATCCGCGGTGTCGAAAGCCATGGCATGATGTGCTCCGAAAAGGAGCTCAACATTTCCGAGGATCACAACGGCATCATCGACCTGCCCGAGGATGCGCCGGTTGGTACCTCCTTCGCATCTTACGCCGGCCTCGATGATCCGGTCATCGAGATCAACCTCACGCCGAACCGTCCGGACTGCACGTCGGTCTTCGGCATCGCCCGCGATCTCGCAGCCTCCGGCCTCGGCACGCTCAAGGCCCCGAAGGCGCCCGCCTTCAAGGTCGAGGGTGAGACACCGCATCAGGTCAAGCTCGAGCTCGAAGACCATCTCTGCCCCGGCTTCGCCTATCGCCTGGTGCGTGACGTGAAGAACGGCCCGAGCCCGAAGTGGATGCAGCAGCGTCTGCTGTCGATCGGCCTGCGTCCGATCTCGGCGCTGGTCGACGTCACCAACTACATGACCTTCGACCAGGGCCGTCCGATGCATGTCTTCGACGCCGACAAGGTCAAGGGCGCGCTGGTGGTTCGCCGCGCGAAGGAAGGCGAAGAGATCCTCGCGCTCGATACCCGCACCTACAAGCTGAACCCGAACAACGTCGTAATCGCTGACGATAACGGCCCGGAATCCATCGGCGGCATCATGGGCGGCGAGCATTCGGGCTGTGACGAAAACACCGTCAACGTGCTGATCGAATCCGCACTCTGGGATCCGATCAACATCGCCAAGACCGGCCGCGCCCATGGCATCATCACCGATGCGCGCTATCGTTTCGAGCGTGGCGTCGATCCGGAATACATGGTGCCGGGCCTGGAGCGTACAACCGAGCTGGTGCTCGAGATGTGCGGTGGCACGGCAGCAGCAGCCAAGGTCGAGGGCTACAAGGGTCACCAGAAGAAGGTCGTCGATTTCCCCTATTCGGAAGTCAAGCGCCTGACGGGTCTGACCGTTTCCAACGCGGAGTCCCGCGAGATCCTGACGGCACTCGGTTTCGAGATCCTCTCGGGCGACGAGACGTCTGCCAAGGTCTCCGTTCCCTCCTGGCGTCCGGATGTCGACGGCAAGGCTGACCTCGTCGAAGAAGTCATGCGCATGTTCGGCGTCGACAAGATCAAGCCTGAGCCCCTGCCGCCCACCGGTTCGGTCAACGGCAAGATCCTGACCACGCTGCAGATCCGCACGCGCTCCGCCCGCCGGGCGCTTGCTTCGCGCGGCATGCTGGAAGCGGTCACCTGGTCCTTCATCTCGGCCGAGCATGCCAAGCTCTTCGGCGGTGGCAGCGAGAAGCTGAAACTCGTCAACCCGATTGCATCGGATAT
Organism: Rhizobium sp. K33; assembly: GCF_056501445.1. Taxonomy (NCBI): domain Bacteria; kingdom Pseudomonadati; phylum Pseudomonadota; class Alphaproteobacteria; order Hyphomicrobiales; family Rhizobiaceae; genus Rhizobium; species Rhizobium sp. K33. Next base: position 4,325,415 of record NZ_CP096478.1, read on the forward strand.
GTCCGACATGCGGCCCTCGCTGCTGCCGGGCCTCCTGACCGCAGCCCAGCGCAATGCCGACCGTGGTTATGGCGACGTGGCGATCTTCGAAGTCTCCGGCACCTATGAAGGCGACACGCCCGACACGCAGCGCCGTGTTGCCGGCGGCGTCCGCCGTGGCACGGCATCGATCGCCGGTGCCGGCCGCATGTGGTCGAACCAGGCCAAGGGCGGCGGCAAGCCGGTCGACGTCTTCGACGCCAAAGCCGATGCGCTCGCGGTGTTGGAAGCCTGCGGCATTCCGATGAGCAATGTCCAGATCGAGCAGGGTGGCCCCGAATGGTACCACCCGGGCCGTTCCGGCACGATCAAGGCCGGCCCCAAGGTCGTGCTCGGCACCTTCGGTGAATTCCACCCGAAGACGCTGGAAGCGCTCGACGTCTCCGGTGCGCTCTGCGGCTTCGAAATATATGTCGATGCCTTGCCGGAACCGAAGAAGAAGGCGACCCGCACCAAGCCGGCACTCGAGCTTTCGCCCTTCCAGGTGGTGAAGCGCGATTTCGCCTTCGTGGTCGAGAAGGCAGTCGAAGCGGGCGCGATCATCAAGGCGGCGACAAGTGCCGATCGCAAACTGATCTCGGGCGTCAATGTCTTCGATGTCTTCGAAGGCGCATCGGTCGGCGAAGGCAAGAAGTCGGTGGCGATCGAGGTTCTGATCCAGCCCTCCGACAAGACGCTGACGGACGAAGATTTCGACGCGCTGACGAAGAAGATCGTCGGCAATGTCGAAAAGTCCACGGGCGGTAGCTTGCGCGCCTGATCCGGCCTAGCTCCCGCCTGACGGGGGCGACTTCTCAACACAGAAAAGCCCTTTCCCTGCATGCCAGGGAAAGGGCTTTTGCTTGTCGAAACACCGGTGGTGCCACGCGATCAGAGGCTGACGCGGCGTCCTTCCTTGTCGGCGGCCTTGCGGTCGTCGCCGTGCTTGGCAAGGATCGCCTTCGCATCCTCGACGGAAATGCGATGCTTCTTGGCGAAGGGAATGGGCTCATAACCCTTGGGCGCTGCGGGCGCGGGCTTGCTGGTGTCGTCTGCCATGCTGGTCTCCAATTCGAAATCGCCCCGGCAGAATGCGGGAGCTCGATGTGTCGCAGTGAAGGGGAAGAAAAGCTCGTCACGAATTGCGAGCGGAGGCGACGCCTGCGAAGGACGTCGTCGATAGACCCTATATGGGGACCGCGGGAGAAAAGCTCAAGCCTGCCTCTGGCAAAGCGCCCCATCGGTTTAGGGAGCGCTCCGACAGGAGCGCGTGTGCGACTGGGTCCATCCGGCTCATGCCTTGAGATCAAGTTGCGCGCCTGCAGCGAGGTCGCGTCTGCGCGGCAACTTGGCAAACATCACCGCATTGCCGGCGAGCGTGAGCGCAAGGCCAAGCATCGCAAGTGGTGTGAAGTGATAGTCTTCGTAGAGGCTCGACAGGGTCAGCGCGACGACCGGGAAGAGCACCGTGGCATAGGCCGCCTTTTGCGACCCGATGCGCGAGACCAGCATCAGATAGGTGGTGAAGCCGACGACGGAGCCGATGACAGCGAGATAGACGAGGGCTGCGAGATAGGTCTGGTTCGGCGGCAGCACGATCGGTGTGCCGGTGATGGCGATCAGGGCAAGAAGCGCGATCGAGCCATAGCTCATGCCCCAGGCATTGGCGGTCACGGGCGCAATGCCTTCCGCGCTGTTGCGGCGGGAGGCCATGTTGCCGAAGGAAAAGAACAGGGTGCCGAGCGCCGAAAGGCCGATGCCCTTCCAGCTGTCCGGATTGACGGCAATGAAGATCTCGGGGCCAAAAAGCAGCGCAAGCCCGGTGGCCCCAAAGCCTGCGGCGACCAGCGTGCGCGGCTTGATCACATCCCCGAAGAAGATCCGGGCATTGACGGCGTTGTAAACGGTGGCGAGCGAGAAGACGACGGAGATCAGGCCCGAGGGCACATAGCTTGCCGCGTGGTAGAAGCAGAGGAAGTTGCAGCAGAAGAGCGACAGCGCCTGGACGAGGATGAAGGGTTGCTGCTTCAGCGTCGGCACCTTGAGGCGACCTGTCAGCGCCAGCACGCCGACAAGGACGAGGGCGGCAAGCGCGAAGCGGTAGAAGACCGAGACCAGCACGGGCACCGGCCCGATCTGCAGCGCGATCGCGATCCAGGTCGTGCCCCAGATCAGCACGGTCGACGAGAAGAGAAGAAGATTGGTCATGGATTGCGCCTCGCTTTCGCAAGGCAGGTAACGCCGAGCGGTCTTTTCCTTCTTGCACGATCTTGCGGTGAACTGCGCCGAGAGGGGCGGGCGGCGGTGATTGCCGATGGCGCAGCGCACAAAGCGCGCTAGAATGCGGGCGATCTTGTAAAGAGCGAACCATGCTGCACACCGCCACCGTCTTCAGCTCCCTCTCCGCCTCGTCCCGCGCCGAGCGAGGGGAGACGCTCGACCTTGGCGAGGGCAGGGGAAGTGCGATCTGGCGCAACAGCCATGACCGCATGCGCTACGAGCGGACCGACGGCCACACCTTCAGCTGCTATCTGCGCGGCGGCGACGGCACGCGAAGGATCGATGCCGGCAGTATTGCCGGCTGGCCGGGTGCGCTCTGCATCATGCCGCAGGGGGCCTCCTCCGAATGGGAGATTACCGACAATTTCGAATTCGTGCATCTCTATGTCGCCGACGACGAACTGCGCCGCCTGTTCGCGGAGACCTTCGACCGTGACGCCCGGCTGATGCTACTGCCGGAGGCGACGTTCGCGGAGGCGCCGAGACTGGCGGAAATCCTGGTGCATCTGGCGACCGCCACGCAGGGTGGCAACCGGCTGCTCGCCGAACAGGCGATTGTCTTGGCTGTCGAGCAGCTCTTTGCCGACCCGCGTTACGGTGGCGAGCGGCGCCCGGTGCTGCGCGGCGGTCTGGCGCCCGTGTTGCGGCGGCGCCTTGTCGAGCATATCGAGGCAAGCCTCGACCAGACGATCACGCTCAAGGATCTGGCGAAGCTCGCCGATTTGAGCGAATTCCATCTGCAGCGGATGTTTCGGGCAAGCTGCGGCGTCTCCCCGCATGACTTCATCCTCAACCGCCGCATCGACCGCGCCCGGCATATGCTGAAAGGCAGCGAGCCGATCGCCCAGATCGCTTCTGCCTGCGGTTTCAGCAGCCAGAGCCATCTGACGCGCATGTTCAAGGCCGTGACCGGCACAACGCCGTCAGCCTATCGCCGCGCGGTCGGCGGCTGATCATCCCATCGCCTTCAATGCTCGTTCCAGCACCCTGAAGGGCCTGATATCGCCCATATGCGCCACGTTGAAGCGCATGAAGCCGTCTGCCGAGAGCGAAGGGCTGAAGACATTGCCGGGCGCCAGTACCACGCCCTGGGGTAGGGCGGCCTGGGCAAGCGCGGTGGAACTGACGCCATCGGGCATGCGGCACCAGAGATAGGGGCCGCCGCGCGGCGTGAGGACGGGATGGATGCCGAGCTCTCCGAGCCGGGTGGCGACCGCACGCCGCTCCGTATCCAGGCGGCGATGCAATTGGTCGAGATATTTTCGATAGCCGCCGCTCGACAGCACGCCATGGATCGCCTCGGTCGCCACCTGGCTCGGGCCACCGAACTGGATTGCGACCTGCAGGTCGGTGAGGAGACGGATCCGCTCGGGATCGGCGGCGATGAAGCCGGTGCGCAGCGAGGCTGAAACGGTCTTGGAAAAGCTGCCGATGCGGATCACACGGGAAAGCCCGTCGAGGGTGGCAAGCGTGATCGCCGGCTCCGGCTCGAAGTCGGCGAAGATGTCGTCCTCGACCACCAGCATATCGGCGCGGCTGACAATACCCAGCAGTTGGAAGGCAACCTGCGGCGAGAGTGTCGCACCGGTCGGATTGTGCAGGCCGGAATTGGTGAGATAGAGGCGCGGTGCCTCACGCGTCACGGCAGATTCGAAGGCGGCGATATCAGGGCCGTTTTCCGTATAGGGCACCGGGATTGCGATGGCCTGATGGGCGCGCAGAAGCGTCTGGAAATTGAAATAGCAAGGATCATCGACGATGACGCGGTCGCCGGGGCGAAGCATAAGCCGGCAGACGAGATCGAGCGCCTGAGTGGCGGAGCCCGCAAGCAGCACCTGATCTTCGGATAGCGCAATCGACTGCTGACGCAGCCGCGTTTCGACGAAGCGCCGGAGGCCAGCGCTGCCCCGCGAGGGACCGTAATCGGTGGTGAGGCTGGTCGCCTGGCGCAGCACGTTGCGCATGCCGGCATGCAGGAGCGCGGTCGGCATCCAGTCCGGCGGCAGCCAGCCGCAGCCGGGCTTGGATGTGCCGGGATCGGCGTCGAGCGCCTGACGTGCGACCCAGAAGGGATCGACCTCAGGCGCCCGGGGTGGCTCCAGCCGGACGAGGGGTGCAGGCGTGCGCCCGGCTTCGGTGACGAAGAAGCCCGAACCGGGGCGCGGGCGGATCAGTCCTTCGGCAGACAGCCGGTCATAGGCCTCGACGACGGTGGAGGGCGACACCGAAAGCTCGACGGCGAGCCGGCGGATCGAGGGCAGCCGGTCGTTGGGCACGAGCTGGCCCGCGCCGATGCGGCCGCGAATATCGGCCATGACCTGCGCCGTCCGCGAGGCCGGCAGCTCCGGGGGTTGAACGCGCTTGTTCATCTGTATGGCCTTTGTCATCAGTACAGTTTGGCCAAATTGTATCGCTCCGTCTCTGGATGCACCAGCCGCTTCGCGCGATAGGGGAGGGCATAAAAGAAGGAGACAAGAATGACGACCTCTTGGAAAGCCTGGGCCAGTGGATTCATTGGCGTGCTGATCTTCAGCGGTTCGCTGCCGGCAACGCGCGTGGGGCTCTCCGATTTCGCCCCGCTGTTTCTGACAACCGCACGTGCCGTCATCGCCGCGGTCCTTGGCGCCGTCCTGCTGGTTGTTCTCCGTGAGAAACGGCCCGCGCGCAGCGACCTCCTTCCATTGGCGGTCGTGGCCCTCGGCGTCGTCGTCGGCTTTCCCCTGCTGACGGCGCTGGCGCTGCAGAGCATCACGTCGGCCCAGTCGATCGTCTTCATCGGACTGCTGCCGCTCTGCACGGCGCTGTTCGGCGTCTTGCGGGCGGGCGAACGGCCCTCGGTGGTGTTCTGGATGTTCTCCGTGACGGGCGCAGCCCTCGTCGCCGGCTTTGCGCTGTCGACCACGGCGGAGATGGCGGTGGCCGGAGCCGGGCTGATGATTGCCGCGGTGCTCGCCTGTGGCCTGGGGTATGCCGAAGGCGCGCGTCTGTCGCGTCGGCTGGGCGGCTGGCAGGTGATCAGCTGGGCGCTGGTGCTGTCGCTGCCGGTGATGCTGCCGCTCGCGCTCTTGACCCTGCCGGAAGGTCTAACCGCCGTTTCGGCTTCCGGTTGGCTGGCTCTCGCTTACGTTTCGCTCTTCAGCATGATGATCGGCTTCATCTTCTGGTACCGCGGCCTGGCGCTGGGCGGCATCGCCTCGGTCGGTCAGCTGCAGCTGCTGCAGCCCTTTCTCGGCTTCGTTCTGGCGGCAGGGCTGCTGCATGAAAAGGTAAGCCTTCCCATGCTGGCGACAGCCCTGCTCGTTGTGCTTTGCGTGGCGGGCAGCCGCCGCTTTGCCTGAAAGAGCATGTCCAGCAAAAGTGCGTAAGCGGTTTTGCGTCCGGACTGCGCCGAAACAAGGCAGGTCGAGTACTTCCGGCTCCTGGCGGAAGTACTCAAGCGACCTTATCGGCCCGCCATCTTGGACATCGCCTCGTTGTAACGCGCGCCGGCCACCTTGTCGGGCGAGACCACGGTCGAGAGCGAGGCGAGGTCTTGCGCCGAGAGCGTGATCCCGGTCGCATCAATATTGCTGTCGAGATTGGCGATCTTGGTGGTGCCCGGGATCGGCACGATGAAATCGCCCTGGGCGAGAACCCAGGCGAGCGCCAGCTGGCCGGGTGACACACCCTTCTCGACCGCCATGCTTTCGAGCGCCGTGACCAGAGCCAGATTGGCGTCGAAATTCTCCTGGTCGAAGCGCGGCAACCCGCGGCGGAAATCGTTTTCACCGAGCTTGGAGAGGTCCTTCAGCGCGCCGGTCAACATGCCGCGCCCAAGCGGCGAGAAGGGCACGAAGCCGATGCCGAGTTCGCGGCAGGTCTCGAGCACGCCGTTGGTCTCCGGATCGCGAGTCCAGAGGGAATATTCGCTCTGGATGGCGGAGATCGGATGAACGGCGTGCGCCCGCCGCAGCGTCGCGGCACTCGCCTCCGAGAGACCGAGCGCCTTGACCTTGCCCTCCTTCACGAGGTCTGCCATGGCGCCGACGGTCTCTTCGATCGCGACATCGGGGTCGACGCGGTGCTGGTAGAAGAGGTCGATGACTTCGACGCCCAGCCGCTTTAGCGAGGCTTCCGCAACCGCACGAAGATGCTCGGGCCGGCTGTCGAGACCGGAGGGGCGCGCCGCCTTCGCCTCGTCGCCGATCGTGAAGCCGAATTTGGTGGCGATCACCACGTGGTCGCGATGCTTTCGCAAGCCCTTGCCGACCAGTTCTTCATTGGTGAAGGGGCCATAGACCTCTGCCGTGTCGAAGAAGGTCACGCCGCGTTCCACCGCATGATCGAAGAGTTTCCGCGCCGTCGCCTCGTCGATATTGGTGCCATAGGCATGGCTCATGCCCATGCAGCCAAGGCCGATGGCGGAAGTCGTGAGTGTGCCGAGTGTGCGGGTCTTCATCAGGCCTCTCCTTCAAAATCTGTAGGCAGCCGGAAGCGGCCGCAGATGTTTATCTAGCGCGTCATGATCTTTCAGAAAATCCATGCATCCCGGATCAGCTTGTTCTATCATTTCGAACAATGAACCGGACCCAGCTTTCCCAACTCGCCGTGCTTGCCACGGTGGCCCATCACGGCAGCTTCCGCAAGGCAGCCGCCGAACTCGGCATCGCGCCCTCGGCGGTGAGCCATGCGATCTCGTCGCTGGAGGAGAGCCTGAACCTCCGTCTGATAGCTAGGACGACACGGAGCGCCGCGCCGACGGCGGAAGGTCGCCAGCTCCTCGAGACCCTCCGGCCGGCGCTGGCCGATATCGCCTCCGCGATCGAGGCGCTCTCCGACAGCAGTGGCCGCCTGGCAGGGGCGCTCCGCATCACCATGCCGATGCTGGCAGCGCAGAGCCTGATCGCCCCACGGCTCGGCGCCTTTGCCGCCGCTTATCCGGAGATCGAGCTGGAGATCGTCACCGACGACCGTTTCGAGGATATCGTCGAGAAGGGCTATGACGCGGGCCTGCGTTTGGGGGAACATCTCGATGCCGATATGATTGCTGTCAGGATGAGCGGCCCCTGGCGCGGTTCGGTCGTCGGTTCGCCGGATTACTTCTCGCGGCATCCGATCCCCAGGGAACCGCGTGACGTGACCGAGCATGCCTGCATCCGCCGGCGTTTCCAGAGCGGCACGATCTATCGCTGGGAGTTCGAGAGGGATGGGCGCGCATTGTCCATCAATGTCCGGGGACCGCTGATCCTCTCCGATCAGGGCCTGATGCGGCAGGCGGCGATCGATGGTGCCGGTCTCGCCTATCTCTTCGATACCGGTGTCGAGGCGGATATCCGCGAGGGGCGGCTGATCCGCGTGCTCGACGACTGGTGCCCGCCCTTCGACGGTTTCTCGCTCTACTATTCCAGCCGCCGCCAGATGCGGCCGGCGCTCCGAGCCTTCATCGATTTCTTCCGCTGGCGGGGCTGACGCGCGCCTAGCCGAGCCTCAGCCGATAGCGGACATGGCCGTCTTCCGGCGCATAGGTGTCGTAAAGCTTCCGGGCGGTGGCATTGTCCCGGTCGGTATGCCAGTAGAGCCGCGACCAGCCTTTGGCCCTTGCGATGGCAATCAGATCGTCAATGAGTGCCCGCCCGATGCCCTGGCCGCGGTAGGTGGCGTCGAGGAACAGGTCTTCCAGATAGCAATCCGGGGTCTTCACCCAGGTGGAATCGTGGAAGTGATGGATGGCAAAGCCGGCGAGCAGGCCATCCACCTCCGCGACGCGCATCGCAACGCGGGAGGATGGGTCGAGAATGCGGGCCCAGGTATAGGCCGTGACGTCGTCGGCAAGCTCGACCTTGTAGAAGGCGAGATACTGGTCCCAGAGGCGACGCCAGGCGGCCTCGTCAGCCGCCGTCGCGTCCCGGATGATGACAGAACGGCTCATGCGCTGGCCGCATTGAGCGCGTCGATCTGCGCTTTTGTCAGCTCCAGCTGACCAGCAGCAATCAGGCTATCGAGCTGGCGCAGGCTCGTGGCGGACGCGATCGGTGCGGTGATCCCCGGCTGAGCCGCCACCCAAGCGATGGCCACGGTGGCGGGGCTGGTCCTGGTCTCAGCAGCCACCTGGTCGAGGGCGCCGAGAATGTGGAAGCCACGCGTGTTGAGATAGGGCTCCATGTCCTCTCCGCGCGCCTTGCCCTCCGTATCGGCGGCGCTGCGATACTTGCCGGTGAGGAAGCCCGAGGCCAGAGCGTAATAGGTGATCACGCCGATCTCCTCCCGCTGGCACAGCTCTGCAAGATCCCCCTCGAATTTCGAGCGGGTGTAGAGATTGTATTCCGGCTGGATGACGTCGTAGCGCCCGACACCGACCTTGGCCGCCGCATCGAAGGTCGCCTGCAGCTGCTCGGCATCGAGGTTGGAGCAGCCGATCGCGCGCACCTTGCCCTCGTCCTTGAGCTTGGCAAAGGCGGCAAGGCTCTCCTCATCATCCGTTTCCGCATCCGGCCAATGGGCGAGATAGAGGTCGATATAGTCGGTCTGCAGACGCCGCAGCGAATCCTCCACCGCTTCCGCAATGCGGCGGGCGCTGAGGCCGCGCTTCTTGCCGCCGAGATCGGCACCCACCTTAGTAACGATAACGGCATCCTCACGTTTCACGCCACCGCGCTTCAGCCAGTTGCCGATGATCGTCTCGCTTTCCCCGCCGACATTGCCGTCAGCCCAGAGCGAATACATGTCGGCCGTATCGATCGTGTTGAAGCCGGCGTCGAAGAAACGGTCGAGAACCTCGAATGAGGTCTTCTCGTCGGCGGTCCAGCCGAAGACATTGCCACCGAGCACGACGGGGGCGATCGAAAGGCCGGTGCGGCCGAGAGCACGTTTCTGCATGGGAAGCCTCGGATAGGTGGGGAAGGAAGGATTGGAGCGACGCTATCAAGCGTAAGTCGACGGCACCATTGAAAAGCATTGATGGGTTCTGAAGCGGGCTTGTCCTATCCCGCGCATGGCCTCGATATGGGTCTCGCATTGCGGCTTTCCAGTGTCGCGAGGGCTTTCAGTCAGCAGTCTTGCGAAACGCGCTGGGCGCCAGGCCGTGATGCTGGGCAAAGACCCGTCGCATGTGCCGCGAGGAGGCGAAACCGGCACGATGCGCCAGGCTTTCCATGTCGAGCCTTGATTGCTTGAGAAGCTCCTGGGCGAGCGTCACCCGCATCAGGTTGACGTAATCGACGACCGACAGACCGACATGTTCGCGGAAGAGGCGGGACAGATGCCGTTCGCTCAAATGCGCGATGTCGGCGAGCCCCGGCAGGGACCAGTCCAGCGCCGGATCGGCCATGATTGCGTCCTGTGCCCGGTGAATGGCGGGATGGATGTGATTGCGCCCCGAAAGCCAGGGCGACATCTGCGGATCCTGGCCGCTGCGGCGCAGATAGATGACCATCTTGCGGGCGGCGGCGAGGGCTGCCTGCGGCGAGGCAAAGCGGCTGACGAGATGCAGCGTCAGGTCGATGCCGGTCGAGATCCCTGCGCTCGAAAAGCGGTTGCCGTCCTCGACATAAAGGCGGTTTTCGAGAACGCTTGCCGTCGGTGCTAGTGATCTCAGTTCATCTAGGCATTCGGCATGGGTGGTGCACTGATAGCCCTCCATCAGCCCGGCGGCAGCCGCCAGCAGCGCGCCGGAGCAGATGGTCACGAGACGCGTGTCGGGCCTGACCGCGCGGGCAAGCCATCGCTTGAGTTCCTTCAGTTCAGCGTCGCGCGCAATCTCCTCGATGCCGACGGTGAGACTGCCGGAGATGACGAGGATCGCCTGCTCCGGCAGGGTCTCGGGCAGCGGATCGAGCCCGTCCAGAACAAGCCCGATCGACGTCTGCTGCCGCGGCTTGGCGGAGATGTAGCGATAGTCGAAGCGAACCCGGTCCTGCTCGCCGTTTGCGTAGCGCAACACTTCCAGCGGACCGGCGATGTCGATCAGCAGCGTGTCAGGCGGAACGAGGATGAAGACCGGGATCACGTCCATGACGATTATTCTCAGGCGGCGGCGGAAAGGGGCGCGAGCGCCTGTTCGACCGTTGCGATCCGGGCAAAGCGGCCGGAAAGCACGAGTTCGGTCCTGATGCGGATGTCCTCGGCGGAGAAGACTTTGCCCGAGGCATGCGTCATCGGGAAGGTCAGCGTCGCCTCAGTGACGAAGTCAACTTCGAAGCCGAGATCGGATGCGTGGCGGGTCGTGGTCTCGCAGCACTGCTCGGTGCGGATGCCGGAGACGATGACGCGGCGGATACCGTTTGCGCGCAGCCAGGCCTCGAGGCCGGTATCGACGAGAGCAGAATGCACACCCTTCTGGAAGGTAACGGTTGGCTCGATCGTGATGTCCTCCAGCGTGCGGACAAGTCCGCTTTCCAGCCGGAAGGCTTCGTCCGTATCGACGTGGAAGATCTGCACGATCGGCATGCCGGCGGCCTTGGCCCCATCGATCAGCGCCTGCTGGCGGGCGATGTAGGCCGGAAGCTCGGACGCGTCCCAATAGGGCGCCTGGCGAAAACTCTCCTGAACGTCGACCACGATGAGGGCAGTGTCTTGAGCGGACATATTCGTCTCCTGTCGTTGCGATGACGTCTAGCATAAGCACAGCAGATGCGCACACCATGCGCCGTCCGGACGAAGACCGGACATTTTCGGCCAAGGGCAATAGGGCGCGGGAGCTGGCAATTGTCTGACAACCCGTTGCGCCCTGTCGGCGCTTCGCCTAATGTCCGCCGCGACAATTTTGAGGAGGATTTGAGATGCTGCGTTTCGGAATTCTGTCGACGGCCAAGATCGGTCGCGAGCTTGTGGTGCCGGCAATCCAGGACGCGGAAAATGCCGTGGTGACAGCGGTCGCGAGCCGCGACCTGGCGAGAGCCCGCGAGATGGCCGACCGCTTCTCCGTGCCGCATGCCTTCGGCTCCTACGAGGAAATGCTGGCCTCCGACGTCATCGATGCCGTCTACATTCCGCTGCCAACCTCGCAGCATGTCGAATGGGCAATCAAGGCAGCAGATGCCGGCAAGCATGTGCTCTGCGAAAAGCCGATCGCGCTGAAGGCTGAAGAGATCGACGAGATCATCGCGGCGCGCGAGCGCAACAAGGTGCTGATCACGGAAGCCTATATGGTGACTTACGCACCGGTCTGGCTGAAGGTCCGCGAATTGCTCGCCGAGGGCGCCATCGGCACGTTGAAGATGGTGCAGGGCTCCTTCACCTATTTCAACCGCGACCCCAGCAACATGCGCAACATCCCCGAGCTTGGTGGCGGCGCGCTACCGGATATCGGCGTCTACCCGACGATCACCACCCGTTTTGTCACGGGCAAGGAGCCGGTCCGCGTGCAGTCGACCATCGAACGCGATCCGGAATTCGGCACCGACATCTATGCGAGCGTGAAGGCCGATTTCGGCGACTTCGAGCTGAACTTCTACGTCTCCACCCAGATGGCCAATCGCCAGCTGATGGTCTTCCACGGCACGGATGGCTTCATCGAGGTGAAGTCGCCGTTCAATGCCGATCGCTGGGGTGCCGAGGAAGTCGAACTCACCAATCGCGGCCACAATGTCTCGCAGATCTTCCGTTTCCCCGACAGCCGTCAGTACAAGCTGGAAGCCGAAGCCTTCGCCCGGGCCGTGGCCGGCACAAAGGGCGAGGTCGTGACACTGGAGAATTCCAAGGCGAACCAGAAGCTGATCGACGCGATCTACCGCGCGGCAGAGAAGGACGGCTGGGAAGCGGTGTAAGCGGCTTCTCGTCGCCTAGCGGCGAAAGACGTAGCGCGAATAGCCGAAGAAGCTGAACAGCATCGCGGCGATGGAGGCAAAGACCAGCGCGGCGTAGGGGCTGAGCAGCGGCGCGCCGATCAGAAGCAGGGCATAGACCCCGTAATTTATGAGCGACGTGACGGCGCCGATGAAGCCGTAGCGAAAGCCTTCGCTGACAACAGAGCGCTTCGAGGCGCCGAAGGTGAAATGGCGGTTGAGCAGCCATGTCGTCGTCATGGCAACCGCGATCGCGACGATACGGGCGGCAAGCGGCCCGATCGGCGTGAAGGTCAGGAACAGCCAGAGCACCCCCGCATCGACGAGAAAGCCGGTGGCGCCGACGACGACGAAGCGCAGGAACTTCTTCATGCCGCGCGGGACGAGCCGCCCTTGGCCGCAGTCTTGGGCGAACGCTCACGCTTCGGCTTTTCCTCCGCCGATACGGGCTCAACCTGGACCTTCGCCGTGTTGAGCGCCGGCAGCGTCAGATAGTGGATCCTGAGCTGCTCGGCGCGAGACCGCGCGACGGAATCGAGGATGAGCGCTGCCGTGAACGACAGGAAAGACATCATCGTCAGAGCCATCGCGGCAATCCAGGTCGGCATGCGCGAGACGAGACCGGTGGTGAAGAATTCGTAGAGAACGGGCGCCATGAAGCCGAGACTGATGCCCATCAGGCCGGCCGCGATCAGGCCGAAGAAGGCGAAGGGCCGGGTTTCCTTCATCAGCATGGCAAACATCCAGAGGATCTTGAAGCCGTCCTTGAAGGTCGAGAGCTTCGAATGCGAACCCTCCGGCCGGCGACCGTAATCGAGCTCGATCTCGCAGACCGGCAGCTTCAGCCGCGAGGCATGCACCGACATTTCCGTCTCGATCTCGAAGCCGCCGGAAACGGCCGGGAAGCTCTTCACATAGCGGCGCGAGAACGCGCGGTAGCCGGAGAGAATATCCGTGAAGTCGTTGCCGAACAGCACGCGGTAGAGCTGGTTGAACAGCCGGTTGCCGAAGGCGTGGCCATGGCGTCCCGCATCGTCATGCACGCCGCGACGCGTGCCGACCACCATGTCGGCGCGTTCGGTGATCAGCGTGCGGATCAGTTCCTCGGCGTCGGCGGGTCCGTAGGTCCCGTCGCCATCCGCCATGATGTAGATGTCGGCGTCGATGTCGCAGAACATGCGGCGCACCACATGACCCTTGCCCTGGCGGCGTTCGCGCACGACGGTCGCGCCGGCGAGCATGGCCTTCAGGGCCGTGCCATCCGTCGAATTGTTGTCGTAAACATAGATCTTCGCCTCCGGCAGGGCCGCGCGAAAATCGCTGACCACCTGGCCGATCGTGGCGGCTTCGTTGTAGCACGGCAGAAGAACGGCAATGTCGAGGGAGGGAATGGCCGCACGGCTCATGGGGACCTGCTCAAAGCGCTGGGGTTCGGGCAGCCCTTGGCCACCATTGGTTTTACTATTTCTTGAGAAGGTTAAGGCTAGGTTTCGGGCAAGATCAGTCTTTGAAATATGGTCCGTCGCTTGTTCCCGATGGGAGGCAGTTCGGATGGACAGGGAGATTTGAGCCAGCATGGCCGACATGACCTTGCCGGATACGTCAAGAGCCTCGCCCGCGCGCCCGCTTCTGGTCTGGACGCTGGTCTACGGCATCGTCACCATGGCGGTGATCGCCCTGCTGAACCTGCCCATGGCGGTCGATTATGTCGGGGCGGACAATGATGACGTCATGCGCCTCGTTCAGGTGCGCGATCTCCTGGCCGGCCAGTCCTGGTTCGACCTGACGCAATATCGTCTGGGGCTCGAGAGCGGCACGCTTATGCACTGGTCGCGCCTCATCGACCTGCCGATCGTCCTGCTGATTGGTGCCTTCGCCCGCTTCGTGCCGATGGAGCAGGCCGAGGCGCTTGCGCTGCTTGTCTGGCCCTTCCTGCTGATCCTGCCGCTGATGGCAGCCATCGGCGTGGCGGCCCGGCGTATGGGCGACGATGTCACCATGCATATCGCGCTGCTGCTGACATCCGTCTTCGTCATCACGGCCAATCGCTTTCTGCCCGGCTCGATCGACCACCACAATGTCCAGCTCGTTCTGGTCGCAACGATCGCCGCCGGCCTGCTCGATCCGGCAAGAGGCACGGCGGGTCATGCGCTGGCAGGTCTCGCCGCAGCCGCAGCCATCGCGATCGGTGCCGAGACGACGCCGCTCATTGCCGCCGCTTGCGCCATCGTCGGCGTCCTCTGGGCACTCGAAGGGGCCGCATACGCAAGAGCCGCACGGGCCTTCTCTCTCACCCTTCTCGTCAGCCTCTCGGCCTTCTTCTTCGCTACGGTCCCCCCGGCGCAATATGCGACCGTCACCTGCGACAGCCTCTCGGTCGGCTTCTATGCGGTGGTCGGCATAGGTGCTGCAGCGCTTTTTATCGCCACCCAACTGCCGGGCATGCAGGATATCCGTCTGCGCATCGCAGCCATCGGCGTCACGGGCCTGCTCGTGGGCCTCGGCGCTCTGACAATCGCCCCGCAATGCCTGCAGAACCCCCTCAACGAGCTGGATCCCCTGCTGCATTCGCTGTGGCTGTCGGGCGTGATCGAAGCGCAGTCCTTCCTTGACCAGTTCGACAAGGAGCCCTCGGCCTTTGGCGGCTTCTACGCCGTCGGCTTCTTCGCCTTCTGTGTCTGCGGCTTCCGGATCCTGAATGGAGATCGCGTCCGGTCGCACGCCATCATCCTCGCCCTGATCGCGGTCTGCTGGCTGATCGCGCTTGTCCAGGTGCGCGGCGCCATCTTTGCAAACCTGCTCGCGATCCCACCGCTCGCGCTCCTCATCGGAGAGCTGCGCCGCAAGACCCGGGAGGAACCCGACCAGTTGGGCACGGGCCTGCTCTTCGCGCTGGCTGCCTTCCTGTCGGTGCCCGGCGCCTGGGCCTTGTTCGGGGTCCTCTTCGTCGAGGGCACGGCCGGGGTAACCAACCGCATGAAAGGGCTGGCACCGGCAACCGCAGCTCAGGCGGCAGAAAGACCGGCCTGCGATGCGCCGGCGGGCTTTGCTGCACTCAACCAACTGCCGACAGGTGTGGTCGTCGCGGCCTCCGACATGGGGCCGGAGATCCTGCGCTTTACCCGCCACCGTGTCCTCTCCGGGCCCTATCACCGCAACCAGGGCGGCATGCTCACCGAACTGCATGTCGGTCTTGCCGAGCCCGAAGAAGCCGCCGCCTTCCTGCGGGGTGCCGGCGCGACGATCCTGGTCTTCTGCCCGGACTTCCCGCAGACGGAAAAGATCGCTGAGACCAAGGCCGATGGCCTCTATGCCGGCATGAGGAAGGGCGAGGTGCCCGGCTATCTCAAGCCCGTGCCCGTGGACGGCCCTTCGGGCATGCAGATCTACCGCGTCGAACTGCCCTAAGGGAAAGCAAGGGGATCGCCTGCGCTGCGGGCTGATCTTGCCGGCGTTTTCCGCTAGGGAAGGGGCATGAGCAATTTCTTCGACAACGATTCGCCGACGAACCTCACCGAGTTCTCCGTTTCGGAACTCTCGGGCTCGATCAAGCGCACCATCGAGACGTCTTTCGATCACGTGCGGGTGCGGGGCGAAATCTCCGGCTATCGCGGGCCGCATTCTTCTGGTCATGCCTATTTCAGCCTGAAGGACGACAAGGCGCGCATCGACGCCGTGATCTGGAAGGGCTCCTTCTCCAGGCTCAAATATCGCCCCGAAGAAGGCATGGAGGTGATCGCCACCGGCAAGGTCACGACCTTCCCCGGCTCGTCGAAATACCAGATCGTCATCGAGCAGATGGAGCCGGCGGGCGCCGGCGCGCTGATGGCCCTGATCGAGGAGCGTAAGCGCCGCTTTACGGCGGAGGGTCTGTTCGATCCCGCCCGCAAGCAGCTCTTGCCCTTCCTGCCCAAGGTGATCGGCGTCGTCACCTCGCCGACAGGTGCGGTCATCCGCGATATCCTGCACCGCATTTCCGACCGGTTTCCCGTCCATGTGCTGGTCTGGCCAGTCAAGGTGCAGGGCGAAGGTTCTGGCGACGAGGTGGCCAATGCCATTCATGGCTTCAATGCGCTGGAGCGAGGCGGCCTGATCCCGCGGCCGGACGTGCTGATCGTCGCGCGTGGCGGTGGCAGCCTCGAGGACCTCTGGAGCTTCAACGACGAAGCGGTGGTCCGTGCGGCAGCTGCCAGCGCCATCCCGCTCATCTCGGCGGTCGGCCATGAAACCGACTGGACGCTGATCGACTACGCCGCCGATGTGCGCGCGCCGACGCCGACGGGCGCGGCGGAAATGGCCGTACCCGTGAAGGCCGACCTCGAGGCGCAGGTGGCGACGCTGTCCGCCCGCCTTTCCGGCGCGATGGTCAGGCAGATGGACAATCGCCGCCAGAACCTGCGCAGCCTCGTACGGGCCTTGCCTTCGCTCGACCAGTTGCTGGCTCTGCCGCGCCGTCGCTTCGACGAGGCGGCTGCCGGTCTCGGTCGCAGTCTCGAGCTCAACACCATGAACAAGCGCCGCAGCTTCGAGCGCGCGGCCGCCAAGCTCTCGCCCGACATGCTGGCGCGCCGCCTGGTGGAGCGTAAGCAAAAGCTGTCGGAAAGTGGTGTCCGCGCCGAACGCGTCATCGAGCGACTGATTACACGCAACAAGGCCGCGATGGGCGGTTTCGATGCCGCACTGAGAGCTGTCCCGGCGCGGCTGACGGCGATGACGGAACGCTCGAAGGACAGGCTGGAAAGCCTGGGTCGCCGGGCCGACAGTGCTGTCATGAACGATCTGCGCCGCGCCCGCCAGGCGCTGGTGGCGCAGGACCGCGTGCTTCAATCGCTCTCCTACAAGAACGTGCTGGCGCGCGGTTATGCCGTGATCCGCGACGAGGAGGACCGGCCTGTCTCGCGGGCCGACGGCCTCACGCATGGCCAGACGATTGCGATCGAGTTTGCCGATGGTCGCGTCGCCGCTGTCGCCGGCGAGGGTGTCTCGCCGCCGGAACCGTCAGCGCCGCAGCCGGCGCGCACCGCGCCTGCACCGAAGCCTCCACGCAAGAGCGAGCCGCCGGCGGGGCAGGGGAGCCTCTTCTGATGGCACGCCGCTTCCTGGTCGTGCTCGCCCATCCGCTGCCGGAGAGCTTTGCGGCCTCTGCGGCACGAACGGTGGTCGAGACGCTGGAAGGACAAGGCCACGAAGTCGATCTGCTCGATCTCTACGCCGAGGATTTCGATCCACGCCTGACCGCCGCCGAGCGCGCCGCCTATATGGAGCCCGGTTATGAGCCACCGGAAGACGTCTCGGGCATCGTCGCGCGGCTCAAGGCGGCCGATGGCCTTGTGCTCGTCTTTCCGCAATGGTGGTTCAATCTGCCGGCGATCATGAAGGGCTTCATCGACCGCATCTTCGTGCCCGGCGTCGCCTTCGAGCACGACAAGGCCGGCGGGCGCATCGTGCCGTTGATGACCCATATCAGGAGCTTCTGGGTGGTGACCTCGACCGGTTCGCCCCGGTGGGTCGTGCATCTCTACATGGGCAATCCGGTCAAGCGCATCCTGAAGCGCGGCGTGGCCGCCTTCTGTGCCAAGTCTGTCGACTTCCGGATGCTCTCGCTGCACGACATGGACCGGGCGACGGAGGAGAAGCGCAAGAGATTTCTGGACAAAGTGAGGTCAGCTTTCGCCCGCCTCTGACCGGCCACGGTTGCATCTTCGAAAATTACACTTTTGATTGAAGATGAAGCGCCATCAAAAACCGATGGTTGACTTTCATTAGGAAGACCTCTATCTACTGGTCATCGATGTTTGCTTGCTAAGCTTTGGTTACCGCGCGGGACAGCCCGCGCCCTGTCGAACCTTCCTCTCAAAAATCGTTCTCTCCGCAGCGCATCCGCGCTGGGTCACTCTATGCGCTATGAAAGGGTTCAACATGACCACTGGCACAGTAAAATGGTTCAATTCCACCAAGGGCTTCGGCTTCATTCAGCCTGACAACGGCGGCCCGGACGCCTTCGTTCACATCTCCGCCGTCGAACGGTCGGGCATGCGCGAAATCGTCGAAGGCCAGAAGCTGGCTTACGACATGGAGCGCGACAACAAGTCGGGCAAGATGTCGGCCTGCAACCTGCAGGCAGCCTGATAGATCCGGGATCCGCTTTCCTTTGACCACGGATGTACTGGCACTGTTGAAGGCACGATCCCTCGGAAAGGTCAGGCGGTTCGCCTGGCCTTTTTTTATTGCCTGAACAAGGCAGCCTCCTGAAAGGAGACCCCCATGACCGAACACCTCACCAAATCCAGACAAACGGCCGAGATCGCCTTCGCGAAAACACAGTCGCAGTTTCTGGCCCGCAGTCGCGCCGTCGACGAGCAAGATGCCATTGCCTCCGCGCGCGAGGAAAAGACATCTCGTCTGCGCGAGGCACGTCTTACCCGCGAGCGTGAAGCACGCGAAAGCGCCACGGCGGCTCTGGTCGCCAAACGGGCGCGCACCTGAAACCTGACATCCAAGAGATCGGAGACAAGATGAAATTCAGCAGAGATCATGGCCTTGCCGAGCGCCGCACAACAGCCACTGAGGCCAAGGCGGCCCTGCTGCAGGCCTATAAGGCGGCACACGCCGCGGCAGATCCCGAGCGCGAGGCCCGCATGGCACAACGTGCGATCCGCGCCGAAGAACGTGCCAAGCGCCATGCCGAGCGCGACCGGTTGAAGGCCGAAGAAGAGGCCCGCGCCGAGCAGGAAGCCCGCGAGCGCGAAGAAGCGGCGATCGCCGCAGCTCGCGCCGAACAGGATGCCCGCGAGCAGGCCGAAGCATCGCGCATCAGCCGCGTGGTCGAAGATGAAGCCGCCCGCAAGGCCGAACGCGACCGTCGCTACGCTGCCCGCAAGGCCCGCCAGAAGTGATCGGGCGGAGCGCGATCATAGCGCCGCTGCCCGTTTTCGCTGCCTGACGAGGCTCACACGGAGGGTGTGAACACTGCGTGTGTAAAATGAGTTGCGCGCAATCGATCAAGCTCATGTGATTATACTAGACAACCATCTTCCTGATCGCCACATGTGGCCTCGAAGCCGGATGGTCTCCCAAGCGTCCGGCGAAAGGAGCATGATCATGATGAAGAAACTCGTTCTGGCTGCAGCCGTTGCTGCAGCATCCCTTGCCACCCTGCCGGCCAGCGCCGCGACCTATGTCGAGGCGGGCGGCTGGACGCCGCGCGAAATCCTCTTCGGCAAGCAGTATAACGGCAATGTCACCGCGATCCGCGTGGACCGCGGCAGCTTCGAGCGGCACACCTACCCGCAGCAGGCGATCTATCCGACCGGCAACAGCCTGGCGCTTGCCCAGGCGGTGGTCGCGGAAGACCCGAGCCTCTCGGCAGCCCTCAAGGTGCGCGGCATCGCCCCGCACAATGTGCTGTGGGTGCAGACGGCCTATAATGGCGGCAAGATCGTCTATTACCGCTGACGATAGAATTGATTGCGCGCCTGTCGCGTGAGGCAGATCGTTTCTCGCGACATGCGCGCATCATAAATCTCTGGTATTATCCCGTCCCAGTTCGAGAGCCTGGGAGGGAGCAATGCGCCTTGCAGTCTACAACGTCGAGAACCTGTTCGATCGCGCCAAGGCGATGAACCTCGAAACCTGGGAGGACGGACGCCCTGTCCTCGAAAAATTCGCCGAGTTGAACAGTCTGCTCGGCGAAATCTCCTACACGCCCGCAGCCCGCAAGAAGATGGCCGACCTGATCGTCGCGCTCGGCATGGAAAAGAGCGACACGGGGCCCTTTGTCATTCTGCGCCGCAATCGCGGCGGCCTGTTGAAACGCCCTCAGTCGGGGGGCGTCGAGATCACGGCTTCGGGCCGCAGCGACTGGGTCGGCTCGCTCGAGCTGCGCGACGAACCGATCAACGAACACGCCATGCGCAACACCGCACGTGTGATCAGCGATCTCAAGGCCGACGTGCTGGGCGTGGTCGAGGCCGAAAGTCGACCGGTGCTGAAGGCCTTCAACGACGAGATCCTTGCCGCCGTCGACGGCACGCCGTTTCGTCACGTGATGCTGATCGATGGCAATGACGAACGCGGCATCGATGTCGGGCTGCTGTCCGGACCGCAGTTTCCGATCGGCCGGATGCGCAGCCATGTCGACGATCGGCTGCCGGATGGCAGCGACCGCATCACCTTTTCCCGCGACTGCCCGGAATTCGAAGTGACGACCGTAAGCGGCAACAGGCTGCTGGTGATGGTCAACCATTTCAAGAGCAAGGGGTTTGGTGGCAAGGCCGAGTCGGACCGCCGCCGCAAGGCCCAGGCGACCCGTGTTGCCGAGATCGTCGAGGAGCGGCTGGCCGAGGGCTGGGAGTATATCGCCGTGATCGGCGACTTGAACGACACACCCGACAGCGATCCCTTGAGCCCGCTTCTGCGGGAGGCCGAGCTGACCGATGCCTTCGAGCATCCGAGCTTCGACAATGGCGGCTTCGAGGGCACCTATGGCCTGTCCAATCCCGGCAACAAGATCGATTACCTGCTGCTCTCGCCCAAGCTCTTTGACAAGGTGGAGAAAGGCGGGGTTATCCGCACCGGCATGTGGCCGGGGGTAAGGCCGAAACGCTGGGAGACCTATGAGGAGCTGAAGAGGCCGCAGGATGCGGCCTCCGATCACGCAGCGCTCTGGGTCGACCTCGACATCTGAGGTCTGGGCCTCAGGCCCATTCACCCTTTCGCATCACCGGCACCTTCGAGCCGTCGGCCCGGATGCCGTCGATGTCCACCTGGCCGGATCCGATCATCCAGTCGATGTGGATCAGCGAGGAATTGCCCCCTTGCGCCTTGATCTGTTCCTGGCTGAGCGAGGCGCCGTTGAGGAAGCACTTCGAATAGCACTGGCCGAGCGCGATGTGGCAGGAGGCGTTTTCATCGAAGAGGGTGTTGTAGAAGAGCACGCCCGAGGCCGAGATCGGCGAGGAATGCGGCACCAGCGCCACTTCGCCGAGACGGCGCGCGCCCTCGTCGGTGTCGAGCACCTTGTTGAGCACGGCCTCGCCCTTCGAGGCCTTGGCCTCGACGATCCGTCCGCCTTCGAAGCGCACCTGGATATTGTCGATCAGCGTGCCCTGATGGGAAAGCGGCTTCGTCGAGGAGACATGGCCTTCCACCTTCAGCGCATGCGGCGTGGTGAAGACTTCTTCCGTCGGAATGTTCGGATTGCAGGTCACACCGTTCTTCGCCGTCGAGGCGCCGCCATGCCATTCATGGCCGTCTGCAAGGCCGACGGTCAGGTCCGTGCCGGGGCCGGTGAAGTGCAGGGCGGCAAATCGCTCGCCGTTCAGCCAGGTGGAGCGCTTCTTGAGTTCCGCATTGTGCTCGGCCCAGGCCGCGACCGGATCGTCGCGATCGACGCGCGAGGCAGCGAAGATGGCGTCCGCCAGCTTGCGCACGGCCTCTTCGATCGGCATGTCGGGGAAGACGAGCTTCGCCCAGGAGGGGTTGGGATAGGAGCAGATGTTCCAGTTGATGTCGAAATTGGAGATATGCTCCAGCGCCGGCTTGTAGGCAATCGAGGTCGCCTTGTTGGCACGGCCGACCTTCGTCGGATCTTCCTGCGCCAGCAGCATCGGATTGTCGCCGGCAATGGCGAGACGGGCAGCGCCATTCTCGTAAGCCTTGGCCATGCCGTCATAGAGCCAGTTCGGCGCGCGGTCGAAGCTGTCGTCGTGACCATGACGATAGCGAGCCAGCGTCGTCTCCTCGTCGGAATAAAAGGTCGTGACCGTCGCCGCACCTGCTTGGTAAGCATGCGCCGTGATCAGCCGCACCAGCGGCACGGCAACCAGCGGCGCGGTCAGCACCAGGTCCTGACCCTTTTGCAGCTGCAACCCGACCTTGATCGCCACCTCGGCGAGCTTGTCGAGCTTGTGCGGATCGATGGAGGCGGAGAGATCGGGGAGGGTCATCGGGTATTCCTGTTCTTGGCTGTCACGCCAGACTTAAGGGGAAAGATGGCGAAGTCCAGACCATGCACGCCGAAGCATGGATCTGTTCAGGCAGTGAGCGGCGCCGCAATCGCACTCAGCGCCTTCAGCGCATCCTGCGGCGAGAGCCGCACCTGCAAGCCGCGCTGGCCGCCATTCATGTAGACGAGCGGCTCGTCCATGGCGGATATCTCGATGGCCGTCGGCACCTGCTTTTTCTGGCCGAAGGGGCTGATGCCGCCGACCACGAAGCCGGTGAGTTTTTCCGCATTGGCCGGCTTCATCATCGCCGCCGATTTGCCGCCGAAGGCGCTGGCGAGCTTCTTCATCGAGACCTCCTTGTCGGAGGGCACGACGACACAGACCGGCTTGCGATCGAGTTCAGCCATCAGCGTTTTCAACACCCGCGACGGATGCTCGCCGATCGCTTCCGCCGCCTGCAGCCCGATGCGCTCGGCATTCGGGTCGTAGTCATAGGTCGCGGTGGTATAGGCGACACCGGCCTTGTCGAGAAACTGCGTGGCGCGGGTGGTCTTGGCCATGGCTCAGGCCTTGAAGATCTGCTGATAGGTCTCGGGCTTGAAGCCGACCGTGAGCTTGCCGTCGACATCGAGCACCGGCCGCTTGATCATCGAGGGCTGCTCCAGCATCAGCGCCTTGGCCTTTGTCGCGTCGAGGTTCTCTTTCTGCGCCTCGTCAAGTTTCTTGAAGGTGGTGCCGGCCTTGTTGAGCAGCACCTCCCAACCGACCTTGCCGATCCAGCTGTCGAGTGTTGCCGCATCGATGCCCTTGGTCTTGTAGTCGTGGAAGTCATGCGCCAAGCCTTGGCTCTCGAGCCAGGTGCGCGCCTTCTTCATCGTGTCGCAGTTCTTGATGCCGTAGATGGTGATGCTCATGCGCCGCTGGTCTCCTGTTCGGGACCGACGGATAGCAAGACGATCCCACGGCTGGCAAGCCGAGCGGGTGGCCTTGGGGCCGGGAGCGGGGAAGTCTTTGCAGGCCCGGCATGAAACGGGTTGCTCGATCGCCCGGAGCACGTCACCCTGTGGCAGCATGAGGGATGCAGACCGATGACGAGCAACCAGGCTTATACGCTGTTTGAAACACAGAGCGGCACCTGCGCCATCGCCTGGAGCGATGAGGGCGTTTCCGGCTTTCGCCTTCCGGGCGACGATCCGGAACAGACGGAGCGCGCCATGCGCCGCCGGTTCCCGGGCGCCGAGCCTGCGGCGCCGACCGCAGAGATTGCCGCGGCTATCGATCGTGTCCGGGCGTATTTTGCCGGTGAGCGCAGCGACTTCTCCGACCTGCCCCTCGACCTTTCGGCCCAGACGGATCTCTTTCGCCAGATCTACCTCGCCACCCGGCGTCTTGGCTGGGGAAGCACCACGACCTATGGCGCGCTGGCGGGGGAGCTGGAGCTGGGACCTGCGGGTGCCTGGACGATCGGTCAGGCCATGGCGAAGAACCCGATCCCGCTGATCATCCCGTGTCACCGGGTCTTGGCGGCTGGGCGAAAGATCGGGGGCTTTTCGGCACCGGGCGGATCGGAGTCCAAGCAGCGCATGCTGGAGCTGGAAGGCGTCGAACTGCCCGACACGTCCCCGGCGCAGCAATCGTTCGTCTTCTGAAGGGGCATACGAAAAAACGGAGGGCGAGGCCCTCCGTTTCAGAAATTTCATATTGGCAGAGGCGTTCGCCTTACTCCCACTCAATCGTCCCCGGCGGCTTCGACGTCACGTCGTAAACGACGCGGTTGATGCCCCGGACCTCGTTGATGATGCGGGTGGCCGCACGTCCGAGGAATTCCATGTCGTAGTGATAAAAGTCGGCGGTCATGCCGTCGACCGAGGTGACGGCGCGCAGTGCACAGACGAACTCATAGGTGCGGCCGTCGCCCATGACGCCGACGGTCTGGACGGGCAGCAGCACGGCAAAGGCCTGCCAGATCGCGTCGTAAAGGCCGGCCTTGCGGATCTCGTCGAGATAGATGGCATCGGCTTCGCGCAGGATGTCGAGCTTTTCGCGGGTCACGCCACCCGGGCAGCGGATGGCAAGGCCCGGACCCGGGAAGGGGTGGCGGCCGATGAAGCTGTCGGGCAAACCGAGCTCCTTGCCGAGTACGCGCACTTCGTCCTTGAAGAGTTCGCGCAACGGCTCGACGAGCTGCATCTTCATGCGCTCGGGCAGGCCGCCGACATTGTGGTGGCTCTTGATCGTGACTGACGGACCGCCGGTGAAAGACACGCTTTCAATGACGTCGGGATAGAGCGTGCCCTGGCCGAGGAAATCGGCGCCGCCGAGTTTCTTGGCTTCTTCCTCGAAGGTTTCGATGAACAGGCGGCCGATGATCTTGCGCTTGGTTTCCGGATCGCTGACACCCTCCAGCTCGCCGACGAACTTGTCGACGGCATCCACATGGATGAGGTGCAGGTTGTAGTGTTCCTTGAACATGGCAACGACATCGGCTGCCTCGTTCTTGCGCATCAGACCGTGGTCGACGAGGATGCAGGTCAGCTGGTCGCCGACGGCTTCGTGGATCAGGAGCGCTGCAACCGACGAATCGACGCCGCCTGACAGAGCGCAGATGACGCGCTTGTCGCCGACCTGGGCACGGATCTGCTCGACTGCCTTCTGGCGATAGGCCTGCATGGTCCAGTCGCCCTTAACGCCGGCGACGTTCTGGACGAAGTTCTGGATGAGCTTTGCGCCATCGGGCGTGTGCACGACTTCGGGGTGGAACTGCACGGCGTAATACTTGCGCGCCTCGTCGGCGATGAAGGCAAACGGCGCGTTGGGGGAGGTGGCAAGCACCTTGAAGCCCGGCGGGATCGCGGTGACGCGGTCGCCATGGGACATCCAGACCTGATGGCGTGAGCCGACCGACCAGAGGCCGTTGAACAGTTCGCAATCCTGCTCGACATCGAGGAAGGCGCGACCGAATTCGCGGTGATGGCCGCCTTCGACCTTGCCGCCGAGCTGGGCGCACATCGTCTGCTGCCCATAGCAGATGCCGAAGATCGGAAGACCGCTGTCGAACAGCACCTGCGGCGCCCGGGGGCTGCCTTCATCCAGCGTGGAAGCAGGGCTTCCCGACAGGATGATCGCCTTGGGCTTCAACCGGTGAAAGCCTTCCTCGGCGGACTGGAAGGGGACGATTTCGCAATAGACGCCGGATTCGCGGACGCGGCGTGCGATCAGCTGCGTTACCTGGCTGCCGAAATCGACGATGAGAACACTGTCGGGATGTGCTGTCTGGGTCATGGCGAGCCTTTAAAGAAATCGCGGCCATCTTTCAATGGCAGATCGCCCGCAAAACCTGGAATTTTTGTGCGCCTGCTCAGAACCAGAAGACGCCGTCTTCTAGCGCCGTCTGCAGGCTGTCGACAGCGAGCGCCAGCTTCTTGTCGATGATGTGCAGATACTGCGTCCAGTCGTCGATATGGTTGACGTCGTGGCGGCCATCGGAAATGCCGCGCAGGCCGATGAGCGGGATGTCGAAGCTCTGACAGGCGCGCAGGATGGCGAAGGTTTCCATGTCGACCATCTGGGCATCGATCGACTGGTAGGCGGCGCCTGAGACGACATTCGCCCCGGTCGAAAGCGTCGCCGCCGGGATCCCGGGAATCCGCAGCGGGAGTTCGACGGAAACGGGGAGATCGAGAAACGGCGTCTTGCCCTTCTCGAACCCGAAGGCCGAGGCATCCATGTCGCGATAGGAGACGGCCGAGACCTGGTAGATCTCCGCCTGTTCGAGCGTCGCCGATCCAGCCGAACCCAGCGAGACGACGAGATCCGGCAGGTCGTCGTGGCTTGAGAGGCGGGCCAGTTCCTTGGTCAGGACGACGGCGGCTTCGACCGGCCCGACACCGGTCATCAGCGGAGATATGCGGGTGCGCAGGAAGACGCCGTATTCTGCATCGGCTGCCATGACGAAGAGCACGTTCTTGCCGGCGACCGGCTTCATCTCGTAGGTCATCCGGAAATCCCCTCGCGGCCGCGGATGACCATCATCGTGCTGGTCATCGAGGCAATCAGCTTGGCCGGGCCGTCGGTCAGCGCATAACCGCGACCGTCGGCGACGATGATGTTGGAGCCGGGCTTGGTGATCTCGCCGCGAAACAGGAAACGCTCGCCGCGCCCTGGCGACATCAGGTTCACCTTGAACTCGATGGTGAGCAGCGACACTTCGGGCGTCGTGACCGTATAGGCGGCATAGCTGCAGGCTGTATCCAGCGCGGCGGAAATCACGCCGGCATGTAGGAAACCGTGCTGCTGGGTGAGCTTGCGGTCATAGGAGAGTTCGATCTCGACGACACCGGGGCTGACGCTCGAAAGCTCGGCCCCCAACGTTTCCATCGCCCCTTGCCGCGCGAAGCTCTGCCGGATCCGTGTTTCGACGGTCTCCTGATCGTAGTCCACCATGGCTCATATCCCCTTCGGCGGCGAAATTGGCATGGTCGTTCCAGGCAGGCAAGGCGGCGAAACGGAAATTCAGTTCAGCCAGGCAATCGACAGGTTGAGCACGCTCGCAAAGGCGACCCAGGCGAGATAGGGCACGAAGAGCAGGGTCGATATCCCGTCGATCGGCTTGGCCTTCACCATGAAAGCCACGATCGTCACCAGCATGCCGGCAATGACGGCAAGTGCGAGTTCGGGGTTCTGCAGGCCGAAGAAGGCGGGCGACCACATGAGATTGAAGGCCATCTGGGCGAACCAGAGCTGCATGGCCGCCGACTTCGGCGCACGCTGCCAGATCCGGGCACCGGCCACACCGATCATCACATAGAGCGTGGTCCAGACCGGACCAAAGATCCAGGAGGGCGGGTTGAAGAACGGCTTTTCGAGGGTCTGGTACCACTCGCCCGGCATGTTGGTGACACCGGCAATGAGACCCGCGCCGACGACGAAACCGATGAAGAGGATGTAGCTTACGATCTTGGACATGGCAGGCATCTAGGGCGCTTCCTTGTGTTCGACCAGCGTTCTAGATCCGGATGATGTGCTGATCCCAGGCGACAGGGCTTTGGCGGGCGAGGAAATCGCCGCGATAGGAGGAGACCACGAAGCTTTTCGGCGAGGGGGCGATGCCCGAAGCATCGGCCAGCACGGTCTCCGAAATCAAGCGTCCGTCCTTACCGTCGAGCACGGCCCAGAGCCCGTTTTTAGGCGAGGCGATGCCGACGAGACCCTGAGCCCGGTTGACGGCGATGGCGCCGACATAATTGCCGAGCCGGTCGGTCGTCTCGTCGGGAAGCTGGACATAGGAGACGGGAACGCCCTTGGCAAAATGCCCGACCAGCGGCGGCCGATCCGTGCGCGGCCCCTCATACTGGCAGGCAAACCAGATCCGCCCATCGGCGGCGACATCGAGATGCCGAGTGGAGAGTTGGCTGAGTTCCGGAGGCAGCGTGTGCTTCTCGATCAGCGCGCCGGTCTTGGCATCGGCCAGAACGAGTGACGGCTCCATATGATCGAGGTTGAGCTTGGTGCGGCCGAAATCCGGATGCGTCTCGATCCCGCCATTGGCAATGACCAGAAGCCCGTCCGCGGTGACGGTGATGTCATGCGTGCCGATGCCATGAGCCGGAACCTCGCCCACGCGCTCGAAGCCGGCGAGGCAGTCATAGACCCCGATCACGCCGGCATTGGCGTCGAAGTCGTTCTCGCTGGCATAGAAGAGCTTGCCGTCGGGCGCGAAGGCGCCATGGCCAAAGAAATGGCGGCCGTCGGAAGCCGCGATGATCCGCGGCTCCACATGCTTCTTGGCGTCGAAGACGACCGCAAACGTGCCGGGCCTTCGGGCGAAGGCAACGGAGAGGCCGTTTTCGGCGCTGTGGCAGAGGCCGTGAATGCGGCCCGGCAGCGCGATTTCGTCGATCAGGGCGCCGCTTTCACTCACGAGGCCTATGGCGAAGGTCCCGTCCGGTCTCTTCAACCCGCTGGCATAGACCGCGTCGCTCCGCTCGAGCGCAAAGGCGGCGCGCGGCGTAAGCCCGGCCAGGAAGGCAAGACCGGCAGAGCGCAGGAAGGCGCGTCGATCGATGAGCGGGGTGACCATCACTTCAGTCGCCGTCGGAGAAGGAGAAGCCGGCCGCAAGGCCGATACCGCCGCCGAGATCGTTGTTGAGCCTCAGGATCAGGTCGCGGCTGTTCAAAAGCAGGAAGTCGAGCTTTGCGATCTGAGCCGGGTCTTCGACAACGGCGGCCACATCGGGCTTGATGTCGCCGGAGACGCGCGACAGCGAACGGGCCACGAAATCGGTCGAGGAGACGACCGAGCGATTGTCTTCGGCCAGAAGCTCCACCATACCGGAGGTAGCAAGCAGATCCCGCAGGCCTTCGATATTCGCGGTGATCGAGCGGAAGGTATTGCCCGAGCGCCAGTAGATCGCCTGGCGTGGCAGGGCTTTTTTCGCGTCACCCTTGTAGAACTGCTCGATCCGCTGATCGCGGATCGTTTCGGCCGCATGCACGAGCACGCCAAGCAGCTCCTTGGCGGCCTCGGCCTCGTCGCGGAAGATCGGGTTGTCGGGGCCGGGCGTTTTCCAAGCGGCCGCCACGCCATCGGGCGCATCCCAGGCTTCGGTCAGTTCGGCTCCCAGCCGCTTGAGATTGGCCGCGATCGCCGTGCCATACTGGCAGCGATAGGCACCTTCTGCCGATTGCAGGCTCTCAGAGCCTGTGCCGAAGAGAACGAATTCCAGCGCACCCAGCCCCTGCATGGCCACGCTCTTTTCCTTCAGCGTCTCGACCGCAGTCACACTCGGATCGGGCTTGGCGAGCGCCGCCTGAACCTGCTTCAGCCCAGTGCCTTTGCGATCGGGAAAGAACAGGATGCGCTCGAAGCGATTGCCTTCGAGAACAGGCCCGACCCGGACGATCTCGATGCGCGACCAGGCTTCGACAACGTCGCCGAATGTCGATTGTGCATTCATGAGGCTTTCGGACGAGGGCGAGCCGCAGAGTTCGACCATGGATTCCTCCATGGTATCGGCCTCTTCTTCGAACCGGCGATAGCCGGGCCGGATGAAGTCATCCACGGCGCGGGCCATCACGGAGGGCACCTTGGCCGTGTCGAGCACGCCGACGGTCGGGCTCGATTCCTGCGCCAGCGCCGGCAGGGGCAGCAACATCGTGGAGAGGAGGGCAAGGCGCGTCAGTAACCGCATCAGAGAGACTCCAGGAATGTGATCAGGGCCTTGCGGTCCTCGAGGTTGGCGGCGGCGAAGGCATTGCGGGCGGCTTCTGCCTCCCCGCCATGCCAGAGGATCGCTTCGGTCAGGTTTCGCGCCCGGCCGTCATGCAGGAAGAAGCTGTGGCCGCTGACGACCTGGGTGAGACCGATACCCCAGAGCGGCGGCGTGCGCCACTCCCGCCCGGTGGCATCTCCGACGGCCTGGCCATCGGCCAAACCTTCGCCCATGTCATGC
Organism: Rhizobium sp. K33; assembly: GCF_056501445.1. Lineage (NCBI taxonomy): Bacteria > Pseudomonadati > Pseudomonadota > Alphaproteobacteria > Hyphomicrobiales > Rhizobiaceae > Rhizobium > Rhizobium sp. K33. The sequence continues at coordinate 4,354,872 of NZ_CP096478.1, forward strand.
AGCAGGAAATCGGAATAGGGCCAGATCAGCTGAAAGGCCTGTGCCTTGTTGTCAGCTCTGCGGCTGGTGACGAATTTCGGCCGGTGACAAGCCGTACAGCCGCTCTGATAGAAGATCTCCTTGCCGCGCAGAACCTCTGCATCGTCCACGTTCCGGCGCTTCGGCACGGCGAGGTTCTTGGCATAGAAGGTGACGAGTTCGAGGACAGGGTCGGGACCTTCGGTATCGCCGAGCCGCGGCTGGACGCCGGTGGCGGCTTCGAGACAGGCGGTCTGCTTCTCGGTGCAGTCGCCGAAATGCCTGCGATCATCTGGCGTCGAAATGCCGATATCGCCGGCAAAGGCGCTGGAGCTCTGGTCACGCACCGAGGCATTCTGCGCCTTCCAGCCGAAGCGGCCGAGCTTGATCTCGCCTGTCCTGTGATCGCGGGCCCGGGCGGCGCGGCCGGAAATATCGTCACCATCGAGGTCGTCGGGATCGGCCAGCGCCCGGATGTCTTCTTCGGGAATGGCCTCGATCAGACCGAGCCCGATCATCGGATTGGCGATGCGGGGCGAGAGAACGGTCGTCGGGTCGAGCGGGCCGTAATTCAGGTCGCTGACGGTATAGCTGGGCCTCCGCAGCATCACCGTCTCTCCGCCGGAGAGTGTCACCGGCTCCTCGGTATAGGTGATCACCATGCGGCCTTCGGCGGAGATGCCCGGCACCGCCTGATCCTGCAATTGGCCGCCATAGACGGGATCGGGCAGGGAGGCGATCTCGAGCCGGTCAAGCTTCGCCTGCTCGTCTTCCGTCGCGGCGGGACGCGCCAGTCGGAAAAACATGGACGTGTGATCGCGGTCGCCTTCCGACGGATGGCCGCGACCATCCTTCAGGTGACAGCTCTGGCAGGCGCGCGCATTGAAGAGGGGGCCGAGACCGTCGGACGCCTGGGTGGACGACGGGGAGGAGACCCAGAGCTTGCGGAACAGCGCGTTGCCGAGCTTGAAATCCTGCTCTTCGGCGAAGGTGATATTGGCGGAGAAGTCAGAGAAGGAGTCGGCGCTCACGCCCCGCGGTGAGGTTCCGGCGCCGCCCTGCATCAGCTCGAAGGCCTCGGCCTTGGAAAAATCATCCGTCGGTCGGGTGACGGCGACAACGCGCGCCCTGTCCTTCGGTGTCAGGTCCGCTCGCTCGACGGGCTCGCCGGCCGTGCCAGCCGAGACAAGAATGCCGGTCGTCATCAAGGCGCCGAGGCCGGCGGAGAGAACCCTGCGAGATGTCATGGAAGAGATCGGGTCGCCCGGCTTTCGGACGACCCGCCTTTTGCTGCTTACTGGAAGACGGCGCCAGGATTATCAAGGCTGTCGGAGCCTTCAAGCTCGATCGTGCCGAGATCCAGCGACGCAATGACGCGCTGGATGGTCTGGGTCTGGTCGATCAACCCGTCGATGGCCGCCTGAACGGTGGCATTGCCATCGGCATTGCCTTCGCCGATCATCTGGTCATAGGCCTCGGTCGTCTTGGCGCGCTCTGCCATGGCATTCATCGCAGCAAGCGTCTTGTCGAGCTTGGCCTTCATTTCCTGGTCGAGCGCCTGATCCTTGGCGGCGACGAGTTCGGAGAGCGACGGGCCGGTCATCTTCGTGCCGTCGACGCGGGTGTATTCGCCGGTATAGGCGGATGCAATGCCGACGGCGTCGTTCAGGTGCGAAGCATGGGTGTTGTCGGAGAAGCAATCATGCTCCTCTTCCGGATCATGCAGCAGCACGCCGAGCTTCATGCGCTCGCCGGCCAGCTCGCCATAGGAGAGCGAGCCCATGCCGGTGAGGATGATGGAGATGCCCTTGTTTTCATCGGCAAGCACGTTCTTCGTGGCTTCGCCCTCGGGTGCCCAGGCGGCAACCATCTCTTCGAGATCCTGGACCAGGAGGGTGGAGGCGGCCTTCAGATAGGCCGCACGGCGATCGCAATTGCCATTGGTGCAATTGGCGGTGTCGTAGTCGGTATAGGGACGGTTGCCGGCGCCCGGGCCGGTGCCGTTCAGATCCTGGCCCCAGAGCAGGAATTCGATGGCATGATAGCCTGTCGCGACATTGGCCTCGACTTCGCCAGCTTCATGCAGCTTTTCGGCCAGGAACTCCGGCGTGATCTTGGAGGCGTCGACCTCTTCGCCGTTGATCTTGATCTTCGGGTTGGCAATCACGTTCGCCACATAGAGCGAATTGCCGTCGCTTTCGGTGCCGTAGCCGGCATCGACATAGTCGATCAGGCCTTCATCCAGCGGCCAGGCATTCACCTTGCCTTCCCAATCGTCGACGATCGGGTTGCCGAAGCGGTAGACTTCCGTCTGCTGGTAAGGGACGCGGGCGGCGATCCAGGCTTCACGGGCCGCCTTCAGCGTCTCGTCGCTCGGCTTGGCAATGAGGGCGTCGATGGCGGCATCGAGAGCCTTGGCAGTCGCCAGCGAGTCCTCGAACTTCGCATGGGCAAGTTCTGCGTAATGCGTCAGCACGTCCTTGGGCGCTGGTGCGGCGACGGCCGGGCCAGCAAAGATGGCAGCCGATGTGACGAGCAGCGCGATGGACGCGCCGATGACGGATTTCCTGATCATGGTGTCTCCCTCCGACGCCGATAGGCGCCTCGATTTAACGGACGGCCTCCTCTTCGCGCAAAAAGAAACTGGTGTCAAACAGTCGACTATAAGAAACAACGGTTGGATTTGACGATCGTCAAATCAGCTCGGACGGCGACGCATGCGGCAGAAGAAGAAGCCGTCGGTATCCATGCTGGCGGGGCTGAGCGTGACGGTCTTGCCATCGGCCGAACGGGGCTTCGGGGCCGAGCCACCGAAGAGATGCGTCCAGTCGTCCATCACGGAGACGATCTCGAAGCTCGGATTGGCCTCGCAGAAGGCCTGGACCTGACGGTCGTTTTCCTCCGGCAACACGGAACAGGTGACGTAGAGAAGCGCGCCGCCCGGCCTGACGAAGGCCGAGGCTTCGGTCAGCGCTTCCTGCTGTTGGGTGATGCGCTCCTGGAGGTTGCGATCGGTCAGGCGCCACTTCGTATCCGGACGCCGGCGCCAGGTGCCGGTTCCGGTGCATGGGGCGTCGACGAGAACCTCGTCGCATCGGTCGCGCAGGTTGGAGAGGCCCTTCGCGCTGTCATGCACCTGCACATTGTGGGTGCCCGCGCGCTTCAAGCGTTCGATGATCGGCGCAAGCCGCTTGCGATCGGCGTCATAGGCATGCACCTGGCCCTTGTTGTTCATGGCAGCCGCCATGGCGAGCGTCTTGCCGCCACCGCCGGCGCAGAAGTCGAGCACCTGATCGCCCTCGCGCGGCGTCACGAGATCGGCAACGATCTGCGAACCTTCGTCCTGCACCTCGAACCAGCCCTTCTGGAAGCTGAGTTCGGCTGTGACGTTGGGCAGACGCGACGGGCCCTCGCCGGCCGGCACGCGCATGCCGAAGCGAGCAATCGGCGAAGCCTGGGCGCCGGAGCGGTCGAGCGCCTTCAGTACCTTTTCCCGGTTGGCCTTCAGCGTGTTGACGCGCAGGTCGAGCGTCGGACGGGTGGCGAGCGCCTGGGCCTCGGCGAGCCAGTCGTCACCGAAGGCCTGTTCGAAGGAAGGCTGCACCCAGTCGGGGATGTCACCCTGCACATGCAAGGGTGCGTCCGCGAGGTTGCGGCTGGTAAAGGCCTGGATCTGGCTTTCGGAGAGGGGGGCGGGGGCGAAATTGTCGCCTTCGAGATCGGCCTGCAGCGACTCGAGGCTCATGCCCCACTGTCGCAGCAACACGGCCCAGCCGAGGCTATGAGCGCTGTCGTCATCCATCAGCCAGGCATGGGATAGCTTCATGCGCAGGGCATCATAGACGATATTACCGATGGCCGCACGGTCGCCGGAACCGGCAAAACGATGCGAAAGGCCCCAATCCTTGAGGGCATCGGCAACGGGACGGCGACGGGTCTCGATATCATCCAAGACTTCGATCGCACCGGCAAGACGGCCGCCCAAGCGCATGGTCATTCTCCTCTGAAAGAAGAGAGCGTGGTAGCGGCGATCACTGGCAAGAGCAAGCGTCTAAAGCCGGACGAATGGATCGCCGCCTCCTTGAGGACCGGTCTTAGCCGATGATCTCGTAGCAGACCTTGGCATGGCCGGCGCGGACCATGCCGATGTTCTGGGCTGCAGCCTTGGACAGATCGAGCACACGGCCGCGAATGAAGGGGCCGCGATCGTTGATGCGCACGACAACGCTCTTGCCGCTTCGCGAATTGGTGACCTTGACCTTGGTGCCGAAAGGCAGGCTCTTGTGGGCGGCGGTCAGCTTGGCCGGGTTCATACGTTCGCCGGAAGCGGTCTTCGACGTCAGGGCGTACCAGGAGGCACCACCGCAGGAAGACTTGGCATTTGCACTCTGGGGCGCGAAAGCACAGAGAGCAGCAATAGTTGCAGCGGCGAAAATAGAGCGTCGGTTGATCGTCAAGTTATACGTCCCTAGTCGTTGACACGAGCGGTTTTTTGCGTGCCGACGCCTAGGCAGGGTCAAAAATGGCAAAAACGTGCCACAATGCCATCACGAAAAGTTACAAGTTGTAACATTCGTGATGATGCAAAGAGGATTCTTTACCTTAACGAATCATGAAGAATGGAGAAAAATCGTTTGATTCCAGGAGTCTTTACGGAATGAAAAACCCGCGCGCCGCGTACTGAGCCCGATCACGGAATCTGCGAAGAAAAATTTTGCTTTCCCGCCATATTTCCTGCCCGAATTATGGTGCCTTCGAGGCTGAGACGCTTGGAATGCCGGACTTCCTGCACCCTGGACGCAAAGTTTGACCTCGTGAAACGCCTGTTCAGGCCTTCTGGTTCCAGCTGCCGGAACCAAGTAGATCCTCCAGAGACATCATGTAATTCGGGTACTGGAAGCTGAATCCGAGGCGCTTGATCTTGGCGTTGGAGACGCGCTTGTTTTCGCCATAAAAGGAGCGTGCCATCGGCGTCAGATCGGCGGTCTCGAAGGGCTGCTCGGGCGGCGCCTCCATGTCCATCAACCGGGCTGCCTCCGTGACCACGTCCTGCGGCGGCGAGGGCATGTCGTCGGTCACGTTGAAGATCCCGGCAGTCTTGGGGCCAGCGAGGAAGGCGGTGGCTGCGGCGATGTCCTCGACCCGGATGCGGTTGAACACCTGGTCCTTCTTCACCAGCCTCCGTGCCGTGCCATTTGCAAGGTTCATGAAGGTGTTGCGGCCCGGCCCGTAAATGCCGGAGAGGCGCAGGATCGCAAGCGGCAGATCGTCCCGCGCCGCAACCACCTGCCAGGCCTGCTCGGCCTCGACGCGCTCCACCGAACGGACGGAGACGGGCTTCAACTCCGTTTCCTCGTTGACCCAGGCACCGTTGTGGTCGCCATAGACCCCGACGGTCGAGAGATAGGCGATCCATGCGAGCTTCGGCATGATGGCCTTGATCCCCGCCTGACCGCAGAGCCGGATCAGTGGGTCGCCCTCACTGCCGGGCGCAATCGACTGGACGAGATGGGTGGTTTCGGAGAGTTCGCCGAGCAGCTCTTCGGTAAGGCTCGCGCCATCGAATACGAAGGGGCGGATGCCGGCAGCTTCCAGCGCCTTGCCCTTCTCGGCACTGCGCGTGGTGCCGGCAACCGATGCACCCTGACCGCTGAGCAGCCGGCCGATCGCCTTGCCTGAATATCCCGCTCCGAAAATCATGACCCGCATGCGTCAGCTCCCCGTCATCCATTCCTGTCGGACCGTCTCGTCCGTTTCTCCTGGCATGTGCTCCGCCCGGAGCCTCATGAAGTCGTCGCCGGGCAAAAGCCGCGACAGCGCCCAGGCCGCCATGCCGCGCACATCGGCCGAGGCATCGCTGAGCAAGGCCTGGCAGGGCGGTACCAGCTCCACCGAACCGGAATTGCCGGCGGCGATCAAGACATTGCGCACGAACCGGTCCCGTCCGATCCGCTTGACCGGCGAGCCGCTGAAATAGGTCCGGAAGGTCGGGTCGTCCAGCGTCAGGAAGTAGGCGATGTCGGGCGCCTTCAGGTCCTCGCGGGCCACGAGCTTCATCTCGCGCGCCGACGCCGCGAACTTGTTCCAGGGACAGGCTGCCAGACAGTCGTCGCAGCCATAGATGCGGTTGCCGAAGGCGGGGCGCAGTGCCCGGTCGATTGGCCCCTTGTGCTCGATCGTGAGGTAGGAAATGCAACGCCGCGCATCGATCTGGTAGGGTGCCGGAAAAGCGTTGGTCGGGCAGGCATCAAGACAGGCGCGGCAGGAGCCGCAATGGTCCCGTTCGGGTTCATCGATCTCCAAGTCGGCCGTGGTGAACAGGCTGCCGAGGAAGAGCCAGGATCCGTAGTCGCGGCTGACGAGATTGGTGTGTTTGCCCTGCCAGCCGAGCCCGGCGGCGGCGGCGAGCGGCTTTTCCATGACGGGGGCCGTATCGACGAAAACCTTCACGTCCTCGCCCGCACGCGCGGCAAAGCGCGTTGCCACTTCCTTCAGGCGCCCCTTGATGACGTCGTGATAATCGCGATTGCGGGCATAGACGGAGATGGCCGCCTTCTCGGGTTGAGCCTGCAGCAGGCGCGGATCCTCGTCAGGACCGTAATTCATCCCGAACATCACGACGGATCGCACGTCCGACCAGAGCACACGAGGATTGCCGCGCCGCTCCTTGGTCTCCTCCATCCAGGCCATGGTGCCGTGGCGGCCGGCCTCGAGAAAGCTTTCAAGACGCGCAGGCGCTTCGGGAATGGCATCCGGCAAAGTGATCCGACAGAGATCGAAGCCCTGGGCTTCCGCCTCCTGGCGCAGGAAGCGGGTGAGGTCTGCCCGCCGCTTCCGGATCTTGGGATCGATCTGCGGCTCGTCCATGGCGCTTGCTGTCAGAAGTCGAGGTCGGCGTAATGCGACACCGGCGTGATCCCGCGCACGCGCTCGGTGAGCAGCGGCCGGAAGGAGGGTCGCGACTTGATGCGCTGGTACCATTCCTTGGCGACCGGGAACTCGTTCCAGTCGATCTCGCCGAGATAATCCAGCACGGAGACGGCCGCTGCCGCCGAAAGGTCGGCATAGCTCAGCCGCTCGCCGGCGATCCACTGGCGCGAGCCAGATAGCCAGGTCAGGTATTTCATGTGGTGGCGGATATTGGAGCGTGCCGTGCGCAGCACCTTGGAGTCCGGTGCGCCGCCGCCAAGACCATTTGGAATGATCAACTTATGCACGCGTTCCCGCACCAGCGGCTTGGTCACATCCTGCTCCATCTTCTGCAGGAACCATTCCGTCAGTCGACGGATTTCGGCGCGCTGGAACGGATCTTCGGCAAACAGGCGCCGGTCTCGCTTCAACACGCCGTGGGTCTCGTCGATGAATTCCGAAATGACGAAGGGGCCGCACAGCGCCCGCATGTTGTCATCGACATAGACGGGCAGCGTGCCGGCGGGATTGAAGGCGAGGAATTCCTTGCGCTTCTCCCAGGTCTGCTCCTCCACCAGATCCGTCTGGAAGCCGTATTCGGACAGCACCAGGCGAATGAAACGGGACGCGGTGGACATCGTGTGATGATACAGGGTCGGCATCGGAACTCGGAGTCTCGGGATTTTCATTGGCCGCAGCGCGGGCTGTCGAAGCGGCTGGTCATCAGCGCGGCTTCCAAGCTATAGGGTTTCGGCCCCGGCAATACAAGCAAATCACTTTGCCTTCCTCTTGAAGGAGACCTCATGGAAGATCAATCCATTATCAGCGCGCTCGTGCTCGGCCTGATTGAAGGCCTGACCGAGTTCGTGCCGGTATCATCAACCGCACACGTGCTGCTCGCCGGCCATTTCCTTGGCTTTGAATCGCCGGGCAACACCTTTGCCGTGCTGATCCAGCTGGGCGCCATCCTTGCGATCCTCAGCGTCTACTTCGCCAAGCTCCTGAACATCGCCCTGTCGCTGCCGACCAGCGCCGAGAGCCGGCGTTTCGTTGGCGCGGTTCTCCTCGGCTTCCTGCCGGCCGCAGTCATCGGCTTCCTCGCCCATGATTTCATCAAGACCGTGCTCTTCGAGACGCCGATGCTGATCTGCGTGGTGCTGATCCTGGGTGGCCTCGTCCTGCTCTGGATCGACCGGATGCCGCTGAAGCCCAGATATCACGACGTCACCGAATATCCGCTGTCGCTCGCGCTCAAGATCGGCTTCTGCCAATGCGTGGCGATGATCCCCGGCACTTCGCGCTCGGGCGCGACGATCGTCGGTGCCTTGCTGCTCGGCGCAGACAAGCGCTCGGCGGCGGAGTTCTCCTTCTTCCTCGCCATGCCGACCATGCTCGGCGCCTTCACGCTCGATCTCTACAAGAACCGCAACGCGTTGACCGCCGACGACACCATGATCATCGCGATCGGCTTCGTGGCAGCCTTCGTCTCGGCGCTGTTCGTGGTGCGGGGGCTTTTGAATTTTGTCTCGAAACGGGGCTATGCGCCCTTCGCCTGGTGGCGGATCGCCGTCGGCACGGCCGGCATTCTCGGACTGCTGATGTTCGGCTGAGGCCGGCAGGTCCGAGACAAGAAAAAAGGCTGTCCCGAGGGGCAGCCTTTTTGATTTTGGGAAATCAGTTGGTCGACGGGATGGAAGCCGTCGAGCAGGGGTCGATGCCATAGGCAGGCGAGCAATTGTCCTTGCGGGCCGCCACGGTGGTCGGCGCGACGAAGGAGCCAGCGATGATAACCAGTGCCGCACATGCGAAGAACAGTGCGATGGACTTGCCCATGGAAATGCCTCTTGAGACTGTCTGAAATGAAGGGCCGGCAACCGCTGCCGGCCGGCCGTTGGGGCCAGTCTTTACGCATTGCCACGACCGCCATCAATAGGCGAACTTGCTTTATCCGTGGTTAACGCAGGTCTTGGTTAAGCTGCGTCTTTTGTGCAACGGCGGGACGATCGAAAGGCGGGTGAAGGCAGCCTCAGGCTGCCTTGCCGGAGCCCGTATACTGGCCATGCACGCGATACTGCACGAGATAGGTCGGCAGGATGGCGGCCATGGTGACGGGCTGGATGCCGAGGCCTTCGAGCGTGCGCCCTTCCGCCTTGGCGGCAGGCGACACGACATTGTCCTTTTTCAGAAGCTTGACCTGGTCGCTGGTGAGCGGCGGCGTGATCAGCGGCACGGCGGACGCGATGCTGCCGATCAGCGAGGCGATGCCGAAGGGCAGGTTGACGAGCGCACGCTTGCGGCCGACGACGTCGAGCATCATCTCGAGACACTGCTTGAAGCTCGCGACATCCTGGCCACCGAGTTCATAGATCTTGCCGCGGGCAATTGTGCCGTCGACGGCGCGTGCCACCACTTCGGCGACATCGCCGACATAGACGGGCTGGAACTTGGTCTTGCCACCGCCGACCAGCGGCAGGGCAGGGGCGATGCGCGCCATGGAGGCGAACTTGTTGAAGAAGCCGTCTTCAGGACCGAAGACGATCGACGGGCGCAGGATTGTCGCGTCCGGCAGGATCGACTGCACGGCAGCTTCCGCACGACCCTTGGTCGCGGCATAGACCGAATCCGACTTCGCATCGGCGCCGATCGCCGAGATATGGGTCAGCGTCGCACCAACGGAGCGGGCAGCTTCGGCAACGGCGCGGGCGCCGAAATCCTGCACGGCATCAAAGCCGTTGCGGCCGCTCTCGAACAGAATGCCGACGCAGTTGACCACATGATCGGCACCCTGGACGGCGGCATCGACCGACGAGCGGTAGCGCAGGTTTGCCTGAACGAAGGAGATCTGGCCGACATTGCCGAGCGGCTGCAGGAAGCCTGCGAGATCAGGGCGGCGCACGGCGACACGAATACGATAGCCGCGCTTGGCGAGCGCGCGCACCACATGCCGTCCCACGAAGCCCGAGCCCCCGAAGACGGTGACGAGCGGCGGAAGGTTGGACAAGGTCATGGACGGCTCCCCTGAACTATATGGGCGCACACGATATGCGCGATCTGGCCTCTCTTAGCCGAATCGTCTGGCGGGGGAAAGGCCCGTCAAGGCCTCATCCGCGGGACATTCGGCCTCAGGGGAGGAACGGCTCAAACGCCTTCGACGACAACCATCTCGGCATCCGCGACTTCCTGGCGGATCTTGGCGGCGATCTGATATTCCGGGGAATTGTAGCAGTCGACGGCGGCCTGATGCGAGGGGAACTCGATCACTACATTGCGGGCACGAACCTGACCTTCGAGCTTCGTATACTCGCCTCCGCGCGCGAGGAACACCGCGCCGTACTTCTCAAACGCAGGCTTTGCCGCCGCGACATAGTCCTTGTAACGCTCAGGGTCACGGATATCGACGCGTGCGATCCAGTAGCCTTTGGCCATGTCTTCCTCCCGGTTGTCTTGTGTTACGCCTGTTTTGCGAGCGCGTCGTCCATCTCGGCGAGAATGGCGAGTGCGGCTGCCTTCGGATCCTCCGCCTTGACGATCGGGCGCGCCACGACGAGGTGACTCGAGCCCGCGGCAATCGCGTCCGATGGCGTCATGACGCGCTTCTGGTCCCCCTTGTCGGCGCCGGCCGGCCGGATGCCGGGGGTGACGATCGCCATCTTCGGGCCGACGATCCCGCGCACGGCGGAGGCTTCTTCGGCCGAGCAGACGATGCCGCCCATGCCGGCGGCTCGGGCCTGTTCCGCGCGCTTCAGGACCAGCGTATGCGGGTCGTATTCATAACCGGCATCGGTCAGGTCCTGCTCGTCCATCGAGGTGAGCACGGTGACGCCGAGGAGGCAAAGGCCGGATCCTTCGGCAGCCTTGACGGCAGCCGCCATGGCCTTCGGATAGGCGTGCAGGGTCAGCATGGTCATGCCCATGCGCGCGATATTCTCGACCGCCGACGCCACCGTGTTGTCGATGTCGAGCAGCTTCATGTCGAGAAAGACCTGCTTGCCCTCGCGGGCGAGATCGCGGGCGAATTCCAGGCCGCCGGCAAAGGCGAGCTGATAGCCGATCTTGTAGAAGGAGATGCTGTCGCCGAGCGTGGAGACGACCCGCTCCGCTTCCTGGACAGTCGGAACATCCAGTCCGACGATGAGACGGTGACGTGCGCTCAAGACAAAGACTCCTGCCAGATCTCCATGGCCGTCCAGTCGCATGAGATGCGCCGGTCTGCAAGGGAGAAGCAGAAAAGATTGCCGCCACCCCCAGCTTGATCCTGGTTTCGCGCGATCGGCTGGCCCGCAAGATGACATTTGAGAAGCGTGCCGACGCCGCCATGGCCGACAAAGGCGATCGGCTGACGGGCATCGTGCGCGGCGAGGATCTCCTCGACGGCACGGACGATGCGCGCCTGCGCGTCCACGGCGCGCTCCCAACCCTGATAGCTTTCCTCGGGATGGGCGAAGAACCAGTCGGCCGCCGCCTCGAAATCCGATGGGGCGAGGAAGCCGGTGGCCGATCGATCGTTCTCGTGCAGCTCGGGATGGACTTCGACACCGACACCCGTGGCCGAGGCGAGGATTTCGGCGGTCTCGATCGCCTTGCGCTCTCCGCTGCTGACGATGCGCGAGAGTTCCCGAACCCAGGGCCGGGTGACGCATGCTTCCGCACGGGCGCGGCCAAGCGCGGAGAGACCCCAGTCGGGGACGGGCACGACCGGGTCGATCTGGACCTGCGGATGGGTGATGTAGAGGCCGAACATCAGAGGCCGCTCAGGCCCTGCGGTAGATCCAGAGCTGCGCCGGCGGAATGTTGCGCACGACGAAGTCGAAATGCTGGATGTGGTAACGGTCGGGCTTTGCGATGATCGGAGACACCGGACCATAGGTGATCTGCACCACAGGACGGCCTTCCGGGATACGGGACAGAAGGTCCTCGAGCAGTTGGATGCGGGCTTCCATCGGGAAGCTCAGCATTGGTACGGCCGAGATCACGCAATCAAAGGTCTGATCGGCAAAGGCGCCGAGCGATGTCTTCAGATCAAAGGCGTCGCCGTGGATGAAATTGACACCGGCATAATCCTCGACCAGGCGGCGGTAGAAATCCTCGGAATATTCGACGGACACAATCTTTTCGGCGGGAACGCCGCGCGCCAGGATCTGCTTGGTGATGACGCCGGTGCCGGGACCAAGTTCGAGCACGGGCAGACCCGACTTCGGTTCGATGACACTCGCCATGCGCTTGGCGGTGACGGAAGACGTCGGCACGATCGCGCCGACCGTCTTAGGACCCTGCATCATGCCCTTGAAGAAACGGATCTCCTCGTCGAATTTCTTCTCGAACCGTTCCTTCAGTCGGATGGCCATGATCGTCCCTCTCTCGTTGTTGCTCGATTGTTGCGAGCCTATTGCGACAATTTTGGGTCGTTTTGTCGCAATTGCAAGAGAGAATGCCGCATGTGGGCCATAAGCCTGCAGCAGACGGGCAGCTTAGACGCGCATCGGCATCAGGACGTAGAGCGCGTCAGCACCGGCCGTGTCGCGAATGAGCGTCGGCGAACCGGCATCCGCGAGCATAAAGATGGCATCGTCGCCGGAGAGCTGGGCGGTGATGTCGAGCAGATACTTCGCGTTGAAGCCGATCTCCATCGCGTCGCTTTCATAGCCGACGGCGACCTCTTCTGTCGCACTGCCCGAATCCGGGTTGTTGACGGTGAGCATCAGCTGGCCGTCGGCCAGAGCGAGCTTCACGGCGCGGCCACGCTCGGACGAGATCGTCGACACACGGTCGACGGCGCGGGCAAAGGTCTGGCAATCGACGCGCATTTCCTTGTCGTTCGCCTGCGGAATGACGCGCTGGTAATCCGGGAAGGTGCCGTCGATCAGCTTGGAGGTCAGGACCACGGAGCCGATGGAGAGACGGATCTTGGAATCCGAGATCTCGATGCCGATGGTGAGATCCGGATTGTCGATCAGCTTCTGCAGCTCGCCAACGGTCTTGCGCGGGATGATGATGCCCGGCATGCCTTCCGAGCCCGAGGGGGCATCGACATCGGCGCGCGCAAGGCGGTGACCGTCGGTCGCGACGGCGCGCAGCTTCAGCGCACCACCGGCTTCGATCGTGTGCAGGAAGATGCCGTTGAGGTAATAGCGGGTTTCCTCCGTGGAGATCGCAAACTGCGTGCGATCGATCAGCATCTTGAAGTCGGATGCCTTGATCTTGAAGGAATGGGTGAAGGTGCCGGCGGTCAGGTCCGGGAAGTCCGACTGAGGCAGGCACTGCAGCGAGAATTTCGAGCGGCCGGACGCGACCGTCATCGAGCCACCATCCGGATTGGTCGCCAGCAGCACTTCCGAGCCGTCGGGCAGCTTGCGCACGATTTCATAGAGCAGATGCGCCGGCACGGTGGTGGCGCCTGCCTGCTCGACCATGGCCGCGGTGCTTTCGGTGATCTCGAGATCGAGGTCCGTCGCCTTCATGTCGAGTGCCGCGCCTTCGGCCTTCAAAAGCACGTTGGACAGGATCGGGATCGTGTTGCGACGCTCCACCACGCGGTGCACGTGGTTCAGAGACTTGAGGAGATTGGACCGTTCAAGAGTTATACGCATGGGATGCTACCGCTTTCGACGTGTCGTCTTCCGGAGTTCCGGATCGGAATAAGGGGGCCGGGCAGTCCCCGGGCCGGACGATGTGGACGGGCAAAATGGCAGCAAAAGTGCGGGAAAAGCAAGAGGCTCCAAGGTTTTCCACGCCCGTCCCACCGCAAGGTTATCGGAATGGTTTATGGGCCGGCCGCCCTTGCCGTGAGAGTGGGGGTGGAGGATAAAGGCCGCATGACAACAGAAGACAAAAATGCGTTGGCTACCCCGGCCTCGAAGCGCTATCGCCTGAACGACACAGCAGTCGCCTCACGACCGCTGGAGCCCGCGCTTTATCTGGTCGCAACGCCGATCGGCAATCTCGGCGACATCACCATCCGTGCACTCGAAACTTTGGCCGGTGCCGATGTGCTCGCCTGCGAGGATACGCGGGTGACGCGCGTGCTTCTCGACCGCTACGGCATCGAGAACCGGCCTTACGCCTATCACGAGCACAATGCCGACGAGGCAGGCGCTCGCCTGCTGGCAGCCCTCGAAGCCGGCAAGTCTGTCGCTCTGGTCTCCGATGCCGGTACGCCGCTCGTTTCCGATCCGGGTTACCGTCTCGGCCAGCTGGCGATCGAGGCGGGCCACCGCGTCGTGCCGATCCCCGGCGCCTCTGCCCCGCTCGCGGCTCTGGTCGGCTCCGGCCTGCCGAATGACGCCTTCCTCTTTGCCGGCTTCCTGCCGACCAAGGACAAGGCAAAGCGCGACCGACTGCGCGAGCTCGCCAAGGTGCCGGCGACACTGATCTTCTTCGAGTCCCCGCATCGCATCGGCGATACGCTGGCCGCCGCCGCCGACGAACTCGGCGTCGAGCGCTTGGCCTCTGTCTGCCGCGAGCTGACAAAAGCCTTCGAGGAGTTTCGCCGCGGGCCGTTGGGCGATCTCGCTCAAGACTATGCGGACAAGACGGTCAAGGGCGAGATCGTGCTCGTCATCGGTCCGCCGGCCCCCGATGCTGCGCCTGACGCGGCCGATGTCGACCGTTTGCTGACCGAGCTTGCCACCACCCTGCCGACGGCCAAGGCCGCGACGGAAGCCGCCAAGCTGACAGGCCTTCCGCGCAAGGATCTCTATCAGCGTCTTCTGGAACTCAAGGGGACCGCATGAAGCCCAGGAGCGCGGATCGAAAACGCATCCGCGCCGAGAGGCTGGGCCGCTGGTCGGAATACCGCGCGGCGCTCGCGCTGCTCCTCAAGGGCTACCGCATCGTTGCATTACGCTACAAGACGAAGGCCGGCGAAGTGGACATCATCGCGCGGCGCGGCGATCTCGTCATTTTCGTCGAAGTGAAAGCCAGAAGGGACCTCCGCGCCGGCGTCGATGCGGTGAGCTACACCGCCGAACGGCGCATCGAAAACGCCGCAGATCATTGGCTGCGCAGGCAATCCGATGCAACACGACTGTCACTTCGCCATGATATCATCGTGGTGCGGCCCTGGCGTTGGCCCACCCATTTCGAGGGCGCATTTTAGCTTCGTTTCACTTTCGATCAGGGAATCTCGAAAGCTTCGTTTTGTGACAGCTCTGACATAAAACTTTAAAGTCGCTGTCATGGAGCGCGCCTAATGGAGCCCTCACCGCAACAACCGGTGGAGAGGATCTATTCCATGATCAAGAAGATTTCCCTGGCCGCTCTGGCCCTGACCATGACCGCATCGACGACGCTTGCCGCGACCAACATCACCTGGTGGCACGGCATGGGTGGCCGCAATGGCGAAGTGATCAACGAGATCGCTCAGAAGTTCAACGCTGCCCAGACCGAATGCGTTCTGACGCCCGTTTCGAAGGGCTCGTACGAAGAAGCCCTGTCGGCTGGCATCGCCGCCTTCCGTTCGGGCGAGCAGCCGAACATCCTGCAGGTCTTTGACGCAGGCGCCGCGACCATCATCAACGCCAAGGGCGCGACCATTCCGGCCGAAGACCTCCTGAAGGACAACGGCTTCGAATTCAACCGCGAAGCCTTCATCGAAGGCGTGCGTTATTTCTACGCTGACTCCGATGGCAAGTTCGTCGGTATGCCGTTCAATTCCTCGGCGCCGATCATGTACATCAACGACGAAGCCCTGAAGAAGGCCGGCGTCGAAGCCCCCAAGACCTGGGAAGAGTTCGAAGCCATCGCGCCGAAGCTGAAGGAAGCCGGTTACATCCCGCTCGTTCAGTCGCAGCTGACCTGGCAGTTCACCGAGAACTTCTTCTCGCGCAACAACATCCAGTTCGCCTCGAACAACAACGGTTACGACAGCATCGTCGACACGACGATCAACGTCACCGACGAAAACCATGTCATGATGTATGACAAGCTGAAGGCCTGGTATGACCAGGGCCTGTTCGGCTACTACGGTGCCGCCTGGAACGACAACCAGAAGGTCTTCGAAGAAGGCAAGGCTGCTCTCTGGATCGGCTCCTCGGGCTCCTTCGGCGGCCTGCAGAAGACCGCCACCATGCCCTTCTCGGCGACCTTCCTGCCTTACTGGAACTCGATCGAAGGCGCTGGCGTCCACTCCTTCATCGGTGGCGCTGCTCTCTTCGCAATGGCTGGCAAGTCGGCTGAAGAAAACAAGTGCTCGGCCTCCTTCTTCAACTTCCTGACCTCGACCGAAGTCCAGAAGTTCTACCACCAGGCCACCGGCTATGTCGCCATCACCAACGCTGCTTACGAGCTGTCGAAGTCTGAAGGCTACTACAACGAAAAGCCGGCTGCCGAAGTTGGCATCCAGCAGCTCCAGCTGCCGTCTGCCGAGTGGAACAAGGGCTATCGCCTTGGCTTCTACCCGCAGATCCGCGTGATCATGGAGCGCGAATACAACCGTCTCTTCGCCGGTGAAACCACTGCCAAGGACGCCATGGAAACGATCAAGAAGGAAGCCGACGAGCTTCTCGCCCGCTTCGCCAAGACGGCCGGCTGATCACCATACCCTGAGCGACTGAGAAACCCGGGGGCGACAAGCCCCCGGGACTTGCATTGAGAGGGCCCCATGAAGCGCGTCCAGTTCAACTCGCGATATCTGCCATATCTATTCCTGCTACCGCAGTTCGCGATCATCTCCATTTTCTTCTACTGGCCCTCGATGCAGGCGATCACCTCGTCCTTCTATATCGAGGATCCCTTCGGCTTCGGCTCGACCTTCGTCGGCGCTTCCAACTATACCGATGCGCTTACCTCGCCCGAGTATCAGAAAATCGCCCGCTTCACGATCGGCTACAGCCTGATCGTCACCTTCCTGGCGCTCTCCCTCGGCCTGCTGCTCGCCCTGAAGGCGGATGCGGTGATCCGTGGCAAGTCCGCCTATAAGACGCTTCTGATCGTCGTCTATGCCATCGCGCCGCCGGTTGCCGGCCTGATCGGCATGATGCTCTTCGACCAGCATATCGGCCCCTTCGTCAAATTCGCAGCTCTTTTCGGCTGGGAGATGAAGGTGGGGCTGAACTACTTCGACACGGCCTTCGCCATGGTGATGGTCGCCGTCTGGAACCAGATCCCCTACAATTTCATCTTCTTCCTCTCGGGCCTCCAGGGCATCCCGGCCTCGATCCGTGAAGCCGCCGCCATCGACTGCAAGTCCGGCACGCGCCGTTTCTGGACCGTGATCCTGCCGCTGCTCACCCCGACGGCCTTCTTCCTTCTGGTCATCAACATGACCTATTCGCTCTTCGACACCTTCGGCGTCATCGACGTCATCGTGAAAGACAAGCCGGCCAACAATCCGATCACGCTGGTCTACAAGGTCTATCTCGACGGCTTCCGCGGCAATGACCTCGGCTCGTCCTCCGCCCAGTCGGTCATCCTGATGCTGGTCGTTCTGGTGCTGACCATGATCCAGTTCCGCTTCATCGAACGCCGCGTCCATTACGGTTGAGGAGAGCGCCATGTATCGCACCAAATTCTTCGACCACCTGATCCTGCTCGCAGGCGTCATCTTCATGCTCGGGCCGCTGGTGGTCGCCTTCACGACGTCCACCCATTCGGCGGCCGAGATCCATACCAACGGCCTGATGCTGTCGATCGGCGACGACTTCACCTCGACCTATGACAAGGTCCTCTTCAAGTCTGGCGGTTTCACCGGTCAGGTGACAGGCCTGACCATGGCGATGAACTCGCTGATCCTGGGGCTCGGTTTCGCCATCGGCAAGATCGTGCTCTCCATGCTGGCAGCCTACGCCATCGTCTATTTCCGCTTCCGCTTCGCCACCCTGGCCTTCTGGCTGATCTTCACCACGCTGCTTTTGCCGCTCGAAGTGCGCATCATGCCGACCTACAAGGTGATGAGCGATCTCTCGCTGCTCAACAGCTATCAGGGTCTGATCCTGCCGCTTCTGGCATCCGCCACCGGCACCTTCTTCTTCCGGCAGTTCTTCAAGTCCGTGCCCGACGAGCTGCTGGAGGCTGCCCGCATCGACGGCGCCGGCCCCTTCAAGTTCTTCATCGACGTGCTGGTACCGCTGTCGCGCACCATGATCGCCGCCGTCTTCATCATCATGTTTGTCTATGGCTGGAACCAGTATCTCTGGCCCATGCTGATGACGACAGATGAGGGCTTCTACACCCTGATGCGCGGCATCAAGCAGATCCTGCAGGTCTGGGTCGGCTCGCAGATCCCCGATTACAACGAAGCCTTTGCCATGGCCGTGCTCGCACTGCTGCCGCCCGTCATCGTGGTGGTGGTGTTCCAGAGCTGGTTCATCAAGGGCCTGACCGAATCCGACAAGTAAGAGGAGTACGCTCCATGGCGTCCATCGACATCAACGAGGTCTCCAAGATCTACGACAAGGGCGGCGCAAAGGCCGTCGACAGCGTCGACATCCAGATCGAGGATGGCGAATTCATCGTGCTCGTCGGCCCCTCCGGCTGCGGCAAGTCCACGCTGCTGCGCATGGTGGCCGGTCTTGAGGCCATCTCGCAGGGCACGATTTCGATCGGCGACCGCGTGGTCAACGAGGTCGAGCCGGCAGACCGCGACATCGCCATGGTCTTCCAGAACTATGCGCTTTATCCGCACATGACCGTTTTCGACAATCTCGCTTACGGCCTGAAGAACCGCGGCACCCCGAAGGCCGAGATCGCCGCTCGCGTGGCGGAAGCTGCCAGGATGCTGGAGATCGAAAAATATCTCGACCGCAAGCCGCGCGCGTTGTCCGGCGGTCAGCGCCAGCGCGTCGCCATGGGGCGCGCCATCGTCCGCAAGCCCGCCGTCTTCCTCTTCGACGAGCCGCTGTCGAACCTCGACGCCAAGCTGCGCGTCACCATGCGCGGCGAAATCCGCAAGCTGCAGAAGCGCCTGAAGACCACGGCGATCTACGTGACCCACGACCAGCTGGAAGCCATGACACTGGCCGATCGTCTGGTGGTGCTGAACGGTGGCCGGATCGAGCAGATCGGCACGCCGCTCGAGGTCTATAACCGACCGGCCTCCACCTTCGCCGCGAGCTTCATCGGCTCGCCGGCCATGAACCTCGTCAACGGCCGCATCGAGGGCCATGTGCTTTCCATCGGCGACGCCCGCATTCCCCTGGCCGAGACCTGGCAGCAGGGCGAGGTGCGCGTCGGCATCCGGGCAGAAGACTTGGTGCTGGCCGGCGAAGGGGAGGCGATGTTCGATCTCGCGATCGACTACGTCGAGGAATTGGGCGCCCAGCGTCTGGTGCATGGCCTAATCGGCGATCAGCCGCTGACGGCCGTTCTCGGCTCCAATGTGCCGCTTGGCGACCGTCTGCCGCTACACATCGCCCCGAGCCGCCTGCACTTCTTCACGCTCGACACGGGTCGGCGTCTCGAGCCTTCCGTGAGGCAAGCCACATCGGATGCCACTGTTGCGGATCGGAGCGCTGTGCCGGCCTGACCGATCGCTCGCATTTTAACGATCGGGAACACGTCACTTTAGGAGCTTGTGGATAGGGTGCCCTCTGGATTGTGAGGGGGTACTCATGCCGTTGAAACTTCTTTTGGCCGGAATGGCCAGCATGGCGCTGATGGCGCCGAACCGTCGTGCGGATGGTCAGCCACCGGTCATTGCCGCCAATGCGGATCATCTGGCGCTGAAAGCCGCGCCGATCAATCCGGACTGGATCATCAGGGGAACGCCGCTCGCCCGCATCGGCGAGCATTCTCAAGGAGCCGACGAGGCGAGCCTGACCGCCGTCTGGGATTGCACCGCTGGTGAGTTCCGCTGGTACTTCGGCTGGGACGAGACGGTGGTCATCCAGGAAGGCGAAGTGCATGTCACGGCCGAGGATGGAACCCAGCGCATACTGAGAACGGGCGACATCGCCTATTTCCGCCAGGGCACATGGTCGACCTGGCGGGTCGACACTTACGTCCGCAAGGTTGCCTTCCTGCGCAAGCAGTTCCCGGAGCCGCTGGCCACACTTTACCGGATCCGCAACGCGCTGCGGCGCGGGAAATACTCCGCACTTTGACCTGAAACGATCTTCAGCAAATTTGAGGCTGTGCGGCGTTGCCATCCCCTGCCGCACGGCCTACATCTCCGGTGCTTTTCAACGGGGACAAACCACATGGCGAAGATCACCAATGTCGCGGTCCAGATGGACCACGTATCCACGATCAACATCGCGGGTGATTCCACCTTCGCCATGAGCCTGGAGGCTCAGAACCGGGGCTACAAGCTGTTTCACTACACGCCCGACCGGCTGTCAATGCGCGACGGCCGTGTCTACGCAACCGTCGAGCCGATGGAGCTGCGGGACGTCAAGGGCGACCACTTCACGCTGGGTGCGCCGGAACGCATCGATCTCTCGACCATGGACGTCGTCCTGCTCCGCCAGGATCCGCCCTTCGACATGAGCTACATCACCTCGACGCATCTCCTGGAGCGCATTCATCCCAAGACGCTGGTCGTCAATGATCCGGCCTGGGTGCGCAACTCGCCGGAGAAGATCTTCGTCACCGAATTCGCCGACCTGATGCCGCCGACGCTGATCACCAAGGATCCGGCCGAGATCGCCCGCTTCCGCGAAGAGCATGGCGATATCATCCTGAAGCCGCTTTACGGCAATGGCGGCGCCGGCGTCTTCCACTCCACCCGCGATGACCGCAACTTCACCTCGCTGATGGAAATGTTCGCGCAGATGTTCCGCGAGCCCTTCATCGCGCAGGGCTACCTTCCGGCGGTGCGCAAGGGCGACAAGCGCATCATCCTGGTCGATGGCGAACCGGTCGGCGCAATCAACCGCGTTCCCGCCGAACACGACAGCCGCTCGAACATGCATGTCGGCGGTCGCGCCGAGGCGACCGAGCTGACCGCCCGCGAGCGCGAGATCTGCGCGCGCATCGGCCCAGCACTTCGCGAACGCGGCTTCCTGCTTGTCGGCATCGACGTGATCGGCGACTACATGACGGAAATCAACGTCACCTCGCCGACCGGGATCCGTGAGGTGAAGAAATTCGGCGGCGCGGATATCGCCGCACTGCTCTGGGACGCGATCGAACGCAAGCGCGCTTAACCGCCTGATTTCGATATCGAAGTTCCCCCTGTGTTCCCACTGCACAACCGGGCACAACTGAAGCCCTATCGGTAGATGCAGATGTTCCGCAAATGTTCTTGCGGAACGGCTCGTCTTATGCGAGATTGTTCCTGTCGCTACACGCAATATGAAGTTGCATCGGCGACTATAGGTCGATCGGCGAGGGCGGGCGATGGTAGCGCGTATCAGTACGGTTGCATTCCAGGGCATTGAAGGCGTGCCCGTCGAGGTTCAGGTCATGGTGGCGCCCGGCAAGACGGGCATGCAGATCGTCGGCCTGCCCGACAAGGCGGTGGCCGAGAGCCGCGAGCGCGTTCAGGCCGCGCTCCATGCCTCGGGGCTGGCGCTTCCGGCAAAACGGGTGACCGTCAATCTGGCGCCGGCCGATCTGCCCAAGGAAGGCTCGCATTTCGATCTGCCGATCGCGCTCGGTCTGATGGCAGCACTCGGGGCAATCCCCGGCGATGCGCTGCAGGGCTTTCTCGTCATCGGCGAACTCAACCTGGATGGCACCATCGCACCGATCGCAGGCGCGCTTCCGGCGGCGATCAGCGCCAATGCTCTGGACAAGGGGCTCATCTGCCCCGCCGACAGCGGCGCTGAAGCCGCCTGGGCCGGCAGCGAGATCGACATCCTGGCACCCCGCAGCCTGATTGCGCTCGCCAATCATTTCCGCGGCACCCAGGTCCTGTCGAGGCCGGAGCCCTCGGTCAGAGCGCTTCCCGCCAATCTGCCGGACCTTGCCGACATTAAAGGCCAGGAAAGCGCCAAGCGCGCGCTGGAGGTCGCTGCGGCTGGCGGACACAATCTCTTGTTTGTCGGCCCGCCGGGGTCGGGCAAATCCATGCTGGCGGCGCGCCTGCCATCGATCCTGCCGCCTTTGTCCGCGGCCGAATTGCTCGAAGTCTCGATGATCCATTCGATCGCCGGCCAGCTATCCGGTGGCAAGCTCTCCGATCGGCGGCCCTTTCGCACGCCCCATCATTCCGCCACCATGGCAGCGCTCGTGGGCGGGGGGCTCAGAGCCAAGCCGGGTGAGGCCTCGCTGGCCCATCACGGCATCCTGTTTCTCGACGAACTGCCGGAATTTGCGCCGCCCGTGCTCGATGCCCTTCGCCAGCCGCTGGAGACCGGCGAATGCATCATTGCCCGTGCCAACCATCGGGTATCCTACCCCTCCGATTTTCAGCTCGTTGCCGCCATGAACCCCTGCCGTTGCGGCATGGCAGGAGAGCCCGGGCATGTCTGTGCCCGCGGGATCCGCTGCCAGACGGAATATCAGGGGCGAATCTCGGGCCCCCTGATGGATCGCATCGATATCAGGATCGACGTTCCCGCGGTGTCGGCGACCGATCTGATCAAGCCGCGGGCGGCAGAAAGCAGCGCGGATGTCGCAAGACGCGTGGCAGCCGCCCGTGCCCGCCAGCGCGATCGCTTCGAGCGCCTCGGCCTGCCGTTCAGTACCAATGCGCGCTGCTCCACCGCGCTGATCGAGACACTCGCGGAGCCGGATTCCTCGGGCCTGCAGCTCCTGCGCGACGCGGCGGAGAAATTCCGCTTCTCGGCACGGGGATATCACCGGGTGCTGAAGGTCGCCCGCACGCTCGCAGATCTCGACGGCACGGAGACCCTGGGGCGCATTCATCTCGCGGAGGCGATCTCCTATCGCATCGCGTCCGAGCGCCTTGCGGCGGCGGCGTGAGGGGAGGGAAGGTGAGCGGCGGTGAAGCTCAGTTTTCGGCGGCTGCTTCGCTGGTCGGCCGCAGCATGTCGACCGGCAGCAGCAGGCGGACCACGGCCCCTTCCTGGGGATAGCTGATCTCGGTCTGGCCGCGAACGCCGGCAATGACGCGCTTCATCAGCGTCGAGCCGAAGCCACCCGCGCCCGCCACCGGTGGCGTCGGCGCGGGGCCGCCGTTTTCGCGCCAGGTGATGACGAGCTGCTCGTCATTGTCGGCGGTGCTCTCGATCAGCCAGTCGAGGTCCACACGACCACCCTGGACGCTGAGCGCACCGTATTTCGCGGCATTGGTCCCGAGCTCGTGCAGGATGAGGCTGAGCACCACCACGGTCTGTCCGCCGATCGGCACCTTGGGGCCATTGGCGGTGAAACGTGCGGTGCCGACGATGGCGAAGGGCTCCAGCGCCTGGAAGATCACGCTCTGCAAGGAGGCGTCTTCGCCCTTGCGCAGGCCGCGAAGCAACAGGTTGGAGCGCCCGAGCGCCGCCAGTCGGTCACGCAATCGGGCTGCGAGTTCGTCGGCACTCGAAGCATTCTTGAGCGAAAGGCTGATGATGGCGTTGATCGTGGCGAAGATGTTCTTCAGGCGGTGGTCGAGTTCCAGCGCCATCACCTCCTGCTGTTCGGCCAGTCGCTGGATTTCCTCGCGGGCGGTCATTTCCTTGCGATAGGCCTGGGTGACAAGGTAGATCAGAGTCAGCTCGGTCGTCACCACGAAAATGTAGAGCGCCATGGCGAGCAGCGTGCCCACGGAGAAGTCGAAGCGTCCGGGGCTGATGAAGAAATACCAGGCAGAGAGCCCCGAGAGCGCGGCCACCATCACGCCCTGGCGCAGGCCGAAGACGAAGCCGCAGATGATCACGGCGGGGAAGAAGGTGAGGAAGGGAAACCCGGCCGGCAGGACGGGATCGAACCATGCCCTGATGGCCAGCGCCACCGCAAAGACGATGAGGCTTGCCACATAGGTCGCGATCAGGCCGCCACCGGAGAGCGGGTCTTGAACGGAGGCGAAGGCAGGCAGGCGATGAAGAAGTGCGCGCATGGACCCCCGGGAAATGCACTGAAGCAGACAGTCAATTTGTCGTGAGCCAATCTAGCCGGGGATCGCTACGCCCGCAATGGAGGAAGCGCCGGGACCGGCGCTTCCGATCGTCGACTTACTCGCCGAGGCCGGCAAAGAGCGCAGTCGAGAGATAGCGCTCGGCAAAGGAAGGAATGATGACGACGATGGTCTTGCCGGCATTTTCCTCCCGCTGACCAAGCTTGATGGCCGCGGTCAGCGCAGCACCCGAGGAAATGCCGACCGGCACCCCTTCAAGACGCGCAACGAGCCGAGCATGCTCGAAAGCCTCGTCATTGCTGACGGTGATCACCTCGTCATAGACATGGGTGTCGAGAATGGCGGGGGCAAAGCCCGCGCCGATGCCCTGGATCTTGTGCGGACCGGGATTGCCGCCGGAGAGAACCGGGCTGTCGGTCGGCTCGACGGCCACGACCTTGATGTCGGGCTTGCGGCTTTTAAGCACCTGCCCGGTGCCGGTGATCGTGCCGCCCGTGCCGATGCCGGAAACAAAGATGTCGATCTGGCCATCCGTGTCGTTCCAGATTTCCTCGGCCGTCGTCTTGCGGTGGATTTCCGGGTTGGCGGGGTTTTCGAACTGCTGCGGAATGATCGCATCCGGCGTCGTCTCGGCCAGTTCCTGCGCCTTGGCGATGGCGCCCTTCATGCCCTTCGCGCCCTCGGTCAGGACGAGTTCGGCGCCGAGCAGGGCCAGCATCTTGCGGCGCTCGATCGACATGGTCTCGGGCATGGTCAGGATCAGCTTGTAACCCTTGGCGGCGGCGGCGAAGGCGAGCGCGATGCCGGTATTGCCAGAGGTCGGCTCGATCAGCGTGGTCTTGCCGGGGGTGATCTTGCCCTGGGCTTCCAGGCTTTCGATCATGGCCACCCCGATGCGGTCCTTGACGGAGGCGATTGGGTTGAAGAATTCGAGCTTGGCGAGCAGATGCGCCTTCACGCCCTTTTCCTTGGCCAGCTTGTCGAGACGCACGATGGGCGTATCGCCGATCGTCTCGGTGATCGAGCCGTAAACGCGTCCGCGGCCGGGTTTCTTCTGCTCAGTCATGTATCTCTCCCTGATGATGTGTTTGGCGCGAGCTTACGCTTGGCCTGCGCGCCATGCCAGCATAGCCATGCCGCGCCAAGCGCGATCCTTGGAAAAATCTGCTCCCAGACCGTCGTCTCGAACGCCAATGGAGAAAAGCGCTTCAGAGCACGATTGTTGCAGTGAACGGAGAGATCAGGCAGCCCGCGCCGCGATATAGGCCGCCGTCCCGGCGAGGATGCCCGCAGCACTCCGGTTCAACACCTTCAGCGCTTCCGGCCGCTTCAGGAGCCCACGCGCCTGGGCCGCCAGCAGAATATAGGGCAACAGCACGGCCATCAGCACGATGAAGGTCAGCCCGACCAGCAGGAGGTAGTCGGCAAGCCCGATCGCCTCGAGCGGGATGAGCGTCGGCACCAGCGCGACGTAAAACAGCATGGTCTTCGGATTGCCGAGCGTCACCAACAGGCCGGACAGAAAGGACATGGAGGGACGCATGGCACGCTCCGCCTTGATATCCTGCGGCAGGAGACCGGATGTCCAGAGCTTCCAGGCGACATAGACGAGATAGGCCGCACCCAGGAATTTCAGGATCAGGAAAGGCGTGACGAAAGTCTTGGCCAGAACCGAAAGCCCGAGGATCACGGCCGTCAGATAGACGAGATCGCCGAGAATGAGCCCGAGCCCCATGAAGAAGGTCGGACGGAAGCCGGAGCTCAGAGCCAGCGCCACGATCGCGGTCATGCCGGGTCCCGGAATGGCGGCCGCAATGAACAGCGCGCCGCAATAGGCGATGATCGTCGTCAGTGTCATGGATGGTCTCCTGCGCCGCCATTTCTAGTCCTGGAGCGAAAGACTTGCAACGGTGACACGATCGCGATTGCGCCTTCCACCGCTCTGCAGCTAGGAGGCGCAAACCCCTGTGAGAAACGCCCTCATGCCGAGCCTCTCTGCCTTCCTCGCTTTCAGCCTGATCTGCCTTGGCATGGTGCTGACACCGGGCCCGAACATGATCTATCTCGTTTCCCGGTCGATCTGCCAGGGGCCGATGGCCGGCCTTGTTTCGCTCGGGGGCGTGGCACTCGGTTTCGTTGTCTACATGCTGTTGACCGCGCTCGGGATCACCGTGCTGCTGCTCGCCGTGCCATTCGCCTACGACCTTTTGAAATTCTGCGGTGCGCTCTATCTCGGCTGGCTCGCCTGGCAGGCACTGCGCCCCGGCGGGCGCTCGCCCTTCCAGGTGCGCGATCTGCCCGTCGACAGCCCGCGCAAGCTCTTCGTCATGGGCTTCGTCACCAGCCTGCTCAATCCGAAGGTGGCGATCCTATATATGTCGCTCCTGCCGCAGTTCGTCGATCCGGCACGCGGCAGCGTCTTCACCCAGTCCCTCGCCCTCGGCTTCACGCAGATTGCCATCGCCGTGACCGGCAACGGCCTCATTGCCCTCTCCGCCGGCACCATCGCGCTTTTCCTCGCCGGCCGGCCGGTCTGGATGGTGGTGCAGCGCTGGCTGATGGGAACCGTGCTCACCGGGCTGGCGGTGCGGATGGTGATGGAAGCACAGCGGTGACCTCTGGCCCTTACACCCCCGTCGAACCGAACCCGCCGGCGCCGCGCGCCGTGTCGCTCGTCTCGGTCACCTCGGTGACCCGCACCTGCGTCACCGGTGCAATCACCATCTGGGCGATCCGCATGCCACGGGTAATGATGAAGTCTTCCTGGCCGAGATTGATCAGCAGCACCTTCACCTCGCCGCGATAGTCGCTGTCGATGGTGCCGGGTGTATTGAGGCAGGTGACGCCGTTCTTGAAGGCGAGGCCCGAGCGTGGGCGTATCTGAGCTTCGAAGCCCTCAGGGATTTCCATGATGAAGCCGGTGGGCACCAGCGCCCGCGCACCCGGTGCGAGCGTCATCTGTTCCCCGTCGCTCACCGCAGCTCTCAGATCCATGCCGGCCGCCCCTGCCGTCTCGTAGGCCGGCAGGTCGAGCCCTTCGCCATGCGGCAGGCGCTTGAGGTTGAGCACGGGACCGAGGATGTCGGAGCGGATGGCGGACATGGGCAGAAATCCTTTGTTGCCCGCGCTCAATTGCATATTGGCCGTCGAAACGCTAGATAACCGCCCGACCACAAGGAATTCCAGAGATATGGCTGAAACGCTCGCCGAGGCGGTCTCCCGCCGCCGCACCTTTGCTATTATCGCCCACCCGGACGCGGGTAAGACGACGCTGACCGAAAAGCTGCTGTTGTTCGGCGGCGCCATCCAGCTTGCCGGTGAAGTCAAGGCGAAGAAGGATCGCATCCAGACCCGGTCGGACTGGATGAAGATCGAGCGCGAGCGTGGCATCTCGGTCGTGACCTCGGTCATGACCTTCGAATATGAAGGCAATGTCTTCAACATTCTCGACACGCCCGGCCACGAAGACTTCGCCGACGACACTTATCGCACGCTGACGGCCGTCGACGCGGCCGTCATGGTCATCGACGCCGCCAAGGGTATTGAGCCGCGTACGCTGAAGCTCTTCGAAGTCTGCCGCATGCGCGACATTCCGATCATCACCTTCGTCAACAAGATGGACCGCGAAAGCCGCGATCCCTTCGAGATCCTCGACGAAGTCGAAGAAAAGCTCGCGCTCGACACGGCGCCGATCACCTGGCCGGTTGGTCGATCCAAGACCTTCTGCGGCTCCTACCATCTCGCCAACAACACCTATCGCGGCGGCGATGCCCAGGTCGAACCCTTGAAGGTCAACGGCCCGCAAACCGTTGCCGAGAACCTGCCCGAAAACGAGCGCCAGGCCTTCATTGACGAGCTGGAGCTTGCCCGCGAAGCCTGCCGTCCCTTCGATCGCCAGAGCTTCCTCGAAGGGCACATGACGCCGGTCTTCTTCGGCTCGGCGCTGCGCAACTTCGGTGTGCGCGACCTCATCAATGCGCTCGGTGCCTATGCGCCGCCGCCGCGCGACCAGGTGGCCGACACCCGCACGGTGCATGCTGCGGAAGAAAAGATGACGGCCTTCGTCTTCAAGATCCAGGCCAACATGGACCCCAACCACCGCGACCGCATCGCCTTTGCCCGCATCTGCTCCGGCAAGCTGGAGCGCGGCATGAAGGCGCGCCTTGCCCGCACCGGCAAGCAGATGGGCCTCACGGCGCCGCAGTTCTTCTTCGCCTCGCAGCGCCAGCTGGCGGACACGGCCTTTGCCGGCGATGTCGTCGGCATCCCGAACCACGGGACGCTCAGGATCGGCGACACGCTGACCGAGGGCGAAAACCTCGTCTTCCAGGGCGTACCGAACTTCTCGCCGGAAATCCTCCGCCGTGTACGTCTCGAAGATGCGATGAAGGCGAAGAAGCTGAAGGAAGCCCTGCAGCAGATGGCCGAAGAAGGCGTCGTGCAGCTGTTCTCGCCGGAAGACGGCTCGCCGGCCATCGTCGGCGTCGTCGGCGCGCTGCAGCTCGATGTCTTGAAGGAGCGGCTCTCGGCGGAATACGGCCTGCCGGTCTCCTTCGAAATGTCGCGCTTCTCCGTCTGCCGCTGGATTTCCGCCGATAACAGGGATGATCTGGAAAAGTTCATGACCCAGCGCCGCGGCGACATTTGCCGCGATCTCGACGGCGATCCGGTCTTCATGGCGCAGGACCAGTTCTCGCTGCGCTACGAAGCCGAGCGTTATCCGGCAATCAAGATGGCCGCGATCAAGGAATATCACGTCGCCAAGGCGGCGTGATTGTTCTCTGTTCTGCCCAGATCTGGTCCGAATACCTGCGGTTTTTGACCGGATACTGACCTTTGATCTCCGCCTCGGCGTGATACTGTCCGCACAACTGATAATCTTGTGTGGGCGGTCGTTGCGACCGGGGCGTTTTGTTCAAGGCATTTTCTCGTGAAACCCGCTTGCGGGCACTTTTGACGTCGGTCAGCATCCTGCCATTGCTGGCGGGTCCCGCTCACGCCGGCTCGGTCAATTGGACCGGCGCCACCTCGAGCGACTGGTTCACGGACAGCAACTGGGAATGGGGCTCCGGTGCCCCGACGGCTTCCGATGATGCGCGCATCAGCCAGACCGGTGTGGTGCTCGATGGCGAAGATGGCGCGGCTGCCGATCTCTTCGTCGGAACCGGCAGTGGAACGGATGGCGGCCTGACCGTCTGGCGTGAACTCTCGACCACAAATGCGACAATCGCCTACAGCGATAGGTCGATCGGCATGATCACGGTCACCGGCAACCTCGGGAAATGGACAAACACCGGTTCGACCTATATCGGCAACAACGGCGACGGAACCGTCAACGTGCTGACGCAGGGCGAGTTTCTCGGCGGCGTGGTTTATCTCGGCGCTGGAACGACAGGCGAGGGCACGCTCAACGTCTCGAACCAGAGCCGCTTCGAGGCCGATGCATTCTATATCGGATACGGCGGCGGCGGCTCGTTCACGCTGGAGCAGGACGCAACCGCAATCACCGGGCGAACCATCATTGCAGACGGGATCGGATCGTCCGGCAGCGCCACGGTCGCAACCGTCTCGCAGTGGACACTGTCTGACGCGCTGACCATCGGCGGAGGTGGCGTCGGCACCTTGCTGATCAAGGAAGGCGCGGATGTCTCCGGAACGGCAGCCTATATCGGCAATGGCGCCGGTTCCTCCGGCAGCAGCGTCACGGTCACCGGGTCTGGGACAAGCTGGGTCAACACGGGCGAGCTTTTCGTCGGCTCGTTTGGCGATTCGACGCTGGAAATCCGCGAGTCTGCGACGGTGTCGAACGGCAATGCGGTCATCGGTCGCCATTCCACATCATCGGTCACGGTCAGTGGCAGCGGTTCGACTTGGACCACCGGCGCCTTGCTCATCGGCGGCGACCGCTCCGATATGTCGAGTTCTGATCCCGGCGACGGAACGTTGAATATCCAGGCCGGAGGCACGGTCGAAGGCACATCTGCAGTCCTCGGCGACAGCACAGGGTCTGAGGGTACGGTCAATGTCGACGGGACAGG
This sequence comes from Rhizobium sp. K33, assembly GCF_056501445.1. Lineage (NCBI taxonomy): Bacteria > Pseudomonadati > Pseudomonadota > Alphaproteobacteria > Hyphomicrobiales > Rhizobiaceae > Rhizobium > Rhizobium sp. K33. Next base: position 4,384,740 of record NZ_CP096478.1, read on the forward strand.
CTCGCTCTGGGACCTCTCCGATCGCGTCAGTGTTGGCGGGCTGGGTGAAGGCACGGTCGTCATCACGAATGGCGGCAAGATCAGTTCGGCTGGTGGCCTCATCGGTCACGAAGCCACCGGATCCGGTCTCGTGACGATCTCCGGCAACGGCAGCCTTTGGGAAAACACCGGTGTCTTTTACGTCGGCAATGTCGGCGATGGTACGCTCCAGCTTCTCGCCGGCGGCGATCTGACCAGCACCGACGGCTATGTCGGCACGGAAAATGGCTCGGACAGCGAGGCCACCGTCAACGGTGCCGGCTCGAGCTGGATCATGAGCGGCGACTTCCTCGTCGGGCATAACGCTGGCGCAGAAGGCTCCGTGACGATCTCCGCGGGTGGCCTCATCGAAAACCGACAGGGCATTCTTGGTGATCTCGCGGGCTCCTATGGCGAGATGCTGGTGACCGGCAATGGGTCTCTCTGGGATGTTTCCAGCGATCTCAACGTTGGACGCATCGGCGAAGGTGCGTTGACCATCGCTCTTGGCGGCGATGTGACCGCAGCCCGCAGCCTCATCGGCAACAATGTCGGATCGGAAGGCACGGCGACGGTGTCCGGCAACGGTTCGACCTGGATCACGACCGGCGGCCTCTATGTCGGCAACGAAGGAACGGGCACACTCATCGTCACGGGTGGCGGTTACGTCTCTGCTGACGAAATCACCATTGCCAACGAGGCGGATTCCACCGGCACGTTAATCATCGGCGCAGCCCTCGGTCAGACCGCGGGCGGGAGCGCCGGCTTCGATGCGGAAGAAATCCATTTTGGGGATGGCGATGGCACCCTCGTCTTCAACTTTGGAGGAAGCGACGTCACCTTCGACTCGCTGATCGACGGTTCAGGTGAGATCGCCGTGGCCAATGGCCGGGTCGTCTACGCAGGCGATGGCAGCGCGTTCACGGGAACCACCAGCATCACCGGCGGAACGCTTCATCTGAACAACGCCACGCTTGGCGGCATCCTCACGGTCTCCGGCTGGGGCACGCTGAGCGGGAAGGGGACGATCGGAGCGACCACCCTCTCCAGCGGTTCCACGGTAACCCCCGGCGATTCCGGCGTTGGGACCCTGACGGTCGACGGCAATCTGGTTTTTGACGCGGGCGCGACCTACGAGGTCGACGTCAACACCACGACCGGTGCGAGCGATCTCCTGCATGCCACAGGCACGGCAACCCTCAACGGCGGCACGGTGCTGCATGTCGGCCCCTCCAGCGGTTACGCGGCCAACCAGTCCTATGTCATCCTCACCGCCGATGGTGGCCTCACGGGGACCTTCGACACGGTCGATACGGATTACAGCTTTCTTGATGCCGCGCTGAGCTACGGCAGCAATGATGCGACATTGACGTTGACCCGCAACGCGACCGATTTCGCGGATGTTGCGCAGTCCACGAACCAGTCGGCCACGGCAGGCGCGGTCGAAAGCCTCGGCTCCGGCAATGCGGTCTACGACGCGATCGTTGTCCTCGACGATGAGACGGCCGCCAACGCCTTCCAGCAGCTTTCAGGCGAAGTCCATGGCCAAAGCATGAGCGTCAGCCTTGAAAACTCCGGCCTTATTCGGAGTGTGGGCGGCAATCGCATGCGCTCGGCCTTCGGCTCTGTCGGCGCCGGCCAGAGCAATGTCGTCTCCCTTGGGGGCGGCAGTTCGAGCGCGCTGGCTTACGGTGAGGAAAAAGCGAAGACGCCGGCCGAACTAGCGGCTGAATCAATCCTCGCAACGCCTGAAAACAACGGCCCCGTCGCCTGGGCGGAAGCCTATGGCGGCTGGGGCAAGAGCTTCGGAGAAAACGGCGATGCCGATCTCTCCAATTCGATCGGTGGCATCGCCTTCGGCATCGATACGGCACTGGGAGATACGAGCTGGAGGCTGGGTGTTCTTGGCGGTTACGGCGCTGCCTCGTTCGAGCTGAGCGACGGTCTTTCCAGCGGGGATAGTGACGATTTCGATATCGGCTTCTATGGCGGCAATCAGTGGGGGCCGCTCGCCCTGCGCTTCGGCGCGCTCTACAAGCATCAGCAGGTCTCGACGCAACGTACGGTCGATTTCGGTGGCTTCTCCGATCAGCTTTCAGCCGATTACGGTACCAACACGGTGCAGGCCTTCGCGGAACTCGGCTATGAGATCAAGATCCGGGACGTGCGGCTGGAGCCCTTCGTCAACCTGGCGCAGGTCCATATGCACACGCCGGCCTTCACGGAAGAGGGAGGTGCGGCCTCCCTGTCACGCCAGGCAAGTGACATGAACCTCACCTTCACCAATCTCGGCCTCAGAGCAGCGACAGAACTGGCGCTTGCCGGGGTGAGCGCGACCGTTCGTGGGGCGGCCGGATGGCAGCATGCCTTCGGCGATACGGAGACGGCATCGACCCTGTCCTTTGCCGGGGGCAGCGATTTCGTCACCTCCAGCAAGACGGCTGCCGAAAACAGCCTCGTCCTGCAAGCGGGGATCGACATGCCGATCGGTACCATGGCGACCGTGGGTATCGGCTTCGATGGCAATTACAGCAATCGCGGCAATGCCCAGTCACTCAAGCTGAACTTCCAGAAGCAGTTCTGACAGGGCTGTGGCGCCAGGCGGCTGGGCGTGCCGCCCTTCACCCCGTCAACCTGCGGCAGAGATCCGCAACCCCTTCGATGGAGCGAACGTCACCGTCAGTCGCTCGTAAGTCGCGATGGTCGGATGCGATGTCTTGAGCGGATGGGCGTGGGTCGCCGTGATAACCGCGACATCGGCGCCGGCGGCTTCGCCGGCCAGAACGCCAGCAAGCACATCCTCGAACACCAGACAGCGCGAGGGGGCAAAGCCGAGCCGTTCAGCACCGAGGCGATAGCCCGCGGGGTCGGGCTTGCCGATCTTCACGTCTTCCGCCGTGACGATCTGCCGAGGCTGGGGCAGGCCGGCCGCGCCGATGCGCGCGCGCGCCAAAGCCGTCGGGGCCGAGGTGACGATGGCCCAGCGGTCTGCGGGCAGGCTTTCGAGAAAGGCGATGGCCCCCGGGATTGGCACGATGCCGTCCAGGTCCTCGATCTCGCCGCGCTCTACTTCAAGCGCCTCTTTTACCACGTCGATACCGGGAAGGTTCAGCGCGCTGATCGTGTCGATCCCGCGCTTGCCATGCATGGTCGGCAGAAAGGTTTCAAGATCGAGCCCGTGCTTCAGTGCCCAGCGGCTCCAGACCCGCTCGGCGGCAGCGATGGAGTTGAGAAGTGTGCCGTCCATGTCGAAGAGGAAACCGTCATAGAAGCGGTCGAAAAGCCGGTCGGGGGAGTGATGCAAGGGAGGGGTCCTGTGATCGATCTGGCAATAGGCTCCCGTACCCGCTCCGGAGAGCGGCGGCAAACACTTAATCCGGCCAATGCAGGTGACAGGCCCCGCGCGGTCGCATAATCTCCCGACGAAGAGACAGGGGCGTCTGGCGGAAGCCGGGCTGAGAAGCACCCTTTGAACCTGAACCAGATCATGCTGGCGGAGGGAGTCGCTCAGGTGCCGCGTCGGGCTTTCCGCGTCTCACCCGTTGCTTCTCCGCCATCGGGGAGAAGCAGATGAAATCATCGACAATCCGCAACGTGCTCAGCATTGCCGGCTCCGATCCCTCCGGAGGGGCGGGGATCCAGGCCGATCTCAAGGCCTTCTCGGCGCGCGGCTGCTATGGCATGGCGGCCTTGACCGCGCTGACGGCGCAAAACACGCAAGGTGTTTCTGCCGTCGTGCCGCTCGACCCGGACTTCGTCGCCGAGCAGATCCGCATGGTCTTTGCCGATGTCAGGGTGGATGCGGTGAAGATCGGCATGATCGCCAATGCCGGCATCGCGTCTGCAGTGGCGGAGGCGTTGGAGCCGCATCGCGGCATTCCCGTGGTTCTCGATCCCGTCATGATCGCCAAGGGCGGAGCGTCGCTGCTCGATCCGGCTGCAGTCGAGGCGCTGAAGAGCAAATTGCTCCCACTCGCCACCCTCCTGACCCCCAATTTGCCTGAGGCGGCGGCTCTGCTCGGCGAGCCTGAGGCCTCCGAGCGCACGGTCATGGAAGCGCAGGCCATCCGGCTCTCAGCGCTCGGGCCGAAGGCCGTGCTGGTGAAGGGGGGGCACCTTAGGGGTGCCGAAAGCTCCGATGTGCTGGTGTCGGAAGGAGAGGTGCGCTGGTTCGAGGCCGCGCGTTTTGTGACACGCAACACCCATGGCACCGGTTGTTCCTTGTCGAGCGCGCTGGCGGCAGAACTTGCAAAGGGGCGGAGCCTCCAGGATGCCGTCCGTCAGGCCAAGACCTGGCTGGCAGAGGCGGTCGTGGCTTCCGGTCGTCTGTCGGTCGGATCAGGTCATGGACCCGTGCATCATTTCCACGCCTTGTGGTCAGACGAGAACAGGCGCTGAAGGCTTCAGCTGCCTTCGTGACGTTCGAGGTCGCGGATATCGAGGAAGAAGGGTAGGGCGGAGCCCAGCCAGGACTGGTGGTGGGGCTTCAAGGCGCGTCGCTGGTCGATGGTGCCCAGCCGAATGCCGATCTCTCCGTCCGCGCTCTCGCGCCAGAGCGGCGAGCCGCAGTCGCCGCAGAAGAATTGATCACTCGGCTGCCCGCTGTCGCCGATCTTTCGGTAGCGATGCGGGACACCTGAGGTGATCTGGAAACTGTTGGAAATGGCCGGGGCGGTCACGCGATAGGCCGAACCCGTCAGCCTCTGGCAATCGGTGCAGTGGCAGATGCCGACGGCCTGTGGATCGACCTCGGCTTCATAGCGGATGGCACCGCACTGGCATGCCCCTGTGACCCGCATTGCACCCTCTGGAAAAAGAAAACCCGGCGGTGGAGTGCCGCCGGGCAAGGTGAACTTGACTGCAGGGGTTAATGATCAGCCTTGATAAAGGTTCCGTTCTGCAGCTCCTTCATCGCCTGCATCAGTTCCTCGCGGGTGTTCATGACGATCGGCCCGTGCCAGGCGACCGGCTCCTTGATCGGCTTGCCGGTGACCAGCAGGAAGCGGATGCCCTGTTCGCCGGCCTGCACGGTAATCTCGTCGCCGGTGTCGAAAACGACCAGCGTCCGGTTGCCGGAGAGATCTCGGATATTCAGCTCTTCCCCCATATACTCCTTCTCCACCTTCACGCCGAAGGGCTTGGAGGCATCGCGGAACGAGCCGGAGCCGGCGAAGATATAGGCGAAGGCGGAACGATAGGTGTCGACCGGGAAGGTCTTGCGCTTGCCTGGCGGCACGGAAATGTCGAGATAGACGGGTTCGGCGGCAATGCCGTCCACCGGTCCGCTCTTGCCCCAGAAGTCGCCGCAGATCACCCGCACCGAGGTGCCGTCATCGTCGATGACGACGGGGATGTCGCCGGACTTGATGTCCTGGTAGCGGGGCTTCGTCATCTTCAGCGAGGAAGGCAGATTGGCCCAGAGCTGGAAGCCGTGCATCCGGCCGGCGAAATCGCCCTTCGGCATTTCCTGGTGCAGAATACCGCTGCCGGCCGTCATCCATTGCAGGTCACCGGCACCCAGCATGCCCTGATTGCCCAGGCTGTCGCCATGCTCGACGGTGCCGGCCAGCACATAGGTGATGGTCTCGATGCCGCGATGCGGATGCCAGGGGAAACCGCGCACATAGTCGCTCGGCGTGTCGTTGCGGAAATCGTCCATCATCAGGAAGGGGTCGGTCATCGAGGGATCGCCGAAGCCGAACACGCGGTGCAGCTTGACGCCGGCCCCCTCCATGGTCGGCGTGGCGCGGCTTTCATGCTTGACGGGACGAATGGACATCGATGCATCTCCTCGGAGAATGATGGCTGAATTGTCCGGCAATATATGCGAGCGCCGCCTTCGGCGCAGGTATACCCGTCAGAACGCAGTGTTCACTTTTGCGCCAGTCGACAGCAGGAAGCATGTTGCGCTGCACGACAAAAATTTGTCATGAATGGTGGCATGTTTGCAAATCATTAGTCTATCGCGCCAAGACTGGACGGCATGCGCAGTCGGTTCGATGGACCTGGGGCAGAATTCAAATGTGTCGTTGGGCGGCTTATCGTGGTGTTCCGATCTTCCTCGAGGAGCTCGTCACCTCTCCTGCGCATTCCCTGATCGAACAATCCCATTGCGCCACCCGCGCCAAGACGGCCACGAACGGGGACGGCTTCGGCCTTGCCTGGTACGGCGATCGCCCCGAACCTGGCCGCTTCCGCGACGTGCTCCCCGCCTGGTCGGACTGCAATCTGAAGAGCCTTGCTAGCCAGATCCGCTCGCCGCTCTTCCTCGCCCATGTCCGCGCTGCGACCCATGGCGCGACCCGTCGCGACAACTGCCATCCCTTCGTGCAGGGCACCTGGTCCTTCATGCACAATGGCCAAATCGACAATTTCGACCGCATCCGCCGGCCCATGGAAGGCATGCTGGACGACGAGCATTTCCATGCACGTGTCGGCACGACCGACAGCGAACTGCTTTTCCTCCTCGCGCTTCAGTTCGGCCTGAGGGACCGTCCGATTGCGGCGATGAGCGAGGCCGTGGGTTTCGTGGAGCAGATCAGCCTGCATCTGACGGGCACCGCCCGCATCCGCATGACGGCGGCTTTCTCCGATGGCAAGACGCTCTACGCGGTCCGCTATTCCACAGACGAGCATGCCCCGACGCTGTTTGCAGCACCCATGGGTCCGAAGGGCAGCTTCTGTCTCGTGTCGGAACCGCTGAATGACGAGACGGATACCTGGGTGGAGATCCCCGCCGGTAGTGCCGTGATCCTCAGCGAGAACGGGCTGGACGCTGCCGAATTCAAGCCCGAGGTCGAACGCACCCGGGTCGACCAGGCCCGCCGGCCGGCGCTGGCGACGGCTTGACCCTCAAGCCTCAGTCGGCGATGCCGAGTTCGCTGCGCAGCTTGCGCGTCAGCGATGCGCTGACTGTGCGGTAGGATCGGGTGAGATAATCGCGGAGCTCCGCATCGCTGAGCTCGCTCCCGGGCTCAACCGTCACCCATTTGCGTTTGGCAAAATAGGGTGCCTGCGAGATGCCTTCCAATGCGGTCAGGATCTCGAAGCTCTCCTCGCTGACCTTGAAGGCAAGGCGGTTATCACCGTCCGTTAGGAGCGCGAAGACTTTTTCCCCGACCTTGGCGACGCTGCTCTCCCATTGGTCGACCAAGCTGGTGCCGGCGAGGCCGTGAACGAAAGTCTCGAAACCGGAACGGGAAAACAGGCTCATGCCCCGGTCCCGCCGATCTGGGTCGCGATCCAGAGCGCCAGCCGTTCTGCGACCTCGTCCTTGGAGAGATCGGGCCAGCCTTCCACACCGTCGCGGGAGATGAGTTTCACGCGATTGCGGTCGCCACCCATGATCCCGGTTTCCGGCGAGACGTCATTGGCGACGATCAGGTCGGCGCCCTTGCGCTCGAGTTTGGAGCGGCCGTTCTCCTCGACATTCTGCGTCTCCGCAGCGAAGCCGACGACGAGACGCGGGCGCTGCGCATGGTGTCCGACAGTCTTCAGGATATCGGGGTTCTCGGTGAGTTCGAGCGGCGGCGGAGCCTCGCCCGGCTGCTTCTTGATCTTCTGACCGGCAGAGGATGCCACGCGCCAGTCGGCGACGGCCGCAACCATCACGGCGATATCGGCTGGGAGGGCGCCAAGCACGGCATCGCGCATCTCCTCGGCTCGCTCCACATGCAGCGTCCGAACTCCTGCGGGATCGTGGATCGTGACGGGCCCGGAAACCAGCGTCACCTCCGCGCCGAGGCGGGCAAGGGCTGCGGCGATCGCATGACCCTGCTTGCCCGACGAGCGGTTGGCGATGTAGCGCACTGGATCGATCGGTTCATGGGTCGGGCCCGATGTCACGACGGCCGTCATGCCCGCGAGCGGCTTCGGCCCGGACAACAGGTCTTCGACACCGGCGACGATATCCAGCGGCTCGGCCATGCGTCCGCGGCCGCGTTCACCGCTTTCGGCCATCTCGCCCTCCATCGGGCCGATCATCTGGATCCCATCGCCCTGGAGCACGCCAACATTCCGCTGGGTGGCCGGATGCGCCCACATCTTCGGGTTCATGGCGGGCGCGACCAGCACGGGCCGGTCGGTCGCGAGCAGCACGGTCGACGCAAGATCGTCGGCCAGCCCGTTCGCCATCTTGGCCATCAGGTCCGCGGTCGCGGGGGCAACAAGCACGAGATCGCATTCGCGCGCCAGCCGGATATGGCCGACATCCTGCTCGTCTTCCCGCGAGAAGAGTTCGGTATAGACATGGGAGGCGGAGAGAGCGCCAACGGCGAGCGGCGTGATGAATTCCTGCGCGCCGCGAGTCATGATCGGACGCACGCTCGCACCGCGTTCCCGGAGCCTGCGGATCAGGTCAAGGCTCTTGTATGCGGCAATGCCACCCGCGATCACAAGCAAAATGCGCATTCCGGCCAAGGTCATGACGGCAAACCCTTCATCTCTGTGGGGGCGACCCTAGCGCAAATCCGGCACAGGGCAACACCCTGGTGGCCAGAGTGGTAAATGCGCGTCAGCCTGCGCTGCTGTCGAGCTTGAGGGGCACCTCGGCGACAGTCCCGTCGGTGCCTTCCAGATAGCGCAGACCATCGCCCAGCGTCGAAGCCATGGACTTGACGATGCGACTGCCAAGACCCGTGCCTTTCGGTGCACTGTCAGGATCAATGCCGATCCCGTCGTCTTCGACCCGCAACAGGGCTGCGTCATCGCCGATCATCTTCAACTGCACACGGATGTCGCCGGCCTGTCCCGGGGAATAGGCATACTTGAAGGCATTGGTCACGAGTTCGGTGACGATCATGCCGACGGAAACCGCCTTGTCTGCGCTGAGCGAAATCGGATCGGCATCGAGCAAGAGGCGGATCGGCTTTTCGGCACTGTGCAGGGAGCTGTAGAGTTCAGCCGTCAGGCGGCCGAGATAACGGTCGAGTTCGACCTTCGAGACGTCGTCAGAGGTGTAGAGGCTGCGATGCATGCCGGCAATTGCGGTGATGCGCGCCTGCGTCTCGGCCAATTCCGCCTTGACCTCCTCGCTCCGCGCGCTGGAGATCTGCAGCCGCAGCAGGCTCGCGACGAGCGCCAGAGAATTGGCAACACGATGGTTCACTTCGGCAAGCAGAGCTTCGGCCCGCTCCTTGCCGAGACGGATTTCTTCGTCCGCCCGTGTCTTGGCGGCTCTCAGCTGGGCATTGGCCACGGTCTGCTCGACGGCGCTCGACAGGAGAGACAGGAAGTCGTCGCTGACCGTCTTGATCACGTAGTCGGCAGCACCCGCCTTGATCGCTTCGATCGCGACCTGGGCCTCGTTGGAGCCGGTGACGTAGACGACCGGCACGTCGATCGCCGCCTCGCGCATGCGTGCGAGCACGTCATGGCCGGTGGTCTGGCGCAGATAGTGGTCGAGGACGACGACGTCGAACGGGCGCGCGCGCAACAAGGCGAGCGCGTCGTCCTCGGTCTCGGAATGGGCTACCTCGTGACCGAGGCGACCCATATACCGCTGCACCAGCCGGGCGATGGCCGCATCGTCGTCGATGTAGAGGACGCTGAAGCGCATCGCCGGGCCATCCTCAGGGGATTTGCATGACGGAGAAGAACAATCCGAGTTGTCGAATGGCATTGGCGAAGTTGTCGTAGTCGACAGGCTTGGTGATATAAACATTGGCCCCGAGGTCATAGCACCGCTGGATTTCGCGCTCGTCATCCGTCGTCGTCAAGATGACGACCGGGAGCCGCCGCGTATGCGAATTGGATTTAATTTGATCAAGAATATCCGTGCCCGACATGTCGGGCAGATTGAGATCGAGCAGGATCAGCAGATACCGGTCTTCTGAAACCTTGCCGCTACGGTCCTTGCCGAGAACATAGTCCAGCGCGTCCGTTCCGTTGGTGAACGGAATGATCTCGTTGTGCACGCCGGCACGACGCACGTTCTTCTCGATGAGACGAGCATGACCTTCGTCATCCTCGACCATGATGATGGTGACTTCCTTACCCACGGCTTTCATTATTCAACTCCGTACCAAGCGTGACAGGTCAGATGGCAGTCGCAGTACGAAGGTCGATCCTTCCCCTAAACGGGACTGAACGGTTATCTCCCCCCCAAGGTTCCGCGCAAGGGAGCGGACATGGGCAAGACCAATTCCTTCTCCGGACTGGTCCTGTTGGCCGGAACGGCGAAAGAGTTCGAAAATACGTTCGTGATCGTGTTCTGCAATGCCACGGCCGTTGTCCTCCACCTCGATCCGAACCATGTGTCGCCCTTCGGGCGCGGTTCGGACAGCAAGGGCCAAGGGCCGATCCGGATGTTTATATTTGATAGCATTATCGAAAAGGTTACCAAGGATTTGTTCGACCGACAGGCGGTCCGTGTTGAGGCGCGGAGCCTTGATTTCAAGCTTGATGCTGCCGTCGCTTTCGCTGATCTGGTGATAGACGCTGTTGGTGATGGTCTCGAGCATCGGCTGCAGTTCGACGATCTCGGGCTTCAGCTGGCGTCGACCGTCGCGCGAGATCTTCAGGATGGCATTGATCAGGCCGTCCATCTTCTTCGTCGATGAGCGGATGAAGCCGATCGCCTCCGGCAGGTCTTCTGCCGCGGCCAGTCGGGCCTCGTGGATCTGATCCTCCGAAACGGTCTTGCCGTCGTTCAGGACATAGGCCTGCAGCGACTTGAGCGACGCGTCGAGTTCGGCCGTAAAGCCCATGATGTTGACGAGGGGCGCGCGCAGATCATGCGTAACGATATAGGCGAAACGCTGGATTTCCTGGTTCGCCCGCATCAGGTCGTCGGTGCGCTCTGCCACACGGGCCTCCAGGCCCTGGTTCAGAACTTCGACCTCCTGGCGTGATGCCGCAAGCGCGCGGACATGCTGGGCCACGACCAGCAGCGCGCCACCCATGACGGCGACGATGGCAATGCCGCCGCCCAGCGTGATCCACTGAAGCTGCTGCGTCGCGGCGATCTGTTCCTGGGTTCCCGTTTCGACATTGGCGTCGGAGAGGTCCTTGAACTCGTCGAGCATCTGGCGGATCTCGTCCATCAGCTCGCGACCGACGTCACCGCGGACCAATTCAATGGCTTCGTCCTGTTCGCCGCTGCGCACGAGGTTGATCGCCTGACCCATCTCGGTGAGCTTGCCGCGGATCTTCTCGCGCAATGTGTCCATCCGCTCGGCCTTGATCGGCCGGTCTTTGACGGCTTCCGCCAGCGCTTCCACATTTTCGCGAATTTCCGAGACAGCACCTTCATAGGGCTGCAGGAACAGCTCCTCACCGGTGATGACGAAACCGCGCTGCCCTGTTTCGGCGTCGGTGAGCTTCTGCATCAGATCCGCTGCCATGCGGCGGATGTTGCGCTCCTGAAGGATATAGTCGAAGGTCGAGCGCGTGCGCTCCACGAGCCCGAGGGTCGCGACGATGATCCCGATGAGAATAGCGGTGCCGATCAGGAGGAAGAGGAGCGTGGACCGTACGAAACCGGCTTGGGTGGCGGACATGTAACTCCCAGAGGAACAAAAGCTGCGCAATGACGTTTAAACACGGCTCTCGCGACTTTGTTCCATCGAAAGATCGAGAAAATCCGTTTTCTTTTGAAGAGGGCGATCGCCCTAAGAAATCTGGAAGGCGATCACCGCAGCCGAGATTGCGATAACCCAGAGCGCCAGTCGTCCGAGCCGCGTGTGGCGGGCTTCAGCGCGACCAATGCGTTCCGCCGTTTCCGCATCAAACCGCAAGCCATCCTCGCTCATGCGAACGATGTCACTATGCAGCTTCTCGGTTTTCGCTGCAATCTCGGGCAGGGCCTCCGCCAGCCTCAGCGCCGCCTTCGCCCCGTCCCGCAGATCCGTCGCAATGCGCTTGGGCCCGAGATTGTCGCGGATCCAGTGCGAGACCACCGGCTCGGCGGCCTTCCACATGTTGAAGCGCGGGTTGAGAATGCGCGACACGCCTTCGACTACGACCATCGTCTTCTGCAGCATGACGAGCTCGGGGCGCGTCTGCATGTCGAAGAGTTCGGTGACCTCGAAAAGCAGGGTCAGCAGCTTGGCCATGGAGATCGTTTCGGCCGGCTGCCCGTGGATCGGCTCGCCGATCGCCCGGATCGCCTGGGCAAAGCTTGCGACATTATGGTGCGACGGCACATAGCCGGCCTCGAAATGCACCTCGGCAACACGCATGTAATCGCGCGTGATGAAGCCGTAGAGGATCTCGGCAAGGAAACGGCGCTCCTTCTTCCCGAGACGGCCGGCAATGCCCATGTCGACGGCCACGATCATGCCCGTGGGATCGACGAAGAGATTGCCCGGATGCATGTCGGCATGGAAGAAGCCGTCGCGCAGCGTGTGGCGAAGGAAGGACTGGATCAACGTGTCGGCAAGCGCGTTGAGATCATGGCCGGCTGCTCTCAAGCCCTCGACATCCGACATCTTGACGCCGTCGATCCATTCCATGGTGACGACATCGCGGCCGGTCCGCTCCCAGTCGACCTTGGGGACCCGGAAACCCGGATCGTCCTTGGTGTTTTCGGCGATCTCCGAAAGCGCGGCGGCCTCCAGGCGGAGATCCATCTCCACCTTGGTGGTCTGCTCCAGCGTCTTCGTGACTTCAACCGGGCGCAGTCGGCGCGTATGCGGCAGGAAGCGTTCCTGCATGTGGGAGACGAGGTACATGGCCTCGAGATCGGCGGCAAAGCGCTTGCGCACGCCGGGCCGGATCACCTTGACCGCCACCTTGCGTTTGCCCTCGGGCGTTTCCACCTCGGCCGGATGCACCTGGGCGATCGACGCCGCAGCGATGGGTTCGCCGAAATGGGCGTAGAGATCGTCGATGGAGCGGCCGAGCGACTCCCGGATCGTCGCCTTTGAAGCCTCCGTCGGGAAGAAGGCCATGCGGTCCTGCAGCCCGGCCAGATCTTCTGCGAATTCGGCGCCGACCACATCCGGCCGCGTGGCCAGAAACTGGCCGATCTTCACATAGGAGGGGCCGAGCCGCGCAACGGCCCGCGCCAGCCGGTCGGAGCGCTCAGCAGATTTTGCCCGATTGCGGGCCAGGGGCGCGACGGCGGCTTTGGCAATGCCCACCAACGGCGGCAGGCCTTCCGATGGCAAGGCGGCAATCACGCCTTCCCGTACCAGCACCCAGCCCACCCGCGCCAGGCGGAAATATGCCCCGATCGTGCTCATACGGCTTAGATCTTCCAGCCGGAATGCAGCGCGGCGATGCCGCCGGAATAGTTGGTGAACTTGACGTTGGAGAAACCGGCACGTTCTATCATGCGCGCAAAATCCGGCTGGTTGGGGAACTTGCGGATCGATTCCACGAGATACTGGTAGGGCTCCGCGTCGCCCGTGATCATCTTGCCGAAACGCGGGATCGCGTTGAACGACCAGGCATCATAGACCTTGTCGAGAAGCGGCATCTCGACCTCGGAGAATTCGAGAACCAGAAGGCGACCGCCACGCTTCAGGACGCGGAAGGCTTCCGAAAGTGCGACATCGATATGCGGCACGTTGCGGATGCCGAAGGCGATCGTATAGGCGTCGAAGCTCTTGTCTTCAAACGGCAGGCTTTCGGCATTGGCCTCGACGAAGGTGAGGTTGGGCGAAAGCCCCTTCTTCTCCGCACGCTCGGCGCCGACGCCGAGCATGGAGCCGTTGATGTCGAGCACGGTCGCATGGGCCGTCCGGTTGGAGGCTTCCACGATGCGAAACGCAATGTCGCCGGTGCCGCCCGCGACGTCGAGCACCTTGTAATTGGGATCCTTGCGCGGATTGAGCGCCGCGACCATCGAATCTTTCCAGACGCGGTGCAGGCCTGCCGACATCACATCGTTCATGATGTCGTAGCGCTTGGCCACCTTGTGGAAGACCTCGTTGACCAGCCCCTGCTTTTCCTGCTCGTCGACCTGGCGAAACCCGTATGAGGTTTCCATGCCGCCATCGGCGGAAATGCGGCTTGCAGTCATCGGTTCACTCCACATATCGGAACGGTCGGCGGACCATAGCGAAAAGGCTCGTCACGCGCTATCTGCGCAGGAGAAGCCAAAGGCTGGCTGGTCTATAGACCTTTAAAGAAGCGGTTCAAACAGAAAGATGGGCTTAAATGCCGGAATTGCCAGAGGTTGAGACGGTAAGACGCGGCCTCGCCCCCGCGATGGAAGGAGCGAGAGTGCAGCGCCTGGAGCTGCGGCGCGCGGATCTGCGCTTTCCGCTGCCGCGCGATTTTGCCGCAAGGGTTGCGGGACGCCGCATCCAGGCGCTGTCACGCAGGGCGAAATACCTGCTTGTCGATTTTGAAGAGGACCTGACGCTCATCGCCCATCTCGGCATGTCCGGCTCCTTCCGCATCGAGGCAGACGAGGGCGCCAGCCTGCCCGGCGTCTTCCACCACGAACGCAGCAAGGATGAAAAGCACGACCACGTCATTTTCCATCTGGAGCGTCCGGAGGGCGCCGTTCGCATCGTCTATAATGACCCGCGCCGCTTCGGCTTCATGGATCTGATGGCGCGCTCGGAACTCGAAACCTATCCGGCCTTTCGCGAGCTCGGTCCCGAACCCGTGGGCAACATGCTCTCGGCGGATTATCTCGCCACCCGGTTCGCCGGACGCGCCCAGCCGTTGAAGAGCGCGCTTCTGGATCAGAAGGTGATCGCGGGCCTCGGCAATATTTATGTCTGCGAGGCGCTCTGGCGGTCACATCTGTCGCCGACCCGCAAGGTCTCGACCCTGGTCACGAAGACCGGCAAGCCGAAACCGCAGCTGACGCTGCTTGCCAGTTCCATCCGCGAGGTCATTGCAGACGCGATCGAGGCCGGCGGCTCATCGCTGCGCGACCATATCCAGGCGGACGGCACGCTCGGCTACTTCCAGCATTTCTTCCGCGCCTATGATCGCGAAGGAAGGGAATGCCTCACGGATGGTTGTGGCGGTACCGTCGAAAGGATAGTTCAATCCGGCCGCTCGACATTCTATTGTCGCGCCTGCCAGAAATGAGGCCTGAAGGCCGCGGAGGGAGGAAGCCATGTCATTTGAAACCCTGCTGATCGAACGGCGCGATCGTGTTGCGCTGGTGACGCTCAATCGCCCGCAGGCGCTGAATGCGCTGAACTCGACCGTCATGCGCGAGCTCAGCCAACTCCTGGCCGAACTGCAGGCGGACGCCGATATCGCGGCCGTTGTGCTGACGGGGTCGGAAAAGGCCTTCGCCGCCGGCGCAGATATCAAGGAGATGCAGTCGCTGGACTTCGTCGACAGCTATACCGGCGACTTCATCGGCGGCTGGGATCAGGTGGCGGGCTTCCGCAAGCCGATCATCGCCGCGGTCTCCGGCTTCGCCCTCGGCGGCGGCTGCGAACTCGCCATGATGTGCGACTTCATCATAGCCTCGAAGACCGCGAAATTCGGCCAGCCCGAAATCACGCTCGGCATCATCCCCGGCATGGGCGGCTCCCAGCGTCTCACCCGCGCGGTCGGCAAGGCCAAGGCCATGGATCTTTGCCTCACCGGCCGGATGATGGATGCAGCGGAAGCAGAAAGCGCAGGCCTGGTGGCGCGCGTCGTCGAACCTGAGCGGCTCCTGGACGAGGCGCTGGAAGCGGCAGCCAAGATTGCCTCGCTGTCTCTCCCCTCCGTGATGATGGCCAAGGAGGCGGTCAACCGCGCCTTCGAGCAGACCTTGAGCGAAGGCTTGCGTTTCGAGCGTCGCCTGTTCCACTCGCTGTTTGCGACCGAGGACCAGAAGGAGGGAATGGCAGCCTTCGTGGAGAAACGGAAGCCGAGCTTCAAGAACAGATAAGCGTAAGGGAAGGCGCGTTATCTGCAGAATCCGCGTTGACGCAATCGCGCTTTCCCGCTATATGCCCGCCCACGGTTGGGAAAGCCGATGCGCTTTCCCCATGAAACAGCTCCCCAAGTGCTGGTATGGCAGGTCGCAACGACCCGACGCGGCGATGGTGGGCTTTGGTTTGAATTCGAGAGAGGCATTATGGCCAACACAACTTCGGCGAAGAAGGCGACCCGCAAGATCGCTGCCCGTACTGCAGTCAACAAGGCTCGTCGTTCGCGGGTCCGTGGTTTCATCCGCAAGGTCGAAGAAGCCATCGCTTCGGGTGACGCAACTGTCGCCAAGGATGCTCTGAAGGCTGCTCAGCCGGAGATCCAGCGCGCTGCCACCAAGGGCGTCGTTCATGCCAACACTGCATCGCGCAAGATCTCGCGTCTTGCTGCTCGTGTGAAGGCACTGGCTGTCTAATTTTAGACACCTTTTTGACAAATTGTGAAGAGCCTGGCGTTTCGCCGGGCTCTTTGTCGTTCGTGCTGCGTTTTACTGCAAATTGATGTTTTAGAATTTTCTGTTGCAGTGCAGCTTATCATTCCGATGACATAAAAAATTAAATGTTTACAATGACTTCAAGGAGGTGGCTCGCGTAAGGCGCCCTTCGGGCTGGGGGAAGTTACCCCTCCTGGCCGTCAAGGAAAATTTTATTTTTTGGCTTCGCGACAACCCCATTTTGTGCCCGTTTGGGAATCTCCTTGATTCAAAAGCGATTCTTTTTCGCCCGAATGTGACGCAAAAATGAAGTACCAAGAGTCAATGGCCTGAGGCTCCGCTACCGTAAAAATCGGTGTTGATCTTCACATTTGATCCTGCCTTAATGTTTCTCAGCAAA
The DNA here is from genome assembly GCF_056501445.1 of Rhizobium sp. K33. Classification (NCBI taxonomy): domain Bacteria; kingdom Pseudomonadati; phylum Pseudomonadota; class Alphaproteobacteria; order Hyphomicrobiales; family Rhizobiaceae; genus Rhizobium; species Rhizobium sp. K33. The sequence continues at coordinate 4,401,428 of NZ_CP096478.1, forward strand.
GGGCGAGGGACTAGCCCGAAACGACGGTCTGAACGGCAGGAATGCTCTCAAGATAGTCGCCTTTGCCGGAGCGGAGTGTGTCCATTCCGTTTTCTCATAAAGTGATCGGCGTTGCATCGGAAACTTGGCTGTTTCCGGGTGATGACGATTTGTGCCTTGAAAGGGCCCAGCGGCTCTGAAGGGATGAACGATCGGCATGACGAGGATGCCGTTCGCTTTGAAAGGACATCCGTCGGCGTGAGGGGGCGACGGAAGCTGTGTCGGGCTTTTGGCTGAAGCGCGACGAGTGTTCGGGGACTGTCGATCTCTAGGGGTCGACGTGAGATGAAGCGGCTGTCGGACGGCGAGAGAAACGCCCGACACCTGGAATGAATTGGAAGGCGGCAAAATGCAGATGAACTCTATGACGGCCGGTGCATTGGCGAACGGGGACAATGCACATTCGGCGCTTGGCGCCGCGTGCTCCGACGGAGCAGGAGAGAATGCCGATATGAAGCATAACGATCTCTTTGACCGCTTCAGCAAGCGACTGAAGGCTCAGGTCGGGGTCGACGTCTACCAAAGCTGGTTTGGGCGCCTGAAGCTCCATTCCGCATCGAAGAGCGTGGTCCGTCTGACGGTCCCCACCACTTTCCTGAAGTCGTGGATCAACAACCGCTATCTCGATCTCATCACCTCCATCTTCCAGGCCGAAGATCCCTCGATCCTCAAGGTCGAGATCATGGTGCGCAGCGCAAGCCGCAGCACCCGCGGTCCGCAGGTGGAAGAGCGCGCGGCCGGCAGCGAAGCCGCCCAGCCCGCGGCCGCCCGCAAGTCCGGTCCCCAGTCGATCGGCCAGATCGCGCAGCCGCAGACCCCGTCCAACGGGACGGCTCCGCGCAGCCAGAGCGGTCCGCTCTTCGGTTCGCCGCTCGACAGCCGCTACACCTTTGATGGCTTCGTGGAAGGCGCGTCCAACCGCGTGGCCCTCGCTGCCGCCAAGACGATTGCCGAAGCCGGTGCCGGCGCCGTGCGCTTCAACCCGCTCTTCATCCATTCCTCGGTGGGTCTCGGCAAGACGCACCTTCTGCAGGCGATTGCCAATGCGGCCATCCAGAGCCCGCGCCAGCCGCGCGTCGTCTATCTGACGGCCGAATACTTCATGTGGCGCTTCGCCACCGCGATCCGCGACAACGATGCCCTGACGCTCAAGGACTCGCTGCGCAACATCGACCTCCTGATCATCGACGACATGCAGTTCCTGCAGGGCAAGATGATCCAGCACGAGTTCTGCCATCTCTTGAACATGCTGCTCGACAGCGCCAAGCAGGTCGTCGTCGCCGCCGACCGCGCTCCCTGGGAGCTTGAATCGCTCGATCCGCGCGTTCGTTCGCGCCTCCAGGGTGGCGTTGCCATCGAGATGGAAGCGCCCGACTACGAAATGCGCCTCGACATGATGAAGTCGCGCCTGGAAGTCGCCCGCAAGGACGACCCCTCGCTCGACATTCCCGCAGACATTCTCGAACACGTCGCCCGCAACATCACCAGCAGCGGCCGTGATCTGGAAGGCGCCTTTAACCAGTTGCTCTTCCGTCGCTCCTTCGAGCCGAACCTGTCGATCGAGCGTGTAGACGAGCTGCTCGCTCACCTCGTCGGTGCCGGTGACCAGAAGCGCGTGCGGATCGAAGACATCCAGCGCGTCGTTGCCCGTCATTACAACGTCTCGCGTCAGGAACTCGTCTCGAACCGCCGCACCCGCGTCATCGTCAAGCCGCGCCAGATCGCCATGTATCTGTCGAAGACGCTCACCCCGCGCTCCTTCCCGGAGATCGGCCGTCGCTTCGGCGGACGTGACCACACGACGGTCTTGCATGCTGTTCGCAAGATCGAGGAACTGATCTCGGCCGACCAGAAGCTGTCGCAGGAAATCGAACTCCTGCGCCGCCTGATCAACGAATAAGCGAGCCGTTGTTTGCAGAATACGAAGGCCCGCCGGTTCGTCGCCGGCGGGCTTCTTGCGTTCAATCGAGCGCCTCGGTGCGAGACCTCATCAGCAATTCGGGATTGATAACGGCGCTCAGCAGGCGAGATCGGCGACGACGGCGTCGAGGATCAGCATGCCCGGCGGCGTGCAGCGCAGCCGCGAATTGCCGAGGCGCTCGATGAAGCCCTGGTCCAGCAGGAACTGCTCCTTGTCCGGATCGGGATCGCGGCCGGAAAGCTGCTGCCAGCGGGAGAGGTCGACACCCTCGCGCAGGCGAAGCCCCATCAGCAACAATTCGTCCGCCTGCGCCTCGTGATCCAGCTCCTCGCGGTCGATGATGCCATGGCCGTTCTGCTCGACGGCGGAAAGCCAGGTCTCGGGATGACGTTCGGCCACCGTTGCGATCTTGCTCCGCCCCTGCGTCAGCCGTCCATGCGCGCCGGGGCCGATCCCGGCATAATCGCCGTAGCGCCAATAGGTGAGGTTGTGCCGACTTTCGGCTCCCGGGCGGGCATGGTTGGAAACCTCATAGGCCGGCAAGCCTTCGCGCGCCGTGATCTCCTGCGTCGCCTCGTAAAGGGTTGCGGCATGCTCGTCGTCGGGCACGATCAGCTTGCCGGCCTTGTGCAGGCCGTAAAAGGCGGTGCCTTCCTCGATGGTCAACTGGTAGAGCGAGAGGTGATCGACCGCATAGGAGATCGCCTCCTTCAACTCCTTCTCCCAGGCCTCGACCGTCTGGTTGGGGCGGGCATAGATGAGATCGAAGGACATGCGCGGAAAGATCTCGCGTGCCAGCCGGATCGCCTTCAGCGCATCCGCCACGTCATGCAGTCGTCCGAGAAATCTAAGATCCGGATCATTCAGCGCCTGCACGCCGAGCGACACCCGGTTAACCCCTGCGGCCCTGTAGCCGCGGAAACGGGTCGCCTCGACGCTGGAGGGGTTCGCCTCCATCGTGATCTCGATGCCGTCGGGCGTGTGCCAGTTGGCGGCGATCCCGTCGAGGATCGCGCCGACCGTCGAAGGATCCATCAGCGAAGGCGTGCCGCCCCCCATGAAGACGCTGGTCACCGTCTTCGGCCCCGACAACGCCCGCACGGCCTTCAGCTCAGTAAGGAACGCCTGAACGAAGCGCGCCTGATCGACCGGCTGATGCCGCACATGGCTGTTGAAGTCGCAGTAAGGGCACTTGGCCGCGCAGAAGGGCCAATGCACGTAAACGCCGAAGCCGGGTTCTCCCGTATCGGGCAGCAGCGTGAAGGACCGGTCGGTCAACGCTTCAGGCCTCCAGGCAGGTTTCGACGAAGAGCTTGAAGGCCCGTGCCCGGTGCGACAGGGCGGCCGCATCGCCCGGCTTCCAGCCATGCTTCTCGTCCGCCGTCATCTCGCCGAAGGTGCGTTCATGCCCCTCAGGCTGGAAGATCGGGTCGTAACCGAAGCCGGCGGACCCACGCGGCGGCCAGGCAATGGTGCCTTCGACCTCGCCGCGGAAGAATTCGGTGTGACCGTCCGGCCAGGCGAGACAGAGCACGCTGACGAAGCGGCAGGTCCGCTGGGCGGCTTCCGTCGCGCCCCGCTCGGCAAGCGCCTTTTCGACCTTTTCCATCGCCCAGGGGAAATCACGCGTGCCGTCTTCCCGCTCCGCCCAGTTGGCCGTGTAGACGCCGGGCGCACCATCAAGCGCATCGATCACCAGCCCGCTGTCATCCGACAGCGCCGGCAGACCGGACGCCTTGGCCGAGGCCAATGCCTTGATCGCGGCATTCTCTTCGAAAGTCGTGCCGGTTTCCTCAGGCTCGACGAAAGCAAGGTCCTTGGCCGATTTGGCCGAGAAGCCGAAGGAGCCGATCAGGTCGGCGATCTCGGCAATCTTGCCGGCATTGTGGCTGGCCACGACGATCATGCGGGTGTCAAGCTTGCGCATGGGGTCCTCAGAGATTCCAGAGTTTGGGTTCGGCGCATTCCAGGCTGTTGCCGGCCGGGTCGCGGAAGTAGATGGAACGGGCGCCGGTCGGCCAGCGGAAATCGGCCTCGATCGCCACTCCGGCGGCTGTCAGCTTCGCGGCCATCTCGTCCAGTCTGTCTCCCGAAACGCGAAAGCAGAGGTGTCCCGCACCTGTGGTGCCATGTGGCGGCACGGGCAGCGCACCGGGAGACGCAGCCTTCACCGTCTCCTCGGCGTTGAAGATCAGCACCACGGTCTGACCGCAGCGGAAGAAGATGTGCCGGTCATCGTGGCGGGCGATGCGCTTGAGACCGAGGACGGTGCCGTAGAAGTGCTCGGCGGCATCCAGATCGGACGCATAGAGCGCGGCCTCCAGAACACCTTCGATCTCCTGTGCCATCGACCCGGCCCTCAGTCTCAGCCGATTGCCTGCTTCTGCAGGGCCACCAGTTCATCGATACCGTTGCGGGCAAGGCCAAGCAGCGTCAGGAACTCGTCCTGGCTGAAGGGCTTGCCTTCCGCGGTGCCCTGGATTTCGACGATGCCGCCGGAGCCGGTCATGACGAAGTTGGCATCGGTCTCGGCGGCCGAGTCTTCCAGGTAATCCAGGTCGATCACCGGCTGGCTTGCAAAGATCCCGCAGGAGATCGCGGCGATATGGTCCTTCAGAACCTTCTCGACCTTCACCATGCTGCGCGCTTCCATCCACTTCAGGCAGTCGTGCAGGGCGATCCAAGAGCCGGTGATTGCCGCCGTGCGCGTGCCGCCATCCGCCTGGATGACGTCGCAGTCGATCGAGATCTGCCGCTCGCCGAGCGCTTCGAGGTCGACGATGGCGCGCAGCGACCGGCCGATGAGCCGCTGGATTTCCTGAGTGCGGCCGCTCTGCTTGCCGGAGGAGGCTTCGCGGCGCATGCGCTCGCCGGTCGCGCGCGGCAGCATGCCGTATTCGGCCGTCACCCAGCCCTTGCCGGAATTGCGCAGCCACGGCGGCGTCTTGTCCTCAAGGCTTGCGGTGCACAGCACATGCGTGTCGCCGAACTTCACCAGGCAGGAGCCTTCCGCATGCTTGGAGAAATTGCGCTCGAACGAGACCTTGCGCATTTGGTCGGTTTTTCTGCCGGATGGCCGCATTGCAATCTCCTGAGTTGTTCGTTGCCTTCTAAGGAGGGAGCCACCCATTTGCAAAGAAAAACCATGCCGCAACGCCGCAGGAGGCGTGCCGAAGCCTCAAATACCCCTTGGTCATCGAACACGCAGTGATTATATTTGCGCCATGAAACCTCTGAGATCCTGTCCGCTGCGCCAATGGCATCACTGAAGACGACTGTCGCAGACGTTTCCGCGTCGCTGGACGAACGCTCACGGGAAGTGTTTCGCCGCATCGTCGAAACCTATCTCGATTCCGGTGATCCGCTGGGCTCGCGCAACCTGTCGCGCCTGCTGCCGATGTCGCTATCCCCGGCGTCGGTGCGCAATGTCATGAGCGATCTGGAAGATCTCGGCCTCATCTATGCGCCCCATGTCAGCGCCGGTCGACTGCCCACTCAGGCGGGTCTGCGCTTCTTTGTCGACGCCTTCATGCAGGTGGGCGACCTCTCGGAAGGGGAGCGCGACGAGATCGAGCGGCAGATCCGCCCGACCAGCGCCGATCAGCCGATGGAGGCGATGCTGACTGAAGCAAGCCGCATGCTCTCCGGGCTGTCGCGCGGCGCAGGCCTCGTCATATCGTCCAAGAACGATCCCGTCCTGAAGCATGTCGAATTCATCCGGCTCGAGCCGACCAAGGCCCTTGCCGTCCTTGTCGGCGAGCACAATCAGGTCGAAAACCGCATCATCGAGCTACCGGCCGGCGTAACCGCTTCGCAGCTGACGGAAGCGGCGAACTTTCTGAACGCCAATCTTGCCGGCCAGACGCTGCGCGAATTGCGCGGGCAGATCGAGAAGCTGAAGACCCAGGTCGCAAGTGAACTCGACACGCTCTCGCAGGATTTGGTCGAGCGCGGCCTTGCCGTCTGGTCGGGCGAAGTCGCAGAAAAGCAGCCGGCCCGCCTGATCGTGCGTGGCCGTGCCAACCTGCTCGAAGGTCTTGCTGGCTCGGAGGATATCGATCGGCTGAGGCTGCTCTTCGATGACCTCGAGCGCAAGGAAAGCCTGATCGAGATCCTCGACCTTGCCGAAAGCGGCCCGGGCGTGCGCATCTTCATCGGCTCCGAGAACAAGCTCTTTTCGCTGTCGGGTTCCTCGTTGATCGTGGCACCCTACCGCGACGGCGAAGACCGCATCGTCGGTGCCGTCGGCGTCATCGGGCCGACGCGCCTGAATTACTCGCGGATCGTGCCGATGGTCGACTACACCGCGCAGCTGATGGCCCGGCTGTCGCGCAGCGGGCGTTAGGCGGATTTCCCGCCAACCCTTGATTTTTTCACCCCAAACCCTGATATCGGGCACGAATTCGACACCGAGAGTTCGGACACCAAAACCATTCGGAGAACGTCATGACCGAAGAAACCAACAAGAACGGACCTGACGCGGCGGCCCACGAGGCGCACGCAACCGAAGCGGCTGAACAGCAGGCTGCGGGCGCAGACGAGGGCGCGACGGAGGCTCAGCTGGACCCTGTGGAAGCCCTCCAGGCCGAGAACGCCGACTTGCGCGACCGCTTCCTGCGCCTCGCCGCTGAGATGGACAATCTGCGTCGCCGCACCGACCGCGAGATCAAGGACGCGAAGTCCTATGCCGTCACGAGCTTTGCCCGCGACATGCTCTCCGTTTCGGACAATCTTCGTCGCGCCATCGAGACGCTGCCGGAAGAGGCGCGCGCTGCGGCCGACGCAACGCTGACGGCACTGATCGAAGGTGTGGAAATGACCGAGCGCGGCATGCTTGCCACGCTGGAACGCCATGGTGTGCGTAAGATCGACGCCGAGGGCCAGAAGTTCGACCCGAATTTCCATCAGGCAATGTTCGAGGTCCCGAACCCGAATGTTCCCAACAACACGGTGGTTCAGGTTGTCCAGGCTGGCTATGCGATCGGCGAACGCGTCCTGCGCCCGGCCATGGTCGGTGTCGCCAAGGGTGGTCCGAAGGCGGACGCCGTTGCCGAGGACGCCGCCAAGGCTTGAGGGTTTAAGTTAGAGGCCACATGAAAAAAAGCGCCCGATGGGCGCTTTTTTGTTGAGCTCATCTGACGCTGCAGATCAGGCCGCGTTCGAGGCCTGTTCTTCGTTCAGGAAGGTGTAGATCGCCGAAGCGGATTCGGTCGCGCGGAGCTTGGCCACCAGATCCTGGTCGCGCAGCACGCGGGCAATCCGTGACAGGGCCTTGAGATGGTCTGCACCGGCACCTTCGGGTGCGAGGAGCAGGAAAACGAGGTCGACCGGCTGGTCGTCCAGGGCCTCGAAATCCACGGGTGTTTCCAGGCGTGCGAAGACACCGGTGATCTTGGTGATCTTATTGAGCTTGCCATGCGGGATCGCGATCCCATTGCCCACGCCCGTCGAACCCAGACGCTCGCGCTGCAGGATCACGTCGAAGATTTCCCGTTCCGGAATGTCGGTGAGCTTGGAGGCTTTGGCCGCAAGTTCCTGAAGCAGCTGCTTCTTGGAGTTCACCCGGAGGGCCGGTACGACAGCATCCTGCTGCAGCAAATCTGCCAATGCCATATCAATGTCCTTCATGCCTCGGATCGACGAGCGGGCGGCCGCCTCGTGCAGCCGCCCAAGCCGATCCTCAGCCTTTGATGTTGGCGGAATCGATCCACCCGATATTACCGTCATTCCGACGATAAACGATATTCAATTGTTCACTTCCCGGGTTTCTGAACAGAAGAACCGGTTCATCCGTCATGTCGAGAGCCATAACGGCCGTAGCGACCGACATGGTCCGCAGTTTCTTGGTGCTCTCGGCCACGATCGTCGGGGCGTAGTCTTCCGGCAGTTCCTCGTGATCCTCGTCCACGGAGTCCATGACCGTATAGGCCACCTCGATCGGCGGGTTCTGAGCCTCGCCGGCGTGATGATCCTTCAGCTTGCGCTTGTAGCGGCGCAGGCGCTTTTCGACTCGCTCAAAGGCCGTGTCGAAGGCCACTTGCGGATCATTGGCCTCGCCTGCGGCATGCAGGTTCGCGCCGGTATCGAGATGCACCAGGCAATCGGCCGCGAAGCGCGACTGCGACTTCGTGACGACCACTTGCCCGGAATACCCTCCGTCGAAGTACTTGGTAACCGCATCCTGGATTCGGTCTTCGATCCGCTGGCGGAAAGTTTCACCGATTTCCATCTGCTTGCCGGATACACGCACACTCATGGAGTTTCCCTTCTTATGATTGGTTGCGTATCCATTTTACGCCAAGCGACGTCCGCGTCCAAGCTTTTCGAGCGGTTCGGTCAGTCTCTGCCTTCGTTTGTCGGGCGTGGTCGAGGGGACTTTTCCCTCGGCGACAGTGTGCGCTGTCGATTGCGGCGCGCTTCTAGCCGCCATCGGCCGCAGAGTCAATCTCCTGTTAATCTTTGCGGTGATTTGGGCCGGTCAGACGGCGGAAACCTTGGCCATGGCGCGCTTTTCACGACGTCTTTGCACCGAGGAGGCGATGTTCATCGACTCCCGGTATTTCGCAACGGTGCGCCGCGCAAGCTCCACGCCGCTTGCCTTCAGCTGATCGACGATATCGTCATCGGAGAGCACGGCATCGGGGCTTTCCTGGGCGATGAGCGCGCGGATCCGGTGGCGAACCGCTTCCGCCGAATGACTGTCTCCGCCCTCGGCCGATGCGATGGATACGCTGAAGAAGTATTTCAGCTCGAACAGCCCGCGCGGCGTCATCATGTATTTGTTCGTGGTGACGCGGCTGACGGTCGATTCGTGCATTTTGATCGCGTCGGCAATCGTCTTCAGATTGAGCGGGCGCAGATGATCGACGCCGTGATCGAGGAAGGCCGATTGTTGCCGGACAATCTCTGCCGCGACCTTGGTGATGGTCTTTGCCCGCTGGTCGAGGCTGCGGGTCAGCCAGTTGGCGTTCTGAAGGCATTCCGACATGAAGGCCTGGTCGGGCGCATCCTTGGCCGTACCGGGGCGCACGGCCGCCATATAGCTGTGATTGACCAGCACGCGGGGCAGGGCGTCCGGGTTGAGCTCCACCCGCCATCCGCCGTTTCCATCGGCCCGGACCACGATGTCGGGCGTGACAGACTCGCTGACGGCGTGTTCGAAGCTGCTGCCCGGCTTGGGGTTGAGCTTGCGGATTTCCGACAGCATGTCGATGAGGTCTTCCTCGTCGACGCCGCAGATTTTCTTCAGCGTCGCGAAATCGCGCTTTGCCAGGAGCTCGAGATTGTCGACCAGCACCGCCATGGCAGGATCATAGCGGTCCCGCTGGCGCAGCTGGATCGCCAGGCATTCACTGAGCGAGCGGGCAAACACACCCGCGGGTTCCAGCGTCTGCAGGGTGGTGAGAACCTCTTCCACGGCATCGCGCGACAGGCCGAGGCGGCTGGATATCTCGGAGAGATCGGCCCGCAGATAGCCGGCTTCGTCGAGATGGTCGACGAGCACGGAGGCGAGCAGCTGATCGGAGGCGGTACTGAGCGCAAACGGGATCTGCTGATTGAGGTGGTCGCGCAGGCTGATCTGGCCGGCGACGAAATCGTCGAGGTCGAAACCTTCGCTGCCATCGCCCGATTGCCCAGGCATCGATTTCCACTGGCCGAGCAGCTCTGGCGCGTCGGGGCGTTGGGCCGAGCCTTCATCGGCAAAGGCCGTATCGTAATTGGTGTCGAGGCGATCGCTCAGGCGGTCGCTGGCGTCGTTTTCGTACCAGTCGCTGTCGAGAGCGGGCGGTGCTGCGAAGTCGTCGCCGTTGGCCTGATTGTCCTGCTGTGATCCGGTGCCGTGGCGATCGGCAGTCTCGGAAGGGTCGCCGCTCAAATCTCCGTCATCTGCCGCCATTTCGAGCAGCGGATTGCGCTCGACTTCCTGCGCGATGAACTGCATCAGTTCGAGGTGAGTCATCTGCAACAGCTGAATCGATTGCATCAGCTGCGGAGTCATCACCAGAGACTGGCTCTGTCGCAGGAACAGGTTGGCGGATAAGGCCATGGCGGACGTTCGACTCCCCTACATTCCCCCGTATTCCCGCCCTTGATGGCGGGAAAAATCCACTTGGCCCAAAAATTGCTTTTTATTTTACTTTGGTCAAGCCGCAGGAGGGGGAGGGGTGGCGTTTTCTTCGCCGAACCCTAGAGGCTGAACTGTTCGCCGAGATAGAGACGACGGACATCGGCGTTGTTGACGATGTCGTTGGCGCGGCCGTGGGTCAGCACTTCACCGGCATGGATGATATAGGCACGGTCGATCAGGCCGAGCGTTTCGCGCACATTGTGGTCGGTGATCAAGACGCCAATGCCGCGGGCCGTCAGGTGACGGACCAGATTCTGGATGTCCGAAACAGAGATGGGATCGACGCCGGCAAACGGCTCGTCGAGCAGCATGAAGGTCGGGTCCGTCGCCAGCGCGCGGGCGATTTCGAGACGGCGTCGCTCACCACCGGACAGCGCCACCGCCGGTGACTTGCGCAGCTTCTCGATGTGGAATTCCGCCAGCAGTTCGTCGAGCTTGGCTTCGCGCTTGCGTTTGTCGGAAATGTGCACTTCGAGCACGGCACGGATGTTTTCTTCGACCGTCAGCCCACGGAAGATCGAGGCTTCCTGCGGCAGATAGCCGACGCCGAGGCGGGCGCGCCGATACATCGGCATCGACGTCACGTCATTGCCGTTGATCGAGATCGTGCCGGCATCGACCGGAACGAGGCCCGTGATCATGTAGAAGCAGGTTGTCTTGCCAGCGCCGTTCGGCCCGAGCAGGCCAACGGCCTCGCCTCGGCGCACCACGAGCGAGGCGCCATTGACCACACGACGGGAATTATAGGTCTTGGTCAGTCCATGGGCGATCAGCGTGCCTTCGTAGCGCGCCTTGTCGCCCGGCAGGCCGGCCGGGGCAGCCGCCTTCTTGGCCTGCTTTGTCCTGGAGAAAAAAGGAATGTGCACGTTCACGCGGACCCGTCAGTTGCTCTGCTGGGACTTGGGATCCAGCTGGATCTGGACGCGCCGGCCACAGCTGTCGAGCTTCGCCCGTCCCGTTTCCATCTGAACGGTCAGCTTGCAGCCGACAAAGACATTCTGTCCCTCAGACAGCACCACGCGCTCGCCTTCGAGCACGAAAAGCTGCTGAGCCATGTCGAAATAGCCCTTGTCGGCGGTTGCCTGCTGCGTGCCGGAGGAGAGGAACACCTTCTGCGCGACGTCGATCTTCTCGATGTCGGCATTGCCCTGCGTGACCGTCTGGCCTTCGCCACGGTAATGCACCACCATCGAGCCTGCCTGCAGCGTCGTCGTACCCTGGACCACCTTCACATTGCCGGAGAAGAAGGCCTTCTTCTCCTGCTCGCGGATTTCCAGCGCGTCGCTTTCGATCTGGATCGGCTGGTCGTTCGACAGCTTCAGGCCGTCCATCTGGCTGTTGGTCGTCTGCGCTGCAGCGGCCGATGCCAGGATGCTCGCCGAAACGAACAGGAAGCCAGCGACAACAGACGTGGTAGAGGGGCGATTCATCATGGCTGGGCGGCTTCCATAGACCGATTGCTGCGAAGGGCGGACGGCTCGATATTCAACTTGACGCTGCCCGAAAAAATCATGGTTCGCCCCTTATCCTTCATCTCGAGCGAGTTCGCAACAATCGAGGCGCCTTTGGTCTGGATCGCCACCGGATCATCCGTCTTCATGGTGCCGCCGGAGATATCGAGATGCGCGGAGCCGAACTGCGCATCGATGCCGCTGCTGAGGTTCAGGGTGAAGGGCTTGTCGAGATCGAGGATATTGGCGCCGCGGTCGAAGATGCCGCTGGTCGCCACGACATTGGCGACAACCTTGTCATTGACGGGTACCGCCGCTGCTATCGTCTCGAGCGTGATCATGTTGGGGTTCTTGATATCCTGCAGCGCGCGCTCGGCCCGCATCGAATACCGCACGCCGTCGGAATTGCGCCCGGCGATTGCAGGCTTCTCCATCACGACCTTGCCGTCTTCGATCTTGGCCGATTCAATCTGCAGCTCCTCGGGCATCAAGCCGCGGACAAAGGAGACGGCCACGAAGGCGAGCGTGATCCCGAGCGCGGCGACCGGCAGCAGAAAGCGCAGGCGACGCACACGGCGCGAATGGTTCACGGCCCGTCGATAGGCTTCAGCGCCGGATCCGCTTTCGGCGGTCGGCAGGCCGTCATGTGTCGTTTGCAGCATTAACAGGAACCCGTTCTCATGGCGCTTGGCCGAAACCTGTGCGCCTACTTTCGTCGTTTCGCATGTCCACCGGTCCTTGCCAATATGGATTGTGGCGGCCCGGTTACAAGAACTGCGCCAGAGGGAGCGTCGACGGGCCGGGTGGATAAAGTGAGGCGACGCCGATCACGATTTAGCGTGTGATGCACGTCATATCGCTCGCAAAGCCACCGATTTATGGTTAAGTTGTTCCTTGACTGAGCTTTTTTGCTTTGGCAACTTTGTCGCCGCTCACGTCACAAGAGAAATTTCAGGGGGTCCGCGTGATAAAGTCGGAATTGGTGCAGATCGTCGCGGCCCGCAATCCGCATCTCTACCATCGCGATGTCGAAAACATTGTGAACGCGGTACTCGACGAAATTACCGATGCGCTCGCAGCGGGCAACCGCGTGGAGCTGCGCGGCTTCGGCGCCTTCTCCGTCAAGAACCGCCCGTCGCGTTCCGGCCGAAATCCCCGCACGGGCGAGACCGTCTTCGTTGAAGAGAAGTGGGTGCCCTTCTTCAAGACCGGCAAGGAATTGCGCGAGCGCCTCAACCCCGGCATGGGCGACGAGGACGACGAATAAGACGCTTTTCGCGTTGAAAATTCCGCCTCTGTCCTTACCTTGAACCGCTGAGAGGTCCCGGTTGCGGGATCGGGCAGAAATGGGAGTTGTCGAGATGGTGCGCAAAGTGGTGAGCCTCGTGGTATTCGTTCCGCTCGGTGTGCTCCTCGTCATTCTGGCCGTTGCCAACCGCGCGCCGGTCAATCTCGCCCTGAACCCCTTCAATCCGGCCGACCAAGCGCTCTCGGTTTCAGCACCCCTCTTCGTGCTGCTGATCCTTGCCGTCATGCTCGGCGTGCTGCTGGGTGCGATCGTCACCTGGTTCACCCAGGGCAAGCACCGCAAGAAGGCGCGCAACCAGTCGCGCATGGCCCAGCAGTGGCAGGCCGAGGCGGATCGTCAAAAGACGCGCGCCGAAGAGATCGCCGGCTCGACCCTTCCCCAGATCGGCGCGCGCTGACCGCGCCGGCGGCGCAAGCCACGAGTGCTCGCGCCAAATTTCCTTTTCGCGCCGGGCCGGCAATGCTAAGGGCAGGCCGAGACGAACACCGACCCACGGATATCAGACGTGAAGAACAAGGAACGTCGCCCCGGCAAGCCATTCCCGGGAGCGAAGGCGAAAGGCAATGGCTCGGACCGGCCGGGCTCGGCAAAGCCCGCGTCTGCCAAGGGGAGGGACGATCGCTCGATCCGCCAGCCACGCCGCGATGCCGATGCGCCCAAAAGCCGCCCGCAGCCGCAGGCCGTTGACACCACGGCCGAGCCCGCTCGGCCCTTGACGGTACGCTCCGGCGAGCGCCCGGCCGAGCGCGTGCCGCTGATCCTGGAATCGACGGGGGCCGGCGATTTCCACCTGATCGACAGCGGTGAGGGCCTGAAACTCGAGCAATACGGTCCCTACCGGATCGTGCGGCCGGAAGCCCAGGCGCTCTGGCCGCGTGCATTGCCCGCCCATATCTGGGACAAAGCCGATGCGGTCTTTACCGGCGACACGGATGAAGATGGCATGGGCCGCTGGCGTTTTCCCCGCGAGGCGCTCGGCGAGACCTGGCCGCTTTCGCTCCTCGGCGTCGATTTCCATGGCCGGTTCACGGCTTTCCGTCATGTCGGTGTCTTCCCGGAGCAGATCGCCCACTGGAGCTGGATGAAGGAGAAGATCGAAGCAGCCGACCGGCCGCTGAAGGTCCTCAATCTCTTCGGCTATACCGGCGTTGCCTCGCTGGTTGCCGCTGCTGCCGGTGCCGAAGTCACCCATGTCGACGCCTCCAAGAAGGCGATCGGCTGGGCCCGCGAGAACCAGTCCTTGAGCCGCCTGGACAAGGCGCCGATCCGCTGGATCTGCGAAGACGCGATGAAGTTCATCTTGCGCGAGGAGCGTCGCGGTAATCGTTACGACATCATTCTGACCGACCCGCCGAAATTCGGCCGCGGCCCGAATGGCGAAGTCTGGCAGCTTTTCGACCATCTGCCGCTGATGCTCGACATCTGCCGAGAACTCCTGGCCCCCAAGGCGGTGGGTCTGGTGCTGACCGCCTATTCGATCCGCGCCAGCTTCTATTCGATCCACGAACTGATGCGCGAAACCATGCGTGGCAAGGGCGGTCTGGTCGAGTCGGGCGAGCTCGTGATCCGTGAGGCTGGTCTCGACCGCAAGACGCCTGGCCGCGCTCTCTCCACCTCTCTTTTCAGCCGCTGGGTGCCGAAATGACCGATGATTTTCGCCACGAGGGACCGCGCCGCGTCGGCCAGGTCAAGGAAGTCACCAGCCTCGCCAATCCGATCATCAAGGACATCAAGGCGCTGTCCCTGAAGAAGGCGCGGGACGAGAGCAAGACCTTCCTCGCCGAGGGCCTGAAGCTCGTCATCGACGCACTCGATCGCGGCTGGACCATCCGCACCCTCGTCTATGCCAAAGCTGGCAAGGGCAAGCCGCTGGTCGAGAAGGTCGCTGCGCGCACCGTCGCCGCCGGCGGTCTGGTGCTGGAAGTCAGCGAAAAGGTCATGTCCTCGATCACCCGGAGGGAAAATCCGCAGATGGTGGCCGCCGTCCTCGAACAGCGCTGGACACCGCTGAAAGAGATCCAGCCGAAGGGCACGGAAACCTGGATTGCGCTCGATCGCGTTCGCGACCCCGGCAACCTCGGCACCATCATCCGCACGGCAGATGCTGCCGGTGCCGCCGGTGTCATTTTGGTTGGCGACTGCACCGACCCCTTCTCGATGGAAACCGTGCGCGCCACCATGGGCTCGATGTTCGCTTTGCCTCTGGTCAAAACGACGCCCGCCGATTTCCTCAAGTGGAAGAAGTCGGTCGACGCCCGTCTGGTGGCCACGCATCTCGCCGGCGCCGTCGACTATCGCACCATCGACTACAAGTCGAAGCCGGTCATCCTGATGATGGGCAATGAGCAGTCGGGCCTGCCGGATGAGCTGGCTCAGGCGGCTGACAAGCTCGCCCGCATCCCGCAGGTCGGCATGGCCGATAGCCTCAATCTGGCAGTCGCCACCGGTGTCATGCTCTTCGAGGTCCGCCGCCACCTGCTCACGCTCTATGGAGCCAAGTGACCATGCTCGCAGCCTTCAACCGGCCAGGCCCGGTGCTCACCTTCATCGCAATTGCCCTGATCCTCGATCAGGCGATCAAATATGCGGTGGAAGTCACTCTGCCGATGCATGAGCTGATCCCGGTTTTGCCGTTTTGGGCGCTGTACCGCACCCACAATCTCGGTGTCGCCTTTTCCATGCTGTCCCATCTCGACAGCTGGTTCATTATCGGCCTGCGCCTCGTCATTGTCGGCTTCGTTCTGTGGCTGTGGCGCAAGACCGGCCCGGAGCAGCATTTCGCCCATCTCGGCTTCTCGATGATCATCGCTGGCGCGCTCGGCAATATCATCGACCGGCTGACCTATGGTTATGTCGTCGACTACATCCTGTTTTACACGGACACCTGGTCCTTTGCGGTCTTCAATCTGGCCGACAGCTTCATCACCATCGGTGCGATCTGCATCGTGATCGACGAGATCATTCAGCACCGCAAACCGAAGCCGCCGGAGGCTTGACAGGCGTCATAAGCCTCCGAAGTTTTGTCACTTTCCTGTAGCAGTGTCGTGTTTAAAGGCCCGTGACTTCAACGCTGGATAGATCCGATGAGCGTGGAACTGATCGAACGAGACCTTCTCCTGGAAAGCCCGGCAGCCCTGCCGCTGGGACTTGCATCCTCCCGGGATCTCCTGGGCCGCATTGGCAGCCTCGAGACCCGCCTTGCCCGTACCGAACGCGAGATCGACGCCGCGCAGGCAGTGCGTTACCGCGTCTTCGTCGAGGAGATGAAGGCCCAGGTCGATCCCGAATGCGCTCGCCGCGGCCGCGACGTTGACAGCTGGGATGGCCTTTGCGATCACTTGCTGGTTCTCGACCGCGCCATCGAAGGTGACACAGAAGACCAGATTGTCGGCACCTATCGCCTGCTGCGCCACGACGTGGCGATCGCCCATGGCGGCTTCTACTCGGGTTCGGAGTTCGGCGTCGACGCGCTGGTCGCCCGCCACCCGGGCAAGCGCTTCATGGAGCTCGGCCGCTCCTGCGTGCTGCCGCAATACCGCACCAAGCGCACCGTCGAGCTGCTCTGGCAGGGCTGTTGGGCCTATGCCCTCCAGCACCGCATCGACGCCATGTTCGGCTGCGGTTCCTTCCCCGGCACGCAGCCGGAAGAACACGCGCTTGCGCTTTCCTTCCTGCATCACAATGCTGTCGCGCGCGGCGAATGGGCCGTGGATGCGCTGCCGCATCTCTACCGCGAGATGGACCTGATGCCGTCGGAAGCCGTCAATACCCGCCGCGCCCTCTTTGCCATGCCGCCGCTGATCAAGGGATATCTTCGCTTGGGTGCCATGGTCGGCAATGGTGCCGTCGTCGACCAGGCGTTCAACACCACCGACGTCTTGATCATCCTGCCCATCTCCAGCATCTCCGGCCGCTACGTCAACTATTACGGCGCGGACGCCGGCCGCTTCGCCAGCGCCAGCTGAAGACATGCCCTCTCCCCCGTGGGGGAGAGGGCCTTGCCGGCCAGGCGAGAGGCTTTCGCAGGGTGCGGGACCCCGTTTCTGCCGATCATCGTGGCAATGCGCATGCCGCTGCGTGCACCCGGCCGACACTCTGCCGGCCACCGCATGCCTGTCTCTCGACCGTCCTTGCCGGCTTCGGGACCTCTGCCACCATCGGCAGGTCCGCGAGCTCCCGAAGGCTCATGTCTCGCACCATCGGGTGGCCTGTGGGGTCATGCCGCCAGTCATGAGGTGCTGGCGTCGAATGTGTAGTCGGTCTCCAGAGAAACTTGAACATGGTTCGACCCTTTTCTGCTCCAATCGCAAGATTTTGCCGCTGTTGGTGAGATCATGTTCAGCCTCTCGCCACCGAAATTCAATTGAGTTTCGCCCCGATCGATTATAGCTTTTCTATATGAAGAACCTCAGTCAGGTGCATCTGAACGGCCTGCGTGCCGTTGAAGCTGTTGGTCGCCTAGGCTCCCTGCAGGCGGCGGCAGACGAACTCGGCGTCTCGATCGGCGCCGTCAGCCAGCAGGTGATCAAGACCGAGCAGCAGCTTGGCCGGCTGCTCTTCGAACGGACGAGCCGCGGCATGGTGCCGGCCGAGACGGCGGTCGACGTGCTGGCCCGCCTGTCCGATGGTTTCCGCCATCTCTCGAGCGCCGTGGATCTTGCGAAGCGGAGCGATGACAGCGTGCTGACCATCTCGGTCGCCCCGGTCTTCGCCGCCCGCTGGCTGGTGCACCGCATCCCCGCCTTTTCCGAGCGCTTTCCCGAGATCGGCCTGCGGATCGATGCCAATGATCGTCTGACCGATGTCAGTCACACCGATGTCGACCTCCGGATCCGTGTCGGCCGCGGTCATTGGCCGGGCTTCAAGGCGGAGCTGATCCTCGATCAACGGGTGGTGCCGGTCTGCACACCGGCCATGGCGGAGCGTTTGAAGCAGCCAGCGGACATTTTGGACCTGCCGAAGATCATCGACGGCCGCGCCATGTTCGGCTGGGATCTGTGGCTCGCAGCGGCGGGGCTCGAAGGGGCGGAGATCAAGGCCCGCCACACCTTCAGCGAAGCCTCCCTCTGCCTCGATGCGGCGATTGCCGGGCAGGGGGTGATGCTGGCCTGGCAGACGATTGCCTCTCATCAGTTGCGGCATGGCCAGCTGGTCGCGCCCTTCGGCCCGGCGGTAAGGACCGGCTTCGGCCACTACTTCGTGACGGCAGAAAATGCGCGGCGGTCGGAGAAGGTGGAGAAGTTCAAGCGCTGGCTGAAGCGCGAGATCGAGGACGACATGGAGCGGCTCGCAAAAGCCGCTCCCGTGTTCGCTTAAACCGCCGCGTTATAGGCCGCAATCGCCGCCATGTTGACGATGTCGCTGTCCTTGGCGCCCATTTGCGCAATCTGCACCGACTTTTCGAGGCCGATGAGCAGCGGCCCCATGACGGTCAGCCCGCCCAGTTCCTGCAGCATCTTGGTCGAGATCGCCGCCGAATGGATCGCCGGCATGACCAAGACGTTCGCCGTCCCCGACAGGCGGCAGAACGGATACTGCTCCATCCGATGGCTGTTCAGTGCCACATCTGCTCCCATCTCACCGTCATATTCGAAGGAGACCCCGCGCCGGTCGAGGATCTTCACAGCCTCACGCACGCGCTCGGAGCGCTCGCCGGTCGGATGGCCGAAGGTCGAATAGGCCAGCAGAGCGACGCGCGGCTCAAGCCCCAGCCGATGGGCGACACCGGCAGCCTCTTCTGCGATGTCGGCGAGTTCGTCCGCTGTCGGCATGTCGTGCACGGCGGTATCCGCCACCACGATCGTCCGCCCGCGTGCGAGCGCCAGCGACACGCCGATGACGCGATGTCCGGGCGCCGTGTCGATGCAGCGGCGCACGTCTTCGAGCGCGGTCGAATAGTTGCGCGTGGTGCCGGTCACCATGGCATCGGCATCGCCGAGCGCCACCATGCAGGCGGCGAAATGGTTGCGGTCCGTGTTGATCAGCCGCTGTGCATCGCGGTGCAGGTAACCCTTCCGCTGCAGGCGGGCATAGAGATATTCGGTATAGGCCTCCACCCGGGTGGAGACACGCGCATTGACCACTTCGATGCCCGTGCGGTCGAGATCGATCCCCGCCCGCTCGGCGGTCGCCTTCAGCGGCTCGTCGCGGCCGAGCAGGATGGCGGTGCCGAGCCCCTGGTTGGCAAACGAAATCGCCGCGCGCATGACCTGCTCTTCCTCGCCTTCGGCAAAGACGACGCGCTTCGGATGACTGCGCACATGTTCGTAGATCCGCTGCGTGGCCGCTGCGATCGGGTCGCGGCGGGCGGAGAGTTCATGGGCATAGGTGCCGAGATCCTCGATTGCCTTGCGCGCGACACCGCTTTCCATGGCAGCCTTTGCCACCGCAACGGGGATCGCCGAGATGAGGCGCGGATCGAAAGGCACGGGAATGATGTATTGCGGTCCGAAGCGCGGGCGCTGGCCCTGATAGGCCGCCGCCACGTCGTCTGGAACGTCTTCGCGCGCCAGATTGGCAAGCGCTTCCGCTGCCGCGATCTTCATCGCATCGTTGATCTGGCTGGCGCGCACATCGAGCGCGCCGCGGAAGATGTAGGGGAAACCGAGAACATTGTTGACCTGGTTCGGATAGTCCGAGCGGCCGGTCGCCATGATCGCATCCGAGCGGATTTCGGCCACTTCCTCCGGCGTGATTTCCGGGTCCGGATTGGCCATGGCGAAGATGATCGGGTTCGGCGCCATCGATGCAATCATGTCCGCGGCAAAGGCGCCTTTCTGCGACAGGCCGAACACGACGTCCGCCCCGACCATCGCCTCCCTCAGGCTGCGCCGGTCGGTCTTCACGGCATGGGCGCTCTTCCACTGGTTCATCCCCTCGGTACGGCCTTGATAGATCACGCCCTTGGTGTCGCAGAGAATGATGTTCTCGCCGTTGAAGCCCATGGCCTTGATCAGCTCGATGCAAGCGATCGCCGCAGCGCCCGCACCGTTGCAGACGAGTTTTGTCGTCTTGAAGTCGCGTCCGGTCAATTCCAGCGCGTTGATCAGACCCGCCGCCGCGATGATCGCGGTCCCGTGCTGGTCGTCATGGAAGACCGGGATGTCCATCAGCTCGCGCAACCGGCTCTCGATGATGAAGCAGTCAGGCGCCTTGATGTCTTCGAGATTGATGCCGCCGAAGGAGGGGCCGAGGTAACGCACGCAGTTGATGAACTCGTCGACATTCTCGGTATCGACCTCGATGTCGATCGAATCGACGTCCGCGAATCGCTTGAAGAGAACCGACTTGCCTTCCATCACCGGCTTGGAGGCCAATGCCCCGAGATTGCCCAGGCCCAGGATCGCGGTGCCGTTGGAGATGACGGCCACCATGTTGCCGCGAGTGGTATAGTCGTAAGCCGTGGCCGGATCGGCCGCGATCGCCTTGACCGGAACCGCAACGCCGGGGGAATAGGCAAGCGACAGATCGCGCTGCGTGGCCATGGCCTTGGTCGGGGTGATCTCGAGCTTGCCGGGGCGCCCTTGGGAGTGGAAGTCCAGCGCTTCCTGTTCCGTGACCGAGACTTTCGTCCGGCCGGTCGTCTTCTCGCTTGCCATGCTTCCCCTCACCTTGTTGTGGGCAGCGGGCGAACGCCGGCCCATCCTGGTTGTTTTTCCTCGCCTTAAGTCGTTAGTGTTGCACGACTTCCTTTTCAAGAAAACATTGAGCCCGTGACGCTATACCAAGCCACCCCGAGTGATGTCCTGAATGTCGCCGAGCTGACCTCGGAGGAAAGCCGTGCGACGGCGACCCCGATGATGGAGCAGTATATCGAGATCAAGGCCGCCAACCCGGGCAGCCTGCTCTTCTATCGCATGGGCGATTTCTACGAGCTCTTCTTCGAGGATGCGGTCGATGCCTCGCGGGCGCTGGGCATCACGCTGACGCGCCGTGGCCAGCATCTCGGCCAGGACATTCCGATGTGCGGCGTGCCGGTGCACGCGGCCGACGATTACCTGCAGAAGCTGATCACGCTCGGCTTCCGCGTCGCCGTCTGCGAACAGGTCGAAGACCCGGCCGAGGCGAAAAAGCGCGGCTCGAAGTCGGTGGTGAAGCGCGACGTCGTGCGCCTCGTCACGCCGGGCACACTGACTGAGGAAAAGCTCCTCTCGCCCTTCGAGTCCAACTATCTGATGGCGCTGGCCCGCATTCGCGGCAGCTCCGCCCCGCAGCTGGCGCTCGCCTGGATCGATATCTCCACCGGCATCTTCCGCCTCGCCGAAACGACGGAAACGCGGCTGCTCGCCGATATCCTGCGCATCGAGCCGCGCGAGCTGATCGTGCCCGACACGCTTTTCCACGACGAGGAGCTGAAACCTGCCTTCGACGTGCTCGGTCGTGTCGTCGTGCCCCAGCCTGCCGTGCTCTTCGACAGTGCCAGTGCCGAAGGGCGCATCGCCCGCTACTTCGGAGTGACCACCCTGGACGGCTTCGGCGCCTTTTCCCGTGCCGAGATCGCTGCTGCTGCCGCAGCCGTCGCCTATGTGGAAAAAACGCAGATCTCCGAGCGCCCGCCGCTCGGTCTGCCCGAGCGCCAGAACGCAGCCTCCACCCTCTTCATCGATCCGGCCACCCGCGCCAATCTCGAACTGGTCAAGACACTGTCGGGCGAGCGCAATGGCTCGCTCCTGAAAGCGATCGATCGCACCGTCACCGGTGGCGGCGCGCGTCTGCTCGCCGAACGCCTGATGTCGCCGCTGACGGACCCCGAAGCCATTGCAGAGCGCCAGGATTCGATCGCCTTCCTGCTGGCCGACGGCCTGCTTGTCGACCGCCTGCGCGATGCCCTGAAGCGCGTGCCGGATATGCCGCGTGCGCTGTCTCGTCTGGCGCTCGATCGCGGCGGCCCGCGTGATCTCGGTTCCATCGTCGCTGGCCTTGCCGCCTCAACCGAAGTTGGCCGCCTGCTCGATCCCTCGGGTCTCCCGAAGGAACTCTCCGAGGCGCTTTCCGATCTCGCAGCCCTTCCCGTCGATCTGGGCCCGAGCCTGGCATCGATGCTGGCCGACGAACTGCCGCTTCTGAAGCGCGACGGCGGCTTCCTGCGCGATGGTGCAATTCCGGAGCTCGACGAACTGCGGGCCCTGCGCGACCAGTCACGCCGGGTCATCGCCGGCCTGCAGCTGCAATATGCCGAGGAAACCGGCATCAAGTCGTTGAAGATCAAGCACAACAACGTGCTCGGCTATTTCATCGAGGTGACCGCCGGCAATGCAGGGCCGATGACCGACACGGACGAGGCGAAGTCCCGCTTCATCCATCGCCAGACCATGGCCAACGCCATGCGCTTCACGACGACAGAACTCGCCGACCTCGAAAGCCGGATTGCCAATGCTGCCGGTCAGGCGCTGTCGCTCGAACTGGCAGCCTTCGACCGGATGGTGGCGCAGGTGATTGCCGCTGCCGAGCCGATCAAGGCAGCCGCTCGCGCGCTCGCCGTGATCGACGTCGCCGCCGGCCTTGCCGCCCTCTCCGAGGAGCAGGGTTACTGCCGCCCGCTCGTTGACGATAGCAGGATGTTCAAGATCACCGCTGGCCGCCATCCGGTGGTCGAGCAGGCGTTGCGCCGCCAGGCTGCGAGCCCCTTCATCGCCAATGATTGCGATCTCTCGCCGCATGACACCAAGGGCCCCGGCGCCATCTGGCTGCTCACCGGTCCCAACATGGGCGGTAAGTCGACCTTCCTGCGCCAGAATGCGCTAATCGCCATCCTTGCCCAGATGGGCTCCTTCGTGCCCGCGGGTGCCGCCCATATCGGCGTGGTCGATCGCCTATTCTCCCGTGTCGGCGCCTCGGACGATCTGGCGCGCGGCCGTTCCACCTTCATGGTCGAGATGGTCGAAACGGCGGCCATCCTCAACCAGGCCACCGACCGCTCGCTGGTCATCTTGGACGAAATCGGCCGCGGCACCGCGACCTTCGACGGGCTCTCGATTGCCTGGGCGGCCGTCGAACACCTGCATGAGGCAAACCGCTGCCGCTCGCTCTTTGCCACCCACTTCCACGAGCTTACCGCACTCTCGGAAAAGCTCGCCCGCATGTCGAACGTGACGATGCGCGTCAAGGAATGGGATGGCGACGTCATCTTCCTGCATGAGGTTGGCCCGGGTGCGGCCGACCGCTCCTATGGCATCCAGGTCGCCCGTCTTGCCGGTCTGCCGGCTGCCGTCGTCGCGCGCGCCCGTGATGTTCTGACCCGCCTGGAAGACAGCGACCGCAAGAACCCGGCCGCCCAGCTGATCGACGATCTGCCGCTGTTCCAGGTCGCCGTCCGGCGTGAGGAGATCCAGAAATCCGGCCCGTCGAAGGTCGAGGAGGCGCTGCGCTCACTCGATCTTGACGACCTCACGCCTCGCCAGGCGCTCGAGGCGCTCTATGATCTCAAGAAACAACTTGGCAAGCCTTGACCGGTAGAGTGCCTGTCAATCGCGCCCGAAAAGCGCTATAGCGCCACCAATCCCGGCCGATTCCCGGGTTCCCAAGAGATGATGCCGCCCCCATGGCCAATGCAGTCCTCGCCTTCGACGATCTCCTCGACATTGACGCGCTTCGTGCGTCCTGCAAGACCATCGCCGAGGCCGGTTGCGGCAACATGCTGGAGACCCGCTCGAAGCTTTTGCCGATCCTGAAGAAGGCGTCGGCCGATGCCCGCGAACAGGCGCGCTTGAAGCTGTTCGAGGATGGCAGCGGGATGAACTGCGCCAACCGCATCTCCTGGATCCAGGACCAGCTGATTTCGGTGATCTTCGATTTCGCCCGGACCCATGTCTATCCGAAGGATACGAACGGTCTCGCCGTTGCCGCCGTCGGCGGTTACGGTCGCGGCACGCTCGCACCCGGCTCCGACATCGACCTGCTGTTCCTGCTGCCACCAAAGGCTGGCCCCGCCATGCACAAGGCGGTGGAATTCGTGCTCTATCTCCTCTGGGATGTCGGCTTCAAGGTTGGCCATGCTACCCGTACGGTCGAGGAATGCATAAGGCTGTCGAAGGCTGACATGACCATCCGCACGGCGATCCTCGAGACCCGCCACATCTGCGGAGAAGAGGCCCTCGTCACCGAACTGCAGCAGCGCTTCGACCAGGAAGTGACGACCGGCACTGCACCCGAATTCATTGCCGCCAAACTTGCCGAACGCGACGAGCGCCACCGCAAGGCAGGCGACAGCCGCTATCTCGTCGAGCCGAACGTCAAGGAAGGCAAGGGCGGCCTGCGCGATCTTCAGACGCTCTTCTGGATTGCCAAATACAATTACCACGTCCGCGATACCGACGAGCTCGTGCGTCTCGGCGTGCTCTCGCGCCACGAATGGCGCCTGTTCCAGAAGGCGGATGACTTCCTCTGGGCGGTCCGCTGCCACATGCACTATCTGACCGGGAAGCCGGAAGAGCGGCTCTATTTCGACATCCAGCCGGAAATTGCCAAGAACCTCGATTATCAGTCGCGTCCGGGCCTCTCGGCGGTCGAGCGCTTCATGAAGCATTACTTCCTGGTGGCGAAGGACGTCGGCGATCTCACGCGCATCTTTGCAGCAGCGCTGGAAGACCAGCAGGCCAAGGCGGCACCCGGCATCGGCGGCATGATCGGCCGCTTCGCCAACCGTCCCCGCAAGATCCCGGGCGCCAGCGAATTCATCGACGATCGCGGCCGCATCGCGCTTGCCGATCCCGGCATCTTCAAGAAAGATCCGATGTCCATCATGCGGCTCTTTCATGTGGCCGATCTGAACGGGCTGGAATTCCATCCCGATGCCCTGAAGGCCGTGACGCGGTCGCTCTCGCTGATCAAGAACGATTTCCGCGAGAGCGAGGAGGCAAACCGCCTCTTCCTCTCCATCCTGACCTCGCGCAAGGATCCGGGCTTCATCCTGCGGCGCATGAACGAGGCCGGCGTGCTCGGCCGCTTCATGCCGGAATTCGGCAAGATCGTCTCGATGATGCAGTTCAACATGTATCATCACTACACCGTCGACGAGCATCTCATCCGCACGGTCGAGGTTCTCTCCGAGATCGACAAGGGCAATGCGGAGGAGATCCATCCGCTCGCCAACAAGATCATGCCCGAGATCGAGGACCGTCAGACGCTCTACGTCGCCGTACTCCTGCACGACATCGCCAAGGGCCGCCAGGAGGACCACTCGGTGGCCGGCGCCAAGGTGGCGCGCAAGCTCTGCCCGCGTCTCGGACTGACCCCGAAGCAGACCGAAATGGTCGCCTGGCTAATCGACCAGCATCTCCTGATGTCGATGGTCGCCCAGACGCGCGACCTGCATGATCGCAAGACCATCACCGACTTTGCCGAGAAGGTGCAGTCGCTCGATCGCCTGAGAATGCTTCTGGTGCTGACAGTCTGCGACATCCGCGCCGTCGGTCCCGGTGTCTGGAACGGCTGGAAGGGCCAGCTTCTGCGCACGCTCTACTACGAGACCGAGCTTCTGCTTTCCGGCGGCTTCTCTCAGGTTTCCCGCAAGGAGCGCGCCAAGCACGCGGCCGAACAGCTCACTCAGGCGCTCGACGGCTGGAGCCAGAAGGATCAGCGCACCTATACCAAGCTGCACTACGAGCCCTACCTGCTCTCGGTCGATCTCGAGGACCAGGTCCGCCACGCCCATTTCATCCGCCAGGCGGACAAGTCGGGCCAGGCGCTCGCCACCATGGTGCGCACCCACCAGTTCCACGCGATCACCGAGATCACCGTGCTCTCGCCGGACCACCCGCGCCTACTGTCGATCATCGCCGGCGCCTGTGCCGCAGCCGGCGCCAACATCGCCGACGCGCAGATCTTCACGACCTCGGACGGCCGCGCGCTCGACACGATCCTGATCAACCGGGAATTCCCGATCGACGAGGACGAGATGCGCCGTGCGGCCACGATCGGCAAGATGATCGAAGACGTGCTCTCGGGCCGCAAGCGCCTGCCGGAAGTCATCGCCACGCGCTCCAAAGGCAAGAAGAAGAACAAGACCTTCCCGGTCCAGCCGGATGTGCGCATCTCCAATGCGCTGTCCAACAAGTTCACCGTCATCGAGGTTGAATGCCTCGACCGCATCGGTCTGCTTGCCGAAATCACCGCCGTTCTCTCGGATCTTTCGCTCGACATCCATTCGGCCCGCATCACCACCTTCGGTGAAAAGGTCATCGATACCTTCTATGTCACCGATCTGGTCGGCCAGAAGGTCACCAATGAAAACCGCCAGGCCAACATCGCAAACAGGCTGAAAGCGGTCATGGTTGACCAGCCGGATGAACTTCGCGACAACATGCCCTCCGGCATCATCGCGCCGCCGCCACGCGCTGCGCCGGTGCCCAAGAAGGCACGGGCCTGAGGAATGAGCCTCGTCAAGAAATTCATGACCGTCGGTGGGGCGACGCTCGGCAGCCGCATCTTTGGCTTCGCGCGCGAAACCCTCATGGCCGCAGCACTGGGGACTGGTCCGGTCGCCGACGTCTTCTATGCCGCCTTCCGCTTTCCCAATCTCTTCCGGCGTCTTTTTGCCGAAGGCGCGTTCAATGCCGCCTTCGTGCCGCTCTTCGCCAAGGAGATCGAGGCGAATGGCATCGACGGCGCCAAGCGCTTCTCCGAAGAAGTTTTTGGCGTCCTGTTCTCGGTCCTTCTGATCCTGACCATCGGCATGCAGCTTTCGATGCCGCTGCTGGTCCAGTGGATCATTGCGCCGGGCTTCGCCGACGATCAGGAGAAATTCGACCTGACGGTGCGCCTCGCGATCGTCATGTTTCCCTATCTCATGTGCATGTCGCTGACGGCCATGCTGAGCGGCATGCTGAACTCGCTGCATCACTTCTTTGCCGCAGCGATCGCACCGGTCTTTCTCAATGTCCTGATGATTGGCGCGCTGGCCTGGGCGCTCTGGACCGGCGCCGATCCCTCGGTCACGGCCTGGGCCCTCTCCTGGTCGGTGCTCGGCGCGGGGCTCTTGCAGATGGCCGTCGTTTATCTCGGTGTGCGCCATGCCGGCATCCGCATCGGCTTCAAGCGCCCGCGCTTCACGCCGAACGTCAAGCGCCTGCTGGTGCTCGCAGTCCCGGCCGCCATCACCGGCGGCATCACCCAGATCAACCAGCTGATCGGCCAGGCCATCGCCTCGACCAAGGAAGGGGCGATAGCCGCCCTGCAATATGCCGACCGCATCTATCAGCTGCCACTCGGCGTGGTCGGTGTCGCGGTCGCCGTGGTGCTGCTGCCAGAACTCGCCCGCGCGCTGAAGGGCGGGCACATGAAGGAGGCGGGCAACCTCCAGAACCGCTCGATCGAATTCGTGCTGTTTCTCACCCTGCCGGCCGCTGCCGCAATCTGGGTGCTCTCGGACGAAATCATCCGCGTGCTCTATGAGCGCGGCGCATTTTCCGAGCAAAACACCGCGGTTGTCGCCTCGATCCTCGCCATTTACGGCATCGGCCTCCCGGGCTTCGTGCTGATCAAGGCGCTGCAGCCGGGCTACTACGCCCGCGAGGACACCAAGACGCCGATGCGCTTCACCATGGTTTCGGTGGCGCTCAACACGGGCCTTGCCATCACGCTCTTCCCGATCTTCGAGGAAAGCGGCATTGCGATCGCTGAAGCCGCTGCCGGCTGGACCAACACCATTCTGTTGTTCTCGGTGCTGGTCTGGCGTGGCCATATCGTCTTCGAGTGGTCGCTGGTCACGCGCACACTGCGGCTGATGATCGCCTCGGCAATCATGGCGGGCCTGCTCGTCTACCTGTCCGATCGGTGGTCCGCCTGGCTGCAGCCATCAAGCCCGCTCTTCGATCAGATCCTGGCGCTGGGCGGTCTGGTTGTCGTGGCCATGCCCGTCTATTTCGGCATCGCCTTCCTGATCGGTGGCGCAGATATCGGCACGATCCGCCGCAGCCTGAAGCGCAGGAAAAAGGCCGCTGACGAACCCGCGGCGACCCCCGCTGATCCCGATCAGCAATAAGTCCAGGTGCGCTTCGGCCCGATATCGACATGAACGATACCGTTGCAGTAGCGGCCGATCCCGCCGATGCCGGGGGCCGTGCGCGCCGCCGCGACGATCTTCTTTTCCGGCACGCCGGGAACGCGAATGTCAGCGGCGAAACAGTGGCTGTGCTGGGACTTGCCCGAGCGCGGACGGTGGCCTGAGGTCACCACCGGCTTCTTGCCGGTCTTCTTGGCGATGTGAGCAAGGATCGCCTTCAGCTCGTCGGGAAAACAATTGGCTTTGACGCTGACGCGCTGCAGCGTGTAGGCGACGGCCGTATCGTGCTTCATGAAGAAATGGCGCTTCTTCTTCTCGACGGCCTCGACGGGTGAGAGGAGACCGAGTGAAAGAACGCAGCCGAGCGCGACGCGAAACAATGTGCGCATGAGTGACCTTCTGGAATGAGATTGTTGTTTTCAGCGATCCAGATCGCTTGCTGCGGTTTTTTATTCCCGCAAATGTGTCAAATTTGGTGCGCTTTGCTCGATTTGAGATTTACACGCATTTTTGTCTTGCAAATCAGTCCGTTTGAAGGGCGCCAATTCATTCCTTAAACCCCTCGAATCCGGGAGGAAATTTGCCTATGCGTGATGTCGGCTTCCTTTCCGTCACATCTCGAACCGAAAGCCCCCATCATGAGCGCAAACAGCCTCTTTCTCGTCAGCCTCGTCGTCGACAGCTATGATCGTGCGAAGACCTTCTATTGCGACGCCCTTGGCTTCGACTGCGTGGAAGACACGGCAATGCCGGACGGAAAGCGCTGGCTCGTGGTTCGCCCGAAGGGAGGCGAGGGCGCTTCGCTCCTGCTCGCGGAGGCATCGGACGACACCCAGCGCGCGGCCATCGGCAACCAGACCGGCGGCCGCGTCGGCTTCTTCCTGAAGACCGATGACTTCGCCCGCGACCATGCACGCTTCATGCAGGCCGGGGTCATCTTCCGCGAGGCGCCGCGTCACGAGCCTTATGGCACGGTCGCGGTCTTCGAGGATCTCTATGGCAACCTCTGGGACCTGATCGAGCCGGCGCGTCCCTGAGGGGTGCCCTCCACCGAAGTGAGCGCTTGATTGCGCCCCGCGCGCCGTGCATAAGCCCTGTCCGACGCGATCAGAAGATCGGGCCCTCCACCAGCCTGTTGAGGACAACAATGACTGAGTTCAAGCCGCTGGTATTCTCCGGCGTTCAGCCCACCGGCAATCTCCATCTCGGCAATTATCTCGGCGCCATCAGAAAGTTTGTCGCGCTGCAGGAAAACAACGACTGCATCTACTGCGTCGTCGACCTGCATGCGCTGACGGCCCAGCTGGTCCACGAAGACATGGCGACCCAGATCCGCTCGATCACGGCCGCCTTCCTCGCCGCCGGCATCGACCCGAAGAAGCACATCGTCTTCAACCAGTCGCAGGTGCCGCAGCATGCGGAGCTTGCCTGGATCTTCAACTGCGTGGCCCGCATCGGCTGGATGAACCGCATGACGCAGTTCAAGGACAAGGCCGGCAAGGATCGCGAGCAGGCCTCGCTCGGCCTTTACGCCTATCCGAGCCTGATGGCTGCCGACATCCTCGTCTACCGCGCGACCCATGTGCCGGTCGGCGAAGACCAGAAGCAGCATCTGGAGCTCGCCCGCGACATCGCCATGAAGTTCAACATGGACTTTGCCGAGAAGATCCGCCCGACGGGTCTCGGCATCGACATCAAGGTCGGCGACGAGCCGGTGCATGCCTATTTCCCGATGGTCGAGCCACTGATCGATGGCCCGGCGCCGCGCGTCATGAGCCTGAAGGACGGCACCAAGAAGATGTCGAAGTCGGATCCCTCCGATCTCTCGCGCATCAACCTGATGGACGACCAGGACGCGATCTCCAAGAAGATCCGCAAGGCGAAGACCGATCCCGACGCGCTTCCGAGCGAAACGGAAGGCCTCAAAGGCCGTCCCGAAGCCGATAACCTCGTCGGCATCTTCGCGGCCCTCGCCGACAAGTCGAAAGCTGATGTCCTTGCTGAATTCGGCGGCCAGCAATTTTCCGTCTTCAAGCCGGCGCTCATCGAGCTTGCCGTCGACGTGCTCGCCCCGATCAATGCCGAGATGCGCCGTCTGATGGAAGACCCGGCTCACATCGACGCGGTGCTGCGCGACGGTGGCGAGCGGGCGCGGGCGCGTGCCGAAAAGACCATGAACGAAGTCCGCGACATCATCGGTTTCGTGCGATAAGGTCGCGGTCGCGAGCGGGTCCCACCGGAGCCCCGCTCGCGCCACATGTCATCGTCCGGCGGCGGGGTATTCTATGGTTTCAACGCGTCTGTCACGTCTTGAAGGTCACCGCCGCAAGTTCATGGCGGTTATCGACAATACCCCGGAATGCTTTCGCGCGGTGCATTATGCCGGCCGCCGTGCCAAGAATTCCAATGGCGGACTGGTCCTGACCTATGTGATCCCCGATGGCGACTTTCAGCAATGGCTGGGTGTCGAGGAGATCATGCGGGCCGAGGCCCGGGAAGAGGCGGAAGCCATCATGGCCAAGGCCGCCCAGACCGTGCGGGACACGATCGGCATCGAGCCGGAGATCGTCATCCGGGAAGGCAGCTCCTTCGCCGAGATCAACGGCCTGATCGAGGAAGACCGCGATATCGCGATCCTCGTTCTCGCGGCCGGATCGACCAAGGAAGGCCCGGGTCCGCTCGTTTCGATGATCGCCGGTCGCGGCGCCGCTTTCCCGATCCCGGTCACGGTTCTGCCGGATACGCTGACCAATGAGGAAATCGACGCGCTCTGCTGATTTCGCCATCCCGGCTTTCGTGTCTTGAAGATGCGGTCCGCAACGTCTATTTTGGAAGTATTCTAATCTTTAGCGGTGCGCTCACCGCCCGGAGGCCATAATGTTCATCCAGACCGAAGCTACGCCGAACCCGGCGACCCTAAAATTCCTGCCCGGCAAGGTGGTCATGGAAACCGGCACGGCCGAATTCCGCGACGCCGAAAGCGCTGCGGCCTCGCCGCTCGCATCCCGCATCTTCACGATCCCGGGCGTGACGGGCGTCTTCTTCGGCTATGATTTCGTCACCGTCTCCAAGGACGGCCCCGAATGGCAGCATCTGAAGCCGGCGATCCTCGGCACGATCATGGAGCATTTCATGAGCGGCGCGCCCGTCATGGGCTCGGCTTCCGGCTCCGTCGAAGCCGAAGGCGACGATGAATTCTTCGATGCCGGCGACGAAACCATCGTGGCAACCATCAAGGAACTGCTCGAAACCCGCGTCCGCCCTGCGGTCGCCCAGGACGGCGGCGACATCACCTTCCGTGGCTTCAAGGATGGCAAGGTCTTCCTGAACATGAAGGGCTCCTGCGCCGGTTGCCCGTCCTCGACGGCGACCCTGAAGCATGGCGTACAGAACCTGCTCCGCCACTTCGTTCCGGAAGTGCAGGAAGTCGAAGCGGTCTGATCCGACCGGACGGGAGACGAGATGATCGTTCTTGCGATCGATACGGCGGGTGTGGACTGCGCAGCCGCCGTTTTTGATTCCGATACCGGCACCATCCTCGGTCGCGTCAGCGAGACCATCGGTCGTGGCCATGCCGAACGGCTGATGGCGATGATCGACGAGGCGCTGGCCGAGGCAAAGCTTTCCCTGACGGATGTCGGGCGTATCGGCGTGACCATTGGCCCCGGCTCCTTCACCGGCATCCGTGTCGGCGTCGCGGCTGCCCGGGGGCTGGCATTGGCCCTGGATGTGGAATGCGTCGGCGTCTCGACGCTTGAAGTCTTGAGCCAGACAAGCCTGGAAAAGCAGGGGCTGATCCTCGCCGCCATCAACGCCCATCGCGACGAAGTCTATGCACAGAGCTTTCAGGACGGCGTCCCCCACGGCGAGCCGCTTTTGCTCGAGCTCGATGATTATCTAGCGCGCGCAGCCGTTCCCGGCACCGTTCTTGTCGGCTCTGCCTCGGCCCTTGTCTCGGATCTCCAGGCGGAAACGGGGCCGGATCATTACCCGATCGAGATCGTCGCGCGTATCGCTTCATTAGCGAAAGCTCAGGGCAAGCCGAAGCCGCTCTATCTCAGGGGACCGGATGCGAAACCGCAGACCGGATTTGCCGTATCGAGAGCCTGACATGCGCGACAGCCTGTTCTACCGCCAGCCCGAATTCGAGATTGTCCCGATGACCTCCGAACACTGCCGCGCGGTGTCGGAGCTGCATGGTCAGCGCTTTCCCCGCGCCTGGGGCGACGGCGAGTTCTTAAGCCTCCTTCTCCAGCCCAACACTTTCGGTTTCGCCGCCTGGCAGACCAATACGCTGATCTTCAAGGCGCCGCTCGCCGGTTTCGTGCTCGCCCGCGAAGTGGCCGGCGAGGCGGAGATCCTGACGATTGCCGTCAGCGACAAGGTCGCGCGCTTCGGCCTCGGCTGGCGGCTGATGCAGGCAGCGCTCCGCGAGGCGAAGGGCAGGGGCGGGGAATCCATGTTTTTGGAGGTCGATGACGGCAATCAGGCCGCACTCGGCCTCTATCGCAAGCTCGGCTTCGAGAAAGCCGGTGAACGCCCCGCCTATTACACCGATGAAAACGGCCGCCGGTCCTCCGCGCTTGTCATGCGCCGCGATCTTCGCTAACCCGGCGGTTGGACCAACCGACCATCTGCGGATATGCTGACATTATGAATGACGCCCTGAAATCGCTCGAAACGCTGTGTGCCGAACGGGGCATGCGCATGACCGAGCAGCGTCGCGTCATTGCCCGCATCCTGGAAGAATCGCATGATCATCCGGATGTCGAGGAGCTCTACCGCCGCTCATCCAAGGTGGATGCGAAGATCTCGATCTCCACGGTTTACCGGACGGTCAAACTCTTCGAAGACGCCGGCATCATTGAGCGGCATGATTTTCGCGATGGCCGCTCGCGCTACGAGACCGTTCCGGAAGAGCACCACGATCACCTGATCGACCTGAAGACCGGTACCGTCGTCGAATTCCATTCGCCGGAAATCGAGGCGCTGCAGGAGCGCATTGCCCGCGAACACGGCTTTCGCCTCGTTGGCCACAGGCTCGAACTCTACGGCATTCCCCTGTCGAAGGACGAGAAATAGGCCGATGCCCGCCATGCCAGTGAGGCCCGCGTGATCAACTGGCTGAGGGTCGGCCTTTTTCTCATCGTGCTGCTGGTCATCTCGGGCCTGATGATCCCGGTCCAGCTGCTGGCACTGCGCTTCGACTGGCCGCTCCGGCGCCGGCTGCCGCGCTACTGGCACCGCATGGCGCTCTGGTTCCTCGGCATTCGCGTGCATGTGCATGGCAGGCTGGAGACCCGCCGGCCGCTGATGATCGCCGCCAACCATGCCTCTTGGAAGGACATCCTCGTCCTCGGGTCGATCGCCGATGTCGCTTTCATCGCCAAGACCGAGGTTGCCTCCTGGCCGGTCTTCGGTTTCCTCGCCAGATTGCAGAAGACGATCTTCGTCGTGCGCGAGGAAAAGCGCCGCACGGGGGATCAGGTCAACGAGATCGCCGCCCGCATGGCCGACGGCGAAATTGTCGTGCTCTTTCCCGAAGGCACAACGTCGGACGGCAATCGTATCCTCGGCATCAAGTCGTCGCTCTTTGGCGCTGCGGCCGCAGCCCTGCCAAAAGACGACGAGAACGGCATCGTCAATGTCCAGCCGACGGCCATTGCCTATACCCGCGTCCAGGGCATGCCCATGGGCCGCTACCACCGCCCGATCGCCGGCTGGCCGGGAGATACGGGATTGATGGAGCATCTGATCGGCGTTCTGCGGGCCGGCGCGCTGGATGTCGACGTCACCTTTGGAGAGACGGTCGAGTTTCGCAAGGGTGACAGCCGCAAGGCGCTCGCGCTGCGCATCGAAGAGCAGTTGCGCGCGATGCTGCTCGCCCATCTCAGAGGTCGCCACAGGCGCTGATCATCCGCGCTCATTTTTCGGTTTAATCGTGGGCCGAAAACCACTAAATAGCGCGCCATGACCCAGGAAACCGTAAGCCTTCCCGAGACCCCGGCGCCGGGCGCCAACACGCGCAAGGTCTTCATCAAGACCTATGGCTGCCAGATGAACGTCTATGACAGCGGCCGCATGGCCGATGCCCTGGCGGCCGATGGTTATGTGCCGACCGAGGTCATGGAAGAGGCGGATCTCGTCCTGCTCAACACCTGCCACATCCGCGAAAAGGCGGCCGAAAAGGTCTATTCCGCGCTCGGCCGTCTGCGCGAGCACAAGAAGGCGCGTGCGGCGGAAGGCAAGGAATTCATGATCGGCGTCGCCGGTTGTGTCGCCCAGGCGGAAGGCGAGGAGATTTCCCGCCGCGAGCCAGCCGTCGACGTGGTGCTCGGCCCGCAGACCTATCACCGCCTGCCGCAGGCTCTGCAGAAGGCCCGTGCCGGCGAGCGTGTGGTCGATACGGAATACGCGCTCGAAGACAAGTTCGAGCATCTGCCGGATCCGACCAAGGTCATCGGCAAGCCCCGCTCGGTCACGGCCTTCCTTACCGTCCAGGAAGGCTGCGACAAGTTCTGCACCTTCTGCGTCGTGCCCTATACCCGCGGTTCGGAAGTCTCCCGTCCGCTCACGCAACTCCTGACCGAAGCGCGCAAGCTGGTGGACAGCGGCGTGCGCGAACTGACGCTGCTCGGCCAGAACGTCAATGCCTGGCATGGCGAGGATGAGAAGGGGCGGGCGATCGGCCTCGGCGATCTCCTCTATAGGCTCGCCGAAATCCCCGGTCTCGCGCGCCTGCGCTACACCACCAGCCATCCGCGCGACATGGACGACCGGCTGATCGAGGCGCATCGGGATCTGCGCATGCTGATGCCCTATCTGCATCTGCCAGTGCAGTCTGGCTCCGACCGGATCCTGAAGGCGATGAACCGCCGCCACAAGGCATCGGAATACGTTGCTCTCATCGATCGCATCCGCTCCGTCCGCCCCGATATTGCGCTTTCGGGTGACTTCATCGTCGGCTTCCCCGGCGAGACGGATCAGGACTTCGAAGACACGATGAATCTCGTGCGCGAAGTGAACTACGCGCAGGCTTATTCGTTTAAGTATTCGACACGTCCCGGCACGCCTGGCGCCGATTTGCCCGACCACTTGGCCGAGGATGTAAAGACCGAACGCCTGGCACGGCTCCAGGCGCTGTTGCTGGACCAGCAGCAGGCCTTCATGCAGTCGATGATCGGCAAGACCATCGACCTGCTTCTGGAGAAGCCGGGCCGCATGCCGGGACAGCTCATCGGACGCTCGCCCTGGCTGCAGTCGGTGAATGTTGATGCAAAGTCATCGCAAATCGGTGACATTATACAGGTACGAATCACCGCAGCCGGCCCAAACAGCTTGTTTGCCGAGGTGGCAGAGGGTTAGAGTGAGGGCCTGAACCTGATCACAGCAGGAGCCTGATCGCTTGAACGCAACAGAAGTGGTTTCTTCACCCTCGCGCAATGTCCGCACCTCTGCGACCGACGCCAATCACTTCATCTTGACGTTCGAGAACAACAGGCTTGCCAGCGAGCTATTCGGCCAGTTCGACCAGCATTTGAAATTGCTTGAGCAGCGCCTCCAGATCGAGGCCCGCGCCCGCGGCAATTCGGTGGCCATTACCGGCGAACTTCAGGCAACGAACCAGGCTCGACGCGCGCTCGACTTCCTCTATGCCCGCCTGCAGAGCGGCGGCTCCGTGGAAGCCTCTGACGTCGAGGGTGCCATCCGCATGGCGGTCGCCGCAGACGACCAGCTGTCGCTTCCGACGCTGGAGCGCAAGGCCAAGCTGTCGATGGCGCAGATCTCCACCCGAAAGAAGACGATTGCGGCCCGCACCCCGACGCAGGACGCCTATATGCGGGCGCTCGAGCGTTCGGAAATGGTCTTCGGCGTCGGCCCTGCCGGTACCGGCAAGACCTACCTTGCCGTCGCCCATGCCGCACAGCTCCTCGAGCGCGGCGTCGTCGATCGCATCGTGCTGACGCGCCCTGCGGTTGAAGCCGGCGAGCGCCTCGGCTTCCTGCCGGGCGACATGAAGGACAAGGTCGATCCGTATCTCCGCCCGCTCTATGACGCCCTCTATGACATGATCCCCGGCGACAAGGTCGAGCGCGCCATCACCGCCGGCGTCATCGAGATCGCCCCGCTCGCCTTCATGCGCGGGCGGACGCTTGCCAACGCGGCGATCATTCTCGATGAGGCGCAGAATACGACCTCGATGCAGATGAAGATGTTCCTGACGCGTCTCGGCGAAAACGGCCGCATGATCATCACCGGCGACCCGAGCCAGGTTGACCTGCCGCGCGGCGTCACCTCCGGTCTGGTCGAGGCGCTGAACGTGCTGAAGGGGGTCGAAGGCATTTCCGTCGTCCGCTTCAAGGATACGGACGTGGTTCGCCACCCGCTGGTCGGCCGCATCGTGCAGGCCTATGACGCCAAGTACAAGGTACAGGACGAGAGCGAGCAGAGCGAGCACTAAGCCCGCTTCACCACCAAACGATGAGCCAGTTGGACATACAGATTGCCGTCGAAGCCGACGGTTGGGATGACGAGACGGCGCTGGAGGCTTTGGCCTCCCGCGTGCTCGGGGCAGCGGAAACCCATCTTGCGACGCGCGAGGGCCAGCCCTTTCCGAAGCAGCCGACGGAAGTGTCGCTCGTCTTTGCCGATGACGAGATGATCCGCGAGATCAACGCGGAATGGCGCGACAAGGACAAGCCGACCAACGTCCTGTCTTTCCCCGCGTTTCCGGTGACGCCCGGCAAGATGCCGGGGCCGATGCTGGGCGACATCATCATCGCCCGCGAGACGGTCGAGCGCGAAGCCGTCGAATTGGACAAGACTTTCGAGGATCATCTGACCCATTTGATGGTTCATGGATTCCTGCATCTTTTCGGCTACGACCACATGGAAGTGAACGACGCCGAGAAAATGGAAGCGCTGGAGACTCGCATTCTGGCGGAACTTGGCCTATCTGACCCCTATGCGGGGCAGGACCCGATCTGATAGTTTGGAACAATGACCGATTTTGCGACGAAAACGGCCCCTGAGGCCAAAGAGAGTAACGAGGGTTCCTCTTCCGAAGAGGGCAGTAGTCCCCCCCGAGCGGAAAGCTCGGCCCGACAATCCCCGTCTTTCTGGGCCCGCCTGGGCCGCATTCTGAAGCCCTCTTCCTCCACGAGCCTGCGCGAGGACTTGACCGTCGCGCTGAAAGCCGATGCGACCTTGGGCGAGGCCTTCACGCCCGAAGAACGGGCGATGCTGCACAACATCCTCCGCTTCCGCGAAGTCCGCGTTGAGGACATCATGGTCCCGCGCGTCGACATCGAGGCGGTCGACCAGAGCGTCACCATCGGCGAGTTGATGACGATCTTCGACGTCTCCGGTCGCTCGCGCATGCCGGTTTATGCCGAAACGCTGGATGACCCGCGCGGCATGGTTCACATCCGCGACCTCCTCTCTTACGTCACCAAGCAGGCCCGCAGCCGTAGGCGCGTGGCGAAGTCTGCTTCGCCCGCAAATGGCGCGGAGAAGGTGGAGAAGGTCGAAAAGGCACCGGCCAAACCGAAGATCGATTTCGATCTTGCGCGCATCGATTTGAGCAAGACGGTTGCTGAGGCCGGCATCATCCGCTCCATCCTGTTCGTGCCGCCGTCGATGCTGGCATCCGACCTGATGACCCGCATGCAGGCGGCCCGCACGCAGATGGCTCTCGTCATCGATGAATACGGCGGTACCGATGGTCTCGTCAGCCACGAGGACATCGTGGAAATGGTCATCGGCGACATCGACGATGAACACGATGACGAAGAGGTCATGTTCAGCCGGGTCGCCGACGACGTGATCGTCGCCGATGCCCGCGTCGAACTGGAAGAGATTGCCGAAGCGATCGGTCCCGACTTCGACATCAAGGATCGTCTGGAAGACGTCGACACCCTGGGTGGTCTTATCTTCTCGGCTCTTGGCCGGATCCCGGCACGGGGCGAAGTGGTGCAGGCCTTGCCAGGCTTCGAGTTCCACATCCTCGATGCCGACCCGCGCCGCATCAAGCGCGTTCGCGTTGCCCGCAAGCGCGCAGGCGCCCGTCGTCGGTCAACGACAAAGGGTGATGTCGATACCCGCGCCGATGGTGACATCGACGCAAAGGCCGCCAAGGCGGCGACAGCCGATACCTCTCTGCAGGGCGAAGGCGCGACCAAGGCGCGCGCCAAGGCTCCGGCAAAACCCCGCGCGCCCAAGGCTTCAGTGAAGCCGGCCGAGCCTGCCGTCGAGCCGGCCGTCCAGCCTCTTGCTGAGCCGGTCGCCGAGGTCGGTCAGCCGCCTCTGGAGAATGCCGACCGCGCTTAGACGGTAGCGGCCGGCACCGCCCGCGCCGAAAACCGCGACAGGCCTCCGGTTTTTTGGAAGACTGCCCGCGATTGATTCGCGGGCACGAGGGGTGGATATGCAGGCTTTGGCAGCGAGGATTCTGCTGCTGTGGGGGGTAAGGCGCGCTGGTCTTGCCATTCTCGCAGGAGCGATCGGGGCGCTGGCCCTTCCGCCCTTTGATTTCTTTGCCGCGATGTTCGTGTCGTTCACGCTGCTCGTGTGGCTGCTCGACGGCGCGACGGGCAATGCCGAGACGGGGAGGGCGGGGCTGTCGTCCTCCTTCTGGATCGGCTGGCTCTTCGGCCTCGGCTACTTCGTCTGTGGCCTCTGGTGGCTTGGCAATGCACTGCTTCTGGAGGCCGAGGAATTCGCCTGGGCGCTCCCTCTGGCCGTCCTGGGCCTGCCCGCCGTGCTTGCCATCTTCTATGGTCTTGCCACCATGCTGGCCCGCCTTCTCTGGTCGGACGGCATGGGGCGCATTGCAGCGCTTGCCGCCGCCTTCGGTCTCCTCGAATGGCTCCGCAGCTTTGTGGCGACCGGCTTTCCCTGGAATGCCATCGGTTATGCAGCAATGCCGGTGCCTTTGATGATGCAGTCGAGCCACGTCCTCGGCATCCTCGCCATCACCCCGCTCGCCGTCTTTGTCTTCGCCTCTCCGGCTCTTCTTGGAACCCGCAAAGGGGCATGGCCGGGGCTTCTTCTCGCCAGTGCGCTCCTCGTCGCGCATTTCGGCTACGGCGCGTTCCGCCTCTATGTCGAGCCCCCGGTCGAGACGGACAAGACAATGGTCGTGCGTCTCGTCCAGCCCTCTATCGATCAGTCACAGAAGCTGGAAAACACCGATCGCATCGGCATCTTCGAAAAGCATCTGGCCCTGACCGCCGCGCCACCGGAGGAAGGCAAGCCGCGACCTGACGTGATCGTCTGGCCGGAAACCTCCGTACCCTTCATCCTGATGGAGAACCCGGACGCCCTCGTGCGCATCGGCGATGTGCTGCAGGACGGGCAGATCCTGCTGACGGGGGCCGTGCGGGCCGAGGAGCGCGGCGCCGGTCTGCCGCCGCTCTACTACAACTCGGTTTACATGATCGATGACAAGGGACAGATCCTCGGCGCGAGCGACAAGGTCCATTTGACGCCCTTCGGAGAATACGTGCCCTTCGAGGATCTCCTCCGGCAGTTCGGGATCGAGGAGTTGATCAGCCTTCCCGGCGGGTTCACGGCCGCTGCCAGCCGCACGCCGCTTACGCTTCCCTCCGGTATCGGGCTCTATCCCCTGATCTGCTACGAGGCCATCTTTCCGGGTGAGGTTGCATCGGATCTCGCCGGTGCAAGTGCAATCTTGAACGTCACCAACGACGCCTGGTTCGGCGCGAGCCCCGGTCCCTATCAGCACTTCCTCCAGGCGCGGCTGCGGGCCGTGGAAACCGGTGTGCCCTTGATTCGCGTGGCAAACAGCGGGATTTCGGCCGTCATCGACCCCTATGGGCGTATCGTTCAGGGACTGTCCCTTGACGCCGCCGGCGCGGTGGATGCAACTCTCAGTGTTAAATCTGTCCCGGTCCGGCACAGCCACAACCACGCCTTAAACCTTTGGTTGGTGGTGGGAATGATGACCTTCATGGCGGCCATTTCTAGTCTGGGTTTTATTAGGCGGGCGAATTGACCAAAAACCCCTAAAATTGCATAGTGGCTCAGACCGGTAATCTACAAGTATGCTGAAAGATCATCGACGGCGAGCACAACGTCTCGTTATGGTTGGGCGGGCATCGGGTGAGGGTCGCAACGCCAACAACTTTGTCAGGACGACATTAATGATCGAGAACAAGAAGAAGCCGAACCCAATTGACATTCACGTCGGGAGCCGGATTCGCCTTCGTCGCACGATGCTTGGCATGAGCCAGGAGAAGCTTGGTGAAAGCCTCGGGATCACTTTCCAGCAGATTCAGAAGTATGAAAAAGGCACCAACCGCGTGGGTGCGAGCCGCCTGCAGAACATCTCCAACATTCTGACGGTTCCGGTTTCCTTCTTCTTCGAAGACGCACCCGGCGAGCAGCCCGCGAACTCCACCGGCATGGCGGAAGCGTCGAGCTCAAACTATGTCGTAGACTTCCTGTCCTCGTCTGAAGGCCTTCAGCTGAACCGCGCTTTCGTCAAGATCGCCGACCCCAAGGTTCGTCGCAAGATCGTCG
This sequence comes from Rhizobium sp. K33, assembly GCF_056501445.1. NCBI lineage: Bacteria > Pseudomonadati > Pseudomonadota > Alphaproteobacteria > Hyphomicrobiales > Rhizobiaceae > Rhizobium > Rhizobium sp. K33. Next base: position 4,441,820 of record NZ_CP096478.1, read on the forward strand.
ACCTGGTCAAGGCTCTGGCCGCTGAAGCCGACAGCGAATAAGCCCAATCATCCCCCGATAAAGAGAGCGGCCGCAGGGCCGCTTTTTTTGTGCCCGTGGAAGGAAAAGTTTACTCACATAAAGATATATTTATGTGGTTGTGTCCTTGTCATCGCCGCTCGAACTGAGTAACGATGCCGTCATCCATACTTTGAGGGGAATCCCGATGCGCGCAAACTATCTCTTCACCAGCGAATCCGTTTCCGAAGGTCACCCGGACAAGGTCTGTGACCGCATCTCCGACGAAATCGTCGATCTCGTCTACCGCGAAGCGGCCAAGACCGGCGTCGATCCCTGGACCGTGCGCATCGCCTGCGAAACCCTTGCCACCACGAACCGCGTCGTCATCGCCGGCGAAGTTCGTCTGCCGCCGAGCCTGATGAAGACAGACAAGAACGGCAACGAGGTCATCAATCCCTCGAAGTTCAAGTCTGCCGCCCGTAAGGCTATCCGTGATATCGGCTACGAGCAGGACGGCTTCCACTGGAAGACCGCCAAGATCGACGTGCTTCTGCACTCCCAGTCCGCCCACATTGCTCAGGGCGTCGACAAGGCTGCCGACAGCTCCAACAGCGAAGGCGCGGGCGACCAGGGCATCATGTTCGGTTATGCCTGCAAGGAAACGCCGGACCTGATGCCGGCCCCGATCTATTACTCGCACAAGATCCTGCAGACGCTCTCCACCGCCCGCAAGAAGGGCGAGGGCGACGTCGGCAAGCTCGGCCCCGATGCCAAGAGCCAAGTCACCGTCCGCTATGTCGATGGCAAGCCGGCCGAGGCCACCTCGATCGTGCTGTCCACCCAGCATCTCGACGAGAACTGGGATTCGAAGAAGGTTCGCCAGGTTGTTGAGCCCTACATCAAGGAAGCACTCGGCGACCTGAAGATCGCCGACGACTGCGCCTGGTACATCAACCCCACGGGCAAGTTCGTCATCGGTGGTCCCGATGGTGACGCTGGCCTCACCGGCCGCAAGATCATCGTCGACACTTATGGCGGTGCAGCCCCCCACGGTGGCGGCGCCTTCTCCGGCAAGGACACCACCAAGGTCGACCGTTCGGCGGCCTATGCTGCGCGTTATCTCGCCAAGAACGTTGTTGCCGCCGGCCTCGCCGACAAGTGCACCATCCAGATCTCCTACGCGATCGGCATTGCTCAGCCGCTGTCGATCTATGTCGATCTGCACGGCACCGGCAAGGTAACCGAGGACGAAGTCGAAGCCGCCATCCGCAAGGTCATGGACTTGTCCCCGTCCGGCATCCGTCGCCATCTTGACCTGAACAAGCCGATCTATGCTAAGACGGCGGCCTACGGCCATTTCGGCCGCAAGGCTGGCCGTGACGGTTCCTTCTCCTGGGAGAAGCTGGATCTGGTCAAGCCGCTCAAGGATGCGATCAAGGCTTGATCTGAATGACGGAAAAGGAACGCAGGACACGGTCGACCGAGGCATTCTTCGGTCGGCGCAAGGGTAAGCCGTTGCGCGACCAGCAGGTCGAGCGGATGGAAACCGTCCTGCCGGAATTGAAGGTCGACCTCGCCGCGCCCGTGCCGGCCGACCTGAAATCCCTGTTCCCCGTTCCCGTCGACAAGCTCCGCCTTGAGATCGGCTTCGGTGGCGGGGAGCATCTCGTTCATCGCGCCCGCACCAACCCCACGACCGGTTTCATAGGGGTCGAGCCCTTCGTCAATTCCATGGCGAAGCTGCTCGCGGTCGTCGAGGCCGAGGGTCTGAAGAACATCCGCGTCTACGACGATGACGCGACCCAGTTGCTGGACTGGCTGCCGGAAGGCCAGATCGACCAGATCGATCTGCTCTACGCCGATCCCTGGCCGAAGAAGAAGCACTGGAAGCGCCGTTTCGTCTCACAAGTAAACCTGGAGCGCTTTCACAAGGTGCTGAAGCCGGAAGGCATCTTCTGCTTCGCCTCCGACATTGACACTTATGTCAACTGGACGCTGCAGCATTGCCGCGATCATGGTGGGTTCGAATGGACGGCCCGCAATGCAAGCGATTGGCTGACGCCCTACGAGGGCTGGCCGGGCACGCGCTATGAGAACAAGGCCCGCCGCGAAGGGCGTTCATCGGCCTATCTCACATTCCGCAAGCGCTGATTCGCAGCGCCAGAGGCTGCGATGTCTCGCTGCACCACTCAGTGCAGCGAAACGGTCTTCAGGTCGTCTTCCGCAGCCTTGAAGAAGGTGCTGGATCGGTTATCCGTGAGCAGGATCGGCGTGCCGTCAGCGGCAAACAGCGCCCACAGATCCAGTGTCGGGTCGATTTCCGGGGCTTCCGGGAAGCAGCGGGACACTTCGTCCGACTTCATCTTGCGGATATAGCCGACTTCGCCAGCGCCGAGATGCGCCAGTTCGGATTTCGTCAGGCGGGATGAGGCTTCTTTCAGTAACATTCCGATCCTCCGCGAATGAGGGAGAGGCGGCACAGCATTGCCGCAACCTTCATTCTGCGGTGGAGATGTTAATTTTCCTTACCAGATGCACGGGATCATGCCTGATGATCTCGATCGCCAGAAGCCCGTTTCGCAGCGAAGCCCCGGTGATTTCCATGCCGTCTTCGATTGCAAACACCCGCTGGAACTGGCGGGAGGCAATGCCGCGAAACAGGTAGTCCGCTTCATCGCGCTCGGCCTGTTTGCCGCGAATCACCAGCTGATTGGCCTCCACGCTGACGTCGAGCTCGTTCTCCGCAAAACCGGCCACAGCAAGCGTCACCCGAAGCCGCTCCGCACCCTTCTGCGGCGGCAGTCTCTCGATGTCATAGGGCGGATAGCCGTCGCTTCCTCTCGGCCGCCGAAAGGCGCTGCCGTCGCCTGTGTCGAAGGTGATGATGAAAGCTTCCGTTGGCAGTCTGTTGCGCGTCATTTCCCGTTCCTGTGTGGCGGACCTGGACCTCCGCCCCAGCCGAATATGGGAAATCTGGAGGGCCCCGACAAGCACTCTCTTGCTTGACAAATAGCACCCCGCGTTCCAAGCCTCCGCCTTTAGACTTTAGGATCGACCCATGACAGAACCCCGCAAGATCATCATCGACACCGACCCTGGTCAGGACGATGCCGCAGCCCTCATGCTCGCCTTCGCCAGCCCCGACGAACTCGAACTGCTCGGCATCACCACAGTCGCCGGTAACGTGCCGCTGACGATGACCAGCCGCAACGCCCGCATCGTTTGCGAGCTCTGCGGCGAAACGGACCGCAAGGTGTTCGAAGGGGCCGATCGTCCCATGGTGCGCCCGCTCGTCACGGCCGAACACGTGCACGGCAAGACCGGCCTCGATGGCGCCGTGCTCCCCGAGCCGACGATGAAGGTTCAGGACCAGCATGCTGTCGACTTCATCATCGACACGATCCGCAACGAGCCGACCGGCACCGTCACCCTCTGCACGCTCGGACCGCTGACCAATATCGGCCTCGCGCTTCAGAAGGCCCCGGACATCGCGCCCCGCGTCAAGGAACTCGTCATGATGGGTGGCGGCTTCTTCGAGGGTGGCAACATCACCCCAGCTGCCGAATTCAACATCTATGTCGATCCGGATGCCGCCGCAGCCGTCTTCGCCTCCGGCATCCGCATCACCATGATGCCGCTCGATGTGACGCATCAGCTGATGACGACGAAGGCGCGCGTCGCCCGCATCGCCGAAATCGGCACCAAGCCGGCCAAGGTCATGGTCGAATGGCTGGAATTCTTCGAGCGCTTCGATGAAGAGAAATACGGTTCGGATGGCGGTCCGCTGCACGACCCGACCGTCATTGCCTACCTGCTGAAGCCCGAGCTCTTCAGCGGCCGCTTGTGCAATGTCGAGATCGAGCTGCAATCCGAACTGACCGTCGGCATGACGGTCGTCGATTGGTGGCGTGTCTCCGGCCGCACGACCAATGCCACGGTCATGCGCAATGTCGACGCCGACGGTTTCTTCGATCTTCTGACAGAGCGTTTCGCGCGCCTCTGACGGCCAAAAAAAGAGGGGCGCAGCCCAGGCCGCGCCCCTTTGTCATTCACGCCAAGCCTTCGGCTCAGAACTCTTCCCAGTTGTCGGCGCTCGGCGCAGCACCGCCGCCGGCAGCCGCAACCTTGCGCGGTGCGGGTGAGTAGGCGGGAGCCTTCGGGTTCTGAGCCACCGGGCTCGCCGGGCTTCGCATCGTTTCCGCTGCAGCGCGTAGAGCCTGGACCGGTGCGCCTGCACCCGTCACCTGGAACTTTGCCACCAGCCCGCGCAGCGTGTCGGATTCATTGCGTAGCGCCATGCTGGCTGCGGTCGTCTCTTCCACCATGGCCGCGTTCTGCTGGGTCACCTGGTCCATCTGGTTGACGGCAGCATTGACCTCCTTCAGGCCGGATGCCTGCTCGCTGGCCGAGGCGGAGATCTGGCGGATGAGACCGTTGATCTGCATGACCTGCTGGGCGATCTTTTCGAGGGTCTGCCCGGCCTCGCCGACGAGTTCGACGCCGTCCTTGACCTGGGCGGCCGAGGCATTGATCAGCGCCTTGATCTCCTTCGCGGCCGTGGCCGAGCGCTGAGCGAGCTCGCGCACTTCCTGGGCGACAACTGCAAAGCCCTTGCCGGCTTCGCCCGCACGAGCCGCTTCGACGCCGGCGTTCAGCGCCAGAAGGTTCGTCTGGAAGGCGATTTCATCGATGACGCCGATGATGCGGGAGATCTCCTGCGAGGACTGCTCGATGCCATGCATGGAGGCGACCGCCTTCTGCACGACCTCGCCGGACTTTTCGGCATCCTTGACCGCGACCGAAACCGTGTTGGCAGCCGTGCCGGCATTGTCCGCGCTGGAATTGACCTGTTCGGTCAATTCGTTCAGCGCCGCAGCCGTTTCTTCGAGGCTCGCCGCCTGCTGCTCGGTGCGCTTGGACAGGTCGGCAGCGCTTTCCGAGATCTCGCTCGTGCCGGCCGCGATGTTCACCACGCTGCCGTTGACGGAGGCGATCGCCTGCTCGAGGCTTGCCACCGCATCGTTGAAGTCGCGCTTCAGGGCGGCGTATTCGCCCGGGAACTCGTCTGCGATGCGATAGGTCAGGTTACCCTGCGAGAGCTGTGCGAGACCACTGCCGAGAGCGGTCACGACATGCTGCTGCACCGAGGCGGAGGCGTTGCGCTCCTCTTCGTTGCGACGACGCTCGCCTTCGGCCGCCTTGCGCTGTGCATCGGCTTCGGCGGCAAGCATGTTGCTTTCGGCGAGCTTGTGACGGAAGCCATCGAGCGCCTTGGCAACGAGGCCGATCTCATCCTGGCGGTCCTGATTCGAGACGTCGCTGGCATAGTCGCCCCTGGTCATGCGCTCGACATCGCCGACGAGGCCGTGCAGCGGCCGCTGGGCAAGCGAGCGGACAGCGAGGAAGAGTGCCAGCATCACCGCTGCGAGCACGATCAGGCCGCCGATTATCATCATCATCGTCTGCGCTTCGATCGGTGCGTTGATCGCAGCATGCGGAATGTCGATGATGACAGCCCAGGTGGCGTTCACGCCGGGAACGGCGAAGGGATAGAGCAGCCGGTCATAACCTTCGCCGGTCTCATCCGAGAGGTTGGACACCAGGCTGCCCGTGCCGTTTGCAAGCGACGCCTTCAGGGCGTCCGCCCCTTCCGCTTCATAGGGCTTCATCAGAAGCTCGTCCGTCGGGGCCACGAGCCACTGTGCGCCCTGTGCGACGAGCAGCACGCGGCCGGTCTCGAACGGCTTCAGCGCCTTGAGCTTTTCGGAGAGCGACAGAAGGGACATGTCGACGCCGGTGACGCCGATCAGCTTGCCACCGGAATAAACCGGATAGGCGATCGAGCTCATCGTGGTCGGAACGTCGGTGCCTTCGGCAAGATAGGGTGCGGTGATCGCGCCTTTGCCGCTCTTGGCAGCCAGCGCATACCATTCCGCCGGATAGTCTGCGCGGAAGGTGGAGAACTGAATGTTGCCGTTGCGATCCTTCGACCAATAGGGCGTGAAGTCGCCGTCATCATTGGCCGAAAGCTCAAGCTTGCCCTTGATCTCGTCCTTCTGGCCGTCGATGGCGCGCGGTTCTTCCGCCATCCAGCTGCCGAAGGCGAAGGGGTTCTGTTCCAGGTTCGCCTTGAGAATATTGGTGATGCCGAGACGGTCGAGCGACTTGCCCTCGTGGCCGCGACCGATGACGCCCGACATGGTGCGGGCCGCACTGGCGAGCTCGCCGATGTCGCCGGCGATTTCGCGGGCGATCGATTTGGCCTCGGCATTGGCCTGTTCCATGGTCAGCGCATGAACGCGATCACGGGTTTGGGAAATGAGAACCAGATTGGAAAGGATGAGAACCAAGCCGATGGCAAGGCCGGTGACGACCAACAGTTTGGCGGCGATCGAACGGGCAAAAAAGGCGAACATGGGAGCCTCGAAAATTGAGGTTCAGGACGCAGGGACATTCGTTCCACACCCTCATGGCGCGGCCGGGCGCGCTTCCACGCACCCCGATCGCTGCCGATGCTATGTTCCATTGTTTAAAGTTGAATAAATCAGACTTGTGGCTTCTGATAGGGTCTCAGAGCGCTGCGGCGACCTCTGATGCAGCCGGGATCGATGGCTGTGCGCCGGCCTTGAGGCAGGCGAGCGAGCCGGCAACGGCCGCCCGACGAAGCGCTTCATCGAAGCCGAGGCCTGCATCGAGGCTGGCGGCGAGATAGCCGCAGAAGGTGTCGCCAGCGCCCACGGTATCGACGGGCTCAATCTTCAGCCCCTTGGTCCGATGCAGCGCACCGCCTTCGGCTGCGATCACGCCGTCGCCGCCGAGCGTAACGATCAAGATCTGCCCGGTCTTTCCGTGCATCTCGATCAGGATCTGCTCCCGTTCGCTGGCCGTCAGATTGTCGCGACCGACAAGCCGCTCGAATTCCGTCTCATTGGCGATCACGATGTCGGCCAAGGCTGCGAGCTCCGTCGTCTCTGCAATGAGAGGCGCGATGTTGAGCACGGTGCGAACGCCCTTGGCCTTGGCGGCGTTGAGCGCTGCCTTGACGGAGTTTGCCGGCACTTCCTGCTGCAGCATCAGGATGTCGCCACTCTTCATGTCTCCGACAGCCTTTTCGGCCTGCTCCGCGCTGACCGTGCCATTGGCGGCAGGCACCACGGCGATCATGTTCTCGCCGTCGCCACCCACCAGAATGAGGGCCGTGCCCGTGGGGCCATCAACCCGTGCGACCGCGGCGAGATCCGTCCCCGATTTGTCGAGAAGATTCAATGCCGGGCCTGCGAACTCGTCTTGGCCAACCGCACCCACCATGCGCACATCAGCCCCTGCGCGCCGCGCTGCGAGCGCTTGATTGGCACCCTTGCCGCCCGCGGCCGTCGCAAATCCGGTGCCGGGGACCGTCTCGCCCGGCTTCGGCAGACGTGGCGTGGTCGCGACGAGGTCCATGTTGATGGAGCCGAAGACGGTGATCATGAGCGCGGTGCCTCCCTGAATGCTCTAGGCTGTCGCGCTCTTTTGGACCGGGTCTCAGTCCTCGTCAACAACCCTCAGCTTGAGCAGGCCCGTGCGGCTCTCGACGCTGCGGGGCTGCACATCGTCGGCATCGCCACCGCCCGGAGCCTCGAATTCCATGGCCTCGATCTTGGCGCCCCGTTTCGCCAGCTTGTCCGAGGAGGTGATGATCATCTCCACGTCCTTCTGGGCGGCAAGGAAGTGGCTCTGCAGCTTCCGGGTCCGGTCGTCCAGGCGCCCGAGATCTTCCATCAGGCGAATGACCTCGCCCTGGATGAGATGCGCCTGTTCGCGCATGCGCTGATCCTTCAGTACGGCCTGGATCACCTGGATCGACAGCATCAGCAGGGAAGGCGAGACGATCACCACCTTCTGCCGATGCGCCTTCTGGACGATGCCTTCAAAATTCTCGTGAATTTCAGCGAAGATCGATTCCGACGGCACGAAGAGGAACGCCATGTCCTGCGTCTCGCCCGGGATCAGGTACTTCTCCGAGATGTCCCGGATATGCACCTCCATGTCCCGCCGGAACTGCTGTGAGGCTGCCTTCTTCTGTTCCGGGTTTTCGGTGTCGCGGATGCTGTTCCAGGCCTCGAGCGGGAACTTGGCATCGACCACCAGCGGCGGCGAATTGTTCGGCATCCGGATGGTGCAGTCGGGCCGCGAGCCGTTGGAGAGTGTCGTCTGGAATGCGTAGGCGCCCATCGGCAGGCCATCGGCGACGATGGTCTCCATGCGTGATTGCCCGAAGGCGCCGCGGGTCTGCTTGTTGGACAGGATGGCCTGCAAGCCCACCACATCCTTGGCCAGCGACTGGATGTTGTTCTGTGCCGCATCGATGACTGCCAGCCGCTCCTGCAAGGTTCGCAGGTTGTCATGCGTCGACTTCGTCTGCTCGGTGATCGTGGTGCCCAGTCGGTGCGTCATCCCGTCGAGCCTCTGGCTGATCGACTGGTTGAGCTCTGCCTGACGGCTGCCGAACACCTCGGCCATGGTGGCAAGCCGGCCCTGCATCTCGGCTTGCGCCTTCAGCAGTTCCGCAAGCCGCGCTTCCGCCGCCTCGTCGCGCCGCGCCGTCTCCTCCATCAGCCTGGCCCTGGCTGCGGCCCCACGCAGTGACACGACGATTAGCGCCACGACAGGGAGAAGCAGGATCACCGCGGCAATCGCCACGAGGAAGAGGGGTGAAAGGGTGACTGAGCCGATGGTCACCGCCGGAATGTCCTGAATGTTCATGCGGCGACCATAGCTGATTCGCCGATGCCATGCAGATCAAAGAGTGAACAAGGAGCTCGACCGTTGTTTGCGCTTTGCCAATTGTGAAAAAATTTTGAGGCCAGATTTGACGAAACGCAAGTGGCCGAGCCGGGTGGCCGGAAATCCCCAAGGTGAGGCGAAAAGCTGCCTTTGGCGAGCAACCAAAGATTTACCATTTTAGCGCTCCCTTGGATATGTAAATCAGCACCTGCTGATATTTCCTGTGGTTGTAGAAAGACGCGTTACCCATGTCCCACCTCGACAATTCCGACCTGAACAATCGCCTTCGCTTTCTGGGGCTCGACGACAAGGGACGCGAAACGCTGAAGCGGCTCGGACCGCTGATCCGCAAGAATATCGGCGGCGCGCTCGACATCTTCTACGACAAGGTCCGCAAGGTCCCGGAAACTGCTGCTTTCTTCCGCAATGACGACCACATGAAGGGCGCCAAGAAGCGTCAGGAAGAACATTGGGGCATCGTCGGCACGGCGGACTACACGCATAGCTACGTCGAAGGCGTCACCAAGGTCGGCAAGGCCCATGCCCGCATCGGGCTCGAGCCGCGCTGGTATATCGGTGGCTACGCGCTCGTGCTCGAGCAACTCGTCCATGCCGTCGCCCGCGAGCGCTGGCCAAGCCGCTTCGGTCGGCAGAAGTCGGAGTCCCTCGCCGAAGAGATCTCGGTAATCGTCAAGGCAGCCCTTCTCGACATGGATTATTCGATCTCGGTCTATCTCGCGATCCTCGCCGAACAGCGACAGGCGGCGGAGGATGCGCGGCTGAAGGCCGAGGCCGAGCAGGCGACCGCACTGGCCGCCCTGCGCGGCGTGCTGGCCAAGCTCTCCGCCGGCGACCTGGATGCCCGGCTGCCGAACGATCTGCCGGCCAACTTCGTCCAGATGGCCAATGACTATAACGCCTCGGTCGAAGCCCTGCGCTCGACCATCGTGACCGTGCGCCAGTCCGCCGATGAAATCTTCAAGTCCACAGCCGCCATCTCGGATGCCACCGACGATCTCGCCCAGCGCACCGAGCAGCAGGCCGCCGGGCTGGAGGAAAGCACGGCCGCCCTGCATGAACTCACGCAAAACGTCACCCTGACCGCCGACGGTGCCAAGGAGGCCTCCGATGTCGTGGGCGTGGCGCTCACCGAAGCACGCGTCTCGGAAGAGGTCGTCTCCCGTGCCGTAGATGCCATGGGCGCGATCGAGAAATCCTCTGACGAGATTTCCAAGATCATCGGCGTGATCGACGAGATCGCCTTCCAGACCAATCTTCTGGCCCTGAATGCCGGCGTCGAGGCGGCCCGTGCAGGCGAGGCCGGACGCGGCTTTGCGGTTGTGGCGCAGGAAGTGCGCGAACTGGCCCAGCGCTGCGCCAATGCCGCCCGCGAGATCAAGAACCTGATTTCCCAGAGCTCCAGCCAAGTCGAAGCGGGCGTCGGCCTCGTCAACAACGCTGGCGATGCGCTCGGCAAGATCATCGTGCGCATCGGCGAGATCAACGAGATCGTCGGCAAGATCGCCCTCGCTGCCGCCGACCAGTCCGGCGGGCTTCGCGAGGTCAACACCTCTGTCGCGTCGATGGATCAGATCACCCAGCGCAATGCCGCCATGGTCGAGGAAAGCTCGGCCCAGACGGCAACGCTGCGGGAGGAGGCAGGTCGCCTCGTCCAGGCTCTCCAGGGCTTCAAGACCACCGGGTCGGCGACGCATCACGCAGCGCGCGCCAGCTATCGGATGGCAAGCTGAGCCATCAACCACGACCCCGCACGGCGGTCTGATTTGTCGCCGTGCGTTTAGAAACTGTTCAGCAAACCGTGACAGTTCTGAATGACAATCGTCATCCTGAGAGTGCGCATCGCATCATGACCAACAAAGCCCAGAACGACCTTTCCGAACGCCTCGAGTTTCTCGAAATCGATCAGAAAACCCGCACGACGCTTGCCGAACTGCGACCGTCGATCAAGGAAGTCCTGGGCGGCGCGCTCGACAAGTTCTACGGCAAGGTTTCGAAGACCGGGAAGATCGACTCGCACTTCCGCGACGGCGTGCATATGAACGGGGCGAAGAACGCGCAGATCGGTCACTGGGACAAGGTCGCGAGCGGCAATTTCGACGAAAGCTACGTCCGCGGCGTGACCGCCGTCGGCAAGGCCCATGCCCGCATCGGGCTTGAGCCGCGCTGGTATATCGGCGGCTATTCGATGCTGGTCGGCGAACTCCTGGCCGGCGTGCTCGTCAAGCATTGGCCTTTCCCCTTCGGCAAGCAGCATGCGGTCTCGCTCGGCGAGAAGCTTCGGGCCGTGGTGAAGGCTGCCATGCTCGACATGGACTATTCGATCTCGGTCTACCTCGAAGAGCTGGAAAGCAAGCGCCAGGCGCTGGAAGACGAGCGCGCCCGCTTCGCCGCCGATCAGGCGATTGCCATGGAGCATCTGCGCCGCGGTCTGGAGGCGCTCGCCCAGGGCGATTTCGAAGCCCGCATGACAACGGACCTGCCGGACAATTTCAAGGAAATGGCCGGCCACTACAATGAAACCGTCGATCGCCTGAATGTCTCCTTCGCCGCCATTCGCCGCGCCTCAGAAGGTATCCTGACCGGCACCGATGCAATCGCCCACGCCTCTGGCGAACTCGCCAGCCGCACCACCCGCCAGGCAACCGGCGTGCAGGAAAGCTCGACGGCCCTGCAGCAGCTCTCCGTCAGCGTCAGCCAGACGGCGGCCAATGCGGAGCGTGCCTCGCAGGAAGTGCGCGACACGCAGTGCCAGGCCAAGACCTCCGGCACGGTGGTCTCCCAGGCCGTTTCCGCCATGGATGCGATCGAGAAGTCTTCGACCGAGATCTCCAAGATCATCGGCGTGATCGATGAGATCGCCTTTCAGACGAACCTTCTGGCGCTCAATGCCGGTGTCGAGGCCGCCCGCGCCGGCGATGCAGGCAAGGGCTTCGCCGTGGTCGCACAGGAAGTTCGCCAGCTCGCCCAGCGCTCAGCCGATGCCGCCAAGGAGATCAAGCAGCTCATCTCCCAGAGCTCCGATCAGGTGAAGGAAGGCGTCGGCCTCGTCACCAGCACCGGTGAGGCGCTGAACGACATCATCACCCGCATCGATGCGATCGACACCTTCGTCTCCGATATCGCCGCCGCAGCCAAGGATCAGGCGATCGGCCTCAACGAGGTCAACCAGGCGACCCGCAACATGGATGTTCTGACCCACGAAAATAGCGATATGGTCGAGCGGACCTCAGACGAGACACGCCGTCTGCGTAGCGAAGTCGCAGCCCTTGTCGAACAGCTCTCGCAGATCCGCACGCGCAGTGATCGGCAGGACTACGTGCCCGGCAGAGCCATGGAGCGCCGCGTCGCCTGACCGGCGGCGCAGGTGAGAAGCCACGCACTTTTTCCGTTTCCTCCCAAGGGAACTTGCGCTAAGGGAGGCCATGACCATCAAGCCTCTCATCATCCTGCCCGATCCCCTGCTGCGTCAGGTCTCCGCGCCCATCGAGCGCGTCGATGCCGAGCTCGAGCAGTTCATCGACGACATGCTCGAGACCATGTACGAGGCGCCCGGCATCGGGCTTGCCGCGATCCAGGTGGGCGTGCCGCGCCGCCTTCTCGTCATCGATCTCGCCAAGGAAGGCGAAGAACCGGCACCGCTGGTCTTCATCAATCCTGAGATCCTCAAATCCTCCGACGAGCGCTCGGTCTATGAGGAAGGTTGCCTCTCGATCCCGGACTACTACGCCGAGGTGGAACGCCCGGCGGCGATCACGGTGAAGTCGCTTGGCCGCGACGGCAAGGAGCAGCTGACGGAGGCCGACGGCCTGCTCGCCACTTGCCTTCAGCACGAGATCGACCATTTGAACGGTGTGCTCTTCATCGACCACATTTCTCGCCTGAAGCGCGAGATGGTGATCAAGAGGTTCACCAAGGCCGCCCGTCAGAAGATCTGATCCCGGCGTCTATCCATTCGCGCGTTGAGGCAGATAAGATGGCACTTCGCATCATCTTCATGGGCACGCCGGACTTTTCCGTTGCGACCCTGAAAGCGCTGCATGCGGCGGGCCACGAAATCGTCGCCGCCTATTCGCAGCCGCCCCGTCCCGGCGGCCGTCGTGGCCTCGACCTGCAGAAGTCGCCCGTTCACCAGGCGGCCGAAGAACTCGGCATCGAGGTTCGCCACCCTCTGAATTTCCGCGATCAGGCCGATCGCGATGCTTTCGTCGCGTTGAACGCCGATGTCGCCGTCGTCGTTGCCTATGGCCTGCTGCTGCCCGAGGCGATCCTGAACGGCACGCGACTGGGCGCCTATAATGGCCATGCCTCGCTCCTGCCGCGCTGGCGTGGTGCAGCCCCGATCCAGCGCGCCATCATGGCCGGCGATGCCGAAACCGGCATGATGGTGATGAAGATGGACAAGGGCCTCGACACTGGCCCCGTGGCACTGACCCGCAAGGTGACGATCGGCCCCGACATGACCGCCGGCGAACTGCACGATGCGCTGAGCCTTGCCGGTGCCGAAGCCATGGTCGAGGCGATGGCGAAGCTCGAAGCCGGCACGCTGCAGATCGTTGCACAGCCTGAAGAGGGCGTGCTTTACGCCGCCAAGATCGACAAGGCCGAGACCCGGGTCGATTTCTCCCGCTCTGCATCCGAGGTGCACAATCACATCCGCGGCCTCTCGCCTTTCCCGGGCGCCTGGACGGAGATCGAAGTCAACGGCAAGCCGGAGCGGGTGAAACTCCTCGCCTCACGCTTGGCTGAAGCGGAGGGAGCGCTGGCCGCTCCCGGCACGGCTATAGACGATCGCCTGACGATTGCCTGTGGCACAGGCGCCGTCAGCCTCGTCCGTCTGCAGAAGGCCGGCGGCAAGGCCATGAACGCCGAAGATTTCCTTCGTGGCACGCCGCTTCCCAAGGGCACGGTGATCGCCTGATGCCGCGCTTCCGGATGACCGTCGAATATGATGGCTCGGCCTATGTCGGCTGGCAGCGCCAGGAAAACGGGCACTCGATTCAGGCCGCCCTCGAACAGGCCATCCTGTCGCTGACCAGCGAGACCGTCGTCATCCGGGGCGCAGGCCGCACCGATTCCGGCGTGCACGCCATGGGCCAGGTCATCCATGCCGATCTCTCCCGTGCCTGGGAGCCGCACAAGCTGCGCAACGCGCTGAACGCGCATCTGGCCATGGCGTCCGAGCAGGTCGCCGTGCTTGACGTGCGCGCCGTGCCGGACGAGTTCGACGCCCGCTTCTCGGCGCTTCGCCGCCACTATCTCTATCGGATTATCACCCGTCCGGCGCGTCTGGCTCTGGAGGACAAACGCGCCTGGTGGGTGCCGAAGCCGCTGGACCATGAGGCGATGCACGCGGCCGCCCAGCAGCTGGTCGGTCATCACGACTTCACCACCTTTCGCTCCGCCCATTGCCAGGCAGCAAGTCCGGTGCGCACGCTCGATCGGCTGGATGTGACCCGCCGCGACGGGCTCATCGAAATTCGCGCAACGGCGCAGAGTTTCCTGCACAACCAGATCCGCTCATTCGCCGGTACGCTGAAGCTCGCAGGTGAGGGCAAGATGACGCCGTCGGATGTGCGCGCGGCACTCGAAGCCCGCGACCGTGCGGCCTGCGGACCCGTGGCGCCGCCGGAAGGCCTCTACTTCATGGCCGTGGATTATCCCGGTGACGAGCCGTTCAACGGCTGAGAGCCTCAGCCCGGGTAGACGCCGAGATACTGCTCCAGAACCTCGGCAATGATCATCGACGGCACAAGCAGCACCATCACGATGGTCGAGACCATCAGCAACTGGTCGCCGACAATCATCCGGACGATGCGAAAGAGCGCGGCAATCAGGGTGATCATCAGCAGCAGCCAGAGGAAAGCCACGATGCCGGCCAGTGCGGGCACGAACATCATGAGCAGCACGAGCAGGCCGTAGGAATAGGAGACGGGCAGGGCGAGCCAGTTGGTGACGACCACCATGGCTGCAAATTTCTCGCCGACCCCGATCAGCCAGCAGAGAATGCCGAGCAGGACGAGCGGAAACACCCAGTTGGATGCCTCAACGAGCGCAAGGCGGAAGAAGAAGAGGGCACCCGTCTCCGTGCCGTCAGGCAGGCCCTGGAGATAGAGGAGCCGCCACCAGGCAAAAGAGACGAGGATCGCCGGCAGCGCCCAAAGGATCGACCAGAAGGAGCGCAAAGCCCCGCGGTCGGTCAGATCGAGATAGGAAAAGCCTGCCGGATCCTGCTTGAACAGCAGCCACAGGCCCCGGAGATAGAACTCGACCTCCTTAAGCGTCGGCATGGGCGAACCACTGTTCGATGAAGGTCTGGTAGATCACGGTGAGCGTTTCGAGATCCGAGACCGCAACCCGCTCGTCGACCATGTGCATGGTCTGGCCGACGAGACCGAATTCCACGACCGGGCAATAATCCTTGATGAAGCGCGCATCGGACGTGCCGCCGGTGGTCGAGAGCTTCGGCACCTTGCCGGTGACGGTCTCGATTGCGCCGGAGAGCGAGGCGATCAGGGCGTTGTTACGCGTCAGGAACACATGGCTCGGCCGTTCCGACCAGGTGATGTCGTAAGCGATCGCTGCACGATCCGGCCGAAGTTCGGGGTCGACGGCAGCGTCATCGAGACGACGGATGATCTCCGCCTTCACGCTGTCTGCGGTCCAGAGATCGTTGAAGCGGATGTTGAACTTGAAGCGGGCGGAAGCCGGAATGACATTCGTCGCGGCATTGCCGACATCGATAGTGGTCACCTCGAGGTTCGACGGCTGGAAGCTTTCCGTACCCTCGTCGAACACCGGGAACATCAGGCTCCTGGCAAGCGATAGCGCCCCGCGCACCGGATTGTCGGCCAGATGCGGATAGGCTGCATGGCCCTGCACGCCCTTGACCGTGACGGTGCCGGAAACCGAGCCGCGCCGGCCGATCTTGATCATGTCGCCGAGCGTATCGGGATTGGTCGGTTCGCCCACCACGCAGGCATCCCACTTTTCGCCGCGCGCGGCTGCCCATTCGAGCAGCTTGATCGTGCCATTGACGGCCGGGCCTTCCTCGTCGCCGGTGATGAGAAGCGAGACGGAGCCTTTTGGCGCCTTGCCGGCTTCGACCAGTCGCGCATAGGCCGCAATGAAGCAGGCGATCCCGCCCTTCATGTCAACCGCGCCCCGACCGTAGAGCATGCCGTCCCGGATGTCGCCGGAGAAGGGGCCGGCACTCCAGTCGCTTTCCGCGCCGACGGGCACCACGTCGCTATGCCCGGCAAACATCAGATGCGGACCGTCAGAGCCGGCCCGGGCATAGAGGTTTTCGATGTCGGGTGTACCCTCGTCCGTCGCCACCATCCGGTCGACCTTGAAGCCGAGCGGCGAGAGAAAGCCTTCGAGCACGTCGAGCGCCCCGCCTTCTGCAGGCGTGACGGAAGGGCAGCGGATGAGAGCCTGGAGGACGTCGACGGGATTTGTAACGGTCATGGACACTTTTACGGGATTGGCCGCGCGCCGGTTCAGGCCGGCAATCGGTCTCTGGGAGGATTTGGAAGACTTAGCTGATCCGCCATGACCTGTCACCCACCGCTCACGACGAACGCATGTCGGTTCCCGGCCCGTAACGGTTGTCGTCCTCAGCCGGTGGCCATACGCACAGCACGAAGAAAAGGATCAGCGAGAAGGCCGGCATCAAAAGCAGGATGGAGACCATTCCCGGCATGCCGATGTCGTGCAGCCGCTTGGTGCCCAGCATCAGCAGGGAAAGCAGCGAAAGGCTGGCCGAGGTGAGGAAGAGTGAAAAGCCGCCGGGCGAGACCTCGTCCGACCCTGTAACGAACGCGATCACCGCCGCGTTCGTCATCATCCAGAACAGGGTGCCGAGGATGAAGATGCGGCGGCCAATGCGCCCGTCCCAGAGGAAGAGCGCCCAGCCGACCGTCGTCTCGCGCCCCGGCCCGGACATCTGGTTTTAGTCGCGCAGAAGTTCGTTGATGCCGGTCTTCGAGCGGGTCTTCTCATCGACGCGCTTCACGATGACGGCGCAGTAGAGATGCGGTGCAGCCAAGCCGTTCGCCATGACGGCATTGCCCGACGGCATCGAGCCGGCAACGACGACGGAGTAGGGCGGGACTTCGCCATACATGACTTCGCCGGTGGCGCGGTCGACGATCTTGGTCGACTTGCCGATATAGACGCCCATGCCGAGCACGGAGCCTTCGCGGATGATGCATCCTTCGACGACTTCCGAACGGGCGCCGATGAAGCAGTTGTCTTCGATGATGGTCGGGCCAGCCTGCAGCGGCTCCAGAACGCCGCCGATGCCGACGCCGCCGGAGAGGTGGACATTGGCACCGATCTGGGCGCAGGAGCCGACGGTGGCCCAGGTGTCGACCATGGTGTTTTCACCGACATAGGCGCCAAGATTGACGAAGGACGGCATCAGGACTACGCCCTTGGAAACGTAAGCCGAGCGGCGAACGACAGCGTTCGGCACGGCGCGGAAGCCGGCCGAGCGAAATTCGCTCTCGCCCCAGCCTTCAAACTTCGACGGCACCTTGTCCCACCAGGTCGAGGCGCCGGGGCCGCCCTTGACGACTTCCATGTCGTTCAGGCGGAAGGACAAGAGCACGGCCTTCTTCAGCCACTGATGCACGACCCAGGTACCTTCTTCGCCGCGGGCGGCGACACGAGCCTTGCCGCTGTCGAGCAGGTTGAGTGCCGTTTCGACCGCATCACGGATCTCGCCCTTGGTCGCCGTCGTGACGGTATCGCGGTTTTCGAATGCCGCTTCGATGACGTGTTCGAGCTGGGCGAGATCGGTGGCGCTCATCTGAATTCCTTAAACTTCGTTGTCTACCGTGGGATTGGAACCGATCAGGATCTGATCGAAAATTCGCGCAAAGCTCTAGCGCATTCAGGACGGGATGAAAACAGGCGCAGCAGCACTGCGTTTGTGAAAGGAAAAGGCATGGCACGGTGGAAAAACGGCAAGCACAGGCGCAAGGATGGATCCTGGGATCCGCTGAAGGATAGCTCCACCGACAAGCAGACGGCACAAGTCATTCCGCGCACCCCGCAATCGGCATCCTCCTCCTATACGCTTGCCTATGTCGATGATGAGTTCCTCTGCCGCGAGGAGCTGCGGCCGGTCCGCCTGCAGCTTGAACTGCTCAAGACGGAGATGATCCTCACCGAGCGCAACATCAAATCGACGGTCGTCATGTTCGGCGGCGCCCGCATTCCCGCTCCCGGTCAGGCCGCCTGGGCCGCGAAGAACGACATTCAGAAGAAGAACCTGGAGAATGCCTCGGTCTACTACGAGGAAGCGCGCAAATTCGCCCAGCTTTGCTCGGCCCAGGCGAAGAAGATGGACTATCACGAATATGTCGTGGTCACCGGCGGCGGTCCGGGCGTGATGGAAGCGGGCAACCGCGGGGCGGAAGAGGTCGGTGCCCCCTCGATTGGTCTCAATATCGTGCTTCCGCATGAACAGGCGCCGAACCCCTATGTGACGCCCGAGCTCAGCTTCAACTTCCACTATTTCGCCATTCGCAAGATGCATTTCCTGATGCGCGCCAAGGCGATCACCATCTTCCCGGGCGGTTTCGGGACGCTGGACGAGTTCTTCGAGACGATAACGCTCATTCAGACCAAGCGCATGGCGCCGATCCCGCTAATTCTCTTCTCCCGGGCTTTCTGGGAGGACATCATCAATTTCGAGGCGCTTGCCGCCTTCGGTACGATTGCGCCCGAGGATCTCGATCTCTTCCAGTTCGCCGAAACGGCCGACGAAGCCTGGAAGATCATTGCCGACTTCTACGACCTGAGCGACGAAACGGCCCCGTAAGGGGCCGCTCGCATTTTCGATTGTGGACGCTGATCCGCTGATTAGCGGAACATAACCGGCCGCTTCGGCATGTCGTCGGCGGTGATGAAGCCGTCCTTGTTGCGGTCCATGCGGGTGAAGATCTTGTCGGCCATGGCGGTCGCTTCTGCCTGGCTGATCTGGCCGTTTTCGTCGGTATCGGCCACACGCATCATGCGACCGGGGCCGCGCATGCCATCAGGCCCACCACGGTTTTCGGCACGTTCATTGTGCCAGCCGTGTCGCTTGCCTTCATGGCGCTTGCCCTCGTGACGCTTGCCATGCATGCCTTCGCCGCGCGGGCCGTCATCGTTCATCGCCTGTTCCTTGGGGGCTTCGCCGGGCGGCGGCGGGGGAGCATCGGCCTCGGCGGTGTCGCGGTCGGCCTGACGTTCGGCGCGCATGGCTTCGCGTTGAGCCTTCCGCTCTTCACGCATCGCTTCGCGATGCTGGCGCATCTCGCCAGGTGTCAGGACACCATCCTTGTCGGCGTCGACGGCCGCGAACATGGCCGTGCTCGCCGCTGTTGCTTCTTCCTTGCTGATCTTGCCGTCCTTGTTCGTGTCATGCTGCTGCAGCATCTGCACGAACATCACTTCCGGACCACCACGGCCGGGGCCACGGCGCTCGCCGCGGTTCTGCGCGAACGCGCCACCGGCGGTGGTACCGACGAGGAGGGAGGCTGCCACGGCGGCCAGCGTCAGGGTCTTGCCGTTCATTCGGGTATCCTTTCGAGTGCTTCGTTTCGATGGGATGACCGTAGCGGCGGGAAGACCCTGAACCTACTTAACTCTCTGTAAGCTGCATGAAACTTTCGTAAGCTTCCGCTCACGCCTCGTCGGCGAGCAGCCTTTGCAGGAAGGTCGTGAGATCGTCGGTGAGATAATCGACGACATCGGCATCGATATGCTCCACCCGCTCCCAGGTTTCGAGGATCGCCGTGTCGAGATTGCGCGGCACGAGCAGCACGGTCTTCATGCCCAGGGACTTCGGCACCATCAGATTGCGCGGCAGATCCTCGAACATCGCGGCGTTCTTGGTGTCGATGCGGTTGAGGCTCGCGAACTTGTCATAGGTCGCGCCGGCCGGCTTCGGCACGTAGTCGGCAGCGACAATGTCGAAGATGTCGTCGAAATGGTCGAGGATGCCGAGTGCCCGCGCGGCCGCTTCCGCATGCGCCACCGTGCCGTTGGTGAAGATGAACTTGCGCCCCGGCAGCCGCTTGATTGCCGAGCCCAGGGCCTCGTCCGGGATCAGCGCCGAATAGTCGATGGCATGGGCACGTTCAAGAAAGGCGTTCGGATCGACCTTGTGATGCAGCATCAGCCCGGCCAGGGTGGTTCCGTGTTCGTGATAGTAGCGCTTCTGCAAGAGCTTCGCTTCCGCCGGCTCCATCTGCAGCAGCTCGGCGACGAAACCGGTCATGTTCGTGTCGATCTGTGCGAAGAGGTTGATGTGATGCGGGTAGAGCGTGTTGTCGAGGTCGAAGACCCAGTCGCGCACATGAGCGAAATCGGCGGGCGAGGGGATCTTGGCTGGGCTGTTCATCAGGTCCTCTTGGGGATTGCAGACTGCCTGGCGATGCCGGGCGCGTTGCCTCTAATTAGCATTGGTCGCCGCTTCGGGAAGTGCTATCTGGAAAAGATGGGAAAGAAGATGGCGATTTCGGCGATGAAACGGCTGGTGGTCCTGCAGGATCGCAAGCGCCTGCCGTCGCGATTCCATCCGGTGAGTTCGGGCACCATTCGTCACCGTCAGGTCTGAGCCACCCGGCCCGCGTGTCAAGCGTCTGAGGCCTATCCGCCCTGCCTTCCCATCTTCGCCGCAAGCTGCCGAGACGCGCTGCGGCTCTTCTGGACATCATCCCATGGAACTCTGGGCCATCATCACCATTGGCAGCGCCTTCCTGCAGAACCTGCGCTCAGCGCTGCAGAAACACCTCAAAGGCCGCATGGGCACGACAGGGGCGACCTTCGTGCGCTTCGGCTTCGGCCTGCCTTTCGCCTTTCTGTACCTCGCCATTCTGCATCTCGGCCTGAACCGGTCGCTGCCCGTCCCGGGTCTGACCTTCGCGATCTGGGCGCTGATCGGCGCCTTTGCCCAGATCGCCGCGACCTTTCTGCTCGTGCACCTTTTCTCCTTCCGCAACTTCGCCGTCGGCACCGCCTATTCGCGCACCGAGCCAGCCCAGGCAGCACTGCTGGCGCTGGTTCTCTTCGGCGAAACGATCGGGCTCGGGACGGTCGCTGCCATCCTGGTGTCGATCCTCGGTGTGATGCTGATCTCGGTCGCACGCACGGCATTGACGCCTTTGAGCCTTGTGACGTCGGTCGCCAGCCGCACGGCGCTGATCGGCCTGACCTCGGGCTTCTTCTTCGGCATATCCGCGATCGCCTATCGCACCGCGTCGCTGTCGCTCGCCCCGAGCCTTCCCGCACCCGATGCCGTGGTGCAGGCTGGCTATACGCTCTGCGTGGTCATCACGGTCCAGACCGTCTCGATGCTGCTCTGGATGATCTGGCGCGATCGTGCCGAACTGACCCGCGTGCGCGCCGCCTGGAAGGTCAGCGCCCTTGTCGGCTTCGTCGGCGCCACCGCCTCCTTCGGCTGGTTCACGGCGATGACCCTGCAGCAGGCCGCCGTGGTCAAGGCACTGGCCCAGGTCGAGATGCTCTTCACCTTCGCTTCTGCTGTGCTCGTCTTCAAGGAGAAGATCAACCGGCTGGAGATCGCCGGATGTATGTTGATCGTCTTGGGCGTGCTGCTGCTGTTTCTCGTGTGAGGGTGGCGATACCCCCCGTTGCGACCCATCCCGCTGCGCGATACACCGGACGAAGCAGCGCGCCGAGGGCGGGAGAGACATGATGGACGCCAAGAGACCCGCGATACCACCGACCAGCGTCGACGCTACGCACCCTTACCCGAAGCGCTGGACGGCGCTGATGGTGATGATGCTTGCCAACTTCATGAACCTGCTCGACGTCACCATCGTCAATGTCGCGCTGCCGAGCCTGCAGTCCGAGCTGGGTGCGACCTCGAGCCAGATCGAATGGGTGGTTGCTGGCTACGTGCTGGTTTTTGCGCTTGGGCTCCTACCCTTTGGCCGGTTGGGCGATGTCCGCGGCAAGAAGCAGGTTTTCATTGCGGGCGTTGCGGCCTTCAGCCTTGCCTCGCTGCTGTGTGGTCTGGCGCCCGATATCGGCTGGCTCGTGGTCGCGCGGCTCCTGCAGGGCATGGGCGCGGCGGTGATGACGCCGCAGGTGCTCGCGATTGCCCAGATGATGTTTCCGCCGAAGGAGCGGGCGGCGGCATTCTCGCTCTTCGGATTGAGCGCCGGCCTCGCCTCGGTTTCAGGCCCGATCCTCGGCGGCTGGCTGATCGCGCTCAACCTCTTCGATCTCGGCTGGCGACCGATCTTCCTGATCAACATCCCCGTCGGCATCATCACGATCCTGCTTGGCTGGCGGTTGATCCCCGCGCTCGCGCCCAAACCCGGCCTGAAGAACGACTTTGGCGGCATTGCGCTCGCCGCGCTGACGATCTTCTGCGTCATCTTTCCGCTGATCGAGGGCCGCGGCTTCGGTTGGCCCGCCTGGTGCTTCGGCATGCTCGCCATGGCCTTACCTTACGGGGTCGCCTTCGGCTTCTGGGAGCGCCGACAGCACGACCGGAAGGCACCCGAACTTCTGCCCGTGGCGCTGATGAAGAACCGCAACTATGTCATCGGCTCGCTGATGACCGCGACCTTCTTCTCGACGCTGCCGGGTTTCTTCCTGATCTTCGCGATGTTTTTGCAGCAGGGTTACGGCCTGACGCCGCTGCAATCGGGTTTGACGACTGTGCCCTTTTCGGTCGGCATCTTCGTCGCCTCGCTCATCTCCGGCCGTCTGGGCAGCATTGCCCCGCGTGTCCGCGTGATCGTCGGCGTGGTGATGGTCGTCATCGGCATGGGCCTGTTGCGGATGGAAATCCAGACGGTCGGTGAAAACATCGACCGCATGGCGCTCCTGCCGTGGTTCCTGCTGAGCGGCCTTGGCATGGGCATCGCGATCGCCCCGATGTTCCAGCTGGTGCTGGCGGGCGTGCCGCCACAGGATGCGGGCGGTGGATCTGGCGCGCTCCAAGCGATCCAGCAGGTGGGCAGCGCGCTGGGGATCGCCATTGTCAGCGAGATCTTCTTCTCCGATCTCGCGCGCAATGCGGCAGCAGGCATGTCGGGGAAACAGGTCTATGCCGAAGGCTTGAGCCTCGGCCTCATCTACAACTTCGTCGCTTATGCGTTGGTGCTGATCGCTGTCCTGTCGATGCGCACCGTGACCCCGGGAAGCGAGAAACTGGAGCGTCCGCTGCCGATCGAGTGACCGGCAGCTGGCTTGGTCGTCATATCAGGGGACGAGCAGCGTCCCGGCGCCGGTCTCGGTGAAGAGCTCGAGCAGCACGGAATGGGCCGTCTTGCCATTGAGGATGACGACGCCTTGAACGCCGGCACGGATCGCCTCGATGCAGGTCTCGACCTTGGGGATCATCCCGCCGGAAATCGTGCCGTCCTTGATCAGCGCATGCGCTTCGGCAACCGAGAGCTCCTTGATCAGCTGGCCGTTCTTGTCGAGAACGCCGGGCACGTCGGTGAGGAAGAGCAGGCGCGAGGCATTGAGCGCGCCGGCGATCGCACCGGCAAAGGTGTCGGCATTAATGTTGTAGGTGTGGCCGTCGCGGCCGGGAGCAACCGGTGCGATGACCGGGATCATTTCGGAACGCGCGAGCAGGTCGAGCAGCGTGCGGTCGACCTCGACCACTTCGCCGACGAAACCGAGATCGAGCACGCGTTCGATATTGCTGTCTGGATCGCGGACCTTCTTCTGCGCCTTTTCGGCGAAGACCATGTTGCCGTCCTTGCCGCAGAGCCCGATCGCCCATTCGCCGGTCTGGTTGATCAGCGCGACGATTTCCTTGTTGATCGAGCCAGCGAGAACCATCTCGACGATCTCGACCGTCTTCTGGTCGGTGACGCGAAGGCCGTTTTCGAAGCGCGATTCGATGCCCATCTTGGCGAGCATGGCGCCGATCTGCGGGCCGCCGCCATGGACAACGATCGGATTGACGCCGGACTGCTTCAGAAGCGCGATATCGGCGGCAAACGCCTTGCCCAGCTCGGGATTGCCCATGGCATGCCCGCCGTATTTGACCACGATGGTCTTGTTTTCATAGCGTTGCATGAAGGGCAGGGCCTGGGCGAGAAGCCGAGCCTGCGTTTCGCTTTCGGAAGCTGACATGGGAAACCTCACTTTGGATCGCGGCCTTTTAGCGCATGTGTCGCCATGAGGGAATAATCGGTCCGCAATATAAGCGCGGCGTGACATGCTTCTTCTTCTCGTCGCATTGTCCACCGAAGATGCCGCGCTATATCCTAGCCACTGCGTGAGGGGGCTCCATGGAACGCGACGACATCGGCAATCTGCTGGCGCGGGTAGCGCTGAAGGACCGTGCCGCCTTTTCCTTGCTCTACAGTCGCATTTCGGCGAAACTTTTCGCCATCTGCCTGCGTATGCTGAAAGACAGAGGCGAGGCCGAAGAGGCGCTCCAGGATGTGTTCGTCAAGATCTGGCACAAGGCCGGCAGCTACACGGGCGAGGGCGACAACGCCTATCCGTGGCTTTGCGCGATCGTGCGCTACCACTGTATCGACAGGCTGAGAGCCCGCCGACCGCAGGGGGAGGATATCGAGGCCGCGGTCGACATCGCCGATCTCGCGCCGGATCCGGAAGAGCATGCGGTGCTCAGATCGGAAGGCGGCCGCATTGACACATGCCTGGAGGCATTGGATCCTGACAGGGCGCTCGCCGTTCGTCAGGCCTATGTGGAAGGACTGTCCTATCAGGAACTGGCGGATCATTTCGCGGTTCCGCTGAATACGATGCGCACATGGCTGCGACGCAGCCTGCTGAAACTGAGAGAGTGCATGGATGAGCACGCCTGACCAGAGCAAGGGAGACCGGTCGCGGGACGAAGTCCTCGCGGGAGAATATGTCCTCGGCGTCCTGAGCGGAGCCGATCGGCAGAAGGTCGACGCACGCCTGCGCCACGACCGGCAATTTGCCGCCATGGTCAAGCGCTGGGAAGAAAACCTCACCCAGTTCAACGACGATTACGCCGAGGCGCCGCCGCCGGATCATTTGTTCTCCAAGATCGAGGATCGTCTCTTCATCTCGCCGGCTGCCGTGGCAGCAGCCAAGGGAAGCCTGTGGAACTCGCTGGTGCTCTGGCGCGGCTTGAGCTTCGCGTCGATTGCGGCACTCGGACTTGTCGTCGGGTTCGATTATGCCGAACGCATTCGTCCGAAACCGCAGGCAGCGCTGACGGCCGAACTTGCCGGTGAGAACCAGGCGATCGCCTTGCATGCCCGTTACGACGGGACTTCGGGCCGCCTTTCCGTCACGCCGGTGGCGAGTGGCGGAGCCGATCAGAAATCGCTCGAACTCTGGCTGGTGGAGGGCGACCAGGCGCCGATCTCGCTCGGCGTGCTGCCGCAGACCGGGCAGGGCGAACTGGACGTGCCACAGGATCTGAGGGATCGTCTGGCGAGCGGCGTGGTGCTGGCAGTCAGCCTCGAACCCTTCGGTGGTTCGCCGACCGGGCAAGCCACCGGGCCTGTCATCGCACTCGGTGAAGTGCGTCCCTGACAAAGAAATTACGCTTCAATATCAATTGATTGATGATCAGGCGGCCGAATTTCTCGCGCCGCCTGAAACTTGTTTCGCAGACGCTCCGTCCTTGAAGGCGTTCCGCTGAGGAACCACCGATGTCCCGCCCGAAACCGAGGGACACGGATCGCGAACACAAAGGACAGAGGAAACCTAAAATGTTCAAGACCGCTCTTCGCCCGCTTGCATTCTCTGCTGCCATCCTGGCCGGCGCTGCCGCAGCCTATGCCGCCAATCCGATGGTCGGCGGTGGTGAAATGCTCGAAACCAAGAACATCGTCGAAAACGCCGTCAACTCGAAGGATCACACGACGCTGGTTGCTGCCGTTCAGGCCGCAGGTCTCGTCGAAACCCTCTCGGGTGCCGGCCCCTTCACCGTTTTCGCGCCGACCAACGACGCCTTCGCCAAGCTGCCGGCCGGCACGGTCGACACGCTTCTGAAGCCGGAAAACAAGGAACAGCTGACGAAGGTGCTGACCTGCCATGTGGTGCCAGCCGATGTCATGTCGGAAGCCCTCGTCAAGATGATCGCCGATGATGGCGGCGAACACGACGTCACCACCGTGGGCGGTTGCGTGCTGAAGGCCAAGGCCATGGACGGCAAGGTGACGCTGACCGACGAGAACGGCGGCGTCTCCACCGTCACCACCGCCGACGTCAAGCAGTCTAACGGCGTCATTCACGTCGTCGACGCGGTGATCCTGCCGAAGATGTAAGACATGCGGTTCGGCCCGGTCTCCGCCTGACAGGGCCGACCTGATCGGAGCCTGAGCGTCAAAGGCCCCGACCGACGGCCTCGCTGATTGCCCCGCGCAATTGGTCGAGGCCGTCACCTTTTTCGGACGAGGTGGACAGGACAACCGGGAAGGCGGCAGGCCGCTTCCTGATCTTTTCCTGCGTCTCCGCGATCAGCTTCGGCACGGCCGGCGCCTTGATCTTGTCGGTCTTGGTCAAAACGATCTGATAGGACACGGCCGCCTTGTCGAGCAGCGACAGGACTTCATCGTCGTTCTTCTTCAGACCGTGACGGCTGTCGATCAGCACATAGACGCGCTTCAGCGTCGCACGACCCCGCAGATAATCGAAAACGAGTTTCGTCCACGCATCGACATGCTCCTTCGGTGCCTGCGCATAGCCGTATCCCGGCATGTCGACGAGTGCCATCGGCGGCAGGTCGTCGACCTGGCCCGAATAGCCGTCCGGCACGAAGTAGTTGAGTTCCTGGGTGCGGCCGGGCGTATTGGAGGTCCGCGCCAACCCCTTCTGGCCGACCAGCGCATTGATCAGCGACGACTTACCCACATTCGAGCGACCGGCAAAGGCCACTTCAAGCGGTCCTTCCGGCGGCAGGAATTTCATCGACGGCACGCCGCGGATGAAGATCCAGGGCCGGCCGAAAAGCGGCAGGTCGTTCTTGTCGAGTGCATCGGTCATGGGTCTGGCCTTTCGTAAGCCGGACAGATCCGGGTTTTGACCGGGAAAGTCAAGCAGCCGCGGTCGGGACGGGCCGCCGAGACTGCCGCGCGTGGCTGATCAGATAGGTGAAGAGGGCTGCCATGACGAGCACACCGCCGATGACGGTGCGGGCCGACGGGATCTCGTTGTGCAACAGCACCATCCAGATCGGAGCGAGGATCATCTCGCCGGTGCCGAGAAGGGCGGCGAGCGCCGAGGGGATCATCCGGGCTCCCGTGACATAGAGTGCCATGCCGAGGCCGAGATTAAGCGCACCGAAGCAGAAGAGCAGCGCCAGGTCCTGCAGCCCGACAGCGAAGGCACCCGCCTGGGTCGCGGCAATCAGGCAGGCAATGAAGGACCCGCCACAGGCAGCCGGTGTCATGCGAATGCCGGGATAGCGGCGGGTAACGACGGTCATGCAGGCGAAGATCGCGGGGATCGCGGCGGCAAGTGCCAGTCCGAGCGGCGAGCCGCCTTCGCCGATGGAGGAGGACACCATGATGCCGACCCCAAGGATGACGGCACCGATCGCCCCCCAGGTCACCGGCGTGATCGGCTCGCCGAGCACGATGCGCGCCAGCAGAGCCGCAAACAGCGGGATGGAGGCCATGAAGAGCACGACATTGGCGACAGGGGTCATGGTGACGGCCAGCACGAACAGCGTGGAGACCGATGCGAAACCTGCAGCGATAAATGCCCCTGGCCAGCCAAGCGCTCGGAAGAGGCGGATCGTGCCGCCGAGCCCGTCCCGGATCAGCATGAAGGCGACGAGAAAGAGGCCCGCGAACAGGCAGCGCCAGAATACGATCGTCCAGCCATCCTCCACGCCGATGAAGCGCTGGATCGCGCCACCATAGCTCCAGGCGACGGCGGAGCCGGCGACAAGCGCGATGCCGAGCCAGGAACGTTGTGTGGAGGAGGAGTCTGACATGGGATTAGGTCTCGATCACCATAGAAAAAGCCCCGGCATGGCCGGGGCTTTGCGCGTCACTTGGTCTGGGCCGGTTTTCGCCGGAACATGTTGCCGATGTTCTTGAACAACTCGATCTCGACGCCGTGGCGCTTCATGATGACTGCCTGCTGCAGGATCGACAAGGTGTTGTTCCAGGCCCAGTAGATCACGAGACCCGCCGGGAACGAGCCGAGCATGAAGGTGAAGATCACGGGCATCCAGTTGAACAGCATCGCCTGGGTCGGGTCCGGCGGCGTCGGGTTCATGCGCATCTGCAGCCACATGGTGATGCCCATGATGATCGGCCAGATGCCGAGATGCAGGAAGGTCGGCGCGTCGAACGGCAGGAGACCGAACAGGTTGAGGAAGGTCGTCGGATCCGGAGCCGAGAGGTCCTGGATCCAGCCAAAGAAGGGCGCGTGGCGCATTTCGATGGTGACGTAGATGACCTTATAGAGGGCGAAGAAGACCGGGATCTGCAGGAGCACCGGCCAGCAGCCGGCAACCGGATTGATCTTCTCTTCCTTGTAGAGCGCCATCATCGCCTGCTGCAGGCCCATGCGGTCGTCGGCATACTTTGCCTTCAACTCTTCGAGCTTCGGCTGCACGCGCTTCATGTTGGCCATGGAGGCGTACTGCTTGTTGGCAAGCGGGAAGAAGATCAGCTTGACGACAATGGTGGTCAGCAGGATCGCAACGCCGAAATTGCCGACCAGATGGAAGAAGTAGTCCATCAGGTGGAACATCGGCTTGGTGATGAAATAGAACCAGCCCCAGTCGATCATCAGGTCGAACTTCGGAATGCCGAGATTTTCCTGGTAGCTGTCGATGACCGGAACCTGCTTTGCGCCAGCGAAGACGAGCGTCTTCACCGAGGTGCTCTGGCCGGCCGGGATGCTCAGGGCGTCATTCTTGTAGTCGGCCTGATAGCGGGACTGGCCATCGGTGAAATAGGAGAAGCGTGCCTCGTAAGGCAGGGTCTGCTGCGGGATCAGCGATGCCGCCCAGTACTTGTCGGTGATGCCGAGCCAGCCGCCGGTCGCCTTCGGGTTGCTGATGGCGGCTTCTTCGACGTCGGTGTAATCATGCTCGACAAGGCTGCCTTCGGTGCCCAACACGCCGAGGAAACCCTCGTGCAGAACGAAGATGGAAGGCGTGGTCGGCTTGTTGTAGCGGGTCACGCGGCCGTAAGGCGCAAGGCTCGCCGCTGCGGTGCCGTTGTTCACGATCGTGTCTTCGACGGTGAACATGTAGTGCTCGTCGACCGAGATCGTGCGGTTGAACGTCAGCCCTGCTTCGTTGGTATAGGTCAGCGTAACAGGCGTCGTCTCGGTCAGCGTTGCGCCTTCGGGCGCGGTCCAGACGGTGTTCGGGCCCGGAACCGATCCGGCGTTTTCACCGGCGATGAAGCCGAGTTCGGCAAAATAGGCGTCGCGCGTTTCAGCCGGATTGAAGAGCGTCACGATCGGGCTCGTCGGATCGACGGTCTCGCGATACTGCTTGAGCTTCAGGTCATCGAGGCGGGCGCCGGTCAGGTTGATCGAGCCTTCGAGGTCCTGGGTCTCGATCGCAACGCGCGCCGTCTTGGCAACCGCAGCTTCACGGCTGACTTCCGCGTTCGCGGCACCACCGGCCGGCAGGTTGCCGTCGACGGTGGCGGCCGGCGTCGTCGCCTGCTGCTCGGTCTGCGCCTGCTGCTGGGCGATCTGGGCTTCCTGCGCCTGACGCTGGGCCTCAATGCGCGGGTTCATGTAGAAGAACTGCCAGGCGAGGACGATCACCACCGATAAGGCAATCGCGATGAAATAGTTGCGGTTGTTCTGCATCACTCTTTCCTGGGAGCGGTCTTGTTCGACCGGGAGTTATTCGTCTGGCGGTTCTCGATGCGCTGGATCAACTGACGGGACAACTGATCGAAAGGCACATCCAGGACCTCGCGCCGGGCGACAATGACATAGTCGTGTCCCGGCTGCATTGCAAACGCCGCATTCAGTCGCACGGCTTCTTTCAGCCTGCGCCGCATGCGGTTGCGTTCCACTGCATTGCCGTGTTTCTTGGTGACCGTAAAGCCCACGCGGGGCGGCGCTTCATCTTTGCGGTCCAGCACTTCCAGAAGGAAGGTGCGACCTTTGCGCGCTTCGCCGTGCCTAACGGCGAGAAACTGGGGCCGGCTTTTCAGCCGGCCGACAGGATTTTTGGAGTCCGTGGACGTCATGGGCCCGTCAATCTCGTCGGGCTCATACGGCCCTTAGGCCGAGAGCTTGGCGCGACCGCGTGCGCGGCGTGCGTTGAGGACCTGGCGGCCGCCCTTGGTGGCCATACGCGCACGGAAGCCGTGGCGGCGCTTGCGAACAAGCTTGGAAGGTTGGAAAGTACGCTTCGACATTTATTTAATACCGCGGTGTGCGGCCCTTCTTGGATGTGCAAATTGCAACAGCGTTTTGGTTCGTCGCACGGGTCAGCGCCGCCGGGCGCCTGTATCCGAACGTGCGCGGCTTATAGTGTCAGGGGGCACAGGAGTCAATGATGCCGGGTTTTAAGGCCTGATCCGGCAAATAAAGGCGAAATTCCTCTCCTCGCCACACATCCGCCATGCCCTTTGCGTCGTTAACATGAACAAACTTTCATGTTTATTCGCTGCTTGCGCATGATAGGCATGAGAGACAGCATTGAACCGGAGACTGGCGTCATGTGCCCGTTAGGCATGGCTCGCCTCCGGCCGTTGTGGATCGGACGACAGGAATGAGGGCCTAATGCTCGACCGGCAGGATCATGATCTGCAGGCCGACCTCTCCGGAGGCTACGCCATGCCGTCCCGCATCCGCGGGCTTTCCGGCAAGCTCCTGTGGCTGACCATAGCCTTCGTCATGCTGGCTGAAATCCTGATCTTCGCCCCCTCGATCGCGACCATGCGCCAGAGATGGCTGCAGGATCGGCTGAACACCGCGGCAGCCGCGGGCGTCGTCATCGACGGGCTTCAGCCGCTGGAGCTGCCGCGCGGGGTCCAGGAGGACACGCTGGCGACGACGGGCACCAAGGCGATCGTCCTCCGGAAGGACGGCACGTCGCGTCTCCTCGCCGTCACCGAAATGCCGAACGAAGTCGATGCCGCCTTCGATCTTTCCGATTACTCCGAGCTCGGATCGATCAGGGACGCCTTCTATACCCTGCTTTTCGGAGGCGACCGGTTGCTGCGCATCTACGGTCCGATTGCCGAAGGCAGCGACGTGACGGTGGAAATCGTCATCGACGAAGGGCCGCTCCACAAGGCCATGCTGGGCTATGCCCGTAACATCCTCTTCGTCTCGCTGATCATCTCGGTGATTACAGCAGTCCTGATGTTCCTTGCCATCAACCGCGTCATGATCATGCCCGTGCGCCGTCTCGCGCGCAGCATGCAGGCCTTTGCCGAGAACCCGGAAGATCCGTCGCGCATCCTGCCGGCCACGCACGGCAAGGATGAGATTGCCGTTGCCGGTCGCCATCTCTCGCGCATGCAGGACCAGCTGCAGAAGACGCTGCGCCAGCAGAAGACGCTGGCCGACCTCGGCCTCGCCGTCTCCAAGATCAATCATGACATGCGCAACATCCTGGCCTCGGCGCAATTGATGTCCGACCGTCTGGTCGATGTCGAGGATCCCCTTGTGAAGAGCTTCGCTCCGAAGCTGCTACGCACCATCGACCGGGCCGTCGGTTACACCAGCGAGGTCCTCTCTTACGGACAGACCTCCGAGGCCGAGCCACGCCGCCGGCGTTTCCTGCTTTCCGAAGTGTGTCAGGAAGTGCGGGACCTCCTGCATCTCAGCCACGATTCCGGCATCGAATTCGTTGACACGATCGCCCCCGACATCGAGGTGGACGCAGACAGCGAACAGCTCTTCCGCGTCATTCACAACATTTGCCGCAACGCCGTGCAGGCGCTCGCCTCTTTCACGCCGGAAGAACCGGATCACGTGCGCCGCATCACGGTGTCGGCCCAGCGCATGGGCTCGGTCGTCGCCATCGTCATCGACGACACGGGGCCTGGCATGCCGCGCAAGGCACGCGAAAACCTCTTTGCCGCCTTTCGCGGTTCGGCACGTTCAGGCGGAACGGGCCTCGGTCTCGCCATTGCTCGCGAACTCGTGCTCGCTCATGGCGGAACGATCGCCCTTGTGGAAAAACCAGGCCCCGGCACCATGTTCCGGGTCGAAATCCCCGACAGGCCAGTGGCTCTCGACGACTGGCGCGCCCGCGCCTGAGCGGACGTGCCGCGTCGCATGAAAAGGAAAATGACTCTTTTTTGAAATGGGCGCTTGCATTCCTGAGCGACCCGCTTTAGAGGATCGCCACACGCCGACGGACAGTCGGCCGGTACGCACCCGTAGCTCAGCTGGATAGAGCACCAGACTACGAATCTGGGGGTCAGGAGTTCGAATCTCTTCGGGTGCGCCATTCTTCTTCTCAGCAATAGTGAACCGTCGTTTCGCGCGTGCCATGCGCAATCGCTTGGATCCGCGTGCAATTCCAAGGCGGATGGCTGAGGTTCGATCTTTCCCTCAAATTTTAGCTTTCTCGGTTCCGCGATATTCATCTTCTTCTGTAACCAGACTCTAAAACACGGATGATAGCGTCCTCATGCGAAATCACCGCCGGTGCGGTGAAGGCATAGTGGAGCATCGCATGGCACTGTCTTCCTGGACCGATCAGCAGGTGATCAACCAGCTCAATTCGGGCTCCAAATGGTCCGGTTCGGTGATCACCTATTCGTTCCCGACGGTCGTCACCGGCATGGCGCGATACAGCGGCGAGGGCACCGGCTTTTCGGCCTTCAATGCCACCCAGCAGGCGCGCGCCGAACTGGCGCTGACGCTTTGGGATGACGTGATCGCGACCTCGATCCAGAAAGTTGCGCCCGGCACGACGAGCACCGCCTCGAACATCGAGTTCGGCAATTCGACATCGGGTGTCTCCTACGCCCATGCCTATTTCCCGACCGTTGGCAGCGTCTGGATCAACAGCGCCTACAATTCCAGCCAGGGCACCAATGACCTGATGACGCCGAAGATCGGTGCCCATGGCTTCCTGACCTTCGTCCATGAAATCGGTCACGCGCTCGGCCTAGAGCACATGGGCGACTACAACGGCAGCGCCGATACGCCCTCGTCCTATCAAGACTCGACGGTTTATTCGGTCATGTCCTATTTCGGCCCGTCCTGGGGTTCGGGCTCGGCAAATGGCCAGGGTCTGGTTGCCTGGGCAGATTGGGTCGGCGCAGACGGCAAGCTTTATTCGCCGCAGACCCCGATGATGAACGACATCATGGCCATGCAGGCCATGTATGGTGTCGATACGACCACACGCACGGGTGACACCGTCTACGGCTTCCAATCCAATGTCACCGGGACAACCGCAGCGATCTTCGACTTCACCCAGAACCTCAATCCGATCATCTGCATCTGGGACGCTGGCGGCACCGACACGCTGAACCTCTCCGGCTGGAACACCGCAAGCAATGTCGATCTTGCGCCGGGATCCTTCTCGTCTGCCAACAGCATGACGATGAACATTTCAATCGCCCGGGGCGCCTGGATCGAGAATGCGGTGACGGGCAACGGGAACGACACGGTGCAGGGCAACGCCCGCGACAACGTCATCACCACCAACGGCGGCAATGACACCATTCGCGCCTTAGCCGGCAATGACACGATCGCAGCCGGTGGTGGAAATGACACGATCGATGGCGGCGATGGCACCGACGTCGTGCTTTTCAACGACAGCTGGTCGAACATCAGCTGGACTTACAGCGTCGCGACGGCGACCTTCACCTTCATGGGGCTGCTGATCGGGACCGATACCGTGACCGCGGTGGAGCGTTTCATCGACGCGCTCAATGTCGAGCGGAGCCTTGAGTCCCTTCTTGATCCCGATCTGTTGCCGGCACTTGTCTCGGTGAGTGCTGATGCGGCCGAAGTGACGGAAGGCACGGGCGAACCGACGGCGGTCACCTTCACCGTCTCTTTGAGCAAGGCGGCGCTTTCGGAGGAAACGCTGACCTGGCGGGTGGCGGGAACGGGCTCCAGCGCCGCCAATGCCCAGGATTTTGCCGGTGCTCAGTCTGGAACCGTGTCATTTGCCGCGGGTGAGACATCGAAGACCATAACGGTCTACCTTGCTGCCGACACCACCTTCGAGGCGAGGGAGACTTTTGCCCTGACGCTCTCCGCCCCGTCGCTTGGCCTCAGCCTCGCCACAGCCTCGGCAACGGTCTCTATCGTCAATGACGACGCCCAGCTGACGCCGATCGTCAAGCGGGGTGGTCGATCCGCTGACACGCTCACTGGTTCGGACGCCATGGAGCATTTGGATGGTGGCAACGGCAATGACACGCTGCGCGGCCACGGCGGCAACGACACCCTGATCGGGGGTGCTGGCCACGACTTGCTCGACGGTGGCACCGGTAACGACCGAATGGTCGGGGGAACCGGAAATGACACCTACATTGTCGATTCCGCAGGTGATGTGGTGGTTGAGGCTCGCAACGGCAACACCGATACGGTGCGCGCAACCTTGGAGGCCTACACGCTGACCGCCTGGGTCGAGAACCTGGTCTATGTTGGCGATGGTGATTTTGTCGGGACGGGCAACGAGCTCGCAAACAAGATCTGGGGCGGAACCGGAAACGATGTACTGTCTGGCGGCGGCGGCAATGACAGCATATCCGGTGGCGGTGGCAACGATACCGTCTACGGTGGCAGCGGGAATGACGTCCTGTCGACGGGCGCTGGCGACGACTACATCAATGGCGGCTCCGGGATCGACCGCATGACGGGCGGTGCCGGGAACGACACTTACGTCGTCGACAACACGCGCGATGTTGTCGTGGAGCTCGCCAATGGTGGCACGGACACGGTGCAGACGACGCTCACAAGCTATCGCCTCGGCGCCCATCTGGAGAATCTGACCTATCTCGGCTCCGCTTCCTTCACCGGAACGGGCAATGACCTCGACAACGTCATCACCGGTGGCAGTGGCGCGAATACGCTCAACGGCGCCGGCGGCAACGACACGCTCTACGGCAACGGCGGCAACGATGTCCTCATCGGCGGGACCGGCAACGACAATCTCTATGGCGGTTCCGGAAACGACCGTCTGGATGGCGGCACCGGCAATGACTGGCTCTATGGTGGCCTTGGGAATGACACGCTGACCGGGGGAGCCGGGGCCGACATGTTCGTCTTCGACGAAATCGGGTCGGGCAACGCCGACCGCATCATCGACTTCGACGGGACACTCGACCAGATTTTGATCGATGCCGACGTCTTTTCCGACATCGGTTATCTCGGAACTTTGCTCGAGGAAAACTTCGGGACCGGAACGGTCGCCACCACAGCGGACCAGCGTATCCTCCATGACCAGGTATCGGGCGCACTTGCCTATGACGCCGACGGCGATGGCGCCGGTTCTGCCATCGTGTTTGCCTATGTGAAGGCAGGTCTGACGATCGCTCACGAGGATATCGCCGTCGTGTGATGAGGTCTTGTCACCCAGACCCATGACGCACATGGCAGCGTCGCCCAACCCGTTGCGCATTTTGTTCAACAAAGCACTTGGATATGCGGGCGAGCTGAATTAACAGTTTGCGGCAACGTTGCAGATCGCGTCCTGTGACGTCTCTCCTTGAGATCAGGCATTGAGATGTGCTCTTGGAGGGGGAAGCCCGCTGCCAGGCGGGAGATGGACCGGCGGTGGGAAAACCAGATGAGATGGAAGCGCACACTTCAATTGCTCGACGTTCACGCGGAGGGTGAGATCGGCAAGGTCGCCGTGGGAGGTGTGCCCAAGATCCCGGGCGAGACGGTGGCCGATCAGCTTGCCTGGCTGAACAGCGATCCCAAGGGCGAGGCGCTCCGCCGCATGCTCGTGCTCGAGCCGCGCGGGGCTCCGATCGGTTCGGTCAATCTCTTGCTGCCGCCGAAGCATCCGTCAGCCGACGCCGCCTTTGTCATTCTCCAGCCGGACCAGGCCCATGCAAGCTCGGGCTCCAATTCCATATGTGTGACGACCGCGCTTCTGGAAAGCGGCATGGTGGAAATGCAGGAGCCGGAAACGATCGTGATGCTGGAAACGGCAGCCGGGCTCGTCAAGGCGACCGCCACCTGCCGCGATGGGCGCTGCGAGCGTGTGAAGCTCACCATGGTCCCGTCCTTCGTCCACGAACTGGATGTGGCGCTCGACACCGAGCAATGGGGCCGCATCACCTTCGACTTGAGCTATGGCGGCATCTTTTACGCGCTGGTCGATGTCGGTCAGGTGGGCCTGACGATCGAGAAGGGCAATGCCCGGGCACTCGTTGATGCGGGCATGATCCTGAAGGAAGAGATCAATCGGAAAATCCCGGTCGTCCATCCCGAGATCCCGGCGATCTCGGGTGTCGCCTATGTGATGTTCCGGGACGTCGATCCTGACGGCGCGATCCGTACCTGCACGACCATGTGGCCCGGTCGTGTCGATCGCTCGCCGTGTGGCACCGGCAATTCGGCTAACCTCGCGACGCTCCATGCCAGAGGCAAGGTCAAGGTCGGCGACACGATGCTGTCGCGATCGATCATCGGATCTGAATTCGAGGTCGGCCTTTCGGCACTCTCGCAAGTCGCTGGCCGGCCCGCCGTCATTCCGACGATCAGCGGCCGCGGCTTCACCTTCGGCCTGCATCAGATCGCGCTCGACCCCTTCGATCCTTTCGAGCGGGGCTTTGCGCTGACCGACGTCTGGGGACCGTCCTCAGGCTCGATCGGTTGACTTTTCGAGCGGTGTTTCTGCATTGTTCCAAATTGAATAAAATTCGACGTTAGCTGGTAGCCGAATTGTAAGGGTCTTGCTTCCAAGCATCTTGCTAAGCATCGATGCCGGCGAATAAGTAAGCTTCATCGTCATGAACGAGACAAGTAATCCGTAAATGAAAGCAAACGCTACGACAGGTTCTGCCCTGCCGCTTCCGGCAAACGCGCTTCCGACATTGCGCGGATGCGCCATCTTTGCTGGTCTCACTCCAGAAGAAGATCGCGAATGGCTTCTGCGCTGCCACTCCCGTACGTTGAGCGCCGGCGAAAGCCTCGTCGACTTCGAGGATATGTCGAAGGACGTCTTCATCGTTCAGACGGGCGAGATCCGGGCCGTGCTACGCTTTTCCGTCGGCAAGGAAGCCATTCTTGGCAGCTTCAAACGCGGCGACATTCTTGGCGAGCAATCCGCGATCGACGACATGGCCCGCTCTGCAAGCCTGATGGCCGTCAGCGATGCCACGGTAACCGTCATCCCATGCATCGTTTTCCATGACATCCTGAGGCAGAGATCCGACGTGGCGCTGGCGCTGCTGCAGCTTCTGTCCAAGCGCATTCGCGCCATGAACGACCGCCTGTCGGAACTCTCTTTTCTCGACACGAAGCACCGTCTCTACAACACGCTGCTGCGGCTTTCCCGCGTGCGCAACGATGGCGGACGCGAGCGCATCATCTCGCCGCCGCTCGTGCATGCGGAGCTGGCCGAGCATATCGGCGCCAGCCGCGAAACGGTTTCGCGCGAAATGTCCCGGCTGGCTCGTGAGCAGCTGGTGGAGCGCACCAGCCGCGCAATCGTCCTGAAGAACCCGGTCGAGCTCTCCCGCCGCATCTCGCGGGCGCTTGAAGGCTAAGCGGACGGGTAGATGACGCCTTTGCGCAGGATGACATTGGCATAGAGCCGCGGCTCGCCTGTCTGCACGACCGTATGGGCGGCCTTTACCCTGTTGTAGAAATCGGCACCGACGAGCTTGGTAACGGGCACCTTCGGCTCATGCTTTGCGCAGCAATCGATGATCTCCCGATGCACAGGGTCGACCTGATCCGGTTTGCCGCCAACCACCGAGCGGAAGATTGCCTCCGGCACGAAATCATCGATCGGCATGACGCGGAGGATCGCGTCGAGCACGGGCACGAGCGCGTGGCCGTCAAGGCGCACCAGCCGTCTGGCGTGCTCCAGCGCCGGATAATTGCCGT
Organism: Rhizobium sp. K33; assembly: GCF_056501445.1. Classification (NCBI taxonomy): domain Bacteria; kingdom Pseudomonadati; phylum Pseudomonadota; class Alphaproteobacteria; order Hyphomicrobiales; family Rhizobiaceae; genus Rhizobium; species Rhizobium sp. K33. The sequence continues at coordinate 4,479,581 of NZ_CP096478.1, forward strand.
CGACGATGGCGATCTCGTCGCCATGGCCCATGGCGCGCAGGGTGGCGAGAAGCTCGGGGCTCAGCAGGGGATCAATACCCTTCAGCATGGGTGGTATCCTTGAACAACACGGTTTGATCGATGAGGTAGCGGTGGAAGATCGGCAGGCTCGCGCCGCCGATGGCGCGGGCCTGGTCTCCGACTTCGCCTTCCACGATATCGGGAATGACGACGCCCTGAAGGTCGAGCCGGTTCATCGCCTCGACCGTCGCCTTCACCAGTCGGTGGCGCACCCAGGCGGGGAAGCCACCGTCGATGATGGCGGCGGAGAAGTCGATGATCGAGGCGGCGGCAATCACGGCCTGCGCCAGGGCGGCGGCTGTGTCCTGCAGCCAGATCTCCAGCGGCTCGCCGAAGTCGATCCATTCCTCGGCCGCATACCAGAGTGGCTGCGGGTCGATGCCGCGCTCCCGCAGGAGATTTTCGAGCACGAAGATCGAGGCAATGTCGAGAAGCTGGCGTGTCTGGCCGTGCTTGTCGCGCACGGGCAGGGGGCCGATGGCTCCTGCGGTCCCTGTCCGTCCCACGAACAGCGACGAGTTGACGACGATACCGCCGCCGATGAAGGAGCCGATGTAGAAATAGACGAAATCCGGATAGCGCTGTCCGGCACCGAAAACGAGCTCCGCACCGCAGGCGCTGGTGGCGTCGTTGCGCAGGTAGACGGGATGCGCCATGCGGTTCTGAACCTCGACCTGCAGATCGACATGGCGCCAGATCTCCATGGCCCCTTCGGGCGCGCCGACTTCCTCGGCCCAATTCCACAACTCGAAAGGTGCTGCAATCCCGATCCCGGCGATCCGCCCCCGCATCGTCGCGGTCATAGCCGCTTCCATCTCGGCGATGCCTTCGCTGATGAACGGCAGCAGGTGATCGGGATGGGGATAGCGGTAGGTGCGGTGCCGCTGCTCGCGGATGTTGCCGGCGAAATCCATCAGCACGAGGTCGGCGCTGCGGCGACCGATCTTGACCCCGAAGGAGAAGACGGCCTCCGGATTGATGAACATCGGCACCGAAGGTTGCCCCACGCGTCCACGAATCGGCTCACCGCGCATGAGCAGTTCGTCGCTCTCGAGCGAGCGCATGATCACGGACACCGTCTGGGCCGACAATCCCGTAAGCCGCGCAATGTCAGCCTTCGAACAGCCGGGGTTCTGGCGCACCAGCGACAATACGAGACGCTCGTTATAGGCGCGCACGCGCACCTGGTTCGAGCCGCCGCCAGCGCTCACCCTGGGCGCCGGATCCGCCAGTCTTGCTTGATCATCCTGTGACACTTCAGGCCGCTCCTCCCGACCGCTCTCTTTTACGAGAGCCTCTCCAGAATGTCACACCGATTTAATAATTCAACTGGATTTATTTATTGACAGTCCAAATGTTCTGATGTTCTAAATGGGGCCGTGGAGGAGTGGATGCCTGATGGCAGCCGAACGGTTTGCCAGGGGGTGATCCGTGCCGACACACTGCGGCCGGAGGAGCTGGCCGACACCATTCGGGAGGAATACCAAATGAAAAAGTCTCTGATCACTGCTGCCCTGTCGACCCTGGCTCTCGGCGTTGTCTTCGCCGCGCCGGCACAGGCAGCCGACGTTTCCGCCTGCCTCATCACCAAGACCGACACCAACCCCTTCTTCGTCAAGATGAAGGAAGGCGCGACCGCCAAGGCGGCTGAACTCGGCGTGACGCTGAAGTCCTACGCGGGCAAGATCGACGGTGATAGCGAAAGCCAGGTCGCAGCCATCGAAACCTGCATCGCCGACGGCGCCAAGGGCATCCTGCTGACGGCGTCCGACACCAAGGGCATCGTCCCGGCTGTCCAGAAGGCCCGCGACGCCGGCCTCCTGGTCATCGCTCTCGACACCCCGTTGGAGCCGATCGACGCTGCCGACCAGACCTTCGCGACCGACAACCTTCTCGCTGGCGAACTGATCGGCAAGTGGGCTGCAGCAACCCTCGGCGACGCTGCCAAGGACGCCAAGATCGCCTTCCTCAACCTGACGCCCTCGCAGCCGTCGGTCGACGTTCTGCGTAACCAGGGCTTCATGAAGGGCTTCGGCATCGACGTTGCCGACATCAACAAGATCGGCGACGAAACCGATCCGCGCATCGTCGGCCACGACGTGACCAACGGCAACGAAGAAGGCGGCCGTACCGCGATGGAAAACCTTCTCCAGAAGGACCCTTCCATCAACGTCGTTCACACCATCAACGAGCCGGCCGCTGCCGGTGCTTATGAAGCCCTGAAGGCTGTCGGCAAGGAAAACGACGTCCTGATCGTTTCCGTCGACGGCGGCTGCCCGGGCGTTAAGAACGTCGCTGAAGGCGTCATCGGCGCCACCTCGCAGCAGTATCCGCTGCTGATGGCCTCGCTCGGCATCGAAGCGATCAAGAAGTTCGCGGACACCGGGGAAAAGCCGGCCGCAACCGAAGGCAAGAACTTCTTCGACACGGGCGTTGCTCTCGTCACCGACAAGCCGGCTGCCGGCGTCGAGTCGATCGACACCAAGGTCGGCACCGAGAAGTGCTGGGGTTGATCTCAGCCTCCTGCGCCTGAACTGAGACGCCGGCGGGAGTTCGCTCTCGCCGGCAGGCGCAACGCCCGGCCTTGCGCGGCGGCGGGCCGGGCGTATCCTTCATGTAAAAACTGAGCAACGGCAGGGAGGATGACCCATGCAGCCGGCCAATCCCGAAACGCGGACCCCACAGGAATTTGAAAAGGTCCTGTCTTCGAGTTCGACCGAGGTCGCCTCGTTCGACCGCCATGAGAAGAGCGCGCTCGAGCGCTTCCAGCATTTCCTGCATTCGAGCCCGGCAGCCGTGGCGCTGATCGTGCTCGTGCTGTCGATCGCTGTCTTCGGCCTCATTCTCGGCGGCAAGTTCTTCTCCGCCTTCACCCTGACCCTCATCCTGCAGCAGGTGGCGATCGTCGGCATTGTGGGAGCCGCCCAGACGCTGGTTATCCTGACGGCCGGCATCGACCTCTCGGTTGGTGCGATCATGGTGCTTTCGTCCGTCGTCATGGGTCAGTTCGCATTCCGCTACGGTCTCCCGCCCGAACTTGCGGTGCTTTGCGGCTTTGTCGTCGGCGCCTTCTGCGGCTTTATAAACGGTGTCCTCGTTGCCCGTATGAAGCTGCCGCCCTTCATCGTCACGCTCGGCATGTGGCAGATCGTGCTCGCCACCAACTTCCTCTATTCGGCCAATGAGACGATCCGCGCCCAGGATATCGAAGCCAATGCGCCGATCCTGCAATTCTTCGGCGAGAGCATCCGCATGGGCGGTGCCGTCTTCACCTATGGCGTCATTGCCATGGTCCTGCTGGTCGCCGTGCTCTGGTATGTGCTCAACCACACCGCCTGGGGCCGCCATGTCTACGCGGTCGGTGACGATCCGGATGCGGCGGAACTCGCCGGCGTCAACGTCAAGCGCATGCTGATCTCCGTTTACACCCTCTCCGGTCTCATCTGCGCGCTTGCCGGCTGGGCTCTGATCGGCCGTATCGGCTCGGTCTCCCCAACTGCCGGCCAATTCGCCAACATTGAATCCATCACGGCCGTGGTCATCGGCGGCATCTCGCTCTTCGGCGGACGCGGCTCGGTGCTCGGCATGCTCTTCGGTGCCTTGATCGTCGGTGTCTTCCAGCTCGGCCTGCGCCTGATCGGAACGGACCCGCAATGGACCTATCTCCTGATCGGCGTCCTCATCATCGCAGCCGTGGCAATCGACCAGTGGATCAGAAAGGTAGCAGGCTGATGACCCAGAACCCCATCCTCACCGCCCGCGGACTGGTCAAGCGCTACGGTCGCGTCACCGCTCTCGATCACGCCGACTTCGACCTCTACCCCGGCGAAATCCTCGCCGTGATCGGCGACAACGGGGCCGGCAAGTCCTCGTTGATCAAGGCGATCTCAGGCGCGGTCTCGCCCGATGAAGGCGAGATCCGCCTCGAAGGCAAGCCGGTTCATTTCCGCTCGCCGATCGATGCCCGCCAGGCCGGCATCGAAACGGTGTACCAGAACCTCGCCCTGTCGCCGGCGCTTTCAATCGCCGACAACATGTTCCTCGGCCGCGAGCTGCGCAAGCCGGGCGTCATGGGCTCGGTCTTCCGCAAGCTGGATCGTCCGGCGATGGAAAAGATCGCGCGGGACAAGCTCTCCGAACTCGGCCTGATGACCATTCAAAACATCAACCAGGCCGTGGAAACCCTGTCGGGTGGCCAACGCCAGGGGGTGGCGGTCGCGCGTGCGGCAGCTTTCGGCTCGAAGGTCATCATCCTCGATGAACCGACGGCAGCCCTTGGGGTCAAGGAGAGCCGCAAGGTGCTCGAGCTGATCCTCGATGTGCGGTCGCGAGGTCTGCCGATCGTGCTGATCTCCCACAACATGCCGCATGTGTTTGAGGTTGCTGACCGCATCCACGTCCATCGCCTCGGCAAGCGGCTCTGCGTCATCAACCCCAAGGACTACACAATGTCCGACGCGGTCGCCTTCATGACGGGTGCGCGGCCGGCGCCGGAGGCCGAGCAGGCCGCATGAGCCAGTCGCTGGACGAGCTTCTGTCTGAAATCGAGAGACGGGCGCAATCCGACGCCCGTCTGCTCGTCGCCGTCGCAGGCCCCCCGGGGGCGGGTAAGTCGACACTTGCCGACCGTCTGCACGAGATCCTGACGGAAAGAGGCCAGCGGAGTGCGGTCCTTCCCATGGATGGGTTTCACCTGGACAACGCAATCCTGGAACAGCGCGGCGATCTCTCGCGCAAGGGCGCACCCCACACCTTCGACGTGCGCGGGCTCGCTGATCTCTTGCGCGCGGTAAAGGCCGGAGGCGAGGTTTTCGTTCCGGTCTTCGATCGCTCCCGGGAGCTGGCAATTGCTGCCGCTCGCTGCATCGCGCCGGAGGATCGCATCGTGATCGCCGAGGGGAATTATCTCCTGCTCGACCAGGGGCGCTGGGCAGGCCTTGCCGATCTCTTCGATCTCACCGTCATGGTGGCGCCACCGATTGAGGAACTGGAGCGGCGGCTGATCGCCCGTTGGGTGCATTACGGTCTCACTCCGGCACAGATCGAAGCGAAGGTGGAAGGCAATGATCTTCCGAATGGCCGACTCGTTCTGGAACGCAGCCGCATGGCAGATTTCACCTTCGACCAGTTCTGAAGGTGCCGGATTCCAAACGTAGTCGGACATGCGAAAATTATTAAGTTCTAATTAAATGCGCCATCGGTAAAATTGTACCGGTTTGGTTCAGCGAATTTCAGCCTCCCCCTGATACAACTCCTCCATGAAAGGTTAACGCGGCACCCGCCGTGTTGAGGAGGCTTTGAAAGCCTCGTTCGGGTGCTTTGGACAGGGGGTGTAAATGGCTATTTTGATTGTCGAAGACAATCCGACCAATGCGATGATCATCAAGCATCTCGCAAAGAAGGTGACGGCCGCAGAGATCAAGGTCGCCGGCGACGGGAATACGGCGCTGATGCTGTGCCACGCCGAAAATTTCGAAATGTTGATCGTCGACCATATGCTGCCGGGCATGTCCGGGCTGCAGTTCACCAAGGCCGTCCGCCTCATGGATCGCTACCGTGACGTACCCGTCGTCATGGTGACTGCCGATGACGAGCCTCGCCTGCGCGAGGAAGCAAACGCAGCCGGCGTGACGGATTTCCTGCACAAGCCGGTCGAGGCCGTCGCCTTCCGCAAGCTGCTGGCCGATCACCTCGGTGCTGCGGCTGTCCATGCCGAACTTCGCTCAGCCTGATTGAAGGACGCTGAACCATGAAAAGCATTCTCGTTGCACTTCTCGCGAGCGCTTTGACCGCAACGGCCGCCCTCGCACTCGATGCCCCGACCGGACCCGTTGTCCTGACGGTAAAAGGCAGCATCTCGAACACCAATGCCGGCGACACGGCCCAGTTCGACCTGGCCATGCTGGAAGCGCTGAAGGGTCGAAAGGGCGAGATGGAAACGCCCTGGACTGAGGGCAAGGTCACCTTCGAAGGCCCGTTTCTGCGTGAGGTCCTGTCCGCCGTGGGGGCCACGGGCGCCAATCTCAAGGTCCGGGCACTGAACGATTATGCCGCGGAAGTGCCGGCGGAAGACGCCAAGCTCGATACGATCCTGGCCACCAAGCTGGACGGCAAGCCGATGTCGGTCCGTGACAAGGGCCCGCTCATGCTGGTCTATCCCTTCGATCTCGATGCCGATCTCTACAATGAGAAATACTTCTCGCGTTCGGTCTGGCAGATCAAGGAAATCGAGGTCATCAAGTGACATTGACGGGAGCAACAGCGCGGAAGTTTGTAGGCGGAGGCACGGTTGCCTTCGTCCTGCAAACCGTTTCGGCTGTGCTCCTGCTTGTCCTTCTCGTTCTCTTCGTTGATATCGCCCGCCAATACCGGATCATGGAAGATGGCGTCCGTGAGAACTCCCTGTGGTCGGTGTATCAACTCGACCGCGAAGTGCGCCAGCTGAACCACAGCCTCGCAGATGTCCGTCGTGATGAACCGACACCGCAGGAGCTCGATGAGCTCGCCCTGCGCTACGACATTCTCTACTCGCGCATCTCCATCCTCGACCAGGCCAAGTTCGGCACGTATTTCTCCGGCGACGAGAAGATCCGCAGCTACATCAACGAAGTCACGCAGACGGTCCAGGCGGCGCAGCCGATGTTCGACGCCTATGCGGCGGGTGTCACTCCCGATTCCGCCCAGCTGCAGCAGCTCAACGATCTCCTGGGCCCGATGGGCCGGGCAGCCGAGGACTTCCTTCTCTACACCAATACACGCGTCAGCTACGAACGCGCCGAGAGCCGCTCGACCATCCTCAATCTGGAGCGCACCTCCACGGTGATGCTGACATTGCTGATGGGGTCGGTGGTGTTCCTGGTTGTGACCCTCAACCGTCAGCTCCGCTCGGTCCGTCGCTCGAGCCACGAATTGCAAGTCATGGCGGCTCAGTTGAGTGAGGCCTATGAGGCGGCCGATGCCGGCAACCGGGCGAAGTCGCAATTCATGGCGACCATGGGCCACGAAATCCGCACGCCGCTCAACGCCATCCTCGGCATGTCCGAACTGCTCGAACTGTCGGAACTGCCCGATGACGCGCTTTCCAGCGTCAAGACGATCCGCTCGTCCGGCGAAGCGCTGCTCGAGATCATCAACGAGATCCTGGACTTCTCCAAGATCGAACACGGCAAGCTGGAGCTCGAGGAGCGTGCCTTCGACGTTTGCGCGCTGGCCGAGAGCACCGTCAGCATCATCCGCGGTCGCGCCGATGATCACCAGAACACCGTGATCCTCGATCTGCCGGATTCGCTTCAGGCGCTGTACGTCAAGACCGATCCAACGCGCCTGCGCCAGGTCCTGCTCAATCTCCTGTCGAACGCCGTCAAGTTCACCCATCAGGGCACGGTCACGCTCCGCCTGCGCGACTTCTACCGCGAGGGCAAGCTGATGATCCGCTTCGAGGTGGAAGATACCGGCATCGGCATCGACGAGGCCGGCCTCGACAAGCTGTTCAAGCCTTTCTCGCAGGTCGACGCCTCGATCAGCCGTCGCTATGGCGGCACGGGTCTCGGCCTTACCATCTGCAAGCAGATCGTCGAGAAGCTCGGCGGTGAGCTCGGCATGAGCAGCACCGTCGGTGTCGGTTCGATCTTCTGGTTCGAACTCGGCGTCGTGCCGGTCACCCGCGAAGAGGCGAGCGGCCTCGATGCCAAGGTCGTCGCCGAGGAAACCCTGCCGCGCAAGCGCATCCTCCTGGTCGAGGACAATAAGGTGAACCAGATCGTCGCCACCCGCTTCCTCGCCCGCCTGGGCCAGGACGTCGAGATTGCCAATGATGGCGCCGAAGCCGTGTCCATCTCGCGTGAGCGGGCCTTCGATCTGATCCTTATGGACATGCAGATGCCGGTCATGGACGGCATCGAGGCGACGAAGCGGATAATCGCCGAAGGTGGTCCCTCCGCCGAAGCCCCGATCATCGCCATGACAGCCAATGCCTCCGACGACGATCGTCGCCGTTGCCTCGAGGCCGGCATGAAGGGCTTCGAATCCAAACCCGTGACGTTGGAAAGATTGAAGAAGATGATTGCACACGCCACGTCCTCGACGCGCGAAACCGCGCCGACAGCGGCAACGACGACAGCGCCCCAGAAGCTGGAACTGCCGGAAGTGGATCTGGTCGACATGCCGCTTCAGTCCATGCCAGGCCTCGGCATTGAAGGGCTCGACGAAGCCCGCCATGCCGAGCTCGTCGATGCACTCGGCGAGGACGTCTTCCAGGAGCTTGTGGAATCCTTCTTCGACGATGCCACGGGATTGATGGACGAGTTGAACGAGGCGCTCCGCAAGAACGATCCGGAACGGGTTGATCGTGTCCTGCACACGATCAAGGGAGCGGCCTTCAATGTCGGTCTGAACGATCTTGCCCTGAGAGCAAACGCCCTCAGGAGCCAGACACCGGCGCCCGCGGATATCGAAATGTTCGGCGAGGAGATCCTCGCACTCAAATTCAAACTGGTTGCCTGAGAAGCAAGGAGACGTTCATGCGTATTTTGTTGGTGGACGACAACAGCACAAACCTAAAGCTCCTGACGAAGCTCGTCGGCAAGCTCGACAACTGCGAGGCCCTGCCTTACGCCAGCCCCGACGCCGTGCTCTCGGCCTTGCCCGAACTCGATTTCGACATCGCGATCATCGATTACCAGATGCCGGTCTATAACGGTGTTGAGCTCTACACGGAAATCGTCCGCTTCGACAAATATGCCGAGGTGCCGGTGATATTCGTCACCGCCGACAAGGACATGACGACCCGCATGGCGGCCTTGAATGCCGGTGCAATCGACTTCCTGACGAAACCGGTGAACCCCGTCGAGTTTCAGGCGCGCGTCCAGAACATCGTCAGCCTCGCCCGTGCCCGTCGCCAGCTGGCAGACCAGGCCGAGTGGCTGCGCCGCGAGGTCGAGCGTGCCGTCGGCGAATTGCGTGAGCGCGAGCAGGAAATCATTCACCGGCTGACGCTCGCTGCCGGCTACAAGGACCCGGAGACCGCGCGCCACACGCTGCGCGTCGCGCTCTATTCCGAAGCCATTGCGATCGAACTCGGCCTCTCGCCGCAGCTCTGCCATGACATCCGGCTGGCAGCCCCGATGCATGATATCGGCAAGGTGGCCATGCCGGATACGGTGCTTCTGAAGCAGGGGCGCCTGACCGAAGCCGAGTATCGTCAGATGCAGGCGCATGCCGAAATCGGCAGCGATATTCTCGGCCGCTCGCATTCTTCGCTGCTGCAGCTTGCCTCCGAGATTGCCGCCAGCCACCACGAGCGCTGGGACGGCCAGGGGTATCCGAACCGTCTCGTCGGCACGGCGATCCCGATCTCGGGGCGCATCGTCTGCATCGCCGACAACTTCGATGCCCTGACCACGGAGCGGCCCTACAAGCCGGCCTGGACATTCGAGCGCACGGTCGAGCATATCCTCGGCCGCGCCGGCACCCAGTTCGATCCCGACTGCGTGGCCGCTTTCGAGCGGGCATTGCCGCGGATCAAGGCGATCATGGAGCAGGATCGGCTGGAGCAGGCCCAGGAGGTCGAAAAAGCCATGATCTCGGCGAGCGAACGCGTCGCCTGATGCTTTGATCCCAAGGGATGGACATGCTAAGGGCGGCGAGTTCTCGTCAAGCCGGAGGCTCGCCCCATGTCATCCCTCACCATCCGCCGCCCAGACGACTGGCACCTGCATCTGCGCGATGGTGCCATGCTGGAAGGCGTGATCGGCGACACCAGCCGGCATTTTGCCCGCGCGATCATCATGCCGAACCTCGTGCCGCCGGTGGTCACATCAGCGGATGCGCGCGCCTATCGCGAGCGAATTCTGAAGGCGATTCCCGCAGGCGATCGCTTCGAGCCACTGATGACGCTCTATCTGACAGAGCACACCAATCCCGATGACGTCGAGGAGGGCAAACGCTCCGGCCTGATCACGGCCGTGAAGCTCTATCCCGCAGGCGCGACGACCAATTCGCATGGCGGTGTGCGAGACATGGAAAAGGCCATGCCGGTGCTGGAGCGCATGGCGAAGATCGGCCTGCCGCTCTGCGTCCATGGCGAGGTGACCACACCGGAAGTCGATATCTTCGATCGCGAGAAGGTCTTCATCGACACTGTCCTGGATCCGCTGCGCAAGCGGCTGCCGGAACTGAAGGTCACCATGGAGCACGTGACGACCGAAGACGGCATCGGGTACATCCGCTCCGCGGAGCGCAATCTGGCGGGCTCGATCACCACGCATCACCTGATCATCAACCGCAACGACATTCTCGTCGGCGGCATCCAGCCCCATTACTACTGCCTGCCGGTCGCCAAGCGAGAGAACCATCGCCAGGCCCTGCGCAAGGCGGCCGTCTCCGGTGATGCAAGGTTTTTCCTCGGGACTGACAGTGCCCCGCATGTCGATCCCTTGAAGGAATGCGCCTGCGGCTGTGCGGGCATCTATACGTCGATCAACACCATGAGCTGCCTGGCGCATGTCTTCGAACAGGAGAACGCCCTGGACAAGCTCGAAGCCTTCGCGTCGCTCAACGGCCCCGCCTGGTATGGCCTGCCGGCGAACGAGGAGACCATCACGCTGGTGAAGCGGGATCAACCGGTCGAGTTCCCGCAAAAGATCTACACCGGCGCCGGTCCCGTGACCATCTTCAATCCGAAGTTCCCGCTCCACTGGGATGTCGCCTGAAAAGGAGAGCACCTGACGCTAGACGTCAGATGCTCGTTTTGGAGCTTTACCTGAAAGCTCTCAGCCTTCTTCAGCCGCCCATCGTGGCCAGCTGAGGCCAGAGCCCTAGGACGCCGACGAGGATGAGATAGAGCGCGACCACGTAGTTGAGCAGGCGCGGCATGATGAGGATGAGAACGCCGGCGATCAGGGCGACGAGCGGCTGGATGACGAGGACGTTGTCCATGATTTGCGATCCTTTGTGGTTGGCAGAGCACTTAAAGGTCGGCCGACCCGGATTGTTCCATCGCAGCCCATCTGGCGGGCCGGGCAGCTTGCTGCTATTGCGCCTTGACTGAAGTTTGACAGGAGCGCCCGATGATCCAGACCCCCTTCACCGATCCCGCCGTCATGGCAGACCTCGTGGCGAAGATGCTCTGGGAGATCAAGGCGGTGCATTTCAACGCGGCCGAGCCCTATAAGCTCTCCTCGGGCATGAAGAGCCCGGTTTACATCGACTGCCGCAAGCTTCTCTCCTATCCGCGCGTGCGCTCGGCGGTGATGGACTTCGCAGCCGCGACCCTGATGCGCAATGCGGGCTTCGAACAGTTCGACTGCATTGCAGGCGGCGAGACGGCCGGTATCCCGTTTGCAGCGCTTCTCGCCGATCGCCTCGCCCTGCCGATGATCTATGTACGCAAGGCCCCCAAGGGCCATGGCCGCAATGCCCAGATCGAAGGCCATATGCCGGAAGGTGCGCGCGTGCTCGTTATCGAGGACCTGACGACAGCGGGCGGCAGCATGTTCAAGTTCATCGATGCTATCCGGGCTGCCGGCGGCGTGGTTGATCACGGCATCGCACTCTTCTTCTACGGCATCTTCCCGGAGGCGCTTGAGCGGTTCGATGCCGGCAAGGTAAAGCTCCACTACATCGCCACATGGCGAAACGTTCTTGCCGTGGCCCGCGAGCAGCAACTGTTCGACGAGAAGACGCTGTCGGAAGTCGAGGCCTTCCTCGATGCACCGCTCGAATGGTCGGGACGCAATGGCGGGATTTCGTCGCTCACCTGAGCAAATGCTCATGCTCGCTCTGGAAATCAGGCGCGATATGGTTTAAATCGATTGAAACAGAGTACTGGGAGGTCGAGATGATCCTGTGTTGCGGCGAAGCGCTGATCGACATGTTGCCACGCGAAACCACGCTGGGCGAGCGCGCCTTCGCGCCCTATGCCGGCGGCGCGATCTTCAACACGGCGATTGCGCTCGGGCGCCTCGGCATCGACACCGGCTTCTTCACCGGCCTTTCCGACGACATGCTGGGCGACATCCTGCGCGACACGCTGAAATCATCCGGCGTCGATTTTAGCTATTGCGCGACGCTGTCGCGGCCCTGCACGATCGCGCTGGTGAAGCTCACCAACGGACAGGCATCCTACGCGTTCTACGACGAGAACACGGCCGGCCGGATGATCACGGAAGCTGATCTGCCGACGCTGGACGATCGCTGTGAGGCCCTGCATTTCGGCGCCATCAGCCTGATCCCGGAACCCTGCGGCTCGACCTACGAGGCGCTGATGACGCGCGAGCACAAGACCCGCGTGATCTCGCTCGACCCGAATATCCGCCCCGGCTTCATCAAGGACAAGGCCGCCCACCAGGCCCGCATCGCCCGCATGGCCGACATGTCCGACATCCTGAAATTCTCCGATGAAGATCTCGACTGGTTCGATCTCCAGGGCAGCCAGGACGAACGCGCTGCCCATTGGCTGACGCGCGGCGCCAAGCTCGTGGTGCTGACGAAGGGCGCCGAAGGCGCGACGGCCTATACGGCCAACTTCAAGGTCTCGGTGCCCTCGAACAAGGTCGAGGTGGTCGACACCGTCGGCGCCGGCGATACGTTCGACGCGGGCATTCTGGCATCGCTGAAGCGTCAGGGATTGCTGACCAAGGAAAAGGTCGCAACTCTTTCGGAAGAGGCTGTGCGCGAGGCGCTGACGGTGGGCGCGAAGGCCGCCGCAGTGACGGTGTCACGGGCAGGGGCCAACCCGCCGACGGCGGCGGAGATTGGGTTCTGAGGCTTAGCTGCTCTTTGGGTCTCCGTAACCTAGTTTGTAGCCTTCGTTGGTGCTGATCGCGTCTACCCCGTACTGTGCCGCGAGGATGGAGCCATGAGATCGCTTGGTGCTTGGATACGAATTCTTACCCTCGCCAGAATGGGTTGCGGGCAGTAAGCCCTACGCAATTGCGCTGGGAGCAGTTGGCGCCGGCTTGGCGTACTATGGCGTGCGACGGCTCTTGAATCTGCCGCCGACTACCAAGCGTCATCAGATCATCAATGATTTGCTAGCGGGGCCGGGTTTTTTCCTATCGAGGCAAAAAAGGCAGAAGATTAGCCTCGCGCTCTTACCGCTCGCCGGCTTCGCAGCGGCACATGTATCAGTCTCCCAGCTTCTCCCAATGTCTATTACACTTGCTATCGGCAAGCAGGCCGAGCGGACTTATCAGGTTGATCGTGTGGTGCAGGATAAGGCGTGCAAATACGCTGTCTACTTGCGTGACATGCCGTTCGGGCGCGATCCACTTTGCGGCTTGCCTGAGTGGTTTCGCATTTCCCTCAAGCCGGGGGATTCTCTAGTGATCGAGGGCACGGGATCAGCTGCAGGCATCTTCATCGATACCGTACGCGTCGTTGGAAATGGGGCTCATAGTCACACCGAAGTCAGATAGGCCGTTACTATGCAGCGCGTCTGGCGTGACATCTTACGCGTCTGCTCACCCCGTCTTCCGTTCCGCCAGCGCCGACACCAACCCCGCCGTCGAGCTGTCGTGCCCCGTGGCCGCCACTTTGCCCTGCACCACGGGCAGAAGCCCCGTCGCCAGTTCCTTGCCTAGTTCCACGCCCCACTGGTCGAAGGAATTGATCCGGAAGACGACGCCTTCGACGAAGACGCGGTGTTCGTAGAGCGCGATCAGGCGACCGAGGGTGAAGGGGGTGAGCTGCTCGTAGACGAAGGTGATCGACGGGCGGTTGCCGGAGAAGACGCGATGCGGGGCGAGGAAATCGGCCTCTTCGTCGGAAACACCCTTGGCGGTCAGCTGGCTCTTGGCTTCCGCGAGCGTACGGCCCTTCATGAGCGCTTCCGACTGCGCCAGGCAATTGGCGATCAGCAATTCGTGCTGGTGGCGCAGTTCCGGTTCGAAGCCGTTGGCCGCGATCAGGAACTCTGCCGGGATGACGCTCGTGCCCTGGTGGATCAGCTGGTAGAAGGCGTGCTGGCCATTGGTGCCGGGTTCGCCCCAGACGACCGGGCCCGATGCCCTCTGCACCGGCTTGCCGTCGATCGTGACGCTCTTGCCGTTCGATTCCATGTCGAGCTGCTGCAGATAGGCAGGAAAGCGCGACAGACGCTGATCGTAAGGCAGGATCGCGCGGGTCTGATAGTTCAGCACATTGCGATGATAGACGCCAAGCGCGCCGAGCAGCATCGGCAGGTTCTGCCGGAAGGGGGCGTTGCGGAAATGCTCGTCCATCGCATGGCCGCCGGCGAGAAAATCGCCGAAATTGTCCGGGCCGATTGCGATCATCAGCGGCAGGCCGATGGCCGACCAGATCGAATAGCGTCCACCGACCCAGTCCCAGAAGCCGAAGACGCGGGATGCATCGATGCCGAAGGCGGCGACCTTGTCGAGCGCGGTCGAGACGGCGCAGAAATGATGGCCGACAGCTGCTTCCCCGAGCGCATCGGCGATGAAGGCGCGCGCCGTCTGGGCGTTGGTCATGGTCTCGATGGTGGTGAAGGTCTTCGAGGCGACGATGAAGAGCGTGGTCTGGGCCGAAAGCGCCTTCAGGGTGTCGGCGATATGGGCGCCGTCGATATTCGAGACGAAATGCAGGCGCGGGCCGTCGTGGAAGGGAGAGAGCGCCAGCGTCGCCATGACCGGACCGAGATCCGAGCCGCCGATACCGATATTGACGACATCGGTGATTGCCTTGCCGGTCGCACCCTTGATCTCGCCGGAGCGGATGCCGTCGGCAAACTTGCCCATGGCATCGAGAACGGCATTCACATCAGGCATGACGTCGCGCCCGTCGACCATGACCGGACGGTTCGAGCGATTGCGCAGGGCCGTGTGCAGCACGGCGCGACCTTCGGTGAAGTTGATCGGCGCACCGGAGAACATCTCGTCACGCTTTTCGGCAACCCCGGCCGCCGTCATCAGCTGCTCGAGCAGATCGAGCACCTCGTCATTCACGGCGCATTTGGAATAGTCCATCAACAGGTCGTCGAGCGAGGCCGAGAAGCGGCTGAAGCGCTGCGGATCGGCGGCAAAGGCGGCGCGCAGATCTTCGGCATGGGTGGCGGCGACCGTGCTCGTCAGTGTGTCGATGATGGATTGCATCGGAATGTCCCTGGTTCGACGATGATGCCGGGGACCTTATTAGCGAGTTGAGACGGGATCAAGACGAAGGGGAGGCCGAAGCCTCCCCAAATTTAAATCGATTTATTTTCCGTCGCGCAACTCGCGTCGCAGGATCTTGCCGACATTGGTTTTCGGCAGTTCGGTGCGAAACTCGATGTAGCGCGGACGCTTGTAGTTGGTGAGGTTGGCGGCGCAATGCGCCTTCAGCTCGTCAATGGTGAGGTTCTCGTCCTTCTTGACGACGAAGAGCTTGACGGCCTCGCCCGAATGTTCGTCCGGAACGCCGACGGCAGCGCATTCGAGAACGCCGGCATGCATGACGGCCACTTCCTCGATCTCGTTCGGATAGACGTTGAAGCCGGAGACCAGGATCATGTCCTTCTTGCGGTCGACGATCTTCACGTAGCCGCGCTCGTCCATCAGGCCCATGTCGCCTGAGCGGAAGAAACCGTCGGCCGTCATCACCTTGGCCGTCTCTTCCGGTCGCTGCCAATAGCCGGCCATGACCTGCGGGCCGCGGATGCAGATCTCGCCCACTTCGCCGATGGGCAGCGTGTTGCCGTCCTCGTCGCGGATCTCGATATCCGTGGAGGGAAGGGGCAGGCCGATCATGCCGGTAAAGTCGCGCACGTCCAGCCGGTTGACGGTTGCGACCGGCGAGGTCTCCGACAGGCCGTAACCCTCGGTGATCGGGCGCCCGGTCATCTCCAGCCACCGCTCGGCCACTGGCCGCTGGATCGCCATGCCGCCGCCGAGGACCAGCATGAGCGAGGAGAAATCGATCTTCTTGAAGTCCGGATTGTTCATCATCGCGTTGAACAGCGTGTTGAGGCCCGGGAAGACATGCGCCTTGAAGCTCTGCAGCTCCTTGATGAAGGCGGGAATATCGCGCGGATTGGCGATCAGCAGGTTGTGGCCGCCAAGCGCAATGCCCATCAGCGAATTCACGGTCAGCGCGAAGATGTGGTAGAGCGGCAGCGCGCAGACGAAGTTCAGCACATCGGGACGTCCTTGTCCCGCAAAAGCCGCCTCCAGCCACAGCGCGATCTGCTGCTTGTTGGCCAGCAGATTGGCATGCGTCAGCGTCGCGCCCTTGGAAACACCCGTCGTGCCGCCGGTATACTGAAGGAACGCGACGTCGCTCGACACGACCTCGACAGGCTTGAGCGACAGCTTGTCACCTTCGGCCAGCATCGCCTTGAAGCCCTTGTGGCCGGGGATCGACCAGGCCGGAACCAGCTTCTTGACCTTGCGCACGACGAGATTGACGATGTGGCCCTTGAGACCCAGCATGTCACCCATGGTGCAGACAATCACATGCTTCACGTCGGTGCGGGCAACCACCTGCTCGACTGTATGGGCGAAGTTTTCCAGGACCACGATGGCCTTGGCGCCGGAATCCTTGAGTTGATGCTCGAGTTCGCGCGGCGTGTAGAGCGGGTTGACGTTTACCACTGTCATGCCGGCGCGCAGGATGCCGTAGACGGTTACCGGGTTCTGCAGGATGTTCGGCGTCATGACGGCAACGCGGTCGCCCTTAACGAGGCCCTTTGCCTGCAGCCAGGCGCCCACCTTGCGGGACTGCTGCTCCAGTTCGCGGAAGGTCATGCCCCGACCCATGCTGGAAAAAGCCAGCCGGTCGGCAAATTTCGCGCAGCTTGCCTCGAAGAGCGCGCCCAGCGATGCATGGGCATGCGGCGCGATCTCAGCCGGCACGGCGGCCGGATAGGACTGGATCCAGATTTTTTCGGCGGCGCGGCCGCTGAGGCGGCTCATGGTTTCCGTCATCGTGTACCTCCCGAAACCCTTGTTGTCTGCATGCCCTTCCCGGGGCCGATTCCTCCTCAGGCCCCGAGAGCTTATGCTTTCACACCGGCAGTGCAAGTGACGGGACGCTATATAACCTTGACGTAAACGTCAACAATCGCGTGGTCTCTCCACAAGGCGTCGGCGCGGAACCAAGCTCTTCTGCACCCGTTTACCCATCACGAACAACCGAGAAGGAGGATTTCCCAATGTTGCAGGAAAACCGAAACAATGTCGCCGGCCAGGACCCTTACGTGAAGGACACCGCGAGCCTCATCGCAAGCGACAAGGTCGAAGGCACTGCTGTTTATGGCCGCGACGGTGACCGGATCGGCTCGATCCAGCGCATCATCCTCGAAAAGCGTGGCGGCCGCGTCGCCTATGCGGTTCTGAGCTTCGGCGGTTTCTGGGGTATCGGCGACGACTACTATCCGCTGCCCTGGGAAAAGCTGACTTACGATGAAAGCCTCGATGGCTATCGCATCGACCTCAGCAAGGAGCAGGTGGAAGCCGCGCCGCGCTATCGCGACGACAGCGAGGACTGGTACCGCAACAACGGCCGCTCGGTCTACGACTACTATGGCGTTCCGCCCTACTGGATCTGACCAGTAGCACAAGGTGATATGATCGAAGGGCTCCGCAGTGCGGGGCCCTTTTCCGTGCCGGGGTATCAAAGAAAAGAACGGGCGGCAGCGTAATCGCGCTGCAGCGGGAGAGACGTCAATCAACCCGCCCGAGCCCGTACTAAAGTTTACGGCACTCGCGTCCGACGGCGCTCTTAGCACAGAATGCCAAGACGGGAACGGATATTCCGCAGTCTACGATCAACAAGGGAAAAGAAGTGGTGCCGCTTACGTGACTCGAACACGTGACCCCGTCATTACGAATGACGTGCTCTACCAACTGAGCTAAAGCGGCCTCTGCGAACCGGTTTGACCGTCGCGTTTGGTGAGGGGCTGATACAGGGATTGCCGGGTGATTTCAAGCCGGTTTTCGGCCCTCGTGGAAAAATTCCCGAGCGTTCCTGAGGCGGGGCCGTCGCGATGTCACGCCCCCGCCGGATGACCTACTTCACCGGCCAGGTCTTTGGCCAGCTGCCGGGATCGATCTCGTCCGTCTCGCTGAACTGTTCCGGGCAATCGCGGTAGGTCTCCTCGGTCAGCACAAGCTGCGGTCCCATCGCGCCTTCTGCAATGCGCCACTGGCTGTAGGTGCCGCAATCGCCGATACCCCGGCCCTTGAAGAAGGACGAAAAGCTCTTTGTCTCCCAGTCATAGGCGAGGTTGAAGGCCTGCGGCGTGGCGCTGGGAGCGCCGTCGACCATGGTCGGGAAGGCAAGCGGAAAGATCATGCCGTAGGCGTCGGCATAGGCGACATAGGGCATGTTGTAGGCGCCGCTCATGCCGCAGGGCGTGACATAGATGGTGGTGTTTTCGTCGATCGCATGGGAGAGCGCGTTGCCGTTGAACATGGCGGGATCCGTCTCGGCGCAGTCGCCACCTTCGGCGAAGTGGCTGCGGATCCCCTCCGGCAGTTCGGCAATCGACATGAGATCTGTCACCGGCAGCGGCGGGTTTGGGGCCTTGTCGCCCTTGGCGCTCATCGCGTCGACATGGCCGATGCGATCTTGATATTCATCGATGAACAGGAGGCTGGCAGCCGCGCCGGCCAGAGGAAGATCGCCCTTCGCGGTTTTCTCACCGCGCTTCATGGTAATCGTCGCGGTCGTGCCGTTCTTCAGGCTGTCGATCAGCCCGTCGCCGATGAAATCGCCGTTGAGGGTGAAGGCATAGGTGCCGGGTTCGGCGCTGACCGACGAGCCCGTCACGACCAGCGGTTCCGACCCGTCGACGGAGATCGTCACCTCCGCGACACCTTCGCCTTCGATCAAGGCGTTGTCGCTTGGCGAGACCACCAGCACGACCGGAGCCTCGGGCTTGCCGCTGCGCTGCAATTCGAAGCCGGACAAGGGATTGTCGGAAAGGAATTGCCGCATGCTGCAGGAACGCGTCTGGCTGCAGGAGACCTGCCAGGACTTGAACTCCTTGTAGGCGCCGTCGTCCGCCTGGCTGGAGAGGGCTCCGCTCAACAGGGTGACGAGTGTGAGGGTGGCTTTCAGATAACGCATGGGTCCCCGCAAATCAGATCTGCGGGGACGCTAGCAGCCGAAGCCTCAGCCGCAAATCGCCTTTTTTGCGTCTATATATTCGCGCTCCAGTCGGTCGACGACGGCCGAGACCGGTTCCACCGCCTTGACCGCGCCGATGCCCTGGCCGCAGCCCCAGATATCCTTCCACGCCTTGGCGCCCGTGGTCGCCTTGTCGAAGTCCATCTTCGAGGGGTCGGCAACGGGCAGATTGTCCGGATCCATGCCGGCTGCCACGATCGACGGCTTCAGATAATTGCCATGGATGCCGGTGAAGTAGTTGGAATAGACAATGTCATTGGCATGGGCGTCGACGATCGCCTGCTTGTATTCGTCCGAGGCGCGGGCCTCTTCCGTCGCAATGAAGGGCGAGCCGATATAGGCCATGTCGGCGCCCATGGCCTGGGCAGCCAGCACTGCGCCACCATTGGCGATCGCGCCCGCCAGAAGAAGCGGACCGTCGAACCACTCGCGGATTTCCTGGACGAGAGCGAACGGAGACAAGGTGCCGGCATGACCGCCGGCCCCGGTCGCAACCGCGATCAGACCGTCTGCACCCTTGCGGATGGCAGAATTGGCATGGCGGTTGTTGATCACGTCATGCAGCACGATGCCGCCATAGGAATGCACGGCGGCATTGACCTCCGGCACGGCGCCAAGCGAGGAGATCACGATCGGCACCTTGTACTTCACGCACATCATCAGGTCGTGTTCGAGCCGCTTGTTCGACATGTGCACGATCTGGTTGACGGCAAAGGGGGCGGCCGGACGATCGGGGTTCTTCGCGTTGTGGGAGGCGAGTTCTTCCGTGATTTCCGCCAGCCACTCGTCGAGCTGCGCTTCCGGACGCGCATTGAGAGCCGGAAAGGCGCCGACGATGCCGGCCTTGCACTGGGCAAGCGTCAGCTTCGGATGCGATATGATGAAGAGTGGTGAGGCGACGACAGGAAGCCTCAGATTGTCTTTCAGAATCGGCGGCAGAGCCATCACTTCACCTCCCAGGAAGTTTACGTTTACGCAAACGTCAAATATCAGAACATTGGTCGCGAGAAAAGCCGGTCCATGTTACGGATGGTTTTCGAAGTCGCTTTGATCAGCCATCCGTCCATGACGCTGCCAGCGGCTCGGCCTCATTCCTGTGTTTATTGCGCGCCATAGCGATGTTCCGGGCTTGTGCTGGAAAAATCGAGCGTTTACCGAATCGAAACTATGAAATTGATGTGGCTGGGGCGACCCCAAAAGGAGTATGGCGGCCAATGAGCGGATTGGAAACGGCCATCAGAAACGCCTTGGAGCGCTCGGAGCGGACGAATGCGGAAGCGCGCGCGCGCGTTTATCAGTCGGCGCGCCAGGCGCTGGAGACGGGCCTGCGCAAGCAGAACATCGATGATCCCGAGGCCATCAACTACCAGCGCCGCCGGCTCGAAGCCCTCATTCATGAAATCGAACTGGAAGAACGTGCCCGCCTCGAAGTGAGGCCGGAGCCGCCGGTCTCTCAGGTCGCTCCTCCGCCTGTCTCTCCCGCCGCAGCGCCGATGCGTGCCGCGCCAGAGCCTGCCGTATCGTCGACGACGGACCGCCGAACGGGCCGTGTTGAACCGGGCTTCGCCTCCGTCGAGCCCGCGGACCGCACGCCAGAGCCTGCCCGCGAACCCTCGTTTGCCGACGACATCTCCGTGCCGCCCGACGTTGCCCGCGATGCGCATGCCGATGATGAAGGCCCGATGCCGGACATGCGCTCGGAGCGTCCGCTGAAGGCGCCTCGCCGCCGTCGCGGTGTGGTGGCGCGCCTGATGATCCTGTCGATCTTTTTGGCGACACTCGGCATTGGCGCCTGGTGGGTCTATTCCTCCGGTTTGCTGCTGTCGGAGGCCGAGCGTGATACCTCCGTGCCCAATCCGCCGCCGCGTGTCGAAGCGGAGGACTTTTCCGGAACGCCGGAGCCGGCAACGCCTGCCGCGCCCGCAGGCCCCCAGGCGATCGACGCTCGCGGCGGCTTCTCCGACGACTGGATTGAGGTCTTCGAGCCGCAGCAGGTCTCCGCACTTCGCCCGCGGGCCAATGCACTCGTCGACATCGTCACCGCCAGCGACGGAAATGCCGCCCAGATCGTCTCGCGCAGCGCAGACGCCGCCGGTGCCGTTGAAGTGACCGTGCCGACAGAGATCCTGCGCGAACTGGCAGGGCGCACCTCGACGATCGCGCTGACGGTGCAGTCCACTGACGACAAGCCGGTGCAGATCTCGGTGGAATGCGATTTTCCCCGCATGGGCGACTGCCCGCGCCACCGCTTCACGGTCAATCCGCAGAAGCTCGACGCTCTGTTCCGCGTGTCATTCGACAACGGCATGGCGCCTTCGACACCGGGTCGTCTCTTGATCAATGCCGATCTGGCCGGCGAGGGCAGGGGTGTGAACCTCTACGCAATCCGCATCCTGCCGGGCCAATGAGCCCCGGCAGGGCATCGCCTGGCGTTCTTACTTGAGAAAGTCGGGTCCGCTGCCGATGATCTTCTTGTCCAGTTTTCCGATCTTTTCCGGATCCTTGCCCTCGTAGTCGAGGGAAAGCAGCATGTGGCGGATGAGATTCAGCCGCGCCCGGCGCTTGTCATTGGCATGCAGCACTGTCCACGGCGCCCTCTCGGTATGCGTTTCCTTCAGCATCCGGTCGCGGGCCTTCGTGTAGTCGTCCCACTTGTGAAGGGCGGCAATGTCCATGGGCGAAAGCTTCCAGCACTTTAGCGGATCGTGCCGACGGTCGTGGAAGCGCTTGAGCTGCATCTCCTGCCCCGTGTCCAGCCAGAACTTGAAGAAGCGGATGCCTTCCCGCTCGATCAGCTTTTCGAAGCGCGGCACCTGTTCCAGGAAGCTCTCGTACTGGTCTGGCGTGCAGAAGCCCATGACCGGTTCCACCCCGGCGCGGTTGTACCAGGAGCGGTCGAAGAGCACGAATTCTCCGGCGGTCGGGAAGTGGGAGATGTAGCGCTGGAAATACCACTGGCCGCGCTCGGTTTCGGTCGGCTTCGTCAGCGCAACGACCCGGGCAGAACGAGGGTTCATGTAGGAGAGCGTGGCGTGAATAGCGCCGCCCTTGCCGGCTGCGTCCCGGCCTTCGAACAGGGCCATCACCCGCTCGCCAGTCTTCTGCATCCAGAACTGAACCTTGACCAGCTCGATTTGCAGCTGAGTCAGTTCCTTCTCGTAATCCTTTTCCGACAGTTTCTTGTCATAGGGGAAGCCGCCGGACTTCAGCGCATTGTCCTCGATCCAGTCTGGAAGCTCCGGTAGGTCGATATCGAAGATCCGCTCCTGGCCTCCGACTGTCAGTGTCACTGCCCGGCTTTCCGTCTGCGCATCCATCCCGATTTCCCCTTTGGCTGCTTTTGGTTTTCCTACTTGAGACCAAGCCGAAATGAAGTTCAAGCGTCTCTGTTCCACGCCGGGCCGATCGCGAGCAGCGGGGATAAGACGATCCGTCCAATGGTGCGCTGGTGTAACTTCTGTCATGAATCACGGTTATCAGGCTGGAACAATGATGAAGCGGAGCGTGCGCACGCAATGACAGACGACACTGGCGACGGTTGGCGCAACGATCTTCGGCGGGTTCTGTCGGCTTGGGTTTATATTCTGGCAGCGGCGATCCTATCGGTTGCGGCCTGGGCGACCGGCGCGGCAACCGGCTATGCCGTCATCCTGTTCTGCTTGCTCTTCCTGCTCGTCGTCTTCCGGCAACTGCCGGTCGAAGAGGCGCCTGTCGTGCCAGCGCCCGCCGCAGAGGTGGACGAGCCGGCCCCGGATCCGCTGCCCCTGATCCTGGCATCGCTGGATGGGCTCGACATGCCGATCTTCGTGCTGGGGCTGGAAGCCGAGCTTATCGCGCAGAACCACGCGGCAGAAAAAGTATTCGGCGATCTGGTCGCCGGCCTGCATGTTTCGACACGCTGGCGCTCTCCCGGCATTCTCGACATGATCCGGGAGACCATCGAGACGGGCGCACCGAACCAGATCGAACACTCCGAACGGCATCCCTCGGAGCGCGTCTACATCGTTCGCGTGGCGCCCGTCGATCCGTCCTTCACCTCTGGCGCTTCCTATTTCCTCCTGTCCTTCCGGGACATCTCGGAACTGCGCCGCCTCGACCGCATGCGCAGCGATTTCGTCGCCAATGCCAGCCACGAACTGCGCACGCCGCTCGCGTCACTTCGCGGCTTCATCGAAACCATGCAGGGGCCTGCCCGCGACGATGCGAAGGCCAAGGATCGCTTCCTCACCATCATGCTCGATCAGGCGAACCGCATGAGCCGTCTCGTCGACGACCTGCTCTCCCTGTCGCGCCTGGAACTCAAGGCGCATGTGGCACCAGACCAGAAGGTAGAGCTCGCGCCGATCCTGGGCCATGTGCGTGACAGCCTCGCGCCACTAGCCGCCGAGCTCGGGGTGGAGATCCGGCTCGATCTGCCCGAGGAGAAGGTCGAGGTCATGGGCGAGCGGGATGAACTTGTGCAGGTCTTCGAGAACCTCATGGAGAACGCCTGCAAATATGGTCAGGAGGGCAAGTATGTTGACGTCTCCCTGCGCCGTGAACCCGGCGGCGCGACGGAAGTGAGCGTGCGCGACCACGGTCCGGGTATTCCGGCCGAGCATGTTCCGCGGCTCACCGAGCGCTTCTACCGCGTGAATGTCGAAGACAGCAGATCGAAAAAGGGCACCGGTCTGGGCTTGGCGATCGTCAAGCATATCCTCACACGCCACCGGGCCCGCCTCATCGTGCGGTCAGATCTTGGCGCCGGAAGCGTCTTCACCGTACGTTTTTGACATAAAACCGTCGTCTGTTTGTCGGTAATTTCCGTAAATAATTGAAATTACGGATTTTTCATTGTCACAAATGTTTCACCGAACTGACATAAAAGCGTGAGCCTAGAGCCGCTAAGAACTCAGTCGCCGCTGCTCGGGAGACGCCGCAACGGCCGCAAAGACACACAAGCCCATTCCGGGAGATGATCATGAACGCTCTGAAACTTTCCGTAGCTGCCTTGGCGGCCTCCGTGGCCTTCGCCGGCGCTGCAGTAGCCCGCGACCAGATCCAGATTGCTGGTTCTTCCACCGTCCTGCCCTACGCTTCCATCGTTGCCGAAGCTTTCGGCGAAAACACCGACTTCGCGACCCCGGTTGTTGAGTCCGGCGGTTCTGGCGCTGGCCGCAAGAAGCTCTGCGAAGGCGTGGGTGAAAACACCATCGACATCGCAAACTCCTCCTCGCGCATCAGCAAGTCCGACATCGAGCTCTGCAAGACCAACGGTGTAAACGACATCCAGGAAGTTCGCATCGGTTACGACGGCATCGTATTCGCTTCGGACATCAACGGTCCGGAATACGCCTTCACCCCGTCTGACTGGCACAACGCTCTCGCTGCCAAGGTTCTCAAGGACGGCCAGCTGGTCGACAACCCCTACAAGGCCTGGAACGAAATCCGCGCCGACCTGCCGGCACAGCCGATCCTCGCCTTCATCCCGGGTACCAAGCACGGCACCCGCGAAGTCTTCGACACCAAGGTCATCGTAGCTGGTTGCGAAGAAAACGGCGCGTTCGAAGCCCTGAAGACCGCCGCCGGTGGCGACGAAGACAAGGCTGAAGAAGGCTGCATGGCCCTGCGTACGGACGGCGTTTCCGTCGACATCGACGGCGACTACACCGAGACGCTCGCTCGCGTCGACGCCAACAAGAACGGCATCGGCGTCTTCGGTCTGTCCTTCTACCAGAACAACACCGACAAGCTCCGCGTAGCCACCATGGGCGGCGTTGTTCCTTCGGTTGAGACCATCGCCAAGGGCGAATACCCGGTCTCGCGTCCGCTGTACTTCTACGTCAAGAACGCTCACCTCGACGTCATCCCGGGTCTCCAGGAATACGTAGAGTTCTTCGTTTCTGACGAAATGGCCGGCCCGGATGGCCCGCTCGCTGCTTACGGCCTCGTTTCCGACCCGGAACTGGCCAAGACGCAGGAAGCCGTCAAGGCCCGCACGCCGATGGCGCCGCTGAACTAATCTGAGTGATCGACCGGCGGCGCGCTTCGTGCCGCCGGTCTTTTTTGTTTGGCAGGGGGCGTCTACGATATGAGTGGCGGCATCATAGTTCTAATTCTGGCGGTCCTTGCAGCGGTCGGCTTCGTCCTCGGCAAGCGCCGCGCTCGTTTTCTTTCAGATCGCAGCGGCGAGAAGCTTCACTCGCTTCCGGGCTATTATGGCCAGACCGTTGCCCTCTTTACCGCAGTCCCGGCATTCCTCTTGATGTTGGCCTGGCTGTTCCTGCAGCCGATATTCGTCGAAAGCCGCGCAGACGCGCTCATTCCTGACAGTGTCATCCCCGAAGGAGGCGCCCGCAGTCTCGTTCTCTCGGATGTTCGCCGTATCGCCGGTGGCCTCGACGCCATGATCGCGAACCAGGACGCAAGCGCCAGCGCGCTTGTCGATGGCCAGATCGACGTCTCCACGGTCCGGGCGCGCCTGGCCGAGGTTGGCGTGGCATTGGCCGGTGATGTGCCGGCAGAAGTCTTCGAAGCCGCTAAGGTTTACCGCGATCTCTCGCGCACCGGATCGATCGCGATGACGATCGTGGTTCTGGCGCTCTCAATCGGTCTCGGCCTCTGGTCCCTGAGCCGGATCCGCACCGACATGCGCGCCCGCAATGTCAGCGAAACCTTCGTGACGGTGCTTCTGATCGCGTCCTCCACGATCGCCATTCTCACCACGGTCGGCATCGTTGGCTCACTCGTCTTCGAGACCATCAACTTCTTCCGGATGTATCCGGCCTCCGAATTCTTCTTCTCGACCGTCTGGAACCCACAGTTCCGCGGTGGGTCAGAGCTTGGCATTCTGCCGCTGCTCTGGGGAACGCTCTACGTCTCCTTCGTTGCACTCCTGGTTGCCGTTCCGCTCGGTCTGCTCATTGCCATCTATCTCTCGGAATATGCCGGTGCGACCCTGCGCAGCTTTGCCAAGCCCGCAATCGAAGTGCTCGCCGGCATCCCGACGATCGTCTACGGTCTCTTCGCTCTGGTCACCGTCGGCCCGCTGATCCGCGACTGGCTTGCCCAGCCGCTGGGCCTTGGTACCTCTTCGTCCTCGGTTCTGACCGCGGGCCTGGTCATGGGCATCATGATCATCCCCTTCGTCAGCTCGCTTTCGGACGACATCATCAACGCGGTTCCGCAGTCGCTCCGTGACGGGTCCTATGGCCTCGGTGCCACCCAGTCGGAAACGATCAAGCGGGTGATCCTGCCGGCCGCACTTCCGGGCGTCATGGGTGCCATCCTCCTGGCCGCAAGCCGCGCGATCGGTGAAACCATGATCGTCGTGCTCGGCGCAGGCGCCGCTGCGAAGCTCGATCTCAATCCCTTCGAGGCCATGACGACGGTGACGGTCAAGATCGTCAGCCAGCTGACGGGCGACACCGAATTCGCAAGCCCTGAGACCCTGGTCGCCTTCGCGCTTGGCCTCACACTTTTCGTCATCACGCTCGGCCTCAACGTCGTGGCCCTCTACATCGTACGCAAGTACCGGGAGCAGTACGAATGACCGACATCACCGCTTTCGAAACCGCCCCCAAGGCTGCCGGCGCCAAGTCCATCCTTGCCTCCGACGCCCGCACCCAGAAGCGCAATGCGGCGGAAGCCCGCTTCCGCATGATGGGCCTGATTGCCGTCATCATCGGCGTTCTGGCACTCGTCGGGCTCCTGGCCTCGATCCTGTCGAACGGTCTGTCGTCCTTCCGCCAGACCTACATCACTCTGAATGTCGACCTGGACGCCGCCAAGCTGGACAAGCAGGGCAACCGGGACCTAGCAGAGATCGCCAAGGTTTCGACCTTCGGCTATGCACCTCTCATCGAGGCCGCACTGGCCAGGACCATGCAGGAAAACGGCATTGCCGTCGAAGGCATGAACGCAAAGGCCGCTACCGAACTCATTTCCAAGGAAGCGCCGGCCAGCCTGCGCAACTACGTGCTCGCCAATCCTGACGTGATCGGCACCACGGTGTCCTTCGATCTCCTGGCCTCCGGCCGTATCGACGGCTACTACAAGGGCCGTGTGACGATGGAAAGCGCTGCGCTCGACCGCAACACGTCGCCGGAGCAACTGCGCCTTGCGGATGAACTCAAGGAAGCGGGCGTGCTGACTACCCGCTTCAACTGGGACTTCTTCACCGCACCTGATGCCTCCGACACCCGGCCTGAAGCTTCCGGTCTCGGCGTTGCCATCCTCGGCTCGGCTTACATGATGCTCATCGTGCTTTGCCTCTCCCTGCCGCTCGGCGTCGCCGCCTCGATCTATCTCGAGGAATTCGCGCCGCAGAACTGGTTCACCGACCTGATCGAGGTGAACATCGCCAACCTGGCGGCCGTACCCTCGATCGTCTTCGGTATCCTCGGTCTTGCCGTCTTCATCAACTATGCCGGCCTGCCGCAGTCGGCGCCGGTAGTCGGTGGCCTCGTCCTCACCTTGATGACGCTGCCCACCATCATCATTGCCACCCGCGCAGCATTGAAGGCTGTCCCGCCGTCGATCCGTGATGCGGCCCTCGGCGTCGGCGCCTCGAAGATGCAGTCGATTTTCCATCACGTGCTGCCGCTCGCCATGCCCGGCATCCTGACCGGCACGATCATCGGTCTCGCTCAGGCACTGGGCGAAACGGCGCCGCTGCTTCTGATCGGCATGGTCGCCTTTGTTCGCGAATATCCGGCTGGTCCGCCGGAAGGCTTCTTCGACCCGGCCTCAGCGCTCCCCGTCCAGGTCTACAACTGGACCCAGCGCGGCGATCCGGCCTTCGTCGAGCGTGCCTCCGGTGCCATCATCGTGCTTCTGGTATTCCTGATCCTGATGAACCTGATCGCAATCATTCTTCGTCGCCGCTTCGAGCGTCGCTGGTAAGGAGGTGTATGATGATGAACAATCTCGCGACTAAAATGACCACGACGAAAGCGCCACCCATGAACGAAACGAAGATCACCGCCCGCAACGTGCAGGTCTATTACGGTGAGAAGCACGCCATCAAGGACGTCAACATCGACATCCGTCCGCGTTCCGTCACCGCCTTCATCGGCCCGTCGGGCTGCGGCAAGTCGACCTTCCTGCGCTGCATCAACCGCATGAACGACACGATTGCCAGCTGCCGCGTCGAAGGCAACATCCTGATCGACGCCGAAAACATCTATGACGCCAAGGTTGACCCGGTTCAGCTGCGCGCCAAGGTCGGCATGGTCTTCCAGAAGCCGAACCCGTTCCCGAAGTCGATCTACGAGAACGTCGCCTATGGCCCGCGCATCCATGGTCTCGCCCGCAACAAGGCGGACCTCGATGAGATCGTCTCGATCGCCCTGCAGAAGGCCGGTCTCTGGAACGAAGTGAAGGATCGTCTGGACTCCGCTGGCACAGGTCTTTCCGGCGGTCAGCAGCAGCGTCTGTGCATTGCGCGCGCCGTTGCCGTCAGCCCGGAAGTCATCCTGATGGACGAGCCCTGCTCGGCGCTTGACCCGATCGCCACCGCCAAGGTCGAGGAGCTGATCCACGAGCTGCGCGAAAACTTCACCATCGTGATCGTTACCCACTCGATGCAGCAGGCCGCGCGCGTCTCCCAGCGCACGGCGATGTTCCACCTCGGCGAACTGGTCGAGGAGAACGACACCGACAAGATGTTCACGAATCCGGATGACCAGCGCACGCAGGACTACATCATGGGCCGCTTCGGCTGAGCCCTGACGTCATCCACGGTTGAACTCACTTTCAAGGATGTTTCCTATGGGCTCCTCTCACATTTACTCGGCCTTCGACGACGAACTGAAGTTCCTGATGCGCCGCATCTCCGAAATGGGTGGTCTGGCCGAGCAGATGGTCGCAGACAGCGTTCGTGCACTGGTCAATTCCGATGCCGCACTGGCACAGAAGGTCATCTCCGACGACGTGGTCATGGATGCCATGGAGCGCGAGATCGGTGACAAGGCCGTCGTGACGATCGCCAAGCGCCAGCCGGTGGCGTCCGACCTGCGCGAGATCATCGGTGCGCTCCGCATCGCTGCTGACCTCGAGCGTGTCGGCGATCTCGGCAAGAGTAACTCCAAGCGCGTCGTCGCCATCCAGGCAACCGGCGTGCCGCGCAAGCTTGCCCGTGGCCTGGAGCATCTCTCCGATCTGGCGCTTGCCCAGCTCAAGGAAGTGCTCGACGTCTACACGACCCGTTCGGCCGAAAAGGCGAAGTCGATCCGTGACCGCGACGAGGAGATCGATGCCATCTACACCTCGCTGTTCCGCGAACTCCTGACCTACATGATGGAAGATCCGCGCAACATCACGAGCTGCACGCATCTGCTCTTCTGTGCCAAGAACATCGAGCGCATCGGCGACCACGCGACCAATATCGCCGAAACCATCTATTACATGACCACCGGCGCCCAGCCGGAAGGTGAGCGCCCGAAGGAAGACCAGACTGCTTCCGTCGGTGCGATCTCCGAGTGACGACGGCCAGCGAGGTTGATGACTGATGCAGCCTAAGATCGCCGTAGTCGAAGACGAGGAGGCCCTGTCGGTTCTCCTGCGCTACAATCTCGAAGCCGAGGGATACGAGGTCGAGACCATCCTGCGAGGCGACGAAGCCGAGATCAGGCTTCAGGAGCGGGTTCCTGACCTGCTCATCCTCGACTGGATGCTTCCCGGTGTTTCCGGGATCGAGCTTTGCCGCCGGCTGCGGGTGCGCCCCGAAACCGAGCGCCTGCCGATCATCATGCTGACGGCACGCGGCGAGGAAAGCGAGCGTGTGCGTGGCCTCGCGACCGGTGCGGACGACTATGTGGTCAAGCCCTTCTCGACGCCGGAACTGATGGCCCGCGTCAAGGCCATGCTGCGTCGCGCCAAGCCAGAGGTCCTCTCCAGCGTCCTGCGCTGCGGTGACATAGAGCTCGACCGCGAAACGCACCGCGTACACCGCAAGAGCCGCGAGGTTCGTCTCGGCCCGACGGAATTCCGCCTTCTGGAGTTCCTGATGGCGTCTCCCGGTCGCGTCTTCTCGCGTTCGCAGCTCCTGGATGGCGTCTGGGGTCACGACATCTATGTCGACGAGCGTACGGTCGACGTCCATGTCGGTCGCCTGCGCAAGGCGCTCAATTTCTCGAACATGCAGGATGTCATCCGCACCGTACGTGGCGCGGGATACTCCATGGAAGCCTGAGCGCTCCCAATCCACCCGTCCAGACAAGGCCGCACGGTTTGCCCGTAGCGGCCTTTTTCTTTGGCTCTACGGCCAAAAGAAAACGGGCCCCGAAGGACCCGTTCATCATCTGATCTGTCGCCGAGGGATCAGCGGGCAGCCTTGCGGCGCTCGCTGACCGGCTGATAGGCGAGCTTGGCGTGATAGGTGCAATAAGGTGCACTATCGGCAATCTCGCAGCCGCAGAAATGGAAGTCGTCCTTCATCGGGTCGCCGATCGGCCACTTGCAGGTCCGCTCGGTGAGCTCCGTCAGCGCCAGGCGGCGCGAGATCGGAACGACGACGTTCAGCGACCGGCGAACCTCGACCTCTTCATAGGCCTCGACTTCGATCTCTTCCTTCAGCGCGGTCGCACCGGCAGTCCGGGTAACGGTGCGGGTGCTGGTATTGGCCGCCGGACGGTTCTGGAACGCAGCGGGGCGCGGCGTCTGGGCCGGGCGCTTGGCAGGACGGGCCGCAGACGAGCTGCCGCCGGCCTTGGCGCGACCGGGAAGGTTCAGCCGGTGAACCTTGCCGATGACGGCGTTGCGGCTTACGCCGCCAAGTTGTGCTGCGATCTGGCTGGCGCTGAGGCCCTCGGCCCATAGCCGTTTCAGTTTCTCGACCCGCTCATCAGTCCATTGCATAGTCGTCATGCCATTTCTCTCCGCCGCTCGCGTCTGTGATGGCAGAATCCGTCACCGCTGCTTCGGATGAATCCGAAACACAACCGCCTCGATACTGTCGGTGAGCACTTCCGCCGCATGCAATCTATTAATGAAATTTAACCTAGAGCCAGCCTGACTCCGTGACAAGAGTCGCCGGAATCATCTGGAATCGATTTCGCGGTTTTCCCCAACTTGCTTCCCGAGTGAGTCAAGTATGCAACAGGTGGAATCTTGCTCGGCACTCGTCCAGCGCGTGTCGACCAAAAGGGCGCTTACTCCTGCGATTCCTGCAGAATTCGTTGACAGCTCAGAGCGAAATGCTGATAGTGCCCCCGCCGCCGAAAGGCGGCATTTTTAATTTTTCTTGGGCCTCGCAATGGCCTATCCGTCACGTCACGGATCGTCGAGAAGGATCGTAAACGCCATGGCCGAAGCTACGCCGCTCTACCAGACCTACAATCGGGCGCCGCTGCGTTTCGAACGAGGCGAGGGCGTCTGGCTAGTGACCGAAAGCGGCGAGCGCTATCTCGATTTCGCAGCCGGTGTCGCCGTGACCTCTGTGGGCCATGGCCATCCGCATGTCGTGGGTGCGCTGAAGGATCAGGCCGACAAGGTCTGGCACCTGTCGAACCTCTATGAGGTACCCGGTCAAGAAGTGCTGGCCAAGCGGCTGACCGAGGAGACATTCGCCGATCGTGTCTTCTTCACCAATTCCGGCGCGGAAGCCCTGGAATGTGCCATCAAGACGGCCCGCCGCTACCACTTTGCGAAGGGGCATCCAGAGAAGTTTCACATCATCACCATGGAAGGCGCCTTCCATGGCCGCACGATCGCGACGATCGCGGCCGGCGGCCAGGAAAAATATCTGGAAGGCTTCGGCCCCAAGGCTCCGGGTTTCGATCAGGTGCCGTTCGGTGATCTGGATGCCGTGAAGGCGGCCATATCCGACGCCACCGCCGCGATCCTCGTCGAGCCCGTACAGGGCGAGGGCGGTATCCGCCCGATCCCCGTCGAGATGCTGAAGGCTCTGCGCGCCCTGTGCGACGAGCACGGCCTGCTGCTGATCTTGGATGAGGTTCAGTGCGGCGTCGGCCGCACGGGTAAGCTCTTTGCGCATGAATGGGCCGGCATCAAGCCTGATCTGATGGCGGTCGCCAAGGGCATCGGCGGCGGCTTCCCGCTCGGCGCCTGCCTCGCGACCGAAGAGGCCGCCTATGGCATGAAGCCCGGCACCCATGGCTCGACCTATGGCGGCAATCCGCTCGCCATGGCCGTCGGCAACGCCGTGCTCGACGTCGTGCTGACCGACGGCTTTCTCGAGAACGTACGCGATACGGCGCTCGTTTTCCGCCAGGGACTGGCTTCTCTCAAGGACCGTTTCCCCGATGTGATCGAAGAAGTGCGCGGCGAAGGCCTGATGCTCGGCATCAAGGCCAAGGTCCCGAACACCGAACTCTTGATGGCGATGCGTGACGAGCACTTGCTCGGCGTTCCCGCCGGCGACAACGTCATCCGCCTTCTGCCGCCGCTCACGGTAACGGCCGAAGAGGCGCGCGACGGCCTCGCCCGCATCGAACAGGCAGCAGAACACATCCGCGCCAAGGCCGCAGTCGCCGCGTCAGCCTAAGACAGGATTCATTCATGGCATCTCCGAAGCATTTTCTCGATCTCTCCGCTGTCACGGCTGGGGACCTCCGCGGCATTCTCGAAGACGCGAAGACCCGCAAGCAGGCCACCAAGGCGGGCACCGCCGACAAGCCGCTCGCCGGCAAGATGCTCGCGATGATCTTCGAGAAGCCTTCGACCCGCACCCGCGTCTCCTTCGATGTCGGCATGCGCCAGCTGGGTGGCGAGACGCTGTTCCTCTCCGGCACCGAGATGCAGCTGGGCCGCGCCGAGACGATCGGCGATACGGCCAAGGTTCTGTCGCGCTATGTCGATGCGATCATGATCCGCACCACCGACCATGCCCGCCTCCTGGAAATGGCCGAGCATGCGACGGTGCCGGTCATCAATGCGCTGACGGATCTGACGCACCCCTGTCAGATCATGGCCGACATCATGACGATCGAGGAGCATCGCGGCCCGGTCACGGGCAAGACGCTCGCCTGGACCGGTGACGGCAACAATGTCCTGCATTCGCTTGTCGAGGGCGCGGCCCGCTTCGGCTACAAGATGAACATGGCCGTTCCGCTTGGGTCCGAGCCGGATGACAAGATCCTCAACTGGGCCCGCAACAATGGCGGCGAGATCATGCTGTGCCACGATGCCGATCGCGCTGTTGCCGGCGCCGACGCCGTGATCACCGACACCTGGGTCTCGATGAACCAGGAGCACAAGGCGCGCGGCCACAACGTCTTCCAGCCTTTCCAGGTCAATGCCGACCTGATGAAGAAGGCAAAGGACGAGGCTCTCTTCCTGCATTGCCTGCCCGCCCATCGCGGCGAGGAAGTCACGGACGAAGTGATCGATGGCGTTCAGTCCGTTGTCTTCGACGAGGCGGAAAACAGGCTGCATGCGCAAAAGTCGATCCTGGCCTGGTGCCTGGGCGCCATCTGAGGCCAAAAGAGCGGCGGTCGCGCCTGACTTGACCTTTGGCACGGGTGATCCCATCTGTGCCCTTTCTGATCGGGCCGCTCGGGCCCTGCGTAAGGCGCTTGGGGCGCCGGGAGTACATTCATGTCGACGAGACAAGCAGAACTCGGCGAATTCGGTTTCGCCGGCGATGATCGCGTGGTCCCCTTTCAGGTGGAAGGGCTCGACGTGCGCGGTCGCGCGGTCCAGCTCGGACCGCTGATCAACACCATCCTTGACCGTCACGCCTATCCTGCGCCGGTGGCACGGCTTCTGGCCGAAGCCATCGTCTTGACGGTGCTGATCGGGACGTCGCTCAAGTTCGAAGGCAAGTTCACCGTGCAGACCAAGGGCAACGGCCCGGTCGATCTGCTGGTCGCCGATTTCACCACGCCGGAGAACGTGCGCGCCTATGCTCGCTTTGATGAGCAGGCCGTAGCGGATGCGGTTGCCGCCGGCCGTGCGTCGCCCGAAGAACTGCTGGGCGAAGGCGTGCTTGCCTTCACCATCGACCAGGGCTCCTTCATGCAACCCTATCAGGGCATCGTACCACTCGATGGGACCTCGCTCGAGGACATCGCGGGTGTCTACTTCCGCCAGTCGGAGCAGATCCCGACGCGTGTGCGTCTTGGCGCTGCCGAACTCTTCGATCGCGACGCCGATGGAAAGCCACGCCGGACCTGGCGGGCAGGCGGTCTGATCGCGCAGTTCCTGCCGGATGCGCCCGAGCGCATGCGCCAGCCGGATCTGCATGGCGGCGACGGTGACGACCGCGACACCGATCTGCATGGTGGCGACGACGCCTGGGACGAAGCACGTGTCCTCGTTGAAACGATCGACGCGGACGAGTTGACCGATCCGCAGGTCGGCATCGAACGGCTGCTCTTCCGGCTCTTCCACGAGCGCGGCGTGCGTGCTTACGATCCGCAGCCGGTCTACGACCGCTGCAGCTGCTCCCGCGAGCGGCTAAAGGGCGTGCTCCAGGGCTTCTCCGCGGAAGAGATCGAGGCAAGCTCCGAGGACGGCAAGATCACGGTGACCTGCGAGTTCTGCTCGACGAACTATGATTTCGACCCCGCAGAACTCACGGCGGCTTGAGACGAATGAAGTGATTTGAAAGGGGCCGGGCAACCGGCCCTTCTTGCATCTTCCGGCGGCCGGGTCCTGCGATCCTAGCCGGCGCGGCTCACCCAGCAGGCGTCAGTAGCTAGTCCACGAGACTTTCAGGATTTTGCAAGCGCTTCGGCGACCGCGATTTCCGCCATCTTCAAAATCGCCTCGCGAGACTTCGCTGCAGCGATGAAGCGACCGTTGTGACAGAAGGTGGCGCCTGCGACGCCTGAGACTGCTTCCAGATCGGCATTGCTCAGTCCGGCCCAGGCCACGGGCAGATCGGCGCGTTGCTCGAAGCTGTCTTCCGTCTTGCGGATGCCGGTGATGCACCAGTCCTTGTTACGAGGATGCACGACGAAGAGCAGATGGTCGGCGCCAGCCTTCACGATCGCAGGGCGGAAGGGCATGCCCATCGGCAGTTCCAGGACGCGACTGGTGCCATTGGCGGCGATGGCATCGAGCACCATGCTTTCGGCGCGAAGTTTGGAGGCGCGCTGCGCGATGCCAGCCTCGACGATCGCGCGGGCGATGGCGAGCGCCGCATGGAAACCGCGATCATCGGCGCCGGGCGCTCGGTCATCGAAGACGGGTTTTAAGGTTTCAAGCAGGCTCGGCAGTGTGAGATCCGCCAGCGGCCCTGCGGCAGACGGGCTGAGGGCGCCATTGTCCATCAGATCGATCGGCAGGACGAATTTCGTGTCGAAGCTCTGATGAAGTGCCTCCACATGATCTGCCGGGATGCCGAGCGCGGCAAGATAGGCGCGCCCATAATGCTTCCAGATGAGGCCGAAAGAGCTGTAGGGCTGGCCATCCTCGCGCAAGGGCGCGCCGCGCTGGTGGTGATCGAAAATCTGCGCCGCCGCATCATAGGCACCACCGACATCGTAGATGATGCGATCGGAGGCAGGCGTAATCCATTCGGGTGCGCGGCTGCGCACGATCGTCGCGTCAGGATGGAGCCGGGCCAGGATGACGGAGGACAGCAATTCGTCGGCATGGAAGCCGCCACTATGGGTGACGAGATGGGTGATGTTCATGCCGGAAGAACCTTTGCCGCAGGGGTGCTGATCAAGCCTTCCAGATAGCGGCAGGCACCCTTCAACTCAACTGCCAATCGTCAATTGAGAGTGCGCACCATGCCCGGGCTGTCGAGCGAGAAGGCGGGGATGGCGACATCGAAGCTCTCCCCATCGTCGGTCTCCATCCGGTAGGTCCCGTACATCATGCCCGAGGGCGTATCGAGCGGGCAGCCGGAGGAGTATTCGTAGGTATCGCCAGGGTCGAGACGCGGCTGTTCGCCGACGACGCCGGGCCCGCTCACTTCGTCCACCTGGCCGTTCTGGTCGGTGATGTGCCAATAGCGGTGGGTCAGCCGAACGCTCTTGCCGGAATGATTGGAGATCACGATCCGGTAGCCCCAGACATAGCGGCTGTCATCGGGGTCCGACTGTTCCTCGAGATAGTAAGGTTCAACGAGAACCTCTATGTCCCGTGTCAGTGCGCGATACATGCCTGGACCCTGCGAAAACATCCTGCGATCATGACAGAAACGGCGTTCTTTGTGGCGGTAGCAAGATCAGCCGCAGAACGTCCCGAAGCTTTCAAGGGATAACGACGTGACCGGTGCCGTCAAGGGCCATGGACCGGCTGCGAGACGTCTCGCAGCCGAATTTGTTGCAATATGAAGCGCTTTGAGTAGCACTCAGAGGCGGTTGAGCGCCTTGGCCAGATCTTCGAGCAGATCCTGGGTGTCTTCGATCCCGCAGGAGAGACGCACGGTTCCGGCAGAAATTCCGAGTTCGGCACGGGCTTCGTTGGTCAGGTTCTTGTGCGTCGTGGTCGCCGGATGAGTGATCAGGCTCTTCGCGTCGCCGAGATTGTTGGAGATCTTGATGATCTCCAGCGCATTCTGCAGCTTGAAGGCCGCTTCCTTGCCACCCTTCATCTCGAAGCAGACCAGCGTCGAGCCACCGGTCATCTGCTTGGCGATGATGTCGGCCTGCGGATGATCCTTGCGACCCGGATAGATGACCTTGCCCACCGCGGACTGCTCGGCCAGGAAATCGGCAATCGCGGTTGCGTTCTCCGTCTGCTGCTTGACGCGCAGCGGCAGCGTCTCCATGCCCTTCAGAAGCGTCCAGGCATTGAACGGCGACATGGCAGGACCCGTGTGGCGGAAATAGTCGTGCAGGTTCTCGTTGATCCATTCCTTCGACGACAGCACCACGCCGCCGAGGCAGCGGCCCTGGCCATCGATATGCTTGGTCGCGGAGTAGACGACGACATGCGCGCCGAGCTCCAGCGGCTTCTGGAAGAGCGGCGTCGCAAAGACGTTGTCGACGATCAGCTTGGCGCCAACCTGGTTGGCGAGCTTGGCGACACCGGCCACGTCGATGACCTCGAGCGTCGGGTTGGTCGGGCTTTCCAGGAACATCACCTTGGTGTTCGGCCGGATGGCAGCTTCCCAGTTGGCAAGATCACGGCCGTCGACAAGCGTGCATTCGACGCCGTAGCGCGGGGCAAGCGTCTCGACGACATAGCGGCAGGAGCCGAACAGCGCGCGTGCCGCGACGATATGATCGCCGGCCTTGACCTGGCAGAGCACGGCAGCGGCAACGGCGGCCATGCCGGACGCCATGGCGCGCGCATCCTCGGCGCCTTCCATCATGCACATGCGCTTTTCGAACATGTCATTGGTGGGGCTGCCATAGCGGGCATAGATGTAGCCGTCGTTCTCGCCCTTGAAGCGGGCTTCTGCCGCTTCCGAGCTGTCATAGACGAAGCCCTGGGTGAGGAAGATCGCTTCAGACGTCTCGCCATAGGGAGAGCGCAGCGTGCCGCCATGGACGAGTTGGGTTGCCGGGCGCCAGTTCTTGCTCATGCACGTGCCTTTCGAACACAAAAAAACCGGTCGCGAGAACGGACCGGTTTCGTAAACCCGGTCTATTTAGCCACTTGTTTAACGTGGCTGCAAGCCGACCGGCCAAATCACCACGGGATAAGGCTGCCTTACGCCTTCGCGGGCCTTGCGTCAATTGGTGGGCTTTGGTTTTGTCGAGCCCAAACGGGATTGAGAAGATGACCATGAAGTCAGGGATTTTGTCCGATCGCGCGATCGGCGCCTTGTTCGGTGGCGGCCAGCTGAAAAGCGAGGCCATGCTGGACAAGGATCAGATCCAGCCGGCAAGCCTCGACCTCCGCCTGGGCGGCAAGGCGATCCGCGTCCGTGCGAGCTTCATGCCGGGCCGGGGTCACACCGTCGCCGAGAAGCTGGAGCGGCTGACGCTCCACGAGGTCGATCTGGAAAATGGCGCCGTTCTCGAAACCGGCTGCGTCTACATCGTGCCCTTGATGGAAAGCCTCGACCTGCCGGCCGAGATTTCAGCCTCGGCCAACCCGAAGAGCTCGACAGGCCGCCTCGACATCTTCACCCGCGTCATGGTCGATTACGCCCAGGAATTCGACAAGGTCCCCGCCGGCTACAAGGGCCAGCTCTACCTGGAGATTTCGCCGCGCACCTTCCCGATCATCGTGCGCCGCGGTTCGCGCCTCTCGCAGATCCGTTTCCGTGTGGGCCATGCCGTGTTGGGCGAAAGCGAGCTTTTGGATCTCCACAAGGCGGAAACCCTCGTCGCAAGCGACATGCCGAATGTCTCTGGCGGGGGTATTGCGCTCTCGATCGACCTAAAGGGCTCGGGCCCGGAAGGGCTGATCGGCTATCGTGGCAAGCACCATACGTCTGTCATCGATGTCGACCGCAAGGGTGCACATGACGTGCTCGACTTCTGGGAGCCGCTTTACAGCCGCGGCCGCGACGAGCTGATCCTCGACCCGGACGAATTCTATATCCTCGTCTCCAACGAAGCCGTGCATGTGCCGCCGCTCTACGCCGCCGAGATGACGCCTTATGATCCGCTCGTTGGTGAGTTTCGCGTGCACTATGCGGGCTTCTTCGACCCCGGCTTCGGCCATGCCCCGGCCGGCGGCTCCGGCAGCCGCGCGGTGTTGGAAGTCAGAAGCCACGAAGTGCCGTTCATCCTCGAACACGGCCAGGTCATCGGCCGCCTGGTCTACGAGCACATGCAGGAGCGCCCCGAAGGCCTCTACGGCTCAGGCCTCGGCTCCAACTACCAGGCGCAAGGGTTGAAACTCTCCAAACACTTCCGCCTGCCCTGAGACATGCGCCGCCTGCAAGCTTCGCTGCCGGCGCTTGACACTGGCAGCGAACTGTTGGATTCCTCTCCCCGTCGCGGGTGTAGCTCAATGGTAGAGCAGCAGCTTCCCAAGCTGAATACGAGGGTTCGATTCCCTTCACCCGCTCCAGCTGTTCTCAACGAGCCTCCGCAAACCGCGCAAACGCTGCCAAGAGATCCCCCAGACGCTTGGCCGTTGCCTCGTCGGTGAGGTTGCCGTCGGCGTCGAACAGGGTATGCGCGCGAGACACCATCAGGCGTTTTTCTGAAAACGTTCGGCAGCCCAGCGTGTGCAGCACACTAAGCCAGGCATTCTGGCTGAGCAGCGTGCCGAAATTGCCGGGCGAGGCGCCGACGAGAGCGAAGGCTTTGCCGCCGAAGACCTTCGGGATGTCGGAAGAGGGACGCGACAGCCAGTCGATGGCGTTCTTGAAGGCACCGGGAATGCTGTTGTTGTATTCGGGCGTGAACAGGATGACACCGTCGGCGGCGGTGATCTTTTCCTTCAGTTCCGTCACGGCGGCCGGAATGCCCTCGGCCGCTTCCAGGTCCCCGTCATAAAGCGGGATGCCATGAATGCCGGTGGTCTGAAGCACATAGCCTTCGGCTGGCAGGCCGGCGGCGGCCTTCAGCAGAGCCGAGTTGAGCGAAGCCTTGCGCAGACTTCCCGAAATGCCAAGCAGTGTCACCATGATCTGGTCCCCGTGTCGATATGTTGTAAGGAAGGGTAGAACAGGGAGACGAGCATGACCAGCGGCCTGCACCACATCACGGCGATCACCCGCAAGATCCAGGCGAATGTCGATTTCTACTGCGGTTTTCTGGGGCTGAGGCTCGTCAAGCGCACCGGCGGATTCGAGGATGCGGCACAGCTCCATCTGTTCTACGGCGATGCCGAGGCAAGCCCCGGTTCCCTGGTGACCTTCCTGGCCTGGGAAGATGGATCACCCGGCCGTGTCGGCCATGGCGCTGCAAGCGAGATCGCATTTGCCATTCATCCGGAAGCGATCGGCTTCTGGCTGACCCGTGCATTGCAGTTCGGCGTATCCGCCTCGGGTCCGGCGACGGAATTTGGTGAGCCGGTCCTGAGGCTGACGGATCCCGATGGCATCATCGTCAAGCTCGTCGGCACAACGGCGGTAGAGCCCGGTGCCGCATGGCCCGTTCGCGGGATCGAAGAAGCCGATGCCGTTACCCGCCTGCGGGCGGCCACGCTCCTGTCGGAGAAGCCGGCGGAAAGCCTTAATTTCCTCGCCCGACATGCAGGCTTTTCCGTCGCTGGAACCGAGGGCACGATCACGCGGCTGATTTCGGCGAGCGGCCAGGCGATCGACGTGCGCGATGCCACTGGCTTCTGGCCGGCGGCCCCCGGCACGGGTGCGATCGATCATATTGCCCTGCGCATGCCTGATCAGGCGGCGGTTGAGGCGCAGGCGGCGGCGCTCAGATCCCGCGGTGACGACATGATCAACATGCATGACCGCAAATATTTCTATTCGCTTTATGTGCGAGAGCCGGCCGGCGGGCTGATCGAACTCGCCTCGGACGGCCCCGGTTTTGCCGTCGACGAGCCGCTGGAAACCCTCGGCAGCCGGCTCTTCATCCCCGAGCACTTTCATCTGCGCCCCGAGGATATCGTGCCCATGCTGCCGCAATTCGGGCTTCCGGGAGAGCCGCGCATCATCTACCGCGACCTGCCTTTCGTGCACCGCATCCATGAGCCGGACGCGCCGGACGGATCGACGCTTGTCCTGCTGCATGGCACGGGCGGCAACGAGGCGAGCCTCCTGCCGTTCGGCCGGAAGATCGCCCCCTCCTCGACCCTGATCGGCCCACGGGGGCGCTCGACGGAGGAGGGCGTTGCGCGCTTCTTCCGCCGCTTTGGCGCTCGCGAATACGATCAGAAGGACATTCGCTCGGAGGCAGAGGCATTCGTTGCCTTTGTTCAGCGGGCCGAGGAAGCCTATGGGCTGGACAAGGAGCGCCTGTCTTTTGCCGGCTATTCGAATGGCGCAAACTTCCTCGCCGCTGTGATCATGCTGCATCCGGGCCTGGTGCGCGAGGCCTTGCTGCTGCGCCCGGTGCCGGTCCTGGTCGATCCGCCGGACAATGATCTCTCCGGCACGCGCATACGCATCCTGGTGGGTGCCGATGACCCTGCCGGGGAGGAGACTTCGGTTCTGACCGAACAGTTGCGCAGGCACGGAGCCTTGGTCGATCTGGTGACGGTTGCCGGGGATCACGCCTTGTCCGAGGCGGATGTCATCGCAGCGAAGACTTGGGCCGACTGAGCAGCAAGGCCCGGTGGCAGAGAGCCGCCACGGCTTGGTGTATGCGGCGTCTTGTTCCAGTGAAAGGGCTTGAGCCTCAGTTCGAGCACCGCCTTCCAGGCGGCGAGCGACACGGCCATCCAGTAGATCGGGATCATCGCCCATTTCCAGCCCATGCCCTTCTTCTCGCGGTCGGTCATCGGGGTCGCCCCGAGGGCAAAGAAGACGGCGTAGCTGCCGAGAATGTTGAACACGTCCATGGCGAGCATCATCGTTGTAAAGACACTCGGCTGAGGCGCCGGGATCTGCATCAGCGAGAGGACGGAAAGGGTGATAAAGACGATCAGCCCGGGATGGCTGAGTGCCGCGACCAGCATGCCGCCGACGAGAAGCTGGAAGACGAGGAAGGAGAGCGGCCCCATCTCGCGCGCCGTGCGCAAAGGCCGGCGCATCAGCACCAACCAGGTTTGGAGCCAGCCCTTGTACCAGCGCGTCCTCTGGGCAAGCCAGACCTTGAACTCCGTGGGCGCGTCCTCGTAGGTCGGAAGCGTCAATGTCGACGCGCGGTAACCCATGCGACAAAGACGCATCCCGAGATCAGCATCCTCGGTGACATTGAAGGGATCCCAGCCGCCACTGGCCTTCAGAAGCGCCGTTCGAAAATGGTTTGAGGTGCCACCGAGTGGCAGCGGCAGCCGGTAGAAGCCGAGCGCCGGCAGCAGACGACGAAACAGCGCCGAATATTCGAGCGCAAAGATGGCACTGATCCAGCTCTCGCCGGCATTGCCGATGACGAGCGGCGCCTGCAGGCAGGCGAGTTCTGCTGGTCCCAGCTCGAAGGCGTGGAAGGCTTCGCGCAGTTGCTGCGGATGCGGCCGGTCTTCCGCGTCGTAGATGGTGAGGAACTTGCCGCGCGCGCCGGCCAGCGCATAGGTCAAAGCCTTGGGCTTGGTGCGTGGTGCCATGGCCGGCACCTCGACCACTTCGATATGCGGTCCCGGCCGCGCCTGTCGGATCGCCTCCAGCGTCTCGAGGTCGTCCGCCTCGCAGACCAGTTTCACGTCGAGCAGGCTGCGCGGCCAGTCGAGTGCATCGAGCGCCGCGATCAATTGCGGCACGACGGCGGCCTCGCGGTAAAGCGCGACCATGACGGTATAGACCGGAAGGACATCGCATCCGCTTTCCAGCGAGGCTTCGAGCCTCGGATGCCGCTTGCCATGCGAGATGGCCATGATCCTCAGAAAGAGGGCGGCTGCATGGAAGAAGGAGAGCAGCATGTGCCCCAGCACGACGGCGAGCATCGGAGCGAAGACCAAAAGCAGGCTGAGAAGACAGAGGCTGGCACCGGCAACAAAGCCTTGATCGCCGGTGACCACCAGCCGCGCAGAGAGAGACTGCACGCTGTCGAACAGCCCCCGCACGGCATCGCTGACGCGCCGTGTTTCCCCCGCCTTCCACAGCGCTTTGCGGATCGCCGACGGCGTCGTGATGGCAAGATTGCCGGCGCCGTTGCCATGGCGGCCAAAGCGTCTGGCAAGGCCCTCCATGTGCAGGATCTGCGGCGCCACAGCCATCACCGGCTGCCTGTCGGTGTATTGCAGCCGTACCATGTGCGGCTCGGCCAATTGCGTATCGCCGCAGAGGGGGTCCCCAACCAGCGCGGGATCGATCACCGGCAGGAAGGGCAGTCCATACATGCGCGCAAGCCCGGCAAAATAGGCGTCTTCTTCGATCACGCCGCTGGCGAGAAGCTCGGTTTCGATGCTGGTGCCATTGGTGGCCGCGCGTTGTGCCATACGGGCGATCAAGGGCTTGGAAATTCCCAACCGGTGCAACAAGCCGGCCTCGGGTTTCAAATGCTGAAAATCAGGCGATCCGGCTGCGCGGCCCGCGCTCCGTTGGTCATGCACCCGCGTTGGACTCTGGCGCACGGCAACGATCCGCGGGCCGTATTCCCTCGTCCACACCAAGCTGCTACACGTCATCCGGTCGGATCGACGCCCCACTCATACCCCGGTTGATGATGATAGAGATGCGCGCAAAAGTTACATCCCTAGATTTAATGGGGTTGTGGGCCTCGGTTCTCGCCTTTTTGATGCTGATTTCGGTCTCGACGCCGCCGGCGCGGGCCCAGGATACGGACCTCCCGATCCTCTTCGATGCGCGCGAACGGCTGGTGCGGCCCGATGTGAGCAGCGTGTTGCGCCTGCGCTTCCTGACAACGACGGACTTTCCGCCCTTCAATTTCACCGATCAGAGCGGCCGTCTGGCTGGTTTCCACGTCGATCTTGCGCGGGCGCTCTGCGCCGAACTTGGTCTGCAGGCTCGCTGCCAGATCCAGGCAATGCCCTATGGACAGCTGGTCTCGGCGCTGGAGGCAGGGCAGGGCGAAGCGGTGATGGCCGGTGTCGCCGTAACGCCGGAGCTGCGGGAGCAGTTCAATTTCACCCGGCCCTATCTTCTCCTGCCGGCCCGCTTTCTGATGCAGGGTGATACGGTTCTGCCGCGGCAGGATGCGCAGGGGCTGTTTGGCCGCAAGGTCGGCGTGGTCAAGGATACCGCCCATGCCGCCATGCTGAAGAGCTTCTTCCCCGATATCGAAGCCGTCCCCTTTGACGATCAGGATGCCTTGATGACGGCATTGAAGGAGAAGCAGGTGCCGGCCGTCTTCGCCGACGCCTTGCAGCTGTCCTTCTGGATGATGAGCCCGGCCGCAGACGGATGCTGCCGCTTTCTCGACGGCCCATTCCTGTCGGAGCGGCATCTCGGCGAAGGCATGACGATCATGGTGCGCGGCCAGGACGGCGCACTGATGGCGGCCCTTGAAAGTGCGCTCGCCGCGCTGTCGAAGGATGGCCGGCTGGAGGAGATCTATCTGCGCTACTTCCCCGCCGGCCTCTTCTGAGAATAGTCAGATCCGGCGATAGCGCGCAGACGCGCTACGCTCCAGCGCGGCACAGGTGAGCTTGTCCAGCTCCAGGCGGTCGCGCAACATCTGCAGCAGGCGCAATTCCTCCGGCTTGACCGAGAGGTCGACGGCGGCGATCTCGACAGCCAGTG
Organism: Rhizobium sp. K33; assembly: GCF_056501445.1. Classification (NCBI taxonomy): domain Bacteria; kingdom Pseudomonadati; phylum Pseudomonadota; class Alphaproteobacteria; order Hyphomicrobiales; family Rhizobiaceae; genus Rhizobium; species Rhizobium sp. K33. The sequence continues at coordinate 4,523,814 of NZ_CP096478.1, forward strand.
CGTAAGCCGTCTCATGCAGCCATTCCGGCAGCGCGTCTCGGATGGTCTCGAGCATGATGTCGAGCCCCTCGGGTCCGGAGATCAGGCTTGCGCAACGCTGCGAAACCTCGATCAGGCGCTCCTTGTCGAAATTTTCGAAGACCGGAAGAATATCGATCAATTGACCGATGCGGACGAGTTCCTTTTCCGCCATGGCATTGTCGACGGCTGATGCCATGACCATGACGAAAATCAGCGCTTCTTCCGGAGAGACAGGCTTGTTCATGTAACGTGGTTTCCAGTTGCGTGCGGCCAGAGAGTAGGAGCCGCTTTGCAGCCTTTCAAGGGAGCGGCGGTTTGCAACCCTTTGATGACCCAGGTTCGATCAACGCTGGGGCTCACCAAAAAGCCCGCGTCTTTCGGCGCGGGCTTCTTCCGTCAGCACGGCGAGCGCCGAGCCGGGTTCCGCTTCCGCCCACCCGTATTTCGCAAGCCAGGAGGAGACATCCTGAACGCCGACCCAGCAGCGCGCCCGGATTTCGCCCTGCCATGCGGCGGAACTCGTTTCGCAGGCAAGCGAACGGTTTCGCAGGAAAAGCCTTTGCTGGGTCCGTGCCATGGCACCGCAAGGCCAGGAACCGCCGTCTGCGGCAAGGCAGGTGCGGTTGACATCCGTCTCCGCAATATCGGCCAGGCGCACGCGCTGTTGAGGGCCGAAGGCAACAAGCCCGGCCGAGAGACTGAGCGGACGATGGAGAAGGACGACTTTCGGTTTTGCCGGCTGCACGGTTTCCGACAGCGGCGCCCGCGCTTCGACCCGTTCGAGATCCTCTGCATTGGCAAAGGCCGGCGAACCGAAGACGTCAGGCTCGATGGCCCGGACCGCGCGTTGCGGCTCCGGCTCCGCCATAGGCTCGATCGCCTCGGGCGGCAGGGCGCTGACATCGGGCAGATCGAGCTCGGACGGATCCGGCACGTCGAGGTCCTGCATATCGTAGTCGACGGGGTCATCGCGCAGCGACTCGCCGGCGGCCATGACAAGATAGGCCCACAGGAGGAGCCCGATCGCGCCTGCGATGAAGGTACCGATCCGTCGCATTAGGTCCGTTTTCCTATTGGCTCGCCCAGATGATGCGGGCCACCCACTCGACGTCACCCATGTCGAGAGTGCGGGGCGGATGGTCCGGATTGAGCGACTGCAACTCGATCGACTTGGCGCTCTGCCGGGCAAGGATCTTCGCCATGACTTCGCCTTCTCGCGTCTTGACCACCACACGGTCGCCACGTCGCACCTGGGCGCCGGGTTCGACGATCAGGATGTCGCCGTCGCGGTAGAGCGGCTTCATGCTTTCGCCCTGGACCTCCAGCGCATAGACGCCGTTGTTGCGGCCGGGTGCCGCGGGAAATTCCACGAGATCCCAGCCCTGGCCGGCAGGAAAGCCGCCATCGTCGAAAAAGCCACCGGCACCGGCCTGTGCCATGCCCAGAAGGGGGATCGAGCTCGCCTGGGGTGGAAATGTCCCCTGCGGCAGCGGGCTTCCCCGCAGGCCTTCCGGGGAGACATGGCGCATGAACTGGTCGAGGCTCGCGCCTGTCGCCTCCAGAACCTTCGCGATGGATTCGGTGGAGGGCCAGCGCATACGACCGTCGGCCCCGACGCGCTTGGACTTGTTGAAGGATGTGGGGTCGAGGCCCGCCCGGCGCGCAAGACCGGAAGGCGTCAGCGAATGCTGCTCCGCCAGCCGATCAATCGCGGCCCATATGCTGTCATGCGAAAGCATGTTCGCGCCTCTTAGAGCGCCGGAAACCTCGGATGCCCCTCTCCGGCCATGGCTCACCATAGATCAGGGGATGCCGATAGTAAAGCAAAAAGGAATAAAATCCTCTGGATCGCTTACGCCACCATGGCCATGTTGATCTTGCCGAGCTGGATGACAGCCTGCGTACGGCTATCGACCTTGAGCTTCAGCAGGATCGCGGAAACATGGGCCTTGATCGTCGCTTCCGAGACGCCGAGCTCATAGGCGATCTGCTTGTTGAGCAGTCCTTCGCCGAGCATGCCGAGGACGCGGCTCTGCTGCGGCGTCAGGGTTCTCAGGCGATTGATCAGATCGGCAACGTCGGGATCTGTCTCCTGACCGCCCTGATAGCTCTCCGGCGTGGCGATGTCGCCTTCGAGCACGGACTGGATGCTGGAGCGTATCTCGTCGATCCCGGCCGATTTCGAGATGAAGCCCGAAGCGCCGAGCTCAAGCGCCCGGCGGATGGTCACGGCGTCGTCCGTGGCGGACACAATGACGAGCGGCAGGCTCGCAAATTCCGCACGAAGCGCCATCAGGCCGGAAAAGCCGGAAACGCCAGGCATGGCGAGATCCAGAAGCATAAGATCGGCTTCCGGATGATCGGCCGCCGCCTTGCGTGCGGCTTCGAAATCGCCGGCTTCGATGATGGTTTGTGTACCGTCAATGCCGGTCACGGCCTGGCGCAGCGCGCCCCGAAACAGCGGATGGTCGTCGGCGATGATGAAGGTCGATGCAGCCATGTCACAGCCCCCTCCCAAGAGCGATGTCATATTGCGCACGAATGCGTGGTCTTCTTTTAGCGCTTGCGGAGCCACTAGACAATGGTCGTGCACGGATTGCGCGACCGGCGCTTGACCAATGTCAAGTTCTGTCCGGAATGGGCTCTTGTTGTGGCTGTTCCTCTGCCCCCTGGAACTCCTGAACCAAGTTGAAGAAGGCTCGCATGAAGCGCTCCATGATGCCGATCGATCGGTCGATCTCGGCATCGCTCGGCAACTCGCCGCTCCGCGCGGCCGTCCCGTCCGCCAGTTGTCGTTCAAGCGCCTCGACCCGCTTTTCCAGACGCGCAAGATCTTCGTCATAGGCAGCGCGCTCGTCTGCCGCCATGCGGCAGGTCAGCGTGCCCTGATCCTCGGCGCAGAGTGTCACGGCGCCCGTCTGCCGATCGAGCCGCACGAAGCCGCTTTCCGATTTTTCCAGCGTATAGCGCTCGGCATTCGCTTCTTGAGCGACTGCCGCCGGCGTTGCGAGTGACAGGACCGCCAAGCCGAGCACCGCTTTTCTGATGAGCATCTGAGCCTCCTCCTGTCGTTCCGCGCGCAGGGCGTGGACATTTGTCGACGTTTGCGGCAAACCGCCTCGACCCTCATGATCTGCGAGAGACCGGACCTTGGACAAGACCATATACAAGATCGTGCCGCGAGAATTATGGCAGGAAGCACGCAAGGCGGGCCTTTTCAAGGGCGCGCCGATCGACCTCAAGGACGGCTACATCCATTTTTCGACGGCAGCCCAGGCCATCGAGACAGCGAGGCTGCATTTTGCCGGTGAGGCCGACCTGCTGCTCGTGGCCGTGGATGCCACCGTCTTCGGCGAGACCTTGAAATGGGAGCCCTCTCGCGGCGGCGATCTCTTCCCGCATCTCTATGCCGATCTGCCGCTCGATGCCGTGCTGTGGGAAAAGCCGCTGCCGCTGGGGCCGGATGGTCTGCATGTCTTTCCAACCATGACGCAAGAGAAGCCCTGATGCCCGACCTCTTTTCGCTCGGCCGGCGCGGCCTTTTTCTCTTCGATGCCGAAACCGCTCATGGTCTCTCGATCGCGGCCTTGAAGACCGGCCTCGTCCCGACCTGCAAGGCAGAGGCCGATCCGCGTCTGGCCCAAACCGTTGCCGGGATCCGCTTCCCGAACCCGCTTGGCATGGCCGCCGGCTACGACAAGAATGCCGAGGTCCCGGATGCCCTGCTGTCACTCGGCTTCGGTTTTGCCGAGGTCGGCACGCTCACACCGAAGGCGCAGGCCGGCAATCCGAAGCCGCGCATCTTCCGCCTGGAGCGCGATCATGCGGTGATCAATCGCCTCGGCTTCAACAACGAGGGTCATGCCGCGGCGCTGGCACGGCTTTCTGCGCGGCGCAATCGCTCCGGCATCGTCGGCGTCAACATCGGTGCCAACAAGGATGCTGCCGACCGGATTGCCGATTACGTTGCCGGCATCCGTCGTTTCTATCCGGTCGCGACCTATTTCACCGCCAACATCTCCTCCCCGAACACGCCGGGCCTGCGCGATCTGCAGGCCAAGGAGAGCCTCGATGCGCTTCTCTTTGCCGTACTGGCCGCGAGGTCCGAGGAGGGGCTGAAAGCCGGCAAGCGTCTGCCGGTCTTCCTGAAGATCGCGCCCGATCTCACGGAGGAAGGCATGGACGACATCGCAGAGGTCGTGGCGGCCCATGATCTCGACGGCCTGATCGTCTCCAACACCACGCTGTCACGCGAGGGTCTCACCGACCCAACTTTGGCCGGCGAAGCCGGTGGCCTGTCCGGTGCGCCGCTCTTCGACAAGTCGACGGCAGTGCTGGCACGCATGCGCAAGCGGGTGGGCCCCGACCTGCCGATCATTGGTGTCGGCGGTGTCTCCTCGGCCGAAACCGCGATGGAAAAGATCCGCGCCGGTGCAGACCTCGTGCAGCTCTATTCCTGCATGGTCTACGAAGGACCCGCCCTGCCGGGCCGCATCGTCCGGGGTCTGTCGAGCCTGCTCGATCGCGAGACGGTCGCGAACATCCGCGAGCTGCGGGATTCAAGGCTCGATCACTGGCTGTCGGTAAAGGTCTGATCCGTCTTCGGTTTGAGCCTTGCAAGCAGCAGCAGGCCGCGCAGTCCGAGAAACACGTTGAGCGCAATCCAGAGCCCGTGGTTGGAAAACAGCGGGACGAGTGCGGCGACGCTTGCCAGATAGCCGGCAAGCGCCAGAAGCATCATGTTGCGCATATCCGATGACCAGGTCGCGCCGATGAAGACGCCGTCCATGTGGAAGGCGAGGGCACCGGTAAGGGCCGTCAGGGCTGCATAGACCAGATAGGTTTCAGCCACGCTGCGGACGTCGCCGGCCGTGGTGATGAAGCCGACGATGGCATTGCCGAAGACCAGGAAGAAGACAAGGCTGGCGATTGCGAGGCCGAAGGACCAGAGCCCGGTGAGTTTTACGGCACGCTCGAAGGCGGTCCGCTGCCGCGCGCCAATGGTCTCGCCGGTGATCTGTTCGGCCGCCGTTGCCATGCCATCGAGATAGAAGCTCGCGATCATGAAGAAGTTCATGAGCACGGCATTCGCCGCGAGCGTCACGGCACCGAAGCCGGCGCCGATCCGGGTCATGACGGTAAAGGCCGTGATCAGTGAGAAGGTCCGGATAAGGATGTCCCGGTTGAGGCGGAAGAGCGCCATCAGCTTCGGCCGGTCGGTGACCATCGCGACCTGCGGCACCGCTGCCTGCCCATAGCGCCAGAAGACGAAGGCAAAGCCGGCCAGCATGGCGACGACTTCGCCGATGACCGTTCCCCAGGCGACGCCAGCAATGCCGAAGCCGAAGGTCCAGCCGAGCAGGATGGACATCGCGATGTTGACGCCGTTGAGCAGGATCTGCAGCGCAAGCCCCACAGAACCCAACCCCCGGCCGAGCACGAAGCCGAGCAAGGTGAAGTTGGAGAGCGTCACAGGGGCGGCGAGGATACGGATGGCGATATAGGTCGCCGCGGCAGACTGAACGTTCCCCTCCGCTCCCATGAGTTTTGGCCCGAACCCGATGATGGCGGGAGACAGGAGAAGGATCAGAAGCCCGAAGCCGATCGAGAGCGCGATCGAGCGCCAGAAGACCGCAAACAGTTCATGCGTCTCGCCGCGCCCCTGTGCCTGCGCGACAAGGGCCGTGGTCGAGGCGCGAAGGAAGTTGAGACTGGCGAACAAGAGGTCGAAGAGCGCTGCCGCGATCGCAAGTCCCGCAAGCTGCGCGGCATCGCCGCTGCGCCCGACCACGGCGGTATCGGTGAGGCCGAGCAGCGGCGTCGTGACGAAGCCGAGCGTCATCGGCACGGCGATCGCAAGGACGCTGCGGTGGCTGACCTCGATCGGTCTGGAGGCGGGAGTAGGCAGGCTGTGCATGGAGTGCTCCGGTGGGGACCGGAGCGGGAGAATCACTCAGGCCGACAGCACCATGGCCCAGTAGGGGCGGTTGCCGGAAGCAGAATCCCAGGCCACGGCGACGCCGAGCCCGTTGAAGCCCCCAAGCATGTTGTCGAGATGCCGCTTGGAATCGATCCAGGCCTGCACCGCGCGCTCGACCGTATCCTGGCCGGCTGCGATGTTTTCGGCCGCAGGTAGCGGCACGCCATGGCCCTTCATCCGGGCGCCGAAGCTGTCGTTGAATCCGATCAGATGCGACATTTCCCCCGCACGCGCCATCCGCTTGGCCTGGGCGATGGCCGCGACCTCCGCCGGACGGCTGCGCGAGAGTGACGAGAGCCCCCGCGACTGGCGCAGGCGATTGACCATTGGCAGGGCAGCGTCCGTCTCGGCCCGCGACTGGCCGTCGTCGGGATTGAGGATGTCGGTGGAGCGGCAGCCGGCAATGGCCGCCGTCAAGAGGCCGGCCGAGACCAGGATCAGCCGGCGGCGGGGCAGGGCGAACTGGGTCATCGGCTGCTCAGTTCCGGGAGGCAAAAAGGCGCAGCAGAATGAAGGCGGGAATGACCACGGTCGCACCGATCAACAGATACTGGCCGACCCGTCCGAGAGCATCGAACCCGGTATACCAGAGGTCCAGGATAAAATGCCGGATGCCGTTCAGGAGGTCGACCGGATCGAGCCCGAAAACGGACATCACGAAGCCGACGATGAGCGAAACGACGATCAGCTTGACGAGCGTACGGCCCGGGGTGTCGCCGAGAAATCGATTGAGGCCATCAGCCATGCATATCTCCTGTTGTCGTCCGCTGATATGGGCGCGGTCCGTCTGCCCCGCAAGTCGGTGAAGCAGCGGCTTGCGATAGGACTTGAGTTTTTTCTGGCGATCGGTCAAGACCGCGCGCCCACTCCATGCTGGACCATTCCAGGCTGGCGGGCGCAAGGATCTCTTCGATGCACCCCACCCAGTTTTCCTCCGGCGACGTCATCGCCGACCGCCGCGCTGATTATGCCCGCATGCTTGCCGAGAATGGCGAACATGAGGCGGCCGTGGAATTGATGGAGCAGGCTCTGGAACTGGTGCCCGATTGGCCGGCAGGCCTGTTGAGGCTCGCCGACTATGCCGAGAAGGTCGGACTGACCGCGAAGGCCGTGCCCGCCCTGCGTCGACTGCTGGACCTCGATCCCGAGGATCTGTTCGGCGCACAGCTGAAACTGGCTCTGCTCGGCGCGGAAGAGGTGCCGGATCAGCCGCCGTCTCGCTATGTCGAAGCTCTGTTCGATGACTATGCCGAGCGCTTTGACACCGCACTGGTCGAGAAACTGGACTATTCTGTCCCGCAAAAGCTTGCCCGATTGATCGTCGAGCAGGTGGATCGAGACTTCGGCCTCGCCGTCGACCTCGGCTGCGGCACGGGCCTCTTCGGCGCGGAAATCCGCGACAGGGTCAGGCGCCTCGAAGGTTTCGACCTCTCGGCCAACATGCTGATGAAGGCGGAAGAGAAGGGACATTACGACCTGCTCGCGAAAGCCGACCTGTCGCTCGATCCGGCAATGTCGGGGCTTTTCGAGGCGGGGCTTGAACGCGGCCGTGCCGATCTGGTCTCCGCAGCCGACGTGCTGATGTATCTCGGCGATCTCGCCAATGCCTTCGCGCTTGCCGCGCTGGTCGCGGAACCCGAAGCGCTCTTTGCTTTTTCGGTCGAAGATGCGGGCGAGGGAGATGGTTTCATCCTCGCACCAAGCCTGCGTTACGCACATACCGAACAGCATGTCCGGCAGCGTCTCGAGGAAAACGGCTTCGAACTTCTCAAACTCACCCGCACCACCATTCGCATGGATGGCGGAAAACCGGTCTCCGGCATTCTGTTTCTTGCGAGCCGGATGGCTTAAGAAGCAGCATTCTTGCGAATTGCTCCATAGGTCAGGCTTGCTGACCTATCACCCTTGTTTTCCAGTGGATCTCGCGTAATTTGAGTGCCTGAGATCACCTTCTGGAGACGTGACATGGCGCAGTTGACGAGCATGCTGGGAATCTGGAACTCGAACCCGACCCGCCACACGCCCGCCGAAGATCTTCAGGGTCTGGTCGCCGGCAGCCTGATCGCCGCGCTCGGTCTCTATTTCCTCGCCCAGGTCGGGCTCCTGACCGGTGGCATGGCGGGGCTCGCCTTCGTCCTGCATTATTGGAGCGGCTGGAGCTTCGGTCTCCTCTTCTTTGTGCTCAATCTGCCCTTCTACATCCTGTCGCTGCGCCGTGTGGGCCTCGACTTCACGCTGAAGACATTCGCAGCCGTTGGCCTGACCTCCTTCATCGTCGAAATCGAGAGCCGCTTTCTCGTCATTCAGAGCATCGCGCCAATCTGGGCGGCGATCCTGGGCGGCCTTCTCCTCGGCTTCGGTCTCCTGGCGCTTTACCGCCACCGCGCCAGCCTCGGAGGCCTCGGCATTCTCGCCGTCTATATCCAGGACCGCTTCGGCATCCGCGCTGGCTTGGTCCAGCTCGGTTTCGACCTCTGCGTCATGGCGCTGGCCTTCGCAGTCGTCAGCCCGTCCGTGGTGCTCTATTCGGTGATCGGCGCCGTGGTCCTGAACCTCTTCCTCGCCATCAACCACCGCTCGGACCGGTACATCGCGCTGAGATAACCGCTTAGTCCGTACGTTTCGTCACTGAAAGCTGCCGAAGCTGGTAGCTTTCGGCAAAATGCTGTTTGACGAGGTCAAACCAGTCTGTCGGAAGGGGGCCGAGGACGCAGGTGTCCTCAATGAGCCTCTTCTGTGAAATCCACTGAGCGGGCCGCAGATCTGGGCCCGGCCAGACGAAAAGATTGAGCTCGTCGGTGTAAATCCACTGCGGACGGTCATCGAGACCGATATGGCGGCAGAGCTTTCGCGGCACCTGCAGCGCCCGTCGTGTCGCGGCGGGTGGCATATGTGAGATGCCCAGAGCATAGACGATTGTCGCGCCAAAATCGTCCTTCTTTGCCAGCAAGAGCGCGGTCGGATAGGTCTTCTCTCCATCCTCTCGTCGCTTAGCCTTGCTGGACCAGAGATACTCGTAAGCGATTATATGTCCAATGGGAGGTTCCGCCGGGATTCTCATCCGAGGAAACCGTCAACGTGGCTCCGCAGGCTCATCGGGCAGGTCATCAAGGTTGTACGGTTGGTCGCTAGTCACCTCGGCCTGCATGATTGCCTCGATCTCACCGATGCTGAGCGCTTCCACCGGCATGTTCACGCGGAAGCGCTCCCAAAGCTGCTGAAACATTTCGGCCGACACGAGATAGGCCGTTGGCCGACCGTAGCGGGTGATCTCAACCGGACCCTGATAGATTCGCTCGTGCCACTCGCCGAAATTCTTCTGAAACTCGGAGGCAGGTACGCTAGCCATGACATCTCCTTTTTCCGTAAGTTACGGAAGATAGCACTTTACTCTTACTTTCTCAACATTGCCCAGAGACAGGCTGGGCACCGTATCACCTCTTCTCTTTCCTCGCCCGTCCACTACCTTGGGGCGGTGACAACAGCTGATTCCGCCCTTGCCCTGCTGCCTGCCCCCTTCCTCCGCTGGTTCGGCGAGAAGGGCTGGCATCCGCGTGACCATCAGCTGGAGCTTCTGGGCCGGGCGAGATCGGGCGAAAGCGGTGGCGAAAGCCTGCTTCTGATCGCGCCGACCGGTGCCGGTAAAACGCTGGCCGGCTTTCTGCCGTCACTGACGGAACTCACCGAGCGCGGGCGCAAAAAGCCGGGCGAAGCCTTTACCGGCATCCACACGCTCTACATTTCGCCGCTCAAGGCGCTTGCCGTCGACATCGAGCGCAATCTGATGAAGCCCGTCATCGAGATGGGGCTTCCGATCACCATCGAGAACCGCACCGGTGACACTCCAGCCTCGAAGCGCCAGCGGCAGAAGACCAATCCGCCGGATATCCTGCTGACGACGCCGGAGCAGGTGGCGCTTCTGATCTCGCATTCGGATGCGGAGCGCTTTTTCAAGGACCTGCGTTACGTCATCTTCGACGAACTGCATTCGCTGGTCACATCCAAGCGCGGCCATCTTCTGTCGCTCGGCCTTGCGCGTCTGCGGAAGCTTGCGCCCGGCCTGAAGACCATCGGCCTCTCCGCCACGGTGGCCCAGCCGATGGACCTGCGCCGCTGGCTGGTGGCGCAGCCGGACGAGGGCGAGAGAGCCGCCGGCATTATCACGGTCGACGGCGGTGCGCGACCGAACATCACCATCCTGCAGACGGAGGATCGCATTCCCTGGTCCGGGCACCGGGCCGTCTACGCCATTCCAGAGATCTACAAGGTGCTGAAGGAGTTTCAGACGACGCTGCTCTTCGTCAACACGCGATCCCAGGCCGAGATGCTGTTTCAGGAACTCTGGACGGTGAACGACGACAATCTGCCGATTGCGCTCCACCATGGCTCCCTCGATGTTTCCCAGCGCCGCAAGGTGGAAGCCGCCATGGCCGAAAATCGTCTGCGTGCGGTAGTGGCCACTTCGACGCTCGATCTCGGGATCGACTGGGGCGACGTCGATCTCGTCATCCATGTCGGTGCGCCCAAGGGTGCCTCCCGCCTTGCTCAACGGATCGGCCGCGCCAATCACCGGATGGACGAACCCTCGCGCGCAATCCTGGTGCCGGCCAATCGCTTCGAGGTGATGGAGTGCCAGGCCGCCCTCGATGCCAACTATATCGGCGCGCAGGATACGCCGCCCGTCGGCCAAGGCTCGCTCGATGTGCTGGCCCAGCATGTGCTCGGCATGGCCTGTGCCGATGCCTTCGACGAGGAGGACCTCTATCGCGAGGTGACGACGGCGCTTCCCTATGCTGACCTGCCGCGCGAGACCTTTGCCCGCATCGTTGATTTCGTCGCGACCGGCGGCTACGCGCTTCGCACATACGAACGTTACGCCCGCATCCGCCGCCGCAAGGATGGACTATGGCGCGTCTCAAATCCGCAGGTCGCCCAGCAATATCGCCTCAACCTCGGCACCATCGTCGAAATGCCGATGCTCAATGTCCGTCTCGTCAAGCGCAACCATCTGGGCTCGATCGGTCGCGGCGGCATGACGCTCGGCAAGGTCGAGGAGTATTTCTTCGAGCAGCTGACCCAGGGCGATACCTTCCTGTTCTCGGGCAAGGTGCTGCGCTTCGAGGGCATAAGGGACAACGAATGTCTCGTGTCGAACGCCTTTTCCATGGACCCGAAGATCCCGGCCTATGCCGGCGGCAAGTTCCCGCTCTCGACTTATTTGGCAGATCAGGTCCGCGCCATGCTCGACGACCCCGAGCGCCGCATGAGCCTGCCCGACCAGGTGCGGGACTGGCTGTCCTTGCAGGCGGAGAAGTCGGTCTTGCCCAAACGCGGCGACCTCCTGATCGAGACCTTCCCGCGCGGCGAGCGCTTCTACATGGTGATCTATGCCTTCGAGGGCCGGCTCGCGCATCAGACGCTCGGCATGTTGCTCACCCGCCGTCTGGAGCGGATGCGCGCCAAGCCCCTGGGCTTTGTCGCGACCGATTACGCTCTTGCGATCTGGGGCCTGGAGGACATGGGGTCTCTGATCGCGCGCGGCGCCTTGAGCCTCTCCGAACTCTTCGACCAGGACATGCTGGGCGACGATCTGGAAACCTGGCTCGACGAGAGCTTCATGCTGAAGCGCACCTTCCGCAACTGTGCCGTCATCGCCGGCCTGATCGAGCAGCGTCATCCCGGTAAGGAAAAGTCCGGTCGGCAGGTGACCGTCTCCTCCGACCTGATCTATGACGTCCTCCGCAGCCACGAACCGGACCACATCCTGATGCAGGCGACGCGACAGGATGCCGCCGCAGGACTTTTGGACATTGCCCGCCTTGCCGATATGCTGGAGCGAATCAAGGGGCATATCTTGCACAAGCGCCTCATGCAGATCTCGCCGCTCGCCGTCCCGGTGATGCTGGAGATCGGCAAGGAGCCGGTGGCGGGTGAGGCCCAGGAGCACGTGCTGTCCATGGCGGCGGAAGATCTGATCGCCGAAGCCATGGCGTGAATCAGGCAGACCGGCTATGACGAGGCCTGATGCTGCGGAATGAACAGATGACGGGTATGACGGCCCGGCGCCTCGCGCCGATCGAGACAGTGGAGACGACGACCGAGATTGCCCTTTCGGGTGTCGCGGCCGTTTGTGATCTCACCGGCGCCATGTACCTGCCGGATCATCGCACGCTCGTGGTCTCGGATCTGCACCTCGAGAAAGGCTCAGCCTTTGCCAGACGTGGCCAGTTGCTGCCCCCTTACGACACACTTGCCACGCTCCGCATGCTGGAAAATGTCGTGGCGCGCTACGAGCCGACCACGATCGTCAGCCTGGGCGACAATTTCCACGACCGCGTCGGCTCGGCCCTGATGCCCACGCTGTTCCGCGAGATGATCTTCGGCCTGGCCGGTGGACGCGATTTCGTCTGGATCAACGGCAACCATGATCCGGATGGCACCACGGCTCTGCCGGGCATCTCGGTGGATGAGTTTTCGCTTGCCGGACTGACCTTCCGCCATGAGCCCTCGCTTGCCCATGGCAAGGGCGAAGTTGCCGGCCATCTTCACCCCTCGGCGACCGTCCGCCGCCGCGAAAAATCCGTTCGTCGTCCCTGTTTTGCGACTGACGGCCTGCGCATGATCATGCCCTCCTTCGGCGTCACCACCGGCGGCCTCGACCTGCGCCACAAGGCCTTCACCGGTCTCTTTGCCCGCACCGATCTGATCGCCCACCTCCTCGGCCGCGATCGGATCTACTCGGTCCGCTATGGGAATCTTTTGGGCTAACCGTCAGTCCTTGCGGAAGATCAGGCTTGCGGCCCAGCCTGTGATCAGGGCGAGCAGCACCGCGAAGGCACCGTAGGCGAGGGGGCGCTGATGGGCAGCCTCTGTGATCGCCTCTTCGAGACCTGTCTTGATGACGCGGAGCGGCAGTTCTTTTTCGGCGATGAACTGCCCCGACTTGAAGAGATAGGCATGCACCATGTGTACGCCGTTCGGGATATTGGCCGGGAGCCGGAGCGTCGCCTTGAACAGGCTTGATGACACGAAGCGAACGCCGCCGGTATCGCGCTGGTAGAGCCCGCCGGACTGCTTCAGCCGTCGGAAGGCATCGCGAAACTCGCCAAGATTGGCAGCATTGCTGATAAAGCCCGTGGGCGTCAGCGCCACGTGATCGATCCCGATGCCAAGCGAGGTCAGGACATCGTCGGGTGCGATTTCTTCCACCGGCCGCGTGCTGGCGAGCGAGTAGGAAATCGGCATCTGCTCGAAGGTCAGAGAGGTGCGGTTCACCCAGATCCCGAAGAGCCGTTCTTTCCGGCGCACGGTCGTCCAGTCGCGCGGCCCCTCGAGCGTCACCACCACGTCATACTGGCCGATCGCCAGGAGCAACTGGTCGGTATTCGTCAGCGCCCCGAAAATCGTGAGGTCGGCGCCGGAGAAATCCGAGGTGATGGCGATTTCGCTGGTCGAGGTTCCGATGTCCAGCCCTTCGGTTTCCGCAAGCTGCGACGTCAGCGGATCCTGCGCCGCAACCGGGATCGGCAGCGATGTGAGAACGAGCAGTGCGAGGGCGACGAGAGGTGAACGCATCTCAACCCCCGATCGCCAGCGAGTAGATGTCGTCAGGCGTCACGACCAGTTCGATCGCGAGGCGCACGCCGACGGCCAGCACGAGCAGGCCGAGCAGGGCGCGCAGTTGCTCCCCGCGCAGCTTCTGGCCAACGCGCACGCCGTATTGAGCCCCGATCACGCCTGCGACCATCAGAATGAAGGCGAGCACGATGTCGACGGAATAGTTGGTCGCGGCCTGGACGATCGTGGTGTAGGCGGTGGTGAAGATGATCTGGAAGAGCGAGGTGCCGACAACGACATTGGTCGGGATGCGGAGCAGATAGATCATGGCGGGCACCATGATGAAGCCGCCGCCGACACCCATGACCGAGGTCAGGATGCCGATGCCGAAGCCAAGCGCCAGGATCGGGATGACGCTCAGATAGATCTTCGACTTCTTGAACCGCATCTTGAAGGGCAGCCGATGCACCCAGTTGTGCTGGCCGGGCCGCTTCAGCGGTGCCGCCTCGTTTCGCGCGGCGCGTCTGAGCGCCCGCAGGCTCTCCGCCAGCATCAGCCCGCCCACCGTGCCGAGGAAGACGACGTAGAGGAGCGAGATGATCAGGTCGAGCTGGCCGAGGCGTCTGAGCCAGGAAAAGATGTAGACACCGATCGTCGCGCCGACGAGACCCCCGACAAGCAGGACCGTCCCGAGCTTCATGTCCAGCGTTCCGCGCCGGAAATGCGAGATGGCACCAGAGACCGAGGAGGCCACCACCTGGTTCGCACCGGTCGCGACCGCGACCACGGGCGGGATGTTGTAGAAGATCAGAAGCGGAGTGATGAGGAAGCCGCCGCCCACGCCGAACATGCCCGAGAGGAAACCGACAGCCGCGCCCATGCCGAGGATGATGAACACGTTGACCGACAACTCGGCGATCGGCAGATAGATCGTCACGTCAGGACCTCAAATGCAGGCAGCCGCGCACTCGGGCGCGGTCACATCAGGGCTTCCCGCCCTTTGCTCTTACTCATGCTGGGTGGCAGCAAGTCCTTGATCGGACTTGCTCCCTATCGAATTCTTTCTTGCGCCTCGCGGCCAATCAAGTCAATTCGCGAGCCCGTCATAGACCCTGATTCGCGGTCTTTTGTGACAGGCGCATCATTTGTTGCGCTGGAGCAGTTCCGTCACCAGCTTGTCCGTCACCTGGCCCGTCGGTTCTTCCCCGATGGAGGTTTGGAAAGCCTTGATCGCTGCCACCGTTTTCGCGCCCATCACGCCGTCGGGCGCGCCGGCGTCGAAGCCGTTCTTGTTGAGAATGGCCTGAATGTTGCGGATTGCTTTCTTCATGTCGACGCTGGCCGTCTTCAGGCCCTTGCCGGCCCATTCGTCCGGCGTATTGGCGGAGTTTGCGTCCGGGTTGAGCTCCTTCGGCTTCCAGGAGTCCACGTCGGCGCGCGCCCGCTCCAGCTGGTCCGGCTTCAGCGCATTGGCCACTTCGTCACGCTTCTGGGCGGCATCGGTATCGCCACCCTTGGCGGCAATCGCGAACCACTTGTAGGAGGCGACGAGATCCTGAGCGGTGCCGTTGCCACGGGCGCTGAGGATCGCCAGGTTGAACTGGCTGTCCGACACGCCGTATTCGGAGGCTTTGGTGAACCACTCGACCGCCTTCGCGTAATCCTGTGCGCCATCCTTGCCCGAGGCATAGATGACGGCGAGGTTGTGCATGGCGCTGGCATTGCCGGCATTGGCGGCCATCTCGTAGTAGCGCTTCGCTTCCGCGATATTGGGTGCGACGCCCGTTCCCTTTTCAAGGAAGTTCGCAAGGCGGTACTGGGCGAGCGCGAAGCCCTTGTCGGCGGAAAGGCGGTACCACTTGGCCGCTTCGGCGAAGTCATTTGCGACGCCCCGGCCGTCCGTATAGCGCGCGCCGATTTCGAAGAGCGCCAGCGGATCCCCATTCTTGGCAGCAATCGACAGGGACGGCGGCGTGATTTCGGCGGGTACGACGATCTCGGCCGATGGCGCGGCCGGCTGGATCTCCTCGGCCACCACCACCTTGGCAGGTTCGGCGGGCGCGGGGGCGAGCGTCGAGGCAACCGGTGCGGCTACGGAGGGCTCGAGCGTCTGTGTGGGACCAGTCGGAGCCGGCGCCATTAGGGCGTTGACGGGTGCGGCATTGCCGGCCTGGACAGGTTCGGCTGAGACCACATCCGATGCCGCAGCGATCGGCTCGTCCGTCTCGGCGGGAGCCTCCGCCATATCCTCCGCGGGCAGGGCCGTCGGCTCCACCACTGCATTGGCTTCGACGCCGGTTTCGACAGCATCACCCGGTGCCGCATCGGCCGGAACGGCTTCACTGGTCTGTTCTGCGGCGGATTGCTCGACAACGGCCGGCGCTTCGCTGCGGGTCAGCGTGTTGACCAGCGGCATGGCCATGGCGGCGAGCAGGATAGCGCCGACGGCCATCAGGATCGGCCGGCGATAGCGGGTAAACAGCGAAGGCTCGCCGCCCTTGGCCTTGGCCTTCACGTCGGCCATCGTCTTGTTGCCCGAGGGGGCGGCCTTCTGGGCGCGGTCCATCTCCATGGCGGCCGCCTGCGCGGCGCGGCGTGCAGCTGCGATGTAATCGGTCCGGTCGCCATTGTCCTCGGCAGCCGTGCCGGGCTTTGCCGCCTGCTGGCTGGCGCGCACGCGCTCCAGGATCTTGCGCACGTCTGGCGCACCGGAACCCGGCTCCAGCAATTCATTGGCATCATCGGGCGGGATCACATCGACCGGATCAATCGATGGCGCGGGGTCGATGGCCTGGCGAGCCTCGACGGGTGCCTTCGGGCCCTTCTTGCCGGGCATCAGCTTCTTGCCGAGACCAGCAAGCAGGCTCGGCTTGGCGGCCTTCTTCTCGCGCGCGGCGTCGATGACCGGCAGGGCCGTCATGGTCTGGGCAAAGTCGTCGGCTGCGGCGAGCAGTTCCTCGTCGATCGGATGCGGAGCCTGTGCGGCAGGCTCGACGACCACGCGCTCCGGCTGCGATGCGGCAACAGGCATTTCGGCAGCCCGCTGCTGCGGTGCGCTCGCAAGTGGTGCCTGACCGAAGAGTGGTGCGGGTTCCGTCTGGTAGCTCGGATGATGCAGCTCATCGAGCCGGCCGGCGATCTGCACGAGCGTGTCGTGCAGCGCTTCGAAGGTCCGATGGGTGCGCTCTTCCGAGTGGCGGGTGTAGTCTTCGAGCTGCCGCAGGTGATCGGACAGCGCAGAAAGCGCCGAGATGTCTGCGGCATTCGCCTGAGAGCCCGTCGGGAAACGCTGCGTGAAATTCGCCATGACCGTTTCGGCGGCCTGGCGGGCGGCTTCGATGATGTATTCGTCGCTGGTCGCCACATAGTCTTCCAGCGCGGAGATGCGGCCTGCGACCTCGGGGTCCGCCGGCGACGGCTGGCTGATCAAAGCCGAGAGATGGGCAATCTGGTCTTCGAGCCCCTTGAGGCTGGCGCTCTCGCCACCGACCGGACCCGTGGAGCTCGTCTCCTCCAGCCGGTCGACAACGGCATTCAACCGGTCTTCGAGATTGCGCAACGCGCTGTCGTCGATGACGGCAACGGCCTGCGGTGCGTCCAGTTCTTCGATGCGCCGCGCGAGGATTTCCAGCCGGTCGGCAAGGCGATCATTGACGCTGCCGCCATCGAGCGCATCGATTTTGCGGGAGATGTCGGCGAGGTAGCCGGTCAGTTCCGGAGCCGGGGCGGGCTTCTGCACCTTCTCCAGCATGTAGGAGAGCTGGTCGAGGCGCTCCTCGAGGCGAACCGTGCCCTGCTCGGCGGACAGCTGCTCGATCCGCTCGGTCAGAAGTTCCAGCCGTTCGGCCATTTCGCGCGAGACGTCATACTGGGGTGACCGGTGGTCCGAGATTGTCTCGATCTGACGGGCCAGACCGGAAAGCCGCTCCTCCAGGCGATGGAAGGTGGCGGGATCATTGCCCGGGCCGGTGTTGCGGCTGCCGGCGGCAATCGCGCGCGTGATCTCGTCGAGACGCGTGTCGAGCGCTGCAAACTGCTCCATCACCATGCGCTCGTTCGGGTCGATATGCGCGCCGATATGTTCAAGCGCGGCTGCGACGGTCACGAGCTTTTCTTCGAGCGCCCGGATGGTGCGCGTGTCGCCCATGCCGCCGAGCTGCGACTTGATGTCGTCGAGCCGGTCCGCGATGCGGATGATCTCGTCCCGCATGGCGCCCGTGTCGAGACCGTCGAGCCGCACCTCGACATCATCCCAGCGGCGCTCCATGCGACGCACGGAGTCCTCGCGGGCAAGGCCATCCATCAGCGAGCGGAGTTCGTTGAAATCGTCACGCAGACCGTCCGTGCCCGGGGCCTTCAGGCCTTCGAGCCGCTGGATGCTTTCGGCAAGGCGCGCGATGTCCTGGCGCATGTCGTCCTGCGGACGGCTCTCCTCGGCCAAGGCGCGGATCGAGCGCATCTCGTTTCTGAGGCCGGCAATCTCGTGAGATAGGCTCTCCGCGATGTCGCGCTTGAGTTCCTGGCGCAGGCCGATGAGCGCCTCGGTAAACTCGGAACCTGCGCGTGCAGGCGCGGCGGCACGGGTCGGATAGACGGGTTGCGATTCAGCGAGCGGCGGCAGGGGCTGGCGCAGCGGCGCGCGCGCCGGCAGCTCGTCGCTGCGGCTGTACAGGCTGCGATCGCCGCCGCGGATGCGGCTTTCTTCCAGCGCCCGCTGACGCTGGCGGATCTCGGCTAGCGGATCAGGCCGCTGATCGCGGTCGCTGCGGACAGGATCGTCGGCGCGACGACCGGGGATGACACGCGGTGCAGGCTCGTCTGCGCGGCTGCGGGCGGCCTGCTGGCCGATCAGGCCTTCGATCCGCGCCTCAAGCCCTTCGATTGTGCGGCTCAACGCATCCAGGGAGGATGGGCTGCCGGGCCGTTGGGTCTGGGATCGCGATCCGTTCATGGTTCTGCTCGCCTCGATGATGCCGGACGATGCTTGCGTCCGAATGCGTCCGGGTGCCCCATTTCGGCTTCGACAAAGGCGCCTGCCGTAACGGCAGGCAGGTGAGTCGGAATCGCGGATGGATCACCAGCTTTCAAACGCAACCTTTCATGAAACATGGTAAACAAGCCGTTAAGCTTCGCCTGAAATTCGCTAACGGCAGCACCTTCCGCGCTCACGTCACGCCCCGCGCAAGCGGCTTCCGTTAGGACCATCCGATAAAGCGAAAGTGACGCCCGCAAACGGCAAAAATGCCGCGGGAGAAAATTTTGACGTTTACGCGCACGTCAATTATTTGTATAAGCCTGAACAGTCCGATCCCGTCGGAACCGAAGTCTTTGGAGGAAGATGACCGATGCCTGTCTACAAGGCCCCTGTGAACGACACGCTTTTCATACTCAACGACGTCCTTGGTCTTGAGCGGTATCACAACCTGCCGGGCTTCGAAGACGCGACCCCCGACATGATCGAGGCGATCGTCGGCGAGGCGGCTAAGCTCGCGGAAGAGCAGCTTTTCCCGCTGAACCTCTCCGGTGACCAGGAAGGCTGCGTTCGTTCGGACGATGGTTCGGTCAAGACGCCGAAGGGCTTCAAGGAAGCCTACGACGCCTACTGTCAGGGTGGTTGGTTGGGTCTTGCGGTTCCGGCGGAGTTCGGCGGTCAGGGCCTGCCCTATACCCTGCATTCGGCCGTCGGTGAATACATGTCCTCGGCCAACATGGCGCTGATGATGTATCCGGGCCTGACCCAGGGCGCGATCGCGGCCATCCTGGAGCATGGCTCCGACGAGCAGAAGCAGAAGTACCTGCCGAAGATGGTCGAGGGTGTCTGGACCGGCACCATGAACCTCACCGAGCCCCATTGCGGCACCGACCTCGGACTGCTGCGCACCAAGGCGGTTCCGAACGGCGACGGCTCCTACAAGATTTCCGGCCAGAAGATCTTCATCTCGGCCGGCGAACACGACATGTCGGATAACATCATCCACCTGGTGCTGGCCCGCATCGAAGGTGCACCGGAGGGCACCAAGGGCATCTCGCTCTTCATCGTGCCGAAGTTCATGGTCGGCGACGACGGCTCCGTCGGCGCGCGCAATGGCGTCACCTGCGGTGCGATCGAGCACAAGATGGGCATCCACGGCAACGCCACTTGCGTCATGAACTATGACGAGGCGACCGGTTATCTGATCGGTGCCGAGAACAAGGGCTTGGCTGCCATGTTCGTCATGATGAACGAAGCCCGCCTCGGCGTCGGCCTGCAGGGCCTGTCGATCTCCGAGATCGCTTACCAGAACGCGGCCAACTATGCCCGCGAACGCATCCAGGGCCGCTCTCTCTCCGGTGCCAAGGCGCCGGAAAAGAAGGCCGATCCGATCATCGTGCATCCGGACATCCGCCGCGCCCTGCTGACGATCAAGTCCTTCAACGAAGCCGGCCGTGCCTTCACGCTCTGGACGGCCTTGAAGTCCGACATCGCCCACCGCTCGGGTGATGCCGCTGAAAAGCAGCTCGCTGACGACGTGCTCGGCCTGATGACCCCGATCCTCAAGGGCGTGCTCACCGACAAGGGCTTCGACCATGCGGTCATGGCCCAGCAGGTCTATGGTGGCCACGGCTACATCGAAGAATGGGGCATGAGCCAGTATGTCCGCGATGCCCGCATCGCGATGATCTACGAAGGTGCGAACGGCATCCAGGCGCTGGACCTCGTTGGCCGCAAGCTCGGCCTCAATGGCGGTCGCGCCGTGATGGCGCTCTTCAAGGAAATCGGCGATTTCTGCGAAGAGCATCGCAATGACGAGAAGATGGCCTTCTTCACCAAGGGCCTGAAGAAGGGCTTGAACGACCTGCAGGCTTCCACCATGTGGTTCATGCAGAATGCAATGGCCAAGCCCGACAACGCCGGTGCCGGCTCGACCGATTACATGCACCTCTTCGGCCTCGTCGTGCTCGGCTACATGTGGGCGAAGATGGCGAAGGCCGCCAACGACAACCTTGCCGCAGGCTCTGGCGATGCCGATTACTACAAGAACAAGCTGTTGACCGGCCGCTTCTACATGGAAAAGGTCATGCCGGAGACGGGCCTGCGCAAGGCCCGCATCGAGACCGGCGCCGACAGCCTGATGGAAATGGCCGCGGAAGCGTTTTGAGTTTTTGCCCCTCACCCTACCCTCTCCCCGCATGCGGGGAGAGGGGAAGCGGCCGCTGCGGCTTGGGTAACAGTCCACGCGGCCTATGATGGTTCCTCCTTCTCCCCGCCTGCGGGGAGAAGGTGCCGGCAGGCG
This sequence comes from Rhizobium sp. K33, assembly GCF_056501445.1. Classification (NCBI taxonomy): domain Bacteria; kingdom Pseudomonadati; phylum Pseudomonadota; class Alphaproteobacteria; order Hyphomicrobiales; family Rhizobiaceae; genus Rhizobium; species Rhizobium sp. K33. The sequence goes on from NZ_CP096478.1 coordinate 4,544,646, forward strand.
GATGAGGGGTTACGCCCCGTCAAGATCAAGGCGCCCCTGCGCGCCCAAGGGAGAGAGACGATGACTGAAGTCTTCATTTATGACCACGTGCGCACGCCCCGCGGGCGCGGCAAGAAGGACGGATCGCTGCACGAAGTGCCGACACCGCGCCTGGCCGCCAAGACGCTGGAAGCGCTGCGCGACCGCAACGGCCTCGACACCTCGACCGTCGACGACATCATCTTCGGCTGCGTCGACCCGGTCATGGAAGCCGGCGCCGTCATCCCGAAGGCCGCCGCCTTCGAGGCAGGTTATGATTTCGCAGCCCCAGGCATCCAGATCTCGCGCTTCTGCGCATCCGGTCTCGATGCGATCAACCTCGCCGCCGGCAAGGTCAAGGCCGGCTCGGACGATATCGTCATCGCCGGTGGCGTGGAAAGCATGTCACGCGTCGGCATGGGCATGTCGGGCGGCGCCTGGTACATGGACCCCTCGGTCAACTTCCCCGGCTATTTCATGCCGCAGGGCGTGTCCGCTGACCTGATCGCCACCAAGTATGGCTTCACCCGCGACGACGTCGACGCCTATGCCGTCGAGAGCCAGAAGCGCGCCGCCGCGTCCTGGGCCGCCGGCAACTTCGCCAAGTCCGTCATCCCCGTGAAGGACGGCAATGGCCTCGTCATCCTCGACCGCGACGAGCACATGCGCCCCGGCACGGACATGCAGTCGCTGGCAAGCCTCAACCCCTCCTTCCAGATGCCGGGCGAGATGGGCGGCTTCGAAGCCGTGGCCATCCAGGCCCATCCCGAAGTCGAGCGCATCAACTACATCCACCATGCCGGCAATTCCTCCGGCATCGTCGATGGCGCAGCGGCCGTTATCGTGGGCTCGAAGGCCGGCGGGGAAAGCATGGGCCTGAAGCCCCGTGCCCGCATTCGCGCCTTCACCAATATCGGCTCCGATCCGGCCCTCATGCTGACCGGTCCGGTCGACGTGACGGAAAAGCTCCTGAAGCGCACCGGCATGAAGATTACCGATTTCGACCTCGTCGAACTGAACGAAGCCTTTGCCGCTGTCGTCCTGCGCTTCATGCAGCATTTCGAAGTCGACCATTCCAAGATGAACGTCGCCGGCGGCGCGATCGCGATGGGCCATCCGCTCGGTGCCACCGGCGCGATGATCCTCGGCACGGTGCTGGACGAACTCGAGCGCCGCGATCTGAACACCGCGCTGGTCACGCTCTGCATCGGCGCTGGCATGGGTACGGCCACGGTGATCGAGCGCGTTTGAGGACAGCACCATGGCCGGTCATCACAACGAGACCAAACGACACTTTGAGCTGAGAAAGATCGAAGGCGACATGAAAGAGGCCGCCGAGAAGGGGCCTCCGATCCTTGCCAAGAAGGATGTCGTTTCGAACCGCATCACCTTTTGGCTCAGTGTTGTTATTCTCGGACTTCTGGTGACCTGGCTGTGTTTCGTTCTCGGCGTCTTCTGAGCGACAAGAGATTTCAGGGAAGAGGAATCCCATCATGACCTACAAGAACTTCACCATCGAGACCGACGCAGACGGCATCGCACTCGTCACCTGGGACATGCCTGACAAGTCGATGAACGTCTTCACTGTCGAAGTGATGGACGAGATCGAGAAGATCCTCGACCAGACCGTTGCCGATGATGGCATCAAGGGCGTGGTCTTCACCTCCGGCAAGTCCTCCTTCTCCGGTGGCGCCGATCTCACCATGATCAAGGGCATGTTCTCCATGCTCGAAGAGGAAAAGGCCAAGGACCCGACCGTCGCTGTCCAGAAGCTCTTCGACGCCGCCGGCCGCATGACCTGGCTGTGGCGCAAGATCGAAACCTGCGGCAAGCCGTGGGTCTCGGCGATCAACGGCACCTGCATGGGTGGCGCGACCGAACTCTCGCTCGCCTGCCATGGCCGCGTGGCGTCGAACGCGAAGTCGGTCAAGATCGGCCTGCCGGAAGTCAAGGTCGGCATCTTCCCCGGCGCCGGCGGCACGCAGCGCGTGGCGCGTCTCGCCAACACGCAGGACGCCCTGCAGATGATGACCACGGGTCAGACCCTCTCGGCCGCTCGCGCCAAGGCAATGAACCTGGTGCACCAGGTCGTCGAACCCGGCGAACTGATCAATGCTGCCAAGCAGATGATCAAGGACGGCCTGAAGCCTGTTGCCCCCTGGGATGAAAAGGGCTTCAAGGTTCCCGGTGGCGGCATCTGGACCCCGGCTTCGGCCCAGCTCTGGCCCGCAGCCTCGGCCATCCTGCGCCGCGAAACCGCCGGCAACTATCCGGCCGCGCTCGCCATCCTCAAATGCGTCTATGAAGGCCTGCAGGTGCCGTTCGACACGGGCCTGAAGATCGAGCAGCGCTATTTCACCGAGATCGTCCAGACCACCGAAGCCTATTCGATGATCCGCTCGCTCTTCGTCTCGATGCAGGAGCTGAACAAGGGCGCCCGTCGCCCGTCAGGTCAGCCGAAGTCCGAGATCAAGAAGGTCGGCGTCGTCGGCGCAGGTTTCATGGGCGCTTCGATCGCTTACGTCACGGCAGCAGCCGGCATCAATGTCGTGCTGATCGACCGTGATATGGAAGCGGCCGGCAAGGGCAAGACGCATTCGGAAGGTCTCGTTGCCGGTGCCGTCGGTAAGGGCAAGATGACCAAGGACGAGGGCGACAAGCTGCTCTCGCTCATCACGCCCTCGGACGATTATGGCACGCTTGCCGACGCCGATCTCGTCATCGAAGCCGTCTTCGAAGACCGCGACGTCAAGAAGGCCGTCATCGAGAAGGTCGAGGCCGTGCTGCCGGAAGGCGCAATCTTCGCCTCCAACACCTCGACGCTGCCGATCACCGGTCTCGCCAAGAATTCCAAGCGTCCGGTCGATTTCATCGGCATCCACTTCTTCTCGCCGGTCGAGAAGATGATGCTGACCGAAGTCATCCTCGGCAAGGAAACCGGCGACAAGGCGCTCGCTGTCGCCCTCGACTATGTTGCCGCGATCAAGAAGACCCCGATCGTCGTCAACGACACCCGCGGCTTCTTCGTCAATCGCTGCGTCCTGCGCTACATGTCCGAGAGCTACAACATGCTCATCGAAGGCGTGCCGCCGGTCATGATCGAGAATGCCGCGAAGTTCGCCGGCATGCCGGTCGGTCCGCTCGCCTTGAACGACGAAGTGGCGATCGATCTTTCCTACAAGATCCTCAAGGCCACCGTTGCCGATCTCGGCGAAAAGGCGATCGACCCGCGCCACATGGAGCTTGTTTCCCGCATGGTGGAGAAGGAAGAGCGCTTCGGCCGCAAGAACGGCAAGGGCTTCTACGACTATCCTGCAAAGCCGGCGAAGAAGCACATCTGGCCGGGCCTGAAGAATCTCTATCCGCAGCAGAAGCCGGACGCCGTGAACGTCAAGACGCTGCAGGAGCGGTTCCTTGCGACTATCGCGCTCGAAGCTGCCCGCACCGTCGAGGAAGGCATTGTGACCGATCCGCGCGAAGCCGATGTCGGCTCGATCCTGGGCTTCGGCTTTGCACCTTACACCGGTGGTGCCCTGTCCTACATCGACGGCATGGGCGTGAAGACCTTCGTGGAACTCTGCGAGCGTCTCGCCAAGGATTACGGCGCGCACTTCACCCCGACGCCGCTCCTTAAGGACATGGCCGCCAAGGGCGAGACCTTCTACGGCCGCTTCGACCCCTATGGTGAAGCCGCCAAGGCCGCCTGAGGCAAATCGGGATGAGTTGGAAAAGGCGGCTTTCGGGCCGCCTTTTCTGTTTTGGCTACACAGTAATCGTCAGTTGGTCAGGTCGTAGGGACGTCGCAGACCCTGGGCATCCAGCCACGCGATCACCGCCTCCGGCTCATCCGTCTGGATGATCGTCACACCCCGATCGACGAAGAAGCCCCAGACATCTTCGGGACGTCCGGTCTTCAGCGCGAGATAATCGCCACGCCCGCCAGCCACCATGCCTTCAGGGCGGTCGGTGATCGGATAGGTGTTGATCCAGAGATGCGCATTGTTGCGAATGGCGGTGGCGCGTGCGAGTGGTGAGAGCAGGGGACCGCCATCGGCGGTGATCGGCTGCGATGCGTCGCGATACCAATGGACGAGTTCGGCAGCCGGTGCGCCGAGGGCCGATTGGGTGCGATCGACAAAGGCCGCTTCCGTCACGGCGTCATCGGCGAGGATCGGCATGAAGGCAATGTCCGGACCGATGGCCCGGCGTATGTCACGGGCCAGTTGCAGCCGTTCGGCATTCCAGACCGCAAGCTTCAGCAGGACGCCGTCGGCCATGCCGAGGCTGCGGGCGAGGTCCGCCACCTCGACCAATGCTTCCGGCTCCAGCTTGTTGTCGATGTTGATCAGGATGCGGCCACGCGCATGCAGCATGGCCTCTTCCAGCGTGAAGACATGTTCGTTCGTCACGCGGCGACTTCCTTCCACCACAAGCTGGCAGGATCTCAGCGCCTTCAGCGTGAAGTCGGCGACCTTGCCGCGGCAGGTGGTGGTGCGATCCAGCGTCTCGTCATGCATGATGACGAGAACGCCATCCTGCGACCGCCTGACATCGAGCTCGACCATTTCGACGCCGGTCGAGACGGCATGGTCGATCGCGGCGAAGGAATTCTCGGCCCTGACGGTTGTTCCGCCCTTCTTCCAGCCGGCGCGATGGGCCACAACCATGACATGATCCCGGTTGAGGTTTGCCTCGGTAAGCCGCTCATGGATGAGGGCGGCCCGGTTCGACGGGGGAATGGGCGCGAGACTGGCCGCCCCTGTGACGAGGGAAAGCAGCAGGCCAAGGACGAGAACGGCGAGACGCATGAGCAGGGCTCCGATCTACAATTTCGTTCCCGCCGCATTAGGTGCTTCGGATGAAGCGCCCGTGACGCTTTTCTGAAGCCTCTGTGACAGGCGAAGATGGAACAGCCGCCGCGCTCCTCCCGTTGAGCGCTGGCCAGGCAAAAAGAAAAGGGAGACGCGAATGACGACAGCGACCGGCATACCGGACCACCACAGGGCCATCGAAGTCGACCTTCCCGTCAACGCCGTGCTGCATCTCTGGCTGAAGGCTGTGACACCGGATGAACCTGGGGCCGTGTCGCTCTACAGTGCCAATGGCAAGTTCGGCGAAATGCAGGCCTCGAATGCAGAAGAGAATTCCTTTCGCATCTACCAGGTCTTCGGCGGCGGTTCGGTCACGCTGGCCTATGATATGGCAGTGACATCGCTTTCAGTCGCCTACTGGTTCACACCCTCAGACGTCCTGGAAACCGGCATCACGGTCATCCACACCAATCCCGCCAATGAGCCACCGGACCTGCCGGATGGCTATCACTTCCGCCCGCCCTTTGGCTGGATGAACGATCCGAACGGCTTCGGCCGGTTCGGTGGTCGCCCGCATCTGTTCTACCAGCACTACTCGCACGGCCGCATCTGGAACAACATGCATTGGGGACATGCTGTCTCGTCCGACTATTTGCGCTGGCGGCATCTGCCGGTCTTCCTCTTCCCCTCCGAGGAGCTGACGGTTCGCCCCGACAAGCGCGGTGGCGCTTTTTCCGGATCCGCCATCGCCCGGACCGATGGTCCCGGCATCCGCGTCTTCTTCACGGAGAAGATTGCCGAGCGTATGCCCGAACAGGAGATCCAGCTGACGGCGACGTCGACGGATCTGTTCAGTGCGGGCGCAGCCGAAGTCTTCCTGCCCCATCGACCGGATGGCGAGGGGCTCACTTTCGATTTTCGCGACCCTTATGTCTTCCGCGGTCCTGACGGGCTCTGGAAGATGCTTCTGGGCAGCCAGAGCGATAAAGGCGGCGTCGTCCTGCTGTATCAGACAGAGGACAACACGGCTGCCTCCGGCTGGACCTATGTCGGCAAGCTCTATACGGAGACGCGGTATGAGACCTCGGCACTGGAATGCCCCTGCCTGTTGCCGATCGATGGCGATTACCGCGATCCCGCAACCCGCTGGGCACTGATCTACGGCTTGATGAATGGCGAGGACAAGGAAACCGGCCGCCGCAACCTCACGATGATCGATATCGGCTGGTTCGACGGCAAGAGCTTTGCCAAGGCCTTTGGCCGTGAGCTCGATTTCGGCACGGACAACTACGCCTTCCAGGCCTTCGTCGATGGCAACACGCCCGTCGGCATCGGTTGGCTCGGCAATTGGGCCGATACCGGCCCAACCATCGATTTCCCATCCGCCATGACATTGCCGAGAACACTTGTCCTCGAAGGCGACACGCTCCTGACGCCGCCGCTCGGCGCGGTGGAAAGCCTGCGGGCTCGCATGCTGGACCGCACCCGTCTCGCAGCCGGGCAGACCGTGAATTTGCCCAATGGCGCAGCCGAGATCACTTTTGAATTGTCCGAGGCCGGCGGCAAGTTTTGTCTCGAGTTCGACCACCCCGACATCCGGCTGGCCGTGGCACAGCACGAGGAAGGTCTGGAGATCCTGCATGGATATCTGGACAAACCCGACGAGCCCCCGGGTCCTCGCTATCTCGCAAAAGCGGCCGGCGCCCGGCGTCTCCGCGTCTTCCTCGATTATGGCTCGCTCGAGGTCTTTGCCGATGGCGGCCGCATTGCCGGCACGAAGCGGATTGCCGGCTTCGAGCCCATCCGGTCCGTGAGGCTGATCGCCGAGCCCGGGATCGTCAGCAATGCGACCGTATGGTGTCTGAGGCTCTGAGGTTCCCGCTGTCATTGGCCTGTCAACAAGCCGGGATTAGGTGTCACAACTGATCAGCCGGGGCCTGTTGATGACGACGACCGAAACGCAGACTGCCGCCAAGCGCGCAGCCGAAGTTCATGCCGAGATGACGGCGTTGAAAAAGGCAATTCTCGAGGGCGCGCGATTGATGCCCGAAGGGGGAGACGATCCAGCGATCGTCAACCTTGGCCATTATCTGGCTCTGCGTCATCATGACATTCGTCCCCTGCAACGACGGCTGATGGCGCTGGGTCTGTCCTCGATGGGAAGGCTCGAGAGCCGCGTCCTGCCGACGATCGATGCCGTTCTTTTCGCACTGTCCAAGATTGCCTCAGATGCGGTTCCGGCAGAAGCGGCGATCCTCCCGGAGCAGGACTTCTTCGCGGGCGAGGCGCAGCTGGAGATCGCGTGCCAGGCCCTGTTCGGCAAACAGCCCGACGCGCGTCGCACCCGCATCATGGTCACACTTCCCAGTCAGGCGGCCGACGGTCCGGATCTCGTTCTGGACCTTGCCCGCGCCGGCATGGATGTCGCACGCATCAACTGCGCCCATGACGGGCCAGAGGCCTGGCGGGAAATGACCCGCTTCGTCCGGGATGCCGCAGCCGTCGTCGGTCGGGACATCAAGGTCCTGATGGACATCGCCGGCCCGAAGATCCGGACGGGTGCCGTCGCCACTCTCGAGAAGAAGGCGCGCCTGCAGCCGGGTGATCGCGTTCGGCTCGTGGCAGAAGGCGCGCCGCGCATCGATGACCAGATAGGCTTTTCTGCTGCAGTGTCGCTGCCTGAAATGGTCACCAGGCTCTCGATCGGCGACCGCCTGCGCTATGATGACGGCAAGCTGGAAGCGGTGGTCGAAAGCCTCGCGGAGGGTGAGGCCGTGATCCTCGTCCGGCGCACCAAGTCCGGCGGGACGAAGCTGAAGCCCGAGAAAGGCATAAACCTTCCAGACACCGCCCTCGGTCTGTCGCCCCTGACGGCCAAGGACGAGACGGATCTCGCCACCGTCATCGAATGCGCCGATCTCATTGGCTATTCCTTCGTCAGCCGCCCCGAGGACATCGATCTGCTGGACGACGTGCTTGCCCGCCAAGGCGCAGGCAACAAATCCCTCGGTCTTATTGCCAAGATTGAGCAGCCTCTGGCGCTCGCCAATCTGCCTGCGCTGATTGCCCGGGCGCGCAGACGCGGTCCTTTCGGCATCATGATCGCGCGCGGTGATCTGGCCGCCGAGATCGGCTTCGAGCGCCTTGCGGAGATGCAGGAGGAGCTGCTCTGGATCTGCGAGGCAGCCTCCGTGCCATGTGTCTGGGCAACCCAGGTGCTGGAAGACATGGTCAAGGAAGGCATTCCGACCCGCGGGGAAATGACGGATGCCGCCATGGCAGCCCGCGCCGAATGCGTGATGCTGAACAAGGGCCCGGCGGTCGTCGAAGCTGTTTCGTTGCTCGACCGACTGATGGCCCGCATGAACGACCACGTGTTCAAGAAGACACCGACGCTGCGCGCGCTGAAGAGCTGGTGACATCGCGCCTCCCGGCTCGCTCTGCCGCACCTGCTATTCGGCAGCCGCACTCCGTTGCGAAGACACTTGAGTGATGAAGGCGCGCAAGGCGGCGGGGCGGACCGGCTTGTGCTGCAAGGTGATCGAGTGGCGCTCCGCCTCGGCCCGCACCTCCGCCGAACGATCCGCAGTAATCAGCAAGGCGGGAATGTCGGATTGCGTGAGTGCCCGGAGCCTCAGGATAGCGCCAATCCCGCTGCCGTCGCCCAGATGATAGTCCGCGATGACGAGGTCGGGGACCTTGCCGTCCTTGATCAGCTCATCCATGTCGGCAATCGAGCCCGCACATTCCACCTCACAGCCCCAGCCGGAAATCAGAAGCTGCATGCCTTCAAGTATCTTTGGCTCGTTGTCGATGCACAGCACCCGGAAGCCCTGGAGTGCCGGCGTGGTCCGGCTGCCGGCATCGATCGGCACGACACCTTTTGCGGCCGGCTTGGCGATGTCGAGCGGCATGACCACCTTGAAGGTCGTGCCCTTGCCGGGCTTGGACGACAGCTCCACGGGGTGCTGCAACACCTTGGCAATGCGGTCGACGATCGAGAGCCCAAGCCCAAGTCCCGAGGCCGTCCGCATACCTTCCTCGAGCCGCGCGAATTCCTTGAAGACGGTTCGGAATTTGGACGAGGGAATGCCGATGCCGCTGTCGGTCACCTGAACCACCACCTGGTCGCCCTGGCGCCGGGCGCCGACGACGACACGACCCGAGGGCGTGTACTTGATCGCGTTGGAAACGAGGTTCTGAACGAGGCGGCGCAACAGCGTCGGGTCAGAACGTACCGAAAGCGTGGTGGGCATTACCACGAGTTTCAGGTTCTTCTCCCGCGCCATCGGCGCAAAATCGGTCTCGATCCTCTGCAGCAAACTGTTGAGCGGCACGCTGGAGAAGCGTGGCTTCATGGCACCCGTGTCGAGCCTCGAGATGTCGAGGACGGCGCCGAGAATGCTCTCGACCGACTCGAGCGCGGAATCGATATTGCCGACCAGCGCGCTGTTTTCGGAATCGCCGAGCCGCTCGACCAGCGACGAGGAGTAAAGCCGCGCCGCATTGAGCGGTTGGAGAATGTCATGACCGGCGGCCGCGAAGAAGCGCGTCTTGCCGATATTGGCTTCGTCGGCCGCGGCCCGGGCTTCGGCCAGCGCGTGATTGACGCGGGTCAGTTCGGCCGTGCGTTCGCTGACGCGCTGTTCCAGGGTCTCGTTGGCCTGTTTCAGAGCCTGATCGGCCTCCACGCGGGCGGTGATATCGCTGAAGGTCGCGACCAGCCCCTTGTCCGGCATCAGATTGCAACGCACTTCAATGATCCGCTTGCCGCCGCCGAGCACCATCTGGAAGGGCCGGTCGAACTGATGGAAACTGCGGATCACCGCTTGCGTCTCGCCTGCGGGCACATCCCCCCGCTGCGCCAGGATGGCGATCATGTCGATCAGCGGAAAACCGACCTGGCCGACATGCTCCGGCAGGTCGAGCAGTGTGCGGAAGCGGCGGTTCCAGATCGTCAATCGGTCCGAAGCGTCGAAGACGGCAATGCCTTGCTCCATCTGCGCAAGCGCGGTCTGCATCATGTCCTGGTTGTATTGCAGCGCCTCAGAGGCCTGGTCGAGGAGCCAGACCGTATCGGCTGACGGATCCTCTGCCTTTTGCAAGATCAGCGACAGCACCAGCCGCGCCGAAGACGAGCCGATCGCACTGCCCAGCAACTGTTCGGAAAAATGGATGAAGGCCATGTCCGCCGGACTGTCGTCTGCCAGCTTCCGTCCCGCCGTCTGCTCGTAAGAGCGGAAGGAGCGCTCCATGCGCTCATTGCCAAGATAACGTGCGATGGCGGCCTTAAGGTCGCCAACAGCGACGCTTGTCTTCCAGCCGCGCGTGGCAGAGTTGGAGCGGGGTTGGCGCTTGATGAAGATGGCGGACTGGATCCGCTCCACCGGACGCGGATTGCGGCTGAGCGACCCGATGACGAAGGCCAGCGTGTTGATCAGCAGGCTGAAGATCGTCGCATTGACCAGCGGGTCCGCATATTGCGGCTCGAACATCGACAGGCCGGGCAGCAGGAAGCCGAGCACCGCAGAAGCGATCCACGAATGGTCTTCCGCTCCGAGACTGGGAAGGAAGAGAAGGTACGCCCAGACGAAGAAGCCGATGGTGAGCCCGGCAATCGCGCCGCGGGCATTGGCTCGCCGCCAGATCAGCCCGCCGAACATCGCCGGTGCGATCTGCGCAATGGCGGTGAAGGAGAGAAGGCCGATCTTGGCAAGTCCGGTCGTGTTGTCGGCCGAGCGGAAATAGACATAGCCGAGCAGCAGCACGCCGAAGATGGCCGTGCGCCGGATATGCAGTAGCGTCTTGGCGAAATCCTCGCGCTGGCTGGGCCTGCCCAAAAGCTTCTGCCGCAGAAAGATCGGCAGAACCATGTCGTTGGAGACCATGATGGCCAGCGCAACGGAAGCCACGATGACCATCGCGGTTGCCGCCGAGAAGCCGCCGATGAAGGTGAGCAAGGAGACGAAGCCGGATCCCGCTTCCAGCGGCAGGGACAGTACATACAGGTCGGCGTCGCCGCTGCCGCCGAAGATCAGAATGCCGGCAATCGCCGCAGGCAGGACGAAAATGTTGATGACGATCAGGTAGATCGGCATCAGGATGCCGGCGAGCTTCAGCTCGCGCGGTGTCCGGTTCTCGACCACGGTGACGTGGAACTGCCGTGGCAGCATGATAATGGCGAAGGCCGAGAGCGCGATCAACAGGATCCAGCGGCTGGCCGGGGTCTCGTGTGAGAGAGCCGCCATCACGGCTTCGCTCTCGGTCGCCTTCTGCCAGAGATCGGCCGGACCGTCGAACATCACCCAGATCACGAAGATGCCGAGTGTCCAAAAGGCCACGAGCTTGACCACCGATTCCATGGCGATGGCAAGGATCAGGCCGTCCTGATGCTCGGTCGCGTCGGTGTGGCGCGTGCCGAAGATCACGGCAAAGCAGGCGAGAATGAAGGCGACGATCAGCGGCAGGTCGATGAAATAGAGATTGCCGGTGCCGATCCCGTAGGCCGTGGGATCCATGACGGCCGCGACCGAACTGGAGACGGCTTTGAGCTGCAACGCGATGTAGGGAATGATGCCGACGAGATAGATCACCGTGACCAGCATGCCGACCACGGGGTTCTTGCCGTAGCGTGCGGCCACGAAGTCCGCACCGGAGGTAATCTTCTCGGTTTTCGCAAGCTCGACGATCCGTCTGAGGATCGGCATGCCGAGCGTATACATCAGGATCGGCCCGATATAGATCGCCATGAATTCGAGGCCGTGCTGCGCGGCGAGCCCGACGCCACCGAAATAGGTCCAGGAGGTGCAGTAGACGGCAAGGCTGAGGGCATAGACGACAGGCCGGCCGCCGGCGGGCACGCCATGCACGCGCGTTTTGCGGTCGCCGTAGCTCGCGACGGCAAACAGAAACAACAGGTAGCCGATCGCTGACGCAACGATGATCCAGCCTGGGAACACCTTTTCCTCCTCGACTGCGCCCGAGCCGGAACCTTAGGCCATGTCTGCGCCTTTTGAAATCGTTTCGGCCATTGACCTTAGTCGAAGTGAAAACGCCGATCGTGAAGATTCACCATTTTCGAATGGACAAATTTTCATTAACCATTGCAACCGGATGGCCAAGATTTGGCCTTTCCCGGTCAGGACACAGAAGGAGCAGGGGTATGTTACAGGAATTCAAGACTTTCATCGCGCGCGGCAACGTCATGGACCTTGCTGTCGGCGTGATCATCGGCGGCGCATTCGGGCTCATCGTCAACTCGCTGGTGGAAGACATCGTGATGCCCGTGGTCGGCGTCATTTTCGGCGGCTTCGACTTCTCGAACTATTTCGTGCCCCTGAGCAGCAACGTTACGGCCAACTCGCTTGCAGCCGCTCGCGAACAGGGCGCCGTCTTCGCCTATGGCAATTTCATCACCGTGGTCATCAACTTCCTGATCCTCGCCTGGATCATCTTCCTGATGGTCAAGGGCGTGAACACCCTGCGCAAGTCCATGGAGAAGGAAGAACTGAAGGCCTCCGAAGCAGCTCCGCCGCCGGCCGACGTCCTCCTGCTGACCGAAATCCGCGACCTTCTAAAGACCCGCTGAGGAACCCCTGCGACCCGCCCGAGGGGCGCAGCACCCATCAGCGAGATCGATTTCATCCTCAAGGAATATCATGGGATTTTTGCCCAACGATCGGTTAGACATTCCGCACTGATCGAAGGAGTTGATTTCCCATGGCCTTGCTGGACAGCCTTAGCCCCCGCGCGCTCGCCGCACCGGAAAGCGGTATCGTCGAGATCATCAACTATGCGCGGGGCCGCGACGGACTTCTTCCGCTCTGGGCAGGCGAGGGCGATCTTCCAACGCCGGACTTCATCAATCGCGCCGCCAGTGAAGCGCTACTGGGCGGCGAGACCTTCTACACCTGGCAGCGGGGCATCCCGGAACTGCGCCAGGCGCTGTCGCGCTACTACCAGCGCCATTTCGCCGTTGATCTGCCCGTCGAGCATTTCTACGTCACGGCTTCGGGCATGCAGGCGATCGCGCTTGCCGTGCAGGCACTCACATCGCCCGGCGACGAGATGATCTATCTGTCACCGTGCTGGCCGAACATCGTCTCGGCAATCGATCTGGCCGGTGCGAAGTCCGTCTGCGTGCCGCTGTCCTTCACCGACGGTCGCTGGGTTCTCGATCTCGACCGGCTGGAAAAGGCGATCACGCCGAAGACCAAGGCCCTCTTCATCAACACCCCGTCCAATCCCACCGGCTGGACGGCAAACCGCGATGATCTCAAGGCGATCCTCGAGATTGCCCGGCGCCATGGCATCTGGATCCTCGCCGACGAGATCTACGCGCTCTATTACTATGGTGCCGAAGAGCGCGCTCCTTCCTTCCTCGATGTGATGGAAGAGGGCGACAAGGTGATCTTTGCCAATTCCTTCTCGAAGAACTGGTCGATGACCGGCTGGCGTGTCGGCTGGATCGTTGCCCCGCCGGAACTTGGCCAGGTCATCGAGAACCTGATCCAGTACTCGACTTCGGGCGTGGCGCAGTTCATGCAGCGCGGTGCGGTGGTCGCCCTCGATCAGGGCGATGATTTCGTTCGGGAAAACATCGCCCGCGCGACCGCATCGCGCGACATTCTCTGCGATGCCCTGATCGCGACCAACCGGGTCGAAACGCTGAAGCCCGAAGGCGCGCTCTACGCCTTCCTGAAAATTGACGGCATCACCGACAGCCGCCAGGCCGCCCTCGATATCGTCGACAAGACCGGCGTCGGCATGGCACCCGGCACGGCCTTCGGAGAAGGTGGATTGCCCTTTCTGCGCGCCTGCTTCCTGCGCAATCCCGCCCATATAGCCGACGCTGCGGAGCGGCTGAGCCAATACGTGAAAGCGCTCTGACGATGGCAGGGCCGCACTTCGCTAAAATTTGAGCAAATGGCGTGACCCGACCTTAACGAAGAAACCAATTAGCAAAGCCAAATCAGTAGGTTGGCGCCCGTTCATAAGCACTCCGTAAGGTGCGCGTGCTTTTCATGTCCCGATAAGAAAAACAACGGGAAGAAAAGTCATGGCGATCTTGGTGACGGGTGGCGCCGGTTTCATTGGCAGCCACATGGTCTGGGCTCTCCTCGACGCAGGCGAAGAAGTCGTCGTCGTCGATCGGCTGTCCACCGGTTTTCGCTGGGCCGTTCCGCCCGCGGCGCGCTTTTATCTCGGCGACATTGGCAGGGCCAATGTCCTCAAGCAGATCTTTGCCGAGAACGAGATCGAGGCCATCATCCATTTCGCCGGATCGATCGTGGTGCCGGAATCCATCACCGATCCGCTGACCTACTACGAGAACAACACGGAGAACACGCGGCGCCTGCTGCAGGCGGCCGTGAAGGCCGGCATTGACAAGGTGATCTTCTCCTCGACGGCTGCCGTCTACGGTCTGCCGGACAAGCCCCTGCCGGTGCGTGAGGACGCGCCGCTCAGACCGGAATCGCCTTACGGCCAGTCCAAGCTGATGAGCGAGATGATGCTGCGCGACACGGCGCGCGCCCATGGACTCTGCTATGTCGCCCTGCGCTATTTCAACGTTGCCGGCGCCGACGTGCAGGGACGTGCCGGCAATTCGGCTGCTGGCGCCACGCATCTGCTCAAGGTCGCCTGCGAGGCAGCCCTCGGCAAGCGGGCCTCGATGTCGGTCTACGGCACGGATTACGACACGCCGGATGGCACTGGCGTGCGCGACTACATCCATATCAACGATCTCGTTGACGCTCATTTGCAGGCGCTGACCTATCTGCGCAAGGGCGGTGGTCCGCTTGTTGCAAACTGCGGTTATGGAAAGGGCTACTCGGTGCTCGACATTGTCGAGGCGGTGCGCCGCGCCACGAATGTCGATTTCCGTGTGGATTACGCCCCGCGGCGCCCGGGCGACGCGCCGCTCGTCGTGGCGGATTCCACGCTGGCCAAACAGGTGCTCGGCTGGACCCCCCGCTACAACGATCTCGGCGTCATCGTCGAGACGGCCTTGTCCTGGGAACGCCGCCTCGCAGAGGTGGAAACCCCGGATATCAAGGATCTTCGTCGCCGGCTTGCCAGCGGTTTCTGATTTCCCCGTTCGTTGCGCCAGAGAGGCACCGCCCCGACCTGTCGGGGCGGTGTTGTCTTGATGCGAGCATGCTTGTGCGGTGCAAACCGCAATTGACGCAGATCAAGATCGTCCGTGGCCTTGCCCCTTAAGACTATCCGCAAAGGACAGAGCGATGTCCTGGTGATTGCGGAGAACTCGGCATGGCAAAGGGTCGGAGCGGCTGGCTAGTCGCATTGATTGTCATTGTGGCGGGCGGTGCCGCCTATTACGCTTGGAAGACCTACGAAGGCGATGGTCTGCCCGCCAACATCGCCCACGGAAACGGCCGCATCGAAGCGGTCGAGATCGACATCTCGACCAAGACCGGCGGGCGCGTCAGGGACATACTCGTTGGCGAGGGTGACTTCGTGACCACCGGACAGGTGCTTGCGGTCATGGATACCAGTCAGCTCGACGCCCGTCGGCGGCAGGCCGTTGCAGAGCATCGCCGGGCCCTGATCGGAGTAGACACGGCCAAAAGCGTGGTGGCGCAGCGGCAAGCCGAGCGCGAGGCGGCTCTCGCCAGTGTCGCCCAGCGTGAGGCCCAGCTGAATTCGGCCGAGACAAGGCTCGCCCGCACCGAGCGCCTCATGGAGAGCCGCACGACCAGCCAGCAAGCCGTTGATGACGATCAGGCCGCTGCCGCCAGTGCGCGGGCAGCACTCGCCGCGGCCAAGGCACAAGTTGCAGCCTCCGAGGCGGCGATCGGAGCGGCACGGGCCCAGGTCATCGACGCCGAAGCTGCAGTTGCAGCCGCCGCTGCCGCCATCGACAGCATCGACGCCGACATTGCCGACAGCACGCTTCGCTCGCCCCGAGACGGACGCGTGCAGTACCGCGTCGCCCAGCTCGGCGAGGTGCTCGGCGCCGGCGGCCGTGTGCTGAATATCGTCGACCTCTCCGATGTCTACATGGCCTTCTTCCTGCCGACGGCTGAAGTCGGCCGCATCGCGCTGGGCAGTGAGGCGCGCATCGTGCTCGATGCCGCGCCGGCCTATACGATCCCCGCCAGCGTCAGCTTTGTCGCCGACGTCGCCCAGTTCACGCCGAAGACGGTCGAGACGGATGAGGAACGGGAAAAGCTGATGTTCCGCGTCAAGGCGCAGATCCCGCAGGCGCTGCTGAAGAAATACATCCAGCAGGTCAAGACGGGCCTGCCGGGCATCGCCTATGTCAATCTCGACCCGCAGGCTGCCTGGCCGGAAAGCCTGACCGCGACCCTGGTGCAGTGAGATGATCGACAAGCCGCAGAGGGACGAAGTGCAAAGGCCGGTGGTGCGGCTGACGGATGTTGGCCTCTCCTATGGCAAGACCCAAGCCCTGCGCGGCATCTCTCTCGACATACCCGCTGGCCGGATGGTGGGTCTCATCGGGCCCGATGGCGTCGGCAAGTCCAGCCTCCTCTCGCTTGTCTCCGGCGCGCGGTCCATTCAGACGGGCCGCGTCGAGGTTTTCGACGGCGACATGGCGCGCGCATCTCACCGCCGCAAGACATGCCCCCGCATCGCCTATATGCCGCAGGGACTGGGCAAGAACCTCTATCCGACGCTGTCAGTCTTCGAGAATGCCGAGTTCTTTGGCCGCTTGTTCGGGCAGGATCGTCGAGAGCGAGAGCATCGGATCGCGGGATTGCTGAGAGCCACGGGCCTGACTGCCTTTGCCGATCGTCCGGCAGGCAAGCTTTCGGGCGGCATGAAGCAGAAGCTCGGCCTCTGCTGTGCGCTGATCCATGATCCCGACCTCTTGATCCTCGACGAGCCGACAACAGGGGTCGATCCTCTCTCCCGCCGTCAGTTCTGGGAACTGATCGACGGCATACGGACGGAGCGGCCGGGAATGAGCGTTATCGTCGCGACCGCCTATATGGAAGAGGCTGAGCGATTCGACTGGCTGGTCGCCATGGATGAGGGCCGGATCCTCGCGAAGGGAACGCCGGCCGAGCTGCGCGAGACAACCGCGACCGAGACGCTCGATGCAGCCTTTGTCGCGCTGCTGCCGGAGGCGAAGCGAGGGCGGGCAGAACCCTTGCAGATCCCGCCCCGCACGCCGGAAGCGGAAACCGAGGTTGCAATCCGAGCCGATCATTTGACCATGCGTTTCGGCGATTTCACAGCCGTCGATGACGTTAGTTTCGAGATCCCGCGCGGCGAAATCTTCGGATTTCTCGGTTCCAATGGCTGCGGCAAGACCACGACCATGAAAATGCTGACGGGGCTGCTCGCCGCAAGCGACGGGACGGCCACCGTCTTCGGCCATGCCGTGGACCCGAAGGACATCGCCCTGCGCCGCCGCGTTGGTTACATGAGCCAGTCTTTTTCGCTGTATGGCGAACTGACGCTCCGCCAGAATCTGGCATTGCATGGCCGCTTGTTCGGCATGTCGGACACCGAGATCGAGCCGCGCCTCAAGGAACTCGTCGCAAGGTTTGGCCTTCAGGCGGTGCTCGACGACCTGCCCGATGCACTGCCGCTCGGCATGCGCCAGAGGTTGTCGCTTGCCGTCGCCCTCATCCACCGCCCGGACATCCTGATCCTTGACGAGCCGACGTCAGGTGTCGATCCGGTCGCGCGCGACGGCTTCTGGCAATTGCTGGCCGATCTCTCGCGCCGCGATAACGTGACGATCTTCGTATCCACCCATTTCATGAACGAGGCGGCGCTTTGCGACCGGATTTCGCTCATGCATGCGGGCAAGGTCCTGGTCACAGATACACCCGATGCGATCGTGGCGCGCGCCAAGGCGGAGAACCTGGAGCAGGCCTTCATCCGCTATCTGGAGGAGGCAATCGGCGAGGAGGCCGTGCCGGAGCAGCCCGCCGATATCGAGCCGGAGGTGGCGGTACCGCGGGGACCTGAGAGACCGCCCAGAAGGCACCGTCCGCTGCTCGATCGCCGTCGCCTTCTGGCCTTCAGCCGCCGCGAGGCGCTGGAGCTCGTGCGCGATCCGATCCGCGCCACGCTGGCCATGTTGGGCAGCCTCATCTTGATGTTCGTCATCGGCTACGGGATCAATCTTGACGTCGAGAACCTCACTTTTGCAGCGCTCGACCGCGACGACACGGTCCTGAGCCGGGAATACGTCGCCGAGCTTGCCGGCTCCCGCTATTTCATCGAGCGGCCATCGATCACCGATTACGCCGAGCTCGATCGCCGCATGCGCTCGGGCGAGATCAGTCTGGCGATCGAGATCCCCGCGGGCTTTGCCAGAGACCTGTCCCGCGGCAATCGCAGCGTCGAGATCGGCGCTTGGATCGATGGCGCGATGCCGGCGCGGGCGGAAACCGTCTCGGGTTATGTTCAGGGCATGCATGCCACCTGGCTGGCGCGCAAGGCACATGAACTATACGGGGACGAGGCGGCCAGCGGCCGTTTTGGCATCGAGCTGCGATACCGCTACAATCCCAACCTCGAGAGCCTGGTGTCGATGGTGCCGGCCGTGATCCCGCTGCTACTGATGCTCATCCCCGCCATGCTCTCGGTCTTGAGCGTCGTGCGGGAGAAGGAACTGGGCTCGATCATCAACTTCTACGTCACGCCGGTGACACGGCTGGAGTTTCTTCTCGGCAAGCAGCTTCCTTATATCGGCATCGCCTTTGTCAATTTTCTGATGCTCACGGCCTTTGCCGTCTTCGCGTTCCGGGTGCCACTGACGGGAAGCTTCGCGGTGCTGGCGCTTGGGGCATTCCTCTATGTTTTCGCCGCAACGGCGCTCGGGCTCCTGCTCTCGAGCTTCATGAAGAGCCAGATCTCCGCGATCTTCGGCACGACGCTGCTGACCATCATCCCGGCCGTACAGTTTTCCGGCATGCTGTCGCCGGTGTCGGCCCTGCAGGGAGCGGGTGCACTGATCGGCCAGATTTACCCGGCCAGCCATTTCGTCACGATCTCGCGCGGCGTCTTTTCGAAGGCGCTGACCTTCGCGGATCTCGGCCCGCAGCTTCTGGCGCTGACCATCGTCGGACCGCTTCTTCTCGTTGCGGGAACCTTGCTCCTGAAGAAACAGGCGGTGTGAGCCATGCGCGTGTCGAACATTATCGAGCTTGGCATCAAGGAGCTTCGTGGTCTCGCGCGGGATCCGGCTCTGCTCTTCCTGATCGTCTACGCTTTCACGCTCAACATCTACACGGCCGCGACCGCCGAACCGGAGACGCTGAACAAGGCGGCCGTCGCCATCGTCGATGAGGACCGGTCGCAGGTTTCGACGCGGATCGAAAACGCGCTTTACCCGCCGTATTTCCTGCCGCCGCAGATGATCGCGCCCAACGAGATCGATCCTCGCATGAATGCCGGGGTCGACACTTTCGTGCTCGACATTCCGCCTGGTTTCCAGCGCGACCTTCTGGCGGACAAAGCACCGCAGATCCAGCTTAATGTCGACGCCACCCAGATGACCCAGGCCTTCTCGGGCGGGCGATACATCCAGGAAATCGTCACGCAGGAGGTCAACGCATTCCTGGACCGAGGAAACGGCGACGAGGCTGCGACGGTCGGTTTGTCGCTCAGGGCGCGCTTCAACCCGGAGCTCGACAAGGGCTGGTTCGGTTCGATCAACGAGGTCATCTCGGCCGTTACCATGCTGTCGATCATCCTGACCGGAGCAGCCCTGATCCGCGAGCGGGAGCATGGGACGATCGAACATCTTCTCGTGATGCCGGTCACGCCGGCCGAGATCATGATGAGCAAGATCTGGTCGATGGGTCTCGTCGTCCTGCTCGCGACGATGTTCTCGCTCTTCGTCGTGGTGGAGGCCGCGCTTGACGTGCCCCTTCAGGGCTCTCTGCTGCTCTTTCTCGTGGGCGCTGCCCTGCAACTCGTTGCCGCCACCTGCATGGGCATCTTCCTCGCAACAGTCGCAGGGTCTATGCCGCAGTTCGGACTTCTCCTGATGCTGGTGCTGCTTCCGTTGCAGATCCTCTCCGGCGGCATGACGCCTCGAGAAAGCATGCCGGAGGTGATCCAGTGGATCATGTCGGCAGCCCCCAACACCCATTTCGTCATCATGGCGCAAGCAGTGCTGTTCCGCGATGCCGGACTTGCCGTCGTCTGGCCCCAGATCCTCGCCTTGATCGCAATCTCGGCGATCTTCTTTGTACTTTCGCTGCAGCGCTTCCGGGCCTTCCTGCGCTAGCGCAACGCTGCCTTGGGCAAAGAAAAAGCCGGAGATGCGACTAGCATCTCCGGCTTCCTCTAGCGGTTCCAAGGCTCGGGGCACGAGCCTCGGGCCCGTAGCTCTCAGGCTTCCAGATCGAAGCGATCGGCGTTCATCACCTTGACCCAGGCGGCGACGAAGTCCTTCACGAACTTCTCCTGGTTGTCATCCTGGGCGTAGACTTCCGCATAGGCACGCAGGACCGAGTTCGAACCGAAGACGAGATCGGCGCGCGTGGCGGTGAACTTCTTCTCACCGGTCTTGCGGTCGCAGATGTCGTAGGAGTTCTTGCCCGTCGGCTTCCAGGTGAAGGCCATGTCGGTCAGGTTGACGAAGAAGTCGTTCGTCAGCTGACCTTCGCGGGTGGTGAACACGCCATGCTTGGTGCCGCCATAGTTGGCGCCGAGCACACGCAGACCGCCGAGCAGCACCGTCATTTCTGCACCGGTCAGGCCCATCAGCTGGGCGCGATCGAGCAGCATCTCTTCCGGGCTGACGACATAGTCCTTCTTGGTCCAGTTGCGGAAACCATCGGCCAGCGGCTCGAGCGGCTTGAAGCTCTCGGCATCCGTCTGTTCGGCAGTGGCATCGCCACGACCGGCGGCGAACGGCACGGTCAGGTCGTAACCGGCAGCCTTGGCCGCCTTTTCCACGCCGACATTGCCGGCCAGCACGATGACGTCGGCAACGCTCGCGCCATATTCGGCCGCGATCGGCTCAAGCACCGCCAGAACCTTGGCGAGACGGGCCGGCTCATTGCCTTCCCAGTCACGCTGCGGAGCGAGACGAATGCGGGCACCGTTCGCACCGCCGCGCATGTCGGACTGGCGGTAGGTCCGCGCGCTGTCCCAGGCGGTGGCGACGAGGTCTGCGATCGAGAGGCCGGAAGCCGCGATCTTGGCCTTGACGGCGCCGATGTCGAAGTTCTTCGGGCCAACCGGGATCGGATCCTGCCAGATCAGGTCTTCGGTCGGGGCCTCTGGGCCGATGTAGCGAACGCGGGGGCCGAGGTCGCGGTGGGTCAGCTTGAACCAGGCACGGGCAAACGTGTCCTGGAAGTAGGCCGGATCCGCCATGAACTTCTCGCAGATGGCGCGGTAGGTCGGGTCGACCTTCATCGCCATGTCGGCATCGGTCATCATGGGCATGCGGCGGATCGACGGATCGGACGCATCGACCGGCATATGCTCTTCCTTGATGCCGATCGGCTGCCACTGCTGGGCACCGGCGGGGCTGTGGGTGAGCTCCCAGTCATAACCGAACAGAAGCTCGAAATAGCCCATGTCGAACACGGTCGGATTGGTCGTCCAGGCGCCTTCGATGCCCGAGGTCACAGCGAGGCTTGCCTTGCCGTTCTGGTTCGGGTTCATCCAGCCGAAGCCCTGGTTTTCCAGGTCGCCGGCTTCCGGCTCAACGCCGAGCGCCTGCGCGTCGCCGTTACCATGCGCCTTGCCGACGGTGTGGCCACCGGCGGTCAGCGCTGCGGTTTCCTCGTCGTTCATCGCCATGCGGGCGAAGGTCTCGCGGACCTGGGCGGCGGTCGCCATCGGGTCCGGCTTGCCGTTCACGCCTTCCGGGTTCACGTAGATGAGACCCATCTGCACGGCGGCGAGCGGGTTTTCCATCGTGTTCGGCTTGGTCACATCTTCGTAGCGGCTATCGGAGGGGGCGAGCCACTGCTTTTCCGCACCCCAGTAGACGTCCTTTTCCGGACCCCAGATGTCGGGACGGCCAAAGGCGAAGCCGAAGGTCTTCAGACCCATGTCTTCGTAGGCAACCGTGCCCGCAAAGAGGATCAGGTCGGCCCAGGAGATCTTGTTGCCGTACTTCTTCTTGAGCGGCCACAGCAGGCGGCGGGCCTTGTCGAGGCTGGCATTGTCGGGCCAGGAATTGAGCGGAGCGAAACGGATATTGCCGGTGCCGCCGCCACCACGGCCGTCGGCCAGGCGATAGGAACCGGCAGAATGCCAGGCGAGACGGATCATCAGGCCGCCGTAGTGACCCCAGTCGGCCGGCCACCATTCCTGGCTGTCGCGCAGCAGGGCCTTCATGTCGGCCTTCAGCGCTGCGACATCGAGCTGCTTCACGGCTTCACGATAGTTGAAGTCCTTGCCCATCGGGTCGGTCTTCGTGTCGTGCTGGTGCAGGATGTCGAGGTTCAGCGCGTTCGGCCACCAGGCCATCGGCGTTGCGCCGCTTTCCGTGTTCGAACCGTGCATGACCGGACATTTCCCGCCATTTTTGTTGCTCATGGTATCCATGATGTACCTCCTTGAAGAACCCGCTTGTCCAGGATCGAATGGCTGACCTGCTCCTGAAGAGCATGCCCGCATCACAATCCGATGAAATGGCGACGAGACTTTGGAGAGCCTCGCCTGATCCGTCTTCATCTGCCTCGACGCGGAAACAGATAAGGCAGGACCGCCCCCTTAAGGCGATCCACCCGACGTCATCTGGAATTGTTCTAGCAAAGGGTTCCGATTAATGTAAGTTGGAATTTATGATCGGTTCCATAGGATAGGGTTATGATAAACTTCACCCTGCGCCAGCTGCGTTATTTCGAGGCGCTCGCCCGACATGGCCATTTCGGACGGGCCGCGGAAGCCTGTTCAATTTCCCAGCCGGCTCTGTCGGTGCAGATCAAGGAGCTGGAAGAAGCGCTCGGTGCGGAGCTCTTCGAAAGGGCCGCGCGACAGCTGCGCCTGTCTGCCTTCGGCGAGGAATTTCTCCTTCGGGTGCGCGAGATCCTGCGCTCGGTGGATGAATTGGGCGATCTTGCCCGGGCCCATCGCAAGCATCTGGTCGGGCGCCTGCGCATCGGGGTCATTCCGACGGTGGCGCCTTATCTTCTTCCGGGAATGATTTCGGCACTCACCCGTGAAAACGCCGATCTCGACATCCATGTTCGCGAAACGGTAACGCCGAAGCTTCTGCAGGA
Source organism: Rhizobium sp. K33 (assembly GCF_056501445.1). Taxonomy (NCBI): domain Bacteria; kingdom Pseudomonadati; phylum Pseudomonadota; class Alphaproteobacteria; order Hyphomicrobiales; family Rhizobiaceae; genus Rhizobium; species Rhizobium sp. K33. The sequence continues at coordinate 4,567,672 of NZ_CP096478.1, forward strand.
GTTGGCGGAAGGACGCCTGGACACCGCGATCGTCGCCTTGCCGGTGTCCGAGCCCTCGCTGACCGAAATGCCCCTGTTCGAGGAAAGCTTCGTGCTCGTCCGTCCCAAGGAGGATGCCGACAAGCCCGTGCCGAGCCGCGACATGCTGCGCGAGATGCGTTTGCTGCTCCTGGAGGAGGGCCATTGCTTTCGCGAACAGGCACTCTCCTTCTGCGATATGGGCACGGTTCGCCCCCGCGAGATCCTCGACGGCAGCTCGCTCTCGACGCTCGTGCAGATGGTCGGTGCCGGCATCGGTGTCACGCTGATCCCGGAGATTGCCATGCCGGTCGAGACCCGCTCTGCGGATGTCGCAATCGCCCGCTTCGAGGACCCGCAACCATCCCGCCGGATCGGCATGATCTGGCGCAAGACCAGCCCCATCGCCAAGCAGCTGACGGAGGTGGCGGATGTGGTGCGGCGTTCAGCTGACGCTCTGCAGGGGAATGCCTCGCACCGGTGACACGGATTGCGGAAACCTTCGCTCCCGAAAGGCGTTCGGGAGGGCAAGGGAGTGGCATCATGTGGACCTGGTTGAAGGAAAATCACGCGATCATTTCAGCGTTGTCGAGCTTCGCGATGCTCGGTGTGTGGATGCTCTATCTGCATCTGTTCTACTCGAGCTACCGCCATCAGCTCCGGCCCAAGATCCTGATCACCAGGGGAGGGGGCGACACGGTCGCCGCTCGGTGCATCGTCACCAATATGAGCTCCGAAATCATCTTCGTGCAGGCGGTCTTCTTGCGGCTCTCCTATCCAGACCGGGAGCAGGTCTATTCCCTGAGCGAAGCCGATCGCAAAGGCTTCTCGCCATCGGACCGACGCAGCGAACTCGTGCAGGGGCCCTTGCGCAGCGGTGACTTTCTCGATCTCGGCTCGTTCGAGGAGCTGCTGTCGAGCGTGCCCGGCTCCGGCGACGCCCGGGACGAACTTGCCGCAGCCGATGCTTTGTCTGTCGTTGCCGTCGGCTGCTACACCTGGCACGACCGCCTGGTGGCCGCAGAGCGATCCTTCCGGTTGAGTCGTAACAAGGCCGACCAGATCACATTGGTCCCCTCGCGCGTCTTCGCGCGGCAGATCCGATCGAGAGCCGAACGCCGCAAGGTCGCCCGCATGATCGAACACGAAGCAGGATCGAGAGAATCGCGCCGGAGTTGACAATATGAAGGAACGGCGCGCGCAAGCGCCGCTAGAGGGACCGACGGGATGTTGGAAAAATGGTGCTGCTAGAGAGATTTGAACTCTCGGCCTCTCCCTTACCAAGGGAGTGCTCTACCCCTGAGCTATAGCAGCATCTGGCGGGCGACGCTGAGTGGTCGGCCCGGAACGAGGCGCCTATTGCCACAGAGTTTTGGGGAGCGCAAGCCGTAAAGCGTCGAGCTGGCCAAGTTTTGTGACAGGGCCGTCAGGGTCTTTTCGATTTTTCTTCGATCGGTTATCACGCAGCCATGACGAATGACCTGGAAAACAAGGGCGAAGCGGAAGACGACGCTGCGAAGGCGGCGCGGCTTGCCGATCGTGGAAAACGTGCTCTCTCAGACGCCGAACAGAGGCGGCGGGAGCGGGCTGCCGCGAAGCTCAGAGAAAATCTGGCGCGCCGCAAGCAGCAGTCGCGCGCTCGCCGTGCCGGAGAGGCAGAAGACGGCATCGGTTTGCCGGCGGCCCGCGGGAACGATCGTCCGGGTGATCCCGACGACGACGGTTGATAAGCGGCTGGGCTTTCCATCCTTTGCCGCAAATTCGTCCAAACCCGGTGATTAACCGAGCGTTGCGGCGTCAATTGAACCGCCCGTGGTTTTCGTCTAAAGAGCCAGCCTCGCCGGATTGGCTTCCCCTCACACGTTCTCAAGGAAAGGCGGGCAGTTTTCGCCCGTATCGCAGGCTCTCATGGATCGCATCAGGATTGTTGGTGGCAATGCGTTGAACGGGATCATCCCGATCTCGGGCGCCAAGAACGCAGCCCTTCCCCTGATGATCGCCTCGCTTTTGACTTCCGACACGCTGACGCTCGAAAACGTCCCGCATCTGGCCGACGTCGAGGGCCTGATCCGTATTCTCGGCAATCATGGCGTCGATATCGCCGTCAACGGTCGCCGCGAACATCAGGATGGCTCCTATTCGCGAACCATCCATTTCACCTGCCGCACGGTTGCCGACACCACCGCGCCCTATGAGCTGGTTTCCAAGATGCGCGCCAGCTTCTGGGTCATCGGACCCTTGCTTGCACGCGAAGGCCAGGCCCGCGTCTCCCTGCCGGGTGGCTGCGCCATCGGCACGCGTCCAGTCGACCTCTTCATCGAAGGCCTGGCAGCCCTCGGCGCCGAGATGGAAATCGACGGCGGCTACATCAATGCCAAGGCGCCGAAGGGCGGCCTGATCGGCGCCCGCTACACCTTCCCGAAGGTCTCCGTTGGTGCGACCCATGTCATGCTGATGGCCGCCTCGCTTGCGCGCGGCACGACCGTCATCGGCAATGCCGCCCGCGAACCCGAAGTCGTCGACCTCGCCAACTGCCTGATCGCCATGGGTGCGAAGATCTCCGGTGCCGGCACCTCGACGATTACGATCGAGGGTGTGCCGAGCCTCTCCGGCGCACGCCACCGCGTCCTGCCCGATCGCATCGAGACCGGCACCTATGCCATGGCGGTCGCGATGACCGGCGGCGACGTCACGCTTTCGGGCACGGATATCACGCTTCTCGACACGGCAATCGAAGCCATCCGCCGCGCCGGCGCCGAAGTCTCTGCCGTCGAGGGCGGCATCCGTGTCATCGGCCACGGTGACCAGATCAAGCCGGTCGATATCGTGACGGAACCCTTCCCCGGTTTCCCGACCGACCTGCAGGCGCAGTTCATGGGCCTGATGACCCGCGCCAATGGCGTCTCGCATGTCACCGAGACGATCTTCGAAAACCGCTTCATGCATGTCCAGGAACTGGCGCGCCTCGGAGCCAAGATCACGCTTTCCGGCCAGACGGCCCGGATCGAGGGCGTCTCCCGCCTGCGCGGCGCGCCCGTGATGGCAACCGATCTGCGCGCATCCGTGTCGCTGGTCATCGCCGGCCTGGCCGCCGAAGGCGAAACCATGGTCAGCCGCGTCTATCATCTCGATCGCGGTTTCGAGCGACTGGAAGAAAAGCTCACCCGCTGCGGCGCGATCGTCGAGCGCATTAGCGACTGACGGCAGCCGCAGGCCCGCTTTCTCGGCAAGGGCGGGGCGAAAAGTCTTTTTGCCCCGTTGCCACTGGACAAGCCGCAACCTATGTCGAAAACATGAATTCGACGGGCACCGCCGAAGGGCGATACTGTGAGGTGACATGACGGACTTGAAGCTGCTGGCGCTCGATGCCGATGATCTCGCGATCATTTCGGCCCATATGCAGGACGCCGTGTTCAAGGTCGGCGATTTGAGTTTCTCCGCACGCTCCGGGCTGTTTTCGCTCGCGGCTAACCGCTTCGTCTGGGAAAAGGCGGCGCGGGTTTCCAAGAGCTTCGAGCGTCGCCGCGCGGCCCTCAGCTTCAAGCGGGTTGAAGCGGTCCGCTCGATCGGCTTCGATCGAAGCAAGGCCGATGAGGTGATGAGCCTGCTTGCGATCCGCTATGTGCCGAAGGGCGAGGGGCCTGATGGTGTTGTGGAAATGGTGCTGGCCGGCGGCGGAATGATCGCCCTGGAAGTTGAGTGCATCGAGGCCCAGCTCGCCGATACCGGCGGCGCCTGGGAAACGACGGCCCGGCCGGAGCATGAAGCCGGCTGAGACGGAAAGCGCTGCGGGCTGCAGCGCCATGAATTTGGAAATGCTGAAGAGGGAATGACGGGGCGTGGCAATCTGGCTGGATCAGGCATCGGGGGAATTCGAGGCGCGTTTTGCCGCCTTCCTGACGACCAAGCGTGAAGTTTCCGACGATGTGAACGACGCGGTTCGCAAGATCATCGACGATGTGCGCACCCGCGGTGATGCCGCACTCGCCGACTATTCCAGGCGCTTCGATGGCGTGGATTTCGTAGCGGTTCCCATGCAGGTCACGGCCGAAGAGATTGCCGCCGCACTTGCGTCGACGGCACCTGAACTGATCGAAGCGCTAAAGCTTGCCGCAGATCGCATCGAGCGGCACCACGCACGCCAGATGCCGAAGGATGACATCTACGAAGATGCGATCGGCGTCGGTCTTGGTTCGCGCTGGACGGCAATCGACGCCGTCGGTCTCTATGTGCCGGGCGGCACGGCGAGCTATCCGAGCTCCGTGCTGATGAACGCTCTGCCGGCCAAGGTCGCAGGCGTCCCGCGGATCGTGATGGTGGTGCCGGCAACCGGTGGCGCGATCAACGCGACTGTTCTCGCTGCAGCCAGCATCGCCGGTGTGACGGAGATTTACCGCATTGGCGGTGCCCAGGCCGTGGCAGCCCTTGCCTACGGCACGGAGACGATCGCGCCCGTTGCCAAGATCGTCGGCCCCGGCAATGCCTATGTTGCCGCAGCCAAGCGCCAGGTTTTCGGCACGGTTGGGATCGACATGATCGCCGGCCCCTCGGAAGTTCTCGTCATCGCCGACAAGAACAACGATCCGGATTGGATTGCCGCCGACCTGCTCGCCCAGGCCGAACACGACCCGGGCGCCCAGTCGATCGTCATCACCGATGATCGCGCTCTTGGAGAAGCCGTGGAAGCGGCTGTCGAGCGGCAGCTCAAATCTCTGCCGCGGGCCGAGACGGCGTCGGCGAGCTGGCGTGATTTCGGTGCCATCATCAAGGTTGAAAAGCTTGAAGACAGCATTCCGCTCGCCAACCGCATTGCCGCCGAACACCTGGAGCTCGCTGTCGATGATCCAGAGCCGCTGATCTCTGGCATCCGTAATGCCGGCGCGATCTTCGTCGGCCGCCATACGCCCGAAGTCATCGGCGACTATGTCGGTGGCTCCAATCACGTGCTGCCGACGGCCCGCTCGGCCAGGTTCTCCTCAGGGCTGGGCGTGCTGGACTATGTCAAGCGCACCTCGATCCTCAGGCTCGGGCCGGACCAGCTGCGCAAGCTCGCCCCGGCGGCGATCGCACTCGCCAAGTCGGAGGGCCTGGACGCCCATGCCCGCTCCGTCGCCATCAGGCTCAATCTCGGGGACTAGGGATGGCAGCGGGCGACTTTCGGCTCTCAGATGTCGTGCTGGACGAGACCATCGGTCGCTCGACCCCTGACGTCGAGCACGAGAGGGCCGTCGCCATCTTCGATCTGATCGAGGAAAACAGCTTCGAACCCGTTGGCCATGCCGGTGGTCCCTACAAGCTCTATCTGTCGCTGATGGACCGCAAGCTGGTCTTCTCGATCAAGACGGAGGCTGGCGAGGACGTGGCCGTCCATATCCTCTCGCTGACACCGCTGCAGCGGATCATCAAGGACTACTTCATGATCTGCGAGAGCTATTACGAGGCGATCCGCTCCTCGACACCGTCGCAGATCGAAGCGATCGACATGGGCCGTCGCGGCATCCACAACGATGGTTCCCAGACCTTGATGGACAGGCTCTCGGGCAAGATCAAGCTCGACTTCGACACGGCACGCCGTCTTTTCACCCTGGTCTGCGTGCTCTATTGGCGGGGCTAGGCACCATGGATGAGGGCGGGGTAGGTAGCCGCCGTTCGTCGCGGCCGGGGGCGATCCTCTTCATGTGCGGCCAGAATGTCATTCGCAGCCCGATGGCCGAGGCGATTGCGAGGCAGGCGCTTCCCTCGGGCACCTGGGTAGCATCGGCCGGCGTCAAGAAGGGGGAGCGGGATCCCTTCGTCGATGTGGTGCTCGACGAGATCGGTCTGTCGCTCGGCCGCCGCCAGCCTCAGACGCTCGAGGATATGGCCGACGACTTCTTCGATCTCGTGGTGACGCTGACGCCCGAAGCACATCATGCCGCATTGGAGCTGACGCGTCATTCCGCTGTCGAGGTTGAATACTGGCCGATGCCCGATCCGACGGTTGAGACCGGAAGCCGCGAGCAAAGGCTCTCCGCCTATCGCGACGTGCGCGATCGGCTGACCAAGCTGATCCGCGAAAGGCTCGTGCTGGCGCCGGATTAAAGGCGTTTTCGCCCCTCTTGAAACATTTTCCGAAAGCCGAATCTACAAGGTTCACAAATGCCGGGCGATTGTGTAGTTTCCGCCCACATTTTCGGGGCCCTCCGCGCGCCCCGCTCTAAAACCCCAGGAAAGACAACCGCTCTATGGCAAAAGAAGAAGTCCTCGAATTCCCCGGTGTCGTCACCGAACTGCTGCCCAACGCCACTTTTCGCGTGAAGCTCGAAAACGAACACGAAATCATCGCCCACACGGCTGGCCGCATGCGCAAGAACCGTATCCGCGTTCTCGCCGGCGACAAGGTCCTCGTCGAGATGACCCCTTATGACCTGACCAAGGGCCGCATCACCTACCGCTTCAAGTAAGGCTTGAACCACGAGCCGAGGCTTGAGGAGCGCGTCCGGATGGAATTGAGACAGAAGCTGATTTTGGCCTCCGGGTCGCCCCGCCGCGTGGATCTCTTGAAGCAGGCCGGCATTGAGCCCGCGCGTCTGATGCCGATGGATCTCGACGAAACGCCGAAGAAATCGGAGCATCCCCGCTCGCTCGCCCGCCGCCTCTCCGCTGACAAGGCGAGGGCCGCACACCAGCAGGTGCGCAAGGATCTCACCTGGGGCGACAGCTACATCCTTGCCGCCGACACCGTCGTTGCCGTCGGGCGCCGCATCCTGCCGAAGGCAGAGCTGATGCAGGAGGCCTCCTCGGCGCTGCATCTGCTTTCCGGCCGCAGCCACTGGGTCTTCACCGGCGTCTGCCTGATTGCTCCTGACGGCAAGCTGCGCCAGAAGATCGTCGAGACCAAGGTGCGCTTCAAACGCCTCTCCGGCTACGACATCGAGTGCTATCTTGCTTCGGGCGAATGGCGGGGCAAGGCCGGCGCCTATGCCATCCAGGGCATTGCCGGCAGCTTCGTGCAGAAGATCGTCGGCTCCTACACCAATGTGGTTGGCCTGCCGCTCTTCGAGACGCTGCAGATGCTGCAAGGCGAGGGCTATGACGTCCATACCGGCTGGACGGAGGGCTGATCATGGCAGGACAAGAGCACCAGCGGACCGCTAAAGTCGAGCCGCTGCGCAAGACACGGCCATGCCCCGAATGCAATCGTCCCTCGACGCGCGAGAACTACCCCTTCTGCTCCGACCGCTGCCGCAACCTTGATCTCTCGCGTTGGCTGAAGGGCTCCTATGCCATTCCGGTCGCCGACGACGAGTCCAAGGCTGACGACGATTACCGCGACTGAGGAATTGCCATCCCGAACAAGGGGTGCAGCCAGTGGCGATCTGCTTGTTCTTGTTCACCTTTCAGCGATTTTCACATCTTCTTCAAAAAAGTGCCCGAAGGCGCTGGACATGGCCGAACAAGATGTTATAACCCCGCTCGCTCCCGGGGATATGCCCCGGCGGTCTTGAAAAAGACCGGCAGGCTTTGCACAGAAGCCGAGATGCCCGGATAGCTCAGTTGGTAGAGCAGCGGATTGAAAATCCGCGTGTCGGTGGTTCAAATCCGCCTCCGGGCACCATTCCTTCCTTTAAAATTCGCTCTCATGCAGTGCCGCACAGAGACCTTGTCTACGCAGCTCTGCTTTGTGCTGCCGAACCTCTATCGTTGACGCGTGCATGGCAAATTTCCGCTATCCTGCATTGAGTGAGCACACAATTCTTCGCAGTTTGTTAACCATCAGCTGATCAATATCATCCATCAATTTTAGCTGTTTTGATCAGGCAGAAGTATTTGATGGGTAGCATTATCACCAACGGCGCAGCGATCTCAGCGCTGCAAGTCCTTCGCAACATTTCCGGACAGATGGGAGCGGCGCAGGAGGAAGTCTCTTCAGGACTAAGAGTTAAGACGGCTGCCGACAATGCTGCCTACTGGTCGATATCGACGACCATGCGCTCGGACAACATGGCAATGTCTGCGGTGCGGGATGCACTGGGATTGAGCGCGGCCGTGTTGGACACGACCTATGCGGCAGTGGAGACATCCATTGATATCATGGCGCAAATCACCGCCAAACTGGTTGCAGCGCAAGAACAGGGCGTGGACAAGACCAAGATTAATGAGGAGCTTGATCAATTCAAGCAGCAGCTGCAATCGACGATGGATTCTGCAAGTTTCAACGGCCAGAACTGGCTTTCGTGGAACAGCGGCGAAGACTCCAGAGACAAGCAGATTGTCAGTTCCTTCATCCGCAGCAGCGATGGGAATGTTTCGCTGGGAGCGATCTCCTATGAAATTAATACGCCACCGCCGAGAACCGACACCAATGTGCAGTACTTCGTCGACAACGGGGGCAGTGGGGAATACGGCATCTTGTCGAGCGAGGCCTTCGCTGTTCAGGCGGGTTCAGCGATCAATTACGTATTGATCCTCGGCTCGACGGCTCCCGCTTCCGCCGTGGAATTGGTGCTCAGCAACGCGACGTCCTCCGAAGAACTTGATGACATGATCAGCACCGTCGAGGCGATGACAAAGCAGATGGTCTCCGTTGCCTCCCAGATCGGTTCGATGATTTCTCGTGTGGAGATGCAGGCGGAGTTCGCCTTGAAGCTTTCTGACAGCATAGACAGCGGCATCGGCCGGCTTGTCGATGCCGACATGAACGAGGCGTCAACGCGGCTGAAGGCGCTGCAGACGCAGGAGCAATTGGCCGTTCAGTCCCTGTCGATGGCCAACAGCCAGCCGGAGAGTTTGCTCACCTTGTTCCGCCAGTAGGAGCGCGGTCCGGTGGTCCCTGGCTAAGAAGATGAAGAGTGGCGCGTCTCGCCTGAGAGGTTTTGCTCCGCTGCAATATTGCTCTCAGGCGCACTTCAGCTTCACCGCATATTGACCGATAGCGATTTATCGATTACGACTGACGAAATTCAAAAATCGTCAGTCGTAAATCATCATGACCCCAGTTGCTCCGCAGTCCCAGGATTCCGCCGACACCTCGACCCGTATTCTTCAGGCGGCCGAGGCGCAGTTTCGGCATTATGGCTACAGCAAGACGACCGTCGCCGATGTGGCGAAGGATCTCGGCATGTCGCCGGCCAATATCTATCGGTTCTTCGGCTCCAAGAGCGAACTGCTCGAGGGTGTGTGCGCCCGCATGCTGCAGCAGAGCCTTGAAGTTGCAAGGGCTGCCGCTGCGCTCCCGCTGAGCGCCGAGGAAAGGCTGCGCCGCTACTCGATGAGCCATTTCGAGTTCACGGTCGCCACCATGCTCGACGAGCGCAAGGTCCATGAAATGGTCGTTGTCGCCATCGAGCAGAGCTGGGGTGTCATCGACAAGCATATCGACGAGATCCAGGCGATCCTGACCGAGATCATCGCCGACGGCATGGAAAAGGGGGAGTTCGCCAAAGGTGATCCTGCCCATGCGGCCCGCTGTTTCGGCGCTGCGACCTCGCCGCTGCATCATCCGCAGATGGTGGCCCAGTGCATTGGCAAGACCAATCGCGCCGGGCCGGAAGATTTGACTGAATTCGCCATTCGAGCCCTCAAGATCTGAGCCCCAGCCGGGGAGGAACCACCATGTCCGCCAGCGTTCGCTTTTCCTTGCCTGCATTATCGCTCCTCGCAGCATTCGGGCTTGCAGCCTGCACGGAGGGAGGAGCCGAGGTCGTTGAAGAGCCGAGCCTTCGCCCGGTCAAGGTAGTCGAGATCGAAGCCCCGTCCACTGCGCGGGAGCTGCGCTACTCCGGAACGGTTAAGGCCCGCAGCGAAGCTGCAGCCGGTTTCCGGGTTGGTGGCAAGATCATCGAGCGTCTCGTCGATATCGGCGATCGTGTGGCCCCGGGTGACGTGCTGGCACGCATCGACGTGACTGATTATCAGCTCCAGATGAAGAGCGCCGAGGCAAGTCTCGCCGCTGCCGAACGTCAGCTGGAGACCGCGGATTTCGCCTTGAAGCGTGCCGATGCGCTGTATCGTCAGCAGGTCACCACCAAGGCACAGCTCGAGCAAGCGCAGTTGAGCTACAATCAGGCGCTTGCCACGCGCGACAGCCAGCGCTCCTCGCTGGAGCAGGCACGCAATCAGGTCGCCTATGGCGAGCTCAAGGCCGACAAGCCCGGGATTGTCACGCAAATCAGCGCGGACGCAGGACAGGTGGTTGCCGCCGGCAGCCCCGTCGTGACGGTCGCGGCGGATGGCGAAAAGGAAGCCCTGATCGCCGTGCCGGAAAACGAGATCTTCGCCTTTGCGCCTGGCAAGGCAGTCGAGGTCGGTTTCTGGTCCAAGGATGGCCTGACCTTGCAGGGGACCGTCCGTGAAGTGGCCGGCAGCGCGGACGCCACCTCGCGTACCTTCGCCGTGCGCATCGCGCTTCCGGATAATCCGCAGATCCTGCTCGGCATGACCGCGCGCGTCACGGCCACCGCGCCCTCCGATACCAACCTGTTCGAACTGCCTCTGTCGGCGCTGACGCGCGATGGCGCCAAACAGACGATTGTCTGGACCGTCGATCGCATGGCAGCGACAGTCCATGCCCGTCCCGTCGCGGTCGACACCTTCTCCGACAAGGGGATTCAGATCTCCTCGGGACTTGCCCCCGGCGATCTGGTGGTCGTGGCCGGCACGCAATTCATGGCGGAAGACATGAAGGTGCGCCTTGCCGACAAGGACCTGCCGCGCGCCGCAGACGCCGGTAGCGACGCAGCGAAGCCCGACGCGGCGACCCGCTGAGCCCAGCGACCTCACCTTCGGATCCAGACATCATGACACACTCTCCTGCAGAGCCGGGCTCGTTCAACCTGTCCCGTTGGGCGATCGCACATCCCAGCATCGCGCGTTTCCTCTTCGGCCTGATCATCCTGACCGGCCTCTTCGGCCTCATGCGCATGGGGCAGAAGGAAGATCCCGATTTCACCTTCCGCGTCATGGTCGTCCAGGCCTTCTGGCCCGGCGCCTCATTGACCGACATGCAGGATCAGGTCGTCAACAAGATCGAGCGAAAGCTGCAGGAAACGCCCTATCTGGATTGGGTGAAGTCCTATACCCGCCCGGGCTCCGCGATCATCACGCTGCAGGTGAAGGGCAATACCGATGCCGATGACGTGGCAGAGGCCTTCTACCAGGTCCGCAAGAAGGTCGGCGACATCGAGAACGAGCTGCCGGACGGCCTTCTCGGACCCTATTTCAACGACGAATTCGGTGACACCTACATCACGCTCTATGCCCTGACGGGCGACGGCTACAGCTATCCGGAGCTGAAGCAGTATGCGATCCAGGCGCGTGACGTTCTCCTGTCGACCGAAGGCGTTGAGAAGGCCGTGGTTCTGGGTGACCAGCCACAAAAGATCTTCATCGAAGTCTCGTCCAAGGCGCTTGCCGAGCGGGGCCTCACCTTCACCGATCTGCAGAATGCGCTTGCCGGTCAGAATGCGATCGATGCGACGGGCAGCATCGACACCGGCTCGCGATCGGTCCGCATCTCGGTCGATGGTGGCTTCTCGGCTGCCGAAGACATCCGGGAGCTACGGCTGAACTCCGGCAGTCAGGTGACGCGTCTCGGCGACATCGCCACCGTCACCGAAGGTCTGGAAGATCCCTATCAGCGCAAGTTCCGCTTCAACGGCAAGGATTCGGTCCAGGTCGGCGTCGTCATGGCCAAGGGCTTCAAGGTGACGGATGTCGGCCACGCCGTGGAGCAGACGCTGGAGCGCTTTGAAAGCACCCTGCCGATCGGCCTTGAAGTCTCGCAGATCTCCAACCAGCCGGAAGTGGTGCGGGAAGCGATCGGCGAGTTCATGAAAGCGCTTGGCGAGGCTCTCCTCATCGTGCTCGTGGTCTCCTTCGTTTCCATCGGCTGGCGCTCGGGCCTTGTGATCGCGATCGCCATTCCCCTCGTGCTCGCGGCCACCTTCGCCGTCATGTACGAACTCGGCCTCGATCTGCAGCGCATTTCGCTGGGCGCCCTGATCATCGCGCTGGGCCTGCTCGTCGATGACGCCATGATCGTCGTGGAACTCATGGAGAGAAAGCTGGAAGAGGGGCTCGACAAGCTCGATGCGGCGAGTTTCGCCTATTCGTCGACGGCCTTTCCGATGCTGACCGGCACGCTCATCACCACGGCGGGCTTCATTCCCGTCGGCTTCGCCGAGTCCACCGCCGGTGAATATGTCCGCTCGCTCTTCTACGTGGTCGGCATATCCCTGGTCATCTCCTGGTTCGTCGCCGTCTATTTCACGCCCTGGCTCGGCTACATGATCCTGAAACAGCGAGCCCATGTCGGCGATCATCACGATGCCTTTGACACCGCCTTCTATCGTCGGCTGCGCAGCGTCGTGGGCTGGGCTGTCCAACACAGGCTTATCGTGATCGGCGCCACCCTGGCGGTGTTTGCTGTCAGCCTCTGGTCCTTCCAGTTCATTCCCAAGAACTTCTTCCCGCAGTCCTCGCGTCCCGAGATCCTCGTCGACATGTGGCTGCCGGAGGGGACCTCCATCAAGGAGGTCGAAGAGGAGGCGAAGCGTCTCGAAGCCTCGCTCCTGACCGACGAAGACCAGCGCTTCGTCGCCACCTATGTCGGGGAAGGGGCGCCACGCTTCTTCCTGCCGCTTGACCAGCAGCTTCGCAACCCGAACTATGCCCAGCTTCTGGTCATGGCAAAGGATGAGGAGGCCCGCGAGCGGCTGATCACCAAGCTGCGCTTGACACTGGCCGAGGACTTTCCCTCGGTCCGCGGCAAGGTCGATCGCCTCTTCCTCGGCCCTCCCACGGGATGGGCGGTTCAGATGCGCGTCAGTGGGCCGGAGCGGGAGGAGGTGCGCCGCATCGCCGATCAGGTGAAGGCGCGCTTCCACCAGAACCCCATACTGCAGGCCGTTCACGACGATTGGCTGGAGCCGGTCACTGCGATGACCCTCGTCGTTGATCAGGATCGTGCGCGCGCACTCGGCGTCTCCTCGCAGCGCCTGCGCCAGATGCTGCAAGCAACGATGAGCGGGGCGCCTCTCGCAGATGTTCGCGCTGGAGAGGAGACGATCTCAATCGTGGCCCGCGAGCCGGAAGAAAGCCGTCGCCTGCTGAGCGCCGTCAACTCGATCTACGTGCCAACCGATCTCGGCGCCTTCATTCCCTTGTCGCAGATTGCCAAGGTGGTTCCGACCCTGGAGCAGGGCATCGAATGGCGCCGCAACCGCCTGCCCACCATCACGGTCCGCGCCACGGTCCCCGACGGCGTCCAGTCGAACGACGTGACCTTGAAGATGTTCGAGGACATGCAATCGCTGCGCGACAGCCTGCCCGCCGGTTATGCGATCGAGATCCAGGGAGGGGCGGAAGACAGTGCCGAGAGCCAGAACTCGATCGCCGCCAAGGCGCCGATCATGCTGCTCGTCATCGTCGTTCTGCTGATGATCCAGTTGCAGCATTTCGGCAAGGCCATGCTGGTGCTCGCCACCGGTCCGCTGGGCATCATCGGTGCGGCTGCAGCGCTGCTGATCTCAGGCGCCCCCTTCGGCTTCGTCGCGATCCTCGGCGTCATCGCGCTGCTCGGCATCATCATCCGCAACTCGATCATCCTGATCGACCAGATTGACCAGGATATCGCGGCCGGCATGGAGCGGCGGGAAGCCATCATTGGCTCGGCGGTGCGCCGCTTCCGCCCGATCATGCTGACGGCGCTGACCGCCGTGCTTGCTCTGATCCCGATCTCTCGCGGCATTTTCTGGGGCCCGCTCGCCTACGCCATGATGGGCGGCATCCTGGTCGCGACGGTTTTGACCATCCTGGTTCTGCCGGCAGCCTATGCCTTCTTCTTCGGTCGCTCTCCCCACAAAGCGTGACCGAAGCGAGAGGAGGAGGGGATCCCCAAGCCTCTCCTCCTCTCCCCCTGAGGGCACAGGCGGCTGGCGCTGTGAGCCCTTCTTTTCTTGATCGGTTGATAAATTTTTCTGACCTTGTTAGATCGCCTCAAAAGGCGACAAAACCGGTTTCCTCTTTGCGACGCATATCCCCGGAAGCATTGATTCTGCGGCACTATCTTGAATCGCTAACTTTTGTTGGGCTTGCTGAAAAACCGCTACATCAGTGGAAATTATGCGCTGCAACGCAGCGATTACGGCGAAAACCAGACCAAATCTGTGACCGAATTGAGCCGAATCTCTCTTTACAACGTTTCCGAAGGCGATAAGACACTGCTTCAGTGATTGAAAGGACGCCTTTTGTCGCTTGTCAGAATACGACTTGAGCATGGCGGCCCTTCGATTGCCGGAAGACCGGTTGACCCCGACCTTCACAAAACACGGGCGCGATCCACGCGCCGCGGGACCAAAAGAACCGGCGTAGGCTCTTGTCCTCCGCCTTTGGGAGACTGCTCATGAAAACCAAGTTCGCACTTGCTGCCGCAGCCCTTGCAGCGGCAACCTTCCTGTCGGGCGCCGCAAGCGCCAAGACCTTCGTTTATTGCTCGGAAGGTTCGCCGGAAGGCTTCGACCCCGGCATGTACACCGCCGGCACCACCTTTGATGCCTCCGCCCATCCGATCTACAGCCGCCTGATGGAATTCAAGCCGGGCACGACGGAAGCCGAAGCCGGTCTCGCCGAGAGCTACGAAGTCAATGCCGACGGCACTGAATACACCTTCAAGCTCCGTCCGGGCGTCAAGTTCCACACCACCGATTTCTTCACCCCGTCGCGCGAACTGAACGCTGACGACGTGATCTTCTCGCTGGAGCGCCAGCTGAAGGCTGACCATCCGTGGAACCAGTATGTTGCCGGCACCTCTTGGGAATATGCCGCTGGCATGGGCTTCCCGGAGCTGATCAAGACCATCGAGAAGGTTGACGATCTGACTGTCAAGATCACCCTGAACCGTCCGGAAGCTCCGTTCCTCGCGAACCTCGCGATGCCTTTCGCATCGATCGTTTCGAAGGAATATGCCGACAAGCTCGAAGCTGAAGGCAAGAAGGAACAGCTGAACCAGATGCCGGTCGGCACGGGTCCGTTCTCCTTCGTCGGCTACCAGCAGGACGCCGTCATCCGCTACAAGAAGAACGCCGACTACTGGGGTGGCGCACCGAAGATCGACGACCTCGTCTTCGCCATCACCACCGATGCCGCCGTTCGCTACCAGAAGCTCAAGGCTGGCGAATGCCACCTGATGCCGTTCCCGAACGCAGCCGACGTTGAGTCGATGAAGTCCGACCCGGCCCTGACGGTCATGGAGCAGGAAGGCCTCAACGTCGCCTACCTCGCCTACAACACGACCCAGGCTCCGTTCGACAAGCCGGAAGTCCGCAAGGCGCTGAACAAGGCGATCAACAAGGAAGCCATCGTTGATGCCGTCTTCCAGGGCATGGCAACGCCGGCCAAGAACCCGATCCCGCCGACCATGTGGTCCTACAACCAGTCCACCCAGGACGACGCGTACGACCTGGATGCTGCCAAGAAGGAACTCGAAGCAGCTGGCGTCACCGGTCTGTCGATGAAGATCTGGGCTATGCCGGTTTCGCGTCCGTACATGCTGAACGCACGTCGCGCTGCTGAAATCATGCAGGACGACTTCGCCAAGATCGGCGTCAACGTCGAGATCGTGTCCTACGAATGGGCCGAATACCTCGACCGTTCGAAGGCCAAGGATCGTGACGGCGCCGTCATGCTCGGCTGGACCGGCGACAACGGCGACCCGGACAACTTCCTCGACACCCTGCTCGGCTGCGAGGCCGTCGGCGGCAACAACCGCGCTCAGTGGTGCAACGAAGAGTTCAACGAACTGGTGAAGAAGGCCAAGGTCACCTCCGACCAGGCCGAGCGCACCAAGCTCTACGAAGAAGCTCAGCTCGTCTTCAAGCGCGAAGCACCTTGGGCCACGATCGACCACTCTCTCTCGGTCGTTCCGATGCGCAAGGAAGTCTCCGGCTTCGTTCAGAGCCCGCTCGGCGACTTCACCTTCGAAAACGTCGACATCGCCGAGTAATCGGAACTGTCATCCTTTCGCCGCGGGCCATTGTGCCCGCGGCGTTT
>NZ_CP096479.1:0-177859 GCF_056501445.1 Rhizobium sp. K33
ATTCGATATAGGTCTTCGCCCCCAGCCCCTCGCCGGTCACCTGCCGCGTCGTCATCAGGACATGGGCATGATGGTTACGAACATCACCCTGGACCCCGGGCGTGTGAATGGCAAAATCGACGCCCGCTCCATAGCGGTTCGCCAGATCCTGAGCGAACGCTCGCGTGAGCGATACCCGCCCCTCCTCCGAAAGCTCATGCGGAAGCGCGATCACGAACTCGCGCGCCACCCTTGCATCCTTGCGGTTCTCAATCCGTTCAGCGGCATTCCACAGTGCTGACCTGTCCCGCGCCCATTCCGCATCGACGCCATCGGGAAGCAAAATCTCCGAGTGACCGACACCCTCGCGCCGGCTGTAGTCATGAACAAGCCCATCGCGCTCGTTGGTGAGAAGCTTGGCCGCACGATATGCCGCAGCCGCAACAGCGCTGCGTCCAGTGGAACGCGAGACGACAGACATCTGGCAGTAGAAGATCGCCAAGACTGTTTCTGATCCTTCCCGATTGCGACGCAAGAGGAGAATAGCCGAGCATGGGTTGAGCATCAACCCGTATATGCGCCCTTGCAACTTCATATCGCTGCGCTCAATCAGCCACGGTGTGCCGAACGCCGCAGACGTTTGCGACCGCTCGGCCGATGCTTTCAGTCGATGGAAACACGGGCGGACGACAGATCTGATCGCCCTCGGGGTGACATCATCTGCCTATCGGGCTAGTACTGGACCAGCAGACTGATCCTGGAGGAGCGACGGTGACCAAGACACCAGACCGCAGCGTAAACCCCAGCGCTGTCAAGCGTGCTCGGCAGAGTGCTCAGACACGGCCATGGCAATTGCTGATGCTGAGCAATGGCACGCAGCCAATATCCTTCAGTGAGCAGACGGTGTCATCCCTGACGCGCATACTGGACCTTCTCCCCCACCTGGACGGCCTGACACTCAAAACGGAAACGGGAGACGTACATGTCAGCCGCGATTTTAGCGGCGACACAACGGGTGCGGTCGACAGCCATATCGCAACCATCCTGACGGCCGATCCAGACATCAGCGGCATTGTGTTTACAGGATCGGGAAAGAGTAGTGAACACGTCGCAACCCGCGATGACCCGCACTACCTACCCGCAGGAAAGGAGTTTGCGATCGTCAGAGACGCGCTAAAAGCCGGTCTCATCGACAGCAGTGAAGCTGTGCGCAGAACCAAAACAATTTATAAGAAGGACTAGGTGATGGCTCGCAAATCCATCGAAGAACGCCTCGCTCAGCTTGATGCACAGCGATCTGCTCTCAAGGCACGGCTCTCAAAGCAGGAACGCGCCAACGATACCCGGCGCAAGGTTCTCCTCGGCGCCCTCGTCCTGCATCGCCTCGAGAACGCAAACGACCCGGAGTTCAGTGCGCGCCTGGCAGACTGGCTGCGCCGCGAGCTGCCAGGCTTTCTCACCCGAGACAATGACAAGGCCTTGTTCGATGACATCCTGAAATAGCCGGCAGGCGCATTTTGCTCTGACAAAGCCCAACTCGGGCCAGAAAGTTGATTGAGGAGTTCGACTACTGCAAAAAGGGGTTGCATAGTTCACTGATTCTGCAGCTCTGAATTTGAGGAGTACGGCCCGTGAGATTCTTCAGAGCCTATAGCACCATGTTGCGTCTGGCTTTCGCCAATCCTGGTTGGGCGATTTCGGCAGCCTTGGCAAAGGCTTTCACGCCGACAGGTCTTAAGGTCCTGCTTGCCTATCTCGGCGTCGTGATCATCGGCGGATTTTGGCTGAGCCTAAAAGCGAGGGAGCTAGGCTTCGAACCGCAGACGCTCTCCTGGAGCATCCTGAATATTTTCTTCACGCTGAGCATTCCGCTAGGCCTGCTGCTCTTGTGTGCCCCTCTCATCTTGCTGCACTTTGGCGACATCCAAACCGATACCCACGGCTCAGCGCGCTTCGCCACCGACAAGGAAGTCTCTCCTCTCGTCCGGGCAGACAACGGTCTCTTGATCGGACGCGATGCAAAGACAGGCAAGATACTCCGTTATGCGGGGCCCAGCCATCTTCTCACCATGGCCCCGACACGCACCGGCAAAGGCGTTGGCACAATCATTCCGAACTTGCTGACTGCCGACCGCTCGATTGTGTGTATCGACCCGAAGGGCGAGAATGCAAAGATCGCGAGCCGAGCCCGGGAGAGGTTTGGACCGGTTCACGTCCTTGATCCATTCGGCGTCACAGGTATCCGCTCGTCGGCGTACAATCCGCTCGATATCCTTAATCCCGATGGCCTGGATGTCGCCGAAGATGCCAGCACTCTTGCCGATGCACTCGTCGTCGATGAACCGGGCATGACAGGAGAGGCGCACTGGAACGAAGAAGCCAAAGCGCTAATCTCAGGCCTGATCCTTAGAATCGTTGCAGTCGAACCCACAACACGACGCCACTTAGGCACGCTGCGTGAGTTCCTGACGCTAGCACCTGAGCGCTTCGCCGCTGTGCTTACAGAAATGCAAGATATGAACGAAGCTGGCGGACTCATCGCTAGGGCAGCGAATCGTCATCTCGGCAAGTCTGATCGAGAAGCGGCAGGTGTTCTGTCGGCGGCCCAGCGACACACCCATTTCCTTGACAGTCCCCGCATGAACCGAGTGCTCGATGAAAGTTACTTTTCGTTCGCCGATCTCAAGCGCCGGAACACGACTGTGTTCCTAGTCCTACCGCCCGATCGCCTTTCAACATATTCCCGCTGGCTACGCCTGCTTGTGACCCAAAGCCTCCTCGATATGGCGCGCACGCCAGAGAAGCCACACACACCTGTCCTCTACCTTCTAGATGAATTTGCAGCTCTCGGTTACCTAGCGCCCGTTGAGCGCGCCATGGGTCTCATGGCCGGATACGGCGTGCAACTCTGGCCCATCCTGCAGGACGTTCACCAGTTGCGATCCACCTACGGGCAGAAGGCCGGGACATTCCTATCAAATGCAGGTGTCCTTCAGGTATTCGGCGTTAACGATCACGACAGCGCGCGGCTCGTTTCAGAGCTTCTAGGACAAGAGACCGTCGTGTTCCGGACGATGGCGCACGCCGTTGATTCTAAGCAGTCCGGAATTAGCTACAGCCAACACCATACCGCGCGCCCACTGCTGACGTCGGATGAAATTCGAACGCTGCCATCTCATGTGCAGTTGCTATTCCTGGCGGGAAGACGTCCGATCGTCGCGCACAAGCTAACATACTACTCGGATGCCGAATTCCAGGGAACGTTCGACATCGCATCATAAACGCGACCATCAGCCGGGCCCGGGTGTTGCCGTCGTATTCCATCATGATGAGCATGCCCGGTACTACCCCCAAGCTCTGCCATGGAGGATCCTCCATCCGCAACAACCCTATGAGGATTTGGCACCTGCGACGAACAGGAGAAAGTTATGTTTCGCTATCTCGCACGTCATCATGATCGCAAACACATCAAGCGGTCACTCCAACGTCAGGAACGAATCAGCAAAAGCGCTATCGGTTTCGCGCATGACACCTCCCTGGCATTCGCGGTCAATGAGCCAGTTGTAAAAGATGGCGATCACGACTTGGCCGTCACGACGCTCTGCGAAACCGAAGCGTTTTTCACACCCCTGTTGCCGGCTGAACCGATCTACCAAGATGCACACCGAGTCATTTTTGAATCGGACATCAAGACATCTGACGAGAAAAACAACGTCTTTGAGTGCGTTGTGACCGAGAGCGGAGCAAAAGACCATGCGCTTGTCGTGTTTCATCATTGGTACTCACGCAACCGTTATCCAGCGTTCTCCAGATATTTCGCAAAGAGGGGTATGACTGTCGTCGAGGCCACCTTGCCGTATCATTTCAGCCGGGGCTCGAACGATTGTTCGGAAGAACAATTTTTCAATGCCAGCGTAGGCCGAACTGTTCGGTCCATGAGGCAGGCGGTGTTGGACGGCCGAAAAATTGTTCGCTGGCTGAAAGGTCAGAGGTACCGCACGATTTCCGTCGTAGGCATGTGTTTAGGTGGCACAGTTGCTGGGCTGGTGGCAGCTCAAGAAGAGAAAGTCGATAAGGCCGTCTTGATGGTAACACCGCCAAGCCCTGCTGACCTGATTTGGACTTCAGAGACCATGCAACGCCTAAAAGGGCGGATTGAACCCTCCATGTCACTTGAAGATTTGAGGAAGGCGTGGACCCTGATTAATCTCGACATGCATACTTTCTGGCTCTCGCGTCCTGAGCTAGAACTGCTGTTCGTGCAGGGGAAGCGCGATACGATTGCGCGTCCAGAGAGGGCGCGCCACCTGATACACGAGTTGACTAGCTTACGCGGACGGCCACCAGAGCTTCTGCAGCTCAATTGTGGACACTCCTCCATTGGGATGTTCCCCTACAACATCATAGCAGCCAGGAAGGTGCTGAGATTTTTGATGGAGATACCGACCCTGAAGGAGCTTTGGGAAGTCCGAAATTTCCGCATCGATCTAAGCGGAGTGTGAGCCCCCATCAAGTGCCAGTTGGCAGCATTGTAGCGCCGTGGTTGTTGAATGACAGTGCCTTGTGGGGAATTATATGTGCGTGATATCCGCCCCAGGCGGAATTGGGGACTGAGGGAATACCGACGGTGCGGAAACTACCCGACTATATCAAATCAAGGGAACTGGTTGTGACTACAGATCCAGATTTCCAGAGACCCTTGTACCGCAAGGAGGGGTTCGACGGCATAGTCAGCTTCGGCAAGATTGACGCAAAACTTTCCGCCTTCCTACAGTCCCAACGCTTAGAAACTGGTCTGACCCAGAGTGATTTCGCGACCCTGGCTGGTCTCGCTCGAGTGGTCTATAGCCGCTACGAACTGAACATTTCGCGACTGACCGTCTCTCGAATGATTCACCTTTCCGAGCTCCTCGGGTTCCTGCCGATGCAGATGATTCATGCCGCGGCACCTCATCTCTACGGCAACAATCCTGAAGAGGCCGATGATCGGGTTGAATTGTTCAGACTTATTCATGACCTCCCCCACGACACCATACGCAGTTTGATTGGCATAGTTGGCCAATTGACGCCAAGCGATGTTCTTGAGGCTCGACAGAAAGCGGAAGCGGAGGCTGAAGCGCAAGCTGAGGCTGAACGCCAACGATTGAACCGAAAAGCTGCGAGAGCCAGCAGGAGAGGCCGTCCGCCTGGCCGACCACCCGGCCGTAAATCATCCAAGGACGAAACCCCGACAGACGATTGAAGAACGGATAACGGTCGTCAAGTGGTGGCAATTTGGGTCCTCGTGCCTGAGGTCTATTCGATCGAGCCCACGACCCGGTACGTCGGGACACCCTCACCCCGTTTTCCTATCGCCGTTCGCATTGGCACGCATCAACGACATCAGCACCGGTCCCAGCCCGAACTCCCCTACCCTCGCTCGGCGCGTGAGATCGCGGAGATATCCACCTGCCGAGTTGATATGCCCTGCCCTCTCCAAGATTGCAGCCATGGCAACCGCGGCGTTCTCAGGACCCATAACCTCGCAAGCCTCCTGGTAAGCCGACGGGCTAACACCAAGCATTGATCGAACCACCACCGCGGCTCCCATCAGCTCGCGCCAATGGGAGATCGTGCCCCCGGGCCCATAGTCGGAAATCTGCGGGCAGGCTTTCAGGACCATCGACAGCGGGAACGCCTTCATCTGTTCAGGCTTTGCCAACGGCTGAGCAACCGCTTTGGGTGCTACTTCCAGCTGGACGGCTCCGCCCTGCTCTTTTCCAGAGCTAGGTTCAAGTTCAGAGATGGATTCGGGTTTTGAATTCTGTATGTGGCAGCCATTTTGAACAGCATTGCCGCCCATATTTTGAGAATCTAACTGATTTTCCAGAAGGTTGAGGATTTCGGTGCGCAAAAGCTGCATCTCGTCGAGGATTGCCTCCACCTGGTGACGGTCAGGATTGCGGGGAAGTCGGCTGACAATGCCGACATACATGTCTTCGATGGTTTCCCAGTCGCCGTCGGCCCCCTCCTCCATTGCTGCTGAAATCAGCTTGCGCACATCACGCCGGCAGATAGTCAGCGCCTCTTTCGCTCGTCTGAACTGCAAACGTTCGGCAGCGACTTCCTGTGCCAAGATTGCAAGTTCCGCAGCGCGAGCCAAAAGTGGAGAAAGATCGAATCCAAAAGCCTGCTCGATATCGCCACCCTTGTCCCGGTGAGCGTAGCGCTTGCCGTTCGGACTATCCTTGCGCTGGATGAGCCCGGCTTCGACCAAGGCAGCCAAATGCCGCCGCAAGGTCGTTCCGGTTATGCCGTGCGCTCTGACAGACAGCTGAGCATTGGATGGAAAGACCACCAATCCACTATCGCAGTTGAGCTCGCTCTCTGGATAAAACGTCAGCAATGCGTCCAGCACAGTCAGCGTCCTGTCCTGGAGGCCAAGGCGTTCACGGGCCTCACAAGCGTCGCGAAACACTTTCCATTTTTCGACCGGGCGGTTTGGTTTCGTCTCGGACGTCTGGAGCTGCCTCTTTACGAGAGCAAGCGCAACCGGCCGCCGCCCAAAGGGCGTCGTCACATTTCCCGTCTGCATATTCCTTCACCTTTCTTCAGGCAAAAGAAATCCGCTCACCAATACGATGCCAAAGACTCTTGACTGGGATTCATGGAAATGCGATTCTCATTCTTGCTTAGGGAATACGAGAAGGGCTTCCACGACTTCGGTCGTTTGGGGGCCTTTTTCTTTTTGCTGATTACTCTCC
Source organism: Rhizobium sp. K33 (assembly GCF_056501445.1). Lineage (NCBI taxonomy): Bacteria > Pseudomonadati > Pseudomonadota > Alphaproteobacteria > Hyphomicrobiales > Rhizobiaceae > Rhizobium > Rhizobium sp. K33. Next base: position 6,723 of record NZ_CP096479.1, read on the forward strand.
TTGTTGATCCAATTTGTTCCGGTAAGCTTGGTACAAGTCTCCCAGGCTGTCAGCGATGAAATCGCCGAAGCCCGCGGCATCCCGCGCTTTTAGGGCAAAGGTGTACGTTTTTGCGTCCGCCTTGATATAGGCTGATACGGCTTTGTCTTCTGACGACCACCTCTGGGTCCTAATCGCCTTAGGACTGCCCTGCTTCCCGACTGCCTTCAAGAAAGCCAATAGTGCATTGAAACGGTCGTCGCCGCCATTCGCTTTGAAGTCGGCGGTCTCAATGAAGTTCAGTGCTTTCTCAAGAGTCGATGGACGCTCTAACAGGTTCTTGAGTTCGTACCAGCGATCCCTCCCGATGCCCTTGGCAGCACCGACGGCATCAAGCACCAGTTTGGGAATGGTCGAGACGGCCAGCATCTTCGACAGCGTTGCCCGGTCTATAGACAGGGCGGAAAGGACAATCGCGTTGTCGCCATCGAACTGACGACGGGCAATCTCTGCAGCGAAGATTGCCTTCTCGATAAACGACAGGTTCGCCCGTGCGGAGTTCTCTTGACCCTGGGCGACGAGGTGATCACTGTCTTTGAGGTCTTTGACGACCGCACGCACTTTCCGTTCGAGCGCCTTGGCCGCACGAAGGCGTCTGTGCCCGAATACCACCATGTACCGCCCCGTGGCTGACGGGTGCGGCCTCACAAGGATAGGAGTGTCCTGCCCGCGATCTCGGATTGCTGACAGAAGCTCGTCGAAATCTGCCGGGTCGTCTTCGAGGCGGTCCCGAATAAATGAATCGTCGATGGTAGCGGGATCGAGCTCGACAACAGTCTCTCCTTCTAGAAAGCGATCTGCCTGCGCGGCCATCTCGTCCAAAGAATGGATAAGCGACTTCGAGGCCCCCTTGTTCGTATATTCGAGGATAGCCTTGGAGTTATCCGGCGCTTCCTCGCTCATGACGTTCATAAATGGGTTCTTCCGCGCCATCTTGTTATCCTCGGATCGCTAAGCGGTTGATTCTACGAAGAAACTTCTGGATTTTGACGGCGGTCAACACGTTACATTCTCCCCCATGCTCGATGGATAAGCCCCTGAATTTCAAAATTCACGGCATCCATACATTCGATGGCGCGGTCGTAAGTCCCTCGGGTAAAATTAGATCGTTCTAACTCGTAAAGACTCCGCTTGGTCAATCCGGCGTCAGAGATCGCAGTCGTCTTTACCATCGGCGTCTTCAGGATTTCCTCGGCGAGCATTGATTGCATGAAGCCAAGCATTTGAACCTGAGGCACGTCTTGCGGCTCAAAACGGGTGATCAGGTAGCGTAGCCAATCAAGCCTTACGTCAGCACCGGCCGCCTTGATGGTCTTCGTGATGTTGCCGAGCATCAGCAAGAACTGGCTCATGGACATCAGGTCCAGCATTTGGGGGTGGACGGTAATCAGAACCGATGTTGAGGCGGTGAGGGCAGTCAACGACAGATATCCTAGCTGCGGCGGACAATCGATGATCACAACATCGTAACGATCATCGACGTCCATGAGGGCCTTGCCAAGTCGAGTGAAAAACCGCTTGCCCTCGCTGCCGGCCTGCATCGCGAGCGGAGTATCGTATTCGTACTCCTGAAGCTCGAGATTCGCCGGGATGATGTCGAGGCCAGGGAAATTGGTTGGTAAGATCACATCCGCAATCGGCTTCCGCTCGTCGTATCGGATCGTATCGTAGAGCGACGGGTTTTGATCGAGTTCGGGCTGAAAGCCATGGAGAGCCGAGAGCGAAGCCTGCGGATCGAGGTCGATGGCAAGAACTCGATGGCCCGTAAGCGCAAGATGCTGGGCTAGGTGGGCAGCAGTCGTCGTTTTGCCGCTACCACCCTTGAAGTTCACGACGGCAATGACCTGAAGCTTGTCGCCCGGCTTTCGCTGTGGGAGGTATCTCTTGGCTTCGCTCTTCCCGGTTTCCGCGAGGTACTGCCGCAGCTCCAACATCTGCTCGGCCGTGTAGTACTTCCTGTTCCCCGACATTGTGGTCGGGATCGGTCCCTTACCGTCCAGATAAAGCCGTTTCAGATTGCTCGGCGTAACGCCGAGGTAGTGGGCAACCTCGCCCACAGAAAACTGCCGCAAGGTTTTCTTCGCGCTCGGCGGGAAATTCTCCAGCCGCAGCTGGTTAAGCCTGCGAGAGATTTCCGCACCTTGCATCAGTATCTTGTCGTCCAGTTCGAACGAAGGAAGTGAGAACGCGTTCATAGAGTCGTTGACCATTCTGTCGGTAGAATTACCGAAACTGAGGATATGCCGTCATTATCTCCGATTCTCTGATTCCAGCAAGGAAAATTAAGTTAACAAAACCTTAAGACCCATGAGGGGCTAAAGAAGCTATGTTTTGGCGGCGCGCGGATACCGAATGAAGCCTTGCGCCACCGGTTGACTGCCGTCAAATCTCTGAATTCTGTAGTAGCGACAACAGGTTAGTCACTATAGATCCTACATACCCGCGCACGGGCTGACGCGCTGTTGTTCAAATCACCAATTTTGGTTTGGTTCCTTTACAAACCCCATCGACCCAAACTGACGCACGCGTCGTATATATCGGTGCGCACCTCGTGAGGGAATCATCCAGCGGATAGTCTCTCACCGGCTACCTCTTCAGCCTCATCCGATCCACATCCCCAACACTGCCAATTCGTTTCCTGCGCGGTCCCTACGCTAGTGTGTTTGGCCGGACGGGCGATAAGCAGCCAGTCATCTCAGGTATTGGCGAAATGTTGGGGCAGAGGCGGGTGAAGAGTGCGAGAGGGAGGACGCGAACGCCTCATATCGGCGCTCTGTATCAGATAAGCCGGAGTAGGGCGGGCTGTCGGCACTTTTTTCGCGCGCATGTCGAGTTTCACGGCTGCGGCAAGTTGATCGGCCGGGTAAGGCCGTTCAAGTTCGTGATCATGCTTGACTTCCACGGCTTTGACATTGGCGGCGGTGCAAACGCCCGGGGATTGAGGAGATCGACTCGCCTCTATTCCAGAAGATATTCCCTTCGGTCGCTGGGATCGCCAAGAAGACTGCGGTCCCTGGTCGGTGTTTGCTGTTCCATTCGATGAGCGCAGCAGAATATGCCGCCGTTAGCACCGACTTCGTTGACATCGGGGGCGTTTGATAGGGCAGGGGAGTTCCGGCACTGAGACCCTTACCATCTGTTCGAAACCTTTTGAGTGGCGCAGACCGCGCAGCCCGGCCAGAGTGTAGGGCCGAACAATCCCTCCTGCTCGATCTGCCGAGTTTCACCTTTACAGCCGACTGAGCGGGAAGAGAGCCCTAGGGGAGGGGGCGGGCTCCCATCGGGCGGCCCGCGCCCGCTGGATTGGCAGGGATCGCGATCGGCTGAACGGCGACAAGGCCGGCTCTTCTGAACCAGCCCCATAAAAGCGTTAAAATGCTGGCAGCGCACCAAAGGTAGGCTTCCACCAGTCGGCGGCACTGCCGCCGAACATGGCGTCGCCTCGGCCAGAAAACTCCATGACCGAAAAACAGCTCATTCATGGGAGGGGCCTCTGCTTTCCGGGCTGATGAAGCGGCGCTGTCGCCGCTGATCTCAAGTCAACGCCGCGAAGCGGAAGCCGGGACCGACATGGGATAATCGCGGTCGGTGCTATCCTGCCGCCGTTTTTAACCTACTCGGGGAGCAAGTTATGGAACAGTTCGTCGGATTGGACGTGTCACAAGACAAAACCCATGTCTGCGTTATTGATGGCAACGGCAAAGTGGTTTGGCAGGGGACCTGCCCTTCCACGCCGGAAGAGATCTCAACGGCGGTAAAAGCCAAAGCGCCTAAGGCGATCCGTATTGGCCTTGAGAGCGGCCCATTGTCGACTTGGCATTGGCATGCGTTGAAAGCCGAGGGGTTGCCCGTGATCTGCCTCGATGCCCGCCATGCCAAGGCTGCGCTGAACATGCAAATGAACAAGACCGACAAGAACGACGCTCACGGTTTGGCACAGATCGTGAAAGCTGGCTGGTATCGCGAAGTGGGCGTCAAAAGCCTCGACAGCCACACAATTCGATCCATGCTTGGCGCTCGTGCTCAACTCGTAGCCATGCGGGTCGAAGTCAGTAACCAGATCAGTGGGATGTTGAAGACTTTCGGCATCGTTCTCCGGCGGCACGATGGATTGTCGTTCGAAGCTCTGGTGGCAGAAGCATGCGAACGAGATCTCGGCCGCGTCAACCACACCATTCAAACGCTGCTCACGGTTTACCTCGGCTTGAAACAGCAGATTCTGTGCTTGGACCGTGAACTGGCGCGGTACGCTAGGGGAAGCGCCCTATGCCGCCGACTGATGACCATTCCAGGAGTTGGCCTGCTAAGCGCAATTGCATTTATAACCGCGATCGACGATCCGGCCAGATTCGCTAAGTCCAGCAGCGTCGGAGCATATCTTGGCCTGACACCCCGCCGATATCAGTCCGGCGAGGTCGACCACAACGGCAAGATCTCCAAGTGCGGTGACGCATTGGTTCGTGCCTATCTGTTCGAGGCTGCGACGACCTTGTTAACGCGCGTCGGCAGGTGGTCCGCCCTCAAAGCGTGGGGCCTGAAGGTGGCGAAGAGGAGTGGAATGAAAAAAGCGGCCGTAGCTGTTGCGCGGAAGATGGCCGTCATCATGCACCGAGTATGGACAACCGGAGAGACTTTCCGATGGACGTCGGCGTCGAGGCCAGAACTTGAGGCCTGACAGACAAGGTACTCATCCAGATCCGTCGCTTGACGGAGCGCTGTCCCTTGCCGGGACGCAGCAGTGGTAAACCCGCGGGGGAAGTTGCGATCTTCAGGGATTAGGTCGCGAGACCGACATTGGGAACCACCGTATCCGATGCCATGATGTGGCGAGCTCATGTCTCGACCACGGATAGAACTTTGAACCGGCAAGAACAGCCAGCTGAAAAGGAGTTGACCTGGGGAATGCGATTAGAGAACTTCCCCCGCCAAAACGGTTCCGCATCACCCGCCATAAGCCATGTCTAACCATCGGATATGCGCCGGAGATGACTGCATTCAGTGAAGCGTCGGGGCAGGGGCCGACAGGAGCTTCACCGCGTTCTTCACGACCTTGCGAAGCTTTCTCCAATCGGGAAGGTCGCCTTCATTGACGCGTTCCTCGATCGCCGTCAGGATCCAGCCAACGCAGGCTATATCTTCGACAGCGCGGTATTTATCCGAGCGATGGAAGCAAGCGACAATACGAGGCCGTGCGCCTTCGTCGGTTTTGGGGATCTGCGCAACCAGGTCCCGCGCTTCGCGATAAGCATTAGCTACTCTCTCACGTTCATCAGGACCGGCTTGGGTGATCATTCCAACAGTCCAAACCAGCGTTTTCGAAAGGTCGACAACTTCGTCTGTCATGGCGTGATCATCCTTTTCGGTGCAGCGGATTCAAAAGGGTACCATCCCCTTTCTACACGCGAAAAGAGCAGATCCGCAACTTGATCGCGTCGCCTGGCGCCTGATTTGTCCTCTTTAGGAGCGTCTCATTAAATCGCAAATCCCTGATTTGCGGATGGGGTTGCTCTGCGCTATATCCTTTCTCTAGGAGACCGCAAATGCTCTTGAAGAAGTTTGACGAGAACAAGGAAGGCCTGAAGCAGATCGGCCGCGAAGCGATTGCCGAGAGCCGTCGTTTGGGCCTGCCGCTCTCCACTCGTGACCTTAAAGATGAAGCCGAGGATCAGGCGAAACACGCGCAGAGCAAGCGCGTCTCTGCCGCCTGAGGTCTGAACTCTTTGCCCCAGCCCACCTGCATTATTCTCGGCGGTCGTAACAGATCGGGTAAGACGTCGGCGAATGCGAAACTGGAGGCTTGCGGCACTTGTAGAGCACCCTTAGGTCTCGCTGGGAGCAGCCCGGGCACAGGAAACGTGGACGCCAGGTATGCCGGCTGTCAAAAAGGACATGTCTGCCTACGCCACAGCGTGAAGTGGTAGGTAGCCATGAACGAAATTGAGATTGCCGGTATCAAACGTGATCTGCGTCATCTGCGCGAGGTGATTGTTTCCGTCCCGGGCAAAGGGAAAGACGGCGCCGATCTGCGTGTCGCAATCTCGTTCGGTTTGCATACCATATCGACCGGCTGCGACCACGGGCAGCACGACATGTTCGATGAAAATGGCAAGCCGCGCCTGTTCAGCGAAGACAGATATGCTTTCTCGCTCGGGTTGCCCGAGCTTGCCCATCGTATGATCGAGCAGAACTACTTTTCTTGGGAGTCGGCAGATCGAAATCGAGCCATGAACTTTGCAGTGATCGATGTCGCACCAGGCCGCATCCACCGGCTCGTAGACGGAACACATCAGGTCGTGTTTTTCTACCTCTATCCGGCGTCTGGTATCACTGCCGACGTCAATCTAGTCATCACCAGCTGCCATTCGCGCGAAGTGGCGTTCAGCCGCATCAAGCGGCGTTTCAACATCCACACTCTTCTGCGCAAGTGCTTGTATGAAGCGAAACGAATTCCCTGAATGAAAAAGGCTCCAGCAGAGCAGGAGCCTTTTGAAAGGAATGCGGGTGTGCCTTACCGTGGTGTACCGGCCTCGAGGGCGCACATGCTGACGGCGACTACCGAAGTAGAAGCCCCGCTGTCCGTAGCTGCTTATTCATATATCACCCCCCAGGGTGTATTTCAAGGCGGGGGAGGGGGCCAGTGAGAGTGGGGCGTCCGAAGCTCGCTCAATTCCAGCATAGATCATTATCGCACCATGAATACATCAAGTGAGCGCCTGCAGGCCTCGTTAGGAGCAATGTAGCTCGAAAAGATGGGAGCGACACCCGGGAGCAAACATGGACGCTCCCAGGCGCACGGATCCTTGCGGCGATCGACAAGGTTCTAGAGCGCTTCGAGCCGGCCGCTCGCATGCCGGTGGAGCGCGCTGCGGTGGCGGATCGAGTCCCGCCGGGTGAGGGGAGGGAGTGGTAGAAGCTCCGACGGTTTGGGTTCGATGGCTAGGCCAAACATTTAGTGGAATTAAAGCAGCGAGGTCTAGCGCCGGCCGTCAGTCTCACTCCCCGTAACGCGGCTGCAGTTGAGGATGGAGCCAGGGTTTGACGGGTTGGCCCCGGCGATCGTGCTTTTCGATAACGATCGCTTTCGAGAGCTTGTCGTCGATTGCGACCATCAACACTTCCTCCCGGGCGCCCAATGCACTGCGCTTTTCGAACTCTTGTTCCCAGAGCAGCGCTTCCTTGATTACAAAAATGTCCGCGCGCTCACGCATCACCTTCGGATGGGTATGGAGCCAGCGCAGAAACGCAACCGCTTCCGGAGTCGAGCGCCACAGAGCGTCGTAGTGTTCGGCATAGGCCTCTGCGGTTTCGGGCTCCGACAGGTTCGATCCGTGCCAGATGGCCATTGGCAAGGGGCTCGGCGTGCCGGTCAAGATCTCGGCAATGTATGGATTCTCGATAAAAGCCCGGCGCAGGATCGTTGCGGCCTCGACCACTTTGCCAGACATGATTTCAACCAAGGCCGCCTCGTAGCGATAAGGAGGGTAGCTGTCCGCCTCTTGCTTGAAGATCTTCTGGGCCTTCTTCTCGTTGCCCGTGCGCAAATACTCCGAGCCGATCAGGTAGCGGATGCCCTGGTTGTCGCTCGGATTCCAGCGCAGCATATGCTCCAATATTTCGATTGCCTGCTCCCGTCGACCAAGTTTCTGGTAGCAAAGAGCGACACCATGAGCTGCGCGCAAGAAAGGCCGGTTTTCCAACCAGGACCATTCGATGCGGCCCCGATAAGTCCGCGGGATAGCCGCTAGGCCAATTCCTAGCCCTCGTTCGCAGGCGTCGAGCGCCTGTTTGGCTTTGCCTCGCTCAAGCATCACGAAGCCGAGATGCGCATGACCATCAATATAATTCGGATAGTGCTCGACCAGGTCAGCCAATGCCAGATGGAACTTCTTCTCCGACAGGCTTCCGCTAGCGCGCTGATCGAGAAGAGCGTCGAGCTGACCGTCAGCCTCTCGCTCCTCGGCACCATGCCGAAACCGCGCGCCGTCCTCGTCGAGTTCCAAAAGCACAGCAGCCATTCGATCTAAGCCCCTCCCGATGACCTGTTGCGCGCAGCACCACAAATGCACATTTGCCAGTGATATTGATCAGAATGATCCCTGAACAGCCGATATTGTTCGGCGATGAGCCGCTTTCGATCAAGCCCGGCATCGCCGCGCACTCCGACCCGGGCCTGTCTATGGCATTTCTTCATCTGCAAACGTTGAAAGCACTGCCGGACTTCCGGCCGCGCGCGGGATTGTTGGTCAAAATCAATAGCTTGATGATGTGGCGGAGGAGTTGGAATGTCCTCAACGGCGCAAAGTTGAAATGTCCGCAGCAGTCACCACACAGCACCACGATCAGCCCCGATCTGAGCGGCAGACCCGCTTGCAAGATCAGATCGGGGCGGGTGGGGAACTCCGCTTCGGCTTTAGCTTTGAGGCGATTGTCGGGTCCTTCACTCCGCAGCGTCCTGCCGAGACAGCGCCTTCATCCGTCTCGCAATCACCGCCGGATCATTCGTGAAATCCGTCCGCCGACCAGGCTTGCCCAGGCGCTTGACGTAGCCATTCTTGTCGCTGTTGCTCTTCACCTTCGGCTTGTCATCCTCTTCCTGGCGCTCCCTGATATAGGCCAATACGTCACCCAGCCGCTTGTTCTCGGTGATCGCCGCATGCGTCACGCGCTGCTCCTTGTCGAACACCGTGTAGGGCAGGGAATGGCCTTTCCAGCGAATGTCCAGGCGACCGTCGGCATAGGCATAGGTCTCGACATATTTACCAACCAGACCACGTGTCACCTCGCTCTCTTCCAGCATGATCCGCTTGCGCTCGAACGAGAACGTCAGTTGCGATCCGACATAGCGCTGCTCGCGCTTGCACAGGATCTCCGTCAACCGATCCGGCGCCAGATTCAGCGGCCGGTGCAGGTCGTCTGAACGGGCAGGGGTAATTGCAAAACGCGCATTGTAGTTCTCCATGAACACAGGCAGAAACGCATTGCCCGCCTCCATGCTGTCGATACCGCACAGCCTGAGCTCCTTGACCAGACGATCCTGCAGCGTCCGGTTCATCCGCTCAACGCGACCCTTTGCTTGGCTCGAGTTTGCACAAAGAATCTCGATATTTAACTCGCAAAGCGCACGCCCGAACTGCGTCATGCCCTGGCCACCTTTGGCATCCTTCTTCGCCACCCGGAACACCGAATGCTTGTCCGAATAAAAGGCAATCGGTGCGCCGTGACGCTGGAGATAGAGCTCCAGCGCATCGAAGTAGGTGAAGGCACTTTCGGAACGCACAAAGCGCAACTGCATCAGCCTGCCGGTCGCATCGTCGACGAACACCAGCAGCGAGCAAGACGGTCCACGATCCTCGAACCAGCGGTGCTCTGACCCGTCGATCTGCACCAGCTCGCCATAGGCTTCGCGCCGCAGTCGCGGTTGATGAAACGTCCGGCGCTGCTTGCGTGACAGCCACAGCCCGGCCTCGGACATCCAGCCGCGCACCGTCTCGCGTGACACCCGCAAGCCATCGCGCTCAGTCAGCTTCTCCGTCGCCAACGTCGGGCCGAAATCCGCATAACGTTCGCGAACCAGTGTCATCGCATAATCGCGAACACCGTCACTGATCCTATTGTTTGAGGGACGGCCGATTGCCTTGTGCCGGATCGATGCTGCGCCGGCAGTCCGCATCCGTTGCAAGAGCCGACGCACCTGACGCTCACTCAGGTCAAGCACATGCGCCGCCGACACCACGGTCATCCGGCCGGCGGTTACCTTCGACAAAACCTCGATCCGCTGCAGATCGCGCTCGCTCATCGCTATCAGTCCCATCTGCAATCTCCCTGACAACTCTCAGAGCCGGGGAGTGTGACATTCCAACTTTGCAGAAACAGGACATTCTAACTTTGCGGCTACAGATGAAGATCGCATAATCAGAATTATGGAACTAGTCACGCTGCTGAAAGGCAGAAGGGTGCTGTTCCGTGGGTTGAACACCCTTCCGACCAGTAGTTAAGGCCACTCCCTGAACACCATCCTCGACACACTACCACTATGGTGGCGGTGTGGCACAAGGGCCACATCCAATCAACAAAGATGAGACAGTTACTCATCTTTTTCGCGATTGTCTTGCCTGCCCTTCGACCCGCCCATACAGAAACATGAATCTCATTGTCAGGTTTAGGGGGATATAATGATTGTGACGTTCCGAAGGCAGGCTCTGATCTCGACGGTTGCCGTGGCTGGTCTCACTCTTAGCTTCGGTGGCACCGCATCGGCCCAGAGTGCTGGGGACGAAACTTCAAGTACGACCACACTCGCTCCGATCGAGGTCACTGGAGCGGCGGTAGAAGGCGAAGTGGGGATCGTCGAGACCCAAGGCTATGTCGCAAAGTCGGGACGCACGGCAACCAAGACCAACACACCTGTGTCTCAGACGGCCCAGTCGGTCACGGTAATCAGCCGCAAGCAGCTGGACGACCGCCAGCCGCAGAACGTCACGGAAGCGGCCAGTTACACGCCCGGCGTTCGTGCGGGACAATATGGAGCAGAACCGCGCTACGACGCCTTCAAGATCCGCGGGATCGATCTGACCTATACCGGCATCTTCCGGGACGGACTGCGCCAGATCGCAAGCCCGAACGGGCTCTTCCGCATCGAGCCCTATGGCGTCGAGGCCCTCACCGTCCTGAGGGGCCCATCCGCCTCAATTTATGGCGCCAGCAGCTCCGGCGGTATCGTCGACATCATTTCCAAACGCCCGACCGAAGAGACCCTGCGCGAGATCGAACTTCAATATGGCTCTTACGGTCGCCTCCAGGCAGGATTCGACTTTTCAGGCCCCGTCGATCCGGATGGCAGTGTTCTCTACCGCCTCACCGGAGTTGCCCGCGATGGCCACAACGAGATCGAGGCGATCAAGGACGATCGCCTGATGATCGCCCCGGCGCTGACTTGGAAGCCCGATGAGGGCACAAAGCTGACCATCCTCGGCGAATATATGGATTCGACCACCGGCGGCACCTGGGGTTACATCAACAATTACGGCGCGTCGGGCACCTCGATCGGTGCAACGCCGGTCTATGGCGGCGATGCCCGCTTCAACGATTTCAGCCAGCAGCAGTGGCGGATCGGCTACGAGCTGGATACTGAGCTTCGAGACAACCTCACGCTTCACCACAAGCTCCGGTATTCGGACCTCTCCGCTCGGCAGGAATGGGTATTCCAGGATTATCCGGGTATTGGCTATGAGGATAACAGCGGTCTCGCCACCGACACCTATCTTGAAGCGAAGTTCAACACCGGTGCCGCCCGGCACACCCTGATTGGTGGCATCGACTATAGCTTCATGCAGTATGACGCGCGCCAGGGAAGCGGTCCCGATCTCTTCACCGACACCTACACCTACGTGCCTGACATCACTTATCTTGAGAATCAGAAGCAGAACTCGGCCGGCATCTACCTCCAGGACCAGATTGAGATCGACGCCTGGCGCATCCAGGCCGGCCTGCGCCACGACTGGCACGACAGCAAGTATTATCCCAACGGTGTCGAATACAGCCGCAGCGATAGCGAGACCACCGGCCGAGCCTCGATCGGCTACGTCACTGCTTGGAACGTGATGCCCTATGTCAGCTACGGCACGTCTTATGTCGCCAATCCGGGCGTTATCCTCTCCTCCGGCGGCACCTCCCGGCAGGCGGACCCGACACTCGGCAAGCAGTATGAAATCGGCTTTAAATACCAGATGTCAGACGAAAACCTGTTCTTCTCCGTCGCCTATTTCGACATCGATCAGGAGAATGCCTCGGTGTATGAAACCTCCGCGGGGGTCAATCTGCTGCGCCAGCTCGACCTGCGTTCGCGTGGCGTGGAGTTCGAGATCACTGCATCACTCGACAATGGCCTGAGCGTCACCGGCGGATACTCCTACAACGATGTTGAGATCACCAGACTGACGGCGGAGACCGAGGGCAACCAGCTGAACTCCTCGCCCTATCACATGGCCTCCCTCTGGGTGGACTATGAAGTCCAGACGGGTGCGCTTGAGGGGCTCGGACTCGGCGCCGGGGTACGCTACGTCGGCTCGAGCTTCGGTGACAACGTTCACACCCCTGTCCTCAACAATGGCGCCCGCACCTTCGTCGACGCAGCACTCCGTTACGACCTTGGAAAGCTCAACCCGTCGATGACGGGCGTGAAGCTCCAGATCAACGCGACCAATCTCTTGAATGAGGTCAATCAGGTCTGCACGACGGGCTTCTGCTACTATGACGAAGGGCGCAAGATCCTCTCGAGCCTGCGGTACAGCTTCTGATGACCGGCTCAGCGATTTTACCCTCCCACGCCTCGCCAGTCGCCGTTTTCACGGCGATTGGCGGGGTCTATGTCGCCCAGAGCGTCATCGGCGGCCTGACCATGCTCGGGCTCCCCGCTGTTCTCAGGACGGAAGGCTTGCCGCTCGACCAGATCGGGCTACTCTACCTGACGGTTCTGCCTTGGGCGGTGAAGTTCCTTTGGGCCCCTTATGTTGAACACTTCCGGCTGCCGCCGGTGGGTCGCAATCGCTCAAATCTCATCGTCATCGTCGGAAACTCCCTTTGTGTCGCCGGCATCATCCTCGTTGGCCTGCTGCAGCCATCCCTGTTGATCCCGGTCATCGCGGTGCTTGCCGTGGTTGCCCTGGTTGCCTCTACCGTCGATATCGCCTGCGACGGTTATGCGGTGGAGAAGCTCGCACGAGCCCATCACGGCTGGGGCAATGCTGCCCAGGTGGGCGGGTCGTACCTAGGTTCAGCAGTCGGCGGGGGCCTGTTTCTTGTTCTTGTCGACAAGGAGGGATGGCAGTTTGGCTGCTTCATCATGGCGGCAGTTATTTTGCTGCTCAGTCTCCCTTTCGCCTTTGGTCCGGCATCCCGCGAGGTTTCGATGGAACGCAGCCATACGCCCTCGCTGAAGGTAACCCTTACGCGCCCGGAAATTCGCCTCGGATTGGTCGCAACAGCACTCTTCGTAGCCAGCCAGAAATGGGGTCTATCAATGCTCGGCCCTTTTCTGGTCGATCAGGGAATTGACCTCGCCACGCTCGGCTTACTGAACGGCGCGGGAAGCATGTTCATTGGGCTTGCCGGAGCCCTGGCGGGAGGATTTCTCGTGCGTCTGTATGGCAGCTCCAACGTGATGGCTGTGGTGCTCGCCATTCAGGCGATCCTTCTGGCCGCCTTCGCTTGGGCAGCCTTGGGAGGGGCCGTTTCCAACGCCATGCTAATCGGGCTGGCTATAGCCAGTTCGTCCGGGGTTATGTCGATTGGATTTGTTGCCCTCTACGCCCAGTTCATGCGGTGGTCGGATCCGCGTCAAGCGGGTGTAGATTTCACCGTGTTTCAATGCGTTGACGGCATTGTAAGCATAGCAGGTGGCGTCGCAGCCGGTTCCCTTGCTGAACACTTTGGCCACGCAAGTCTATTCATCAGCACAAGCATGCTGTGCGTGCTAATCATTTGGCCGCTGCTCCGGCTAATGCGGACTGGCCCATGAAGACAACAGCTCAACTCGCGGCATCCGACACCCTCGGGGCCCTTTCCTCCCTGCTCAAAGCGTTCGGTGATCATGCTGAATTCGGGACGAACAGGGACGAGGGCCTGGTACGGTTGAGATACGGATCCGCCCATATTTCAACTGGGCCGGGAACGGTCTTGGTCACCGCAGAGGCCGACGACGAGATCAGGCTCTCCTATGTGAAGATGGCCGTAGCCGAACATTGGTCCGGCCTTCATTGCGTGGCGCAACAGCCGATTGTATGGGACGATACCTTCGTGGAGGGCCGGTTGCCGGTCTTCTTTCAGCCTATTGAGGTTGTGGCCACCCGGCGGATCGCGCCTTATATGCAGCGCATCACCTTTCGCGGTACAGACTTCAGCAGCTATGCGCTTGGCGGCCTTCATGTCAGACTACTCTTCCCGCCTAAAAACTGTAGGCCTGTCTGGCCAACGCTGGGCGCCGACGGGCGGCTGAATTGGCCTGAAGGGCCAGATGCACTCGCCGCTCGAGTTTACACACTTCGCAGAGTGGACGTCCTTCGAAGCGAAATCGACATAGACTTCGTACTGCACCCAACCGCAGACCACTTTGCACCCGGCGCCGACTTCGCGGCGACGGCTTGCCCGGGCCAAGTGCTGGGCATCTTCGCCCCTGGTGGTAACGAACTGCCCCACGCGCAATCAATGGTCCTCCTCGGTGACGAAACGGCCATGCCAGCGATGGCACGCATAGTTGAGGCGATACCGCCGGATTCAAGTGCACACGTCTTTGTGGAGACTGATCAGCCAGGAGAAAACTATGACTTCGTCAGTCGCGATGGCATTGAGGTCACGTACCTTCATCGCTACGGCCGACCCGCAGGCTCAACAGCGCTACTCTCGGTTAAACTGGCCAATATTTGTGGCCGACCATCTGTCAGCGCCAACGAGGATTTACGATTTCTTTGGGCTGGATGTGAATTCGAAGACTATCAGCGGATCCGGCGTCTGGCGCGCGAGGACCTCAGGCTCCCGCGGGAGCGATACAGCGTGGTAGCGTATTGGCGCAAACGCTGAAGTCACTAGCATAGTTCAAGCGCCGATTTTGAAGGAAACCTTTATGCCTGGTACGGGCGGAGTGGTGAGGCTTTCCTCAGCGAAGACCGTAACGCCGAAAGCATCTCAGGGCCATGTTATCAAGAGTTGCGGCGGCCGGCTCGGAATTCTCGACACCGCGAGCCCTATCCTTTAGGGCCTACGCAACATCATACGCCTCTCCTTATTCGCCCAGCGAACGCCATCACGCCGCGATGTGCAGTCGGCGGTGCAGAACCCGTTTGAAGCCCGGGACCGCGGCGATCGACTGACCTTTGAATTGGCTCCGGCCATAGGGAAGCACCTCTGCCACCGCGCAAGCGGCTTGGTCGGTCCTGACGTTTCCGAAATCTCGAGCGCCGGTTTTCTCAAACTCGTGCACAAGTCGGAACCATAAGCTGCTCTCCCGGTTTTCCGTAGAGCAGCGCCTGCAACGCAGGGTTCAACACCACCAAGAGGAATGAAAATGGACGAGACCGATCCTCGCGCCACGGCTGGCATGCCTCCTGCAGACCAGGACCGAACGCTGACGAACCGTCAGGGCCATCCAATCACGAACAATCAGTCGACCAGAACGATCGGCAGCCGCGGACCAGCGACGCTGGAGAACTACCAGTTCCTGGAAAAGATCACCCACTTCGACCGAGAGCGCATCCCCGAGCGCGTCGTCCATGCCCGCGGCTTCGTCTGTTACGGCGAGTTCGAGGCGAGTGGTAAGATCGGCGACCACCCGGCTGCAAGATACACGCGAGCGAAGCTGTTCCAGGAGGCGGGCAAGAAGACACCGCTTGCGATCCGCTTCTCCACCGTGATCGGCGGCCGTGACTCCTCGGAGACGGCACGCGATCCTCGGGGATTTGCCGTGAAGTTCTATACGGAAGACGGCAATTGGGACTTGGTCGGCAACAACCTCGCCGTATTCTTCATCCGCGACGCCATTAAGTTTCCCGACGTCATCCACTCTTTGAAGCCTGATCCAGTGACCTTCCGGCAGGAGCCGGATCGGATCTTTGACTTCATGAGCCAGACGCCGGAGTCGATGCACATGCTGACGCATTTGTTCAGCCCGCGCGGCATTCCCGCGAGCTACCGGCACATGGAAGGTTTCGGCGTCAACACCTATAAGATGGTCAATGCCGATGGCGAAACCGTCCTCGTCAAGTACCACTTCCATCCACGCTGCGGCCTGGCAAGCCTGACGGCCGCGGAAGCCGCCAAGGTTCAGGGCCAGGATTTCGGATCCGCCTCGAAGGACCTGTTCACCAGCATCGAGCGTGGCGACTATCCGCAGTGGGATATGTACGTCCAGCTCATGGAGGACCATGATCACCCCGAGCTCGACTGGGATCCGCTGGACGACACGAAGATCTGGCCAGAGAAGGATTTCCCGCTGCTCCACGTCGGCGTGATGACGCTGAACCGCAATGTGGAAGACTTCTTCAACGAGAACGAGCAGATCGCTATGGGCACCGGCGTACTCGTCGATGGTCTTGATTTCTCCGACGACAAAATGCTGGTCGGGCGGACCTTCTCCTATTCCGATACCCAGCGCTATCGCGTAGGGCCGAACTACCTGCAACTGCCCGTCAACCAGGCAAAGCATTCCAAGGTCGCGACCAACCTGAGCGGCGGCCAGATGAGTTTCCAGCGCGACCTTGCGCCGGGG
This sequence comes from Rhizobium sp. K33, assembly GCF_056501445.1. Taxonomy (NCBI): domain Bacteria; kingdom Pseudomonadati; phylum Pseudomonadota; class Alphaproteobacteria; order Hyphomicrobiales; family Rhizobiaceae; genus Rhizobium; species Rhizobium sp. K33. The sequence goes on from NZ_CP096479.1 coordinate 23,020, forward strand.
CAGAACCCACACGTGAACTACGAGCCATCAATCCATGGTGGATTGAACGAAGCCCAGCGTGCAGAGCCGAATAACCCGCCGGAGATCCGGGGGCCGTTGACGCGCAGCGTGCTTGATCGCCGCAACGACTATGTCCAGGCGCGCGGACGTTTCTGCACGATGATGGATTGGGAGCGCGAGGACCTGATCTTCAACATGGGCGACCTGCTCAGCCAGTGCCAGCGAGACGTGCAGGAGCGCATGGTCTGGCACTTCTTCCTGGTTCACGACGATTACGGGCATGGAGTGGCTGAAAAGCTCGGCATCACGCTTGACGACGTGAAGCATCTCCAGCCTCTGCCAAAGCAGTTGCTGACCGAGGAGGATCAACACCGCCTGCAAAACCTTGGTCGAAACGTTGACCGGATCGACCCGACGGTGTGGGGTCAATGGACCAGCTCGGTTAAAAACTACAAGGCGAGCGCCGACGAGGTGTTGTCTGGCCGCCTGCCGGCAGGCGGGATGATGGAGAAGAACGCCGCCGAGTAGACCTTGGTGGAAACACAAGCGCGGACGCCTCTGTCGGTCCATGAACGGTCGGCGGTTGCGCCTGATGAGGCAGGGCCCCTTGTCGGCTCGGGGCATGGCTTCAGCGTTGCGGTTGCCCTCGGCTGAGGTGGATCCGCCACGCGATCGGGTTCACGTCAACTCTCGTTCAATGGCCGCAAGGTGTGCCGCGATGACATTCGCCGGACGGTCGCTGCAAAAGAATTATTTTTCTATGGTTCCTGCCGCTCCCCGCAACGCGGACACCAGACACCGTTGTCGGGGCTCGATTGCGAAAAGATCAATATGAAGCTTGCTTCGAGGGCGCCTGAACTGCGCCTTTTTCGAGATAAGAAGCGCGTGAGCTGCTTGAAACTCATCCCCAATAGAGCTCATCTGCACCCGGACAAAGACGTGAGGTGCAGCCGCCGCCTTGATGAGCAATAGCATAATCTTATCCCAACCTCGAGTGTTCTGAATTGTGGATGCAGCTAGCAGAGTCCACAAAAGGCCTCGGCTGAGGTGCGTCCGGGAGGGGCACACCAAGCCAACATAATTGGGAGGGAACGGTGGACGGAATTATTCAGTCTCTCGGCGTGATCTTTAGCTTGTCCGGGCTTGCTGTCCTGCTCGTCGGCGCGCTTCTCGGCATTATCATCGGCGCAATTCCCGGTCTCGGCCCCTCAATTGGTCTCAGTCTTCTGATTCCATTCACCTACTCAATGTCGCCCGAGCTCAGCATGCTGCTGATGATCTCGCTATACACCTCAGCGGAGTACGGCGGCTCGATTAGTGCTATCCTGCTATCCACACCGGGGACAGCCGCAGCTGCAGCCACGGCCATTGACGGTTATGCGATGGCTCAGAAGGGGCAAGCTAACCAAGCTATATCGATTTCGCTCACGGCGTCGACTGTCGGCGGTATTCTGGGTGGCCTTGCACTTCTGCTGCTTGCAATGCCCCTGGCGAAGCTGGCCCTTCAGTTTGGCCCCGCAGGGTACTTCGCCGTCGGCCTCTTCGGCCTCACGTCAGTTGCAGCACTTTCAGGTGGCTCACTCGTCAAAGGTCTACTCGGCGCCGTTCTCGGCTTGGCGCTGGCCACTGTCGGGATCGATCCCATTTCAGGTACACCCCGTTTCACATTTTCAATGTTCGAACTTTACGAGGGTGTGCCGTTTTTGGCTGCGTTGATCGGGTTATTTGCCGTCTCCGAAGCGATCTCATTGGCCGAGAAGCACGGTCGAAAGATGCAGCTCGCCAAAAGCCGCGTCGGCCATGTGTTCATGTCCCGCAAACTCATCAAGGAGACTTGGCGCTCCATGCTGTCGGGCTCTGTCATTGGTACACTGCTCGGAATTCTGCCGGGGGTTGGCGGCAATATCGCCTGTTGGGTAGCGCGGGACTATGCCCGCGCCCGCGACAAGCACCCTGAGGAATACGGCAAGGGCTCTGCAAATGCCATCGCCGCGCCGGAGGCTTCCAACAACGCTACAGTCGGCGGAGCGCTGGTCCCATTGCTGGCGCTTGGAGTGCCGGGTTCACCTACTACTGCTATCATGATGGGCGCGCTCATCATGCACGGCCTTCATCCGGGCCCGCAACTATTTACCGAGCAGCCGACGCTCGTCTACGCCATTTTGTTCGGCGTCATCATCGCGTCGCTTGTGCAATATCTGGTGGGGTCATTGTTCCTGCCTATCATGGCACGTACCGTTCTATTGCCCGATGCAGTGATTGCCGCCGGCATCCTCACCTTCGCTGTGCTCGGCGCCTTCGCCATTCGCAATCTGATGTTTGACGTATGGATGACACTTGGCTTCGGGCTGCTCGGCTACATCATGAAGAAGCTGAGTTTCCCCGTCGCACCGATCATCCTGGCGATGGTTCTAGGATATCTGGTCGAGTCCAACTACCGCGTGGCACTTGTCTCGTCGCAGGGTGATTACACGGTATTCCTCACAGATCCCATCAGCGCACTGTTCCTCGCTTTGAGCTTGGTCAGCGTAGCCGTGCCTATCCGCCGTGCCTGGAGGGCACGTCGTAAATCCGTGGAAGCAGCGGCCTGAGCCGCGAAAGCCACACAATCCAGAACTGGGAGAGAGACATGCGATATATGAAAGACAAGCGCGGTCATGGCGTTTCAAAGCTGCTGCGCTCAGCCGGTGCCATTGTATGCGCTGCTATTACGACGGCGTTTTCACTGCCACAGCAGGCCTCTGCAGAGTACCCAGAAAAGCCGGTCAGCATAGTTATCTGGTCCGGCGCCGGCGGCGCCCTCGACACCTACGGGCGCAAGCTTGCCGAACTGCTCGAAAAAGAAGCTGGGTGGACGATCAAGGTGGACAACCGACCGGGCGGAAGTGGCGCAGTCGGGCTTTCCCAGATCGTTACGCAACCCGCCGACGGCCATAACATCCTTGTGCTGACCGGCACATTGACCTTTGGCATCGCCCAAGGCCTGATTCCGTTCAAGGTCGAAGACCTGCGTCTCCTCCGCGCTATGCAATCAGAACCTTCGTCGCTCGCCGTTTCCAGCGACAGCCCATACAAGACGGTTGCCGACTTCGTCGATTACATGAAGCAAAACCCCAATGGCCTAAAGGTGGGCGGCCACTCGTCCGGCGGCTTTCACCAGTACATGCTCTATCAACTGATGAAGCAGGGTGGCTTCGAGAGCGGCTGGATCCCGCACGACGCCTCGGGCAAGGTAACCCTTGGCCTGCTCGGCAAACACATTGACGCGGCCATGATGACGCCATCGACAGGCCTTTCCCAGGTGAAGAGTGGAGAATTTCGTCTTCTGGGTGTTTCCACCGCTGAGCGCTCCCCCTTCCTGCCCGATGCCCCTACGTTCAAAGAACAGGGGTTCGATCTGGAAGGTGCAATCTGGCGCGGTATAGCGGTTAAGGCGGGCACCCCGGACGACGTAGTGGCTACGATCCAGACGGCGATCGACAAGGTCACAGCATCTGCCGAATGGAAAAAATTCCAGGAGGAACAGTTCCAGGACAGCCCGAACTGGGGTGAAAAGGAATTCACCGAGCGGGTTAAACAAGATCTTGAGGAGCAGTCTGAGTTCCTCAAGGCGACCGGTTTCGTGAAATGACGCCTGACAACAACACAATGGCTGGCCGGGTCTTCCCGGTCAGCGACATCATCGCCGCCGGTGTATGCCTTGCCGCAAGTACCGGTTTCCTGATCTTGGCTCTGGCGCTGCCGTCCGGCCACTCGACGGGTGATACGGGACCTGGCGCATTGCCTGAGCAGGTCGCGGTTTTCGGGATTATCTGTTCGTTCACCTACCTGGCACTTCTCTTGCGAGGAGATTTTCGGGACGAGCGTCCAGATTACTCCTCGAGCCACCGCGCGTTGATGGCCTTCGGCATATTTGTCGTCTGTTTGCTTGGCGTGAGCTGGATCGGTCTGCCGCCTGCCATCGCTATTGCTGCCACCTGTGTCACATTCCTTTTCTCTGGTGAGCAGCGCCTGATCCGCGGCCTGGCAACAGGTGTCGGAACATGGCTAATTGCAGTGCTACTGTTTGGAAAGCTGCTTGGCCTGCCTATGCCGTAAGCCAGGCTAGCTTGAACCGGACCAGCTCCTGCTCTTATTGGAGCCTCCTTCCGCCCTTGCGACGACGTGGGCTCCATCGAAGACCGTTACCCGCATCAAGATGATGACATTTTCAAGGATATAGCCATGAGCGTGCCCGCCATACCCCAACTTGCCTTTATCGGTTTCGGTGAGGCCGCCGAGGCGTTCATGAAAGGCTTAGGCCGGGACTTCTCATTCGAAATCCACGCTTTCGACGAAAATCAGGACACCGAAGGTGCCACTCCAAGGCAGCGCGCCGCTGCAACGGGCGTAGTGCTTGGAGCCGATCGTGCCGATGTCCTGCGCGACGCCGGGGCGGTCTTTTGCCTGGTCACGGCAGATCGCGCCGTTGCGGCGGCCGAACAAGCTGCCCCCCACCTCAAGAAGGGCGCTTTCTGGTTTGACGGCAACAGTTGCTCGCCCGGCGCCAAGCGCCGTGCCGCCGAGATCATTGGTGCAGCTGATGGGCGGTACGTCGATGTCGCCATCATGTCACCCGTCTATCCGAAACTCCATCGCACACCGCTCCTGATTGCTGGTCCACACGCAAACGAAGCCCTTGATCTTTTGACGGCGTTGGAAATGCAGGCGGAGATATCTGGGCAAGAGGTGGGCGAAGCCTCAGCCATCAAGATGATCCGCTCGGTCATGATCAAGGGCATGGAGGCCCTGACGGCCGAATGCCTGCTAGCCGCCCGTCGTGCGGGTATCGAAGATCGGGTTCTGGGCTCGCTTCAAGCCTCAAACCCGGAGATCGACTGGACGCGCCAGGCGGCATACAATCTGGAACGTATGATGGTGCATGGTCGCAGGCGTGCAGCCGAAATGCGCGAAGTAGCCGTTACTCTTGCTGAACTTGGGCTTCCCAACGGCCTGGCTAGCGCCACAGTGGAGTGGCAGCAGCGTATAGGCGAACTCCTATTGCCACAGACCCCGGACACGTATCGCGATCGGGCCGATGCGATTTTGGATCGCCTCGACTCATAGACCTTGGCGCTCAGCCCCCGGGAGAGAAGCCTCTTGTGCGGTCTGTCGCAGCAGGTTCAGAAAGTCGCGCTGCGCCCGTGTCGGCTCCCAATCCGCACGGGTGGTGATGCCGATGGGACGCATCGCGTTTGGCACAGTCACGGGGAGGATCGCGAGCGTGGCTGATTCGACTTCCGCCTGCATCCGGGAAAGCCCTCCGAGATAATCGCTCTCGCGCAGCATCTCTCGCATCATGATGACAGAGGACGTTTCTGCTATGTCGCTCGGCGCCCGGTCGGCGAAATATGCATCAAGAACACCTCGCATCGGCGTCGACCGCCGCGGCATAACCCAGGGATATGAGAGTAGATCCTCTGAAGCCAGCTTTGCTTTTGACAGAAGGGGATGATCGCGGCGGGCAACGATTACCACCTCATCATTGAAGAGGCGTTCTTGATGAATGTCCTCAATCGGGCTGGGAAGACGTAGTGCGCCCAGCATCATGTCGATTTCGCCCCGCCGCAGTTCCAGAAGCAGTTCGTCATAACGGCCGTCGATGACCTGGAAGGGAAAACGAGGACGCGTCTTGCGAAACGATAAAATTGCTTTCGGCAGCCAGCCGGATCGGGAGAGTGGCAGTGCCCCGATAACAATGCGTCCGACCTCACGACCGTCAAGGGTCGCGAGATCCGCTTCGGCCTGATCCATCTCGGCCAAGGCCAGCCGGGCTGCTTGAGCCAGTTGTAGGCCTCCACGGGTTGAGATCAGCCCGTGAGCCGTACGTTGAAAGAACTCGAGTCCCGCTGCCTTTTCCAGCGTGGTGGTTGCTCGGTGCACTGTTGGCTGAGCAAGGCTCAGGCGAAGCGCCGCCAAAGTGAAGTTCTCGGTCTCGGTCACGGCGATCAGCGCCTGGAGTTGATGCCAAGTCACCTGGATGCGGATGCTACGGTCCATATCCGCAGTCGCCTGGTCGAGCATCCTTAGCGCCCGGCTGGCTCGGTAGTGAAGACGTTCGCCGGCTTCCGTCAGGAAAAGGCCCTGCGCGCCACGCTTGAAGAGAGTGTGGCCGCTGTCGCGGGCAAGCTTTGCCATGGCTTGTGTTACCGCCGGTTGGGAAACGTGCGTAAGCTCGGCCGCACGGGTCACGGAATTGGTCTGCCCGAGGATCACGAACATTCTAAGATGACGAATGCTGGCCAGCATGTTTCCTCCGCAGCCTCGCACACAGGGACTTGTCGGCTTCCGGTTGCCGTCTTCCACTTCCTTGCCTACTCCGCCGGCATAGGCGAAGTCCCTGAAAGTAGCGCTAACGCCTTAGAACCTGCGCAATCAGCGCGAGGGGGTGGTCAATCCTGCGCCCCGACAAGCGTTCGGTCTGGCAGCGACAAGAATATCCGGTCGCCACCAATTTGTCTTTTGCCTCGGTATGACTGCGCCAGGACATATCGAAGAGCTTGCGTGACATGGTTTGATGGCGCTTCTGGTGGCCAAACAAACCGGCCATTCCGCAACATCCCGTTTGTGGTGTCGTCAACTCGATGCCGATCGCTGCAAAGACTTTTTCCCAGAGCGCTCCAGCGTCTGACACGCCTGTGCTCTCGGTGCAATGGGAAAGCAAGCGAGTCTTTCCTGCATTCGTGGCTTGGGGAAACCGCCTATGCTCCGCTTCGTTTGCCAAAAATTCCTGCGGCAGCAGCACCGGTGGAAGCCGCAGCCCCTCCCGAACATAGTCTTGACGCAGCATCAGCGCGAAGGCAGGCTCAAAGGCAACGAGTGGTGCACCCGTGTCCGCTGCCCTTGAAAGCTGCGTGGCGAGGCGCCTGGCCAGCCGACGAAATCCCACCAGATCCCCGGAAGAGAGGGCGGTTTTGCCGGCCGGCAGCATTGGCAGAAGACGAGGCTGGTAACCCAAGGCCTGAAAACCGGCCACGGCTCCAAGCTGTACGTCTGCATCAAAGAGCGCGGTGAACCAGTCTTGCACGATGATCACGGTGCCGCTGGCAAGAGGCTGCTCTAGCTCCGTCTTCGTAAGCCACAACTTCCGCGGCACATGCGCGATATGCCGTGGCAGGTCCTCGCATGCCATCAGTTTTTGCCCAATACTGACCGCCGCCGGCCAGACAGGGGATATCATCCGTGCAACGGCCTGCAGTCTGGGGCTGACGCGCTCGGCCCAAAGCAGAAGATGTTGAGATAAAGGCCTCAGGTGGCGAGCGTAGTAGTCGGACAAGAACGCGCTACGCATGGTCGGAATGTCCACCTGGACCGGGCAGCTTGTTGTGCAGGCCTTGCAGCCCAGACAGGTATCGAGAGCGCCCATGAGGTCTGCTTCCTGCTGAGACAGGTCCGGAGCGCCACCGCTTCTGGCGTGATGCCAGGCACGAAGAGCGTCAGCACGACCCTTGGGGCTTTGTCGCACATCCGCGCTTGCCTTGAAGCTGGGGCACATGGGGGTCGTGCTGGCATAGCTCAGGCACTGGGCATTGCCATTGCAACGAAACGCGTTCGAAAGCGGATCGTCCTCAGCAGCATTGAATGCACGAAACGGTGTCGTCCCGATCTGGAAGATTTCCGCTCCGTTACTCACAAGCTTGCCAGGGTTGAAACGGTCTTGCGGATCGAACGCTTTCTTGACGTCCTGCAGAGCAGCATAGGCCTCAGGGCCGATGAATTGGCGCAAATAGGCTCCTCTGACGCCCTTCCCGTGTTCACCCCAGAAGATGCCACCGTATCTGCGCGTCAATCCAAAGACGGCATCCGAAACGGCAACCAACTTGCTGCGGTCCTCGACACTGTCGATGTTGAGGGCGGGCCGGATATGCAGACAACCGACGTCGACGTGACCATAGATTCCGAAGCCCAGCCCATGTTTTGACATTAAATTGAGGAACTCGTCGAGAAAAGCCGGCAGATGTTCTGGCGGAACCACGGCATCCTCCACGAAGGCAACTGGACGCGATTTTCCCTTGATCTTTCCCAACAATCCGACGCCAGCTGAGCGGATGGCCCACAATTCCCGAATTTCGGCCGGCGTCGAACTGGCATAGATGGCACCGCAGCCCTCAAGATCTTCGAGAATATCTATGCAGTGACCGGCCTTCTGCTGAAGGAGAGCCGGATCATCGCCATTGAGTTCGATGAAGACATAGGCGACGCGTTCTCCCTCAGCTTGACGAAGCGCTGGCGGAAGACGCCGCAGCAGCCCTGCATTCTCCGCGAGGGCTTGCACCGTCTCATCCATGACTTCAATCGCCGTTGGGTCTGCGGCAAGAAGCGGCGTCGCTGCCGCAACGGCTGCGCGAAAATCACTGAAGCCGGCGACGATGAGATGTTTCTCCCGCTCGATGCGACGAAGCTTTACGCGGATGCCGCAAAGCAAGCCAAGCGTTCCCTCTGCGCCGAGAAACAGGCGCCACCATTCGAAGCCACCCGACTCAGGACAGGCCCGCTCCAGGTCATACCCGGTGAAGCGGCGATTGAGACGAGGCGTTGCCGCGACGAACGCTTCCCTGCCCTTTCGTGCGGCCAATTCAGCCCTCGCCAGCATGTCATGGGCCCAGATGGGAGGATCGACCATGCTATCCAGAACACCATGCGGCGACGCAAGCTGTAGTCCAAGCACGTTGTCAGAGGTCTTTCCGTAGACACGGGAGCCCTTCCCCGACGCGTCCGTGCTGACCATGCCGCCAATCGTGCACCGGCTTGAGGTCGAAGTTTCCGGCGCAAAGAACCAGCCAGTGTGCCTGATCTGCTCATTCAGATCATCGAGCACCATTCCGGGTTCGACATCCGCCCAACCCTCCACCTCATCCAGGCGAAGGAGCCGGTTCATGTGCCGACGCAGATCCACGATGACACCATGATTCAGGCTTTGACCGTTCGTACCTGTTCCACCACCACGAGCCGTCACAGCGAGACCCGCGAACTCAGGCAGTTCCAGCACCGCCAACAGCACCACGACATCCTGAGCGTGGCGGGGCGAAACGATAACGTCAGGTATGATCTGATAGATAGAGTTGTCCGTCGACATCGCCGCGCGCAACGCGCTGTCGGCCTCGACCTCGCCCGTGAAACCGTGCGCGCGAAGCTGACGTGAGAACCCTTGCAGCGGCAATAGCGATAGAGACGACTGATTCAAAAAACTCTCCTCTGCTACCCTCTATCTTGACCCAGCCGGGATATTTATGAAAATAGAATTAGATGAAGATAAATTCGGAAAACTTGAATCTAAACCTTCGGCACCTTCGTGCGTTATCTGCCATCGAAGAGTGCGGAAGTTTTCAGGCTGCGGCCGGGAGGCTAGGCATTGTCCCTTCTGCGCTTTCAGAGCTAATCCGCCATCTGGAAGAAGCAGTGGGCGCCCCGCTCTTTGATCGCAGGAGCCGACCACCGACAATGACACCGCTAGCGCGCGCGTTTCTCGAAGACAGTAGACCGCTTCTGGATGGTCTTGACATCGCGGTCACTCGTCTTCGCCAACGGGCTGGCCTGGAAATGGGCGCTTTGTTACTCGGCGCCTCTCCGTCTGCCATTTCAACCCTCGTGGCACCGCAGCTGGCCATATTTCTGTCCGACAAACCCGAGGTGCGGTGCGTGATCCACGACGATGTCGCTGAAACCCTGGCCCAAATGGTGGCCGAGGGGCGCTTGGACCTTGCTGTAGCTGGTCGGGCAATGCAGTCGTCGGACCTGTACCAAAGGGAGATCTTGCGCGATCACTTCGGCCTTGCCTGCCGCATCGATGATCCGCTAACGAAAAAGGCAGTCAAACTCGAGGATCTGGAGGACCGCCCTCTGATCGGGTTGACACCGCAGACCGGCACCCATCAACTTCTCGCCGCCAGCGATTTGCCGCCCGTTCTGATGCAGACCCGGATCAATGCCCATTCGACAATCGGCCAGCTTTGCATGATAAGGGCTGGCTTAGGTATCGCGCTACTGCCCCGAAACGCAGTCCTGCTGTTCAACGACCCGCAGATTACCTTCGTGCCGGTCGAGGACCTCCATTTGCAGAGAACCTTATATCTGATCGAGCCAAAGCGTCGAGCGCTTGCGCCGCTGGCACAGGCGTTTCGCGACCAGTTGCATAGAGAGATACCGCTCATTAGCTGACCCGCATCCCAAAGCGGAACCCGCGCGCTTGCGCGTTGACACGTCGTTAATTTGTACATATGTACAAGAAAACTGGCCAAGCGAACAAGGCACGATCATGCGCAACAACACGAAAGAAGCCCTTCTGGACGCAGCCATCCGTCTCTTCTCCCAGAGCGGATACAATGCAGTCTCGATGCGGGACATCGCGAAGGAGGCGGATGCCAATCTTGGCAGCCTCACTTATCACTTCGGATCCAAGGCCAATCTCCTGCGACAGATCTACGAGCGACACACGCAACCGATGAATGCGCGCCGTCTCGAACTGCTCGGTGAAGCGAAACGGCTCCGTGATCCGGACGAACGCCTCATTGCCGTCCTGCGCGCCTATGTCGTTCCAGCGTATATGTCGTCATCCGATCATGACGGTGGTGGCGCCGAATTCACCCGCATGCGTGCGATCCTCTCGGCTGAAAACAACGCGGATGCCCAGTTGATCATTGCCGAGGCCTTCGATGACACCAGTCGTATCTTCATCGAAGCGATCGCCGACTGCGTTCCAGGCGCCGACCAGGAAGGACTTGTCTGGCGCAGCCAGTTTCTCCTTGGCGCGCTCTACTATGCGCTCATCAATCCGGACCGTGTGACACGGCTGTCCGGCGGCCAGGTAGACGGCAACGACCGCAACGCTGCAATTCAACATCTGGTGGAAGCCACCTTTTACAGCTTTCGCGGACTCAAGGCATCAACAACGTCATCACATCAGGTGAGCTGAAGACAGCTCGTTCACAATGGGAGGAGGAACCTATGAACATACTTAAAAACTTCGCTGCTGCAGGCCTTGCAGTAGCGGTCATTGTCACACCGGTTGCCGCACAGGAACGAATTTCCATTGGCACTGGCGGCACCGGCGGGCTCTTCTACGTGATTGGAGCCGGCATCGCGGAACTGCTGAACAAGCACATGCCGAACACAACGGCACGCGCTGAGGTAACCGGGGCCTCGGTCGAGAATATTCGGCGCGTTGCAGCCGGGCAGATGACCTTCGGTCTGTCTTCTTCTTCCACCCTGTTCGAAGCCAGCAAGGGTGAAGGCCCCTTTGATGAGGCACTGCCAGTTGCAGGCATGGCAAACCTCTATCCAGCCGTTCTGCAGATAGCAGCTTTAAAGTCGAGTGGCATTCAAAGCTTCGAGGATCTCGCAGGCAAGCGCATCAACATGGGACCGCCTGGCTCGAACTCTGCGGTCCTCGCCCAAAGGCTGCTTGAGGCCTACGAGGTGTTCGACGCGGGCAACGTGCAGTTCCTCTCCTACAACGAAGGCACAGCCGCTCTGATCAACGGTACCATCGACGCTGCCGTAGTGCTCGCCGGGGCCCCGACGGCCGCGCTCATCGACCTTGGCGCTCAGAAGGAGATGCAGCTTCTGTCTGCCGATCCGGAAAAGCTCGAATCCCTTGTCGCAGAGTACCCCTTCTACCAGCCCTATGAAATCGCTGCCGGGACATACCAGGGACAAACCGAACCGGTTCAAGCGATCAACGACCCAGCGACGTTGTTCACCGTCCAGAGCGCCAGTGACGAAATGATCGGCGGCATTATGACGGCGATCTTCGAGCATCTTGACGAACTGTCACAGGTCCATCCGCAAGCAAAGGCCATTTCGCTGGCGACTGCACCCGAGACGCCCGTACCGCTGCATCCTGCTGCTCAGCAATATTTCGACGGCAAGAAGTAAGTCAGATCGACAAGGGTAGTTGCGATGCGTGATGTTCTCGGAACACTGCGGCTGGCGAATTCGTCTGCTGGTCCGCGCGAAACCAATGTGGTTTCGATCTTGTATGTGGCGCTGGCAGTGGTTGTCACGACCCTCGTGGTCTACGGCGCCTTCTTTGGGGGCATCACCGCATTGCTGCTGCGCTCGAGCTTTCTCTCGGCCGTATCGGCCGCAGGCCTCGCGGCGATCGGATTAAGGTGCAGTTCGCGGCCACAGCGCCTTGCGTTCTATGGACTTTCGGCAATCGCCGCGATCGCCGGCCCATATCTCTGGCATTCCTATCTCGACATTATCATGAACGGGGCAATGTCTTCACCAGCAGACCGCTATGTCTTCGTTGGTACATTGATCGCCGTGCTGGTGCTGGTTCGGTATTCCGTCGGATGGGCACTGCTGCTTCTCGCAGTCCTGTCGCTTGTCTATGCCTATTTCGGTTATCTGATTCCCGGCAAATACGGCCACGGAGGCTATGACCTTGCTCGGCTCACGTCCACAATCCTGCTGTCTACGGAAGGGTTCTATGGCGTGCCCATGGGCGTCGCCGTCGAATACATTTTCCTCTTTGCTCTGCTCGGCACCTTGCTGATGAAGATCGGTACAGGCGAGGTCTTTGTGGATATTGCGCGGGGGATCACCGGCCGCGTGCAGGGAGGCCCCGGCCTTTCTGCCGCCCTCTCGAGCGCGCTTCTTGGAACGATCAACGGCAGTGCCGTTGCCAATGTAGTTACCACAGGCACGTTCACGATCCCGCTGATGAAGCGGGTGGGATATTCGCCGGTCCTGGCGGGCGCCATTGAAGCAGCAGCCTCTTCGGCCGGCCAGATCCTTCCGCCGGTCATGGGTGCTGCTGCCTTCCTCATGGCCGAGATCGTTGGCGTGCCATACAGCCAGATTGCCCTCGCGGCCCTCGTCCCGGGTCTGCTCTATGTCCTGGCTTTGATGATTTCTGTCCGACTTGAAGCTGGCCGGCAGAACCTTGCGATCGACCGGGACGGCGGACTGGCGCTTCTGCGCGAAACGCTTCTGCGACGCGGTTATCTGCTGGTCCCACTTGTCGGCCTGATTGTGCTTCTGGCTTTGGGAATGACCCCGACGCGCGCTGCCGTCTACTGCCTGATTTTCGCGCTCGCCATAAGCCCCTGGAGACGGGCCACCCGTGTCGGTGTGACCGATCTTCTCCTCGTCTGCCGGGACACCCTCATTTCGACGCTGCCCATCGTCGCGGCCGTGGCGGCAGCGGGTGTGGTCATTGGCGTGCTCAACCTGACCGGCATGGGCTTGATGCTTTCGAGCCTCATTGTCGAGGTTGGCGGTTCCAGCCTCGCGCTCATTCTCATTCTGACAGCACTTGCTTCCTTTGTGCTTGGTATGGGCCTGCCAACCTCGGCGGCATATCTCTTGCTCGCCGTTCTGGTGGCGCCGGCGCTGACAAGACTCGGTATGCCCGCGATCTCGGCACACATGTTCATCTTCTATTTCGGTCTCGTGTCCGCGATCACGCCACCTGTTGCCCTGGCTGCATATGCTGCAGCCAGCATTTCCGGCGCGGACGCAAATGCCACGGCGATGGAATCGATACGCCTCGGCTTCGTAAAACTCCTTGTCCCATTCTTGTTTGTCACGATGCCGGGCATCTTGATGATCGGCACGGCCCTCGACATCGTGCTCGGCATCATCCTGGCAACCCTCGTGGTGACCGCGCTCACGCTCAGTTTTGCAGGCTGGCTCGGACGAGTAATGACCGTTGTCGAGCGGGTCCTACTCATCCTTGGTAGCGGTCTCCTTGCATGGCCGACCTCCGTTGCTTCGCTTGACGTTACAAGCATCGCAGCGAGGCTTGCCGGAGTCATCATCATCGGCGCGACACTGTTCAAGATCGCCAGAAGCCATGGGCAAGCCATCAGCACCCCCGCTTCATCCTGACATTCCAGAAAGCATAATCATGAGCAAAGAAGCACTGCCCTTCCATCCCAATCCAAAGAAGCCGGACGTCAGCCTTCCCGCTGGCGCCTGTGACGCGCACTGCCACGTGTTCGGACCGGCAGCAGCTTTCCCTTTCGCGGCGTCGAGCACATACACTCCGATTGATGCGCCGAAGGAGACGCTGTTTGCGCTGCATCGTCACCTCGGTTTCGAGCGCTCCGTCATTGTGCAGGCGAGCTGCCATGGCAAGGATAACCGTGCGATGGTCGACGCACTTCTCGCTGGTGGCGACAACTATCGTGGCATTGCCATGGTCGAACGGACGATAACGCAGGAAGAGTTGCAAGAGCTGCATGCAGCCGGGGTCCGGGGCGTGCGCTTCAATTTCGTCACCCATCTTGGCGCACCAGCGGATAAAGATGCGATCGTCGAGATTGTAGAGAAGATTCGGCCCCTCGGATGGCATGCCGTTGTTCATTTCGACGCTTTCCGCCTTGAGGAACTCGCGCCGTTTCTGAAAAGCCTGGACCTGACGCTGGTGATCGATCACATGGGACGCATCGATGTCTCTAAGGGCCCAGAACAACCAGCTTTTCGGTTGTTACTAGACCTACTTCAGGATGATAAATTCTGGGTAAAGGTCAGCGGCTCGGAACGCCTCTCGCGAACGGGTCCGCCTTTCGAAGATGCCGCCCAGTACGGGCGCCTCCTGGTCGAGCGCTTTCCGGACCGCGTCCTATGGGGAACAGATTGGCCGCACCCGAATATCTACGAGAACATGCCTGATGACGGTGCGCTTGTTGATCTTCTCAAGATCATCGCGCCACAGGCTGAACAGTTTCAGGCACTGCTGGTGGACAATCCCACCCGTCTTTACTGGGCCGATTGAGAAAGTCGCATTGGCCGGACCACCGCCCGAAGGATATGGAAGAGGGACCGGACGCGAGAGCCGGTCCCTCTTCTTTCATTCGCAATGGTGAGGTCCAAGGGTTAGGGAGCAGGAAAAACCATGCCATCGAACAGCTTGCGCGCGGTACGAACCGATCCCGCGCCGAGCAACTCCCCGTCATCACCGATATCGAGAAAGACCTCCATCGAGCCGGTCGGATGCTCAATCTGATAGCGGCCATCGGAAGGCTGGACCGCCAGGTCCTGCGCAGGGCTGCCGGCAAGGCGTGTGGCCGTTGCAACGGTGATGGCGGCGAAGACGCCTACGGTCGCATGCACCCGATGCGGAATGAAGCTGCGCGTGGAGATGGCGCCACCTGACTGGGATTTGGAGACCAGTGTCATCTTGGGCACCGAAGCCGTGGTGACGTCACCGAGGTTCATCATCGGCCCCACCTTCAGGCGAATGGCCTCAATGCGCGCTTTGAGAGCCTCATTCGCCTCAATTTCCTCACGGGTCTCGTGCCCCGAGAGGTTGAAGTCGGACGCCCGCATGATGACGCAGGGCATGCCGTTGTCGATGAGGGTCATCTCGACACCGTCAACCACATCAACAACGTTTCCGGTGGGCAGGAGGCTGCCACACTTGGAACCCGCGGTGTTCATGAACAGCAGCGGAACTGCGGCGTGGTGACCGGGTACGCCGGCAATCTCGGCGCTCCCCTTGTAAGACACCTTGCCGTACGGGGTTTGAATACGGGCGACCGCCACCTCGCCGGTGTTCACCATGTGAATGCGGACCGACGTCTCCTCACCCGCAATAGCCACGAGACCGCGCTCCAGCGCGGCCGGTCCGACGCCCGCCAGGATGTTACCGCAGCCCTGCGCATCACTGACCAGCGCCTGGTCGACAAAAACCTGCAAAAACAGGTAGTCCACGTCAGCGTCCTGCCTCGTCGAGGGAGAAAGGATCGCCACCTTGGAAGTCAGGGGATCCGCGCCACCGATTCCGTCAATCTGACGAGGATCCGGAGACCCCATGATCCGCAGCAACAGGGCATCTCGCTTGTACGGATCGCTCGGAAGGTCATCCTTGAGGAAATAGGCTCCCTTTGACGTGCCCCCGCGCATCCAGAGGCATCGGATCCCCTGTTCGTCAGACATACTTCAAACCTTTCGCAGCCAAGGCAGCCCGCATGTTGTAGATGTCGAGGCCAAGCTCACCCGCGGCGAGCCGCTGACGTTTTGCGTCCTCGTTCGCAAGCCGCCTTTCTGCGGCCGCGAGCACAGCTTCGGCCTCTGCCCGCTTGACCACGCAAACACCGTCATCATCGGCGACGATGACGTCACCTGCCTCAACATGGCAGCCTGCACAGACAACTGGAACATTCACAGATCCAAGTGTTTCTTTCACCGTACCCTGTGCGGAGACCGCCTTCGACCATACCGGGAAGCCCATCGCCGTCAGGTCGCGGATATCACGCACACCGGCATCGATGACCAGACCGCGGCAACCGCGCGCCTTCGCCGAGGTCGCCAGAAGATCACCGAAATAGCCGTTGTCGCAGGGGCTGGTCGGTGCAAGCACCAGGATATCTCCAGCCTTAAGCTGCTCGATGGCCACATGCAGCATCCAGTTGTCGCCGGGCGGCGCCGAAATCGTCACAGCTGAGCCAGCAATCTGGGCACCCGCGTAGATCGGGCGCATGTAGCTTGCCAGCATGCCCTTACGCCCCTGCGCCTCATGGACGGTCGCAACCCCGGCGACAGCGAGTTTGTCGATGACCTCCTGTGAAACGCGTTGGACGTTTTGAACCACAACAGCCATGCTCAATGCTCCTTCTTGACCGGGGGTGTACCGTGCGTGTGGAATGTTTCGATCGTCTTCAGTCCCCAAGCCTGGCCCTTCTTGCGGTCGGACTCGGTCCAGACTACAGGCTGCCAGTCGGGTGCAAGGATAAGCCTGGCTCCGGAATTGGCGAGTTCCACGCGGTTGCCCGCCGGCTCCCAGACATAGAGGAAGAACGTTCCCTGGACCGCATGCTTGTGCGGCCCTGTTTCGATATGCACGCCGTTTTGGAGGAAGATGTCTGCTGCCCGCAAGATGTCCTCGCGTTGGTCAGTGGCGTAGGTGACGTGATGCAACCGTGCGAAGCCGCCACCATGTTCCTCCGTGCATGCCAGATCATAGGTCTTGTTGTTCACCGTGAACCAGCAACCTCCGAGACGACCGTTGTCGAGTTGGATGATCTCGGTAACACGGGCACCCAGGCAGGTCTCCATGAAGCGGCGGAACTCTCTGACATCGGAACTCAACAGGTTGAGATGATCGAGTCGTCGCGGCGCTGCGCCGGTGAAGGCTGAGGCCGTATTCTTCAGGGCCGCCTGTTCGAGCTGATCCTCGGGCGCATACCATCTGGTATCCCAGTAGATCTCGAAAACATGGCCAAATGGGTCCTCGAAGCGAAACGCCCGTCCATGGCTCTGGTCGCCATCGACCCAGCCGATCACCTTGAAATCAGATGCCTCAATGATCTTGACCCGTCGTTCAAGCGCCTCGGGACTTGCCGCCCTGTAGGCGACATGACCAATTCCGGTTCTGTCCGAACGGGTCAGCTTCAAGGAGCAGTACTCGTAATCGTCCCACGCGCGCAGATAGGCCGAGCTCTCGTCCTGTCCAGACAATTTCAGGCCGTAGACGCGCGTGAAGAAGTCGAGGCTCTCCTCGAACTTGTCGGTAAACATCTCGACATGCCCCAGATGCGCGATGTCGAAGGAAGGGTTTGTCGGTGTGGCCATGAGATCCTCTGCCCTGAGCTGATGAGGGGCCGGCTCCGAACCGACCCCTGAGCATTAAAGTTCATCAACCGTGCGCGGGAAGATCGACTGGAAGCCTTCGGCATATTTGGCCGTCCGCCCACCCGACTGACCGCCGGAATTGCGCATGAAATGGTTGGCGCGGTTCTCTGCGACCCGCGTGTAGAACTCCCAGAGATGCTCCTGGCCCTCCATGCACTCAATGGCCGCACGTTTTTTATCCCAGACGGGCGTAATGTCGAGAAACACATCCGGCTTCCAGCCCATCTGCTCCGTTTGATGCGGCTCGAAAAGATAAAGCTGCGGAGCGCCGAGCACCTTCTGGCCAGGATTATGACCCCAAGCCTGGGCTATCATGCGCGTCTCGAGCGCTACCTGCGTGGCATACATGTGGTCGGTATTATAAGGGTCATATTGAGAATGGCTGAGCATGAAGGACGGCTGGACATCCCTGATGACGTCGACCAGACGGTATTTGTCCTCGTCCGTCAGGCGAAGCGGATAGTCACCGAGATCGAAGCTGATCAGATTGTGAACGCCGAGAGCCTGCGCTGCCTTTTCCGCCTCGGCACGCCGCGCAGCCTTCACCCGATCCAGCGTCATCCCCGGCTGCTTCCACAACTTCGCAGACTCGCCGCGCTCTCCAAAGGACAGGCACACAACCGTAACCTCGTATCCCATGGCGGCGTGAAGCGCGATTGCCCCGCCGCAACGCCACACGAAGTCTGCCGCATGAGCACTGATTACAAGGGCTGACTTGGACGTCGAACCATTCGCTGTCATAGAAACATCTCCTCGATTTGTTTACGTCTAGATGCTCGCTCTGGCGTGCGGGTTCAAATCGAAACCGGCGCAGCTCTCATAAGTTCACGCTATAGTCTCGCCGGGTGACTGCAATTCTACAAGCACCGCGCGCGACAGGATCTTGCAAGCGGCAGCGCACGGCCTGTGGCAGAGATCACCCGTGCAGCACCCGTTCTTATAGCTAAATATTATGGTGAAGGCCTCGCTTTGAATTGGCCATCCAGGCCGTCCAGCGCGATGGATCCCGGAAGCAGCATTATCAATGTCTCAAATGGGAGGAAGGCATGCGCAAGATAATCGCACTCGGCGGGGCTCTCTTGGTTTCAGGGTTCGGGACTGTCAACGCCGAAACACTCAAGTTCGCAAACTTCATGGCACCGACGCATCCCTATGTGTCATCGACTTTTGAACCCTTCGCCAAAGCCGTGGAAGATCTGACGAAGGGTGAAGTCAAGGTTCAACTTTACAATGGCGGCGAACTTGGAGCAGGACCGACAGAACAATATGCTCGCGCCGTAGACGGAGTGGCCGATCTGTCAATCAGTCTGCCCGGCTATACTGCCTCGAACTTCCCGCTGACACTGGCAGCAGAACTCCCGGGCGTGCTGGTGGAAAGCACCGGCACAGACACGCTTTGGAAGCACATCGATCTCCTGAAGTCGGAATACAAGCGGACCCCGCTCGTCGCCCTTTGGTCAAGCGCAGAGAACATCCTCTACAGCGCGAAGAAACCGATCCGCACGCTGGACGACATCAAGGGCATGAAGGTCCGCGTCCCCTCCCGCAACTCTGGCCTTCTGGTCGAGGCCTGGGGCGGCACGCCCGTGTCGATGCCTGTGAGCGAAGTCTACAACGCGCTCCAGACTGGCGTGATTGACGCTGCGATGATCGACGGCACGGCCACCAAAGCATTCAAGCTGGGCGAAGTCGCGAACTACGTGACGCTTGGCATGAAGACGACGAACTCGCCGTTCTTTATCGTCATGAACCGTGACGCCTGGCAGGCTTTGAGCGATGAGCAGAAGGCTGCCGTTGCGAAAGCCGGGAAGCAGGCTTCATTGAACGGTCAGCAGAGCCAATTGAAAGTGGCGGCGTCAGGTATCGAGGCACTTGCAGCAATGCCGGGCAAGGAAGTCATCCGCCTCACGCCCGAGCAGGCTGCTCCGTTCAACGAGATCGCCGATCAGGTAACAGCCAGGATTGTGACCCAAACCGGCCCCGAAGCAAAGGCGTTGGTTGACGCGTTGGTATCGAAGTGACCACAATGCTCAGGTCTCCAGACTCATATCTGGCGCGGTCAGTCCACCGCGCCACAAGCGCCCTGTCGGTATTCGCCGGTGTCAGCCTCCTGTTCATGATGGCAACCATCACCGTTGGCGTCCTGACACGGTATCTTCTGAATATGCCGATCACCGGGGTCGACGAGATCGTGCAGATGGCGGGCGTCGCCCTGGTCATGCTAGCCCTGCCCTATGCCACTTGGAACGACGCCCATGTGCGTGTGGACATTTTCGATGAATGGCTTGGCCCTCGCGGTCGCCGGTTAGGCGATGTTCTTTCACGGCTCCTATCGGGTTTCGTTCTGTTAATCCTTGTCGTCCGAGCATCGGACAAGCTCCTGGACGCTCTGGAGTTCGAGGACACCACTAACATGCTGGGCATGCCCCTCTGGCCGTTCTACGGGGTGCTTGTTATCGGCATCTCGCTGTGCGTGCTGGTCCTCGCCTCGGAGTTCCTACTGTTAGTTGCTGGAAAGGCTAAAGAATGAGCCCCATGACAGTCGGATTTATCGGCATCGGGAGCCTCTTCCTCCTGATGCTTCTGCGCATGCCGGTTGCCTTCGCCATGATGTGTGTCGGTTTTTTCGGGATGTGGGCGCTGGAAGGTCTCCGATCCGCAGGTGGGGTAGTCGTCACGGAGAGCTTCTCGGCAGTGGCTTCTTACTCATTGATTGTCGCGCCAATGTTCGTTCTGCTCGGCAACGTATCGTCAGCTGCAGGCTTCAGCTCCGGTCTTTACGATGCCGCGTATGCATGGGTCGGGCGCTTCCGGGGCGGCCTCGCGTCCGCATCCGTGATCGCCTGCGCAGCCTTTGCCGCCGTCTGTGGGTCTTCGGTTGCTACGGCAGTAACACTCGGTAAGGTGGCACTTCCCGAGATGAAACGTCTTGGCTATTCTCCAGGACTGTCGACAGGTGCGATTGCAGCTGGTGGGACACTGGGCTTCCTCATTCCACCTTCAACGGGCTTCGTGCTGTATGCGATCCTGACCGAGCAATCCATTGGTCGCCTATTCATGGCAGGCGTGATCCCGGGCCTTCTGCTCACGGGGCTTTTTGTCACCGTTGTGTGGTTTGTGGCACTTAGGGATCCGACCGCTGGCCCCCGGGGCCGGGCAATGACACTTGGGGAGAAGCTCGGCACAGTACGTCGGTCCGCGCCCCTCCTCGGTGTGATGATACTCTCCATCGGCGGGATCTATGTCGGGGTCTTCACTCCCGTTGAAGCCTCGGGAATCGGGGCAGCGCTCGTTATCCTACTGGCCTTCACCACCCGATCAATTACGCTTGGTGGCTTTTGGAGCGCGGTTCAGGACACTTTGCGCACCACCGCGATGTTATATGCCATCGTAATCGGCGCTAATGTGCTGAACCCGTTCCTTGCTGTCACCCGTATTCCTGCGGTGCTCGGCGATGGTCTTCAGGGTCTGGGACTAGGCGCCTACGGCTCGCTCGCTGTTATCATCCTGGCATACATCGTGCTCGGAATGTTTATGGATGGACTCGCGATGCTTGTAGTAACCATTCCTATCGTCTACCCGATCATGATGTCATTCGGTTTCGACCCGATTTGGTTCGGAGTTGTGGCTGTCATCGTGATTGAAATGGGCATGATCACTCCGCCGGTTGGCATGAATGTATTCGTCGTTCGGGGTGTAGCTGGTGATGTCCCCCTGGCTACGATCTTCAAAGGGGTCATGCCCTTCCTACTGGTGATGATAGTCGCACTGCTGCTTATCATCGTTTTCCCGCAGATCGCATTGATCCTGCCGAATTCAATGTACGGCTAAACGCGCAAGCTGTTGTCCCAGCACGCCACGGAGACAAGCGGGATTCAAGGCTATGCCGGAGCAGTCTCACCGAAGTCAAGAGCCGGCAAGTGCTGTAGCGCAGCGATATGATCGGGGCGTAGTGAAGCATGCTGCCCGGAGATTGCAAGCTCGCAACATCGAGGATGGCGGCACACCACGTATGTCGGCGGACGCTGAATATGAGTCTGCGCCCGCGCGACGGCCAAGCCAATCAGCGAGCTCTGGACGGCAAAGCGCGGCACTCGTTCAGGATTTGAATACCGTTTCGACGCCCCGTGAGAACATGTAAACGACGCCTCATTTCAGCAAAGCCATGCCTGCTCCTCGGCATCCTACGGCTGAGCTCAACCGAGAATAATGCGCCTCTTGGTCCGCACACTCTCCAGTGCTGCGTCAGCCAATTCGAGTGCCGACAAACCATCTTCTCCGCTAGGAGAGAGCGGCGCACCACTTTCAACCGCTGCGATGAAGCCGGCAATTTCGTTGGCGTAGGCTTCGGTGTAGCGGGTCATGAAGAAGTCATGCAGCGGCGGGCGGGTGTAGCCTTCAGCAGTCGCCACCTCAATCGAGATTGGACGCTGGTTTTCCGCGCTGGCCGAACCCATCGAACCGTGGACTTCGATACGCTGGTCATAGCCATAGGTGGCACGGCGGGAATTGGAGATCACTGCCTGGCGTCCGCTAATGGTTTCCAAAATAATTGTGACACTGTCGTAATCGCCTGCAGTGCCAATAGCAGGGTCAACCAAAACAGCAGCGTGGGCGGAGACAGATGCGATCTGCTCGCCGTCGAGAAGGAATCGGGCCATGTCGAAGTCGTGGATCGTCATGTCACGGAAGATGCCGCCAGAGCGGGCGATATAGTCTAGCGGCGGCGGACCGGGATCGCGGGATGTGATGGTAATCATCTCGACCTTGCCGATGCGACCATCGTCGATCGCCTCCTTCACCGCCATGAAATGCGGATCGAAGCGGCGGTTGAAGCCAACCATCAGCTTGGCGTCTGTCTCCTTGACGACGTCGATACACGCTTTGACGCGGGCTATGTCCAGGTCAACTGGCTTCTCGCAGAAGATGGCCTTGCCGGCCCTCGCAAACCTTTCGATCAGATCGGCATGCGTATCTGTCGGTGTGCAGATGATTACTGCATGGATGTCGCGGGCCGCCTCGATTTCATCAATGGTACGAACCTCTGCGCCATACTGAGCCGCGATTGATTGGGCGGCGGCCGGAAAAGCATCGGCCACGGCGACCAGCTTCGCATCTGGATTGCTGCTCACGGCCTTGGCATGGACACGGCCGATACGGCCCGCGCCCAGAAGGGCGAAGTTTACAGTCATGGTCTTCTCTCCTATCGGCTCGGTCAGCCGTTGATCATGGTGTTGAAGCGGGCAAGTTCGTCGGCCGGCACACCGACATTGTGTCGATCGGCTGGATAGGCACCGCTTTCGACGTCCTGACGAAATTCGCGGAAAGCGGCAATCCGCTCTTGCTGAAGACGGTCGTACTCCGCCGCGAAATTGCGATACGTCTTGGCGTGGCGGGGAACGTGGCCACGGGTTTGGCCGAGCACGTCGTCAGCGAAAAGATACTGCGCATCACAGCCAGCGCCCGCGCCCATTGAAATCATGAAGAGCGAAGTGTTCGAGCTGATAAGCGCCGCAACATCAGCCGGAACGACCTCGATTTCCGCTGCGAAAGCCCCCGCCTCTTCCAGAGCCTTCACGGCATGCCATATCGAAAGCGCGCTTTCGGCCGTCTTCCCGACAGCCTTGAAACCGCCGGTCCAGGTTGCCTTCGAGGGGATGAGGCCGACATGACTGCAGACCGGGATGCCTTCGTCACGCAACCTGCGAATGATGCCGAGGCTGGCTGCGCAATAGACGGCATCGCCGCCCGCTCGCATCGCCTGGAACGCGGCTCGGAGATACTCCTCCGCGGTGATGAAGTCGCCGTATTCCAGGCCAGGAACAGCAAACACCGTCGGGGCCGCTTCGCGGAAGGCTGGTCCGAGCAAAGCCGGGGGAACGGAGACCATTTCGATCCCGGCCATTTCAGCAGCCTCTGCCTCTTCGAGCGTGACAACCCGCAACATGCTCAATTGCCGCTTGCCCTTGAGTGCCAGGATGTCAGCGACAGTGGGACGTTTCGATTTCATGGATCTTCCTCTGGCGCTTGGCGCCTACAAAAGGGATTTAAGCTTGGTAGCAGGGTCGGTTAGCGCTGCTGGGTCCGGATGCGCCCGCCGTGCGATCAGCATCTCAGCGAGCCGGATATCGCGCGCAACGGCGCCTCCTCGGCCAAGGCCGCTGGCTGCGAGAAGTCGTCCATCGCCATCGAGGTGAAAGAGGATTTCCGCGTCATCGGACAAGGGACGAGCAACAGTCGCGACGGCGCCGTCGGCTAAGCCGGCCACCTGCAGCGTCATGTCATATTGATCCGACCAGAACCAAGGTACGGCGTCGAAAGCTTCGGCCTTGCCGAGCATGTTGGCTGCCGCCGCGCTGCCCTGCTCCTGAGCGTTCCTCCAGGATTCGAGCCTAACGCGTCGGCCGCCATAAACTGCAACAGGATAGGAGCAGCAGTCACCGGCCGCGAAGATATCAGGATCATCCGTGCGGAGATAATCATCGACGGCAATACCATTGTCGATGGAGAGCCCCGCCTGCTCCGCCAAGGCCGTATGGGGCTCTGCGCCAATCCCCACCACCAGTGCATCAGCGTGGATATGCCGTCCGTCGACAAGTGCAATGATCACACGTGCTTCGTCCTCATCGATGCTCTCGACCCCCACGCCACAGACAATGCCGACACCCTCCTCCTCGTGGCGAGCCTGAAGTGCCAGAGCCAGTCGTTCAGGCACACCGCGCATCAGCACACGTGGCTGCATTTCGATGAGGGTTACCATGGCTCCAAGCTTCCGGCCCATGGCTGCAAGTTCCAAGCCGATAAAGCCTCCGCCCAAGATGGCGAGGTGTTGGCCTTGCCGCATCGCCCCGCGGATGGCTGCAGCCTGCTCTACAGTCCGTAAGGTGTGAATACGTTTCCCATAGCTCAGACCGGGAAGCTTTCGTGGCGAAGCCCCGGTTGCCAGAAGCAGTCGCCCATAAGCGAGCGTTTCGCCGCTGTCTAAAAACAGTGAATGGGCGGTGCGCTCGATGGCGGAAACGCGAGCCCCCCGGCGGTACGAGATTCCTGCTTCGGCGAACCGGGCCTCGGCAACGATTGCCCGCACGGTGTCGGCCTCGGCTCCCGCCTTTGACAGGGGCGGTCGCTCATAAGGCAGATGGGGTTCATCCCCGATGAGGCTGATCGTGCCCTGGTATCCTTGTTCGCGTAAGGCAAAGGCGGCGCGGACACCCGCTTCGCCCGCGCCAACTATGGCCATGCCGGAAGTCACCATGTCAGCCAACCTGGATCAGCACGCGACCGCCCTCGACCTTCACAGGATAGGTCTTCAGGTTGACGCAAACGGGAGCGCCCTTGGCCTCGCCCGTCTTGTAATTGAAGCGGCCGTTGTGTTTCGGACATTCAATGATGTCGTTCATCACGAGGCCGTCCGCCAGATGCACATGCTCATGTGTGCAGTGGCCGTCGGTTGCATGGTACGTATCCTCAGGGCTGCGATATATAGCGAAGCTCTTGCCCTCGTGGTCGAAGCGTACGACGTCCTCTTCGTCGATTTCGTCCGCCTCGCAGACGTCAATCCAATTGCTCATTGGGTTCTCCTCCCCATACTCAATTCGTGAAAGCCAGCCCGTTTTATTCGGCCGCCGGGGCCATAGCCTCGCCATGAAAGTCTTCGCGATATGGCTTGGCGGTCGGCGGCAGTTGCCGCTTGAGGAAGTAATCCTCATTGCGGAGCTGGCGCAGGAAGGCCGGGATCATCTCGCGATAGCCATGGAGGATCGACGGGTTAGGCTCCGGCAGGTCATCCTTGATCATGGCGTGCAGCTTGGGCAGCGCGTGATAGGGCACCATCGGAAACATGTGGTGTTCGACGTGGTAGTTCATGTTCCAGTAAATGAACCGACTGATCGGGTTCATGTAGACTGTCCGGCTGTTGAGCCGATGATCGATGACATTGTCCGCAAGGCCACCATGCTGCAGCAGGCCTGTCATCACGTGATGCCAGGCACCGTAGAGCCGCGGCAGACCTATCAGCATGAAGGGCAGGATCGACCCCATGTAGACGGCGAGAGCTCCCGTCGCGAGATAGATCGCCAGCCAGATGCGCGCGACCCGGATGGCCTTCGGCTGTTCGCTTTCAGGAACAAACGTCTTTTCTTCAGCGCTGATCACCCCAAAGGCGTTACGAACCATGTCGATCAGAGCGTGCCAGGCATCGAGCAGACCGAAGAAGTTCAAGACCAGCCGCATAAGATCCGGCGGACGCATGACGGCGATTTCCGGGTCTCGACCAACGATAACGGTATCGGTGTGATGCCGGGTGTGGCTCCAACGCCAGGTGACCGGATTGCGCATGATCATGAAGCAGGCGATCTGGTAGACGACGTTATTCATCCACATCGTCTTGAAGGCCGTGCCATGACCGCATTCGTGCCACCGGCTGTCAGATGCCGACCCGTAGAGCACGCCGTAGGCGAGGAAGAATGGGATCGCCCAAAGGCTGCCCCAGAAATACACGCCGAGGCCGCCGAAGACGATCATGGCACCGAGCCAAATCGCAGTGTCGCGAATAGCCGGGCCATCCTCGCGCTTCATCAATTCCTTCATCTGCTTGCGGGGAACATCGGTGTGATACCACTCGGCCGCCGAAAGCCCATTGGCAACCGCAGCCTGGGCATCACGTCCCAATAGGCTGTAATCTCTCTTGCTTGCTGTGCTCGCCACGATTTCCTCCTGCCTGTCCGGTTCTAGCCGGACCAATTCGCTTGACGATTGCCAGAAGGAATATCGCGGATTTCGATCCACTCAATGGGGCCTTGATATATTCTATCATTTCATATCATACTGGTATTTATAAATGATAGAATGACCTCAGAAAGGAACGGATATGGCATCGCGCCCTACCATTGCCGACCTCGCTAAAGCGGCAGGCGTAAGCGTTGCGACTGTCGACCGGGTTTTGAACGGTCGACACAAGGTTCGTGAAGATACGGCAAGACGGGTCTACGACGCGGCAAACGAAATCGGCTTCCATGCAGTCGGGTTGCTAAGGCAGCGAGTGTTCGAGGGACTGCCCCAATACAAGTTGGGATTCGTGCTGCAGAAGCCGGATCATCATTTCTACCAGGCGTTCGCGCGCGAGATTGAGATCGCGGTGCAGAACCATCCCGGAATACGGGGTGTCGCGCAGATCGATTTCTGCACATCCCAGACACCTTCTGAACTGGCAGACAAGCTTCGTGAGGTGGGCGGACGGAACCAGGCCGTCGCAATGACCGCGCCTGATTATCCTGCTCTTTCGGTCGTCGTAGAAGAGCTGAAGGCGAAAAGCGTGCCGGTATTCTCAATGCTCTCCGACTTCGCCTCAGGGATCAGGGAGGGGTATGTCGGGCTAAACAACCGGAAGGCCGGGCGAACAGCAGCTTGGATGATCGCCAAGACCTCGAAGAAGCCTGGAAAGGTGGCCGTCTTCGTAGGAAGCCACCGCTTTCACGGGCACGAGCTGCGTGAGATTGGCTTCCGCTCCTACTTTCGCGAACATGCTCCCGATTTCGAGGTTCTCGACACCCTCGTAAACCTCGAGACCGTACAGATCACGCATGAAGCAACGCTCGATCTGCTGCTGCGCCACCCCGATCTGGTCGGCTTCTACGTTGCGGGCGGCGGCATGGAAGGCGCGATCTCCGCCATCAGGGAAGAAAAGCTCGGCGGAAAGCACATCGTTGTGGTCAACGAACTGACACCGATCTCCCGTGCCGCACTTGCAGATGAGATCGTGACAATGGCTATCGCCACTCCCCTCGCGAACCTTTGCCGTGAACTGGTTCAGTTAATGGTGGAGGCCGTGGATAGCGGTCCGGCGACTGCCCCCGGGCAAACGTTCCTGTCTCCGGAGCTATACGTCCCAGAGAACATCTGACCAAAGATGGAATTCCATCATTACAATTGCCAAATTCTATCATGAATGAAACGAAATACCTCTAATTCCGCTTTGACGAACGTCATGAAACCTGATGATTTCAAGGTCAGCAAGCCCCGAGGAGGAACAGGGGGCATGTCAGACACTTTGGGAGAATTTCATGGCTGCGCCCACTTTCGCGCTCAACCATATGGTTGCGCCACAGATGCCGCTTGGCGCTTTTTTCAAGCTCGGCAAAACCCTCGGCATCAACCAGTTTGAGATCCGCAATGATCTCCCCGGCAATGCTATTCTTGATGGGACTTCGCCATACCAGGTCCGCGAGCTTGCAGCCGCAGAAGGCGCAGAGATCATTTCCATCAACGCGCTCCAGCGCTTCAACGAATGGACGCCGTCACGAGAGGAGGAGGCGCGAAGCCTTGCGACATATGCCGCCGCATGTGGGGCAAAGGCACTCGTGCTGGTGCCTGTCAATGACGGCTCAGGCAAGCTTGAGGGCGAACGTCAGGGGAATCTTCGTGTAGCGCTCAAGGGGCTGAAGCCAATCCTCGAGCAGGCCGGCATCATTGGTCTGGTCGAGCCGCTGGGCTTCCAGATCTGTTCCCTGCGCTCCAAGAAGGAAGCCGTTGATGCGATCAACGCTATCAATGGCGTGGATCGCTTCCAGCTTGTGCACGACACTTTCCACCACGTACTGGCTGGCGAACATGAAATTTTCCCGGCAATGACCGGGCTGGTTCACATCTCAGGCGTTGATGACGCTCAAGTCAGCCTAGACCAAATGCGCGACCCGCATCGTGTGATGGTTACAGATGCAGATCGCCTCGGCAATGTCGTCCAGATCCGCGCGATGCTGGCACAGGGTTACGCGGGCCCCTTCTCTTTTGAGCCTTTCTCCCCTTCGGTCCATGCCACATCCGACGTCGTCGGCCTCGTTAAGGGCAGCATGGACTTCGTGAGAAAGACGCTCTGATCAAATCCCCGGATGGCCAGGAGGAGTTGGACGTCCGGGCGAATTGCCTCCTGGGAGGAGGCGTGCCGGCTTTAAGGGGTGTTGCCGGGCACCGAACAACATGTGGAGGACTGAAAATGAAGAAACTTATGGCAGGCGCCATTCTGGGCGTGCTGATGGCATCCAGCGCAATGGCAGGCAATATCGGCGTATCGATGGCCAACTCCGACACCTTTTTGACCGTGCTGCGCAAGGGCATCGAAAAGGCCGCGGGCGATGCTAGCCAACCAGTGCAGATCGAAATCGCCGATGACGACGTCCAGAAGCAGCTTTCGCAGATCCAGAACTTCATCGCGTCCAAAGTCGACGCAATCATCGTCAATGCCGTAGACACGTCTGCGACCGCGCCGATGACCAAGCTTGCCAACGACGCTGGCATCCCGATCGTTTACGTCAATCGCATGCCGTCCGACGTCGACGCGCTGGGTCCGAAGGGCGCTTTCGTAGCCTCGGACGAAGTGGAGTCCGGCACGTTGCAGACCAAGGAAGTCTGCCGCATCCTCGGCGGCAAGGGTGACATCCTCGTCATGGTCGGCGACCTGGCCAACCAGGCAGCCGTCCAGCGTACCAAGGACATCCACGACGTGATCGCGACCCCGGACTGTGCCGGCATGAAGATCCTCGACGAACAGACTGCAGTCTGGGATCCAGTCAAGGCACAGGATCTGATGACCAACTGGATCGCGGCGGGTCACAAGCCGGCTGCTGTCATCGCCAACAACGACAACATGGCAATCGGCGCCATCAATGCCATGAAGGCCGCTGGCTGGGGCATGGATGAGGTCGTGGTTGCTGGCATCGATGCCACACAGGAAGCGCTCGCCTACATGAAGGCAGGCGATCTCGATGTCACCGTCTTCCAGGACGCTTTCGGCCAGGGTGCTGGTGCAGTCGATGCTGCCATCAAGCTCGCCAAAGGCGACAAGGTTGATGCAAAGGTCTGGATCCCGTTCCAGCTCGTGACACCTGAGAACATGGATCAGTTCGTCACAAAGAACTGATGCAAGGATGAAGAGGCCCGCCGTCATCAAGGCGGCGGGTCTGTCATTCGGGGAGGAGCCGAGATGGCACGAACACAGGCATTGAGCCCGCAGACAATGCAGGCCGTACGGGCCAGCGGGGCCGTCCCACATAGTGAATACCTGCTGGAGGTCTCAGATGTGCGGAAAGAATTTCCGGGCGTCGTTGCTCTCGACGATGTGCAGCTAAAGCTGCGACGCGGCACGGTGCATGCTCTGATGGGGGAAAATGGCGCTGGCAAGTCGACCTTGATGAAGATCCTTGCCGGGATCTACTCGCCAGACAGCGGCAGCTTCAAGCTGCGCGGCGTTGATATTCGTCTCAAAAACCCGCTCGATGCCCTGCAGAACGGCATTGCGATGATCCATCAGGAGCTGAACCTGATGGCCCCCATGACGGTCTCCGAGAACATCTGGATCGGGCGGGAGCCTCTAAACCGTTTCGGCTTCGTTGACCATGCGGAGATGAACAGTCGCACTGCGGCACTCTTCGACCGTCTTGGCATCGACATCGATCCGGAAATCAAGGTGGGCAAGCTCAGCGTCGCCAGCCGTCAGATGGTCGAGATTGCGAAGGCCGTCTCCTTCGATTCCGACGTCCTCATCATGGACGAGCCGACATCCGCTCTAACCGAGAAAGAGGTCAACCACCTCTTCCGGATCATCCGGTCGCTTCGCGAGGATGGAAAGGGCATCATCTACATCACCCACAAGATGAATGAGCTCTTCGAGATTGCCGACGAGTTCTCGGTATTCCGTGATGGCAAATACATCGCGACCTGCAACTCAGCCGATGTGACCCGCGACGACATCATTCGAATGATGGTGGGACGTGAGATCACCCAGATGTTTCCGAAGGAGCCGGCCAAGATCGGTGAGGTCGTCCTATCTGCAAAGGGCCTCACACTGAACGGCGTCTTCCGCGATGTGTCCTTCGATCTGCGGGCGGGAGAGATCCTGGGCTTCGCAGGCCTCGTTGGGTCGGGCCGCTCGAATGTTGCGGAAACGATTTTCGGCGTCACGCCGGCCGACGCTGGGACAATCGAACTCTTCGGCAAGCAGGTTGATGTCTCGTCACCATCCGTTGCCATGAGCTACGGCATGGCTTTCCTAACAGAAGATCGCAAGGAAACAGGCTGCTTCCTCCTCCTCAACATCCAGGAGAACGCCCAGATGGCCGTTCTTCAGCAGCGATATGTGAACTTCGGCTTCGTGCAACAGCAGGAGTTGAGCAAGGCCGCATCGGACATGGCCAACAGGCTTCGCGTGCGCACGCCTGATATGAACGAACCTATCATCAACCTTTCCGGCGGCAATCAGCAGAAGGTGCTGATCTGTCGGTGGCTAATGACCAATCCGAAAATTCTGATCCTCGACGAACCCACCCGTGGCATCGACGTCGGTGCAAAAGCCGAGATCCACCGCCTGATCTCGCAACTCGCAGGCCAGGGGGTCGCGATCATCATGATCTCGTCGGAAATGCCGGAAGTGCTCGGTATGAGCGACAGGATTGTCGTGCTGCATGAGGGCCGGGTCACAGGGATCCTGGACCGCGCGGAAGCTGACCAAGTCAAAATCATGGAGCTGGCGTCGCGTTGACGACCAGCCGGGAGGAAATCATGTCAGATGCCACTAACGAACTCGGCGAGACGTCGAAGACGGGCCTCAAGAAGGTTCGGCGACTGCCACCAGAAGTCTCGATCCTGGCCGTCCTGATCGGGATCGCCCTCGTCTTCGAAATCCTCGGCTGGTACGTCGTCGGAGAAAGCTTCTTGGGCAACAAACAGCGGCTCTCGATCATCGTGCTGCAGGTGGCCGTTACCGGGATCATTGCCGTGGGTGTCACCCAGGTGATAATTACAGGCGGCATTGACCTGTCGTCCGGTTCGATGGTCGGGTTCATCGCCATGGTCGTGGCGAGTTTCGCACAAACGTCGCTCAATGCGCGAGCAGTGTTCCTGCAACCCGAATATGCTGCCTTCGGCTTGAACTGGTTCATCGACTCCAGCCCGATCTGGCCGATTTTAGCAGGCATTTTGCTTGGAGCCCTCCTCGGCTACATCAATGGACTAATCATCGCCAAGACCGGAATTCCGCCCTTCATCGCTACTCTTGGCATGATGGTGTCGGCACGCGGTCTTGCGAAATGGTATACCGAGGGGCAACCGGTGGCGCTCCTCAACGAGAATTTCACCTGGCTTGGGCAAAGCTTCGATCTCTGGGGTTTTCCAGTTCCCCGGACGGTGATCGTCTTCTTCATCATCGCCACGATCTGCCACATCGCGCTCTGTTATACCCGTTATGGCAAATTCACCTATGCCATCGGCGCCAATCCCCAGGCCGCCCGCGTCTCCGGCATCGACATCGGGAAGCACCTGATCAAGGTCTATGCAGTGGCCGGCCTTCTGTCTGGCGTTGCAGGCGTGATGCTGGCGGCCCGCGCCCAGTCCGGTCAACCGAATATGGGCGTCGCCTTCGAACTCGATGCCATTGCTGCGGCCGTAATCGGCAGAACATCGCTGGCTGGTGGCGTTGGACGGATCACGGGCACTGTCATTGGCGTCATAATTCTCGGGGTCGTGACCTCTGGTTTTACGTTCCTCAAGGTCGGCGCCTATTACCAAGAGATCGTCAAAGGCGCGATTATCGTCACGGCAGTCGTGATCGATGTCCACCGTCAGAAGAAAAAATCTCGCGCCTGAGTTCATCTCATCGGGCGCGAGGAGGCGATGCGGCTCGGGGGAGCGCGCATCGCCTCCCTCCCAGCTTCTTATCCCTTCCCCTTACATCCCGACGTCTTGGAGCCTTGGACATCAATGAAGAACTATGTGCTGACCGTATCCTGCGCGTCCACTCGCGGCATCGTGGCCGCCATTTCGGGTTATCTCGCGGAACAGGGCTGCAACATCGTCGACAGCTCCCAGTTCGACGACCTCCATACCGGCCAGTTTTTCATGCGCGTCTCCTTCATTTCCGAGGAAGGCGTGGCGCAAGCCAAACTCGACAAGGGTTTTGTGGCCGTCGCCGAGAAGTTCGGCATGAACTGGAACCTGTATGACGCCGCCCAGCGCATGAAGGTGCTGCTGATGGTGTCGCGCTTCGGCCACTGCCTGAACGACCTGCTCTATCGCTGGAAGATCGGCGCGCTGCCGATCGACATCGTCGGCGTCGTCTCGAACCATTTCGACTATCAGAAGGTCGTCGTGAACCACGACATCCCCTTCCACCACATCAAGGTGACCAAGGAGAACAAGCCGGAAGCCGAAGCTCGGATCATGGATCTGGTCGAGCAGACGGGCACCGAGCTCATCGTCCTCGCCCGCTACATGCAGGTTCTCTCCGACGACATGTGCCGCAAGATGTCGGGCAAGATCATCAACATCCACCACTCCTTCCTGCCGAGCTTCAAGGGCGCCAACCCCTATAAGCAGGCCTTCGAGCGCGGCGTGAAGCTGATCGGAGCGACGGCCCACTATGTCACGGCCGATCTCGACGAAGGTCCGATCATTGAGCAGGATGTTGCCCGCATCACCCATGCCCAATCGGCGGACGACTATGTCTCGATCGGCCGCGACGTCGAAAGCCAAGTGCTGGCGCGTGCGATCCACGCCCATATCCACCATCGTACCTTCATCAACGGCAACCGCACGGTCGTCTTCCCGGCAAGTCCCGGCTCCTATGCCTCCGAGCGCATGGGGTGATCCATGACTGTTGTTATCGATGGAAAGGCAGCCGCCGCTTCGGTCATCGAAGCGGTAACCTCAGCGGCAACGACGCTCGAAAGTTCCGGCCATCGCAAACCCGGCCTTGCCGTCGTCATCGTCGGTGACGACCCGGCAAGCCACGCCTATGTCGGCGCGAAAAGCCGCATGGCCAAGCAGTGCGGCTTCAACTCCATCCAGCATACGCTGCCGGAAGAGACCTCGCAGGAAGACCTGATGGCGCTGGTCGCCGCGCTGAACGCCGATCCCGATATCGACGGCATCCTTGTCCAGCTCCCGCTTCCCAAA
The DNA here is from genome assembly GCF_056501445.1 of Rhizobium sp. K33. Lineage (NCBI taxonomy): Bacteria > Pseudomonadati > Pseudomonadota > Alphaproteobacteria > Hyphomicrobiales > Rhizobiaceae > Rhizobium > Rhizobium sp. K33. Next base: position 56,584 of record NZ_CP096479.1, read on the forward strand.
CATCTCGACAGTGAGCCGGTCATCCAGTCGATCCTGCCGGAAAAGGACGTCGACGGTCTGCACATCCTCAATGCTGGTAAACTCGCAACCGGTGACCTGAAGACCGGGCTCATCTCCTGCACGCCCGCTGGCGCCATGATCTTGGTCCGCCAGATCCACGGCAAGGATCTCTCGGGCCTCAACGCGCTCGTCATCGGCCGCTCCAACCTCTTCGGCAAGCCCATGGCGCAGCTTCTGCTGAATGCCAACGCCACCGTCACGATCGGCCATTCGAAGAGCCGCGATCTGCCGGAACTTGCCCGTCAGGCCGACATTCTGGTGGCTGCCGTCGGTCGAGCCGAAATGGTAAAGGCCGACTGGCTGAAGCCGGGCGCGACCGTCATTGATGTCGGCATCAACCGCGTCACGGCTCCGGAAAAGGGTGAGGGAAAGTCCAAGCTGGTGGGCGATGTTGCCTTTGCGGAATGCAAGCCGATTGCGAAAGCCATCTCTCCGGTGCCCGGCGGCGTCGGACCGATGACGATCGCCATGCTGATGGCCAATACCGTGATCGCTGCCCATCGCCGCGCGGGTGTTGCAGCACCGAGCTTTTGATAGCGTACGGATGAGCCTCTAACCGCTGGGAGGGCGTGATGGGACTGGGTGTAGGGTTGATCGGTTCTGGCTACATGGGCAAATGCCATGCGCTTGCATGGACTTCTGTGGCGACGGTCTTTCCGGACATCGGCCGTCCACGGCTCGTCGCACTTGCCGATGCAACCCCAGAACTTGCGCGTGAGCAGGCTGAAGCATTTGGTTTCGTCCGAGGGACCGGAGATTGGCGAGACCTGATTTCCGATTCCGCAGTCGATGTGGTTTCCATCGCTGCCCCAAATCAGCTTCACGCCGACATGGCAGTTGCGGCATTGGAAGCCGGCAAACACGTCTGGTGTGAAAAACCAATGGCAACGTCTCTAGAAGATGCCGTCCGGATGCGGGATGCAGCAAGACGCTCAGGCAAGACGGCGATCCTCGGATACAACTACATCCAGAACCCCATGATCCGGCATGCGCGCAAGTTGATTGCCGAAGGCAGGATCGGCGAGGTCAATCACATCCGGCTCGAGATGGATGAAGATTACATGGCCGATCCGACCGAGCCTTTTTACTGGAAGAGTGAAAAGAGATCGGGATACGGCGCACTCGATGACTTCGCAGTTCATCCGATTTCGCTGCTGGCAGTCCTCCACGGACGCATCACCTCCGTGGTCGCCGATATGGCCAAACCCTATCCAGACAGGCCGACCAATGATGGTGGTCGTCGCAATGTCGAGAACCACGACATCGCCCAGGCTCTGTTTAGGACTGAGCTGGGTGCTTCGGGTGTGCTGATGGTCAACCGTTCAGCCTGGGGTAGGAAAGGTCGAATTGCGCTGCAAATCTTTGGCTCCAAGGGATCCATCCTCTACGATCAGGAGCGGATGAACGAACTGCAGATCTATTCGACTGAAGATCCTGCTGACCTTCAGGGCTACCGGACGATACTCGCGGCACCCATCCATGCCCCCTATCGCCAGTTTATCCCTGCCCCGGGCCATGGTTTGGGGTTCAACGAACTCAAGGTGATCGAATGCCATGAACTGCTAGAGGCAATACCCGGTAACCGAGGAGCTCATGTGATCGACTTTGAAGACGGTCTTGAGATCGAGCGAGCGGTGCACGCAATGGCTCAGTCTAAACAAGTTGAGAGGTGGGTGGATTTGTAAGTGACAAACTCTCCAGCATCTGAACGGTTCACGTCGCCAAAGCCTAAGCGTGCTTGAACGTGTTGCGGACTGCCGACCGAGCTTCGCGCACTTCAAGTCAGCTCATTTGATTAAACGCGATCTGGCTTTCATATCTGCAACATCCGCGCTGAAATGTGCAGCTTAGAGTGTGACGTGATATCTGCAAAGCTCCGACCCTCGAGAGCTGCCGCGCATCGCGTGCAACAGCATTCCAGCCTACAGAGATCTACGCCACCGCCTGAGCACCAGTGATTTCCACGAGCGAGCCGCAGATGAATTGAGCCTCTTCAGAAGCCAGAAACGCCACCAACGCAGCGACTTCCTCCGGCTTTCCGATACGGCCGTACGGCACCAGCTTGTCGAGATCCGCAATCGTTCGCCCGGATCGCTTCACGCCTGCCTCCAGCATGGGCGTATGTATCTCACCCGGACAAACCGCGTTCACGCGGACCTTGTTGGGCGCGTAGTCACGAGCAAGGTTCTGCGTGAACGCAGCCACCGCAGCTTTTGTCGTGTTGTAGGCGATGTGGTTCGGCGCCGGATAGAGGCCCCACTGTGACGCTGTGTTTACGATTGCACCGCCTCCGGCCTCGATCATCAGCGGCAGAGCGGCACGGCACAGATGGAACATGGAGTCCAGATTGACCGCGAAGCTCAGGGCCCAATCTTCATCGGTGAGAGACAGAAGATTACCGCGTCGATTGATCCCAGCATTGTTGACGAGCACATCCAGACGGCCGCGCAGTGCATTTGCTCGTCGGACGAGGTCGAAGCATGCATTCTTGTCCGTAATATCAGCGGTCATCGCTTCGGCGACATAGCCGTCAGCAACGATCTCGGCAGTGACCGCAGCCGCAGCGTCAACGTTAACATCCGCAACGACGACCAGTGCACCCTCAGATGCAAGTCGCTTGGCGATAGCCGAACCGATTCCCCCGCCCGCGCCGGTGACGATTGCCACCTTGTCTTCGAAACGCTTCATCAAGCTGTCCTTTCAACGAATGTAGCTGCCGCCGTTGACGTCAAGTGTTGCGCCATTTAGCGATGTCTGGGAGGGGCGGAACGTGAAGGCGACCAGTTCGGCAACGTCCATTGGATCCGCCATCTCACCGATCGGAATATCCGCCACGGCCGCCTGCTTGCCGTTTTTCGCGATGAAGTCATCGGCCATGTCGGTATGAACCCAGCCCGGTGCGATGGCGACCGCGGTCACGCCATCCGGACCGAAGGAGCGCGCAACCGATTTCGTCAGGTTGATCAGGGCGGCCTTGCTCGCACCATAAGCCATGGCGTCAGCGGCATAGCCTCTTTGTCCGGCCCGGCTTGCAATATTCACAATGTGACCGCCACCCACCGCTTTGAAGTGCGAGATTGCCTGCTTTGACAAGTCGACCGCCGCGAAAAAGTTGATCTGGAAGTCTCGCTGCCATGTCGTCTGCCAGACCTCCACATCGGCCTCGATCCCCACTCGACCCAGGGTCCCGGCATTGTTGACAAGCCCGTGAATGCGGTCAGCGGAACGAAGCGCTTCCTCCCAAAGGACAAATGCGCCTTCACTTGAGGCAAGATCCGCAGTCAGCACGATACCCTTGCCGCCGATCTCATCGTTCAGGGCCTCAGCAGCTTGCCGATCGCGACCGTAGTGAATGATGGGCCTAGCACCTTCTGCTGCAAGCGCCTTCACAATGGCGCGGCCTATTCCGCCAGAGGCACCAGTCACCAGTACCGTTTTGTCAACGAGTGCTGCCATCAACACTTAGCCTTCAGAAGATCACCGACCTGCGAGCCCCAGGTGTCCGACAAAGCGAAACCTGCCGCGAAAGGATCGTCGCTTCGCAAGAACAATTGTTCACGCCCGTAGATGTAGCCGCGCCCCGTGATGCGGGGTAGCACGGCCCGGCGTCCGGCCACGTCGGTCTCGCCGATCGCCTGGGCAAGGAATTCGCCACCGATGATGGAGCGCGACACCTTGCGGTCCCCGACACCAATCTGGCCGCGCGCGAAGAGCGTCGCCAGGTTGGCGGAGCTCCCCGTGCCGCAGGGGGACCGATCGACACGACCCGGCTTCAACGTGGTACAGGTTCGCACAGCGCCATCCACTTCCAGCGAACGGAACATGACGTAGGCGATGTCACTGAGGCCATCGATCAGCGGATGGCTGACCTGAACCTGGTGACCGAGAAGTTCCTTCAATTCTGTGCCCGCCTCCGCCAGGTTCCGGGCATTATCCGGCGCGATTGACGAGCCGATCTGCTTTACGTCAACAAGCGCATAGAAGACACCGCCGAACGCCAGATCCACCTTGATCCGTCCCCATTTCGGCGTCTCGATTTCGCGATCAAGCGCCTCGGCATAGCTCGCGACATTGTCGAGGCTCACCGCTAGGCAGCGGCCGTTTCGGCACGTCGCGCGAGCCACGATCAGACCCGCGGGCGTGTCGAGCCTGACTTTCGTCTCCGGTTCCTGCATGGGCAAGCGTCCGCTCTCCAGCAGTGCGGTGACGACGCAAATGCAATTACTGCCGGACATCGGATGAGCGCGATCCGGCTGAAGCACGATGAAGCCGGCATCAGCATCGGGGCGGGTTGGTGCGAGCACCAGGTTGACCGACATGGCAACATGTGCGCGTGGCTCGAAGGTTACGAAGCGCCGCAAGCTGTCGTCCACCGTGTTGATATGGTTCATCTTGTCGAGCATTGTCGCACCAAGTATCTCTGGTGCTCCACCCAAAATAACCTTGCCGATTTCACCTTGGCAGTGGACCAGAAGTATGTCGAGTTCACCCTCCAGGTTCATCATGCACCTGCCTGCGGTTTGATGTACCATCCCCACGGCTCGTCGTTTTGGAACCGTGTGATCTGCTTGGTTTCCAAGTAATTTTCGAAGCCCCAGCGACCGAGCTCACGCCCGATACCGGATTGCTTGTAGCCGCCCCATGGCGCTTCGGTGAAGGTCGGCTGCGAGCAATTGATCCAGACAATACCCGCTCGGAAGGCCGCCGCGACCCGTTCCGCTCGTGTCTCGTCTTTCGACATGACTGCCGCTGCCAGACCGAAACGGCTATCATTTGCCAAAGCGACCGCCTCGGCCTCCGTTTGGAATGGCCGGATGCAGACGACTGGTCCAAAGATCTCTTCGACCCAAGCCTCGCTATCAAGCGGCACATTTGCAAGAATGGTCGGCTCGAACCAGAAACCTCGGTCGAATCCTTCCGGTCGCTGTCCACCGCACAGTACGTCCGCACCTGCAGCCCTCGCCTTCTCGACGTCTCCCGCCACCTTGGCATGCTGACGGGCCGACACCAAAGGACCGAGAAGTACCCCGTCTTCCAGCCCATGACCGATCTTGATTTTCTTAGTTTCTTCGACAAGGCGGGTAACAAGCCGCACATAGATATTCTCTTGCACGAGCACTCGTGAAGTGGCCGAGCAGACCTGACCCTGATTCCAGAAAATGCCGAACATGATCCATTCAACGGCCTCGTCTATATCCGCATCGTCGAAGATCACGAAAGGCGATTTACCGCCGAGCTCCAGGCTAACCCGCTTCACGTCGCGCGCAGCTTCAGCCATGATTTTGGAGCCCACCGGTCCAGATCCGGTGAACGCGAGCTTGTCGACCAGTGGATGCTCAACAATGGCTTGCCCCGTCGTCGAGCCCGTGCCTGTCAACACATTCAGCACACCTGCTGGCAGTCCGACTTCATCGGCGATTGCCGCGAGCTCAAGCGCTGTGAGCGATGTGAGTTCGGCTGGCTTGAGGACGACCGTGCAGCCAGCGGCCAATGCAGGCGCGACCTTCCAGGAGGCCATAAGCAGAGGGTAGTTCCAGGGTACGATCGCGCCGACCACACCAAGAGGCTCTTTCACAGCCTTGGACACGAAACGCGCGTCCCCGAGCGGGATTGGCTCAACCCGATTGTGGTCGAACTCCTCCGCCAGGCCCGCGTAGAAGTCGAAGCATCCCGCCGCATCCGCGATGTCCCAATCGGCTTCAGGAAACGGCTTGCCGTTGTCGAGCACTTCAAGGCGGGCGATTTCGGCTTGTCGAGCACGAATTCCGTCTGCGATGGCGCGAAGATATCTCGCCCGTTCAGCTCCCGAAAGCTGAGGCCAACCGTCTTGATCGAAAGCGCGCCTCGCGGCCTTGACGGCAACATCAACGTCTTCGGCTGTTGCCATGGCGATCTGCTGAATGACCTCTTCAGTGGCCGGATTAATGACATCCGCGCTACCGCCACGGGCCGGGGCAACCCAATGTCCGTCGATGTAAAGCTTGTCGTGCATGGATATGTCTACCTGGTTGAACCTGATTCAAAAGCGATCGACGCGATAGGGCGCCATGTCGATAGGGGGGGCGATACCGGAGATCAGATCTCCCATCAGCCTTGCAGTTGTGGCCGCGTAGGTCAGACCCAGATGACCGTGCCCGGTTGCATAGAAGATGTTGCGGTGCCGGCCCGACGCGCTCATCACAGGCACCGTGTCGGGCAAGGCCGGTCGATGCCCCATCCATTCGGAAGTCTCTCTCACCTTGAGGTCCGGCAGGGCTTCCAGCGCTCGCTTTACTGTGATCTTCGCACGGCGATAATCGGGGGCTGCATCTATGCCGGCCATTTCGACCGTACCTCCGACGCGGATCCCACCCGCTGTTGGAGTAACCATGAATGCCTTTGCGGGCCAGATGATCGAATGGCGCATTGAGATGCCAGGATCCATGATTTGGGTGTGATAGCCGCGTTCTGTTTCCAGCGGGATTGGCTCTCCGAGTTTTTTAGCCAACTGGGCGGTGAATACCCCCGCTGCCAGCACAACCTTCTCGGCCAGGATCTTGCGACCATCCTTTAAGGAAATGGCCCTGGTCTCGCCTTCACTGACATCGACATTCGCTACATCGCCTTTAACTACCGACCCGCCGAGGGCTCTGAACCTGTCGGCAAGCGCTGCGACCAACTTGAAGGGATCGCTTACCGACCGGTTGTCGGGAAACAGGATCGCCTTGCTGATCTTCGTCGTAAGCGCAGGCTCCAGATCACGGATGGCATTCCACCCAATCAGCTCATAGCGAAAGCCGAACCGCTCGAGGATTTCAATGTGCTCACGGTCGGCATGCAGCTCGCCCTCATCGGCATAAAGGCTCAGGCAGCCTTCGCGACTGAGCATGTGGGAAAGCTCAGTCTCTTTCAGAAGAGCATCCAGATCCTCGTGCACCCGGCGGCACAGTACCGCCCCCTGCTCTTCCAGAGCCCGCAACTTGGACGGTCGACTGGCAGCGAGAAACCGCAGGAACCAGGGGACGAGCTTGGGCATGTAGCTGGGTCGAACACGAACCGGACCCTCAGGATCCAGCAGCCATTTGGGCATTTGTCTCCAGATTGCGGGCCTGGACGCCGGCATAAACTCGGTAACTGCGATGCTTGCCATGTTGCCATAGCTTGCACCGCGACCGGGCGCGTCACGCTCGATAAGCGTGACAGCGTTACCTCGTTTTTGAAGGTCGTAGGCCATGGCAGTCCCGATGATGCCAGCGCCGATGATCGCGATGCTTGCCATTGACTGCTCCCTAAGGCCGCGTTGCTGCCATTACCACTTGAGGATCGGTTCCATGGCAGCCCGGAATTCGGCCTTCTCGTCCTCGGTCAGCGCACCCAGCGGTGCTCGGCACTCTCCGACGGGCATACCCTGCAGCTCGCAGCCATACTTGATTTTCTGGACGAACTTGCCGGACTCCAGGATGTTCATGGCACGGTAAAGGACCTTCATCATGTCTCTCGCTTTGCCGAGATCGCCCGACTTGTAGGTCCGGTCGAGATCGCAGCAGGCTTTAGCCATGCAGTTGGATGGACCGCAGATCCAGCTCTCGGCACCCCAGAACATGAAATCGAGCGCGATGTCGTCGGAGCCGCTGACGAGCTGGATCTTGCCTTCGTAGCGGCTGGCGATGTCGATGGCGCGCTGCAGAACCCCGGAGCTTTCCTTGATGCCGATCACACGCGGGTTGTCCGCGAAATGGTCCATCAGTTCGAAGGAGATGTCGGAACCGTCCTTCGCGGGGTAGCTGTAGAGAACCAGGTTTACGTCTACTGCCGAAAGAACAGCTTCATAATGGCGGGTAAGCTCGTCCTGGGTGGGACGGGTGTAGAACGGAGGGGCCAGCAGTACAGTGTCATAACCGATGTCCTTTGCCATTTCAGTCTGCTCAATGACCTCGCGGGTCGCGGGCGCATTGGTCCCAGCAATAAGGATTTCACCCGGTTTAGCGAAATCTTTGACGAACTGGAGAACTTCGCGGCGTTCTGCAGTCGATTGGCTGAAATACTCACCTGTCGAACCGTTCGGCACCCACCCGGTTACCCCTGCCTCGCGCAGATGGACGAGAAGGTTCTCGAAGGCCTTGAAGTCGATCTTGCCTGCAGCGTCGAAGGGGGTAACGAGCGCAGGCATAACGCCGGACAGTTTCATAGAAATCTCCATTGGCTAATGTGACAGGCCTCAGACGGCGAGGCGTTTCAGAATGCGTTGTTCGATGACAGTAACCGCACGGGTTAGTGGGAAGGCGATCACAAAGTAGATGAAGGCAACCACCGTCAGCACCTCGACAGGTCGCGCGGTGTTGTTGGAGATGTTCTGACCAACAAACATCAGGTCCGCCATTCCCACAGCCGATACGAGAGCGCTTTCCTTGAAGAGACTGACACAGTTCGAGAGAAGTGTGGGGGCAGCTCTCAGCACCGCCTGAGGAAGCACGACACTCGTTGTGCGGACCCAAGGCGTGAGACCGAGCGCCACACAAGCATCCAGTTGCTCGCGACCAACAGATTTAAGCGAAGCCCTGAAAGTCTCGCTGCTGATTGCACCCATGTAGAGCGACAGCGCGATGATGCCTGAAGCCAGGTTTGAAAGTTCGACACCAAGGACCAACGGCAGACAAAAGAAGATCCAGAAGAGCTGCACAAGAACCGGAGTACCCCGGAAGAACTCGACATATATGCTCGAAACCGCACGCAACGTGGTACTTTTCGAGGTTCGGGCCAGAGCAATCAGGAAGCCAAGGATACAGCCCAGCAGGATGCAGACGACAGTCAGCTTGATCGTCATCCACAAGCCGAGGAGCAGAGCATCCTGGAATTTGAGGATTACTGCGAAGTTCAGATCCATCTCCCGTTACCCCTCAGCTTGCCAGAACTTCACGTCGGCGCTCGAGATAGCCGACGATTTGGGAGACTGGGAAAGAGACCGCAAAATAGACCAAGGCCACGATGGTGAAGGTCTCGATGGGTCGATATGTCTGCGTCGCCAGCGTCTTCCCTTGGTACATGAGATCCTGAACGGCCACGATGGCGACCAGGGCACTCTGCTGGAAGGTGCCAATACCGTTGGTAAGGAGGACGGGAACCGAATTGCGCACGGCGGTCGGCAGGACGATGTAGAGGATTCGTTGCAGTGGTGTCAGGCCCAGCGCTATTCCGGCGTCGAGCTGCTCTCTAGGTACGCCTTGAATTGAGGCACGATAGGCTTCGGCATTGAAGGCCGCCAAGTTAAGGCCAAGTGCCAGGATGCCCATGGTGACCGATCCCAGGAACACGTTGAACAGCATCGGCACACAATAGAAGAACCAGACGATCTGGATAATAGCTGGCGTACAGCGGAAGAACTCGATGAAGAGCATGACCGGGATGCGGATGACCGCCCACTTGCTCATCACCAAGAGGGCAAGAACGAAGCCAAGGGTCAAGCCGATCAGATTTGCGGCGATCGTCAATTCGATGGTAACAGCAAGGCCTTCCCAAAGAGGACCGAAGTTGCGGAAGACCGATGCGAAGTCGAATGTGTAGTTCATCATCGTCCCTCCCTAGTGCTTGATGTGGAATACCCGTTCGATGAATTCCCTGGTACGCTCCTCCTTCGGAGCCCCCAGAACCTGTTCAGGAGGCCCGTCCTCGACGACCACTCCGCCAGCGCAGAAGATCACCCGAGAGGCAATGTTTCTTGCAAACCACATGTCGTGAGTGACAATGACCATCGGCATTTGCTGCTCGGCCAGTTGCAGGATGACCTGCTCGACCTCGGCAACCAATTCCGGATCGAGAGCCGACGTGACCTCATCGAACAGCATGAGCTTGGGATCGAGCATGAGCGCCCTGGCGATCGCTACGCGCTGCTTCTGCCCGCCGGAAAGTTGGGCCGGATAGGCACGCGCCTTCTGGGCAAGACCAAAACGGGTCAATAGCGCCATTGCCCGTGCCTCTGCGTCTGCTCGCCTTTCCCCTCTGACTTTCACCGGTGCCAGGACGAGATTGCCGATGACATCGAGATGCGGGAAGAGCGTGTAATGCTGAAAGACCATACCGATCGAGCGACGAACATTCACATCGATTGCGGTCTTCCCACCATTCGCGGCGATATAGGGTTTGCCTGCGAAAGAGATTGAACCCTTGTCAATCTGTTCGAGCCCCATGAGGACGCGCAGGAGCGTGGACTTGCCGCCGCCACTGGGGCCGATCACGACGACCCTGTCGCCAGGTTTCATTTCGATGTCGAGCCCCTGCAGCACTTTGATGACGCCGCCGTAGCTCTTGTGCAATCCTTCGACCTTCACCAGCGCTGCGCTGTCTGACATGGCCGCCTCCTCACTCGAATGGAAGGTGAGCCGCCCAAAGGCGGCTCGGGTTGGTCAGTTGCCAGCCTTCAGGACTTCGTCGACGGCCTTGCGGATCAGCTCGTCGACGTGTCCGGTTGCCACACGCTCCTCGAGGAAAATATCGACAACTTCGACATCAGCCGCAGAAAGCTGGTGCGGCAAGCCAAAGGCTACGCCCTGCTTGGCGAGCGCCGGAGTGGGATTCATTGCAACCGCCCAGTCCGGGTTGGACTGCGTGAAGAGCTGATTGGTGTCTGAGGCATCTACGAGAATATCGGCCCGGCGAGACACGACGGCGAGACGGGTCTCATCGTTGGTGGGCAGTCGAAGGATCTGAGCGTTCTTCACAGCAGCGGAAATCGCCTTGTCCTGAGCAGTGCCCGACATGACCGCGAGGGTAACGTCGGCCTTGTCGATATCTGCGACGGACGTGGCCCCAGCCGGGATCTTGGGGTTCTCCTTGTTGTAGGCGAGCGAGATCTGATACTCCATCGCGGGGATCGAGAACTGAACCGCCATAGCACGAGCCGGCGTGCGGTTGAGTGCGAGCGACAGATCCCATTTGCCCGCCTGGAGACCCGCCACGATGTTGTCCCAGGTCGTATCGACGAACTCGGGCTTCACCTGCAGGACTTCGGCGAACTCGCGGCAAAGATCCGCAAAGAAGCCGGAATACTCGCCCGATGCCGGGTCACGCATGACATAAGGCGGTGCGACAGCGGCACCACAGCGCAGGGTTCCACTCTTCTGGACGCCCTGCCAGTAGCCGTCTGCCGTCTGTGCCGCAGCCGTTGTTGCGAATCCTGTCAGCAGGACGAGCGCTGCCGTCGCCCGCGTCGCGGACGTGAAAACTTTCGAAAGCATGTCATTCCCCTTTTCAAAGCGCGAGGATCGCGCGGTTCCACCCGTCGGCTGAGGCCGTTCTTGATGTCTTTTTATGTCGGCTCCGTGTCGACTAGAGAATTTATGTCGTCTGCGTGTCGACAAAGTCAAGCGGAAAAATTACAATTGATGACGACCGGAAATTCTGGCCCAATGCCCGCGAACACACGAAAGGGGCGCAAGTGTCTGACGAAATTGAAAACAAGCGGGTCAGGGGTACTGGCTGGAAGAACGTGTACGACACACTGCGCAACGAGATCCTCGCTTTGACGCTGCCGCCCGGGCAGCTCCTTGATGAGACGACACTGGCCGAGAGATTCGATATGTCACGTTCGCCAGTCCGAGAGGCTCTCATTCGCCTCGCGGGTGAAGATCTGGTGGTGACCCTGTCCAATCGCAGTACGATCGTCGCGCCGATCGATGTGGCCAGCTTTCCGAAATACGTTGAGGCGCTGGACATCGCGCAGCGAATGAATACCCGGCTAGCTGCCGCCCTTAGAACCGAAGCCGACCTGAAGGTCATCGCCAAACGGCAGAAGGAATTCGAAGCGGCCGTGAAGACCGGCAATCACCTCGCCATGTCCGAGGCCAACAAGCGCTTCCACATGGCGATTGCTGATGCGGGTAAGAACCCGTTTCTCGCTTCCTTCTACGAGCGTTTGCTCGCACAGGGCCAGAGAATGCTCCACCTGCACTTCGAATATCTCGAACGCACGCACGAGGGCTACCTTCTGACGGACGAACACGACCTGATGCTGCAAGCGATCCGTGACAAGGATGTCGAGCGCGCCGACGAACTTGCACATGCGCATACCCGGCAGTTCCAGGACAACTTCATCAACTTCATGCGCGAAAACTACACAACGGACGTCTCCCTCATCCCCTTGAGTGCTGCTGAATGAGTGCGGCATCTCACTATGGGTTCATCGGTACGGGTGCGATTACCAAAGCCATCATCGCTGGTCTGCTAAAGGAGCCGGACGAGGCGCTGCGCATCACGGTTTCGCCGCGTAATGCAGAACTGGCGGCTGAACTTGCCGCCCGATATCCGCAGGTTACGGTGGCGGCCGACAACCAGACAGTAGTCGATGAAGCCGACGTCGTATTTCTGGCAGTGCGGCCACAAATTGCTCCTGAAGTCGTCCCTGCCCTGCAGTTTCGGCCGGATCAGCAAGTCATCAGCCTGATCGCGGCGACGCGCCTCGAGCAACTTGAGAAATGGATGCCGGCCGTCTCCCGAATTAACCAGGCAATTCCCCTCCCCTTCGTGGAAGATCGCGAAGGCGTAACAGCCATTTTCCCTCCGAGCGCCCCAGTTGCCGCGATCTTCGATCGGATCGGCACAGCCCTCCAGTGTGAGAACAAGAACGAGTACGATCTGCTGGCCACAGCAAGTGCGACAATGTCTGTGTACTTCGGGTTCATGGGCAGAATTGTTGAATGGCTTCAATCCAACGGCATGCCTGACGATAGCGCACGTGCGTATGTCGCCGGGCACTTTGAAAGCCTCTCAAAGGTCGCAGTCAGACAACCAGATGCGCCACTCCACACGTTGGCACGCGAGTATGCGACCAAGGGGGGCCTCAACGAGCAGGTCTGGATGGATTTCGATCGGCGCGGCGGGACAAGGGCGCTCTTCGAGTCACTCGATAGGGTGCACCTTCGCATAAAACGGTCGGCTTGATTATTGACTTGTCGTCACGGTGTCGACATAGATAGCTCGCAAGTCTTATGACGCCATGCGTTCCCGGAGGCTACATGACCTTGAATCTTCAAACCAACGATCTTGGCGCAGTTGTCGAAGCCGACCGCGCCCATGTCTGGCACCATCTCAGCCAACATAAAGCTTATGAGACGGTGGACCCGCGCATCTTCATTGAAGGCAAGGGCATGCGTCTCTGGGATGCCAAAGGCATGGAATATCTGGATGCAGTCTCGGGTGGTGTCTGGACAGTCAATGTCGGATACGGACGTGAGAGCATCGCCAATGCGGTTCGCGATCAACTTGTGAAGCTCAACTACTATGCGGGTGCAGCAGGCACTGCGCCCGGCGCAATTTTCGCCGAAAAGCTCATTTCCAAAATGCCGGGCATGAGCCGCGTCTACTATTCGAACTCGGGATCCGAGGCGAACGAGAAGGTCTACAAGATGGTGCGCCAGATCGCTCACCGTCGCCATGGCGGCAAAAAGTGGAAGATCCTGTTTCGTGAGCGCGACTACCACGGCACCACGATCGGCACCCTGGCTACATCTGGACAGCCACAACGCGCCGCGCAGTATGGTCCCTACCCCGACGGTTTCGTTCAGGTTCCGCATTGCCTTGAGTACCGCAAACAATGGGATGTCGAGAATTACGGTGAGCGAGCGGCAGACGCAATCGAGGAAGTGATCCTGCGCGAGGGGCCGGACACGGTCGGCGCCATCGTTCTGGAACCGGTCACGGCTGGCGGTGGCGTAATAGTTCCCCCGGAAGGTTACTGGCCTCGCGTGCAGGAGATCTGCCGAAAGTACGACATCCTCCTCCACATCGACGAAGTCGTTTGCGGTTTAGGCAGAACCGGAAAATGGTTTGGCTACCAGCACTACGGCATCGAGCCGGACTTCGTCACAATGGCCAAGGGCCTGGCCTCCGGCTATGCGGCCATCTCTTGCACTGTCACCACCGAGCGCGTCTTCGACATGTTTAAGGACGACGCAACTGACCCAATGAGCTACTTCCGCGATATCTCCACCTTTGGAGGTTGCACAAGCGGTCCAGTGGCTGCGATCGAAAACATGCGCATCATCGAAGAGGAAGGCCTTCTCGAGAACACAACGCAGATGGGCGAATACTGCCTTGGGCGGCTTGAAGACCTCAAGGTCAAGCATACGGTCGTCGGCGATGTGCGCGGTAAGGGGCTTTTCCTGGGGGTCGAGCTTGTCTCGGATAGAGACACCAAGGAACCGCTCCCGGAGAAGTTGGTGCAGGCAGTCGTAGCAGACTGCCTCAAACAGGGTGTCATCATCGGCGCGACCAACAGGTCTCTCGACGGCCACAACAATACTCTATGTCTCTCGCCTGCATTGATCGCGACGCGGGAGGATATTGATCGGATTGTTGAAGCCATAGATGCTGCTCTGACGAGGACCATGCAGGAATCGCTCGGCATGCGGCAGGGGCTCTAGGACGCGCCTCGTTCTATCTTTGCCGAAAGCGGCCCGCCGAAAAGCAATGTGGGAGCTATAAACATCCGCTATCAGAAAGTTCGGCGATTAACCCATGGAGCCGCTTGGTGGCTAACCGCCTTCGGACCCAGAAGACGCAAGGGACCAGAGCAGTTCGCTTCCCCAAGTGCGCCTTTGGCCTTCGAACTTCTGTTGTATGCCGTAGCTCACGAATTGGCAGGCAACACCTCAGGATTGATCTAAGCTGATCAGCATCGGTTCGCGCGTGCATGAGCGGATAAATGCGAGAAGGTCCATAGGCCTCAGACCGGTGCTCTCCGTGTTGACCAGCGGGTGAAAGTTGACTTGGTCAGCGTCCATCAAGGAGGCGTCAATGACGGCTGTCACGACCCCATCATGATCGTTGATCAATCCGAGCGGCGTCAGTGCGCCGGGCACCACCCCCAGTAGCTCCGTCATGCGTTCGGCGGATACAAAGCCGAGACGGCCATTCGCGCCAACACGCATGTGAAGCGTCTTGAGGTCCAGAAGCCGATCCTCATGGATCGCGAAGAGGAAGACGCGGCCTTTCTTGTCCTTGAGGAGAAGGTTCTTGGTGAAGGTGCCTGCCATCTGCCCACGCAGCGCCTTGCCTTCTTCGACTGTAGAATGAACCGGATAAGGGACAGTCGGAGCCTCGATCCCGAGTTCGGCGAAGCGGGCGAACAATCGTGCGCGGGCGTCGGCACGGGTGGTACCGTTAGGTGCCATCTCATTCATGTTCTTCAACCCTGCAGTGACTTCGACGCGAGACCAGCCTTCGAGCTCTTGCCTCGCTTCCAGCCGAGCCAGAGGAGCGCAAGGGCTGCTACCGCCATCCATGGTAGAAGCACGAGATTGAGCGTTTGCCAGCCGAGGAACTGTAGCAGAGCACCAGCACCAAAGGAGCAGGCCAGTCCCACGGCGAAGATCGTCATGTCATTGGTGGCCTGTGCCTTGCCTTTCTCAGCAGCAGTGTAGGTACCGGTCAGCAATGTGGTGCCGCCGATGTAGAGGAAGTTCCAGCCGACGCCGAGCAGGATGAGCGCCCCGGCGAAGGAAACGAAACCGGTCCCGGTCAAGGACATCGTCACGTGCCCAGCGAAGAGGAGGACGCCCGTCAGCATGACCCTGAGGACGCCGAAACGGGCGATCAGCGACCCAGTGAAGAAGGAGGGCAGGAACATGCCCAGCACATGGAGCTGTATCACTGTCGCGGTTTCCGGAAGGTCATGGTGGTGATGAGCCATGGCGAGCGGCGTGGCGGTCATTGCGAGGATCATGATCCCGTAACCGGTGACAGCACCGAACAACGCCACGAGGTAGGTCGGCTGCGTGACGATCTCCCGCCACGAGCGGCCTTTGCTTATATCGGCCTGAGAGGGCTGAGTATTGGGGATATGAAGCCCGAGCAGAATTCCTGCCGCGATCAGCGAGACGAGGGCCAGCAACAGGAAGGATCCCATATATTCAGGAGTGAGCAGCGGCCCGCCGAGACGGCCGAGCATCGGTCCAGCCAGGGCAGCGACGACTCCACCGCCGAGCACCAACGAGATGGCCCGTGGGCGGAAAGCTTCGTCGGCCACCTCGCTAGCGGCGAAACGATAGAACTGCGCGAACGCCTGATAGGCTCCGACGCAGAACGTGCCGAGTGAGAGCAGGAGCAACGATCCGATCCAGATGCCGAGGGCCGCTAGAAGGCCACCCGCAACCCCTAGAGCTGCACCCGCCACGAAGCCGGCCCGACGGCCGACCCGCGTCATCCACATTGAGGCGGGAAAGGTCATCGCTGCCGTTCCAAGAAACATCGCCGCAATGGGCATCGTAGCCAATTCAGGTCGCGAGGCGATCTCGCCTCCTGCCAAGCCGCCAATGGTCATTACGAGAACAGACGCAGTCTGAAAGAGCGCCTGCGCTGCGGCGAGCAGGAAGACCTGCCAGTGCATGGGATTGCGGATCATCTGGAGCCCTTACAAAAGAGGTGTTGGCACTGGTAGTAGCGAAATTCTATTATGAGCGGAAATGGCGATATCTCATGAGCTGATAAGCAGGAGTAATCGATGCTTGAGCGACAACATTTGACGATCTTGCGTGAGGTGAACCGTCTCGGGAGCGTCACAGCCGCCGCCGAGCGTCTAAACGTGACGCAACCCGCCTTGAGCCATATCATCCGGAAGCTGGAGGAGCGGAATGGCATCAGGATTTGGATGAAGCATGGACGCAGCCTTAGGCTGACACAGGCGGGAGAGTACCTCCTAAGCCTTGCCGAGCGCATACTTCCACAGCTTGAACATGGGGAACGGGTACTGGCGGATTACGCTTCAGGCCGACGCGGTGCCTTGCGGGTCGGGATGGAATGCCATCCTTGCCAGAAGTGGCTGATGCGCGTTACAGCACCTTACCTAACGGCATGGCCGGATGTGGATTTCGAGCTGCGGACCGCTTTCCCACTCACGGGGATCAATGCGCTGACGAACTATGAGATCGATCTTCTGATCACGCCTGATCCGGTTGAGCTTCCAGGGCTCCATTACACTCCTGTGTTTGATTATGAACTCGTGCTGGCGGTCCACGAAAGCCACCCGCTGGCCGAACGGGGTGTCGCAGTTCCCTTCGATCTAGTGGACGAAGAACTCATCACCTATCCCGTCAGCTTCGAGCGCCTGGACGTTTATACGCAGTTCCTCGTGCCCGGCCGCTGTCGGCCACGCCGATACAGAACGGCCGAAACTACGGAACTCATGCTGCAACTCGTGGCCGCCGGGCGGGGCATCAGCGTCGTGCCCGACTGGTTGCTATTCGAAGATGGTGCCGAGCTTCCACTCAAACCCGTACGCCTCGGGTCCGAGGGCATCATGAAGTCTATCCATCTCGGTGTGAGGAAGACCGAGAAGGATGTCGACTTCATCTCCGGGTTCCTGGACATGGCAAAGCGGGGACGAGTTCTGGCAGACGCTTGATGCCCGCGTTTCTCTTGATGCTAGCATCAATTGTGGCAGCCGTTCCGAACTCAACCAACAAGCCTTTCAACGAGGATGTCTTGCCTCAGGCGGGGCACAACGAGTGATCGCCTCTACATGCTGGGGAGCGCGCGTGATGCTTCGGCAACCGACGAGAGACTACCTCAAGCGTCTAATCAACATTTGCCTCTATCAGAACTGGCCGGCCCAGGGTCCGTGATGGATGTCCTTGCCATCGAGGCGATCGAAGCCGTGGGCACCGAAGAAATCACGCTGAGCCTGGATCAGGTTGGCCGTACCCCGCCCACGACGATAGGTGTCAAAGTAAGACAGCGCGGACGCAATCGCCGGGACCGGAAGCCCCGACAGCGCGGCATGGGCGACAACACGGCGCAGCGCACCATCGGTTTCCTTGACCATGGCAGCGAAGGCCGGGGTGACGACGAGGTTCGGCACGTTCGGATCCTTGGTGAAGGCCGAGGTGATCTCGTCGAGGAACTGCGAGCGGATGATGCAGCCGGCGCGCCAGATGCGGGCGATCGTCGGCATGGGCAGCGACCAATTGAATTCGGCAGACGCCGCCGACATCACGGCGAAGCCCTGGGCGTAAGCCGCGATCTTGGCGGCCAGCAGCGCGTTTTCGAGATCGGCGATGAAGGCCGCCTTGTCCGCAGGCTCTTCGGCCAGCGCTGGCAGGCCGAAGAGCTGTTCGGCCGCGATGCGCTCTTCGCGCAGCGAGGACAGGACACGACCGGAGACGGCCGCTTCGATCCCGCTCGCGGCGACCGCGAGGTTCTGCGCCTCGATGGCCGACCATTTGCCGGTGCCCTTCTGGCCGGCGGCATCGACGATGACGTCGACCATGGGCTTGCCGGTTTCCGGATCGGTTGCCTTCAGCACCTTCTCGGTGATCTCGATCAGGTAGGAATTGAGGCGATCCTTGTTCCACTCGCCGAAGATCTCGCCGATTTCGGCAGCCGACATCTTCAGGCCGTCGCGCAGGATGCCGTAGATCTCGGCGATCATCTGCATGTCGGCATATTCGATGCCGTTGTGGATCGTCTTGACGAAGTGACCGGCGCCATCGGTGCCGAGCCAGGCGACGCATGGGTCGCCGTTGAACTTTGCGGCAATCGAAGTGAGAACCGGCTCGACGCGCTTCCAGCTCTCTTCCGTGCCGCCGACCATGATCGAGGGCCCATGGCGGGCCCCTTCTTCACCACCCGACACACCCATGCCGATAAAAGTGACATCGGTTCCGGCGAGCCGCTCGAAGCGGGCGACGGTGTCGCGGAAATTGGCATTGCCGGCATCGATCATGATGTCGTTCTCGGCAAGATGCGGCAGAAGCGCGGCCATCTGCTGATCGACGGCCTCGCCGGCCTTGATCATGA
Organism: Rhizobium sp. K33; assembly: GCF_056501445.1. Lineage (NCBI taxonomy): Bacteria > Pseudomonadati > Pseudomonadota > Alphaproteobacteria > Hyphomicrobiales > Rhizobiaceae > Rhizobium > Rhizobium sp. K33. The sequence continues at coordinate 75,409 of NZ_CP096479.1, forward strand.
CGATGATCGGACGCGGCGGGCGGATGGCAGCGACGAATTCTTCGATCGTGTGGCAACCGATGATGCGGTCGGCGAGATCGCCAGCTTCGCCGAGGAATTCATCCGTGCGCGCGGGCGTCCGGTTGAAGACTGCGATGCGACTGCCTTTCTCGGCAATGTTGAGCGCCAGATTGGAGCCCATGACTCCGAGACCGATCAGTCCGATTTCCGCTTGCTGCATAATGCCTATCTCCATTTCTCAGCGCGATCAAAAGGCAAGCTGAACCTTCATGGATTGGGTCCGATCTCCGGCTATATCGAAGGCGCGCACGACCTCATTAAGGGGATAGACGCCCGTGAGGAGAGGCGAGAGATCTACTCGGCGTCGATTGATAAGATCAACTGCCAAGCCAAACTCTTCGTGGAAGCGGAACGTGCCCTTAAGCTCGATCTCCTTGGTTACCACCATGTTCTGCGGGAAGGAGATGTCGCCGCCTAGGCCCAGCTGCACCAGGGTCGACTGCGGCCGAAGAGCTTCCAGCCCCGAGCGCATGGCACGCTCGTTGCCGGAGGCCTCGAACTGCACGTCGAAGTAGCCCTTGTTGGCTGCATAGTCTGAAAGACGTTCAGGGTTTTCGGTGCTGTTGATGACCCGATCGGCCCCGACCTGCAGCGCCTTTTTCAGTACCCCGTCCATGACATCTGTCGCGACAATCTCGCGAGCGCCATGGGCGCGTGCGGCAATGATCGCAAGCACCCCGATTGGACCGCACCCGGTGACAAGCACGCGCTTGTTGGTGAGGGTCCCTGCCCGCTTAACCCCATGCAGCGTCACTGCGAAGGGTTCAGCCATCGCAGCCTCGTGGATCGAGATCCCGTCATCGACCGGATGGCACTGCCAAGCTTCCGCAACCAGACGCTGACGGAAGGCTCCCTGGATGTGCGGCATTGGCATGGCCGAACCATAAAAGCGCATGTTGAAGCAATGGTTCTGCTTGCCTTCGAGGCAGTAGTCACATTCATTGCAGGGGCGGCTCGGTGAAATCGCGACACGGTCGCCAACCTCCAGATGGGATACACCTGCGCCGAGAGCTTTGACCGTGCCGGCCACCTCATGGCCGAGGATCATCGGCTCACGGATCCGGACCGTGCCGAAGCCTCCGTGATTGTAATAATGCAGGTCCGAGCCGCAGATTCCACCGGCATCAACCGCGACCTCCACCTGGCCGGCGCAGAGTGCCTCAACCTCACGGTCTTCGATACGCAGATCCTTGGCGGCATGAATGACGATGGCTTTCATCGAAGAGCTCCTCAGAGAACCGGGGTCGGCAGCGCTGCGCCTGCAAAATGGGCGGCGAGATTGTCGCGCACCAGCTTGCCCATTGCCTTGCGCGTTTCGATCGTGCCGGAGGCGTGATGCGGCTGGACAAGCACATTCTCCAGCGCCAGAAACCGGGGATTGAGTTTCGGTTCACCTTCGAAGACATCGAGGGCCGCTGCACCCAGTACACCTGTCTCCAGAGCATCAAGCAATGCAGCCTCATCGATATTCGAGGCACGGGAAATGTTGATCAGCATGCCTTCGGGGCCCAGTGCCTCGATCACTCGCTTGCCGACGATGTGGCGCGTATCGGCAGAGGCCGCCAGTGTCACGAATAGGAAATCGGCATGGCGGGCAAGCTCCACCGGATCGGCGACATAGGTCATGCCTTCCGCATACGGCTTGGCCGCAACGTCGCTATAGGCGATGTCCATGTCGAAGCCCTTGAGGCGCTTGGCCACCTCGTAGCCGATGCGGCCGAGGCCGAGCACGCCGGCCTTGCGGCCCCAGACGCGGCGCTTCAGCGGATAGAGGCCCTTCTGCGCCCAGCTGCCGTCGCGCACCCAAGTCTCGGCTCCGATCATGCCGCGCGACTGGACCAGCATCATAGCCACCCCGAGATCCGCCACGTCATTGGTCAAAACGTCAGGGGTATTGGTGACGCGGATGCCGCGGGCACTGGCCGCCTCCAGATTGACCGCATCGAAGCCGACGCCGTAGACCGAGATGATCTCCAGCTTGGGAAGCGCTGCGATCAGCTCTGCCGAGGCACCAAGCTCGCCGCGCGTGGCAATCGCCCGGATCTTGTCCGCACGGCTGCGGATGAAGGCGTCGCGATCGCTTGCCTCATACAGCTTGTGGACCGTGTAATGGGCTTCCAGTTCGACCATATCCCATTCCGGATAGGGTCCGACCAGAAGGAGTTCGGGCTTCGTCATGGTGTCCTCCGATAGCGTGGTTCAGCTCGTCTTTCGCTTGCGCAGCGCAAGCACGGTCATGGCCCGTCCGACGATGGCTTCCAGCGGTTGATTGATATCGATCGTCACGACGTCGGCTTCCGCCTGGGGCAGTTCCAGCGTCGCAAGTTGGCTGTCGAGCAGCGACAGAGGCATGTATTCGTGGCGGCGTTCGGCCATGCGCGCGGCGAGCAGCGTTCGGTCTCCTTGCAAGAAGATGAAAGTCAGCGGCTGGCCGGCCAACTCCCGCAGCCGATCACGATAGGCGCGCTTCAGCGCCGAACACGAGACCACAACCGATCCTGATCCTTGCGCCCCGCCCGACAGCAGCTGACCGATCCGGTCGAGCCACGGCCACCGGTCCTGATCCTGAAGCGGCGTGCCAAGCCGCATCTTGCGTACATTCTCCGGCGGATGCAGGCTGTCGCCCTCAACGAAAACTGCCTCGAGATTGTCCGCAAGGCTTGCGCCGACCGACGACTTGCCGCAGCCCGACACGCCCATGACCACGACCGGGCCGGGTGAATAAGCCTTGGCTGAGATTGTCGGGTCAGAGACTGCCGGATCAGAGACTGATGGTGATGCCGCCGTCGACATAAAGCGTGTGTCCATTCACAAAGGAGGAAGCATTCGACGACAGGAACACGGCCGCACCGACCAGTTCCTCCACGTCACCCCAGCGACCGGCCGGCGTGCGCTTTTCCAGCCAAGCGGAGAATTCCGGATTGTCGACCAAAGCCTGGTTGAGCGGCGTACGGAAGTAGCCCGGTGCGATCGCATTGACCTGGAGGCCATGTTTGGCCCAATCAGTCGACATGCCACGGGTCAGGTTCTTTACCGCGCCCTTGGTGGCCGTGTAGGGCGCGATACCAGGCCGGGCGAGCTCGCTCTGCACCGAGGCGATATTGACGATCTTGCCGCGACCGCGGGCAATCATGTGGCGGGCCACAGCCTGGCCGACATAGAATACGCTCGAAACATTCGTCTTCAGCAACTGCTCCCAACGGTCAACCGGGAAGTCTTCCAGAGGCGAACGATACTGCATGCCGGCGTTGTTGATCAGGATGTCAATCGGACCGATCTCAGCCTCGATCGCGGCAACGCCTGCCTTAACCGCCTCGGCATCCGTCACGTCGAATTCGCTGGAGGAGGCATTGAAGCCGGCATCCTGCAAAGTCTTGACCGCCGCATCAAGCTTCACCCGGTCACGGCCGTTCAGCACCACTTCGGCACCATGCGCCGCAAGGCCCTGCGCCAGCGCAAGGCCAATGCCCTGCGACGAACCGGTGATCAGAGCACGACGCGCCGACAGGTCAAATAGTGCGCTTGTCATGGCGGGCTCCTATTGTTTCAGCGTCTGCTTCACACCGGCAATGCCACGACGCAGGAAGGGGTCGGTGTGAATGTAAAAGTACTGAACACCCCGCTCCAACCAGTGCGACAGCTCTTCTGCGGTCACCAAGGTGCCCGCAATCCTGCCGGCCGCGCGAATCTTGTCGACGGCAACCGCAACTTTATCCATCACAGGTGCTGGGCGCGGTTCACCGAAAGGTGGTGCGGGTGGAAATCCCATGTCCTGCGACAGGTCACCCGGACCGATGAAGAAAACGTCGATACCTTCAACAGCCAGGATCTCATCGAGACGATCGATTGCATCCGCAGTTTCGATCATGACTACGACAAGACGTTTCTCGTAGTCAGAGGGCAAGGCGTAACGCACGGCTTCGACGATTGCCCGGGCCTGCTCTGCCGTGTCGACCATCGGCACCATGATGCCGTCCGCGCCTGCATTAAGGTAGCGGATGATGACTGGTCGTTCGTGGGAGTGAGGCCGAACGATAGCTGCTCCCCCTGCGGCCCGAACGATCTGTCCGGTCATGCGGACATCTTCGAAGCTCCAGGTGCCATGCTCGCAATCAACGAAAACGGAGTCAGCACCCAGCTCGATCAGGCGCGATGCCAGGCCTGACGATACGTGGTGGGTGTTATACATGGTGACAGCCTCGCCGGCCAGAAGCCGCGAGCGTAGCTTCGCCCCGTTCATGAATTCCTCCTATTTCTTCGGCATGTCCGGCGTGTCCGCCGGCGCGCCGACCCAGCGTGCGATCTCGATGTCCTGGGACGTGTCGCGCATGAAGGTCGGACAGATATGAAGTTCCGGGATGACCGCGCTTTTGTTCAGGCTCGCGCAGAGAGCGATGGCCCGGGCCACGTCATGCGGATCCATCATGACAGCACGCTCCGTCTCGAGAGGCGGCCGCGCACGATTGTCCATGATCGGCGTATTGGTCTCGCCCGGAAGGATTGTCGTCGCGCGGATACCCTGATTGCGATAGGTGTTGTGCAGAAAAGTCATGAAATTCTTCACGCCTGCCTTTGCTGCACCATAGGCTGCCCCGCCCAGGAGGTTCGGATTGACAACAGCAAGCGAAGAGACGGTGATAATCGTTCCGTCGCTCTTGGCGATCATGTCCGGAAGAACCGCTTGAGTGAAATTGAAAACCGCGGTCAAGTTAACATTAAGCGTGGCGTTCCACTCTTCTTCACTTATAAAGCGGGCATTTAAGACCTTGCTCGCACTGCCGGCGTTGTTCACGAGGATATCGATCGATCCGATTCCCTCCCTTACCCATTGAACAGCGCTGAGGATCTCATCCCGCGAGCCGATGTCTACCGCTCGTGCAAACGCCCGTCCCTTTCCCTTCTCAATAAGTGCTGCAACTTCGCGAAGAGGCTCCAGTCGGCGCCCAACGAGCACGACGCTTGCACCGTCCCTTGCAAGCAACAATGCTGTCTCACGCCCAATACCGGAACCCGCCCCTGTGACGAGCGCGATTTTACCAGAAAGATGTCCCATCACTTTTCCTTATTCAGCCGCCACAGCCGCTACGCCGGAATAACCGTAGATGTCCTTTGCGGCCTCAGGCGTAACCAGATTTTCCGAGATGTCGCGGGCGATCAGCTCGGGTGACCTTTCGCTGGCACGTCCCCAACCGCCACCTCCGGGCGTCTCCACCTCAAGCCGCTCACCCGTTTTCAGGACCACCTTTCCCTTGGGGAAATGCGGATCGCCGTTCTTCATCACCCTGCCGGCCGTACCGCTTTGGCCATCAACGACGCCGAAGCAAGGATGCCGGACACGCTCCGATGCCAGATAGATATTCATGGGGTTCTTGCCGAGATTGCGCAGGACAACGCGCTGGCCAAGTCCACCCCGATACTTCCCGGCGCCGCCCGAATCTGCAATCAGCTCCTTGCGTTCTGTCAGCACCGGTACGGCAACCTCGAACATTTCAACTGCAGTTACCTTGCAGTTCGACGGGAAGCTGAGCGTATCCAGTCCGTCAAACTCCGAACGGGCACCTTGTCCACCGTGAAAATTCTGCACCGAACCATATTGCGAGCCATCATCGCGCCGACCAACACAATTCGCCGCCCAAATCGGTGCGCCACCACTGTCACCCATGACCTTATCGGGCACAACGCCTTCCAAAGCCTTGAAAATCAACGAAGGAATGACATGTCCGATGAGGTTGCGGGAATTGCCGGCAGTCCATGATTGCGGATTGAGAATGGAGCCCAGAGGGGCTTCATCCGTGATCGGGATGATACATCCCTCGTTGTTCGGCGTTTCCGGATCTAGCAGGCACTTCAGCGCATAGACCGAATGGGCGTATCGATAGTTGGTGCGGCAATTGATCGAGTGTAGAACCTGGTCCGACGTACCGGTGTAGTCCACGTGGATCGCATCGTCGCTGACGATGACGGATGCTTTAAGCGTGATATCAACATCATAACCGTCGAGTAAGACTTCAGCGCTGTAGGTGCCGTTCGGCCACTCCTTGATCGCCTTACGAGTCTGCGCCTCTGATCGCGAATGGATGGCCTGCGCCAGCCCTTCCACATCATCGAGACCGTATTCGTCGAGGAATTTCAGCAGTTCGCGGCCCATGACGTCATTGGCGGCGATCATCGATTCCAGATCACCGCGAACTTCCGTGGGCAGACGCACAGAAGCTTCGATGATGTCGAAAACATCTTCGTTTGGGACGCCGGCTTTGAGAAGCTTCACGATCGGGAAACGTATGCCCTCAGCAAAGATGTCGCTCGCCTCGGAATGCAGCGGAGCCCCGCCAATATCCGGCAGATGGGCGATCGAGCCGGCATAGGCAACCACCTTGCCATTCTTGAAGATTGGCGTGATCATCGTAACGTCTGGAAGATGGCCCGTGCCGATCTCCGGGTCATTGGTTGCAAGAACGTCGCCCTCTAGCAGCTGATCGGCGGGGAACTTCGGCAGGAAGTATTTCTGAGCCGCAGCCGGAAGGGACGTGATGAAGACCGGAATCGACCAGGTGCACTGGGCGAGAGCCCGTCCCCGGGCGTCCAGAAGGACCGTCACATAATCGTGGTTCTCGCGCACGATCGGCGAGAACGCCGTTTTGCCGAGAACATTGTCTGCCTGATCAGCGATGAAGATCAGGCGGTTCCACATGACCTGCAGATTGATAGGGTCGTTGAAATCGGTAGCGGGCTTCGACATCGGAGATCCCTCAGAGAATGTTGATTACGAGGTTGCCGTGGGCGTCAACATGGAAGACGCCGCTCGGGCCGACGACCGCCGTGGACTCACGCTGTTCGACGATCGCGGGACCTTTCACGGCTTCGCCGACGGGGAGTTTGTAGTGGTCATAGACCGAGGTCTCCACATAGCCGTGGGCCTCCTGGAAATAGACCTCGCGGCTGCCCTTCTTAGCGTCGGCAACCATTGTCTCGTGCGGTCGCGTCACCTGGTCTTTTTCGCCGCTGGCACGCAAGCGCCAGGTGATGACTTCCAGTGGCGCAGCGACGGTGCGGCCGAACAGCTCCTGATAGAGCTTGAAGAATGCTTCACGCAATTCCTGGAGGAACCGATCCTGAGGCAGGGACCGGTCCGGCAAGACGACCGTAATCTCGTGCCCTTGTCCGACATGGCGCATGTCCACCGTGTAGCGGTTCGTGATGGCTTCCTTCGAGACGCCTGCAGCCGAGACCACTTCCGCACCTTGAGATGCGAGCTCGTCTAGAAGACCATTCATCGCGTTCATGTCCCAGGCATCGACTGCCATTGGATGACTCGCAGAAAGATCAACGGCGACTGGCGCAATCAACAGGCCAATAGCCGAACTGACACCCGCGCCGGTCGGGCAGATAATGCGACTGATGCCAAGCTTGCGCGCGATGCCATAGGCATGGACCGGACCGGCACCGCCAAAAGCAACCATGGGCAGAGAGCGGGGATCTACACCAAGATCCGTGGCATGCATGGCCGCGGCCTTGCTCATCGATTCATTGACAAGATCGTGGATACCCCAGGCGCAGCGCTCCACCGACACGTCGAGCGACGTTGCCAGCTTGGCCATGGCCTCGCGCGCGGCTTCCTTGGACACCTTGAAGGAACCGCCCACGAAGGATTCCGTACCCATGTACCCCAACAGGATGTCGGCGTCGGTTACGGTCGGCTGGGTGCCACCCCTCTGATAGGCGGCCGGCCCCGGCATGGCCCCGGCAGAGTGCGGGCCAACATCAAGCAGGCCCAGCGAATTCTTGGCTGCGATCGACCCACCGCCCGCACCGATCTCGATCATCTGTATGGATTGGATCTTCAACGGAAAACCCGAGCCCTTGCGAAAACGCTGATAGTGGGCAACTTCCAGATCGGTTCCGACATTCGGCTCGCCGTTCGGGATCAGGCAGAGCTTGGCAGTGGTGCCGCCCATATCGAAGGAGAGCACGCTGTTTTCCCCGGCCGTGCGGCCGAATTCTGCAGCGGCCACGGCCCCTGCGGCAGGGCCGGACTCAATCAGGCGAACCGGCAGCTCCGCGGCCCGTCGGCTAGGCACAAGTCCGCCGGAAGAGGTCATCCAGAGAACCTGCCGATCAATCCCTTTGTCTGCGAATTCGCGCTGCAGATGCGCCACGTGTCCCGCCATCTGTGGGCGCGTATAGGCGTTGACGACCGTCGTCGAAGCCCGGTCGAATTCTCTCATTTCCGGGCACACTTCTGACGACAATGACACGAATACGTCTGGATATTCCTCTCGCAGCAAGGCTGCAACGCGCTGCTCATGTTGCGGGTATTTGTAGGCATGCAGCAGGCAGACCGCGACGGACCGAATTCCCTTGTCCTTCAGACGACCGGCGATCTCCCGCACGGATTCTTCCTTGAGTTCGGCCATGACCGAACCGTCTGCAGCGATGCGCTCCTTCGCACCATAGCTGTTCGCGCGGCTGACCAGCGGATCAGGATATTTGATGTTCAGATCATAGAGGTCGTAACGGCCTTCGTTGCGGATGCGCAACATGTCCTGGAAACCATCCGTCGTGACGAATCCCGTCTCCACGCCCTTGCGCTCCAGGACCGCATTTGTGACCACGGTGGTAGCCCCGAGCACCTGCAGTTTCTCGATCGAAATCGTATCGGCGAATTTTTCCAGAAGCTCGGAAACGCCCTGAACGACCGCCTCGGCCGGATTCTTCGGCGTGCTGAGAACCTTGTGAAGGTGGAGCTCGCCCTTGTCGTCCAGGAGCGCGAAATCGGTGAATGTACCGCCGGTGTCAAAAGCCAGTTTTGCCATTTTTCCCTCGATGCGACTTGACCAGCGGTCACGCCGCTGTGAAGCGGGTCGATCACATCCGACCCTTGTCTGTCATGAGGTTAGGCGAGGGGTGGTTCTATTGGCCAACACAACTACCGTCTGCCGCCATAGGGTTTGCTTATGACGATTCAGATCGGACGAATGCCAGGGTGGCGACTACCCAAGAGCTTCCCGACGATGTCGAGCAAAATCGAACGCGCAGCGAGTGCAGGCTCCGAAAGCGGAAGATGGTCGGATACGCAAAGCGAGACGGTTGCATCGATGACCGGGGTCGTCAGGGCACGCACCTGCGCTCCCGCGAAACTAGATGTCTCGGAGACGACTGAAGCCGGCAGAATAGTCGATCCCAGTCCATCCAGAACTGCCGCGCTGAGGGCAGGCACGGATTCAATTTCCGAGACAACATCCGGAACCGCGCGTGCTCGATGCAAAGCGTCGTCAATCAGGCGTCTCAGAAAATGGTTCTTACTGGGCAACAACAGAGGGCGATCGTTGAGAGCCGCGAGCGGCAATGGTTGGCCGGCCTCTCCCGCTAGCTCCATATTGGCAGGAGACACGAGGAACATCTCTTCTCTAAATAGAGGCTGCAGCGTGACTCCCTTGATCGGATTGGATGTATAAATCAAGGCCATGTCCATTTTTCCGGTCATGACGAGTTCGCTGAGGATATGCCCAAAGCTGTCATTAATGTGGACGATGATCTGCGGGTATCTGGACCTGATCTCCTTGAGGATCGGCAGCGAAAGTGCGCTCGAAGAAGAATAGGTAGCAAGGCCGATCGACACGCGCCCAGCAACGGATTTCGCCGATTGTTCTATATCGGTCTGTGCCTGATCAATCTGCCGCAGCATGATCTGTGCGTGTCTGTAAAGGATCATTCCCGCTTCAGTCGGCGCGATCCCCACATTGCTTCGGATCAGAAGCTGATGCTTGAAATGGGCCTCCAGGGAGGCGATTTGCTGAGAAAGCGCTGGCTGAGCAATGCGAAGCAAGCCTGCGGCGCGCGACACGCTGCCCGTGTCGACAATCTTTACGAAGCTTCTCAGTTTCTTGAAATCGACGCTCATGGTTCCCAAGCCTTTTGGCCGGAACCTAAGGCCAGCAGGAAGAATATTGCAAGGCCCCCTGCTGGCTCGCTAGAATTATAGAAGCTGCCTGACCGCCTGTTCGATCCGCTTGCAAGCCTCCTCGATTATCTCCATCGATGTTGCAAAGGATAAGCGGAAATGAGGGGACAGCCCATAGGCTGCTCCTTGCAGCGCAGCCACCCCTACCCCGTCCAGGAGGTAGAGGACGAAATCGAGATCGTTTTCGATCACCTTGCCATCTGGTGTCTTCTTGCCAATTACCCCACCGCAATTCGGGTAGAGGTAAAAGGCGCCATCTGGGACTGCGCATTTGAGGCCGGGTATCGCGTTGAGCCTTGCGCAGGCATAGTCGCGACGTTTTTTATAGACGGCGGTACTTGTTTCGATGAATGACTGATCGTCGGCAAGCGCATACGCGGCCGCAGCCTGACTGATCGAGGAAGGGCACGATGACATCTGCGATTGCAGCTTGTTGATCGCCGCCACCAAGGGCGCCGGTCCTGCGGCATAACCGATCCGCCATCCGGTCATGGCATAGGACTTGGAAACGCCATTGGCCAAGAGTATACGATCCTTGAGCTCGGGTACGGCAGCCGCCAGAGTCGTCATCGGCTCATTCCGAAACCAGACCTGGTCGTAGATGTCATCGCAAAGCACGAAGACATGCGGATGTCGCAGCAGGACTTCACCCAACGCTTGGAGTTCGGCCTGGCTATAGGCTGCGCCTGTCGGATTGGACGGGGAATTCAGGATGAGCCACAGCGTCTTCGGCGTGATTGCCTTTTCAAGCGCCTCCGGAGTAAGCTTGAATCCCTTGTCCTGCGGGCACTCCACAATCACTGGCTTGCCTTCGTTGGCAATCACCATGTCGGGATAGGACACCCAGTAAGGGGCTGGAATAATTACTTCCGCATCATTCTCAACGCTCGCCATCAACGCCAGAAACAGGATTTGCTTCGCGCCGCCACCGACGCAGATCTCGTTTTCGGCATAGGCTATTCCGAGACGACGCTGAAAATCGCCGATAATCGCCTTGCGCAGTGCAGGGGTGCCATTGACCGCAGTATACTTCGTCTCGCCGCGTTCTATAGCCGCATGAGCAGCCGCCTTGACATTGTCGGGCGTATCGAAATCAGGTTCGCCGACGGTGAGGTCGACAATGTCCCGGCCTGCGGCCTTTAACTCGCGCGCACGGGCTGACGCCGCGGTGCTGGGGGAAACCTTGATCCTGGACACGCGTGTTGCTGGCACAAAAGTGCTCATGGCCGATCTCCTCGATAGTCTGTTTTGAAAAGGGGTGGGAAGCCGTCAGTGGACGGCTTCGGTCTCGCCGCGCATCTTGCCGGTCAGGAATAGCTCGCCGAGTTCATCATGGGTAATATCCTTCGGCAAGCCGTCCCAAATCACTTTGCCTAGGCGTAGGATGACGGCCCGTTCCGCCACTTCCATCGCCTTCTTTGTATTCTGTTCCACTAGGAGAATGGTCATGCCTTCGGCGTGAAGTCGCAGGAGCTCGTCGAAGACAATTCCTATCGCCGCAGGAGAAAGCCCGACCGACGGTTCGTCGACCAAGAGAACCTTCGGTCGCTGCAGGACGGCCATGGCAACCTCAAGCAACTGCTGCTCGCCGCCCGACATGTTGCCGGCAAGGGTGGACCTGCGTGTCTTCAGGATCGGGAACAGATCATAGACATAGTCGCGATCAGCCTTCACCTTGGCGTCACGAATTGTATAGGCCGCCATCTGGAGGTTTTCATCGACGGTCATTACCGGAAAATTGCACCGCCCCTGCGGAACGAAGGAAATGCCCTCTCCAAGAATTGTACGGGATTTTGCTCCCGCGATATTCCGCCCCTGCCAGTCAATGCCCCCGCCTTTGACGGTCGTCATGCCATACAGTGTCTTCAGCAGCGTCGACTTTCCCGCGCCGTTTGGTCCCATCAGCGCCACAAATTGCCCCGCTGGAATATCGAGGTCGACCCCGTTGAGGATGTCGAGATTACCGTAGCCTGCTCGCAGGTCACGGATCAGAAGATTGGAGCTAGCCACCAAGATAGGCCTCCCTCACGCGCTGGTCTTTGATGATATCAAGCGGCAGGCCCTCGACGAGCTTTGAGCCCTGATCGAGTACGATTACTCGTTCGCAAATACTCGTCACCACATCAATGTTGTGTTCGATCACCAGGAAACTGACACCGAGAGACTTGTTTGCATAACGAATGGTCTCTACCACACGCTCGATGATCTTCGGATTGATGCCAGCCATCGGTTCGTCGAGCATGATGAGCTTGGGCTCAGGCATCAGCATTGAAGCGAACTGAATGAGCTTCTGCTGGCCGCCGGAAAGATTCCCCGCCGGCTGATGACGAACATCCCACAGCCCCGCCATCTTGATAAGTTCACGTGCCCTCTCCCGAAGAGCTGAAATCCTGCTTCTGGACAGCTTGCCGAGGCCGAAAGTCGAGGCCAGTGTCGGGAATGTGAACATCTGCCCCGCGATGATGAGGTTCTCTTCCACATCCAGGGCTTTGAAAGTCACTGTTTTCTGGAAGGAGCGCAACATTCTGCCTTCTCGGGCAATCCTGTTGAGAGACCAGCCGGTGATATCTTGACCGTCCAGGATCACAGTACCGGAATCGGGCTTGGCAAGGCCGGAACTGCAATCAAAAAACGTTGACTTGCCGGACCCGTTGGGACCGATCAAACCGGCGATCTCTCCCCGGTTTACGTGGATCGAAACATCGTTAACCGCGCGGATTGCTCCGTATGACTTTGAGAGGTTTCGAATTTCGAGAATGGGCAGGTGTTCGGTCACTTGGCACCCCCAATTGCATTCCAGAAACGGTTGATAAGAGGTGCGCAGCCATTCTTGAACCAGAACACCAGGACTAGGAGGCAGCATCCGTAAGCGATCATTCGCAACTCAGGCGTGATGCGGAGCGCTTCCGTCAACCCAACAAAGAGCAGACTTCCGAATACTGTGCCCGAGATCATACCCGCTCCACCACCGAGCACGATAATCAACATTGTCGTGGAGTAGTACATCTGGAAAGTTAGCGGGCTGACAACCGTGAGGTAGTAGGCATAGAGGCATCCACCCACACCTGCGAAGACCGCGCTGATCATGAATACGATGAGCTTGTAGCGCCAGGTCGGAACACCAAGGGACTCTGCGAGTGTCTCGTTTTCGCGTATTGCCACCATGTTTCGGCCTGCGGGAGACCGCACTATCGCCCAGACTGCCAAGGTAGCGAGCGCGCCAATGGCCAGAGCTAAATAGTAGAAGTTGGTAGTACCACTGACCGTAAACGACAGAGGGCCCAACTCAAAATAGGGTTTGGGGATACCCGAAAGGCCCATGTCGCCCCGAGTGACAGAAATCCAGTTCTTGGAAATTGCCTGACCGATAATCACGAAGCCCAGGGTACACATGACAAATGAGGTCGAGCGAAGTCGCAAGGCAGGAATGCCGAGTGGTAACGCCAACAGGCCGGATACAATCCCTGCCGCGAGGAGATTGACGTAGAAAGGAGTGCCGTAAGTGACGGCGAGTAAGCCGGCTGTATACGCACCCACCCCAAAGAACGCCGCCTGGGCAAGCGAAAGCAGGCCCGTAAAGCCAACCAGCAGGTTCAACCCATGCGCTGGCAGCATGAAGATCAAAGCGATGATCAGTGCGTGAGTAACGTAACGCGTTCCAATGAATGGAAATACAAGCGCAAGAACGATCAGAATGACTGCAAGCGGCAATCGAAGGTCACGTCTGCGTGGTCGTTGTGCTGTGTCTATGAGAGACATGTCTAGTCCTCGAGTTCGAGAATGTTCGGCGGGCGCAGCAGCTAGAAGCGCGCCTGCGTCGAGAAAAGGCCATGCGGACGCCACATCAGCATCAGGATCAAAGTGGCGAAGCCAACAGTATCCCTGTATTGCAGCCCGACATAAGTGGCGACCAGACTCTCAGCGATGCCAAGGATCATGGCGGCAAACAAAGTGCCACGCACGTTTCCGAGACCACCCATTATGATGATAGGCAGAGTCTTGAAGGTGATCAGCTCTCCCATACCGCCATAGACGCTGACATTGACTGGAGCAGTCAGGACACCTGAAAGCGCCGCCAGTGCCGCCCCAAGGACAAAGGTGCGTAGGACGACCTGGGGTACGTCGATGCCAACCACACCACAGCATTCCACGTTCTGCGAAACGGCACGCATCGCCATGCCAAGGCGGCTGTAGGTGACCATAAGCTCGAGGCCAACAAAGACCAGGAGACACACGACAAGGATGAGCAGACGCTGCTCGGCAAGGCTAAATCCCAGGATCGAGATCGGTTCGATGTAGCCGCCGGAGAAGAATTTGTAGCCTCCGCCAAAGACGAAGATGACCGTATTTTGCAAAATCAACGCGATGCCGAGGGTGGCAAGCACCCCCGATTCCGGGGGCGCGCCAACCATACGCCGCATGACCAACTGGCCAACGACATAGGCCAAGACGATCGTCGCAAGAACGCCCACGACGATCGACATTTCGTAGGAGAGACCGAGATGATCGATTGCGAACCAAGCCCCGAACGTCCCGAGCATGTAGTATTCGCCATGGGCGAAGTTGATGGCCCTTAGCACGCCGAAGATCATGGTCATGCCGACGGCGACGATCGCATAGACGGAACCGGTTACGACGCCGTTTACGACCTGCTCGAGAATGGTCGAGAGCATAGTTTCAATCCTCTCGTCTTGTTAGTTGGCAGGATACTGGATGTCCGCCGAGTAGGCGCCCTTGATGCTGGGCGCGCCATTCTCGATTTGCAGAAGGATCATGGGCAACCGCGCCTGATTATGATCATCGAACGTTACCTCACCGACCGGGCTCTGGTACTTGATCGTTGACAAGGCATCCCGCACTTTGAACTTGTCCGCACTGCCTGCCTGCTTGATAGCCGAAGCCAGCAGGTTCACGGTATCCCAGTGAACGTAAGCGTGATTGTTGGGTGCCTCGTTGTAAGTTGCCGTGAACTTTTCGACGAAGGCCTTGCTCGCAGCCGATTCATACTGTGGCAGCCAAGCTGCGGCCTCGACTGCACCTTCGAGCACGGCAGGCGCGGACTTGATAGTCTTCTCCGTGTTGAATTCACCATTCCCGATCAACGCGACCTTGCCGGCCATGCCGAGTTCCAGCATTTGCCGAGCAATGATGGGAGTGGTGTCGGCAAGACCATACATGATGATCGCCTGAGCCCCGCCATCGCGGATCTTTGCCAAGACGCTGCGGAAGTCGACTTCGCCTTCCTTATAGTAATCTTCGCTGAGGATCTCGCCCTTGTAGTCCGGCAGGTACTTCTTGGTGAACGTGATCGCGGACCGACCGTAGTCGCTGTCTACAGACAGAACTGCAAACTTCGTGAAGCCGCGCTGCTCTGCCGCATACTTCGTTATGATCAGAGCACGATTTTCATCCGTGGGATAGTTGCGATAGGTCCATTTGAAGCCGCCAACGCCAGCTTGATAGGTAATCTTGGGATTAGAAGATGCCGCATTCAGCAGGAGAACTTCCGCGTCCTCGGCCACAGGCTGTATTGCAAGCGTGACAGAGCTTGAGACGTCGCCGATAAGGAAGTCGACCCCGTCTTGGTCGATCAGTCGGCGAGCCGCCGAAACACCTTCGACAGGCGTCCCTTGGCTGTCAGCGTTGAACAATTCGATTTGCATGCCGTTGACGCCACCGGCGGCGTTGATGTCTTTCACGGCCAGTTCGGCGCCATGCATCGAAAAGGCGCCATAACGCGCGTTCGGTCCGCTCATGGGGGCAACGAGCCCGAGCTTGATTGTGTCTGCGGCTTGTGCCGCGCCTCCTGGCATTGCTCCAACGATGGAAAGGATCGCTGTCGAGATGCAGAGCATTCTGCGAGTGATGTTGTGTGTCATGTTCCCACTCCGTGTTCGGATGACCACGCTGGCCCGATGCCAAGCGCGAATTGCCGTTTGACGGTTCTTGCTTGTCAGTCTGGATGCTGACTTCCTAACACACTAGGTTCACGCTCGTAGGATTGGCCAACACAACTCCTTTCTGCCACCATAGCGTTTCGTTATGGCGGGCCGCCCACAGGCATTGGAAGCGGGGTGGATTGTCCGAAATGCATGCCTCCCATGCAGGCAAATGCATTTAATTTCATCAGCCGTTCGCACATATTGTGGCCAGAAACGAGATGAGTGGAGAATAAGATGCGTTTCACGAGCAAGCTAAAAGCCTACTTCGGCAGCCGTCGCGCAATGCGGGAACTGGAGGCGCTGGACGACCGTGCGCTCAGCGATCTGGGCGTTTCCCGGCAAAACATCCGTGCTGCTGTGCAGGGACGGCGCTGACCATCCTTAGCCCGCAGGCATCAGCGGGATTGCGCAAGGTATTTCGTTGATAATCGACAGTGCAGGCAACTGCGCATGGGAATGTCGCTCGCGACGGTCGCATGAATCTGGCTCCATCGATCACTCCTATCGGATTGTCCACACTTCGAGGAAGGAAGCTTATGGCGCGCATGATGGCATCAGGTCTATACCGGGGCGGTTCGCTGTTACGATGCTTCTTCTATCGTGAACCCGCCCGTCTTTGTGTCGCAGCGGGGGAAGTCGGGTTTTCACGAGAATACAGCGCAAGGTCCTGCGTGCATTTCTGAACCAGTCCAGCCACCAGTATCTCTGCTTTTGGGCCCAAGACATCATCCTTCGTCGTACCCAGACACAGACGCTTTCGGGCTACTCACAACCGCAAAGCATTTGCAAGCTCCAGAAGTTAATTGGACAATGCGGACGCGGATCTGGTGAATGATGGTTGCGCTTGGTAACCATGTGAGATCGAGCCGCGTTGCAGCATCCCGTTCAGCCTGTGAGGGAAGCCGCGTCGGGGGTTCCGCGGCTTCCCTCGCCTCTCCTCAGAGCGTCATTCTCTCCTTTGGATGCGGGCTGTCCTCGTAAGCGCCCCAGATCGACTGATCGAAATTGATCGTGGCGCCCGTCATCAGGCCGCTTTCCTCCGACGACAGATAGGCGCAGGCGCGGGCGACCTCCGCGGGATCAACCAGACGGCCGAAAGGCTGTCGAGCAGCGGCCTGTTCCAGCCAGTCGGCAGGCGCGCCGTGATATTCCCGCTGGATTCGGTCTTCGCCGTCGCTCGCCATCCAGCCGATGTTCAAGGCATTGCAGCGGATGCGGTTTTTCAGGAGGCCGAAGGCGACGTTGCGGGTCAGCGTGTCGAGGGCGCCCTTGGAGGCGCAGTAGGCGGCGATGAAGGGCTGGCCGGCCATTGCAGACATCGAGGAGATGTTGACGATCGTGCCCTCGACGCCATCGCGCAGCATCAGCTTCACCGCATCCTGGATGAGGAAGAAGGGCGCGCGGGTGTTGATCGCGAACATGCGGTCGAACAACGCCTCGTCGGTGTCGAGGATCGTGCCGCGATCGGTGATGGCAGCGACATTGACGAGGGCATCAATGCGACCGAATTTCTCATCGGCTGCGGCAATCACCCGGCGGCAATCAGCGACCTTGCCGAGATCGGCCGAGACGAAATGCACCGGGGTGCCATAGCGCTCGGTGATCTCACGGGCCTTCGCCTCGCCCTTGTCGCGGCTACGACCGCAGATGACGAGGCCGCCTGCGCCCCGCTCAGCGAAGAGCCGGGCAACTTCCGCGCCGAGCCCCTGCGTGCCGCCGGTGACGACGGCGATCTTTCCATCCAGTCTTCCCATTTCAATCCTCATGCCCTGCGCTTGGCAGCCTGTGTCTCGACGAACGCTGCGAAGGCATCCGGTTCCATGCCCGCCTTCAGCGCTTCCGTCATCATGGTGTTCTGCGTCTTCGGCGCAAGGCCACCGACCGGCGGATCGCTGTCGAGATTGGTCGGGAAGGCATAACCTTCCGCCGTGGCCGCGATGGCATTGGCGATTTCGGCCGAGGTCAGCGATCCCGATGTGCGGGCAGCCAGAAGCGCCGGATAGACGGCCTTGCACATGGCGTCGCGGTCGACGCTTTCCATGGCGCGACCAAAGGCAGAGGAGACCTGCAGAAGGTTTGCCATCCGCCAGATGTCCTTGGACACATTGTTGCCGGCACCATGCATGAGCGCCGGATTGAAGAACACGGCGTCACCTTTGGACAGCGGCAGCTGCACGTGGCTCTCGGCGAACACGGCCTGGAATTCCGGCCGGCCGAAGGCGAGGTAGCCTTCGAAGAAGGCTTGAGAATAGGGCAGGAAGAGTGTCGGCCCACTTTCGACCGGCATGTCGCAATGGGCGACCGCGCCCTGGAGCGTCAGCAGCGGCGAGACCGCATGGATATGGCCCGGATAGGCCTGCATCTGTTCCGGTGACATGAAGCCGAGGTGATAATCGCGATGCGGGACCTGCGCCTTGCCGCCGGGGTTCACCCGGTTCATCTGGGCCGTCATCTGGTAGCCGCGTCCGAGCCAGGCCTCCGACGCCATGGCGATCGCGTCCGAGGCATAATAACGGGCGAAATTGTCGGGGTCGGCGAGCGCGTGTTTCTGCAGCGAATTCCAGATGCGGTCGTTGGCGCCGGGCTTGGCGAAGTGGTCGGCTGCGGCCTTGCCGCCTTCCTTCTCGGCCTTGACGATGGCGTTGAAGACCTCGGTCGCGCGATCGACGACCGCAAGATCGGCAATGGCGTTTTTAATGACGATGACGCCGGGGCCGGTCGTGAAGACGTCGACCCATTCTGCCATCACGTCGCGACGGGCCTCCGGGTCGCGGGCGATGTCGCGAACGGCCGACCCATCATAAAGGAGCACGTTCTTCTCGACGCCGCTCGCGAATGGCCAGTCTTCGCGCCTGGTCTTTTGTGCCACCAGCGCCTTGAAGGCCTCGATGTCGCCGGCCTCACTGTCGAGCCAGACCTTGTCGCGGCGACGGCTGGTCAATGTTCTCTGCTCCATGGTTTCCTCCCCGAAATCCTCATCCACCTTGACCATAGTCAGATGATGGGTGAGAGATGAGCGGTGAAACACCTCAAAAACACCTCAAGACCGAAGCCATGCGTCCGCCCTTTCCGCTCAAGGACATCGCCCTGCAATCGGGCCTCAGTCTCGCTACCGTTGATCGGGCACTGCATGGACGCGGGCATGTGGCGAAGGCGACGGGACTTCGCATTGAGGCGGCGATCGCGGAACTGGAGCGGCAATATGCCGAGGCGCGCATCGGCGGGCGGCGTCTCGTCATCGACGTCGTCATGGAAACGCCGCAGCGATTTTCGAATGCCGTGCGCGCGGCCTTCGAAGCCGAGCTGCCGGGCATGCGGCCGGCCTCGCTGTCGGCGCGCTTCCACGTGGCCGAGACCATGGAGGAACGCGATCTCCTTGCCATCCTCAAGCGCATCCGCCGGCGCGGCAGCCATGGCGTGGTCGTCAAGGTGCCCTCGACGCCGGCAATCGCGGCGATGGCAGCCGAGTTGATGGCGAGCGGCATTCCTGTGGTGACGCTGGTGACCGACCTGCCAGTCACTGTGCGGCAGGGTTATGTCGGCATGGACAATCGGGTGGCGGGGGCAACGTCCGCCTATCTGCTCGCCCGCATGGCGGGGCCGGCTACTGGCAAGGTGCTGGTCACACTATCGAGTGCGCGCTTTTCCGGCGAGGAAGAACGCGAGCGCGGCTTTCGCGATGCGCTTCGAACGGATGCGCCGTATCTGGGCATCGTGACGATATCAGAGGGCTTCGGTGTGGACCGTACGACGGAGCGGCTGGTGAAAGCGGCTCTAATCAGCCATCCCGAGATCCGCGCCGTCTATTCGATCGGCGGCGGCAACCGGGCGATCCTGCGCGCCTTTGCCGAGGAGAAGCGCCGGATCGACGTCATCGCCGCCCATGACTTGGATGCCGACAACCGGGCGCTTTTGGCCGAGGGGCGTCTCACCTTCGTCATCCATCACGACCTGCGCCAGGACGCCCGCAGCGCCTGTCAGATGGTCATGGCCCATCACCGCATGCTGCCCCGGGATTTCCAGGTGGCACCGTCGCGGGTGGCAATCGCCACGCCGCATGAGGTGATGTGAAAGAAGCAATCCGCTCCCATAACCCGTAACCGGCTGCTCACAATCGCCCAAGGGAACACCGGACCACTGTGATGGCCCGCCTTCCCTTTGGGCAGCCCGGTTTGGGATGCGAACCGCCAGAAATGATCAGTCTGAGTCTGTCTGGAGGCAATCCGCAACTGCCTTATAGCTTACAGAAGCGGACACCGTAAAACCGAGCGCATAGGGTTAGTTTGCCCTTCCTGAGTCTCACGCTTCGACGACACAGCCTTGCTTTTCGAGAGCAGCGTCGACCCAGCCTCGCTCGTTTTTGCCCGCACGGATTTTTTCCATCTGCGTTGTCTCGGCCTCGTGCTTCTTCTTGGCTGCGAGGAAGACAGTCTCGGCATCATCGATCGGCACGCTCAGCAAGCCGTCCGCATCGCCGCAGATCAGATCACCCGGGTTGATCACCATACCGCCGATCGAAATGGGTACATTCACTTCACCTGGACCATCCTTGTAGGGACCCCTGTGAGTGACACCGCAGGCGAACACAGGAAACGAGCCGGCAATCAACTCGGCGCTGTCGCGGATCGCTCCGTAGATGACAATACCGCCAAGGCCACGCTGAGCCGCGTGCGCAACCATCAACTCGCCGATGATGGCATTGGTGAGATCGCCGCCTGCATCGACCACCACGATGTCGCCGGGTTCGGCAATGTCGAGAGCCTTGTGCACCATCAGATTGTCTCCGGGACGAGCCTTCACGGTGATGGCCGGTCCGACCATTGGGCCCCCGGTGTAGAAAGGCCGGAGCGCTGCTCCTGCGGCTGTCATGCGACTCATAACGTCGCTGACATTGGCGACCGGCAGCTTCCGATAGGCCTCGACCCACTGCGCGTCGACCTTTTGTTTCCTGCGGCAGACCCGAAATCCAATCATTCCATTCCTCCTTTTAAAAACCAGCCGCGCTTCAAGCGGCAGCTACGAGTTCTTTGTTCGCCAATGCGCGGCTGTCATAACCTCGCCCCTCAAGCACACCGATGATGTGCTCGGCACTGTGGACGGCCATGTTGCGAAGAGCAGAGCGGCTGGCGCCGCCGACATGCGGTGTCGCGATGACGTTCGGCAGCGTAAAGAGCGGGTTGTCCGGCGCAGGCGGCTCGATTTCGAAACTGTCGAGGGCCGCTCCAGCGATAATCTCAGACCGGAGAGCGACAATGAGAGCGGCTTCATCGACGACGGCGCCGCGGGCAGTGTTCACGAGGAAGGCAGTCGGTTTCATCATCGCGAGGCGATCGGCGTTGATGAGGTGGTGGGTTTGCGGGGACAAGGGGCAATGGAGGCTGACGACATCAGCGATCTGCAAGACGGCGTCCAGATCCCGCTCGACCTGGACATCCGCCGTACCGGCGGCGAAGGGGTCATAGGCTGCGACTTGCATTCCAAGTCCGCGAGCCAGCGAAGCGGCCCTTTGCCCGATCTCTCCGTATCCGATGACGCCGAAGACCGCGCCCGCAAGATCACGTCCGACGTACTTGGTTTTCGGCCATGCCCCTGCTTTCACCGCCTCATTCAGCGGTACTACGTCCTTCATAAGACTGACGGTCAGAGTGATTGCGAGTTCTGCAACCGATTGGGCGTTCGCTGCAAGAGCACGCAGAACGGGCACGCCTCGTGCGGTCGCCGCGAATAGATCGATATTGTCGACGCCACTGCCGTGCTTGGCGATCACCTTTAGTCGCGGAGAAGCGTTGATAACGGATTGATCGATCTGCCCCTGACGGACCAGAATCGCGTCAACTGCTTGATCCCGAGCGAGAGCGGCCAGATCGTCCGAGGTTGAATAGGCGGGCGCGTAGATTGTCTCGATCCGATGGGACGCCAGAAGCTCCCTCGCTTCTTGAACCAGTTCTGCGCCGGTCACCATCACCCGTCTCGGCTGCGTGTCACCGGAATCGGTTGCCGCACTCATCTGCTCCTCCATCGAACTTCGCTGCTTGACGACAACGGGAACGGCCCCGTTGACGAAAACCATTTATCGCGTATTGTACTAAATGAAAAGGTGTTGTACTGAGTACAACGGTCAACATCTTGGGAGGAACCAATGCCTGGAAATTCAGCCGGCGTCGCAGCCGTAGAGCGCGCCGCATCATTGCTGGAGGCTTTCACCGACCGCGACTTTTCACTGTCGCTGGGCGAGCTGTCTCGACGTGTCGAACTCGACAAGTCCACCGTGCTTCGGATCGCGCGGTCGCTCGCAAAATTTGGGCTGCTCATTCGCAATGAGGATGGAAGTTGGCGGCTTGGGCCAAAGCTGATGAAGCTGGGCAACATCTATCAATCGACGTTCCGAGCCGCAGACATCATCGAGCCACTCCTGGCCCAGCTCGTGGAACAAACAGGCGAGAGCGCCGCGGTATACGTCCGCGAAGGCGATGAACGACTATGCCTCTTCCGCCATGATTCCCACCAGTCCATTCGCCATTCGGCCCGCGTCGGAGACCTGATGCCACTCGATCGCGGTGCGCCGGGACGCGTCATCCTCGCTTTCGTCGGCAAGGCGGGCCCCGTCTACGACGAAATCCGACAGAAGCGGTTTTACGCCACCTTCGGTGAGCGCGACCCTCAGGTTGCAAGCCTCGCCGTCCCGATCTTCCGTGATGGGGACACGCTCTTCGGATCGCTCGCGCTGACAGGTCCACCGGCCCGCTTCACCGAAGAGGCGATCAGCAAAAATCTCGAAATTCTTCAGATGGCAGCCCGCAAACTGTCGGCTGCCATGGGAGGACAACCCGGATAGTCACGCGGGACCGGGCCCGCCTGTTTCCAATGGAGGATTGGATATGATGAAACTGACACGATTTTCGCTTGCCCTTGCAGCTCTGGCTGCATCCACGTCGCTTGCCCATGCCGAATGGCCAAACGATCGTCCTATCCAGATGATCGTCGCATTCGCGCCCGGCGGCAGCACAGACGTGATGGCGCGCGCGATCGAGCCTCTGCTGGAGAAAGAACTCGGCGCGGACATTGTCATCGAGAACCGTCCTGGAGCGTCCGGCGAGATCGCCTATACCGCACTTTCCAAGGCCGCCCCCGACGGCTACACCTTCTCCTACATCAACACGCCGGGCTTCCTGTCGATGCAGGTGCAGCGGCAGCTCGGCTATGACCCAAAGTCAATCAAGCCGATTGCACGCATCGTTGACGATCCGGCAGCAGTCGTCGTTCCCGCCTCATCGAATATCAACACCCTCAAGGATTTTGTCGAGGCGGCTAAGGCCAATCCGGGAAGCGTCTCGTTCGGCTCATCGGGCGTAGGGACCGACGATCACCTCGCCATCATCCTTCTCGGCGCAGCAACCGGAACCACCTTCACGCACGTCCCCTTCAGTGGTGCCGGCGAGACCCGCACCGCTATCCTCGGCTCGCAGATCTCCGGCGGCGGCCTCAACGTGAGCGAGTTTGCCGGGAACGACACCTCCGGGCTGCGCATGGTCGCGCATTTCGGGTCCGAAAGGTCCGCCCAGCTTCCGGATGTCCCCACCGCGAAAGAACAAGGCTTCGATGTCGAGATGACCTCCGAACGTGGCATCGCTGCACCAGTGGGTGTCCCGGAGGAAATCACGACGAAGTTTTCCGAGGCCGTAAAGCGTGTCATCGAAAGCCCGGAATTCCAGGAACAAGCAAAGCAGCTTGCCCTTCCTCTCGCTTATCTCCCCGGTCCTGAGTGGGAGAAGCAGATGCCCGGTCGACTGGAGCGTTTCCAGAAGATCTGGAACGAAACTCCGTGGGTGCAGTAATGTCCGGCTCGTCCAACGTGAAGCGGGACTACCCCGATATTCTCGCCGGAACCGTCATGATTGGACTGGGAGCGCTTGGCCTTTGGGCCGGGCGCGACCTCCACTTCGGCACACCTTCGCTGATGGGCCCGGGCTTTCTGCCAACTGTCATCTGCGGAATCATCGTCGCCATAGGCCTGTTCGTCCTCATCAAGGGTTTAATTAAGGACCACGAGAGTATCGGCAGCAGCAATGTAAAGCCGCTCCTCATTCTTGTGGCGGCGATCGCGGGCTTCGCGCTCATGGCGGAGACGTTGGGCTTTGTTGTCTCGACGGCGTGGTTGCTGGTTGTCGGCAGTTTGGCGGATCAGGAATCCCGTTGGCGGGAAATCCTGATCTCAACGGCCATCCTGACAGCCTTTGGCGCTCTCGTCTTCATCTACGGCCTCGGCGTTCAGATGCCGATCCTGCCTTTCTGATCGGCAGTGGAAGGACTTAGACATGGAATTCCTTGACGTCCTCATGCTTGGCTTCTCGGAGGCCCTGACACCGACGAACCTACTCTTCTGTTTCATCGGCGCACTTCTTGGCACGTTGATCGGCGTCTTGCCGGGCATCGGCCCCACCGCCACCGTTGCCATCCTTCTGCCGGTCACGTTTTTCCTGCCGCCGCTCGGTGCGCTGATCATGCTGGCCGGGATATTCTACGGAGCTCAGTATGGGGGATCCACAACGGCAATTCTCGTGAATTTGCCGGGTGAAGCTTCGGCGGTGGTGACGGCGATCGATGGCTATCAGATGGCGCGTAAGGGCCGTGCCGGTGCAGCGCTGGCCATTGCCGCACTGGGCTCCTTCTTTGCTGGAACGGTCGCGACGATCGGCTTGGCTATCGCGGGTCCCACACTTTCGTCCTTCGCGCTTTCGTTCGGACCGGCCGAATATGTTGCGCTCTGTGTGTTCGGCCTGCTGGCAGCAACGATCTTGGCTCACGGCTCCGTCATCAAGGCGATTGGCATGGTGTGCCTGGGACTGGTGCTTGGCATGGTCGGCATCGACGTGAACAGCGGCTCCACGCGTCTCACTTTTGGTTCGACCGAGCTCTATGACGGGATCGACTTCGTGGTCATCGCCGTCGGCCTCTTCGGCGTTGCCGAGATCGCAAGCAATCTGGAATTCAAGGAGGCCAGGGGCGTCCTGCAGAGCACCATCGGTCGGCTCTGGCCCACGAAAGACGAGTTCAAGCAGAGCTGGGCCGCTGTCCTGCGTGGCACTGCCGTCGGCACGCTGCTTGGCGTGCTGCCGGGTGGTGGTGCGACGCTGAGTGCCTTCAGCGCCTATTCGGTGGAGAAGAAGATCTCCAAAACGCCTGAAAAATTCGGGCATGGTGCAATCGCTGGCGTCGCAGGACCGGAAGCCGCAAACAATGCAGGGGCGCAATCGTCCTTCATTCCACTGCTGACGCTCGGCATCCCCTCAAATTCCATCATGGCTATGATGCTGGGCGCCATGACGATCCACGGCATCACGCCGGGCCCATCTGTGATCCAGAACCAGCCTGAGCTGTTCTGGGGCCTGGTCGCGTCGATGTGGCTTGGCAATGCCATGTTGCTGATCATCAACCTGCCCTTGATAGGGATCTGGGTTCGACTTCTGAAGGTGCCCTACCGTCTGTTGTTCCCGGCCATCCTCCTGTTCTGCTGCATCGGGGTCTACAGTGTGAGCAATCGCGGTTTCGACGTCGCGCTGGTCATCCTCTTCGGCGTCCTCGGATACATCCTGCGCAAGGCGAAATGTGAGGCCGGGCCTCTTCTGCTCGGCTTCGTCCTGGGACCTTTGCTGGAGACCAACCTGCGCCGCGCGCTCCTGCTGTCGCAGGGGGATCCGCTCGTCTTCGCTGAACGGCCGATCAGTGCGGTTCTGCTTCTGATCACCGCGGGCATGCTTCTGACGCTTATTCTCCCGACGATCCGGAAAGGGCGCAAGGAGGCGTTCGAGGCGAGCGAGGATTGAAATGAGCATGCCGGCTTTGCGCAATGTCCCAATCCGTGGTCGACTGAAGAACGTTTTGTCTTTGGAAGATTTCGAACTCCAGGCGCGGCGTCATCTGCCGCGCCCCCTGTTCGGTTACATTGCCGGTGCGGCGGAAACCAACGCGTCCCTGCGCATGAATGCTGAAGCTTTTAGCAGATACGCGTTCAGGCCCCGCGTCCTGCTGGACGTGTCTGGCCGGTCGACCGCGACGGAGCTGTTCGGAAAGAGCTACGATGCGCCGTTCGGTATCGCTCCCATGGGCATCAGCGCGTTGATGGCCTATCGGGGTGATCTGGTTCTGGCCAAGGGTGCCGCGCAGTCGAACATACCCATGATCATGAGCGGATCGTCGTTGATCCCACTGGAGGACGTTGCTCAGGCTGCGCCGGAGAGTTGGTTCCAGGCGTATTTGCCCGGCGAGGAAGATCGTATCGACGCGCTTCTAGACCGGGTAGCAGCGGCGGGGTTCAAGACGCTGATGCTCACGGTAGATACAGCCGCGCTCGCCAATCGCGAGAACAACATCAGAGCAGGTTTCTCCACGCCGCTCAGGCCAAGCCTCAATCTCGCCTGGCAGGGCCTGTCGCATCCCCGTTGGACGACGGGAACATTCATCAGAACGATCCTGCGACATGGCATCCCTCACTTTGAAAATTCCTATGCCACGCGTGGCGCACCGATTATCTCGTCTTCGGTGATGCGCGATTTTGGCAAGAAGGACCATTTGAACTGGACCCATTTGCAGCGCATTCGCGAGCGATGGCAAGGCAACCTCGTGGTCAAGGGTATCCTGCATGAAGCCGACGCACGCAAAGCGGCCGAACTTGGCGTTGACGGGATCGTCGTATCGAACCACGGTGGACGACAGCTCGACGGCGCGCTCTCACCGCTCGATGCCCTTCCAGCGATCGTAACTGCCGTTGGCGCTCAGACGGTTGTCATGATGGATGGTGGCATAAGACGCGGAACCGATGTCTTAAAAGCCTTAGCTATGGGAGCCAAATTCGTGTTCATCGGCCGCCCGTTCCTCTATGCCGCTTCCATCGGTGGCATAGACGGGGTCCGGGTGGCAGCGGACATTCTCAGGACTGAGGTAGACCGGAACATGGCACTGCTCGGTTTGAATAGCCCGATCGAGATGTCGGAAGAGCATCTACACGCCGTCTAGCTCGGCGCAATTCGTCAAACGTTGCTGCTCCGACCTAACCAATGTATCCCTGAAGTCTCCTCCCATCAGCTATTTGACGGCGCCAAGGGGACTGCGGCAGTCAGCGGCAGTTGCCCCAGCCACAACGCGCCATCTTACCCATCGAACACGAAGCGTGTCATGCGTCAAACGAGATGCCGGAGCCATGCAAGGTAGCTCACCCGACGCGTATTGGTTCGGAGGCAATCCCGATGAGCGGTGATCAACGCCTATCTCATCCAGTCGAATAGCCTCTCCAACCACCGTCTGAGCTTCTTCACGGCCAGGCGTTTGGTCCGGCTACGCTTCGTCCTGTTGCTGCTGGAGTAGCCCTCGCCGAGGCTCCCTCTACATCGTGAATAAGCCAGCGCCGACGACGATGATGGCACCCAATATCATGTTCGGGGTCAGGCTCTCATTGAACAAGAGCGCGGCCAGCGCGACGCTCAGGACGAGCTGGAGGTAGGTCACTGGCTGCACTTCCACGGCCGTGAGATGGCCGTAGGCCTTGATCAGGAAGTAGTGGCTCGTCGCCCCGCAGATGCAAAGGGCTACCATGGCGGGCCAGTCTTGCATCAAAAGAGGTGTCGAGAAAAATGGTCCGATGATGGACGCCGTGACTGCACCAGCTACACCTGCATAGAACACGCTCGTGACTGCACTGTCCCGGGTGCCTACCGCCCGCGTCGCAATGTTGTAGAGCGCATAGAGAACGCTTGCGCCGAGCGGGATGAGAAGGCGAAGGTCGAAGTGGACGTTCAGAGGATTGAGGATCACCATCACGCCGAGCAACCCCGCGGCCACGGCAAGACCGCGCCTCCAGCCTACCTGTTCGCCGAGCAGCGGCACAGACAGAACGGTGACCATCAGGGGTGTGACCTGCATGACGGCCTGGCTCATTGCTAGCCCTGCCGTGTTGAAGGAGACGATAACCACCACCACCTCACTGACCAACAGGACACCCCAGAGCACTTGGAGAAGAGGGCGGTCGGTCTTTGCAGCAGCGCGGATGCCACCCGGAGATGTCGCTGCCAGGATCGTCACGAAGACCGCAAAGGCCCAGAACCGAATCATGGTCACCATGATTGGCGGGTACTTTTCGCCGAGGATTTTGGAGACCACATCCTGGCCCGCAAAGATCGTGATCGCGAGGAGGACGTAGAGGTAGCCGAGGGTCTTGTTGCTCATAGTCAGCCAAAAAAAATGGGCTCACGGTTTCCCGGAGCCCAATAAGTGAAGGTCATGGACCTCCAGAGGGGAACAGCAGATACGCGGAACTGGGAGGAAAGCCGCGTGGTGCATCTGCTGCAGGCGTTGTGCCCGGTTTTTGACCAAAAGGATAACATTCATTGTGCAGTGCAGCTATGATGATGCTGCATTGCTCTCCCGGCCCCAACTCTGCCACCGAAGCTGCTAAAGGCCATGGTATGGTATCAGCGCAGCCGTGAGCCGTGTGACAGCATCGCCGGCTCATGATGAAGGAGTAAATGATTGCTGCACTTAGGTGGCCTTCGTTCATACCCAAGGATCGGCGCCTGCAGACCGACTGGCCACACCCAAAGAGTGTGCGGCGGCCTACGCCATGAAGAGAACCGAACTGACGACCCCGTGCATGGCCTTCTGCTCAGAGCATGAGCCATTGAGCAACCATTCCGATCAAGACACCTGTAATGAAGACGGCGAAGGCAGTGACAGGTGGCTGCGCAGTGGAACCGGTCGGAGGCAGCGGCTCGGATGGCTGCCTTTGCTGCACAACGTCAACAGCGGGGTATGAAGCCTCCTCTTTAACGTTAGGTTCAGGCCGCACTCTTCCCGGCGATCCAGTGCTCCGAACCGTTACCTGCTGAACGGCGTTCTCGTCGTACCTGGCTGTGAAGGTGACCTCAGGTGCCTCCTGCAACTGGGCCAAGACCTGCTCGGCAGCGGCAACCTCGTCCTTCGCCTCAACAAGCGAAGTCTGCGTCACAAGATAATACGGCATTCGCTCCCCTGCTCCGATTCGACCAATGTACTGAGACGGCCGGCTTGTTCCATGGCTGGGCTGATTGACGAAGGGGCGCACGAATTCGTCAAGCGGGAGCTCAATCGGCCACACCGTCCGTCCACCAACGTATACCCGCACCTGCTACAAAGGCGTATCGAGATGAGGAAAGTTCATGCAGCCGATCAACCTGATTGATCTTGAGCCAGACGAGTAGTTTCACCGTGCCTTGACGTTGGAGTTCAAGCCTGCGCCATCTCCACCACAGGGTTGGATCTATGGCGCTACATGCATGGGCCATGGCAGCATGAAGCAACGATGTCCTTACAATAGTGAGCCTTCGCTCTTGAGAGGATATGAACCATCGACCCGTTCGACTGGAGTCAAGCTCGTCATCCTCCTGGGTACCGAACTCACGGGTACGTGGTGCTTTTCGGATGACGCCCATCTTAGGAAGTCGTGTAGCCCTCCGCGCAGGCTCCATTCCAAGAATTGCCATCAAGCGGTTCAATGAGACCAAGGAGGAGGTCAGTCGTTCTATCGAAGCCCGACATATCGTGCCCGGGGCCGAATAAGGCGCTGATCGTGGTATTGCTCAATTGCATGCCCCACCCAACCAACGACACGCCCTATTGCAAGGATACAAAGACCTGCGGGCGCGGCCAGACCAAGGTGTAGCGAAAGCGCCGCCAAGGCACCATCGAAATTCAATAGCTTGCCGGTGACTGACTGTGCGGTATTGACCGCCTGGATGACATCCGTCGCCCCGCGGGAGCTGCGGTGGCGGTTCAATAGACCCAACAAAGTTTGCGCTCGGGGATCGCCTGAGGGGTAAAGCGGATGGCCGAAGCCCGGGACACTCTCACCTCGCCTCATCCAACCTGCAACCACTTCAGCATCTTTCTGTCTGCTGTCCAGAATCTCCTGCAGCAAACGATATGTCCTCTCAATTTCCCCGGCATGTCTGGCGCCCTGCAGCGTCGCCAATCCGGCCGCTGCGGCATGGTATATTGGCGCTCCGGCGGAGGCCGCTACCCTCACTGTGAACGTAGATGCGTTCAGTTCGTGATCTGCTCCGAGGATTAGCGCTGAGCGTAACAGGTCAGCATGTTCTTCGACCTTCCAGGCAGACGACAATACCGCATGTACTGGGCGGGTGCTCGGCGTCATGCCCGACACCAGAGCAGTTACAAGTCTCAGTACATTCAAGCCAGCTCGTGACGCACCTTCTCGTGACAAGTCATACGCGCGAACGTCTCTCTGCCCCATTAGAGGCAGCAGGGCCTGGCAGGTAACGAGTGGGTAGTCAGGATCTACAGTCCCGGCAAGGTCAAGATACTCTGGGGGGAGCTCAATTGAGCCGGTTGAAAGTTTTGGCTCGTCATCGCAACCCCAAATCAAAGCTGCGACCGATTCAAGGCTCCCACTGTTCGCGGCCAACTGCGAGGCATCGCGCCCGCGGAAATAGAGTTTCAGTCCATCGGTGAACGTTATTTCAGAATCCAGCAGTGGGGCCCCAAAGGAGAGCAGCTTGCTTGAGTCACCATGCTTTGTGGCAACCTTGTGCTTGTTGGCTAAAGCGCGGACGTCAGCTGCACGATACCGCCTTGCCCGCGTGCCAGTTCGAGCCTCCGACTGGATAATCCCGCGGCTCACGTAGGCGTAAAGCGTCGCCACGCTCACATTGAGCTCCGCCGCCGCCTCCGTCGCGGTCATGTATCCGGTGTCGTCCATGCCTTTGAGTAGCACCATACATTGATTCAATCAATCAAGATTGACCATCTAAGTGATCAATGGGAAATCGTCCGCAGGTTGCACAGAAGATGGCGGTACGGGATGCCTTGGAAGCTTGGGATAGTAGGAATGGGTCCACGTGGCCTTTCTCTGCTGGAGAGACTGTCTAGCCTTCAGCAGGATCACTTTGAACCAATTGAACTTCATCTGTTCGAGCCAGGGCAGCCGGGTTGTGGAGTACATGCAACCGATCAGCCAGAATATCTGCTCGCCAACACAGTCTGCTCTCAAATAACTGCATTTGGGATCAACAAACGAACCATCGCGCGCCCGATTGGCTCTCCCTCCCTGTTTGAGTGGGCTCGAGCACGGCAGTATGAGGTCGCTGAGGGCGACGGCGCCAATCATCTGGTTCATGAAAACGATTATCTTCCACGAGCGGTGCTGGGAAAATACCTCGCTTGGGCTTTCGAATACATCGTTCGGAACCTACCCGACAGCATCAACGTCACTCTTCATCAGCAGGAGGTTACTGACATCCGCGTGCTTGAGCGGCACAAATATCACATCCTCGGCACGAATGGCCTGCGCGTCGAAGTTAACGGGCTTGCCATCACTACGGGCCACTCGTCGTGTGGGGCCACCGGTCGTTCACCGAGATCCGCTCATGCTCCCGCTTACCCCGTCGATCGAATGATGGACCGGGTGGGCAGCACTGATGAAATCGGCATCGAGGGCATGGGATTGACCGCGCTTGATACGATCACAGCGGCAACAGTTGGTCGCGGAGGCCAGTTTACACGCGAGGGCGGGAGATTAAGGTACCGACCATCTGGTCGCGAACCTAAACTCGTCTGCTTCTCGCGAA
Organism: Rhizobium sp. K33; assembly: GCF_056501445.1. Lineage (NCBI taxonomy): Bacteria > Pseudomonadati > Pseudomonadota > Alphaproteobacteria > Hyphomicrobiales > Rhizobiaceae > Rhizobium > Rhizobium sp. K33. Next base: position 106,986 of record NZ_CP096479.1, read on the forward strand.
GCGGCGTGCCTCTGCTCGCACGAGCACGCAATCAGAAGCCACTAAATTGGGACTATCAGCCCTTTTTTACGACGACACAGGCAATTGATCGCCTTCGAGATCCATACTGTGGAGGCTCTAGAGCTCAACGAAAACTCGACTTCGCTCGTGAGGTTTTACCGCTGGTCAACTCTGAGATGGAGTTGATGTATTATAGCACGCTTATCCGCAGGACCATGTGCGCTGAAAGAGCAGAGAGATTTGTCGTATCCTATCTCTCGGGAGGCCCAAAGTCTGCGGAGGTACAGGCTATTCTAGCTGCACTACCCACTGAATCTCGTTGGGATCTTGCATCACTTATGGCACCAGCGCCGCAAGATGTAATGGTCGACGGCACCCGTTACCGCCAGTGGCTGATCGAGAAAATGCGTGAGGATGTTGACGAGGCTCGCGTGGGTAACATCGACAGCCCAATCAAGGCAGCTTGTGACGTGCTGCGCGACATCCGACCCATTCTACGACATGTCGTGGAACATGGCGGGCTTACGCCGGAATCACACCAGTCATTCCTTACGGATTTCGTGCCAGTAATGAACCGGCTCGCTGTCGGGCCACCACTTCAGAAAATTGAAGAACTGGCGGCACTTGTAGAGGCCGAAATTGTGGATGTCGGCCTTGGCCGGGCTCTCTCAGTGGAAGCTCCAACATCTGGCAAGACTAAAATCTACGGATCGGCTGGCACGCGCCAAGTCGACAAATTGGTCCGTGCACATCTTCCGCTCGCGCCGGCCGTCTCGCTTCGAGGGGGCATCATCCAAGCGCTGCTTCGTGCCGGCGTGGCGAGAGCATTCACAAATGGTGGCTACGAACCGGGCGGACTTGATGTGACGCCCGAACATCGGCTGGTATCTCATGATGGACACTCTACATCGCCAATTTGGGCCCTTGGAACGCCGATTGAGGGGCCTCGCTTCTACACGTTCGTTCTATCCGCGCCTGGTGCCGCAAGGTCCCCACTACAGGAGGCGCAAGAGTGCGCGGAAGACATCCTGCGTACTGCCCAAACCCTTTCCGCGGCTGTGCCGTCAGCCCGTGGGGATGCAACACGCATTCCTACGACGCCGGAATTCTCGGCCGCCTAAATCTCAGACCATCCCAAGAGACGATCAATGACCTCACTTATTTTGTGTACTCCAAAGGTGCTGCTGCAAAACACTCCAGAGGAATGGCTTGAAGCTACTGGCGGTGATGCCGTGCTGTTCACTGGTATCGCCGATGCTGAAACTTCCAAAGCCGTTGAAGAGCTTGCCACTCGGGCATTCCGGCAATCTGAGTTCTTCCACAATTACGAGCATAGCGAGTTGATCGAGCCGTCAGCGATCGATCTACATCTTCGAACGAAATTCAGTCGCGTGTTGGCCTTTTCTGAAGCAGACGTGCTCCGCGCCGCTCGGATCCGCAACAAGCTTGCGCTGCAGGGCCAAACGCCTGAAGCAGCTCAATTCTTCCGAGACAAGATCTTGATGAAACGCAGAGCTTGGGAGCGCGGCGTTGACGTTCCCCGTTTCGAAGAAATCACAAGTGCCACCGACCTTACAGAATTCATCTCCGCACACGGCTTGCCTGTCGTGGTCAAACCATTCGATGGCCGCGGCTCGTCAGGCGTCGCGGTTCTCTCTACCGAGCAGGATGTGGTCTCCTTTCTAGAGAGCGGTGCGTCCAGTACGCACCGATACACGGTCGAGCAGTTCGTGCAAGGAGAGATGTTCAGAGTCGACGGGCTCTACGTCGACGGCAGCCCAGTGGTTATTCATGCAGCCCGTTATCTGAAGGACTGCCTCGCATTTATCCGAGGAGAGACTATCGGCACTCATAGCCTTGATGCCGGCAACCCGCTCGTCGGAAGGATTGAAGAATTCACACGATACCTGCTGGAGAAAGCTCTTCCTTTCCCCGCGACATCGATTTTCCATCTTCAAATCTTTCACACGCCTGATGATCGACTGGTACTTTGTGAAGTGGCCAGTCGTCTGGGAGGTGGTGTGATCAACGAGGAAGTGCTGATTGCGACGGGCGTAAATATGAAGATGGGATACGTCAAAGCCTCGATAGGTGGCGGAGATACATTAGAACGTCGCGCTGCAAGGGACTTCCGGCCAACGGCGCGCATAATCATACCACCCAAACATGGTGTTCTAGAGAGCCTCCCCTTGGCTGCAGAACATGACTGGATCGACATCTACAAACCTTACGGTGTCGTCGGTCGCCGTTACGGCGGCGCATCCATGACAAATGCCGAAGTGGCCAGTTTCGTCTTTGGCGGCGAGAATGAGGAAGAACTGAGATCGCGGGCGCTAGACCTGGATAGCTGGTTCAACTCCAAAACGATGTGGGCACTATGAGCGTCTCCCCTCTGGAGGAAACTGACACCCGGCTTTGGGCGCCTCTGTACAATGAGCGCTTCAGATCGCTTTGGATCGCCAACGGCATTTCAAACCTCGGCACCTGGATGCAGGGCATGGGCGCCGCATGGTTGATGGTTCAGTTAAGTTCTTCATCCCAGATGGTGGCGTTGATCCAAACCGCGATGACGCTGCCAATCTTCCTGCTCGTCGTACCAGCCGGAATTCTCGCGGACCGATTTGATCGCCGATCTTACCTTCTCGCCACGCACGTCGCAATGGCTATTGCCGCCTTCGGCCTCAGCATAATCATAGCCCTGGAAGCGGTGACTCCCAGCCTACTTCTGTTGGGCACATTTTTGCTGGGATGCGGCGCGGCCATGACGATGCCAGCGTGGCAAGCGGCAACATCCTCTTTAGTCGAACCGACGGAAATACACAGCGCGGCAGCTCTGAACGGCATGAGCTTCAATTTTGCCAGGACCGTAGGGCCTGCCGTAGCAGGCCTCATCGCTCAGATATCGGCCATTTCCCTGATATTCTGGATGAACGCAGCTTCGTATCTTGCTCTCATCTTCGTATTTTGGAGGTGGCGTTCAACGTCAGCTAACGCGATCACAGGACCAAAGGCGCCCAAAAAGAGCAGGTCTCTCGGGTTTGGCCACATCTTGCAACACGAGCGCTTCATAGCACTGCTTGTACGGACCTTTCTCATTTTCTTTGGCGCAAGCAGCATGTGGAGCCTACTTCCCGCGTTCGCTGGGCTCGAGCTGCACATGAATGCCTCGTCCGTTGGCCTCTTGATGGGCACAATTGGAGCAGGTGCTATCGTTGGAGGCATGCTGCTGCCCTCACTCAAAGCAAGAGTTGGCATAGACCGTCTGACGCGTATTGCTGCCGCACTGCTAGGCTTTGCGCTAATCCTGGCAGCCTGTAACGTGAGCTACTTCGCGCTCTGGCTCGCCATGGTGTTAACGGGAATGGGATGGGCTTTCATTGTTTCCGGGCTGAACGGAACGGCACAGGCTACGTTCCCCGTCCAGATCCGCGGCAAAGCAATTTCGGTCTATCTCATGGCTATGTATGGTGGCACCACGTCAGGCAGTTGGACCTGGGGATTGATATCCACATCTTATGGCGTCCCGTACACATTCGTTGCAGCAGCCACAATGTTGCTCATATGTGCCTGGGCATTGAAACGATTGTCGATCGCCTGAGCGGACATCGTCTCCGCCTTGAAGGGAATCGAACCGTTGACCCAGCGTCCTTTTGCCAGACATTTGAAATCTCACCAAAAACTTGACCTGTCTAAATCGTCCAGTTTCGCGGCGCCTCGGACCGATAGAATTGGGTGAGGTGCTTCCGAGAACGGGAATTCTTACACCAACCGGCCGGTTTACCGTCGATGCATCAACGGGTTTACTGCCCTCACTGCAGCTCTCCGCCCACGGGGTTCTCAAGCGCAGATCGCGTGGCGGCGGTCTCCTTCCTCCTCTTGGTGAGCTCGATCTTGAAGTCTTCGAGCACCTTCAGGTCTGATGCCATCTCGTCCGGGGACGGCTGAGGTATGTCCCTGCCCGCGGACATGTCGTGGCCCGACCGTTCCGATGCGCGCTTCATTGCGAAGAAGATGGTGCGGTAGTCCTCGTCGGTGACGGTCACTTCTTTGAGTCGCCCCGTCATCACGTCCGGCACAAACCTCACAACGGTCTTTGCTAGAACCACCTCCTCCACTGCCCGCTCCCATGATTCGCGCAAGTCCGAGTAAAAGTCTTTCGCTTGTCGCCTGTATTCGTCAGTGTCAAATTCGGTCACCGACTTCAGTGCTTTCGCGCGGTTCCGGAGCGTTTCGATCCGTGCGTTCAAATCCGCGACCCACGGCTCGCTGTTCTCGCGGATCACGCCGAAGCCCTCGGACTGGGTCTTTGCAACGACCGTCTTGATCAACGGCGCGGCATCCCCGGCTCGAGCTGCCTCCGAGGCTACTTCATTGAAGAATACCAGGTTGTGCGTGAAGATAATGACCTGTCGCCCCTTTCTCGCTTCAGCAACGAGACGTTGGGCTACCTTTCTGATGCGAAGATGATCGAGAGAGGATACAGGGTCGTCGACGATGATGCCGTATCGCGCGTCGTTGCCTCCGATCTCTGCGAGGAAGCACGCCAAGGCCAATGCTCGCTGCTCCCCCTCAGAGAGAACTTGATTGTTCTTCACAGTGCCGGCGCCTTTCAAACCCACCGAGAAAAGGCTCTTGCCGCCCGAACTAGAGTCACTAACCTTGAAGGGAAGGTGGATCAAATCAAGCGCGCGAATTTCCTCGGCTATCCGGCGTTCCAGCTCCTCGGTTACAAGCTGCTTACGAAGAGCGGTGATCTGCATCGATATAGAGCGCGTCGCCACCTGTGCTTGGCAGCTCGCCAGCAACCTCTGCTCCGTCACATCCCTAAGACGCTGCAGGACGATCTCAAGGTCATTAGCGAGTTTCACCCTATCCTTGAGTTCAGCGAGCCGCACCCGCATAGTGTCTAGCACTTCTGTGTGTGAGGCACCTTGCTGGAGTAACGCAGCCTCGTTCTCAAGGAGGGCGAGTTCGGCGGTGATCGTCGCGATGAGCGCGGCAACGTCTGGAGCGGGCGCCGGATTCCCACACCCGTCCAGCAGCGAGGAACGCCTGGCCTCGAACTCCCCTAACACCTTAACGATTTCGGCAACCGTAGACGCACGTTTGGCCGCGAGCTGTCCGTATCCAGTCAGGCTCTCCTCCACGACCGCTAACTCAGGCACCTTGACTTGCTCAACCTGCGCCAAAAGGGCCTTCAGAGCATTGCGTGCACCGTCAGCACGCTTAGTGGCCGCTCCACTTATAAAGTCGTTGAAGCGGGCAAGCCTGGCGGCGCCGGGCGAGGTAAGCGGCTCAAGACACAATAGGCAGAGATCGCCGGGTGCGTCCGGCAGGCGCTCGGGAGGTAGCCCTGCTCCCGCAGCCGCAAATTCGCGCGCCGCCTCAAACAGAATGCGCCATGTCGTGCTACCGACGTTAGCGACCGGTTCGTCGGCGAAACTAGCGGATGCCGCAATCCTTTCAGCTTCTATCGCGTGGACAAGTTCCTGCGAGGCCGATGCGATTGCGGCGCCAACCGTCTCCGATAACGCGTTATGAAGGCTAGCCAGCACTTCCCACACGCGCTTTAGCACTGCGGCGGCACGGCGCCGCGTGGCCGCCAAGGCGACGGGGTCGGCTGCAAGTTCGGCCTCCAGTCTGGCGAGTTCCGTCAGTTCCGCATCGGAGAGTTCAGACAGGTTGCGCAGATCTTCTTCCGTCGGCAGTGAAGACGCCTTCGGGTCAAGACTGCGGAGCGTAACGGAGACAAGGCTACCTTGCGTGTAGCCGGCAGGTAGTGGAACGCGAAGTCGCGCTAGTAGAACCTTCTCGTCTGCGGAGAACCTCGCGGCCATCCGCTGGCACAGTTCCCCATGATGCTCAAGGATTGCAAGCTCGCGCGGCAGATAGGCGATCCTGTTTTCGCTGTCCACGTATAACTGGGCGTTGTGGCTGTCGAAAACAGAGATCTGGCGGAGCTGCGGGGGCGCAGGGGTACCGGGATCCCACTCTATTTCCGTTACCGCGTCGTCGCCAACTTGGTAGCGGACCTGCACCCGCATCGGCCCGCCGCCAGCGTCGAAGACGTTCCCCCGCAGCTGATCCGCAGTCAGACTGCGGCATAGGCGCTTTGCGATGCGTGTGTATCCGCTCTTCCCGCTCCCGTTCTCCCCATACACTAGTGTTATGCCCACTGCGGCCATGCGCAGCTTCTGTCCACCGGCAAGTCGGTCGATATTACGAACAGGACCGAGTTGCGCCAGGACGGTCCGGCGCGTGTCTCCAGAGATGGTTCCAAGATGCGAGGCGTCAATGGCAGTCAACGTGTGAGTCGACGAATTAGACCTAACCGCGGCACGCACGTTGTCCAAGATGCAGTCCGCATCCGCTTGCCCAACGGAATAGTCCGTCGCGATGGCGATCCGCCGCAAACTGTCCTTAACCCAATCGGGCTGCTCTGCAGCCCAACTCATCAAATCCTTCGCCATTTCCTCTCCTGTGTGAGGCCGAAGTGCTTGCGTCCTCCGGCTGACAATCGTGACGAACGCCTCGAGTTTGGCTGGAGTAGAGAGAGCCTTGAGCGTCGGGCGTGTTGGGCGAACATTCAACCATCTCTGGCTAGAGGCAGTATTCATGTATCCCTAAGATGCTTGCGCAATCTAGATCTAGTTATGAGCTCACTTTTCTCGAGAACTAAACGAATATTATGAAGCTAAGGCTGCCAATCCTTCATCTGCAGCACGTTTCCGCCGAGCTTCTGAAACGCACGCTGGCGACAGGAGAACACGATAATCTGCTGGTCTCGAGACTGCCTGTGGAGTGCGTCGAACATCTTCTCGATACGGTCGTCGTCCGAATAGACCAGCGCATCATCGAGAATGACAGGGGCAGGCCGGCCGTCACGTGCGAGAAGCCGTGCAAACGCCAGCCGGGTCAGGACGGACAACTGCTCCCGCATTCCACCGCTCAGGCGATCGACATCCTCTTCCTGACCATTGCGCAGAATAGTCTGGGGTAGAAGCGTCTTGTCATCGAAGGTGATTGAGACATCGTCGAAGAGCAGTCTTAGCAGCGGTCCGAGCTCAGCCATGACAGGCTTGAGGTAGAGTTCGCGGGCCTCAGACCTGGCATTTTCCAGTGCAACAGTCACACGCTGGAGGACAGCCACCTCCTTCTCGAATGCCGCCACCCGCGCGATCACCGCGGTAAGTGTCTCCGAAGTCTCCCGCCACTTCTCTTCTACGGCTTCGTCGGATTGTGCCCGGATCTCTGCGTTCAGGCCGGCCATGGTCTCCCGTAGTGTATTCATCTCCTTGTCGACCGCAGCTTCCATCGAGCGGGCACGGGTCAGCGCCGCCTCTATAGACGCGAGATCACCGGCATCTTCGCCCAGTTTCAGGGCTCGCGCCTCAGCCTCCGAAAGCGATTGATCCAGATCGGCCAGCGTGGCCGACAATGTGCGTTCGCGCTCTTCACGCGCTTCCTCCGGCCCAAGGATCAAAGCCAACTGTGCCTGATCGGAAACCAGAGACGCCAATCGTGTCTCCGCGGCGACGAAGGCGTCATCGGCACGAGCCTGATCAGGCTCCACTTCACGGAGCGCTAGACGCGCCTGCTTGCGGTGTTCTTCGGCTTGTGCCAGCGCGGCGCGAAGCAGCGCCGGATCCTCATCCAGGTCGAGACCCTCAAGGCTGATCGTTCTACCTGCTTCGACTTCCTCTCTGAGTTTCGCCAGGCCCTCTGGAGCAATGAATGACAGCCGGTCTTTCGATCCCCGCAGGTCAGCATCGGCCTGCTGTGCCCTGGCCTGCCTGTCTCGCGCTGCAAAGAGGCTATCGACGCCCATTGACGCAAGAAGGGCGGTTCTTGCCGCTTCCGCCTGCACCAGTTGGTTGTCGCTCCGACTGGGGCGGTTCGAACGCAAGGTAATTGTCCCAATTCCTGCGACTTCAAGTCGAGCATGTCCGTCGTAGGTCCGGTCTTCGCCATCTACCAGGGGCTTGCCGTCGAGGGTCACCATTCCGGCTGTATCGGCTTCGTAGTGGATTGAGACTGACGGGCGAGCGGCCTCATCGATGGCACGCAGCTTGGCGATTTCGACTTCGCATGCTTGCAGTTCTTCGATGGACTTAGTCGGTATTTGCAGAAGTGCGAGTTGAGCCTCACCCTCTTCAATGCTCTGACGTAGCTTCTCCGCCTCGGCCAATCGCTGCTTCAGGTCGGCCAGACGCTTGTGGGCTTCGTGTGCCTTTGTTGCGGCGTCGAAGCGGGTTAGCCGCTCGCGGAGGCCCTGCTCCTCAGCCTCCGCGAGATCCACGTTCTCGCGTGCCTTTTCGATCGCCTCGGACACCTCCCGGCGCCGCTTTATCGCCTCAGCCCTATTGATCTCTGCAGAAGATAGACTGCTTTGCAGAAGGACCGCCTTTCCCAGTGCTTCGGTGAACGCTTTGAGCTCCCGCTCTGCTGCGTTTCGCCTTTCGCGAACAAGCTTCAGTTCCGCTTCTGCCGTCTTCAGTTTTTCGTTCTGCGCCTTGGCCGCATCGAACTTGCTCTGAGCTCTCTGAATGGCCGCCTTGCGCTCTTCTCTTTCCGCAGGGCTGTCGAGTTCGACAAGTCTCGCCGCTGCGTTTGCACGTTGGTCCAGCGCTTGGCGCAATCGGGTTACCTCGGCTGCCAGCCGCGCCTCAGCCGCGACGAGCCGATCTCGTTCCTCAATCGCAGCTGCATAGCGACCGCCAGCCTTTGGTCTGCCGGTGGCCGTGACCATGTCTGACAGGGCTTCTTTCGCGGCCGCCATGATGTCGGCCATCCGGCGCCCGCCGGTGACAGCCTCCACCTCGCCCTGGACGGATTCGAGCAGGCTTTGGCGGACCTGCTTTTCTCCTTCCTCCTCGGTCCGGCTTCGCTTTTCCATGCCCGTAATGCCCTGGCGCACCCAAAGGAGGCCTGCAGGTCCGGAGGTCCCTCCCCTGATCAAGCTGGTGATGAAGTTCTCTGCCTCATCTGCCTGGGCGACGAGACGGCCGGATCCAAGATCCAGCACACGGGCTGATCGCCCACCATAATACTGCTTGGTAATTCGGAAGCTGCCCTCGCCGGTCGAGATATCCGCTTCGACCAACGGGTTCCCACCGCTATAGGGGCGCAGTCTCTGTACATCGCCCGGGGTGCCGGAATGAGGTTGGAAGAAAAGTGCATGCAAGGCTTCAAAGCTCGTGGACTTGCCGTACTCGTTGGCGGCGCAAAGCACGTTCACGCCATCTCCAATGCCTTCGATGGCAACGCCGCGGCCGCCAAACCGTTTGACGTTGAAAAGGCGCAGGGCTGAAATCTTCATGGCGTGATCGCCTGAGTATAGGAGTAGAGGCGCATCAAGGCCGCTCGCGCGATCTCACGCTCAGACAAGGGACGACGTTCATCCGTAGACTCGGCAAGGAGAGCATTGGCAGCTTCACGCAGGGCGCCGCCACGATCGATCTGGTCCAGGTCTTCCAGCTCGCATTCTGTGACCAACCCATCCTGGTCTAGCTCCAGAAAAGCGAAATCCGGAACTGCCCTTTCAACGGCGGCGACAAGCTCAGCGCGCGCTGCAAGGCGAGTATGCCCAGTTGCCACCACCCGGATCAGCGAGCTCCTACGTTCCCTTAAAGCCGGAAGAAGAGAATTGAGAGCAACCTCTGGGGCGTCGCCCTCAAGCAAATGAAGATCAAGGCTTCGCCAAGCGAACGTTGCCGTGGGCAAAACCTGGATTTCGGGTAGCATCGAGGGACCGGGAATCGTGACCAGAAGAGCTGTGCCTGGCGCATCATGCTTGAAACGGTCCGGCTCTGGCGCCCCACAATAATGGGTACGCTGGTCCACACTGACCGAACCGTGCCAGTCGCCAAGCGCAAGATAGTCGAGCCCTGCACGTCTTGCCCGATCTGGTGCAATGACCTCGGAGGTGGCCCCCTCTTCTGAAAAACTGCGAATGGCTCCATGAGCCAGTGCAATCCGCAGCGTCCCATCGCTCGTGGCTTGACCGTCCATCCACTCCGTCAGGTCTCGGCCAGGCCGGCGCGTCGTGCACGGTGCAGGGAACAGGACGGCACCGCTCGCCAATTCGATCGGCCGGGGCTCGACCGCAAGCACGACGTTTTCGGGTGCTTCTGCCTTCAACGTGGTCCACAGTTGAGAGGACTGCAAGGAATCATGATTACCTGGCAAGATCACCCATCTGATCTCGGGATCATGCGCCATCTCGGCAAAGGCCTGGCGTCGCACGTGCGGTGCCGGCGTCTCGGTATCGAAGGTGTCTCCTGCGAGCAGCACCGTTGTCGCGTTTTGCTCGCGAGCGTGTGCAGCCAGCCGATTGATCACGTGGTGTCTTGCTTCGCGCAAGCGGCTGGGCAGGTCACCCTCGAAGTTGCCGAAACGCTTTCCGAGATGGAGATCGCTGGAATGAATAAATCGAAACATGACCACCGGATGTTGAGAGGCACACGAGTATCTGCCCCGTTATGTTCACCCAAGTCTATCTCATTCTTTCCAGCGATGGCCATTGGTTTGAGCGAGTGGTGGCACCAGTCGACATGTCAAGCGAAGCTCCAGGCCTCAAGCTGGCCAACAACCCGGATGAGCGACAGTGGCAACGATGGCATCGAACGCTTCTTTGGCCTACTCTGCTTCGGGCGGGAGTGAGAAACTGGTTACAACGCAACCGACGACCTTCACCTTCCATCGGCACTCGAGTGAAATTTCTTAACGCCAGAACATCGGGTTTCTTTTATGTCACGCAACGCGCCGCACCGCCATCACTACGTTCCACAAATGGTGCAGCGAAACTTCGCCAACGCGAGCGGGGGGCTATTCTTCTGGTGGCGGGGCATGCCGATTGGAGAGGTGCGGGTGTCAAAGCCGGCGAACCTGTTCGTCGAGGACAACTTGTATACACTTGTTGATGAAAACGGTGTACGCGACCATTCGATTGAATATTGGTTTGGTCGATTGGAAAGAGCTGTAGCGCCGTTCATCCAGGAGTTGCTCGTCAAAGTGCGGGCTGGGGTGACGCCGATCATGCATCGAACGCATTTGGATTTGTGGCACACCTACGTTTACCATGCACAGAAGCGCACTGTGGCCTGGCATCAACGATTTCTCACTCCGGAAGACCTGCTGGTCGTCGTGAAGGAAATTGCTTCAGAGCAGCAGTGGCATGAGCATATCCGGCGTTGGGAGAAGGACCCGAAGGATGCTTTGCGCGAGATGAACAACGCGCGCATTGCTTCGCAGGTGACTCCGATGCCTGACGAAATGTTGCAAGAGTTCCGAAGCATGGGGCTAGCCATTTACATAGCACCCGCAAGGACTTCATTCATTCTCGGAGACGATATGCGCGGAGATGCGCTTCTCAGCCCGCGCTGGGTTCAGTTCATGCCAATCGCGCCTGATGTTGCTGTAGGATACTGCGATGCTCCTGGCGTGCGTATGGAACGTCTAACAGCCATGGACGTAAGGCGAATGAACGAAGCGATGACGAAGCAGTCGTATCTGATTGCTGGCCGATCGGAGGCGCAGATCGCTTCATTGTCACGAACCCCCTATGCTCCTCCCGAGATACTGAAGAGCTGGCTTGATCACCGACAGGTGCCCGCGCAATGAAGAACCAGCTGTGAATTTGGTGAGATTCATTTGCTGTCTGTGACCACGATGGGCATGATGAGGCGCATCAAGTGTTTCACGCACTGCAGCAGTAGTTTCAGCGATATGTTTGTTACCGCGTTTTGGTTTTGATGAGAAGCGAACTACAGACCTTTACTTTTGGGGCCTATCAAATTGGCGAATTTCTCCATAATTCAGAAGCTTAATCGGTAAGTTCTCGCCCAATTGCTCCGCCGCCCGCACCCTTAGATGGTCAAGAACATATGGTATCATCGCCTGCCTTGAATCAATCTCGACTAACATTCTGCCTTCACGTTGGCTCATCCCGAATTCTCGCGCGGTGACGAGCTTCTGACCTTCGGAGAGGTGGTCGGCGAGCCCCACGATTATCCTGGCACGGTCATGCCAATTCTTGTCGCGAGGTAGATCTCGAATTTGATTGATGAATGTTGAGCTCAGTATTCGTGCGAGAGCGAAGTCACGATAATCGGCATGCCGTTCATCCCAACCTCGCACTAGCCATCGGTGCCCTGTAAGAATCAGAGCTCGCGGCCAGAAATCTCGCTTGACGGAATTTGGCGTGCTCATTGACTGATACTCGATTGCTACGCCCTTGCCGGAGGTAATTGCTCGGCAAACCAACGCAAGAGTGTCTTTCTCGATGGCGGTCGGAAGCGACTTGACGGTGTCTACCGGCGGAAGAAACCCCAACAGCCTGCCGCGGTCCTGGTCTGGAAGCAACGCCGTTGCCCCGATTGTGGCAAGCACCATCGACGCAGTCTCATCAGCGAAAATGGGCTCGAATTTGTCGGTAGGGCGGAAGCATCTCTCAGTTACATCGTAGGTGAGATTACGCGGCGCGATTTCACGGTATCTCTGAAAATCCAGCGTGACATTACTGACGCTGACATCGAATGCCGCCGCCACGGCGCGACGTCCAACCTGCCCCGTCCAGATGGCTGATCTTTCTATAAATTGCAGCCGCCGTAGCTGATCAGCCGTAGGCAACTCACCGGCACGCTTGCGCGGCCGCCCTCTGCCCTGCCGGTCGGCGGCATTCATGGAAGTAATCATACGATTTATAATGACAATAAGAATAAATTTGTCTATCATTATTTTAATGATATTGGCGCTTTATGCTCTCGCCGTTAGAAGTTGAAAAATGGATAAGCTCGCCAACTTGACTGGGCCTTGGGTGGCGGATTTCGGGTATGCTGAAATCGACGGTGCCATGGTGCAAGGGACAGACGACTCCGTTGGCTTTCACCCCTTCGCTCCCGAGCTGAGGGCTATTTTCTCTTCGGATCGCGGCCTGTCGTGTGACGCGGTTTTCTGTGTCGATCGGGTGCCGACGGTTTGTCTGATTGACGAGCGGCGCCTGAGCGCCGATTCCGGCGAACGCCAACGCCAGATACGCGCGTTTTGCGAGCGCCTCTGGAACCAGAACCTGGCTCGCGTGGTGCTCGTGACAGATACGTCATCGTTGGAGGCGTGGTCTGTGGACAATCCGAACGCCAAGCCGCATCGCTACTCGATCAGTGAGCGCGAGGCCGCGCGCCAGGCCTGGTCCGTCTCTGGCCTTCTCGGCGGGGAGGCGCTGCGTGAACGCGATGCGTGGTTTGATCCGCAGAAACGCGTCGATAAGACCCTCCTAGACAGCATCTTGGTTCTAGTCGGAAAACTGGCGTCCTGCGGACTGGATCCTGCGGCGGCGAGGCGGCTTGTCGCGCGCTTGATCTTCATCACCTACCTTGAGGACCGTGACATCATTGGGGAAGCCTATCGCTCGCAACGCGGCGTGAAGCCCCTCTTCGAACTTGTGAGTGGGCGCGACCGCGCGGGCTTGCGGCACCTCATCAGCAAGTTGCGCGGCGATTTTAACGGTGACTTCCTCACGACGGCGGATAGCGAGCTCGGCTGGGAAAACCTGTCGGACGCCGCCTTCGACTGGATCGAGGGGTTTCTTAGCCGAACAGCGCTGCGCACTGGGCAAACCAGTTTCTGGCGGTACGATTTCAGTCAGATTCCGATTGAGCTGATCGCCAGCATCTACGAAACCTTCCTTGCCTCGAAGGATGAGGAGGCTGACGATCAGTCCAGTGATCAGGCAAAACGAAAGCAGGGCGCCTACTATACGCCCCGGCTGCTCGCTGACTGGGTTGTCGACTTAGCGATCGCGGACCGCAACATACTACGTGAGAAGATTTTCGATGGGGCTTGTGGGTCCGGTATGTTGCTGACAGCCGCATTTCGAAGAGTCGTCCGGGCATATGAGGTTCAGAACGCCAACGCAGGGATCGCCACTGAAGCGGATTTTGCAACTAGGCGGCAACTCCTGCTCGATCACATTTTCGGCGGAGACATCGACGAGGACGCCTGCCAACTAACTGCGTTCAGTCTCTACTTAGCCCTGCTGTCGGACCTCAACCCGCGCGATCTTTCGGTATTGCGAAATGGCGGGCACAAGCTTCCGACCCTCAGGAAGAACATCCGTCGCGGCGCCGAGGGTGATTTCTTCGGAGTGGACAGCGAAAAACACAATCGCGAGCGCTACACAATCTTCCTCTCCAATCCCCCTTGGCGGAAGCTGCGGACCAATGAGCCGGGCGCGCTAGCGATGGAGGCGTGGCGCGACAGGCAGGCGGCGCCCAAGCCCCATGTGCCCAAGCGTCAGATTGCCGCGGCGTTCGCGCTTGCCGCGGCCGATACCCTCTCGGCTGGCGGAAGGGTCGCGCTTATCCTGCCAGTGACGCCGTTCGTCTCCGGTGATCCTACTCAGCGCGATTTTCGGGCGCACCTGCTCGGCCGTTATCATATAGAAAAGATAGTCAACTTCTCCGACATGCGGCGACTGATCTTCGCCGACGCGGTCCATCCCTTCGTCGTTCTGATCGCAACAACGAGAGTTAGGGATGACCGTTTCAAGAGCATCGAGCGCGAGAGCTTCGCATATTGGACTCCCAAGACCGACATCGCTTTGGCCTTTGGTCGCTTGGCGGTCCACGGCGGCGATCGCGCCATCCTGCCGTCCACCTCGCTGCTAGAGGACGAGTCGCAGCTGGCTATCCGCTACTGGGGGAGCGAGCCAGACGTTGCGCTGCTAAAACGACTTAGGCGCCGGGGGTCTATCAAAGATCTAACGCGGAACGGCTGGGCTGAAGCGAAGGGATTTCACGCCAAGGACGAAGATCGCCGCCGGCTCCCTGAAACCTGGTACTGCGATGTTCCGCCCTGGATGGCCAAGGAAGGCTTCCTGCCGGCAAATGCACTTCCCAAGGATCTCCCATATGTGCCGCAAAGCAATCTTCGATCCTTCCCATTCGAAAAGATTGCGCGAGTGCCGGAAGAGCGATTGTTCCGGGGGCCGCGCGTCCTTTGGACCGATGGCGCTCATCCAGAGGACGGTGTCAAGGCGGTCTATGCCGATACCCCGTTTTCGTATCAACACTCGCTTGCCGTTCTCTCTGCTCCCAACACTGTCGAAGGACGTCTGACCGCTAGGTTCTTAACCGCTTATCTGCGCTCGCCAATGGGATTGTGGTTGCTTTTGCTGCTAAGCAGCAGCGTAGCGTCCGAACGTCCGAAATTGCATGTGCAGGAAGCGATGGACTGGCCGTTCTGGTCACTCGACCGGCACCCTTCGCCGGCGCGCGCCCTTGAGATCATGTTCGAGGTCGATGCGTTACTCACTTCCGTCGAGGCTGAGCATGAGTTCCTGCAGGCCGGAAAATGGCAAGACGTGCAGGAGCAGACGAACGCGCTGGTCTATCAATACTTCCAGCTCTCGCCTGACGACATCGCGCTGATCGAGGAACTATCGAAACTGGCAGGCGCGGCCCTCCAGCCGACCAGCCTCAGCCACCGGGCGCTTGCCAGGCCGCTGCGGCAGGCGCCGTCGGCTGCTCTCATGCGAGGTTACACGAATGCCCTGTCGCATACGCTCGCTGCATGGCGCGACGCCACGGGCGGATCCGGCAAAATCCATGTCGCGACCTGGACCGGACGAAGCGTTCCAATCGGGGCCGCAGTTCTGACGCTCGGTGAGCAAGAACCGTCCGATCGCCTATTCGATGACAGCATCGTCGAGACGCTCTCAAAGGCGCTCCAGCGGGTCACTTCTGAACCAATGGAAGGTCTGCTGACCATCCCCGACATCGCGATTGTAGATGGGAACCGAATATTTCTCATTAAACCACTCGTTTCACGCTTCTGGATGCGGCGCTGCGCAGTCGAGGACGCGAACCAGCTGGCCATGCAGCTACAGGCTCTTTCTAGGCGCCGGATGCAAGCATGACGCAACTCGCTGGTTTGCAGAACGACTCAGCCTGGACATATCTCGTCCGCCGTGCCCCCGCTTCCGATCTTCTGCGATATCTGCTCGAGAAATGGCGGGAATACGAACAGCTCTATTCGGGCCAGGGACAGCCTTTCGCAACTCGCTCGGAGCCCGAACTGACGGAGGGACTGACAGGGTATCTTGACGAGCAACGCGAGGCAAACGCCCAGCCATTTGATGGCGAGTTTTTTGCCGAACTACGACGTTTTGATTTGGGACCGGACGGAAAGCGTAGGGTCATCGGGCGATCGGACATCGAATGGCGGTTGCATGGCTCACCAAACTTCATTGTCGAGTTCAAGGTGATTGGAGGCGGACGTCCCGCAAAAGCCTACGTACTTGACGGCATGATCAGGTTCGTCGACGGCCGCTACGGACATCGTTCGACAGAAGGTGCCATGTGGGGCTTTATTCGACCTGGCTCGAAGGAAGGGGCATCAGATGTTGAAGCACTTATTGACTCGCACATCACCCCGTTGCGGTGTCAGGTGGACAATGGCGTTCATCGCTTTACGCCGTCAACGATTGCACCGAGCACTGCGAGCTTCGATTCTATCCATCTTCGTGATCCACACGCGCCAAACATCCGGCTAGCGCACGTTTTCGTCGACATCGCCCCACATCCGCCTTAAGCGACACATCGACATTTGGTTGGGCGGGAGCGCCTTATGGTCCGCCTCTAGAAGGAACCAGGTAAAAACCTGCTTTCTGACCTCATTCGGCGAATTGACCACCATAGAGATTGTCGCATCAGTCACTTCGCGCGATCTTTTTTGCTGGTTCAGAACTCACACTACCCCCCAGGCGCGAAACCTCCCCCTCCCCGTCATCTCGCGAAGCCCAAGCTCCTGCACAATGCGCCGCGCGCCTTGCGGCGTGACCTCAAGCGTCTTCGCCACCATGCCAGCCGAGATCAGCGGCCGCGCCATGACGAGTTCGACGAGCTCCGGCAGCCTGGATGACGTTCGCCGCCCCTCCAGTTTGCGTATCATCATCTGCCGCGCCAGCATCAACCGGTCATGCTCTTTCAGCCCCGTCTCGGCCGCGATGATCACCGCCCTTGCCATCGCCAACAACCGCGTCTCGCGATCACGATGCCGGCGCCGATCGACAGGAATGGCCTTGAGCCCCAGATTGATCGCCGCAAGGTGTCCACCGGTGGTAACGCCGCCCTCGCGCAGGATCGAGGCGGCCAGCAGCCGGCCGAGCCAGGGCGCGTGCTGGAGGACGGCGATGTCGTTCCAAGCATCGAGGGCGACGATGGCCTGAAGCACCGGCGGCAGATCCTGGGTTCGGCCGAGGACGGCCTGCCACTCCGCCAGCCGCTCGTCTTCATCCCAGTCGAGATCGTAGACGAAGGGATCCTTTTCCGGAGCGTTTTTGGCGCGCGCCGGCTTCTTCGCCTCTTCGATCGCGGCTTCCGAGCGGGCAAGCACCGCATCGATCGCGGCAAACGCATCACCCAGACCATCACTGTCGGGATCCACCGCCTCCCCTCCCCCGGCCGGAACTTCGCTTACCTGAACACTCCCCTCCGGCACCCCCTCCCCGTCTCCTCCCGATGATGCCGCGGGCCACGCCCGCCCGCGCAGCGAAGCGAGGCCTTGAGCAGAGAGAGCCCAGGCCGGGGGATGGGCGGCGATGCGACGGCGGGTTTTCAGGATGTCGCGGGCGATGGTGAGTTCGTGGGTGGGCGCGCGGATATCTCGAAGCGCATCATGCAGGACGAGGTCTTCGAGATGGACGAGTTCGCCATCGACCCAGAGCGAGGCGTGCGCATCGAGGAAATGCGAGCGCTCGAGGAAACCCTCGCCGACGGGGGAACGGGCGATGCGCTCATCGAGACGGGCAAGCGCGACGGCGGCCTCGGAGATCGGCCGCAGCAGTACCTGGAGCAAATCCGGTGGCACGAGGGATTCCTGTTTCCGGTAATTCATGATTCACTCCCGTTATGACGAAGCGCCGCCTGCCCATGGCCGAGCATGCCGACACGCTGTCGCTGAAGGCGCTGCGAGAGCTCGTGACCGGTCTGGTGGAGCGGGCTGATCGGGCAGACGCCCGAATTGAGAAGCTCGAAGCTGAAAACCAAAGACTTCGCGATGAGAACGATCAGCTCAGGCTGGAAAACACCCGGCTGAAGATCGACAACCAGCTTCTGCGCGACGAGATTGCGCGCCTGAAAAATCTGCCGCCCCGCCCACCCTTCAGACCGTCGGGCATGGAGAAAGCAACGGGTGACAAGCCACTCTCGGGCAAGGATCCCGCACCCCGGCCGCGAGGGCCGAAGAACGACACGAAGCGGGTGACGCGTGAAGAGGTGCTGCCTGCCAGTGTACCGCCCGGATCGCGCTTCAAGGGCTACAAAGACTGCTTCGTCCGGGATCTGGTGCTCAGCGTCGAGGTGGTTCGTTACCGGCGGGAGTGCTGGGTGACGCCAGAGGGAGAGACCATCACAGCACAGCTGCCTGCGGGGATAAGAGGTGGCTTTGGACCCAACCTGCGGCGGTTTTGTCTGATGCTGCATGCGCATGGGCAGGTCACGACGCAGCGAATGACGACCTTGCTCAACGACGTCGGTGTCGAGATCTCCAAGCGCCAGGTGGTGCGGTTCCTGACAGAAAGGCTGGATGGCTTTCATGCCGAGGATGCCGCCGTGCTGCATGCCGGCCTCGTCTCGGCGCCCTACGTGACGGTCGACGACACCGGTGCCCGTCACGCCAACCGCAATTTTCATACGACGCATATCGGTGGCGAGTATTTCACAGCCTTCCGCACGGCGTCCTCGAAATCGCGTCTGAACTTCCTCGCCCTGCTGCGCGGTAATTATCAGGACTATGTTCTCAACGACGCCGCTTTCGCGCTGCTGGAAGACCGCCAGGTCGACCCTGCCCTTGCTGCCCGGTTGAACACCCATGAACCGCTGAGGTTTGCCAACCGGGTGCCCTTCCTCCAGCATCTCGCCGAACATGGTATCGACATCTTCGATACGGAGACGCTTCGGCCATTTGCGGAGGCCGGCATATGGGGCGCCATCCGCCATCATGGCCTCGTTGGAAACGCGGTGATCGTCTCCGACGATGCCGGGCAGTTTCGGGTCGGTACACACGCGCTGTGTTGGGTCCATGCCGAACGGCTGCTGCAGAAACTGATGCCGGCCACGCCCGGCCAGGTGAAGCACGTCGAGACCCTGCGCGAGCTCATCTGGCACTTCTACAAGGCTCTCAAAGCCTATCGACGAAGGCCTGACCCAGCTATGGCCAAGGGCCTGCGGGCTCGCTTCGACCGGATTTTCTCCATTCGCACCGGCTATGGCGATCTCGACAAACTGCTGTTTCGCCTCAGGCGCCGCAAGCCGGAATTGCTGCGGGTTCTGGAGCGGCCGGAGATCCCGCTTCACACCAATGCGTCGGAGCGCGATCTGCGCGGCTTCGTCATCAAGCGGAAGATTTCCGGGGGCACGGTCAGTAGAAACGGACGCCAAGCGCGCGACAGCATGCTGGGCCTTTCTAAGACCTGCCAGAAGCTCGGCCTGTCGTTCTGGCACTATCTGGGTGATCGGCTGGGGATCAGCGACAAAGATCATCCTATTGCCCCGCTCGCCTCCCTGGTTGCGGCGCGTCCCTGACGAGCACCCTGCCCTCTCAGCAGCCGGTCCTGGCAGCGCGCCCAAGCCCCCGAAACTGCAGATTTTCTCGCCATTGCCACCGGATTAGCCCCGCTTACCCCGCAGCAGGTACCTGGAGCAAATCCGGTGGCACGAGGGATTCCTGTTTCCGGTAATTCATGATTCACTCCCGTTATGACGAAGCGCCGCCTGCCCATGGCCGAGCATGCCGACACGCTGTCGCTGAAGGCGCTGCGAGAGCTCGTGACCGGTCTGGTGGAGCGGGCTGATCGGGCAGACGCCCGAATTGAGAAGCTCGAAGCTGAAAACCAAAGACTTCGCGATGAGAACGATCAGCTCAGGCTGGAAAACACCCGGCTGAAGATCGACAACCAGCTTCTGCGCGACGAGATTGCGCGCCTGAAAAATCTGCCGCCCCGCCCACCCTTCAGACCGTCGGGCATGGAGAAAGCAACGGGTGACAAGCCACTCTCGGGCAAGGATCCCGCACCCCGGCCGCGAGGGCCGAAGAACGACACGAAGCGGGTGACGCGTGAAGAGGTGCTGCCTGCCAGTGTACCGCCCGGATCGCGCTTCAAGGGCTACAAAGACTGCTTCGTCCGGGATCTGGTGCTCAGCGTCGAGGTGGTTCGTTACCGGCGGGAGTGCTGGGTGACGCCAGAGGGAGAGACCATCACAGCACAGCTGCCTGCGGGGATAAGAGGTGGCTTTGGACCCAACCTGCGGCGGTTTTGTCTGATGCTGCATGCGCATGGGCAGGTCACGACGCAGCGAATGACGACCTTGCTCAACGACGTCGGTGTCGAGATCTCCAAGCGCCAGGTGGTGCGGTTCCTGACAGAAAGGCTGGATGGCTTTCATGCCGAGGATGCCGCCGTGCTGCATGCCGGCCTCGTCTCGGCGCCCTACGTGACGGTCGACGACACCGGTGCCCGTCACGCCAACCGCAATTTTCATACGACGCATATCGGTGGCGAGTATTTCACAGCCTTCCGCACGGCGTCCTCGAAATCGCGTCTGAACTTCCTCGCCCTGCTGCGCGGTAATTATCAGGACTATGTTCTCAACGACGCCGCTTTCGCGCTGCTGGAAGACCGCCAGGTCGACCCTGCCCTTGCTGCCCGGTTGAACACCCATGAACCGCTGAGGTTTGCCAACCGGGTGCCCTTCCTCCAGCATCTCGCCGAACATGGTATCGACATCTTCGATACGGAGACGCTTCGGCCATTTGCGGAGGCCGGCATATGGGGCGCCATCCGCCATCATGGCCTCGTTGGAAACGCGGTGATCGTCTCCGACGATGCCGGGCAGTTTCGGGTCGGTACACACGCGCTGTGTTGGGTCCATGCCGAACGGCTGCTGCAGAAACTGATGCCGGCCACGCCCGGCCAGGTGAAGCACGTCGAGACCCTGCGCGAGCTCATCTGGCACTTCTACAAGGCTCTCAAAGCCTATCGACGAAGGCCTGACCCAGCTATGGCCAAGGGCCTGCGGGCTCGCTTCGACCGGATTTTCTCCATTCGCACCGGCTATGGCGATCTCGACAAACTGCTGTTTCGCCTCAGGCGCCGCAAGCCGGAATTGCTGCGGGTTCTGGAGCGGCCGGAGATCCCGCTTCACACCAATGCGTCGGAGCGCGATCTGCGCGGCTTCGTCATCAAGCGGAAGATTTCCGGGGGCACGGTCAGTAGAAACGGACGCCAAGCGCGCGACAGCATGCTGGGCCTTTCTAAGACCTGCCAGAAGCTCGGCCTGTCGTTCTGGCACTATCTGGGTGATCGGCTGGGGATCAGCGACAAAGATCATCCTATTGCCCCGCTCGCCTCCCTGGTTGCGGCGCGTCCCTGACGAGCACCCTGCCCTCTCAGCAGCCGGTCCTGGCAGCGCGCCCAAGCCCCCGAAACTGCAGATTTTCTCGCCATTGCCACCGGATTAGCCCCGCTTACCGCAGCAGTACCTGGAGCAAATCCGGTGGCACGAGGGATTCCTGTTTCCGGTAATTCATGATTCACTCCCGTTATGACGAAGCGCCGCCTGCCCATGGCCGAGCATGCCGACACGCTGTCGCTGAAGGCGCTGCGAGAGCTCGTGACCGGTCTGGTGGAGCGGGCTGATCGGGCAGACGCCCGAATTGAGAAGCTCGAAGCTGAAAACCAAAGACTTCGCGATGAGAACGATCAGCTCAGGCTGGAAAACACCCGGCTGAAGATCGACAACCAGCTTCTGCGCGACGAGATTGCGCGCCTGAAAAATCTGCCGCCCCGCCCACCCTTCAGACCGTCGGGCATGGAGAAAGCAACGGGTGACAAGCCACTCTCGGGCAAGGATCCCGCACCCCGGCCGCGAGGGCCGAAGAACGACACGAAGCGGGTGACGCGTGAAGAGGTGCTGCCTGCCAGTGTACCGCCCGGATCGCGCTTCAAGGGCTACAAAGACTGCTTCGTCCGGGATCTGGTGCTCAGCGTCGAGGTGGTTCGTTACCGGCGGGAGTGCTGGGTGACGCCAGAGGGAGAGACCATCACAGCACAGCTGCCTGCGGGGATAAGAGGTGGCTTTGGACCCAACCTGCGGCGGTTTTGTCTGATGCTGCATGCGCATGGGCAGGTCACGACGCAGCGAATGACGACCTTGCTCAACGACGTCGGTGTCGAGATCTCCAAGCGCCAGGTGGTGCGGTTCCTGACAGAAAGGCTGGATGGCTTTCATGCCGAGGATGCCGCCGTGCTGCATGCCGGCCTCGTCTCGGCGCCCTACGTGACGGTCGACGACACCGGTGCCCGTCACGCCAACCGCAATTTTCATACGACGCATATCGGTGGCGAGTATTTCACAGCCTTCCGCACGGCGTCCTCGAAATCGCGTCTGAACTTCCTCGCCCTGCTGCGCGGTAATTATCAGGACTATGTTCTCAACGACGCCGCTTTCGCGCTGCTGGAAGACCGCCAGGTCGACCCTGCCCTTGCTGCCCGGTTGAACACCCATGAACCGCTGAGGTTTGCCAACCGGGTGCCCTTCCTCCAGCATCTCGCCGAACATGGTATCGACATCTTCGATACGGAGACGCTTCGGCCATTTGCGGAGGCCGGCATATGGGGCGCCATCCGCCATCATGGCCTCGTTGGAAACGCGGTGATCGTCTCCGACGATGCCGGGCAGTTTCGGGTCGGTACACACGCGCTGTGTTGGGTCCATGCCGAACGGCTGCTGCAGAAACTGATGCCGGCCACGCCCGGCCAGGTGAAGCACGTCGAGACCCTGCGCGAGCTCATCTGGCACTTCTACAAGGCTCTCAAAGCCTATCGACGAAGGCCTGACCCAGCTATGGCCAAGGGCCTGCGGGCTCGCTTCGACCGGATTTTCTCCATTCGCACCGGCTATGGCGATCTCGACAAACTGCTGTTTCGCCTCAGGCGCCGCAAGCCGGAATTGCTGCGGGTTCTGGAGCGGCCGGAGATCCCGCTTCACACCAATGCGTCGGAGCGCGATCTGCGCGGCTTCGTCATCAAGCGGAAGATTTCCGGGGGCACGGTCAGTAGAAACGGACGCCAAGCGCGCGACAGCATGCTGGGCCTTTCTAAGACCTGCCAGAAGCTCGGCCTGTCGTTCTGGCACTATCTGGGTGATCGGCTGGGGATCAGCGACAAAGATCATCCTATTGCCCCGCTCGCCTCCCTGGTTGCGGCGCGTCCCTGACGAGCACCCTGCCCTCTCAGCAGCCGGTCCTGGCAGCGCGCCCAAGCCCCCGAAACTGCAGATTTTCTCGCCATTGCCACCGGATTAGCCCCGCTTACCCGCAGCAGGCTCTGGATGGGCAATTTGGCGAGATCGTAAGACATTGAAATTATGGTAAATGATTCGTTAAGCGAAATCTATCTCTACATTTGAGTTCGCCACCTTATAGAATGCTTTAGGCCACGGCTCACCCCCGATAAGTAGCCCTTATCGGACGCTATGAGTACATGCTTGTTGTACGCTTCGATTTCGATGATAATCTGCCCTCGAAGCGCAAAACCGGAGCCAGCAATGCCTCAAACGCACTACAAGATCAGCGAGGCGCGCAAGAACTTCGCTGAGGTCCTCGATCGCGCCAATCAGGGCGAAGAGATCATCATCATGCGCGGTAATGAGATTTATGCCCGGATCGGTCCGGCAGATCCCGCCGGCAAGAGACCTTTCGGGCTTCTGGCGCGGCGGGGTCTTCCGGACGACCTGTTTGACGAGCATGATCCTGAGCAGGCCGCAATCGATGCCGGCGACTGGAACGACGACCTCGGGATCTTCCAAGGTGAAGCGGGCAACGGGGACAAGAGCTCGTGAAGCTTCTTCTCGACAGCCATGCAGTCTATTGGTGGACGATTGGTAGTGCACGACTTTCACCGAATGCGCGCTCCCTGATCGAAGACAAGCATAATGCCGTTCTCGTCAGCGCCGTCTCCTTCTATGAACTCGACAACAAGATGCGGCTGAAGAAGCTTGATCTCAAGCCGCAGGAATTGCGCGCCGCTATCACCTCCAGCGGCTTCCAGACTCTCGCCATCAGTGACTTGCATGCAGAACTTGCGGCGGCCTTCGACTGGGAGCACCGGGACCCATGGGACCGGATCCTCGCTGCGCAGACACGGCTCGAGCATTGCGCACTGATCTCGACGGACGTGGTTTTTGATGCCGTGCTGCAGGAGAGGGTCTGGTGAGGAGCAAGCTTTGAAAATTCTCGTTGACGTAAGGGAAGCGGCAGAACGGCTCGAGGAGTTGATTGACCTGGCATGTCGTGACGATGAGATCGTGATCTGCCGAGACAAAAGACCCATCGCGATGCTCACGCCGATTGCGCGGAAGATCACACCTGATGAGGATTTCCTTTCTCTGGCGGAGGAGGGTCGCAAAACTGTGCTGCCCGGCACAACCCCCGACCGTTCCGATTTTTACGATGAACACGGCCTGCCCAAATGAGTTCGGTTGATCGCCGCGTCCAGGATCTCGACACCATCGCCGCAGTCTTGCCGATGGAGCGCCGTGACGAACTGGCTGAGCTTCTGACCGACCAGGATATCGAGACGCTGCGTCACCTGGTCAACGAGGGCATGGGCGATAATACCCTTCGAGCCCTCACCTCTGATCTTGCATATCTACAGGCTTGGTCGCTGGCTACCACCGGCCGCTCGCTGCCTTGGCCCGCACCTGAAGCACTGCTTCTCAAGTTCGTCGCCAATCATCTCTGGGATGCGGAAAGGCGTCTTCATGATCCGGATCACGGCATGCCAGCTGACGTCGAGCAGAAGCTCCGCATTCAGGGATTGCTACGATCGCCAGGCCCTCATGCGCCTGACACCGTGCGGCGGCGGCTCGCGACCTGGTCGACGCTGACGAAATGGCGTGGGCTGGACGGCTTTTTCGGTTCCCCCGCCCTCAAGTCTGCAATCCGACTGGCCGTGCGTGCGACGCCGCGGCCAAGAAGGCGGAAAAGCGCCAAAGCCGTCACTGGAGATATTCTGTCCAGACTGATCGCGACCTGCAGGACGGGCAGCTTACGTGATGCCAGAGACCGGGCGATCCTGATGGTCGCCTTTGGATCCGGCGGCCGTCGCCGCAGTGAGATCGCAGGTCTCAGGTTCGAGCAGCTGCAGCCGGAAGAGCCGATTCATATTGACGGGGCCTCTCCCCTGCCCTCTCTTTCCATTCATCTCGGCCGCACTAAGACCAGCGGCCCCGACAACGATGAAGTCGTCTACCTTAGCGGGCGGCCCGTCGATGCGCTGAACGCGTGGCTTGCGGTTGCAAAAATCGACAAGGGCAGTGTCTTTAGGGCCATTGACAGGTGGGGGAATGTTTCGCGCCGGCCGCTGGACCCGAAAGCCATCAATGACATTCTCAAGCACAGGGCAGAAATGGCCGGGCTAGATCCGACGGAGTTTTCGGCTCATGGCCTGCGCTCCGGCTATCTGACTGAAGCTGCCAATCGCGGCATTCCCCTCCCAGAAGCAATGGAACAGTCCCGCCACCGATCTGTCCAGCAGGCGTCGAGCTACTACAACAATGCTCAGAGACGCAGCGGTCGTGCGACACGAATTCTCGACTGACAGCGGCCTAAGCAAGCAAGCCACAATCCGTCATCACTTGAGAAGCTGGAGCCGCACGGCGTCAAGCTGCCATATGCGTGTCTTCTGCAGCAAAGCTGTCTTCAATGGACCAGCCAAACAACCAGGCGTCGAATTTCAACTGCCACTGCACGAAACAAAAGCCGTTGTGTGCAGGCTCCGTGTGCGAAAGGGGGTTCGCACCCTTTGGAATACCCGCTTTTCGCGCGCTCATGCCACGGGTTTGCCAGTCCAGCAAAGTCTCAATCTCTGATGCCATAGCGATCCTCATGATCTTCATCAGCCAGTGCATCAACCTCAGGCTTTTCAGGTTGATACTTGAATCATAAATGATTCGTCATGAATCTAGCCCGGCGCAAAATTCTAGTCATGGAGATTTTTTGCATGCACCCCTCACCCTGATTTTACCGTATTTAACCAAGCTGAAACCCGAAAGTAAGCGCGCCGTGGCACTTGGGTAGTTCTTGAGTGAACAGGTGACACGATGCTTCATCAACTACAGCACGATGGCCAAACGGCACTGTACCCGACCAAGGCAGACGAGGCAGACCGCCTGACAGCACTGCAAACACTCGGACTCCTTGATAGCCCGCCAGACGTCAATTTCGAGATTATAGTCAAGCTGACCGGCATACTGTTTGACGTGCCCATCGCCTTCGTTGCAATGGTCGACGAACATCGCGAATGGTTCAAGGCCATTACCGGATGGCAGATGACCGAGGCGCCTCGGGAAGTCGCCTTCTGCAACTACACAATCTTGCAGGATGATGTGCTGGTCGTTGAAGACGCGACGCTCGACACCCGCTTTGCCCAAAATCCGCTCGTAACAGGAGCACCTTACACCAGATTCTATGCCGGCGTTCCTGTTGGACTTGACGATCAGCGACACCTCGGAACGCTGTGCATCGTCGACACCAAACCACGCGCACTCAGCAATAAAGACGCTGAACTTCTCAAAGAAATGGGCAAGGTGGTCTCAAACCTTCTAAGCCAATTTCATCAAACAAAAGAGCAAGTTAAACTCAGTGAAGAACTCGCAAGGGAGCGCTCTGCTGGTGAAACACGGGAGCAGCAGCTCAAGCGCAAGCAGGACCTTTTGGGCTACGCCTCCGAAATTGCCGCCATCGGGTCTTGGGAGTACGACCCGGTCAGGGATAACATCGTCTGGGGATCCGAGACTTATCAGATCTTCGGCATCGATCCGCACTCGGACGTGGACGTCGACACCATGGCCGACTTGCTCACAGACGACGGATGGGAAAGTTGGAAACAGGCCCTTAGTCACTTCTTAATCTCTGGTTCCTCGTTCCATTTTGAAGGCAAGATCTGCACGCCCAACGGGGAGAAGTGGATCCGCGTGTTGGGCAAGACCGAGATCAGCGCCGGCCTCCCGTATCGCTCAGGACTGGTGCAGGACATCACCCAAGAGCGTCGTTCACAGGAGCGCCTGAATGACCTCGCGACGCTTGACGGGCTAACCGGTCTGGCTAATCGCCGCAGTCTGATCCAGGAACTGCAAAGATTGCAGGCGAGCGAGGCGGCTTTCGCCTTCGTCCTTCTGGATCTAGACAGCTTCAAGACCATCAACGATACATTTGGTCACGCAGCTGGCGATGCGTGCCTCAAGCAGGTCGCCAACGGTTTATGCTCGCTCCCTCCGGACTGGAGGATCTATGCTTCGCGCGTGGCCGGCGATGAATTCGCGATCATTCTGCCGACGGAACTGGACAGTCCGCAGCTTGATCGCTGTCTGGACTATATTTGCACAATGCTGACATTTCCCGTGACCATCCGTGAGCAAAGCATCCAGGTGACGGTTTCTGCGGGCGTTACGATACACAAGCCGGACACTGACACCAGCCCAGAAGAACTGATGGCCCAGGCAGATCTGGCCCTGTATCAGGCAAAGAGTGGAGGGAGAAACCGGTACCAGCACTTCGAGGCCCGCATGAAGGAGGAGGCCGACCGGAGTTGCCGCATCCTCGGCGAGGTACGGCATGCGCTGCGAAACCACGAGATGCGTCTCTTTTATCAGGAGAAACTTCTTTTGGCCGACGGCAGCCATGCCGGTTACGAAGCGCTGCTGCGCTGGTGTCCTCCGGACGGCAGGGTCATAACACCAGAAGCTTTTCGGCCTGCCTTGGACGATCCGCTCCTCTCCGCGGAAATCGCAACTTTCGTCATGAACGAAGCGCTTACGCAGGCAGTCACTTGGATGAGAGAGGGAGGCTGCTGCTCGCCCATCTCAATCAATGTGGGCCATCACCAGTTCCGCGACCAGAAGTTTGCTTCCACTCTGATCGAAGAACTGGAGCGACGCGGGCTGCCTGCGTCCGCAATAGAGATAGAGGTGACGGAGGATGTATTCCTCGGGCGTGACGTGGAGGCGGTGTTAGAAACCTGCAAGAACTTCACACAACATGGCGTTCGGCTTTCGTTCGACGACTTCGGGACCGGGTTCGCGTCGTTGACCCATCTGCTGGATTTCCCCGTTCAGGCGATCAAGCTGGACCGGTCCTTCGTTAGTCGGCTTCTGATAGAGCATAGAGCGGCCGGCTTTATCAAGTCCGTCTGCGACCTGGCCCATTCCCTGTCAATCGAAGTCGTAGCAGAGGGCATCGAAACCGAAGAACAGTACACGATGCTCAAGGCACTTGGCTGTGACTACGGCCAAGGCTACCTCTTTCACCGCCCGAGCCCGCCAGAAACTATTGGTGAGTACGTTCGGGAAAACAGATCTCTTGCTTCATTGGGGAGAGGCGCCGCCTTCAGCTTGGACATGGCCTCTTAAAAAATCACTTGCCATACATTCGAATCTAAGCTCCTTGGAACTTGATCTGACAAAAGTCAAACTGACCTCAGGGGAACTTTACGATGAAAATACTTATCGTTGAGGACGAGGTCCTGGTTTCTAGGGCAATTGTCCGTGATTGGCCTGTAGCGTCGGACGAATTTGACATCGTTGCAACCTACTCTAGATGTTCTAGGATTCTCGCGAGCTCACGTATTTACGAATACGACGCTGTTATTCTTGACATGAACCTGCCGGACGGAAACGCCATTCAGCTGATCAGTGAGCTGCGATCTCGATCAGACATGCCAGCTGTGGTGATTTCCGGAGCTGGAAGTCCAGAGACACGTGCGAGCACGATTGACATTGGAGCAGACGACTACCTCATGAAGCCGTTCTCGATCCGAGAGCTTCAGGCCCGAGTTGCGCGAGCAGTCAACCGGCTCCACGGGCAGTTGAAGCCATCTGAAGTTATCGATTTCGGCAATTTCCAATTCGACTTGACATCCAAGTCCTTGAGAACGGCGCAGGGGCGATGGCGCTTGACGGATCTCGAGTTCCGACTTCTGTTTCAGCTTACCAGCCACGTTGGCAGGGCCTTCAGCAGGCAACACCTGTGTGAAACAGCATGTCTTCGAACCTACCGCCCGAATGACAAGACGGTCGACATTTACATCGCAAGGCTGCGCAACATATTTAGCCAGTTTGTCGAGGAAGAAGTGATCGAGACAGTTCGCGGTTTGGGTTACCGTTTTGTCCTGCGACCGTCAGCGTGAAAGGACCGGAAAGGTGGCAACCTTCAAGCCACTAATTCATATTCAACACTTTCCGCATCGTTCGGATGAAATTCTTACGAGTGAATGGTTTCGCCAGGAAATGCGTGGCAACAGCCCTGTCGCTCTCCCGAAGATGATTATCGGTATAACCGCTTATCAGAATAGCAGGAATTGGGGGCTCGCATTGGCTCGCAGCTTTAATCACATCTATTCCAGATCTAGTGCCTGGCATAACCAGGTCTGTAATCACGAGCCGAGGGCGCGCTGCTAGCATTTCGATCGCCGTCTCAGCCGAGTCTGCCTCGACAACCTGCGAGTCAAGCGAATTCAAGATACGTCCGATCTGGCGTCGCACGTCAGGATCGTCGTCGACGACGAGAACGGGGCCACCGGTCCCCAAGAAAGTTTCATTCGGGTTGTGCGCGTCAATTTCCTTCCTTCGCAGATCGGAGGCAGCCCGCGGTAGAATGAGAGTTAGAGTTGTACCATTAGGTTCGGCCCGGGATAATTTAACGTCGCCACCAGACTGTCGCGCGAAGCCCTGGACCATCGACAGGCCCAGCCCGGAACCGCCACGGTTTTGCTTTGTGGTAAAGTATGGCTCGAACACCCTCTCCACAATTTCAGCAGCAACTCCAATACCGTTATCGGTGACAGAAACTCCGACGTATTCTCCCGCAGGCAGCCAAGCACTTTCAGGCTCCAGGACCTTGAGAGGACGAATCTTGATATCGATACGCCCTCTTCCCTGCATGGCGTCGCTGGCATTTCTGACGAGGTTCGCCAAAGCTGACGTCAAGCCGGGTACATCCACATCGCAAAACTGCTTTTTGGGGCAAAAGGAGTAGTGCAAACGGATACCCTCCGGCACACTACCCGCCAATAGCCTCTTGATCTCGCGGATTGCTGCGTTCATGTCGATTCGGGACGGGTTCAGGTTCTGCCGCCGCGCATATGCCACAAGTTGCGAGGTTAGGCTGGCCGCTCGGCTAGAAGCAGTGATAATGTCGTCGACGACCTCTTTGTCTGCCGGATTGGTGAGCGTGGCATCCAAATGCTCGGCAGCGCTGAGGATTACCATCAGGAGATTGTTGAAATCATGGGAGACCCCGCCAGTCATCCGGGCAATAGTCTCAAGCCGAGTACGTTCAGCCATATCACGTTCTACACGTAGTTTTTCAGATATGTTACGTAAAACAGATATCGATCGGCGTTCACCGGAATTCAAACTAAACAAAATAGACGTCACTTCAATCTCGACAGGTCGTCCACACTTGTCTTTGAAGGTCAACTCTCCTTTGAAGGTACTTTCTCTAGCTCGCTGCGCTATTGCATATTCCAACGTTTCGTCTCTGGCAAAGAACAATGCCTCGCGACTCATTCCTACCATCTCCTGCTGAGAATATCCCAGCAGATCGCAGGCCGGCTTGTTGGCTGCGATGATAGTCTCGAGATCCAGGCCATCGTTGCTGGTCGCCGTGTAAACAACGCCGTCGACGCTATTCTCAAAAAGGAAACGGTAGAAAAAGTCTTTCTCCCCCAGCTCCTCTTTGAGCAAGCTCATCGTTGCGAGTTGTGTCGAGAGTGATCGCAGCCGCGGTTCCAAACGAAGAACCAAATCCAACGAGCTCTCTTCGGTAACAAGTTCAGAGGGCCACAGGACGAGTGTCTTTGTTTCCCTGCCACCAACAGAAACGAACTTCACAAATGCCACGTGTTCTGCATGGCCATCTCGACTGAAATAACCATCCAGTTGTATGACGCCGCAACTTTTGCCTTCGCGATGCCTGACGACAAAATCGAGCAAACTGGATGCATCTGTCGGCTCCAGCGCCTTCCTCCACTCCAGCTGCCCAGTGTGGCCACGGTTGTTCGAAATAAACGCCGCCTTAGCGTCAAGCTCATTTTGAGCTAGTAGCTCCTGTAGCTTCGCGCTGATAGGCGAAGGTCCTTCCTGCCCTCCTTCCACCGTCATGTTAAGCAAGGCGTTTCGTCTTTCGGCAATGGCGTGCAGCGTCGTTTCGGTTGCGATCGAAAGGATGCCCAGCACGGAGCCATCAGCTGACACGACGGGGCTGTAGCAGAAGTCGAAATAGCACTCTTGGAGCTCACCCTTGAATCGCCGTAGCGGCAGCAGGTAATTGGTGAACTCTTGCGGCTCGTGCGTTGTAGTAACGTGCACAAGTGCCGGCTCGAGGAATGGCCAGATTTCTGGCCAGCTTTCGACTGCCGGCGCACCAAAGGAAGCAGGATGCTTGTCCCCGTATATGAGGTTATAGCCATCATTGTAAACTTGAGTGTAGTTTGGCCCCAAGGCCAGACACATCGGAAACGTGGAGCGCATAATTGTCTCCACCAGGACGCGCACCTCTGTCGGCCAACTGGAAAATTCCCCAAGGGGGGTTGCCGTCCATTCCGTCCCGCGTAACAATTCTAAGTTATGCATTTTTTACCTCCACACGAAGCCACTCATGTACGGTACTGAATTCCTGTGACCATTGCCTATAGGCAACTCGTTTCTCTTTTTTGCCAAATCGAAGAATGAGATAAATCGACTAAAATCACATTATACTAATTTATACATGCTGCTAACCTCTCATTGCGTAAAATGCGGCACCCTCATCCGACACATGCTGAGGATGCCGAAGGGATGAACAAAAACTATCTATGGAAGGCCGTGTCTGGAGCAGAACGCCGATCATACGAAAGGTTTAAGTGCAACGCAGTTGTCCACCTCGTTTATCGCCGCGTAAGCCAAAAGATGAGCCAGTCCAGTCGTGCGGTCTTGATCGACATTTCCCAAGGCGGCTGTCGCATGAGGGTGACGATCCCCGAGCTCCCCGATTATTTTTACATCGTGATCGGCAAGTTCGACTACGCCATCGGATGCGTTACAATACGTCGTGAAGGCCAAGAATATGCGGTGGAATTTATAAAAGAGCAGCCACTGCGCCTGGTTGAAGCTTTTGCACTGCTATCCCTTCCAATGGCGCCGCTGTTCAGCCTGAAAGGTTTACTGAAAAACGAGATCGATATCACGCCAGTCGGCACGGCAATAGCTGCGGAATAAATTCATGACACACATCCTCTTAGTAGAGGACGAAAGTCTTCTAGCAATATTGACATGCATATCGCTCGAAGATTCTGGCTTTGAAGTCACTGTGGCTCGCGATGGACAAGAAGGATTCGATATTGCAACGAAAACCGCACCGGATATCGTCATAACTGACGTCCAGATGCCGATAATGACAGGCCTGGAGTTGATAACTCAGTTGCGGGCAGGGGGTTTTTCGGCGCCAATTATAATAGCAACTGCAATACAGCAAGAAATGCTGCCAGCTCGGGGAGGATATAACGCGTATATCGCCAAGCCTTATTCGCAGGAGCATCTGATCGACACCATATCTCGGTTGTTTCAGCCCATTGGGTACGCCGAGCCTGTGCGAGACGGCAGTTGAGCCGGACAACGCCGTTGAGATGGGCGAAGTGATTGAATAAGTGCGGCTCACCTCGAGTTTTGATTTTGGCCAGTCAAGCCATAATGAGTTGGCGGAACCGGCGAGATAGTATCTGCATGCATGGCAGGAAGGCGTACAACGCTGATGCGATCCACTGCGACCTGTCCAGCGAAAGACCTCTACCGGGTAAGAC
This sequence comes from Rhizobium sp. K33, assembly GCF_056501445.1. NCBI lineage: Bacteria > Pseudomonadati > Pseudomonadota > Alphaproteobacteria > Hyphomicrobiales > Rhizobiaceae > Rhizobium > Rhizobium sp. K33. Next base: position 139,882 of record NZ_CP096479.1, read on the forward strand.
GCAGGGCAGATGGGATGATGGGTTAGCGCCGGGCTGAACTGTGTTCCATTCGTCGGTAAAGCCTATCTCGATGCCGCACCATTTCGGGCTGGCAGCTACGGTATCTCAGCCGCCTCAGTGAGGTATGCGCGGCAGCCTTGTTCTGCAATGCACACTGGGTGCTCGGTGGCGATAGGAGATGACACGGAAGATGGAGATAGCAAAGCTCGGCTTGACGTGCAGCTAGCTCCAGGCATTTCATGCTGTCACCGACAATCAGGAGCGAATCATTGTCGAAATTTTACTGGGAAATGGCGTGTTCCGCGAAAGAGAGACTGCCCTCAGAACATAGAATCCGGCAGATCTAATTTTCGGGTAACACTATTAGTGTACGATATGACTGACCTGCAAGGTCTCAGGCGCGAAACCTGTATTTTGTCTCAACTTTAGCAACAATTGTGGTAAATGTCAGACCTGAAGAAACAATCCGGCTATCCGTCAGTCTTGGTGCTTGATGATCAGAATGATGTGGCGGCGACGATAGCAAATCTTGTCGGATCACTCGGAGGAATAGCGCGAACATCGGACAGTGCAGAAAGCTTTTTCCGTCAGTGGGAGAAAGATCCGCCTGACGTTTCGATCATCGATCTTAAAATGCCGCAAAGAGACGGGCTGGACGTCCTGCACGAACTGGGATCCAGATCGAATGCTCAGGTGATATTGGTGAGCGGCTTCGACCTGAGCGTATTGGGGGCGGCACGCCAAGCGGCGCAAGCAAACGGCCTCCACGTCATAGGTGTACTAACCAAGCCGGTGCGGCGATCCGAGCTGGCAAAGCTCTTGTCGGAAGCTCAGTCTGGCCTGAAAACCGGACTCACGACCAAAAGTAACGTTGCTCCGCATGATATCAGCATTGAGGCGTTGACGGACGCGTTGAGACATGGACGAATAGTACCATACTTTCAACCTAAGATACGGTTACGCGATCGAACCATTACTGGCTTCGAGGCTCTTGCTCGGTGGCAGCAGCCTGATGGTAGCATCATTCCGCCCACAAGCTTCATTCCACTCCTTACCACGGCAGGGCTAGATCTAGAATTTATTGAAGAAATTTTACAGAAGTCGCTTGTGTTCCTGAGCTCGATTGGTAAACCCCATCTAACGATGGCGATAAATGTGCCCATGCATGTTTGCTCTGACGCGAATTTCGCCCGGACACTGCAGGATGTGCTGTCTGAACATCACGTAGAAAATGACAGAATAACAATTGAACTGACAGAGGCTGGCCCGTCTGAAATCTTGCAGCCCCAGATTGATATGCTGACGCGCTTAAGAATGGACGGGTTTAGATTGTCCATTGACGATTTCGGCACTGGAGTGTCCTCGCTGGAGCGGCTTGTTCGCATTCCTTTCAATGAACTCAAAATCGACAGACAGTTTGCGCGAGACATTTGCCAAGCGCCTCGCGCCCAACAACTTGTGCGTCATTTGGTGGGAATCGCGAGATCCATGGAGATGTCTACCACAATCGAAGGCGTAGAGAACTCATCGACCCTGGAACTGGCAGCGCTGCTTGGCTGCGAATATGCGCAAGGATATCATATCGGCAAGCCTATGCCGGATTCAGATGCGCGAGAGTGGTCTCTCAAGCGGCTAAACGGAGCATAGACCTTGTAGCGCAGCGGCTCATCGCAACCAGGCAATTTTCAGGTCAACTTTCGGCAACCGTATCGTCCAGTGCTTCGCGAATTTTCGCGGCAAGTTGGTCGCGTCGATACGGCTTGCTAAGCAGCTTCACGCCTTGATCCAGTCTTCCGTGATGGACAATGGAGTTTTCTGTATAACCAGATGTGAATAGCACCCTCAAACTCGGCCGTAGTTCTCGCGCGGCGTTCGCTAGCTCCCGCCCGCCCACACCGCCGGGCATCACCACATCGGTGAATAGCAGATCGATATTTTCTGAAGTTCGCGCCAAAATTTGCATGGCGACGGCTCCCGTTGACGCCGAGAGGGTCTTGTATCCCAATCTCTGAAGCTGAGCGATCACATACCCACGTACAGCATGATCGTCTTCAACAACCAGAATTGTTTCACCGCCTCCATCTATCTTGCGCTCCGCCCTATTTGTCACACCAATCCCCTGATTTGCCACACAGCGCGGAAAGTACATCTTGACCGCGGTTCCCTCACCAAGCTCCGAATAGATCCGAATATGCCCACCGGATTGTTTGACAAACCCGAACACCATACTCAGGCCCAATCCCGAGCCTTTCCCCACCTCCTTGGTTGTGAAGAATGGTTCAAACACCCGTTCGAGTGTCTCTGGCGCCATTCCGATGCCCGTATCGGTCACGACGATCACAACATACTGTCCGGGCCTGATATCGGGTTCCATGGCAGTGTAATCAGCATCGAGCATCGCATTGGCCATCTCGATGGTCAGACTACCTCCTTCAGGCATCGCATCGCGGGCATTGAACGCCAAGTTTAGAAGGGCGGACTCGAGTTGCGGCGCGTCCGCCTCGATTTTCCAGAGACCACCCGATCTAATAATCTCGATATCAACGTTCTCGGGAAGTGTACGACGTAGAAGGTCTTCGAGCCCCTGTACAAGTTGCGCGACATCTAGGACCTTGGGTTCCAACGCCTGCTTGCGAGAAAACGCCAACAGGCGACGGGTAAGTTCTGCCCCACGCTCGGCGGCATCAAGGGACATCTTGGCCAGCCTCTGCAATTCAGGCATCTCATTGAGTTCACTCTCCAGAATCTCAGAATTACCAAGAATGACGGTCAGCAGGTTGTTGAAATCATGGGCGACTCCCCCGGTCATCTGGCCGACCGCTTCCATTTTTTGCGCCTGGCGCAGCCTGTCTTCGAGCAATTTGTGCTCCGAAATATCGGTCAAGGATCCAAGGACACGGATTACGCCACCTTCGTCATTCTGCATCGCGAACGCGTTATCTTCCACGAACGCCCAGGTACCGTCAGCGCGCTGAAAGCGATACTGCAATCTTAGACGGGTATCCATGCCGGAAACCAGCCGCTCGGTAGCTATATCAACACCTGCCAGATCCTCAGGGTGAACATGCCATCGCCACGCTGTTTGCATTGTTCCATATGGACCTACCGGGTGTCCAAAGATGTCTTCCAACCCTTCACTCCACCAGTGCGTATCGCTTTCAACATCCCAGTCCCAGATCGCACTCCCCACTGCTTTGCTCACCAAACGAAAGCGTTCTTCATTGATTCGCAGAGAGAGTTCTGTCTGTTTGCGCTCCGTGATGTCCCGCTCCACGGCGATCCAATGAGTAAACCACCCCACCTCATTGGCGAGCGGCACAATGTCCAGCTCCAGCCAAAATTCCTTGCCAGACTTCGTGTAATTGATGAGCTCAGCACGTACCGGCTGCCAAGTCTCCAATGCTTGCCTGATACGGTCGAGTTCCTTCCGCTGGGTTTTGGGACCCTGTAGCATTCGAGGCGTCTGGCCTAGGACCTCTTCGCGTGAAAAACCGGTACGCCTCTCGAAGGCGTCGTTCACGTAGACGATCTTTGGTCCTCCGCCCTGAGCGTCAATTGGTTCTGCCTCAGTGATCAACAGGATGTCGTTCTGGCGCGAAACAGCTGCTTCAAGTAGGCGTAGCTGTGCGCCTTGTGCACGTTGCTGTGTGATATCCCGGAAATAGACTGCAAGCCCCCCAGGCGTCGGGTCCGCTGTTACCTCAAACCAACTTGTTAATGGCGCGAAGTACTCTTCGAACCTAACGGTAACCTTGTCGACAACCGCGCGCTTGTAATTCGTGTCGAATGCACTTCCGACAGCCTCTGGAAACTCATCCCAAACCGATTTGCCGATGAGCTCGTTCCGCGTCCTTTGCAGTAAGGATTCGGCGGTCGAATTGATAAAGGCGAAATGCCATGCATCATCGAGAAGGAAAAAGGCATCATTCATGCCTTCAAATGTTCGACGCAGGCGCTCCGACAAATTGCTTGCCTCGTCCTGAACTGCAATCAGGTCGGTGATATCTTGAAACGCACCCTCAATTGCAATGACCTTGCCTGTGTCGTCGTGAATCGGTTCGCCGAGGGCGCGAACCCAAACCCGCCGCCCTTTGGCGGTTTCGATTTGCATCGTCTCATTGAAGGGCCGGCCTTCATTGGCGCATGCCTCAACACAAAGTCGAATACGCTCCCGGTATTCGGGTAGGTAGTAGGAAATCCCCTGCTCTACAGTTGGAGAGAAGCCCTCTGGCTCGTCATGGATCAGGGCGGTCTCCTCACACCAGGTGACATGCGTTCCATTCAAGTCGAGGCTCCAGCTCCCGAGGCGTGCCAGACGGCCAGCCCGTCGACGGCGACGGGCCTGGCGCTGCAGTTCTGCTTCCGTCAATTTGATCGCACTGATGTCCTGGACGAAGCCAACAACAATTTCCCGACCGTCGACATGATGTCGTGCCCCGACACCGCGCACATATGTAATTCCCCCGTCAGCACGAACTATTCGATGCTGAAATTCGATTTCAGGTGTGCCGCTCTCAAAGAAATCCGTGTAGGTTGCGACCATTGCGCTCCGGTCATCGGGATGAACGAGGGCCACGTAATCATCAAAATCTGGCGCCCCCCGATCGCGAGGAGCGCCGTAGATGTCGAACACCCTATCCGACCAGTTTAATGCACCGCGTTCGAAGTCGTACTCCCAGGCCCCTAAATCCAAAAGCTTCTCTGCGGTCTTGAGGCGGACTTCGCGCTCCCGTAATGTGATGATCGTCGCGTGAGCCTCTGATACCCCCGAAGGTTCACGTCCGTTTGCGTCCTCCCTGTCTTCAAGCTGCGGGTTCGACGCTGCAAAGATATCCGTGACATCCTCTACGCGATGGACAATGTAGATCAGGTCGCCATCTGCGTTCAAAATTGGCTTGTTGCGAGGAAGCCAGAAGCGCACCTGGAATCTACCATCAGGCTGGCGCACGGGATAGCGTTGTACGTTCATCACATCCGTGACGCGTAACGCCTCAACACGTCGCAAGGACGCACGAAGGTTCCTAGTTCCGTCAGCGTCGGCTTCAGTCGGATCATCAGGAAATAGCTCAAAAAGGTGCCCGCCGAGCAATATGTCGCGGTCCACCATAACGGACTGAGCGTATTCATCAGTTGCTGCGACTATGCAGTATTCGCGAGGCGTAAGTACAAGCAGCTTACCTGGAAGACTGTCAAACAGCAAAGAAAGCTGGGTCGCAGACAAGTTAGCCCGCAGGCGCAGCGTCTCGTTCTCCTCGCTCAATGTAGCAGCAATCGCTTCAGCCCTAGCAATTTGCGTAACATCACGAATGCTCGCGACGATGGCCTCAACACCTTCGAAGGTGACTCGGCTCCAGGTAAACGAGGCACTGTATGTGTCGCCTGATTTCGAAACGATGGTCCAGGTTCCCGCTTCTGAGCTCGGTCCTCTAAACTGCCGAACCCGATAAACTATCCTGTCCCGTTCTCCTTCAGGGCGCAGATCGGCGATGGTCATGGCCTGAAGGGTCTTCTCGTCATATCCTGTCCAATCGCAGGCTGCCGCGTTAGCGCTCAGGATACGAAGAGTATCCACCGAGAACACCCACACAGGAACCGAGAGAACGTTGTAGGCGTCCAAGGATGCGCGAGAAATGAGAGGCAATTTCAACTTAGGATCCCCAAAGAGCTGATCAGGCAGTAAAGCGATTTCTTGTGTCTTCTCGAATAGGTACGTGTCAATGTCGAGCGAACTTTCCCAAGAAATGCTGAAGAAAAATTCCCCATTATGCCGACGCGGACGCCAGTGATTCTTCGACGCCACCCTTACGGCCAGCCAGATAATTTCGACCAACGGCACGACGAAATTATTGAATCAGAAAAAAACGACGGTAGGCCTCACTCCTTCGGCACAGATTAACATGGAAACAAATCTTCAAATATTACCGGTTTTGGGTGCCTTTTTGCCATTCTGAGCAACACAGTTGCTTAGACTTTGAATTCCCATTGTTCGCACAGTCTCATCTGAAAAACAGGTATTTCACCAGCGCGGCTGCAAGAAGGACGATCAGGACGATCCCAACAAGACTTCCGATGCCCATTCCCCACATCATCCCACTACCCATTGCATCATTCATCATGGCCTTTGTCCTTCTAACCGCCGGAGCGAGGAGCTTAAAAGCGTCATCTCCGAACCGCCTAGCAAACCCCAGCCCTTGATTGTTCCGTAGACCGCCGGGATCACGACCAGTGTCAAGATTGTTGATGATACCATTCCGCCGATCATTGGCACAGCTATCCGCTGCATTATCTCCGATCCAGCACCCGTGCTCCAAAGGATCGGGAGCAAGCCCGCCATAATTGCGACGACCGTCATCACTTTGGGCCGCACTCGTTCGACGGCTCCGACCATAATCGCTTTATCAAGGTCTTCCTTTGCAAATGGTCTGCCTTCAACCAGGCATTTCGCCTTCTCGTCCCGTAGAGCATGGTCGAGGTAAACGAGCATGATAACCCCTGTCTCGGCAGCGACACCGGCCAGAGCTATGAAGCCCACGGCGACTGCGACCGAAGCGTTGAAGCCAAGCCACCACATCATCCAGATGCCGCCGACCAGAGCGAACGGCAAAGACAGCATGACGATCATCGTCTCGATCAAGGCCTTGAAGTTCAGGTAAAGCAGCAGGAAGATCAAGGCGAGCGTCAGCGGGACGACAATGATCAGTCGGTCCCTTGCCCTTTCGAGATATTCATACTGACCGCTCCATGCGACTGAATAGCCAGCGGGCATCTCGACACTCGCCGCCACGGCAGCCTGGGCGTCAGCGACATAGCCGCCGAGATCGCGGTTGGCGATGTCGACAAAGATGTAGATGGCAAGCTGGCCGTTCTCGGTCCTGATGCTTGTCGCCCCGCGCGTAAGCTTGACCTCCGCCACTTCGCCAAGCGGAATTGTGCCGCCTCCTGGCAAGGAGATCTGGACGTCACGGGCGATGGACTGCGGATCACTGCGGAAAGCCCTTGGGTAGCGGATAGCAACGCCATAGCGCTCCCGCCCTTCGACGGTAGATGTTACAACCTCCGAGCCCAGAGCAATTGCAATGACATCCTGAACGTCATCAATTGCAAGACCATAGCGACCCAAGGCGATGCGATCGGGGATTACATCAAGATAGTACCCTCCTATGACGCGCTCAGCATAGGCGCTTGAGGTTCCCGGCACTGTCTTGAGGACTGTCTCAATGTCGCGCGCCACCTTCTCCATCTCATTGAGGTCTGTGCCGTAGACCTTCACGCCTACGGGTGTCCTGATGCCAGTCGAAAGCATGTCGATGCGAGCCCTGATCGGCATGGTCCAGGCATTCGAGACGCCAGGGAACTGAAGCGCCGCATCCATTTCCTGCTTGAGGCTGTCGGTGGTGACACCCGGCCGCCATTCGGTCTTGGGTCTCAAAGTGATGATGGTCTCGAACATTTCCATCGGAGCGGGATCGGTTGCGGTCAATGCTCTGCCCGCTTTGCCGAACACAGTCTCCACTTCGGGGAACGACTTGATGATGCGGTCCTGTATCTGCATCAGCTCAGCGGCTTTCGTCACCGAGAGGCCTGGCAGTGTCGTTGGCATATACATCAACGTGCCTTCATCGAGATCCGGCATGAACTCGCTGCCAATCTGCTGAACCGGCCATACTGTTCCGGCCAGAATTGCGATGGCCGCGACAATAGTCAAAGTCTTGGCCTTGAGGACGCCGGCAATGACCGGACGATAGATCCAGATCAGAAGACGGTTGAGCGGGTTCTTGCGTTCTGGAACGATGCGGCCGCGCACGAAGAGGATCATCAATGCTGGCACAAGCGTGATTGAGAGCAGCGCGGCTGCTGCCATCGCAAAGGTCTTGGTGAAGGCAAGCGGACCGAACAGGCGGCCCTCCTGCGCTTCCAGCGTGAAGACCGGCAGGAAGGAAACGGTGATGATTAGCAGGCTAAAAAACAGCGCCGGACCAACCTCGCTTGCCGCTTCGATCAGGACTTCGCTTCGCGGTTTATCCGGGGGAGCACGCTCCAGATGCTTGTGAGCGTTCTCGATCATGACGATGGCAGCGTCAATCATTGCGCCAATGGCGATTGCGATGCCACCAAGGCTCATGATGTTGGCACCAAGACCCAGCGCTCGCATGGCCACGAATGCCATCAGGATACCAATCGGCAGCATGATGATCGCCACCAGCGCACTGCGGACGTGCAACAGGAAGGCAATCGTCACAAGCGCAACAACAATTGATTCCTCGATCAAAGTAACTTTCAGGGTTTCGATCGCCGCTTCAATGAGTTGCGAGCGGTCGTAGACCGGTACGATTTCAGTACCCGCAGGCAGACTGGTCTCGACTGCCGCGAGGCTTTTCTTAGTATTGTCGATGACGGTCAGGGCGTTTGCCCCGTCCCGCTGCAGGACAATCCCGCTCACGACCTCGCCTTCGCCATTCAGTTCGGTAATGCCTCGGCGTTCATCGGGGACCAGCTCTACCCTGGCAACGTCCGAAAGGCGCAGCGGGGTGCCGGACGCCGTCTTGAGGACGATGCTCTCAATGTCCTTGATGCCCTGCAGGTAACCTTTGCTGCGAACCATGAACTCGAACTCGGCAAGCTCGATCGTTCGCCCGCCAACGTCCCGGTTGCTCGACCTCACCGCGTCGGCAATGTCGGACAGGGAGACGTTCTGCGACTTCAGCCGTGCGGGGTCGACGACGATGGAGTATTGCTTGACGAAACCGCCGACGCTTGCGACCTCCGCCACACCTTCAGACCTGGAGACAGCGAAACGCACCACCCAGTCCTGAAGCGAGCGCAGCTCCGCGAGCGACAGCTCCTTGGCGACCACGGCATACTGGTAGACCCAGCCCACGCCCGTTGCGTCCGGGCCGAGGCTCGGGGTGATACCATCAGGCAGGCGGGCGGCTGCGACGTTCAGATACTCCAGCACACGGCTGCGCGCCCAATAGGGGTCGGTTCCGTCTTCGAAAATCACGTAGACGAATGATACGCCAAAGAACGAGAAACCACGCACAACCTTTGACTTAGGGACGGTCAGCATGGAGGTAGTGAGGGGATAGGTAACCTGATCCTCCACGACTTGCGGCGCCTGACCTGGATAGTCGGTGAAGACGATGACCTGGACGTCGGAGAGGTCGGGAATAGCATCGAGGGGTAGCGTGCGAAGCGCGTAAACGCCTCCAGCAATGGAGAGCGCCGCACCGATGAAGATGAGAACGAGGTTTCGGGCTGACCAGGCGATCACCTTGGCAATCATGGTGTCACCTCGGCACCTGCCAATGCGCTCAAGGCTGCATTCAGATTGCTTTCGGCGTCAAGAAGGAAGTTGGCGGAAACGACAACGCGGTCGCCGGCTGCAATACCTTCCGTGATTTCCGTCAGATCCTCACCGCGGACGCCCAGAACGACGTCCATCGGCTCGAACCTCCCGCCCCCCCTGTCAACAAAGAGGATCTGACGGTCGCCCGTATCGATGACTGCACTGTTGGGAACCGCAATGACGGCTTCTGCTGCCCCGGCCTCGATCTCGACTTCCGCATACATGTTGAACATGAGTTGGCCATCAGAATTGGGAAGCTCGATCCTGACCTTCGTTGTGCGCGTCTCCATCTGGACCTCTGGATAGATAAGATCGACCCTGCCTTTGAAGGTCGTGCCGGGAAGGTTGCGGACACTCACGGATACGCTCGCACCTTGGCGAACGGCGTTCAGCTCATATTCGGGAACGTCGGCGATGACCCAGACCTTGGACACATCCGCAATCCGAAACAGGACATCACCCGCCTCTGCCATCATGCCACTCACGGCCATGCGTTCCAGTATCACCCCGTCACGTGGAGCGGTGTAGGCTATGCTCTGTGGCACCTTCCGCTCAGCTGCGATGCGGGCGATCTCCTCTGTTGGCACGCCCAGGTTCTTCAATCGAAGTGCCACGCCTTCGTCCGGGTTGGGCCTCGCCCCAGCGCGCATTTCTGCAGCATACTCAGCGCCGACGGTCGCGATCTCTTTCGAATAGAATCGGAAGAGATCCTGGCCTTGGATGATGCGATCACCAGTCGTTACATCCGCAACGTCCTCGATAAAGGCATCCGCTCGCATAGCGACGATGCTGACCATGCGCTCGTCAAGCATGACTGTGCCAGGCACTCGGATTTTCCGGCTGACGGTGGTCGATTCAGCAATGGCAGTCTTCACGCCCGTGCGCTGCAACTTGCCGAGTGGAACCGTGACCGAAGTACTGTCGCTCGCCTCCCCGTCATAGACGGGCAGGTAGTCCATCCCCATGGAATCCTTCTTCGGGACCTTGGAGGTGTCGGGCAAGCCCATGGGATTGCGGTAGTAGAGGATCTTTCGCTCGGCGGTGGCGGACGCCACGTCGACTACGGGCGCCATCGCGCCGCTCGCGCTGAGGCTGAAGTCTTCGCTGGCTCGGACAGCCAAAAAAGGCCGCCCATCGTCAGTGTTCCTTGGCTGGGCGGCGTATTGTGGGAGCCCGTCCGGGTGGCGGAAATAGATCACCGCACCCGTTCCTTCCGGCTGCGTTACCGTCTCGGTCGGCGCGACGGTCAGGCGACGGGAGGGGAGCAAGTCGGCTCCGACATCTTTTTTCCCAGCCCAATAGCCTGTGGCGCCGACGAAAGCAGCAATAAACACAGTGGTGATGATGCGCCCGGCGGTCATGGAACCGCCTTGAGGATCAGTTCACCGGTGACCGTTTCAGCTTCACCTTGCACCTTGGCCGCCAGCTGGAAACGCCACCCCCCTTCCATGGAGAGGTTCGTCGTGAAGGTATAGACGCCAAGCTCCGCTGAGGCAGATGGTTCCACGGTCGTGGTCATCGTTTCCATGCCATCGGGAGCCATGTCCATTCTCGTCGCAAAGATGACTGCGTCAGGGACGGCGTTGCCAGTTCGCTTGTCGATCAGCCTCACCGAGACAGTCGAACCTACTCCCTGCTTGATGTCAGTCTGCACCGCCTGGAATTCGTAGTCTGCTGCTCCGGCCAACGCGGCCGTCGCCCAGCCGAACAGGAATGCGCTCACGAGGCGACCTGCCCTCGCGTTCAAAATTATCGTTTTCATATTTCATGTCTCATCCGGACGGGTCAGGGACCGCGTCATCAATCGAAAGGAATCGTCAGCGCTTTCGCTCGTGCAACGCGTTGCACATTGCCGAAGACGTTGACCTGAACTCGATGCCTTAGGATCAGATTTTGGGAGGTCGTGCCGGAGGACTGACCAAAGAAGATGCCAGTTCGGCATCAGAAGCACTCAGGAGAGGGCTGCCATGCATGCGGGGACTAATCGACGAAATCGATTCAAACTCTGGATTAGCGACAATCACCGTGGTGCAGACAAGGGCCAAAGGACAAGCGCTACCGCCTGAGCCGGGTTTGATCGGCATATCGTCAGGGCAACACGGCATATCTGCAGACATATCCATCATGGACATCGCGATTGCTGAACCGTTTTCGGCGGCCCGCATGATGCTCCTTGCATGCCCAATGCTCATCGGACCAACGACGATCCCGAGCAGGGCAAGCACGAACAGCATCGGGCGGACAGACATTTTTGCCATGATGATATTCATTCGCACAGCTGGCTCCCCGGGGGAAGGTGCTCACGCAAAATTGGGCTCATGAATTTACCCGCAACGGCGCCTTTTGTTTCGGCTTGGTCAGCAAGCTCAGCAGCCCTATCTGTCCACATCTTGAATGCGCTCATGCCGCTGAAACTTATTCGCTCCTTCCTCCGTCCTTGTAAAGGTCAGTCAATCTGAAATCCTGGGAGGATCCAAAAATGCGTACTCAAATCCGAAACATCTTGCTCGCTGCCGGCTGTGTTCTTGCATTGGCAGGCACCGCTTATGCGCAAAACCCGATGGTTGGTGGCGCACCGATGTTCGCCGACAAGAACATCGTAGAAAACGCTGTGAACTCAAAAGACCACACGACTTTGGTCGCAGCCGTCAAGGCGGCTGACCTTGTTGACGTACTTCAGTCGGCCGGCCCTTTCACCGTATTTGCGCCCGTGAATGCCGCATTCGAGAAACTACCTGCTGGCACTGTCGATACGTTGCTGATGCCCAAGAACAAGGACGCGCTCGTCAAAGTGCTGACGTCGCACGTTGTTGCCGGCAAGTTATCCGCCTCAGATCTGGCACGGCGGGCTAAGGCGAACGGAGGGCGCTACAACATGCAAAGCGTCAGCGGAGCTCCATTGACGGCTGTTCTACGGGGCACCAAAGTCTACATCTTCGATCAATCCGGCGGCGCTAGCCTTGTGACGATTGCCGACGTGAACCAATCGAACGGCGTCATTCATGTCGTAAATCGCGTGCTGTTGCCACGTTGATCCGATGGATGAGCAAGGCGGGTGACATCATCCGCCTTTCCCAAAACCGGAACTGTAGGATGCAAACGCACGTCCTTCCTAATATTGCCCTATTGGCCGGACGTTTGCTTATAGCGGCACTATTTTTCAGTGGAGCCGCCCAAAAAGCTCTCGCGCCCGAGAATGTCCAGGATCTGTTGGTGACACAAGGGTTGCCAACATTGCTGGTATGGCCGGCATTGGTGTTTAACTTCTGCGCAGGCGTGATGCTGACCCTTGGGCTGCTTCTGCGACCACTCTCGGTCCTGCTTGCGGTCTATTGCGGTGTCACCAGTTTTTTCCACCTCATACCGCAGGACCCTTGGCAGATGTCTATCTTTGTAAAGAACTGGTCGATTGCAGGCGGCTGTCTGGTGATGGCAGTGGCAGGCCCCGGGCGCTACGCTTTAGCTCCTCAAAACTAAGCGACATTTTTCTCGCCGCCGCAACTCAAGCTCCGCATACCGCGACACGCGGAATTCGGCATCCGTTTTACCGTGCCAATCGCCAACCAATACAGGGAAGTAATTGACGCAGAAGAATATCACAGGCGAACTGGAGTTATTCAAGAATCTGGCCTTTAGGCCCCGACAAGTCCGCGCTTTCGGATCGCCGCTCTTGTGAGAAGCCGCCCCCAGAGGGCGGCCTCCAATGGTCGCTCTTCAGCCCTAACGGAAGAGCGAGAGGATGACTTCCGAGGAAGAGTTGGCGATTGAGAGCGACTGGACCGCTAGCTGCTGCTGGGTCTGCAGTGCCTTGAGGCGGGTCGATTCTTCGTTCATATCGGCGTCGACGAGACGGCCCACACCAGAGTCGAGAGAGTCGGACAGCTTGTTGATGAAGTCCTCTTGCAGTTCGATGCGCATGGCGATCGAGCCGATGTCTGCCGCCGCGCTGGTCATGCGTTGCAGACCATATTCCACCAGGGACAGAGCCTCCTGCATGCCAGCCGTGGTCAGGCCGGTAATGTCGAGCTGGTCGATAGATACACCCGCGATCTCGACAGCCGCGGCACCAGTTGTGCCATCGTTATCCCAGTCGACAAAAGCGTCGAAAGCTCCAGACGCGCTGCCGAGAATACCGGAATTATAGTCAATGATGCCGGTTGCGTCACCGCCGAACATCACAGTCATACCGTCTGCAGTCGTCGCATCGAGCGAATAGAGGGTCGTCGAAACGGACACGTTGCCGCTCGAGTCGCGAATGAAGCCGGAGACCACCGAGACGTCAACGGGCGCTGTTATCGTATCGGCCCCAGTGGCGACCCAATTTTGGCCGCTAAATGTTCCCGATTCGGCGATCGAGCGAAGCTGCTCCTGCAGCTGGTCGATTTCTTCCTGGATTTTTTGCTTGTCGAGACCCTCCTCGGTGGCGGCAACAACCTTTGCCTTGATCTCCTTCACCACGTCAATTGCGCTTTCCATCGCAGCATAGGCCGTGTCAATCTTGGCCGCGCCAAGGCCGAGGGCGTCCTGCACGGCGGACAGCGCCATATTGTCGGAGCGCATGGTGGTTGCGATCGACCAGTAGGCAGCGTTGTCAGAAGCTGCACCGACCCGCTGACCGGAGGACACCCGCGCCTGAGTGTCCTGCATATTCGAGTCGATGGAGCGCAAGGTTTGGAGTGCCGCCATTGCTGCGATGTTTGTTAAAATGCTGGTCACGATCGTGTCCCTTACTGCTGGATTTGGGGACATCCGGGTTCTTTCCGGGAACGATGAGGCGGCGTAAGGCCCTTAACCACTTGTTTGGTTTGGTTAACTCACCGTTACGTAACTTCCAATAATCGGGTCATGGTTAAAGCTTGGTTAACCGATTAAGTGAAGCCTAATTTGATCGTTGCTCAAGCCGTCCTTCAGTCGCGGGTGTCAAGCCGGTCGCAGTTGGCATTGCAGGTCAGGCTCATTGTTCTCCTTGAGGCCAGAGGTAACCCGGCAAAGTCGAACGTCGGGGCATGTGGGCCAGCGGCCGCATCATCAATTGAAAGCGATCACCAGCGCTTTCGCTAGCGCGACGCGTTGCTGATTGATGAAGACGTTGACCTCAACTCGATGAATTCGAACCAGATTTTTTTGGGAGGTCGTGCCGAAGACACTAACCAAAGACGATGCCACTTTGTCATCAGACGCTAGCAAAAGGGCTATCAGGCATGCGGGAACTGAACGACAAAACCGATCCAAACGCTGGATCACGGACAATTAAAAACGTGCGCAGAAATGTCAAAGGACACGCGTTACCGCCCCTTTTCCCCGAAGGAGACGTTTTCGGCGGCCAACGTGACGCATCTCGCCTTTCGCAAGTCTTATCGAGATGACGAGATGCCGAGCAGGGCAAGCAAGGCAGAAACGGGATGCTGTAGCCAATCGAGTTCGAGAAGCAGCAGAAACTTTGACCGGCTGGGATCTACGACACTCAGGGCTATTCAGTTGTTGATAAGGACCTCACGCAAATGTGCACTGATCCCTCTTCAGAAATACCCCGTACAGGAGGGGTGGTTGATCGTTGGGTAAGTACTGGCCTGCAAAATCGCCGGTGTGGGTAGGGGAAACGCATGAAGATACTTCATGAGGCAATGCGCCAGATCGCGGAGCGTAACGACGCGGGGAACGACGTCATACAGCGGGCCCTTGAAGCGGTGCGTACCCATCTGGGGATGGAGGTGGCCTATCTCTCCGAATTCGTCGGAAACGATTCCATCTTCCGTGTGGTAGATGCCCCGGGCCTGGAGGACCTTATAAAGCCGGGCGACACACGGCCACTCGATGAGGTCTATTGCAGACATATCCTCGCAGGGAGACTTCCGGAGCTGATACCAGACACAGCTGCGGAGCCACTTTGCCAGGCGATGCCGATCACGCGTGCCGTGCCGATCGGTTCACATGTCTCGATCCCTGTCCTTTTGCCGGACGGCAAGCCATACGGCATGTTCTGTTGCTTGAGCCCGCGCGCAAACCCGACATTGACAGATAGAGATCTCAACGTCATGCGCATGTTCGCTGACATGGCGGCCCATCAGATCGGCCGCGAAGTCATGCAGTCGCGCAGCCTGGAAGAAAAGCGCTCCAGCGTAGCGACACTCGTGGAACAGCGCAGCTTCTCTCTCGTGTTTCAGCCGATCATCGACCTTGGTTCAGGCGAGGTCAAAGGTTTCGAAAGCCTATGCCGTTTTAGGGCGGAGCCCTACAGAGCACCGAATTTCTGGTTCGCAGACGCCGCAGCAGTCGGGCTCGGTGCGGAACTAGAGCTTGCGGTAATCGCCTTGGCGATCGACGAAGCAGCAAAATTCCCTTCCGAGATCTATATCTCGATCAACGCATCGCCGGAGACGTTTCTCGATACTCGGCTTTCCAGCATCATCGACGGACGTGACCTTTCCTCTATCGTGTTTGAGATTACTGAGCATGCACCCGTCAGCGACTATGATGAGCTGACGACTGCGCTTGATCGGCTGCGCGCTCAGGGCGCACGGATCGCAATCGATGATGCGGGTGCAGGTTTTTCTAGTCTGCGTCATATCGTGCAGCTACGTCCGGACATCATCAAACTCGACATTTCGCTCACCAGGGCTGTCGACACGGATGTCGCAAGGCGAGCACTCGCCTCCGCATTGATATTCTTCGCGCGTGAGATCGGCGCATCCATTGTGGCAGAGGGTATCGAAACCGAAGCCGAGCTGCAAGCATTGAAGGCCCTCGGAATCTCTGCTGGGCAAGGCTACCTGCTCGGTCGCCCCGGTGACATCGTTACAGCTATTCTTCGTCATCGCGTGGCCCTTTAAACGGCCGGGGGAACTCACCTGGTGAATAATAAAAACCAGAGGATCAACGGTGCGGAAAGAGGCTCAGAGAGACCCGCGCCTGATATAACGGTGCAGAGCGGCGCAAGAAATTTGAAATAAGTAAGTGAAACAATAAGCCGATGAACGACCTACCAGATCCACCGGCGAGACCCCTGCGCCCTCATCGTCCTCGGGTGCTGAAGCGAGCGACTATTGTTAAGGGCCCGACAGACTCGGAAGTGCCCTGCACAGTACGCAACATGCACGCAGAAGGGGCCGAACTGAAGGTCGACGGGCTCGCTGCCGTACCCGCATCCTTCGCTCTGTATGTTCCATCAGATGGAACTGCATATGCCTGCGAATTGCGCTGGCGCCGAGAAGAAAGAATAGGAGTGAAAATAACCGGCGTGGTTCCCAAACCGAAATGGCATTACGGTTGACAGGCTGGAAATCCGCGTGGCCAAGCATGCGCATCTACGTCATTAACTGGCTCCCTCGCTCTCTCTCAAAAGGGATTTGAAGAGAGATCAAACGAAAATAATTCTGAGCCTCGCTCTTTGAACATAAAAGGCTATGTCTTATAGTAACCATGAGCATATTGTCGCCGCAATAGCTCCCCCCACTATGGAGCCCGTCAGATCTCTGACGGGCTCTTTGTATCGCTGGCGACCCTATCCAACGAATTCATGTTTTGGGTCAGAAGTTTATTGATCTGTGCCGCCTATGCTTGCCATTCTGTTTTTATGCGCAAATCTCTAGAATCGTTCACGAGCTGTTATGCAGCCGCTGTCGACTAAGGGTACCAGCGCTACGGGCATAACAAGGCTGGTGCGGGACCCCGTTGGCACTGCGTGTTCGCCGCTCACGTGCGCGGCGGAGGCTGTCGTCCTTTAGCAACGCAGACTGTTCAGTTGCAACAAGATAAGCCGTCCCGAATCCAAAGCAGGCTGATGATTACGAACGCGACGACAAGTGACGATCAGGCTGGGTGAGCGTGGCCGGGGCTGTCAGACAAATGAGTGTCCCCCTACCCTCGCATCAGTGGGAACGGATCGAGGTTCATTCCTGACAAATGCCGAGACAGCCGCCGTAGCTGGCTGAGGGCGATGGAAAAGGTATCCTTGCGCCGTCTTGCATCCAATGCTTCGAAGGAAGTCGGCTTGTTCCTGTGTTTCGACACCCTCGGCGACGACATCCGCGCCGAGACTTTCACCGATATCCACAATGGCTTTCACCAATGCTGTGGCACCGGCTTTCGTCGACAGCCGAGCGATGAAGGACCTGTCGATCTTGATCACCGACAAAGGAAAATCCAAAAGGTGTGTCAACGATGCGAAGCCGGTCCCAAAATCATCAAGCGCGATCATAACACCAGCGTTCCGCAGCTTTTTGCAAACGTCCTTAATCACGTCTGCCCCACGCTGCAGCAGCACATCTTCGGTGATCTCGATCTGGAACTGTTTCGGCTCCAAGCCTCGAGTGCTTAACCCTTCTAACAATCGATCGGTAAACACCGGATCTATGAGTTGATTTTGACCTACATTGATTGCAATTGAACCGAAATCGAAGCCGGCGTTGTGCCATGCAGCGGCTTGATCCAGGGCCGACTGTAGAACAAATTCTCCGATCTCCAGAGAAAGCGTCGGGTCTTCGATAGCCGGACTGAACGTCCCCGGCCCCCGAACTCCCTCGGCGCTGTTCCATCGCAAGAGAGCCTCGTAGCCGGCAACATCGCCAGCCGTCAGGGATACCTTAGCCTGATAGTGCAGTTCAAGTTGTCCCGCCGCGAGTGCATCGGAGATAGACGCAATGCTCTCAACTTTCCAATCCGCAACCGCCTTCATCAGCGGATCGAAGAAAAAATACCGATTACGCCCAGCAGCCTTGGCACTGTACAATGCGAGGTCAGCCTGACTCATCAAATCAGCCTCGATGAAGCCACCTCCACCTTCGTGGACCGCTATCCCTATTGAAGTACTGCAGCGAAACGACGCTCCATGAAAGTAGAGGGGGGCGGAGGCAATCTTTAGAATTCGGCCAGCAATGCCATCCAATTCCAAGCGATCGGTGACGCCCTCAATTACGAGCGCAAATTCATCACCGCCTATACGGGCAAGCATTCGTCCATGGGCCCGAACAGCATCCAGTCGCCGCGCAATTTCTTTGAGGCATTCATCACCAGCGGCGTGACCATGCGTGTCGTTGATGTCTTTGAAACCGTCAAGATCCAAGAGCATCAGGGTAACTGGACTGCCACGATGTTTGACATCATGGAGACGCTCCAATAGCTGGCCACGGTTCCTCAACCCGGTCAGTGGATCGCGCTCAGCAAGCCTCTTGATCTTCTCAATCGCCTCTTTCTCCTCGGTGATATCCTGCTTCATCCCGAAGCGGCGCACAGGCAGGCCGTTCTGGAGCTCGACATGGCCCGCGATCCGCACCACGCGTTTGTTACCTTTAGCTGTAACCATCTGCCCCTCGAAGACATAGGCTTCATTGGTTTCGCGAGAATGTGCGATTTGCGCCACAAGACGTTTGAACTCTTCAGGGGAATAAAATTGTTCAAGCGTGTCGAGCGAAGGCAGGAAGGTCTTGTCGACCTCATGAAGCGCGTACATGCCGTCGCTCCACAGAAGCTCGCCCGTCTTGCAGTCAATCTCCCAAGCCCCGATTTTCGCCAGATCAGAGGCGCAGTCGAGCAACCGTTTTTGTGTCCGCAACTCCTGGCGTTGTCTTTCGAGCACATCGGACGCAAGAGCCAGTTCAAGCGACAGTTTACGCATCGTGCCAGCATCGCGGTATTGGTTGAGCAGCGCTGCCGTCGTTGCACCGAGCATTCTCAGTTGCTCGAGTTCTCGATCAGTCATCGTCCGCGGGGCATCATCGAGGATGCACAGACTGCCGGCCATCAGACCATCCTGCATTTCCAACGGGCAGCCAGCGTAGAAACGTATATGCGGAGCCCCTGTAACAAGGACGTTCTGCCTAAAGCGCTCGTCAAGATGCATATCTGCGACCACCAGTAGATCTTGGGACAAGATCGTATGGTTGCAGAACGCCGGCTCCCGATCCATTTCATATTGATCAAGTCCTCGTCGAGCCTTGAACCACAGACGATGTTCATCAACAAGAGTGACCAGCACAATTGGAACGTTGAAGATTGACTTTGCCAGCTCGACAACATGCTCGAATGCAGGGTCAACTCCCGTATCCAATACATTCAACTGCCGAAGGCAACTCAGTCGATCCGTTTCATTCGGAGCTACCGGGTATGTATCGCTGGTATTCGGCATGTCTCAGCACCTATGTGGGATAATATCCACTTGTCTTATCAGAGTTTCCTTAAGTTTTAGTTGGCCCACCAAGTCTTCTCCCGAGTTCGCCACCGCCTCATCTCTAAGCGTGCCGGAAAAGCTCTGCCCCTCAGCGCGCTCCGCAATCTTCCGCGCGGGCAGACGACAGCGGGAAGCTCATACTTGACTATCAATCTCATCATATTTAAGCCCCCTCCAGATTGGAGGGGCAGTGCACACTGACAGCTATTCCGCATTTCCGCTGCGTGCGGGCGTCCTTGCGTCGTATGGCGACAGACCTGCGCTCGTGTTTTCCGGTGGTAGAATTATTAGCTATCGCGAATTGGCGGAACGTGTCGAACGCCAAGCATCACTTTTGCACGGCAGACTCGGATTGGTAAGCGTTGCGGCCGAACTCTCGGAGCACGCCATCATTGGCTATCTCGCCGCGTTCGAGGCTGGGCATGCGGTGGCCATGCAACCACCGTGTAGAACCGAGGCGTGTGGAACAGTCTTTGAGCCGGAGTATAGCTACCGGCGCTTCGACGGGCGTTGGCGCTTGGAAAGGCAGGAAGTAGGACAGATAACTCTTCATCCGGATCTTGCGGTCGTATTGTCAACCTCGGGCAGTACCGGACAAGGTAAGAGTGTGCGGCTATCCTGGAAAAATGTAGCCGCCAATGCACAGTCAATCGCAGAATATCTCGAACTAACCGCCAGCGACCGCGCCTGCCTTATTCTACCACTTCATTACTCTTATGGGCTCTCCGTGTTGAACGCGCACCTCTTGGTGGGTGCAAGTCTCTACATTCCAGGAGTTTCGATACTTGATGACGGCTTCCTTGACGGGCTTGCCGCAAGCAGAAGCACCAATCTTTCCGGCGTACCGTATACGTACGAATTGCTCGAGAAAACGAATTTCCGGAGGCTGACCTTTCCGGACCTGCGCTTCATGACGGTCGCTGGCGGACGCTTGGCTCCAGATATCGTGCGTAGCTACAATGAACATTTAAGCGCGTCCGAGGCGCGCTTCTACGTGATGTATGGCCAAACCGAAGCGACCGCGCGGATGGCATACATGCCGCCCGATTGTCTCCCTGGCAGAGAAGACCGGATCGGGATAGCGATTCCGGGCGGCAGCCTGCATTTAATAGATGAACAAGGGCGTCTAATTTCCGAAGCATATAAGACTGGCGAGCTTGTTTATCGCGGCCCGAACGTCATGATGGGTTATGCATGCTCCCGTAAAGATCTCGCTCGCGGGGTTGAACTCGCTGAACTACGAACCGGCGATCTGGCCGAGCGCGACCCTTCTGGCTTCTTCCGCGTTGTGGGTCGCAGTAAGCGCATATCGAAAATTGCTGGGCTACGCATCGGACATGACAATTTAGAACGAGTCCTTGAGGGGCTTGGCCTGACGGCCGCTGTTGTCGGTGATGACGCAAAACTGCACGCATTTTACGAGGGAAGGCAGGACTGCGAGGATGTGCGCCGAGCGCTCGTCAAAGAGAGCGGCCTGACATTGTTTCAGGTAAAAGCCACTCGGATTAATGCGCTACCGAGGCTGGCATCCGGAAAGATCGACTACCAAACATTGCGTGACAGGATGAACGGCGAGCTTGACAGCGACCGAGTGACAGGCGGCGTCCAAGGTTTGTTCGAGCAAGCTTTCTACCCACGAAAAGTTACGCAAAGCGACAGCTTTCTCTCGCTCGGCGGCGACTCGTTGCGCTTCGTCCAACTCTCTCTGGAACTTGAGAGGGTATTGGGTGATCTGCCGGAGAAATGGGAGACCTTGCAAGTCCGCGAGCTGACGGCTTTACCGCCGAGGGAGACTAAACTACCACACATCGGCATCGATCTGGTTGTTCGAGCGCTCGCAATATTGCTGGTCGTGGTCCACCACGAAACGCTGTGGCCCATACCGGGAGGAGCCGCGGCGATGGTTATCCTCGTGGGCTTTGGGCTTGCGCGCTTCCAAAGTGGCACTCTTCTGTCAGGTTCATATTGGCGGTTGCTACGCCCCCTGCCCCACATCCTTCTTCCCTACTACATGATCGTCGCGGGTTACTCGATCGCGTGGGGTGAAGTCCCCTGGGCTTCTGTTTTTCTGGTCGGGAACTTCGGATTTGCTGACCCCGTTCGGCATACTATGGTGCCCTATCTGTACTGGTTTATCGAGGCCTATTGTCAAATTCTGATCGTATTTGGACTCATCTTCGTCTCACCATTCGTTCGACGGTTCGCGTCCGCCGACCCGTTCAAGTTCGGCATGGTATTGCTCATTGCTTCGGTGACAGCACGTCTCGTTTTGCCGCAGCTTTGGGACATAGGAAACCGCCAGATCTTCACCCTTCCCTGGATCTTCTACCTCGCAGTGTTCGGCTGGTGTGCGGCAATCGCCACGACCTGTCGTCAACGGCTGACGCTCATGTTGTCGGGAGCCGCGATCTTACTCTACTTCGGCTTCTATGACGCCGTTTGGATCGGAACGACGGTAAAATACACGTTTCAGATCGCTGTACTCGCTGCATTGCTTTTTCTGCCACACATCTCCTTGCCGCGATGGACTTTTCGACTGATCTTGCCGCTGTCTGCAGCTGGCTTCCACATCTACATCCTACACCGATTTGTGCCCGAGTTTCTGCTTGCATCGACACAGTCGATCCTGTCACCAGCAGCTTATTCCGTCTTTTCGATCGTGGGGGGCATCTTACTCGGGATCGCGGTCAGGTCCGCTCAAAGCATGCTCATAGATTGGCTCCTTCGCGCAAAAAGTGAGAAGTCTGCGAATGTTGTGAAGCCCGCTGCGCCGCCGCCAGAATATTTCCAGAACCCCTAGATTTTTAAGGTTTCCTGAAACGCAAAGTGAGTAACCCCGCTAGTATATGAGAACTATCACACATAGGGGGTCAGCGTCTCATGGCACAGCAACTCAGGACAAAACTCTGGTTTTTAAGCTCGGATACGGCCGGCAATTTTGCGATTACCACGGCTGTGCTCATACCTACTCTTTTTGTTGCTGCTTCTGTTGCCCTGAACCTAACCACAGCGGTTGCAGAGAGTGATCGAATGCAGGCAGCACTCGATGCTGCAGCAATAGCCGCGGTGAAAGCATACGGTGAGGGTGCCTCTGAGACCAACGCCAGCCAAGAGGCAAAGTCTGTCTTCTTTGCTAATTTCTCCCGACCCTCGACGGAAACTGGAGTGGGAGCAACAGATAGCGCCCCCTTTGACGAAAGGGCATTCCAACTTACCTTCAACGCAAGCGAGCTAGACACCCGGGCAACCGCTTCGTTTTCTACAAATTATGATCCGATCTTCTGGGGATTGGCGCCATACGACATTTCGAGATTGAGTGTAGCGGCTCGCGTCCCTGACAAAGAAGTCTGCATACTCGCCCTGCATCAGACAGCGAGCCGTGCGGTCGAAATCAGCGGAAGTTCCAAAGTCGATACGGGAAACTGTACGATTACATCCAATTCCGACAGTGCGCAGTCAATCTATCTCAGCGGAACCGCCACTTTAAAAGCTGCGTGCCTTTACACATCAGGCCAAGTTGCAGCTACGCTTGCCCAACTGAAGCTTGACTGTGACGAAGCCCGTGAGCGCACTGCTCGCACGCCGGATCCGTTCAAGTCGAAAGTACTTCCCCGAGCGCAGTCCTGGGTGAACCTGCAAGGTTGTGGACAGAGTTTTGTAAGCGGCGGCGGGGGAAACGGTGACTGCAATGGGACCGGCCGCACTCCGAACAAGGTGCCGGACAGCTACAGCGTAGTCCTGAAGCCAGGCACCTATGGTTCTCTTGAAATTAGAGGCAAGGTGAACCTCCAACCTGGCAATTATATAATCGACGGGGGTCCACTTCGCTTCACCAGCCAGTCCATTGTGACGGCGGAAAACGTTACCTTCTTCCTTCTGAAGGGGTCCGATATAGGTATTCATGGCGGCGCAACGTTTCGTATCACCGCTCCTACAGAGGGCGACTGGGCCGGCTTTTCGCTGGTTGCCGCTCGCGACAACACGGAACCTGCGGTCATAAATGGCAACAGCGGGTCTGTCTTTTCAGGCATCATCTACATGCCCGCGTCGCAGGAAATTCAATATGCCGGAAATAGTACAGCCGAGGGTGAATGCGTGCGACTGATTGCGCAGGAGATCACGATGATCGGAAACAGCAGTTTCAAACTGGATTGCGGGCAGGAGCTCGCGGAGAAAACAATCAGCAATCCCGGCGCAATTCGTCTAGTACAATAGCAAAGTGAACAGTGTTGCCCCACTCTCTTTAGAGGCGTGCGCTACGGCGATAACTCGGATAGTGTGTCAAGCCTGCTCATATGCTCGGAGCGTGGTCCGTGCATGCTGGCAAACAGACCTCAAATCATTCCCGCCGTCACGTGCGTCCTCAAAAGCCAGAAGAGCCACGGTGCGCCGAGTTCCCAGGATCTTGCATAATCTGGAGAGCGTGTCCGGGTTAGCCGGCACTAGCTGCGCTATGGCGTCTAGCTCGCGAGTGGAGACGTCGTCCAGTCCTAGGAAGTTGAAATTAGCTTCGAACACTTCAAGATACCCTGCCGCGCGGCGCGCATATCGGAATTCGTATCAACCTGACCGCATATGGATGATTGATGCTTCGAAACAGGCGCTGTCGACAAGGCGTTTCAGGCCTGACGTGCTCCAGCACCAACCTCATCGGCCCATCCGTTAGCCAACGAATGGCATGTTAACGGCAAAAACTGGGGCTGCCAGAGCCATCAGGGATGCGAGCACGGAGAAGGCGACTTCATACGGCGTATTCTACGTGTGCGTGTACCGGTCCAGTCATAGGCCATCATCAACACTCCTAAGCCAGCCTTGATAGCCGACCGATCTCATACTGCGACCTCAAGCTTGACCCAAGCTTTTCGAATGGAGTCCTGCGAAGCGGTGGGCGCCGGATGTTTGGCAGCCTATGTTGAATCGACAAGTCACGTCTCTCACGCTCGAGCCAGGTCGTCGCCAAATTCCATTGATCTTTGATATCCCGATCTTTAGCTAGGAACATCAGTCGAGAGCCGGGCGTCATTGCGTGGGAGATGGGCGAGTGAGTATGAGCGGTTCTACCCGGTCAGTTTCGAAGATCGCTGCGTTTGCCACCGCGGCGGCTCTTGTCGCGCTTCTGTCCATTCTCGGTACTTGGGCCGCACAGTCCTATTTTACGGTGATCAATCGGGCTGAAGAGCGCGCCATAGCTTCTGTGAAGATCGTCGCTAGCAATGCGTCCTGGATCCATCAGATGGGAACCCAGACCGTTCGCCGGATCGATGATGCGCTCCGCCTTTCGGATCTCCGGTTTGATGGAAACATCCGTGATATCGACGTGGCGACGCAAGGTTTGCCAGGCGGCGTAAAGGCCTATGTCGTCGACGCCACTGGCCGAACCCTCTACTCGACCGATCCGCAGATCAGGCCCGTCGACATCACTGATCGCGACTACTTCCGCGCCGTGAGGGACGGAACAATGGAGTATGTCTCGTCCCTTCTCATCAGTCGGTTGAATGGTGACCAGATCTTCGTCTTCAGTCGTCGAATTGTGCGAGACGGAGAGTTTGTAGGAGCGATCATGGTCTCGGTCCCCGCCGAAATTATGCGACCGATCTGGGATACCGTGGACCTTGGCGGAAACTACACTGTCAGCTTCATTCGCGACGACGGTATGCTTGTGGCCCGCTACCCTTTCCCTGAGTCCACCCTGGACATGTCCGGTTATGTGCTATTCACAGAGTACCTGAAAGAAGCGTCCTCCGGCACCTACCTCGCAGACGCCTCACCGATGGATGGCGTGAAACGGCTAGTGGCTTATCAACGTGTGGACGGCACACCGTTCGTGGCGGTGGCTGCAACAGAATACAGTGTGTTGATCCGCCCATTCTGGACAACTCTGTCCATGCTCGGTGCAGTCGCTCTCCTCGTCGTCAGCGGTGCTATAGCCGCCGGCTGGTGGATCCTGCATCTGTTGAGAGCCCAGGAGCAACAATCAGCCCAGCTCGCCAAAGCACTTGAGACCAACGAGATGCTCCTGCGTGAAATCCATCACCGGGTGAAGAACAACCTGCAATCCGTGATGTCGCTCGTTCGCCTGCAGATGCGAGGGAATGAAGGTGTCGAGTCACTAAGCAGCCGGATCAAGTCGATGATCGCGGTGCACGAGCAAATCTACAAGCACGACGCGTATTCCGAGATCGATGCTGCAGAGCTCATCCGCGCTGTCGTTTGCAACGCGGTGTCAGCTCATGATGCAAAGCTGACCGTCGAATTTGAGTTGCAGCCGCAACCGGTCTCGGCTGAGAAGGCGACTGCGCTTGCCTTGCTCGTCAATGAAGTTGTGACCAACGCCATCAAATACGCGTACCCTGACGGCAGCGCCGGGCCGTTGTCAGTCTCTCTGGCAAAATCCGACGAGGTGGGGAAAACTCTGCTGACCATCAGCGACGAAGGTGTCGGTTTCGACATCAATGCGGTCGCGTCTGGGACCGGCACGCGGCTGGTCGACGGATCCGTTCGCCAGTTGGACGGCCACTATGATTTCGACACGCATGCCGGAACCCGGTTTTCTGCGACGGTCACCTTGGCTTGAAACTCTACGCCCGCTACGGCCGAGCGCACGTCCTTTCAGTCGGATGATCGGTCCTCAAGCCGACTTCAGTGTCCGCTCTGCTGCCAGCCTCTGAAACCCCACCCGATCACGCCCGGCATCCTTGGCTCTCATAGAGCGCGAAGTCTACGCGAGCAACGAGTTCCGCCGGGTTGATTATCCTGGACTCACTGGTGAAGACGGTAGCGCCGAGGCTGGCAGCAACGATGCCGAACTCGCTCCCTTCATGCGACATCCCGACTTCGCTGATCGCCTCGCTGACAAGACCTGCCGGTTCAACCTCGGGCGCCCGCACGTCCCGATTCATTCGATCTCAGTTCGAATTATGTTCCAACCACGCCCAATATTGGTCTCGGATCGTTGAGTCATTAGGACAGTCAGTAGCTTAGGCTGGTGGGTGCAAGCTCTATCAAAGGAGCTCAGATAGCCACAGCAGTCGCACTCGCTGAAGGACACAGCGGTCACGGAAACTTCCGGCCGGTCAGCATCGCGACCAGCTGATGTCTGTTCCGGATGCCGCTCTGATAGAGCATGATGAGCAACTTCGCATGCTGTTCAGCTTTCGCAGAAGTCGGTTCCTCCCCCCGCAGTTCGCACACCCTAACCAGCGCGGTTTGCAATACCGCCAGGTCGTCGGGCCGCAGGGTGGCATCCAGTTTATGTGCGATTTCGTGGATCATGGGCGGAAAATAGGCAACGGCATAGGGCGGACAAGGGTATTGCCTAATATACCGATTAACGATCTCGGAAAACCAACGAACAGTTTAGTACATTTATCCATACCGGGATTTCTTCGCCGAAGAAGTCGTGCGGCGCACCTCTCATCCTCATGGCACGAGCGGGCAAAATCTGCTCTTGGCTTACTCCTAGCTGCGGAGGCGCGACGCCCTCTGGAGATGGGGGGTGCGCCCCTAGAGGTTTTCGGCCAGCCAGATTTTAAATCTCGAGATCAAGTCCTCGTTGCGCCGATACCGCACGCTGTTCCCGACCCTCGTGGCGTGCAATAGTCCCGCTCTTTTGAGTATCCCGAGATGACTTGATACCGCCGACTGGGAGAGACCGTTACGCTCAAAGCAGCCGGCACTTACTCCGAGGAGTGTCTCATCCTCAGATAAACCGAATGTCTGCTCCGGATCTTTGAGCCAAGCGACAAACTCCATGCGACCCGGGTGGGACAGTGCTTTCAACACCTCTTCGACATCCATATCGGACCCACCCGCGGATTACTGCCGCAATCCCAGCTCCGCCATCAAGCGGATGACCACATCGCTCTCGCAGCGGTAGTATCGCACCTGGCTATCGATCCTCACCTTTACTAGATTGGCAGTTCGCAATTTCCCAAGGTGCTGGGATAAAGCCGACTGGCTGAGATTAAGCTCCTTGGCGAGCTCATTAACCGACCACTCGCGCTCGATCAGACGGATCAACGCACCGAGTCTCGTTCTGTTGGACATGCTGGAGAGCAGCACGGCCGCCTCGTCCAGCGAAAGTCCAGTCCCGTGCTGGCCGTTGCTCCACAGGCGTACACCATCGGCAATTTGCATAGGACAACCTTTATAAAGAGAATTTACGGTAGCTTGCTTAATTATGGTTAACCAATGCTAAAATGCCAGGGCAGGATCCTCCTACATCGCATTAGACGTTAGTAGTGGAGTTGATCACTTAATCAGGATGCTGGCGCTTACCGCTTCTGGGAGCTGCTCTAGGCAATCTAGCCTGCCCCTTCACAGAATCTCGACTCAGCCTCATTCAGAGCACCCAAGAATACTGTGATTGTTTTCACCATATGCGGCGCAGATGGACCCGACCTCTTTCATCGGCGCATAAGAGTGTTATAAAATGCGATGGAACATCCTGTAGACCGCAAACGCTACGGGTTTAAGAACATCCGCTTTAGGACGACATATGGGCACCCCAAACGACGATCTGGCCAAAGCTTGCATTGCCCTCATTGACAGGACGGAAACGCTGTCAAAGCAGGTTCTCGCCCTCATTAATCTCAACGCATTGCTGTTCCGGGAGGTGTCCCTCGCCCACGAAGAACCCCTCCAGCATTTTGGGAGCCTCGAGGCTGAGCTCGGCGGTCTCGGCGAAGCAATTGCCCTCGGTGCGCGCAAGTACGAGGACGTTCAGGTCTCATCGCAAGCGATCACCGAGGTCTACGAGCAGGTCCTTCGCCAAGGCCGTGACCTGCTGGAAGCACGTCCTCAACTGTACCCGGAAAAGCCGTGAGCTTTACCTCCGGACCCGGTAAACAGAAGAAGCAGCTCCACGTTCCGTTGAGCAATTGTTAACTACCCATCGTCATCCGTCAGCAAGGGGCTGCGTTTAACCAACGCGTTCAACTCTTCTTCGCTGCGAAAACCGGATTTGAAGAGGGCTACCAGCTCCTTCGCGAGGCTGAGCTTTTCATCTTCATCCAAATCGCCGGCCTCACCCCGAAACAGGTTTGCAAACACTTTCCGCAAGATGGCCAGCCCTTGCGGGTTGATCTCCTGTTCATCATCGAAGTAGGTCCCACCCATCCGCCAGCCTTCTCCCCAAGTGCCATGCTTCAGCACGCTATGATGATGACACCAGCTTGAAACGGTTCGCAAGACATTCTCCGCTGACATCGTGGTCTATCCAGCTACATTCCGCTCCAGAACTCGTTGTCTCCATCAACGCTGTTGCGGAAATCAACGACACCTGACTTCTCGGACCTCTAAGTCATCCAGATCAGTTGGGTATACCTCCTGAGACAATCTCCGTGAGACGCAAAACAGTGTCTCATTTGGGTTGATTTTGAAGTTATGAGACGCTACCCATTGAAGGTCTAGAACCTAATGAGACGTTTCATGGCAATTTACGGGTATGCGCGCGTCAGCACCATCGATCAGGATCTGGCGATTCAAGAGGCGGCTCTGAAGGCGGCCGGATGCACGGTCATCCGAGCGGAAAAGAAATCCGGATCGACCAAGCAGGATCGGAGGGAGCTTAACACGCTTCTAGAATTCATGCGCGACGGCGACAGCCTGGTTGTAACGCGGGTCGATCGTCTGGCGCGGTCAGTTGGGGATCTGCAGGACATCGTACGGCTGCTCAAGCAAAAAGGGGTGACGCTGAAGGCGACGGAACAGCCGATCGACACCAGCTCGGCGGCCGGGAAAGCTTTCCTCGATATGCTGGGCGTATTCGCTGAGTTCGAGACGAACCTTCGAAGAGAAAGACAAATGGAAGGCATCGCGGCAGCAAAAAGCAGAGGGGTCTACAAAGGCAGGAAGCCCCATGTTGATATTGCTGAGATCCGCCGACTGAAATCCGACGGGATGGGGCCAACAGAAATTGCCAAGACGCTGAACATAGGTCGGGCGAGTGTGTATCGCGCCCTTAGAGAAGCCGCATCATCGTAGGGCAAGATGGCGGCTTCGCGCCAATAGGAGAGATGACCTGCCTCGAGGTCGGAGGCTGAAATTGGGGCTGACAGGAGACAGCCCGTCCCCAACTGTGGTCCTGGCAGCGGACCTCGCGCTCACAGCTCCGTGCTTTTGGTTCGCTTGACCGTCGAGGCCATCATTGATGCGAGCAGCGCGTAGGCGAAACATCCCAGCGCTTGGCTTTCCAGCGAAACTCCTGCATCGATCAGCAGACCCATGATGATCGGCGAAGCGCCGCTGGCGAGGACGGTACCTGCCTCGACGAAGGAGCGAACCCTTGCCAATTCCAACGGGCCAAACAAGTCGACCCACAAAGCGGTGGCGAGGGTCGAAGCAAGTGCCATCGAGGTTGCCATGAGCAGCATGTAGACCGGCGCGATCCACGGCGCGCTAATGTATCCGAGCAAGAGCATGGCGAGCGCCTGCGGCAGAAGGAAGAACGGCAGCAGCCTCCTGGGGCCAACCTTATCAATCACCGGGCCGACGGCCACCGAAGCGATCGCCTGCACGATTGCGAACACGGCGAAACTGGCGGCCACCGTCGCCAGATCCCAGCCTTTCTGCTCGGCAAGACGCGCCTGGTGGAAGAAGAAGCCGGTGACGATAAATGGTCCGGCCAATATCGCCGGAAGGGTGAGAAGAAGGCGTGCATCGCGCCAGACCGCCGGAGCCTTTCCTGCGTTGGCATCGGTACGGTCTTTCCGGCTTCGGATCGGCCTATCTCCCTGACGCGGCAAGAATATCAGAGCGACCGCCACGCCTGCGATAACCAGAACAGCATTGATCCCCCAAGCCGTGCGCCAGCCGAGCTGTTCCATCATGGTCACTCCGGCGATGGGGAACAGACCTTGCGCCACGGAGAGACCGAGCGCGATCACCCCGAGTGCCTTTCCAGCATCCTGCGGGAATGCGCGTGCCGTTGCGGTCAGTGCCGTGTGCGTCATGAGCCCCTGTCCACCGAGGCGGAGGAAATAGAAGGCGACGGCCAACATCACGAAGTTGGCGCTGATGGCAACCAGCAGACACGCGGTCGCCAACAGCAGTGCCACCGCCCAGGTGAAGCGGCGAACGCTCGTATAGTCGATCAGCCGGCCTGCCCATGTCAGGGTCAGCGCACTGGCAAAGGTTCCAGCGGCATAGGTGGCTCCAAGCCCACCATCGGTCAGATTGAAGGCATCGCGGAAATAGGAGCCGGATACGGAGACAAAGTAGGTCTGGCCGAAGCTGGAGAGAGCCATCAACAGCGCGCCGAACAGAAGCTGCTGCCAGTTGGCGCTGGCGAAATCGAAATAGCTGCGAACCATATGCATTTTCCAAGGAGATATGCGCCCGAGGCGAGACCTGGACGTTGACGAGACGTGATCGAAACGGATGAGCGCTGCATTTGTAGCGCAGCATTTTCTGACGCGCTACCTGCAATCGATGTGACCTAGTCCGATCTGTCGGCAGTGGTCTTATCGAGACTCAACTGCGTAATGATGGCCCGGAGATCAATGAAGGTGCCCGCTGCCTTGATGAGGATAGAGGCCGGGGCAATCGTGTTGGGTGCATCGAGCGTCGAGATCAGAGTGGTCTTGATATCGTAGTCACGCAGGGCAGCAAGCAGCGGCTCAAGCTTGGCATCGCTTGCGAGGATCATGACATGATCGCCAGGCTCAGCCATTAGAAGTGCATCGACGGCGATTTCGACCAGATTGGTTCCGTAGCGTTCTCGCGGTTCGTCCGCGCCGTGCGTGCGACCTTTGACGATGAAACCATTGTGTCCCAACCAGCCGAGCAGCGACCTTTGGCGCTCTGCCTCATTGCCGTCGCGCAGGTCTCGATAATAGACCATCTGGACGGCTGGCGTTCCGTTGTTGACCAAAGTGGCGAGCTTGCCCAGGTCGAATGGGGTCTCCAGGACCGAGCGAAGGCGGTCGTAATGGCTACCGTCGATCAAGAACAAAGTCTTCGTTTGTCGCGACATGATGTCTCCTCGCAATCGTGACGACCAGCGTGGTCAGGGTGCGCAGCGGACGCAGGCTTCAAAGGTGGGGTCTATGTCCAGGCGCCTGACCGCGATGGGCTCCCCGCACCCGATGCAATAGCCGAACTCGTCATCCCGGATACGAGACAGGGCCCGCTCGATGGCGATCTTTCGGTGTTGACGGCGGCGATTGAGATCCTGGGCCATGGCTTGGCTCTGCATGGCATCCATGCGGGACAAACGCCCGACGCTTTGTTGGTCCAGCTCGACCGGAGCCCGATACTCCCGGCTTTCGTCAATCAGCCGAACCGTCTCAACCAGCTCGTGCTCAAGACGGTTCTTGAACAGCTCGACGACATCGGGATCCTCGATGGTCTTTATTGTTTTCCTCCGGGCAAGAGGGCGGGCAACATGCCCGCCCGTCATGATCTCAGCGGAAGATGACGACCGGCACCTTGCAGGAGCGGATCATTTCCGTCGTCGTCGAGCCGATGAAGAGGGAGCGCAGCCGCGAATGGCTGTAGGCTCCCATGGCGAGAAGGTCGAAGCCTTCCTTTTCCACCATGTCTGAGATCACCTTGTCGGCCGCGCCCTGCACGAGTGCGACTTCTGGGGCATAGCCCGCGGCCTTGAGGATGATCGCAGCATCATCGAGCTTCTTCCGGTTCTCGCTCGTGTCCGCACCCGCCATCACCACCTTGCAGCCGAGACCGTCAAGGATTGGGCTGCGAGACACCTGGTCGACCGTCTTCATCGCCATGCTGCCGCCGTCATAGGCTATCAGCAGCTTGGCGACCGGCTTGAAGGCGCGCGAGGCGATGACGATCGCCTTGTGGGTCGAGCGCACGACACGTTCCAGG
The DNA here is from genome assembly GCF_056501445.1 of Rhizobium sp. K33. Taxonomy (NCBI): domain Bacteria; kingdom Pseudomonadati; phylum Pseudomonadota; class Alphaproteobacteria; order Hyphomicrobiales; family Rhizobiaceae; genus Rhizobium; species Rhizobium sp. K33. Next base: position 172,227 of record NZ_CP096479.1, read on the forward strand.
TTGGAGCCGAGATGGCCCTTGGCGAAGTCCGCACCCTCCCCACGCTTGCCGATGACGATGATGTCGGCATTGGCTTCAAATTCCAACACGGTGTCGATCAGATCGCCGTTGCGCAGCTTCGTCTCGACATTGGCAACGCCAGCCTCGTTGAGCCGGGCCTTTGCCTCGTCCAGCAAAAGACGCCCGCGCTTGTGGGCAACCTTTGCCTTCTGCGCATCGAGTTCCGCCAGTTCCTCAAGAAGTGCAGTACGGGCACCAAGCCCGATATTGCCGCTGAGGTTGACTGGCTCGGAGGCGAGATCCCGCCTGCCGATGACGTGGAGAAGGTCCACGGTCACGTCGGCCTTGCCTGCGATCCAGGCAATGTGGTCGCATACGCTTTGGGCATAGGGCGAGCCGTCGATCAGTCCGAGTATTCTTGTCATTGTTGATCCTCCCTCAGTGGCCCATCAGGCGCTCCATGGCGCCGGGCTTGTCGTGAATGGCGAGCTTGTCGACGATGGTCTCGCTGGCCTGATTGAGGCCGATGATCTCGACATCGGCGCCTTCGCGGCGGAACTTGAGCACGATCATGTCGAGGGCCGCGACGCTGGAAATATCCCAGATATGAGCATGGCTGACATCGATCGTGACCTTGTCGAGGGCTTCCTTGAAGTCGAAGGCCTTGTTGAAATCGTCGACCGACGCGAAGAACACCTGGCCCTCGACCGTATAGGTGCGATGCATGCCGTCAGCCGACACCGCCGAGGTGACACGGAAGATCTGCGAGATCTTCCAGGCGAAGAAGACAGCTGACAGCAGCACACCGATCAACACGCCGATGGCGAGGTTGTGGGTGTAGACGACACCGACGACGGTCGCGATCATTACAATCGACGACGAGCGCGGATGATCCTTGAGGTTCTTGATCGAGGACCAGGAGAAGGTGCCGATCGAGACCATGATCATGATGGCGACGAGCGCTGCCATCGGGATCTGGCTGACGAGATCGCCCAGTACCAGGATCATGAACAGCAGGAAGACGCCGGCGCAGAAGGTCGAGAGGCGGCCACGGCCACCGGACTTCACGTTGATGATCGACTGGCCGATCATCGCACAACCCGCCATGCCACCGATGAAGCCGGTGGCCGTGTTGGCAATGCCCTGACCCACGCATTCGCGGTTCTTGTCGCTCGGCGTGTCCGTCAGGTCATCGACGATCTGTGCCGTCATCAGCGATTCCAGAAGGCCGACGGCTGCCACTGCCACCGAATATGGCAGGATGATCATCAGCGTTTCAAGGTTGAACGGGATCTGTGGAATGAGGAAGATCGGCAGGGTCGAAGGTAGCTCGCCCATGTCGCCAACGGTGCGGATGTCGAAACCGAACCAGATAGAAAGGGCTGTCAGCAGCACGATGCAGACCAGAGGCGAAGGAACTGCCTTCGTCACGTATGGGAAGAGATAAATGATGCCGAGGCCGGCGGCGACCAGGATATAGGTCAGAACAGGCACGTTCGTTAGTTCTGGCAACTGCGCCATGAAGATCAGGATGGCGAGCGCGTTGACGAAGCCGGTCATCACCGACTTTGAGACGAAACGCATGAGATAGCCGAGGCGGAAAATGCCGGCGACGATCTGGATCAGTCCTGCCAGGACGGTGGCCGCCAAGAGATACTGGAGGCCATGGTCCCGCACCAGCGTGACCATGAGGACAGCGGTGGCGGCAGTGGCAGCCGAGATCATGCCAGGACGGCCGCCGACAAAGGCGATGAGGACGGCGATCGAGAAGGAGGCGTAGAGGCCGACCTTCGGATCGACGCCAGCGATGATCGAAAAGGCGATGGCTTCAGGGATGAGAGCGAGCGCCACGACAAGTCCGGCCAGCACATCCGCCCGGACGTTGCCGAACCATTCGGTTTTGAGGATTCCTATGAAATCGCGATTCAAGTTTGTGTTCTCCATGCCGGCGACGGTTGGGAGTCCGTCAGCGCGGCGGGTCGATTGTGAATGGGTGAGTGACGTCGCGCGCACGGATTGTGAGCGTGTTGAGCACGGCAAGCGCCGTGGCGATCGACGTCGGTTCTATGGCGTGATCAGGCCGTCGTGGTCATTAGGGATGTCCAATCGGAATACTCGCTGCAGCGATATCGAAGGAGATATGGGCAGGAGTTAGCTGGTTGCCGGGGGATAGGCGCCCGGAGAAGCCACCCGCCTTGCGGGTCCGGTTGATGGTGGCAATATTGCGGCAAAAGAACTTGAGGGCAAGCAGAAAATGCCCGTGCGTAGCCAATGCCTCCGCCAACGAATAGAAATTGGGCCGAGAATGACGCTCTTTCAGCCTTGTCATTCGTCCGCTTTGGGCCGAAAGGCGACCTTCGCGGATTGCGCTGATAGGATTGAGAACGTCGGCGGCGATGTCGCGAAGTGCTGATAAGCGATCGGACGGTAGCGCAGGGAACGCTGTTTCGCGGGTTCAGCATTGAGGGGCAAGTCCCGACCAATTATCTTCTTCGGGCTATCGAGCGTTGCGTGGATCTGTAGGGCCAGTCCCTCTGGAGCCCGAGCGCATTCCCACTCCAGTAATCATCGCTCGAGCCCAGTGTCTTTAGCCTTCTGCATCGCCCCTTGCGTCGACCAATCCCTCTGAACTTCCGCAGCAGTCGTGCTCCTCACAAGGCTCGCCACAGATCGAATGGTCTCGGCACGTTGAGCCAAACCTGGGTCCTCTTTGACCCGCGCGGCGATCTCGCCCAAGTCTTCGGAGCCAAATCTCTTACTAATCGCACTCCACACTTGCTTTGCCTCTTCGAGAGCAGCGCGTCCATCTTCCGTCGCACTTAGGCTATTAATCCAGCGATGCCGGTCACTGGTCTCAACGTCGCGGACGCCAGCGATGAGAGAAGCGCTCCGTGGGCTTAGATTCGGTACTTCGACATTGTCGCTATTTTCACGCTGCCAGCGTTCTGATCTCTCCTCCTGAACGACGCGTCGCTGCCATTGCTCACCGGCAGCACCTACATGCTTCGCAATGATCGACGCAGACTGCCGCGCTTCAATGCGTTCCTTGTTGTCACCGAGGATGCCAGTCTTCCCGCGAAGTTCACCGAACTGCTCCGGCCTTCTGTTCAAAGCCTGTTCGATACCTGCACTGTCGCCATCCCGTTCCACCAGTGAGGCCAGGATCTTGCTCGAGGCTTCCTGCGGATCCCGGAACACCTGGCGCACGATTTTCTCCACTCCGTTCCAGCTCGGGCCGAACGTCGCCATTGTCTTCTGCCGCGCCACGTCCTCAACGCTACGGTCATGGTGATTCTTCGCCGGCACAAGCGGTGTTCGGATTTCAAAGCCAATTGCCTCCGGCTGTTCTTCCGGCAAAGCCGAGCGATCCGCACCAGTGTAACTCCAGCTCGTATGACCCACGTGGTCTATCTGCGTTACATTTTGGCCGGGCTGCCCCGATGCCTCTGTGAGCCGGACCTCAATCTCACTACTGACACCAAACTGCTCCGCAATTCCGCGCCGCTCGGCAAAATCGCGTGCATAGTCGAGCGTCGTTTCCTTCACGCCGGAGCGAGACAACCGATGCTCCAGCTGGGTATAGGCCAGCTCATCGGTCCCCACCACCTTCCACGCATTGCGGCTCGCCTCCTGCCCGTTGGGCAGACGCACAGCCTCTGCGCCAGTGTGTTTGAGCCCAATCGTTGAGCCTGTCTCCGGCGAGGCTTGCGCCATTGCCTGCTGCAGACCCACACCCCAGACCGTATGACGCTCGCCCTGCGCATTCTCTAGCGTGACGAAGTAGCTATTGGCGTTGCCGTCCTTGTGCTCATAGGGTGCAGCACCATGCTCCACGAGCTTTCCTTGCGCCACCACCTGGTCGCTCCTGCGCGAGGCGAACTCTTGGGCATCCGCATAAAGCTGCACGTCATGACGATGACGGCTCATGGCAACATAGGTGAGATGCCGATCCATCGTGCCGGACGCCAGGACAAAGGCCCGATCCACTGTCGCGCCCTGGTTCTTGTGGATCGTCGTGGCATAGCCGTGATCAACCGACCGGTAGTCGTTCATCGGCACTCTGATCATCCGGGCATCCGCTCGATCAGACGCACCGTCGAGCGCAACATAGATAGCGTCCTGCTCGACAGCCTTCACTTGCCCCAGCATGCCGTTCTTCACACCAAGGTCGCGGCTGTTCTCCAGGAACACAATCCGGTCCCCAGGCGCAAAGCTGCGCACGCCGTCATTGGTCTGGAAGCTGAACTCGCCAGCCTCCTCGCCTTTGACAAGCTCACCCCGCTCCTGAAGCTCAGCACGGATCCCCTCGTTGATGGCGCGGACATCGACACGACGATGGGCCATGGCAACACGGGAAGCCTCCGGATGCAGGTCGCGATCGGCAAGATAATCCCGCACCACCGCGGCGCCTGTTTCATCGCGTCCAGAAGCAAAGCGGATGTTGCCCCTGTCCCGATAAGCAGCAAGCCCCTCTGCGGTTCGATGCGAGGCAAAGGCGACGGACGCCTCCTGCTGCCACGCCTCATGCTGTCGCTTGATCTCACCAAGCGATGCATGACCGATCCGCTCGGCAATGGCGCGGAAGGGTGCCCCTGCCCCGATCGCCTGAAGCTGCTCGTGATCTCCCACCAGCACGATCTTCGCGCCACGCTTCTCCGCCTCTCCCACAAACGAGGCAAGCTGCCGACTGCCGACCATGCCAGCTTCGTCGATCACGAAGACATCGCCGCGGCCAAGCTGGTGTTTCTCGTTCTCCCAACTGCGCGACCAGGACGCCAAGGTGAGGCTCTTGATCCCGGAACTTTCCTCCAAACCTTCCGCAGCTTTGCCAGAAAGTGCGGCGCCATGAACCGTATAGCCCTGTCGCTCCCAAGCCTGTGCAGCAGCCGCCAGCATGGTGGACTTGCCAGCACCCGCAAGACCAACAACGGCCGCAATGCGCTCCGGCCCAGTCACATGGCTGATCGCGTGCCGCTGCTCATCGGAGAGACGTAAGTTAGGATTTCCGGACCTGAGACGCAGTCCCTCGTCCATTTCTTCCATGGCGTTGACGACATGCCGACGATCAACACCGTGACTGCGCGCCTGGTGAAGCCGCTCGGCGGCATCCGCCATGCCCTGCTCGATCTCCACCATCTCCCGGGTCGAGTAACGCGCAAGCTCCACCTCGCCCGTCTCTCCATCCACCCGTTCCGGACGAAGCTCTGTTAGTGCAGGAGACGCCATGACAGAGGCGAATGCGTTCTGGAACGCCTGCGCGTCGTCATTGATGTAGCGATGCAGCGTGCGAGCAATGTCATGCCGGTCGAACACGCTTTTCTCAGAGGTGATGATCGACAGAACCTGTTCCGGCCTCTCCCGGATGACATCTGCGTTGCGTTGACCAGCATCGCCATCCAGACGTGAGCGATCGACACGACCGCCCCGACGACGCAGATTTGTGGCACCGACACCCATATGCTCGGTCGGCTCGATTTCCAGACCACGCTCCGCATGCGAGCGGTGATCGATGCGGATATCGACCCCCTCCCTCGCTAGATGCTCGTTCGCCATTCCCTCCCACGACCGGCGGATATCGACGAGCTGCATCTGCGTCGGTGGCAACCCCTTCGGCAGCAGATCCTTGTTCGCCA